>NZ_AP019371.1:6060000-7260000 GCF_004001265.1 Actinoplanes sp. OR16 | reverse complement strand
GCCCTGCTCGGCGATGTCGGTGTCACCCTGGCGGTAGCGCAGCCGGGCGAGGTAGAGCCGGGCGTCGGCCATCGCCAGCGGCAGCCGGTAGGGCCGGGCGAGGAACCGCAGCAGCCGCTGTTCCAGCCCGGTGCGGCGGTCGGTCGCCAGGTCCAGCCCGAAGGTGGTCAGTTCGACGACCGGGCGCAGCCGTTCGTAGTCGGCGTCGTCGACGAGGCGCCGCCCGATCGCCAGCATCGTCGCGGCGAGGGTGGTGTCGCCGACGTGCAGGGCGCCCTGCGCCCAGTTGAGGCAGGCGCGGGCGCGTTCGCGGGGGTGGCCGGCAAGTCCGGCGGCGGCGGCCGTGACGGCGGCGCCGGCGGTGGGGTCGCCGCTCTCCAGCAGCAGCGACAGCCGGGCGATCTCGACGGCGAGGACGGCCGGGGGTTCCCCGGATTCCGCGGCGGCGACGGCGGCCTGCGCGCAGCGGGCCTGATGCTCGCTCAGGTGCCGGCCGGTCACCGTGTCCGGGGCCGACAGCACGGCCAGGGCCCGCGCCCGCTGCCCGGGCCGGCGCAGGTAGGGCACGGCGCGTTCGATCTCCTCGTATCCGGTGCGGGCCTCGCCCTGCTGGCGCAGCATCCGGCCGAGGGCGAGCCCGAGTTCGCCGCGTGCGCCCGGTGGCAGCCGGCGGTCGTCGAGCAGGTCGCGCAGCACGGGGATGGCGGAGGCCTGCGCGACGCTCTCGATCGCCGAGCGGGCCATCTTGGCGGCGAGGCGGACCCGGACCGGGCGGGGCAGGCCGGTCTGGGCGACGGCGCCGAGCAGGAACCGGGCGGCGGTGCCGTCGTCACCGCGGGCGACGGCCAGGTCGGCGGCCGCCTCGGCGTTGCGGACGTGGTCGGCGGGGCTGCCCGCCTCGCGGAAGTGGTGGGCGAGCCGGGCGTACGGGCGTGGCTGCCGCTGTTCGAGCAGCCGCGCCGCCCGCAGGTGCAGCAGGCGGCGGGTGATCGGCGGCAGCAGTTCGTGCACGACCTGCCGGGCGAGGGTGTGCCGGAACCACAGCCGCCCGTCGCGCTGGTGCAGCAGTCCGGCGGCGCGGGCCTGGGTGAGCGCGGCGGCGACGGTGCTCTCGGAGGTCTGGGTGATCGCGGCGAGCCGGGGCGGGTCGGCGGCCCCGCCCAGTACGGCGGCGGCGCCGAGGATCTCCCGGGCGGTCTCGCCGAGATGTTGCATGCGGGTGGTCAGCACGTCGCGCAGCAGGGCCGGGACGGCGGCGTCGGCGAGGGCGTCGGGGTGCCGGCGGATCGTGTCGCGATCGCCGTCGGTGATCAGTGACCGCACCACCTCCTCGACCAGGAACGGGATCCCGGCGGTGCGTTCGTAGAGGTGGGTGACGAGCAGGCCCGCCTCGGTGCCCGCCAGCAGCGCGGACGCGAGCCGGCCGACCTCGGCGCGGGTCAGCGGCGGCACCCGCAGGCGGCGCACGGCCGGGCCCGGCTGCCATCCGGCGGGGGAGGCGTCCTCCCGGACGGTGATCAGCACGGTCAGGCCGGGCACCGGGTGGGCACCGAGGTGGTCGAGCAGTTGCAGGGTCGCCGGGTCGGCCATCTGCAGGTCCTCCAGGGCGAGGACCAGCGGGGTGAGGGCGGCCAGCAGGGCGGCCGCCGCGCGCAGTAGCCGCGCGCGTTCGGCGTCGGGGTCGTGCAGCGCGGGCGGCGCCGGTGGCAGCCGGTCGGTCAGCGGTGGCAGCAGCGGTGCCAGCACACCGGTCTCCGGGTCCGGTGTGCGCAGCGGGGGCAGGGTGCCGGTGCCGGCGGCGACGCACAGCCCGTCGATCAGCGGGCCGAGCGGCTGCGGCTCGCGCAGGTCGTCGCAGTGCGCGACCACCACGGGCAGCCCGCCGCCGTGCGGTGACCCGGCTTGCAGCGGCTCCGCCTGCGGCGATCCGGCCTGCGGTGACGCCTGCAGCGCCTCGGCCACCAGCCGGCTCTTGCCGACGCCGGCCTCGCCGCTGAGCAGCACCAGCGCCGACGGCCGGGCCAGTTCGGCGCGCAGGGTGGCGAGCAGCCGGTTGCGGCCGACGAAGGGCCCGGGGGTGGGCAGGGCGAAGAACGCGGTCAGGGGAAGCACCGGCATCGACGATAACGAACCTGCCGGATCGGGCAGTTACGGCCGGCCGCGCGTTCGGTTTCCACGCGGTTAACAAGCAAGATCGACAACCGGGGGATCGATCACGGTGCTTGTAGCGTCACGGGCACTTCAGGTCTCTGATCGAGTCGAGGTACCACGTGACACGTTCCTTCATCGGCAGGTCCGCGCCGCTCATCGTCGCGGCCGTGACAGCGCTGGCAGTGACCCCGCCGGCGCCCGCCGTCGCCCGGCCGGCCACCGCACCCACGACCTCCGCAAGCCCGTCGACCAGCAGGACGATCACCCTGATCACCGGTGACACGGTGACCGTCTCGCCCGGCGCCGTCACGGTGCGCGGCCCGGCCGGCGAGCAGATCGGCGCCCACATCACCACGATCGGCCCGGACACCTACGTCTACCCCGACAGCGCCATGCCGTACGTCGGCGCCGGCAGCCTCGACAAGCGACTGTTCAACATCACCTACCTGCTGCGCGAGGGCTACGGCGACGACGTGACCGACCGGCTGCCGGTCATCCTCGGCTACGGCGAGCAGGCCGCCCGCAGCCGCGGCGCGGTCACCCTGCCCGACGCCAGCACCGAGGTACGCGCCCTGCCCAGCATCAACGGCCGGGCCATCACCACCGACCGCGACCAGGCCGGCGACTTCTGGTCCTCGCTGACCGGTGACGCCGCCCCGGTCGCCACGGCCCGCACAGCGAGCGCCGAGCCCGCGTTCGCGCACGGCATCACCAAGGTGTGGCTGGACGGCAAGGTGCACGCGACCCTCGCCGACAGCGTCGCCCAGATCGGCGCCCCGGCCGTGTGGGCGGGCGGCAACGACGGTGCCGGCATCGACGTCGCCGTCCTGGACACCGGCATCGACGCCGGGCATCCGGACCTGGCCGGAAAGGTCGAGTCGAGTGTCAGCTTCGTGCCGGGCGAGGACGTCACCGACGGCCACGGGCACGGCACGCACGTCGCCTCCACGATCGCCGGCACCGGCGCTGGATCCGGCGCCCGGGAACGCGGTGTCGCCCCCGGCGCCGACCTGGAGATCGGCAAGGTGCTCGACAACGGCGGCTCCGGCCAGGACTCCTGGATCGTGGCCGGCATGGAGTGGGCGGCCCGCGACCGTAAGGCCAAGGTCGTCAGCATGAGCCTCGGCGGCGGCCCCACCGACGGCACCGACCCGATGAGTGTGGCCGTCAACGAGCTCAGCGCCGAGACCGGCGCGCTGTTCGTCATCGCGGCCGGCAACAGCGGACCCACCGAGACCACCGTCGGGACGCCGGGCGCCGCCGACGCCGCCCTGACCGTGGGTGCGGTGGACGCCGAGGACCACATCGCCGAGTTCTCCAGCCGCGGCCCGCGCCTGGTCGACGGCGCGCTCAAACCGGAGATCACCGCGCCGGGCGTGGACATCCTCGCCGCCCGGTCGCAGTACTCCACCGAGGGTGAGGGCCTCTACCGGACGATGAGCGGCACCTCGATGGCCACGCCGCACGTCGCCGGCGCCGCCGTCCTGCTCGCCGCCCAGCACCCCGGCTGGACCGGTGCGCAGCTGAAGGACGCCCTGGTCAGCACCGCGAAGCAGACGCCTGAGATCGGCGCGTACGACGGCGGCAGCGGCCGGGTCGACATCGCCGCGACGAGCACGGCGACAGTCTTCGCCACCGGCAGCGCCTACCTCGGCATCCATCCGCTGGACGACGAGCCGGCCGGGACCGTCGAGAAGCAGATCACCTACACCAACACCGGGCCGGCCGACGTGTCGCTCGATGTGAGGGTGGACGCTCCCGGCGTACCGGAAGGTCTGATCTTGATCTCCGCCTCGCGGGTGTCGGTGCCGGCTGGTGGCACCGCGACGGTGACCGTCTCGGCGGACCTGAGCCGCACGACGGCGAAGGGCCGCTACACCGGCAGCGTCGTGGCGACCGGGACCGGCGGCGTGCGTCTCGCCGACACCCTGGTCGGGCTGAGCACCGAGGACCAGCCCCGGCATCTGCTGATCACCCCGACCGGTCGCGGCGGCGAACCGATGCCCGGCGAGATCATGATGCTGCGCGACGGCGACCCGCCCGGCATGTTCTACGCCTTCCGCACCCTCGACGGCCGCCCGATCGACGTGCTGGTGCCGCAGGGCCGGTACTCGGTGTGGATGTGGGGTGACGTCGAGGGCAGCCACGGCCCGAGCTCCCGGGGTGTCGCCCTGGTCAGCGCGCCCACGGTGGTCGTCGAGAAGGACACCGCCGTGGCGCTCGACGCCGGCAGCACCCGCGAGATCCAGGCGATCACCCCGCAACTCACGGCGAACGCGGAGGTCCGCTTCGACTACCACCGCGAGTTCGGCACCGCCTCGGCCACCGACGCCTATCAGATCGGCCGCTACTACGACAGCATCTGGGTCACGCCCGGCCTGAAGGCCCGGGACGGGAAGTTGTCGGTGACCGCCCGGTGGCGCAAGATCCAGCCCTTGCTGTCGGTGGACAACGGCGCTACCTCGTACGACGACCTGATCGTGCTGCCCGGGTCCACTCTGCCGGCCGACGGAACCCGGCAGATCGAGGCGGTGTTCGCGGGCACCGGCACCGCCGCCGAGCTCGCCGCCGCCGGGGTCAAGAACAAGATCGCTGTGGTCCGCCAGGACGACCTGGACGAGCAGGTGGAGGCCGCCGAGGCCGCCGGCGCCGCACTGCTGCTGATCGTCACCGGCGAGACCGGCCGCTGGTACGACGCGACCAGCCGCACACCCCTGACCGTCGTGTCGCTGACCAAGGACGGCGGCGACCGGCTGATCACCCAGCTCGGCCGGGGCCGGGTCACCCTGCGCGTCACCTCCCACCCCACCACCGACTACCTGTACGACCTGGTCAGCTACTGGCCGTCCGGGGTGCCGAAGTCGGTGGTCTACCGCCCGTCGCAGCGGGACCTGGCCCGCATCGACGTCGACTTCCAGCGCGACTCGGACCGGGAGATCTCCGAGCGGCGCTACGACCTCAACCCGGACATGCCGGTGCGGATCGGCTCGCCGGGGCTGGCCCGGGTCGACCGGTTCCGCACCGACTGGGTGACCGCCGGCGACGACATCCGGTGGGCGGCCGAGGTCAACGACATGCGCTCGTTCCAGCGCAGCGGCAGCCGCACCTACCGGCCGGGCAGCCGGACCGCGGAGAAGTGGCTGGCGGCGATCCAGCGTCCGCGGATCAACGACGCGGGAACGCTGCCGTACCGCGATGGGGATCGCATCGTCGTGGAGGTGCCCGGCTGGGGTGACTCCGGCGCCGACCACGCCGGCGACGCGGTGCCGGAGGGTTCCACGCAGACCGTCACCCTGTCGCAGGGCGGCACGGTCCTGGAGCAGAACGGGTGGGGCTGGATCGACGCCAACCGCGGGCTGAGCCCGAAGCGCCTGCCGTACCGGCTGGTCACCACGACCGAGGCGGACGCAGCGATCACGCCGTACTCGGTCAAGACCCGGACCACGTGGAACTTCACGTCGGACGCTCGCACCACCCGGCTGCCACTGATCCAGCTCGACTACCGGGTGGACACGGATCCGGCGGACAAGGCGTCACGCTCGGCGGCGATCACCGTCGTGCCCAGCCACCTGGCCGGGGCGCCCAGCAGCACGTCGATCAACCGGGTCACGCTGGACGTGTCCTTCGACGACGGGGCCACCTGGACCGGGCGGCGCCTGCACCGCACGGCGCAGGGCTGGACGGCCGACCTGCGTGCCCCGCGCGGTGCGGCGCACGTGACGCTGCGGGCCACGGCGAAGGACGCATACGGCAACAGCGTCGAGCAGACGATCACGAGGGCCTTCGGCCTGAAGTGACCGAAAACCCTCGTGGGCCGTCCCGTCCGGGGCGGCCCACGAGGCCGTCGCCGGCACCGAGGGTGCCCGCCTCTTCGACGAAACGCGCGAGGCGGGTCCGGTGGTCAGCGACCCAGTCGCCCTCGAGGGCGATGGGGACTCGGACGGTGACCATCGAGCTGGACTCGTCCTCCACCTCGGCCTCGGGACAGTCGTAGCCGCCGTCGAGGCGGATGCGGACCGTCGGGCCGTTGCCGCTCTCCATCCAGGTCGCGTCCTCGCCGGCGGCCAGCCTGTCCAATGCCTTCGCCCACTCCTGCAGTTTCGAGGGGTAGAGCATCAGCAGCGCGCTGCCCGTGACGAACATGCTCTGCACGGTGATCTCGGCTTCCCACAGCTCGGCGCTCTCCGCTGACCGGACGGTGATCCGGACCGCGTTCTCGCCGTCGGTGAGTTCGACGAGCTCATAGGGGAACACTGTCACCTCACTACACACGTAATGGAGCCGCCGTGGACCATCTGTAGACCCGGAAGGTGACGGCCGCCACCTCCGAGGCTCCTCGGCAGCCTGGCCCACCGGCGGCAGGACCACGCCTTTCCCCAAACCCGGACTTTGGCGTACGAAGTCCCGGCCGGCAGCAGAAGCAGCAGGGCAGGCGCCGCCCTTGGCTCTGGTCATCAGTAGCGGGCTCTGGCGCGCATTCCGTGAGAATCCGGGGCTCAGAACGGGTCGGCTGCGGCTGAGGGCTGCGCCTTCGTTTCACGGGAGAGAACCGCTTCGGGGAATCTGTCGTGCATGATCTGCCAGAGGTCGGGATAGCCGATCGGTTTGGCGGCGACCTCGACTCTGATCGGCTCGCAGTGTTCGAGCATCCGAACGCAGAATGCGGTCCACTCTTGGTGGGACCGGGTCTGCGGCATGGTCTTGTGCAGGAAGACGCCGATGGTGAGCACGTCGGCGTACATCGCCGCCAGCATCCGGAGCTTGGCCTGCTCCTGAGGGTTCAGATCCCGAGGCGCGGCATCGCCCACCTGGAAGAAGGGCAGAAGGCGTGGTTCGTCGAGTAGACGCCCTTGCACGTCGTGCAACCAGTTGAAGAGCTGCTGCATGGTGCCGGCGCCAGCCGTCGCGTTCTGCAGTGCCGTCTGGCGCGACAACAAGCGCGCTTGCCAGCCGGAGAAGAGTAAGGAGATGGTGGCTACCAGGACACCGATCATGGCGAGTACGGTTGTCAATAGACTCCTCCTCGGGATGTCCATGTTGTCACCCACACGCAACGGGGCCGTCTTCGGCTGCGGTAGTGGCGGCCTGGTTGGACCAGGCATGGTCGCTCTGGTATCGGCATCCGTCGGGGTGCTCCTACTGCGGCCAGCAGCGGAGAACCGGGATGGCGCGATCGAACATACGGGGCTTCGCTCGGTGCCGAGGGCCCAGGACGCGGCACCGTGGTGTGTTTTTCGATGATGGGCGGATGCTTCTTCTGGTTCCTGCGGACGTCCTGTGCCCGCGGCGTCCGGACGAGCACTTCGCCGCCGAGGCGCAAGCCGCCCGGGTTCGAATCTCCCCGACTCCGCCACATCGTCGTAGCTCAACAGGTCAGAGCACCGCCCTGATAAGGCGGAGGCCGCAGGTTCGACCCCTGCCGGCGACACCGCGCCCTCGTAGCTCAGCGGACAGAGCACCGGATTTCGGATCCGGGTTGTCGCAGGGTTCGAATCCCGCCGAGTGTGCTCTCTCAAGAGTTTGTGGGAGCAACGGGTTGTGGCGCAGCTTGGCAGCGCGCTCGCTTCGGGAGCGAGAGGACGCGGGTTCGAATCCCGCCGGTCTCGTCGAGGTGGGACAGGATGTCTTGGTGATCGTTCGTGCCTCGTCAGCCGGCGTTGATGTTCTCCAGGAGGCGACTCGGCGCTTCACCGGACTTGCCTCCGGCGCTGCTGCGTTCGTGCAGTCGCCAGGGACCATCGCGTTCATCGCTGTGAATGGCCAAGAAGGTCAGAAGTGCTGCGAACTAGACCAGCCTGTGCCGATCAGGTTCAACGCCGCCACGGCCCAACGGCAAGCCGTCGGCAGCCCGTCCGCGAGAAGGTGGGCCGCCTGTCCGGACGGTACGACCCACACCCCTCATGAAAAGGTGCCTCGCCGGTGATCTGGCCCGGTTGAAGGCAATGGTCTGACTTGCCGCGTTCGGGGCCTCCACTGCGCACGCCTGATCGTGCGGAGCGAGGCGCACTGCCCACGACAGCAGCTGAAGACGCCCTTCGGTACGGGCTTGAGCAGTCCTGGGTTCGAGCCGGTGGCGACCCCGTACCGGTGGGGGGCATGGCCGGATCCCGCGGCGGCTGCCGCGGTGTTGTCAGACTTGAGCGAGCGCTCAAATGGTCGTACGCTCTGATTTGATCGACCGCTCAAAGGTGTGGACGAGGGAAGGCAGCCCGATGAAGGTGGTCATCGCCGGTGGGTCCGGCGCGCTCGGCCAGAAAATCGCCCGCGACCTGATCGAACGAGGTGACGACGTGGTGGTCCTCACCCGGTCGGCGGCCACGATCGGATGGGGGCGCCCGGTGCGGTGGGACGGGCGTACCGTCGGGCCTTGGGCCTCGGAACTTGCCGGCGCCGCACTGATCAACCTGTGCGGCGAGCTGGTGTTCCGGCGGCCGACGCGAGCGAACATCGCGCTGCTCACCCGATCCCGCACCGAACCCACCCTGGCCCTCGCGCAGGCGTGTGCGGGCCTCAGCGAGCGAATCCCGGTGCTGGTGCAGATGAGCACGCTGGCCATCTACGGCGACGCGGGACAGGCCGTCCTCGACGAGAGCGCGCCACCCGCCGACGGCCCGCCGCAGATGGCCGGTGTCGCCCGGGCCTGGGAGGGCGCCGCGGCGCGGATCCCCGCGGCGCGGCGGACCATCCTGCGCACCGGGATCGTCTTCGACCCCGGCACCCCCGCGTTCGACCGGCTCACCGGACTCGTCAGCTGGGGCCTCGGCGGCACGATGGGCAGCGGCCGGCAGTGGATCAGCTGGCTGCACATCGACGACCTGCTCGGCATCGTCCGGCGCTGCCTCGACGACGCGGACCTGCACGGCATCGTGCACGCGACCGCCCCGCACCCGGTACGCAACGCCGAGCTGATGGCGGCGTTGCGCCGGGCAGTAGGGCGCACGGTCGGCGTACCCAGTCCCGCGCCTTTGGTCCGGGTCGGCTCGATCTTCCTGGGCGCTGATCCGGCGCTGGTGCTGATCGGGCGGCGCTGTGTTCCCCGGCGGCTGGTGGATGCCGGTTTCCGGTTCGAGCACCCCGAGCTGGGGCCGGCCGTCGCCGATCTGCTGGGTCTCGGGCGCCCGGTCTCCAGCGACCGCCCGTGACGTGACCCGGACCTCACCGCGTGGCCTGATCGTCTTCACCCGGATCACGTCGGTCCGCTGAACTCCCGGGCGTGAGCACGTTCGTCCACGAGCGAACCCCCGCTCTACTCGCTCAGCCAGCCCCGCTTCGCCGCCAGCAGGGCGATCTGGAAACGCGTCCGGGCGCCGAGCACCGAACCCGCATCGCTGATGTGCTGCTGAAGGGTGCGGCGGCTCACGTTGAGGATCCGGGCGATCGTCTCGTCCTTCATGCCGGCCGCCATCATGCGCAGGATCTCCCGTGTTCGCAGGTCCCGGCCCGAGGTGGACGGTCCGCGGTCGGTGCCCGGCAGGTCGTGCCGTCTGGTCAGCGACACCGGTTCGGCCCGCTCCCAGACGCTCTCGAACAGTGCGACGAGCGCCGTCACCAGTGCGGGTGAGTGCACCACCAGCGAACCCGACGACGGGCGGTCTCCCCAGATCGGCAGCAGGGCGGCCGCCCGGTCGAATATCACCAGCTTCACCGGGATCTGCGATGTCAGCCGCAGTTCTCCGCCCTGACCCGTCCCGCGCAGCGCCGTCGCAAGAGACACCGCGTCGGTGAAACCGTCCGTTTCGTACACCGATCGCATCTGCACGCCGGGTGCCACTCCTACCGGCTCCGCGGACGCCGACGCGCCTGTCACGTACGGCGGCTTCGCCAGATGGAGCACTTCCGACGAGCTCCCCATCAGCAGTTGGCGGTAGCGGGCAGGCACCTCGTCCTCGCTCCTCAGCACCTCCACCAGGTCCGTGGCGCGCGGCCCGGACACCGCCTCGTATGCCGCGGAGAGCTGCTCCACCGCAGCCTCGACACGGGCCAGCTCGGCTCGCCGCCGGGCCAGGACGGCACCGAGCGACGGTCGCGGCGGCACGGCCGTCCACCGTGGTGGCGCACCGCCGATCGGTGACGCCAGCGCCGAGTCCGCCAGGTGCCGCAGCGCTCGCTCCGCCTCGGACGGTGACACCCCGACCGCGGACGCCACCTCGTCGTGGTCCGCCGATCGCACCGACACCAGGTGCTCCAGCACGCGGCCGGCCACTGGATCAAAACCCGTCGCCGACCACGGTATTTCCGTCTCGCCCATGCGTATTCATGCCCTTCCGACACGATCCTGCTCGCGCCGGCTCTCGCTCCGATGAATCGGGGATTACGAATATGTAAGGGGTGCCGGCGGCGCCGCTGCTCATGTGTGCAAATGCGCAAGGTCGTTCTTGTGGCGGACGTCGATGCCGGGTGGGCTGGGCGAACCGGTGCGGAAACGAGCCGGCCGGTAGCCAGAGCCTGTTCCACAATCCGGCAGGAGCAACAATTGCGCAGAGCCAAGGCACTACCCGCGATCGCCGTGCTGGCGGCGGCCACCATCCTGGGAACCACCGCCCCGGCCGCGAACGCGGCGACCCCTCCGCCGGCCGACCCGGCAGCGGCGGAGGGCGCCCTCCCGGTCACCGTGGCGCCCGACACGGACACCCCGACGCTCGTGGAGGATGTGGCCGACCCGGTCGACGCGACGATCGCACCGGACAAGGCCGCCAAAGCTCACCTCGCGGGCCACCGGGGCCGCTACAGGATCGGCGATCCGTCCGGCACGCTCACCACCGCGAGCGTCGAGACGCAAGGCGAGCGGGAGACGGTCCGGCTGAACCAGAAGTACAAGGGCCTGCCCGTGTTCGGCGGCCAGTACGTGGTGCGTACCGAGAAGACCGCCGGCAAACGCACGGTGACCGGAACGTCGGGCAGCTACTTCACGAACCTGGACGTCGACACGACCGTCACCTCGATCCCCGCGGCGGTCGCTGTGTCCCGGGCGGTCGAGGAAGTACGCAAGAGCCTGCACCCGGATGCGGCGGTCGTACCCTCGGTCCCGCGTCCCGGTGACGCGGCCGCCACCGACCTCGCCGGCACCGACCAAGGACTGCTGGTCATGCCGACCGGCACCGGCGTGCTCGCGCGGCGCGTGCTCGTCAAGGGCGAGGACGTCGTCTCGGGCCAGCCCGTGCTCCGCGATGTCTACGTGGGCGCGACGAACGGTGTGCCGCTTCTCAGCGTCAGCCGGATCAAGTCCTTCGCCAGCGCCCAGCAAGCCGCCGCCCTGGCCGCCGGCAGCGTCGCCGCGCCGCAGGCCGAACCGCAGTCGCAGTCGGCGGGCGCCGGGACGGCGCCGGTCGTCGGCCAGGGCACCACCCTGCACGGAGCCACCGTGTCGCTCCCGCTCGTCCGGGCCGACGCGAGCTCCTACCTCCTGCAAGACCTGACCCACCAGGACCCGAGCGGCCGGACGGTGCCGATCACCACCTGGGACGCCCGGGGCCGCGACTACTACGAGCTGATGGGCGGCGCGTGGCCGGAGGGCCTGGCGCCGTTCGCCTCAGCGTCGACCACCCTCGGCGGCGACCTGACCGCCGCCGGTGCGGTGGACGCCGCCTGGGACGCCACGAAGGTGTTCGAGTGGTACCAGGCGAAGCTCCGGCGCAGCAGCCTGGACGGCGACGGCATGCCGATCGATTCGATCGTGGGGATCACGTACGGCGGCAACCCGTGGGTGAACGCGTACTGGGACGGCACCCGCATGGTGTACGGCAGCGGCGACGACGAGTACCTGCCGCTGTCCGCGGACCCGGACGTGGTGGGCCACGAGATGACGCACGGCGTGGTGGAGCACACCGCCGGCCTGGTCTACGCCGGCCAGTCGGGAGCGCTCAACGAGGCGATCGCCGACTACTTCGGCAACGCCATCGACGTCGACGTGTCGGGCACGTCGATGTCCGACCCGCAGGCGAGCCTGCTCGGCGGTGACCTCTGCCGCACGCTCGCTCCCGCCCGGTGCGCCCTGCGCGACCTCGATGACGGCTCCACCACGGCGGACTTCCAGCACCTGATCGACACACCGTCGATGGACGACGGCGGCGTGCACCTCAACTCGACGATCGTGTCCGGCGCGCTCTGGGACCTGCGTCAGAAACTCGGCAAGACGGTCGCTGACAAGATCGTCTACCGCGCGCTCACCGACTACCTGACACCCATGTCCGACTTCGTCGACGCCCGCGAAGCGGTGCTCGCCTCCGCCGCGTCGTTCCGCCTGAGCAAGAAGGACCTCACGGTGGTACGAACCGCGTTCGACTCGCGCGGGATCACCGCGAAGTGGAAGGCGAACCTGTACGGCAAGGGCACCACGGTCCTGATCGACCGGCTCAACACCGGTATGTACGCCGACATGAAGGCAAGCCTGGCGGGCGGCTGGTTCGCCGTGCCGCGCTCGGACGCGAACCGCACCGAGCCGACCTCGATCTGGGTGGGCCGCACCAGCGGCAAGGGCACGCCGTACCAGATCTCCCCGGACGACGGGAGCATCAACAGCTTCCCGCACATCGACGGCAAGCGAGTCGTCTGGTTGTCGATCGCGCTGGACCCCGCATCGCCGACGTATGAGACCAACCGGATCCTGTCGGCACCGGTCGCGGGCGGCCCCGTGAAGGAGCTCTACAGCTCCCCGGACCGTATCAACGGCCTCGGCTCCGACGGCGGCGTCGTCGCGTGGAGCCAGTCCGACCCGACGCAGGGGTACGTCGACGTGGTGCGCTACCTGCGCGTCGGATCGCCGGCCGTGCACACCCTCGCCCACCCCGACTGGTTCGGCCCCGCGACGGCGCCGAGCGTCGACGGCGGGAAGATCTCCTACGTCCGCTACGAGATCTTCGAGCAGCCCGACGCCAACGGCCACTACTGGTCGCTGGGCGTCGAGGTCCACGACATCGCCTCCGGGCAGACGACCTACGCCGGCGGCGATGTCGGCGCCGAAAGGATGAGCTATCCCGATCTGTCGAACACCGCGGTCGCCTGGATGACCGACCGCGACTACGGCACGATCGTCGACGGCCAGTGGAGCCAGGGGGCGTACCACGACTCCGTGCGGCTCTTCGATTTCGCCACCCGTACCAGCCGCCTGCTCTTCGAGGAGAACTCGCCGCAGGCGATCCGTGCCGACACCGTCGCTGTGTCCGACACGGTTCTCACCGTGACCGAGGAGGCGCCGGTGCAGGCCTGGATCGAGACCGGTGGCTACCCGGACAACGCGCTCAATCCGAAGCTCAAGCAGTACACGTTCCAAGGGGCGTACATCGGCCCGGCGTCATGCAGCCCGGGCGCGCAGATGTACGCGACGGCAGCGGTGGGACGCGAGGTGATCTTCATGGACTCGTCGGCGTCCGGCTTCGGCCTGGCGTACGCGACAGGCGCCAAGTCCTGCCGGTGACATCCGGCCAGGACGGCGCGCGATAGCCGGCGGTGCGCCGGGACCCTCCACCCTCTGGGTTCCGGCGCGCCGCCGGCCTCACCGTGCCACCTCGGCCGAGGTGCGGAATGCGAACAGCATGCAGTTGATCACAACCTCACCGAAGTCGATCTCGGCTTCGACGCCGGGCCGGTGGCTCTGCGGGACGACCTCGTCGCTCGGTCGGTGCCCGGCCTCGGTGCTCCGACAGGTTCCGGAAGTGCGCCGCGAGGGCGACGACTCCGCGCAGCCAGGGGCCATCTGCATGCAATCCGGCGGATTGAGGCGCTTCTTCCGAATCGCAGGACACGTGCGCGTCATAATTGCATGCTATTAATGCTGCATCGCAAGTCTGGATGGAGCTAGAGGAGCACCGGCATGGCAATACTCGTGGCGGGCGCGAGCATCGCGGGTCTGAGCGTCGCTCAGCAACTCATCGCGCGAGGGCACCAGGTGACCGTCGTGGAGCGCGCGCCCGCGCTGCGCACGGCGGGATCACCGATCGATGTGCGCGGTGCGGCCCTGAGGGTGGCCGAGGAGAGGGGAATCCTCGGCCGCATACAACAGAACCGCGTGGTGAACAGCGGCCGTGCTCTGTTCACCACGTTCGTCGACGCCCGCGGTGTGCCGGTGGCGGCGCTGCCGAACGCCGAGGCGGCCGACTCCGAGCACGACATCGAGATCGCGCGGGACCGGCTCGTCGCGATCCTGCACGACGCGATCGGTGACCGGGCCGAGTTCGTGTTCGGCGACGCGGTGGCGGGTGTGGCGCAGGACCACACCGGGGTGGACGTCACGTTCGCGAGCGGATCCGAGCGCCGCTTCGACCTGGTCGTGGGCGCCGACGGCATCCACTCCACGGTCCGCCGGGCGGTGTTCGGGCCGGAATTCCAGTTCCGGCGGCACCTCGACGCCTACTTCGCCATCGTGGATCTGCCGCTGGGCTGCGGGGTGCACGGCGAGAGCATCACCTTCAACGCGCCGGGTCGGATGGCCGGCATCTCCGACTTCGGCAACCGGACCCTGGGCTTCCTGGCGTTCCGCAGCCCGGAGCGCGCCTACGACTACCACAGCCTCGACGCGCAGCGGCAGCTCATCGAGGAGGCCTTCGCCGGCGAACAGGGCTGGCGCTGCGGTTTCCTGATGGACGCCGTCCGGTCCGCGCCCGACCTCTACTTCGACTCGGTCAGCCAGGTGCACATGCCGTCCTGGTCGTCGGGCCGGGTCGTGCTGGCCGGGGACGCCGCCCACGCGGCAGCGCTCTTCTCCGGCCGCGGCACCTCGCTCGCGATGATCGGCGCGGCCATGCTGGGCGAGGAGCTGGGTGCGGCGACCGCCGGCCATCCGGCGGCATTCGCGGGGTACGAGCGGAGGCTGCGCCCGTACGTCCACGAGGCACAGGCCGGGGTGACCTACGCACGGGACCTGCTGGTGCCCGAGACCACGGCGGCGATAACCGATCGCAACCGCCGGTTCCCGCTGCTCGCCGCCGGATGAGGCCTACGGCGCTGATGCTCGCGCTGACGTTCTCCACCGGGATCGTCGACGCGATCGGATACCTCGGCCTCGACCGCGTCTTCACCGGCAACATGACCGGCAACGTGGTGATCCTCGGCATGGCCCTGGCCGGCGCCGACGATCTGCCGGTGGCCGGGCCGGTGATCGCCCTGGCGGCGTTCGTGGCTGGCGCCGCGATCGCGGGCCGGGTGGCGCGACGAGCCGGCGGTCCGGGCTGGACCGGAAGCACCACCGGTCTGCTGGTCGTGGTCGCCATCCTGCTGGCGGCGTCCGCGCTGCCCGGCGCGAGGGACGAGGCCCCTGCGGCGTTCGTCGCCACCGCGCTGCTCGGGGTCGCGATGGGTCTGCAGGCCGGCGCCGCTCGCACCGTCGCGGTCGCCGACGTCACCACCGTCGTGGTGACCTCGACGCTGGTCGGGCTCGCGTTCGACTCGCCGGCCGGCGCCGGTCGCCCGCAGCCGTGGCAGCGCCGGCTGCTCGCGGTCGCGCTCATCGGCGCGGGCGCGCTCACCGGAGCCCTGATGCTGCACCTGCACTTCGCGGCCGGCGCCGGCGTCGCCGCGCTCGTCACCGCGGCCGTCGCCGTCGCCGGTCACCTGACCCCGTCCCGGAGAGAGACCCCATGACCAACGGCACCCCCCTCCTTCTGCTGCACGGCGCCGAGAGCGGCGCCTCCCAATACCTCGACCTGATCGGCTCGCTGCCGGCTTCGATCACCCCGATCGCGTACGACCAGCGCGACACCGGATCGGACGTCGCCGCCGCGCCCTACCGTCTCGAAGATCTCGCCGACGACGCGGCCGCCGTCCTCGACAGCCGCGGCCTGGATCAGGCGCATGTGCTGGGCACCTCGTTCGGCGGTGCGGTCGCCCAGCATCTGGCGCTGCGGCACCCCGCGCGAGTGCGGTCGCTGATCCTGCTGGCCACGACCGCCTCACCGGGGCCGGTCCAGGAATACCTGCGGGTCAGCGCATCGATCCCGGACACCCAGCGTCGGCAGTGGGTGCTCGACGGCGCGGTCAGCCCGGCCGGGCAGCGCGACCCGGCCCTGCTGCAACGCGTGCGGGCCTCGGTGGTGGAGCGCACGCCGCAGCAGCGTGCCCGGCGGCTGGGCGCACTCGCCGAGCACGACACCACGACCCTGGTCGAGCGGATCCTCGCGCCCACGCTGGTGATCCACGGCGACGACGACCCGGTGATCCCGGTGTCGTCCGGGCGGTTCCTGGCCCGGACGATCCCCGGCGCCGAACTCGCCGTGCTGGCCGGTGGCCGGCACGCGCTGGCGTTCGAATTCCGTGACCAGGTCGCCGACCTGGTCAGCACGTTCGTCGGCAAGCACGACCGGGACCGGTCATGAGCCGGTTCACCACGCGCCCGACGCTGCGCGGGCGGATGGGCATGGCGGCGTCCACGCACTGGCTGGCCACCGGTACGGCACAGAGCGTCCTGGAGCGCGGGGGCAACGCGTTCGACGCGGCAGTGGCCGGATGCCTCGTGCTGCACGTCGCCGAGCCACACCTCAACGGCCCGGGCGGCGACCTGGTCGGGCTGGTCGCCCCCCGCGGCCGTGATCCGCGGGTCCTGGCCGGGCAGGGGCCCGCGCCGGCCGGGGCGTCGATCGCCCACCTGCGCTCGCTCGGGCTGACGTCGGTGCCCGGGGCGGGCGGGCTCGCCGCGGCGGTGCCGGGCGCGTTCCCCGCGCTGCTGATGCTGCTGCGCGACCTCGGCACCTGGGAGTTCGCCGACGTGGCGCGATACGCGATCGACTACGCCCGCACCGGTGTACGCGTCGACGAGCGGTGGGCCGACATCATGCGCACCGTCGAGCCGCTGTTCCGGGAGCACTGGCCGGCGTCGTACGCGCTCTGGATGCCCGCCGGCCGGGCGCCGCGAGCCGGCGAGACGGTCACGAACCCGGTCTGGGCGGCGACCCTGGAACGCCTGGTGAAGGAGTCCCGCCGCGGGCGCAGCCGCGACGACCGGCTGGCCGCGGTGCTCGCCGCCTGGCGGGAGGGCTTCGTCGCCCGGGCGGTGACGGCGGCGCTGGCCCGGCCGCACCGGCACGCCGACGGCGGCGACCACGCCGGCGTCCTTGCGATGGCCGACTTCCTGGGGTTCCGGCCGGCCTGGGAGCGGCCGGTGACCTACCGGTTCCGGGGCGCCGACGTGGTCAAGCCGCCGGCGTGGGGTTCGGGTCCGGTGCTGCTGCAGACCCTGGCGATCCTGTCCGGGTTCCCGGACGCCGAGCTCGACCCGTCGTCGGCCTCGGGGGTGCACGCGATCGCGGAGGCGTTCAAGCTGGCCTTCGCTGATCGGGAGGGCTACTACGGTGAGGGCGCCGACGCCGGTCCGCTGCTCGGCGCCGCCTACAACCGGGAGCGGGCCGCGCTGATCGGCGAGCGCGCCGCCGGCACATGGCGGCCGGGCGGCGGGAACCCGTACGTCCCGGAACTGCTCACCCCGGACGGCGCGGAACGCGCGGGCGTGGGCGAGCCGACGGTGCGCGCGTCGGGGGAGACCCGCGGCGACACCTGCCACCTCGACGTGGTCGACGAGCAGGGCAACATCGCGAGCATCACGCCTTCGGGCGGCTGGCTGCAGTCCTCGCCGGCGGTGCCGGACCTCGGCTTCTGCGCCGGCACCCGGTTGCAGATGACGTGGCTGGACGAGCGGTCACCGGCGGCGCTGCGGCCCGGCCGGCGACCGCGGACCACCCTGTCGCCGACTCTGGTGATGCGCGACGGCGAGGTGGTCGAGGCGCTCGGCACACCCGGCGGTGACCAGCAGGACCAGTGGCAGCTGCCCTATCTGCTGCGCCGGATCGTCGGCGGATCCGACCCGCAGGAGGCGGTCGACGCGCCGGCGTTCCACACCACCCACGTGCCGAGTTCGTTCTGGCCGCGCACGTGGACGCCGGGCGGGCTGGTGGTCGAGGACCGGCTCGGTGACGACGTGATCGCCGAGCTGCGGCGGCGCGGGCACGCGGTGACGGTGAGCGGTCCGTGGTCGCTGGGCCGGCTGTCGTCGGTCGGGCGGGACCCGGCGACCGGCGAACTGACCGCCGCCGCGAACCCGCGCGGCGGCCTCGGGTACGCCGCGGGCCGCTGATCCGCGATCCTCATCGCTGACGGTCCCGGGCGGCGGAGACGGCGGCTTGACGACGTACCCATAGAATGCAATTTCTTCGAAGGGTGTGTTGGACGGAAGGGGATCCCATGCCGGACGCGTCGCCGCCGATCGAGCGGGCCTTCACCGTGGACGCGGTGGCCGAGGCGCTCGCGCGCCGGATCAGCGACGGTGAGTTCGAGCTGGGCGCCTGGATCCGGCAGGCCAAGCTCGCCGAGGAGTACGGGGTCAGCCGCACCCCGGCCACCCTCGCGCTGAGCCGCCTGGAAGCACTCGGCGTGGTCGAGCGCATCGCCAACCGGGGATTCCGGGTGCGGCTGCCCACGGCCCGGGACGTGGCCGAGGTGATCGAGGTGCGCGGGCTGCTGGAGGGGCACGCGGCCTTCCTCGCGGCCCAGCGCATCAGTCCGGCTCAGCTGGCGACGCTGCAGGAGTCGGTCGCCGGGTTCCGTGAGGTGGTGGCCGGGCTGCGCGACGGCAGGCCGGAGGAGTGGGCGCGAGCGCGCTGGCACGCCGCGAACGCGCAGTTCCATGCCACGGTGTTCGAGGCGGCCGGCAACCGTCAGCTGGCGACGTCCTCGGAGTTGCTGCACCATCGGCTGCCGCGCAACACCTCCTGGTCGGCGATGCGCGGTGACGTGCGGCTGCTGTCGCAGAACGCCAACGAGCACGAGGCGATCGCCCTCGCCATCGAGTTGCAGGACGGCGCCCGTGCACGCAATCTGGCGATCGCGCATGTGGAGACTGCTCGGGATCTGATGGTCGCCCGCCTGCAAGAACTCGTGTGACGGCGATTTAACGGTCTTGCCGCACCGGAGTAACCGGGCCTCCCTCACTATTGATTGCATGCAATCCAATGAAGAGCACATCACCTCCGCCCCCGGCGACCGCCTGCTGTTCGAGAACGACCGCGTCCGGGTCTGGCAGATGACCCTCACCGGCGACGGCGGCATGTACGACTTCCACCAGCACCACCACGACCACGTCGTCATCTGGCCGGACGCCGGCACCGCGCAGGCCCAGCAGCTCGGCGACCAGGACTGGGGCCTGACCCAGCAGGCCGACCCCGGATTCGTGCTCTACAAGACGGTCGGCTCCGAGGCCCCGCTGACCCCGCACCGCATCCGCAACGCCGGACCGGACACGGTCACCCATTACATCGTCGAGCTGCTGGACCCCTCGCCGTCGGCGGGGGAGAAGGACTGGCAGTGGAACGACAACGGCCGCATCCTCGGCCTGGGTGAGTGACCCGGTGACCACCGAACCCACCATCGCGGCGCCGGCCACCGCCGTGGCCCTGCGGCCGGACAGCATCGGCGTCACCGGCATGGTCTTCATGATCGTTGCTGCCACCGCCCCGCTCACCGCCCTGGCCACCAACATCGCGGTGAGCCTCGGCCACGGCGTCGGCATCGGCACGGTCGGCCTCTTCCTCGCCGTCGCCGTCCTGCTGGCGATCTTCGCCTCCGGATATCTGCTGCTCGCCCGGTACGTGCGCAGCGCCGGCGGGCAGGCCGCGTTCGTCAGCTTCGGCCTCGGCCGCCCGGCCGGGACGGCGACGGCGTTCATCGCGACCGTCGCCTACAACGCCGCGGCGGCCGGCATGACCGCGGCGACCGGCTTCTACGCCTCTATCGCCGTCGAGCAGTACCTGGGCGTGAGCATCCCCTGGTACGTGTTCGGTGCCGTGACGCTCGGCCTGCTCGCGGTCCTCGGCATGCGCGGCCTGCGCACCGCCGAGAAGGTGACCGTCGTCTCCTCGCTGCTGCAGTTCGTCTTCGTGGCGGCCCTCGCCGTCGCGGTCGCGGTGCAGCGGCCCGAGGGATGGCAGCTCACGCCGCTGCAGCCGGGGCAGGCGTTCACCGGCAACCTCGCCCTGAGCCTGGTCTTCATCCTGCTCAGCTTCGGCGGGTTCGAGACGTCGACCATCTACTCCGAGGAGGCGCGGGGCGGGCATCGCAGCATCGCCGCGGCGACGTACCTGGCCCTGGGGCTGCTCGCCGTCGTCTTCGTGCTCTCCACCTGGACGCTGGTGGCGGCCCATCCGGACGTCGTGGCGGTGACCGCGGCCGACCCCGGAGCCGTCGTCAGCGCGACCGGCGGCGCCTACCTCGGCGACTGGGCCGGCGGGGTGATCCTGCTGCTGATCACGGTGAGCTTCTTCGGCGCCGCCATCGCGTTCCACAACATGGCCGCGCGGTACCAGTTCGCCCTGGCGCGCGCCGGGCTGCTCCCGTCGGCGCTGACCCGCACCCATGGAGCCCATGCTTCCCCGTACGTGTCCTCGCTCGTGCAGGTGGCGTTCTCGGTAGTGCTGCTCGCCCCGTTCGTGGCGGCTCAGGTCGACGTGTTCACCACGCTGTTCCCGGCGATCTCCGGGATCACGGCGCTGTCGCTGGTCACCATGATGGTCGCCGCCTCGGTCAGCGTGGTGGTGGCCCGCCTCAAGGGCCGGGTCCGGGGTGGATGGTTCGCCGCCGGCGCCGCGCCGGTGGTGTCGGCGCTCGTGCTCGGCGCCATCGGCCTGCTCATCGTCGCCAACTACTCCGCCGTGACCGGCAGCGACTCCCCGGTCTTCGCGGTGATGCCGCTGATCCCGGCGGCCGCCGCGGTCTACGGGGCGGTCCGGCAGTATCGCCGCCCGGACAGCCCCGGCGTCGAGGGATACCTCGACGCGTCGTAGGCAGCCGGTCGCGGCGGCCGGAAACGGGGTGCGGGCCCGTTGTCCGGCCGCCGCCGTCATGCCGCGCGGGCCGGCACTACGTACCGGTCCGGGCGATGGTTGAGGGCGATCACCGCGTTGAGCACCACCGCGCCCAGCGCCGAGGCGAGCACCAGCGGCAGCGGGGTGACCAGCGCCGAACCTGCGATCACCAGTGAGTCGAAGACCAGCAGCACCCAGCCGGCCCGCCACCCGAACCGGTCCTGGGCGAGCAGGGCGATCACGTTGAACCCCCCGAGGCTGGAGCCGTGACGGAACAGCACCAGAACGCCGGTGCCGCAGAGCAGGTTGCCGGCCAGCACCGCGAAGACCGGGTTCGGCGTGATCGGGCCGAGCAGCGCCGGGCCGTTCGCCGACAGCAGCGACACCGCGCCGATCCCGATCGCCGACAGCACCGTGAACAGCCGGCCGCGCTGCCGGGCGGCGATGGCGAAGAACGGCAGGTTCACCAGCGCGAACAGCACCCCGAAAGGCACCGGTCCGGCATAGCTGAGCAGCAGCGACAGTCCGGCCGTGCCGCCGGTGACCAGCCCGGCCTGCGCCAGCGTGTAGACACCGGTGCCGACCAGGACCGTGCCGGTCACCATCGCCAGGGCGTCCTCGGCCGCCGAATGCCGCGTCACGACAGCAACACCCGCAGCGCGCTGTCGTTCATGGCGGGCGTGCCGATCGTGAGCCGCACACCCTCGCCGGGGAACACCCGGGCGAGGACCCCGTTCGCCCGGAGCCGCTCGCCGATCCGCGCGGCCCGGTCCGGCTCGGCGAGCCAGACGAAGTTCGCGTGCGACCGGGGGACCCGCCAGCCGTGACCGCACAGCCGCGTGTGCACCCGGTCGCGTTCGGCGATCACGGCCGCGACCCGGGCGTCCAGCTCGTCCTGGGCTCGCAGCGACGCGAGCGCGGCGGACTGGGCGAGCGCTGTCACCCCGAACGGCAGGAACACCTGGCGCAGCGCGTCGGCGATCGGCACGGTCGTCACGGCGTACCCGATCCGCAGGCCGGCCAGGCCGTACGCCTTGCTGAAGGTGCGGACCACCACCACGTTGCCGTGCCGCAGCAGACAGAGCGAGCCGGCGCCGCTGAACTCCAGATACGCCTCGTCGATCACGACCAGGACATGCCGGGGGACGGCGGCGACGAACCCGGCCACCGCCTCTGCAGGCGGCAGCGTGCCGGTCGGGTTGTTCGGCAGGCACAGCAGCACGATCTTGGTGGAGCCGCCGATCGCGTTCGCCATCGCCGCCAGGTCGATCTCGCCGGCGCCGGTCAGCGGAACCGGCACGGCCGTGGCGCCGCAGGCGCCGATCAGGATCGGGTACGCCTCGAACGAGCGCCACGGGTAGACGACCTCGTCACCGTGCTGTGCGAACGCCGTGACGATCTGCTGGAGCACGCCGACGCTGCCGGTGCCCGCGACGATCTGCTCGGCACCGACGTGGAGGCCGGCCGCCAGGGCGGCGCGCAGCTCACCGGAGTGCATCTCGGGGTAGCGGTGCAGCCGGGCGCTTCCCTCGACGACGGCCTGCCGCACCGACGGCAGCGGGTCGTACGGCGATTCGTTCGAGGCGAGCAGCAGGGCGTCCGCCGTCGGCGCCGGCGCGGCCGTGACGTAGCGCGGCAGTGCGGCGACCCGGTCCAGCACCTGCGGCTGGTTATTGAATGCAATCACGCCGCAAGGGTGGTCGGCGCAGAAGCGCCGGCGCAACCTCCGTCTTTTCGTCTTGTCCGATTGTCTTCCGACCGAGGAGAAGCTGTGCAGATCGACAACCTGGACGCCCGGATCCTGCTCGCCCTCGACGCCGACCCGGACGCGGGCGTGCTCACCCTGTCCCGGGTCCTGGGGATCTCGCGGAACACCATCGGCGCCCGGATGCGCCGGATGACGCCGGCGCTGGCGGCGCCGAGTTCGCGGGTGCGCCCGGAGGCGCTGGGTCATCCGATGCTCGCCTTCGTGGCGATGACCCTGCGCCAGCCGGACCGGTCCCGGGCGTTCGCGGCGCTGCGTGCCATCCCGAACGTGCTGGAGATCCACGCGACGACAGGCGATTTCGACATCATCGTGCGGGTGGCGGCCCGTGACACCGACGACCTCTACCGGGTCACCAATCAGTTGCTGGAGATCCACGGGGTGGAGCGCACCAACACGATGATCTCCATGAGGTGCGAGACGGAGTACCGGACCCGGCCCCTGATCGGAGGGCTGGCAACCCGCGCCGAGTGATCGGGACGACATTCGGTTGCCGGAGCTCAGTAGTAAGTGTTTACTCACTTACATGAGACAGAGATCCACTGCGGTCGAGCGGCGCGCGACGGTTCTGAGCGCCGCGGTGGTCGCGTTCGCCGCGAAGGGCTACTACGGCACCACCACGACCGAGGTGGCTCAGGAGGCCGGCATCTCCCAGGGGTACCTCTACCGCCTCTTCCCGGACAAGGAGGCGCTGTTCGTGGCCGCGATCGACCACCTGTCGCAACGGCTCAAGCAGCACACGGCCACGGTCGCCGCCCGGGTCACCACGACCGACCCGGTGCGGGTCCTCGCCGAGCTCAGTGCTTCCTACCGGGATCTGATCGCCGACCGGGACCTGCTCAAACTGCTGATGCACGGCAACTGCGCGGCGGGGGAGCCGGCCATCGGCGACGCGGTCCGGCGGTGTTACGCCGAGCAGATCGAGCACGCCCGCTCGGTCTCCGGCGCCTCCGACGAGCAGCTGCGGCGGTACTTCGCGGACTCGCTGCTGGCGAACGTGGTCGCCGTGGTCGGTGCCGACAGCGTCGACGCGCCGTGGGCGCGCGTGCTGCGCGCCTGACCCTCTCTTTCTCATCGGGCCGCTTCGGCGGCCCACCTTTTGGCCCAACAAGTAATAGGTTAACCACTTACTAGGAGCTCGTAATGTCGCGGAATGCCGCGCGTGGCGGATGGCTGCTGCTCGCCCTTCTGGCGCTGGCCCAGTTCATCAGCGCACTGGACTACAACATCGTCTACGTGGCACTACCGGAGATCGGCCGGGAAGTCGGCTTCTCCGCACACTCCCTGCAATGGGTGATCAGCGCGTACGCGGTCGCCTTCGGCGGTCTGCTGCTGCTCGGTGGCCGGGCCGCCGACCTGCTCGGGCACCGGCGCATGTTCACCCTCGCCCTGGCGCTGTACGGCATCTCGTCACTGATCGGCGGACTCGCGCAGAGTCCCGGCCTGCTGCTCGCGGCCCGCGCCGGTCAGGGCCTCGGTGGCGCCCTGCTGCTGCCCGCCACCCTCTCGCTGATCAACACCACCTTCGCCGAAGGCCGTGAGCGTAACCGCGCCATGGCCGTCTGGGGTGGCGCCGGCGCGGCCGGCATGGCCCTCGGTTCCCTGCTCGGCGGTGCGCTGACCAGCGTCTTCGGCTGGGAATCGGTCTTCTACGTCAACGTCCCGCTGGCGCTGGGCGCGGTGGTCGCCTCGTTCCTGGTCATCCCGGCCGACCCGCCCCGGGTCACCGGACGCAGCTTCGACCTGCCCGGCGTGCTGACCGCGACCGCCGGCTTCACCGCACTGGTCTTCGGCGTCGTGCAAGGCCCCGAACTGGGCTGGACGTCACCGGTCGTGCTCGGCGCGATGCTCGGCGGGCTGGCGCTGATCGGCCTCTTCCTGGTCATCGAGAGCCGGGCCGACGAGCCGCTGATGCCACTCGCTCTGCTGGGTAACCGCAACCTGGTCACCGCGATGGGTGTCACCTTCATCTTCATGGGCACGTTCGGCTCGCAGTACTACTTCTTCACCGTCTACCTGCAGAACGTGCACGGCTTCGGAGCCCTGGCCACCGGCCTGGCCTTCCTGCCCTCCGCGCTGATCGGCATGCTGGGCACGACCGTCAGCGAGAAGCTGCTCGGCCGCCTCGGCGCCCGCGCCACCATCCTGATCGGCATGCTCACCGGCGCGGCCGGCATGGCACTGCTCGCGGTCGGCATGTCCGCTGACGGTGGCTTCGCCGCGCTGCTGCCCGGCATCATCCCGCTCAGCCTCGGCCAGGGCATCGCCTGGACGGCGATGTTCGTCGCCGCCGGCACCGGCGTCGCCGCCCACCACCAGGGCATCGGCTCGGCGATGGTCTCCACCACCCAGCAGATCGGCGGCGCGGTCGGCCTCGCGGCACTGGTCGCCGTCGCCAATGCCGGCACCACAGCGGTGAGCGGCCCGGAGCTCGTGCCCGGCCTGCAGACCGCCGGCTGGATCGCGGCACTGGTGACAGTGGCCGGCGCCGGCGTCGCCCTGACGCTGCGGAGCCCGAAGACGGTCCCGGCCGAGAAGCCCGCTCTGGCACACGCCGCCTGATCCCGGCGTAACGACCGGCCGCCACCCGCAGGGGGTGACGGCCGGTCGTGCTGTGCTCGTGCTTCCGTTGACCAAAGCCTTCCGTTGACCAAAGCGGGGATCATGGCCGGACCTGCACATGGATGTGGCTGGTTTCGACGGCCTCCACAACCAGATGTGGCCGCAGGCGATCACCGCGTCACGCACCTTCAGGTAGGCGGCGAGGCCGTCGGCGTCGCCGAGGCGGGCCACCTTCTCGATGGTGAGGGCGGATCGGCGGGCCGGCTGGTCAGAAGTCCGTCGAGCAGGGCGTCGAGGTAGCGCTGGGCGGCGGGCTTCGCGGCGGGGCCTGGATGAAGCCGCGCCGCGAAGGCGACACCGCAGAGTAGTCGCTCGAGGTCGTTGCTGGTGATCCAATCGGGCAGGACCTTCTCGTCGACGGCGCGGCGTAGCAGCCGATCGACGCCCAGGGACAGCTCGGTCTTGAGGACACCGGTCGAGGGCAGTGCATCCTCGGCTTCTGCCAGGACTTGCGCGAGGGCCGGGTCTTCGGTGAGCACCAGCAGGGTGGTACGGAGGAACCCGCGCGTGGCTTCGGCGGTGTCCTGGGCCGAGGCTGCCGTTTGAGCCTGCTGCGTGAGCGCTTGCAGGCGCTGCCCGACGAGTGTCTCCAGCAAGGCCTGGGGGGTGGCGAAATGGCGGTACACCGTTCCGACGCCCACGCCGGCCGATCGGGCGATCTCGTTGAGCTGCAGCTGACGCCCGTCGGTGAGCGCCTGCTGTGCGGCGAGCAGGACAGCGGCGCGTTTCGGATCCACGTCCTGCGCAACGGGGTGGACGGCGCTCGATGAAGGTGTGACACCGGGCACAGTTGAGCCTCCAGGACTGATAACTTATCCGTAAGCGGATAGCTTATCCGCTGATAGCGAATCAGCGAAGGAGGATTCTCATGCACGTGTTCCTCACCGGAGCCAGCGGTTACGTCGGCGGTGTGATCGCCGAGCATCTACTGGCCGCCGGGCACCAGGTCACCGCCCTTGCTCGCAGCGAAGCCGCCGCGGCCACGGTCTCCTCCCTTGGGGCAGCGGTACGACGGGGCGACCTGACCGACCTCAACGGGTTGCAGGAGGCGGCGTCCCGGGCCGACGCCGTCGTTCATACCGCCGTGGACTACGCCGACCAGGCCGTGCAGGACGCGGAGTCGGCGGCCTTGAAGGCGATGCTCGAAGGCCTGGGACGTGGCCGGCCGTTCGTGTACACCAGCACGGGCCTGGTCTATCCCGCCACCTCGCCAGCACCCTTCGACGAGGAGACACCGCTCGACCCGGACGCGACGCCGCAGCCGTGGAAGGTCCGCGGAGAGCGCCAGGTTCTCGACGAGCCCACTGTGGCCGGAGTCGTGGTGCGCGCGGCCCTGGTGCACGGTCGTGGCGGTTCGGCGCTGCCGCAGGGACTGATCGCCGCGGCTCGCGCGAACGGCGCGGCCACCTACATCGCAGCGGGCGACAACCGCTGGTCCACCGTGCACGTCGACGACCTGGCCCGCCTGTACGTCCACATAATCGACCAGCCGCCGGCCGGCAAGGCCGTGAACGCGGCGGCGCCCGCCCCGACGTCCATGCGGGAGATCGCCGAAGCGGTCGCCCAGGTCACCGCGACACGGGCGGTGTCCATCACCCTGCAGCAAGCCCTCGCGGCCATCGGTCCCTTCGCGCACCAGCTCACCACCGATCAGGTCCTCGACCCGAGCCGGGCTGAACGGCTCCTCGGGTGGCGCACCACCGAACCGGGACTCATCCAGGACCTGACCGCAGGCTCCTACGTCGCCCGGTGAGGTAGCAGGCCGATGAGAACCGCCCCGCATCGGGGCTGAGACTCATCGATATTCTGCGATATGGTCCCCCGACGTCATCGACCACGGGGGAACGACATGCGCTGCACTATCCGGCATGCCGGACGACGGCCGGTGGCCGCCGGCGCGACGGCGCTCGCGCTGGCAGCAGGCCTTCTGGCAGCCGGGGCATCACCTGCGGCGGCGGCGCCCGCCGAGCCGCCCGGCGCCTACCGGCCCCCGCCCACACGGATGCAGGCGGCCGCTGACGCCCGCGACACCGTCGGCCGGCACGGCGCCGCCATCCGCGCCGCCGCGACCGAGAACTATCAGGTCCGTAGCGTGGTCGTCGATCCGGACGGCTCCCGGCACGTGCGGTTCGACCGGACCTACCGGGGGCTGCCGGTGCTCGGCGGTGACTACGTGGTGCACGCCAACCCGGACGGCGGCTTCCGTGACGCCTCGGTGGCCCAGCGCCAGAAGATCACCACCGGCGTCACGCCGGCGATCGGCGCCCGCACGGCGACGGCGGTGGCGGTGAAGGAGTTCGGCGGCCCCCATCAGAAGGCCGGCGCCCACCTGGTCATCGACGCGGTCCAGGGCACGCCGGCGCTGGCCTGGCAGGTGGTCGTCACCAGCGACGAACCGCGCGAGCTCAACGTCGTGGTGGACGCGCGCAGCGGCGCGGTGCGGCGCACCTTCGAAGGGCTCCGCGGTGCGGAGACCGGCACCGGGCGCACGCTCTACAACGGCGAGGTTCCGCTGACCACGACGCGCCGCGAGGACGGCTCCTACACGCTGGCCGATCCGGCGCGCGGCGGCGCCCGGGTGCTCAGCCTGCGCGGCGGGGACAGTGCCGAACCGCTGGTGGACGCCGACAACGTGTGGGGTGACGGCACCCTTGCCGACCCGGCGACGGTCGCGGCCGACGTGCACTACGGGCTGGCCGAGACGTACGACTACTTCAAGGACCAGCACGGGCGCAGCGGGGTCCGCGACGACGGCTCGGTACCGGGCGCGCAGGTCCACTTCGACGACGCCAACGCCTACTTCGACGCCTTCTGCTTCTGCATGGGCTTCGGCGACGGCGGCTCCGGATACGGCCCGTTCGTGTCGCTGGACATCGTGGCGCACGAGTACGCCCACGCCGTCACCGACGCCACCGCCGACCTGATCTACGACGGTGAGTCCGGTGGGCTGAACGAGGCGACCAGCGACATCTTCGGCACCCTCGTCGAGTTCGCCGCCGACAACCCGCAGGACCGGCCCGACTATCTGGTCGGCGAGAAGACCGGGGTGACCCTGCGCTACATGGACGACCCGGACCGCGACTTCACGTCCGCGTCGTGCTGGAGTCCCTCGGTGGGATACCTCGACGTGCACGAGTCGTCCGGTGTGGCGAACAAGTTCTTCTACACCTTGGCGGTCGGCAGCGGCGAAACCGCCTGGGGCAACAGCCCGACCTGCAACGGCGCGCCGGCGGTGACCGGCATCGGCAACGAGGCGGCCGGCCGGATCTGGTACCGGGCGCTGACCGTCTACATGCTGTCGAACACCAACTTCGGTGGCGCCCGGGAGGCCACCCTCAAGGCCGCGGCCGACCTGTACGGCGCGAGCAGCGTCGAACACACCACCGTGGACGCGGCCTGGGCTGCGGCCGGCGTGGACGGGACGGTCCCGGCCCAGCAGGAGCCCGCGGTGACCCGGCCCGACGTCCAGCAGCACCTGGTCGGCGACGCGGTGAACCTGCGGATCCAGGCCCGTGACCCGCAAGGCGACGAGATCACCTTCACTGCCACCGACCTGCCCCGCGGCCTGTCCATCAGCGCCGACGGGTTGATCACCGGGACGATCGCCGCGCACGGCTCCACGCTGTCCACCATCACCGTGACCGACTCCGGCGGGCACGCCGGCGTGACCACCGTGTACTGGGCGATCACCGGGCCGCCGGTGGTCCGGCCCATCGAGGACCGCGTCGGCGTGGTCGGCGAGGAGGACGTCTTCT
Organism: Actinoplanes sp. OR16; assembly: GCF_004001265.1. Taxonomy (GTDB): domain Bacteria; phylum Actinomycetota; class Actinomycetes; order Mycobacteriales; family Micromonosporaceae; genus Actinoplanes. The sequence goes on along the minus strand of NZ_AP019371.1, from coordinate 7,230,928 downwards.
TCGTAATCGCCTCCGACGACGGCATCGAGATGACCTATTCGTGGTCCGGGCTGCCGCCGGGCGTGGACGGCTACGACAGCCTCGTCTGGGGCACCCCGCAGGAGCCGGGCGTCTACCCGGTGACCCTGACCGTCACCGACGACGAGCAGCGGTCCACCGTCGTCACCTTCACCTGGACCGTCAATCCCGCCTGAGCAGTGTCGCGCCTGTGGCGGCGGCATCAGAACTCACCGGCGTGATCACGAACCGGTCGCCGAACCGGCCGAGGTCGGCGCGGCGGTGCTGGCCGGGATCGGGATGCGCGGCGACGCCATGTTCCAGGCGCGTCGCCGGGCCGGCGGCGAGGATCTCGAGGTGCTGGCCGATCAGCTCGGCGGCCGGGACATCCTGCTGCTCGTTGACAACTGCGAGCACCTGATCGACGCGGTCGCGCAGCTGGTGGCGGCGCTGCTGACCCGCTGCTCCGGGCTGCGGGTGCTCGCCACCAGCCGGGAGCCGGTCGCCATCGACGGCGAGGCCCTGGTGCCGCTCGGCCCGCTGCCCGTACCGGATCCGGACGACGGCCCGGAGCAGGCGCTGACGGCGGCGTCAGTGCGGCTGTTCGCCGACCGGGCCGCGGCCGTGTGTCCCGGATTCACGGCCGACGCGGCCAGCCTGCCCGCGATCGTGCGGGTGGTGCGCAGCCTGGACGGGATGCCACTCGCGCTGGAACTGGCCGCGGCCCGGCTGCGCACGCTGTCGCCGGCCGACCTGTCCGACCGGTTCCGCGTCCTCGGCACCGGCAGCCGCTCCGCCGTCGCGCGGCACCGCACGCTGCGGGCGGTGATCGCATGGAGCTGGGATCTGCTCGACGCCGCCACCCGTACCGTCGCGGAGCGCATCGCCGTCCTGCCCGGCGGTGTCACCCCGGCCTCGGCGGCCGCGCAGGCCTCCGTCGGCCGGATGCGTGAGCTCGCCGATCAGCTGCTCGCCCACCCGGCGTCACCGGGCCTCGTCGGCGTCCTCGGTCCGGTGTTACTGGCCTATGTGGAGGAGGAGACCGCCGCCCTGGCGGTCTTCGGGCACCTGGCCGCCGGCGACGATGCCTGGCCGACCTGACCGACGCCGCCGCGCTGTCCGGCGAGTTCGGTTCGCTCACCCCCGGTGATCAGGTGGACCGGGACCTCCGCTGGGTCGACCTGCACCTGCGGCTCGGCGACATCGATGCGGCGATCAGGACGATCGGGGCCGCCCGGGAGCGGGCGCTGCACGCGGCAAACCCGCAGATCCGCTACCTCGTGGATGTGCGCGAGGCCGCCGTTCGGGTACGGATGGGTGATCTGGACGGCGCCGCCACGCTGCTCGACGACGCCGGGCGGGCATGGCACAACGACCACGGGCGCGCCCTGGCGGGCAGTGTGCGAGCCGGGCTCTGTGTGGCCCGGGGTGACCTGGCCGGCGCAGACGAGGCACTGCGCGAGGCGTACGCCGCCGCGCTGGACACCCGCGACCGGCCGATGCTGGCGGTGGTCGCGGTGCAGTCGGCGTGGCTCGCTGCGGCGCAACAAGACCATCACGCCGCCGCCGTCCTGCTCGGTGCCGCGTCCCGTCTGCGCGGCACCCGTGATCGCACCGATCCTCAGGTTCGCGAACTCACCGGACGTGGCCACGCCGCACTGGGCGCGGAGGGGTTCGCGAGCGCGTATGCGAAGGGCTGGGAGCTGACGATCCAGGCGGCAGTGCGCGAGACCGACCCCGCCCTGCCCCGTCACGGCCCGAGCGTGGCCGGGCCGCGTGGGATCAGGCCCGATTCGTAGGCGATGACCACGAGTTGTGCCCGGTCCCGGGCGTGCAACTTGGTCATGGCCCGGTTGATGTGGGTCTTCGCCGTCACCGGTGTGATCACCATGGAGTCGGCGATCTGCTGGTTGGACAGGCCACGGGCGACCAGGGTGACCGCTTCCCTCTCCCGGTTGGTCAGCCGGCTCAGGGCGCTCACCGCGGCGGTGTTCGGTGGTGGCTGGCTGACGAACCGGTCGATCAGCTTGCGGGTGATCGAGGGCGCGAGCAGGGCGTCACCGCGCGCGGCCACCCGTACGGCGTGCAGGAAGTCCTCCGGCAGGATGTCCTTCACCAGGAATCCGGCGGCGCCGGCGCGCAGCGCGTTGAACACGTACTCGTCGAAACCGTAGTTGGTCAGGACGACGACGTGCATCGCGGCGAGAAGAGGGTCGGCCGCGATGCGGCGGGTGGCCTCGATGCCGTCGAGACCGGGCATCTGGATGTCGAGCAACGCCAGGTCCGGCAGGTGCCGGCGGGCCAGGGCGATCCCCTCGGCGCCGTCACCGGCCTCGGCCACCACCTCGATGTCGTCCTCGGCGTCGAGCAGCGCACGGAACCCGCTGCGGATGAGCGGCTGGTCGTCGACCAGCAGCACCCGGATCACGAGCCCGGCCCCACGGGCAGTTCGGCGTGTACGCCGAAGCCGCCGTCGCGGCGTGGCCCGGCATCCAGGCGCCCGCCGAGAGCGGCCACCCGTTCCCGCATGCCCAGCAGGCCGACACCGGGCACCACCGCCGTCGCGTGGTCGGCGATGCCGTCGTCCTCGACGTGGACGACGACGGCGCCGGGGCGATGCTCGATGCGTACCCACGCCGACGTCGCCGCCGCATGGCGGGTGACATTGGTCAGAGACTCCTGCACGATCCGGTACGCCGCGCGATCCACGTCATGCGGCAGGCCGTTTCGCCGGCCGTCGACCGTCAAGGTGGCCTCCAGCCCGTTCGCGCACGCCCGCCGCACCAGATCCGGCACCTGATCGAGGCCGTACGCCCGGGCGCCGGTGTCGTCGCGCAGCGTTCCCAAGGTCTCGCGCAGCTCCCGGGCCGCCTCACGACCCGCGTCCCGGATCGCCAGCAACGCCTCCGGTACCGGTTCGCCGCGCTTCTGTGCCACGTGCACCGCCGCCTCCGCCTGCACCTTGATCACCGAGATCTGATGGGTGAGGGAGTCGTGCAGCTCCCGCGCGATACGCAACCGCTCCTCGTCGGCGCGGCGCAGGGCGATCTCCTCCCGGGAACGCTCAGCCAGCTCGGCGCGGCTCTCCGCCTGCCGCAGCGCCTCCCCGGCCGCCGCCGCCGCGATCAGCCATGCCAGCTCGAGGACACCCCGCGCCTGAGTGAACGCCTCGCGGGCGGCCAGACCGGACACCATCGCCGCCACCGGCAACGCCGCCAGCACGATCACGCTCGTCACCAGCGTGACGAGCCGCTTCCCGGCCCGCACCGCGCCGTACACGGCGATCAGGTACGCCACCGCGAACACGTCGAACCCCGCCGCCTGATAACCGACGGCGCACAGACCGGTGACGACCAGGACCACGACCGGAGCACGGCGGCGTACGGCAAGCGCCAGCCCGCTCACCACCAGCAGAACCGCCCCGGCCGGAACCACAGCGGAGTCCGCGCCGTCGCCGATCAGCCCGGCGGCCAGCAGGATGGCCGCCGCACCGGCGGCGATCGCCCAGTCCCGGCGCTCAGGCCACACGCCACCCATGCCCGCACCCTAGCCCGACCGGGAACCCCGGCGACTCGTACGAACGCAGCAGCCGCCGCTGCTGCGCCCGCGGTAGGCCGCCCCGGGACGCCTGCGTCCGCAGCATCGGCCTGCCGCGGACGACGCAGCCGGAAATGACCGCAGCGGCACGATGCCAGGTGCGGGGCGACCGGACAGGCTCGAGGAGACATGTCCACTGCTCCCTCCAGGAGGTCCGCATGCTCCCCACCGGCCTGATCGCGGCATCGACCGTTCCCGCCTACTCGCTGACCGGTGATCGTGTCGTCGCGACCACGGCGGCGGTTCTCGCCGTGGCCGGCGTCGTCGTCGGTTCCCTGGCCGTGTCCCGTGTCAGCCGCCGGCTGTCGATGATCGCCCTGACGACCGGACTGATCAGCGCTGTCATCGGCATCATGGTGATCGCCACCGCCGACGGTGGGCCGGGAACCGGCAACGGCATCGTCGGCGGGTACGCGGCCGTCGCTCTGGGCCTGACCGCGGCCGGACTCGGCGGCCTGGCGTCGATCCGGACCAGCCGCGCCAGCCGCGGCCCGGTCCGCTGACCGTTCCGCACCGGACGATGGCCGATAAATTAAATACTCCGGCCTGCGCGCGTAACAAGTCGATCGATGACCAGCAAGCCTTCAAGGCGCGAATTGTTGCTCCGGCGTTCGTCGCCGTGCACTTCACATGAATATCACCTCCCGTCGATGAAGGTCTTCTGCGGACCGCGACGGGAGGGAACGAGAGAGTGACTCGATTCAGACAATGGGCCTGGGGGCTCGGCATCGCGACGACCTCAGCGGTGACCGCCTTCGGGTTCGCCGCGTGGCAGGCCAACGCCGCGCCGACCCCGCCGACCCCGACGGTGGCGGCCGAGCAGCCGTCCGTCACCGATCCCAGCCCGCTGCCCGAGGCCGCCACCGGCTGGGGGAGTGACGCCCTGACCAGCGGCGAGGTGGAGAAGGCCCGGGCGCTCGCGCTCACCCCGCAGCTCGCCGCGCAGGCGAAGGACGTGACCGGCAAGGCCGGACCGGAGTACCTCTCGGCCGAGGTGGACACCGACGCCGGCGGCCGGCAGGCCGAGCTGTACTACTACGACTACAAGACCGAGAAGCTCATCAAGCAGGTCGTCGACCTGAAGGCGGGCACGCTCGCCAAGTCGTACGCCGCCACCGGGATGCAGCCGCCGGCATCCGAGCAGGAGTCCCGGACCGCGCTCGAACTGCTGGTCGCCGACCCGGTCAGCAGCGGCTTCAAGGACGCGTACCGCACGGCCACCGGCAAGACGCTCACCGGAACCGGCGGGCTCGTGCCGACCGCGCACATCTACACGGCGAAACCCGCCGACAAGGGCGCGAGCCAGTGTGGCAGGAGCCGCTGTGTGCAGCTCATCGTGCAGACCGAGGACGGCACGTTCCTCACCGCCAGCGACTACGTCGTCGACCTCTCCGGGCGCACGGTCGCCCGCCTGCAGTGAGGGCCAGCATGTCGTACCGAAACCTCGTGGGCGCGACCGCGCTGATGACCGGTGCCCTGCTGGGCGCCGCCGTGCCGGCGCCCGTCCAGGCCGCGCCGGTGCTGCCCTGCAGCGCTGCCTCGACCGTCAAGGAGACGCTGCCGAACGGCACCACCTGGCAGATGTGCTGGCGGATCCACGACAAGGCCGGGCTGATCCTGGAGAAGGTCTCCGTCTCCACCACCCGCAACCCGGAACCGGTGCAGGTCCTCGACTCGATCCGGCTCGCCCAGCTGCACGTGCCGTACGACAGCGGCGACATGGAGTTCGACGACCTGACCGACCTGGGCATGGGCGGCTACTTCCTGGAGACACTCGACGGCGACGACTGCAAGGGCGGCTCGAGCCGGCTCGGCTCGGACGGGTCGGGGGAGCCGCAGCTGCGTGAGGTGCTCTGCGTCAGCGCCGAGCCCACCGGCCTGGCCTACCGCGGGCGTGAGGAGACCTGGGACGACAACGGGCCGAGCAGTGTCCTGTCCACCAAGCAGGGGCACGACCTGGTGCTGCGCAGCATCAGCAAGCTGGGCTGGTACGAGTACGTGACCGAGTACCGGCTGCACGACGACGGCCAGATCTCGGCCCGGCTCGGCGCCACCGGTGACCTGGCGCCGGGCACCGAATCGGACGCCGCCCGTGGCTGGCCGATCGGCCAGGGCGCGGACTACAAGGCGACGATGCACTACCACAACGCGTTCTGGCGGGTGGACTTCAACATCGCCGGCAAGGGCGGCGAGCGCGTCGACCAGTACGACACCACGCTCGACGGTCAGGGCGACTCGAACGCCAAGCTGAAGACCACCCGTACCACGATCGCCAAGGAGGGCACCTTCTCCAAGGTGAACCAGCGGTGGTGGCGGGTGACCAGCAAGACCAGCAAGAACACCGACGGGCACCTGCGGTCCTACGAACTGGTCAACGGCGGCGACGACCGGTACGAGGGACACCCGGAGACGAAACCGGACGTCACCTTCAGCCAGAAGAACCCGTGCGAGAAGTACGCCAGCGGCAACGCCTCCGACCCGGAGTGCCCGCCGGACATCAGCACCGTCCTCGACTTCGTCAAGGACAAGGAGACGATGACCGACCCGGTCATGTGGGTCCGGGTCGGCTTCCACCACGTGCCACGCGACGAGGACCAGAGCCCGATGCCGATGCACTGGCAGGGCTTCGACCTGGTGCCGCGCGACTTCACCGCGATGAACCAGCTGACGCCCGACGAGCGCACCGGTCAGAACGGCAACCCGGAGCCCGAACCCGAGCCCTCGGGCGTCGGCGGCTGAACCGCGGCCGGCCCGGTCGTCGGGCCGGGCCGGCCGCGCTCTGCGGAGGGAGCCTTCCATGAACCGCCGTCTCGCTGCGGTGCTCAGCCTCGCGGTCACCGGCCTGACCGTCCTCCTGCTGCGTGACACCGGTGTGGTGCGGCCCGAGGCCGGACCGGTGGCGTCGGTGCGGGCCGGCGCGCCCACCGCCGTCGACGAGCACTACGCGCGCATGATGGTGGCGCACCACGAGCAGGCGGTCGCGATGAGCCGGACGCTGATCGCCAAGGGGCGGGTTCCGGAGCGGATCCGCCTGATCGCCGAGTTCATCGAGCGCGACCAGCAGCGCGAGATCGACGTGACGAACGCGTGGCTGCTCGCCTGGGGCCGGCCACCGATCGGCGCCGCCCCGGCCGGCGCGGACCACGGCATGCTGACCCGCGAACAGCTCGGCGAACTGGACCGGGCAGGCGCCCGGGCAGCGCCGGCCGTCTTCCTGCGCCTGATGATCGAACATCACCGGGGCGCCATCACGATGTCCCGGTCGCTGCTCGACGCCGGCGGTGGCAACGCCTACATCCACAGCATGGCCAAGCATGTGATCAACGAGCAGACGACGGAGAACGACGCGATGACCGCCCTGCTGAAGGAGAGCCAGGCCGAGGCGATGTAGCCGGGCCGGTGCTCGCAACCGGCCCGCGACCTTCACACTCCCCGGCGGTGATCGAACGTGCCCGGCCTGCGCCGAATAGAACGGTGCAAGCACGGAACACCGACGAAAGGGACTGCTCTTGCGTAACGCTCTTCGCCGCTTCGCCCTGGCCGCCGCTCTCATCGCCCCGGCCGCTCTCGGCCTCGCCACGATGACCGCCGGATCCGCTCAGGCCGCGCCGGTGAAGGCCAGCGAGACCACCCTGCAGACCGAGATCAACCGCCTCATCAACGTCCAGCGCACCGCGCACGGCTGCGCCGCGCTCAAGACCGACGCCAAGCTCACCACCGCCGCCCGCGGCCACAGCGCCTGGATGGCGCAGACCGGCACGTTCTCCCACACCGGCCGCAGCAACTCGAACTTCGTCGCCCGCAGCAAGGCCGCCGGCTACACGAAGCCGTCGGCGGAGAACATCGCCTGGGGCTACCGCACCGCCAAGCAGGTCGTCGACGGCTGGATGAAGAGCCCCGGCCACCGCACCAACATCCTCAACTGCAAGTCGACCACCGTCGGCGTCGGCGCCGTCTTCTCCGCCAACGGCACCCCGTACTACACCCAGGACTTCGGTTACTGAAAACCGGAAAGACCAGCGATGCCCCAGCCGATCCCCCTGCGGCTGGGGCATCGCCGTTGGCGCGTGATGCCGGAAATACGTCCGTCACAACATCTGATCGGTCAGGAAACAGCGGCCGGGACCCCGCCGCCGCGACCTCCCGGCACCGCACCGGCAGTGGCCGGAAGCCATCCCGCGGCCACTACCTGATCAAAGGGGCGGCGCTCGTCTCGGTCGACCCGAAGATAGGTAACCAGGCCCGCGCCGACATCGAGGTCAAGGACGGCCGGATCGTCGCGGTCGGCGCCGGCTTGAAGGCGCGAGGCGCGACCGTCATCGACGCCTCCCGCATGATCGCCATGCCCGGGTTCGTCGAGACGCACTACCACATGTGGAGTGCGCTGGGCCGCAACTTCGTCTCCACCGGCTTCGAATACTTCGCCGCGAAGACCGCCACCGTGGCCGCCTACCAGCCCGACGACTTCTACGACAGCGTGCTGCTCGGCCTCGTCGAAGCCGCCGGCGCCGGCATCACCACGGTCAACAACTGGGCGCACAACGTGCGCGGCCCGGCGTGGGCGGACGCCGAGTTGCAAGCGCACGCCGACGGTTTGGTCCGGGCGCGTTACTCGTACGGCCACCGCGACGGCCAGCCCGCCACCCAGCCGATCGACTTCGCCGACATCGACCGGGTCCGGCGTACCTGGTTCGGCGCGAAGTCACCGTTCGGCGGCCTCGTCCACCTCGGGGTGAACCTGCGCGGACCGGGTCAGCCGGCGAACTTCCACCTGGAGATGACCGAGTCCCGCAAGCGTGGCCTGCCGGTGTCGGTGCACTCCGGTCAGGGGCCGACGACCGCGGTGCACGCCGCCGACATCGAGAAGATGGGCTATCTCGGTCCGGACTTCCTGCTCTGCCACGCCCTGCCGTTCGACGAGGCCGACCGGCAGGCGATGGTCCGTACGAAATCTCCGGTCAGTTTCTCGGTCCACTCCGAGCTGCGTCTCGGCACCGCCGGCGGCTTCCACGGCCAGCTGCTGCGGATGCTCGCCGCCGGCATCACCGTCTCGCTCTCCTTCGACGCCTCCTCGCTGGCGCCGATCAACATGTTCGAGTCGATGAACGTGGCCTGGAATCTGGGCATCCCGTGGATCGGCACCGACACCGAGCAGCTGCCGGCCATGGTGTTCCGCCAGGCCATCGAGATGGCCACGATCAACGGCGCCCGGGCGCTCGGGCTGGACGCGGTGACCGGCTCGATCACCCCCGGCAAGCGGGCCGACATCGTGCTGATCCGCGCCGACGACATCAACATCGCACCGATCGGCGACCTGGAGTCGACGCTGGTGCGTTCGGCGACCCCGGCCAACATCGACACCGTGCTGATCGACGGGCGCATCGTGAAACGTCACCGCGAGATGGTCAGCCACGACACGGCCGCCGTCGTGCGCAACGCCGCCGTGGCCGCCCACGCGGTGCGTACCAGGGCCGGCGGGATCCTGACGCCGGCATCGCCGACCCCACCCCGATTCTGAGGACACCGTGATCGCGGGCGACGGAACGCCCCTCGTCCGCGATCACGCAATGGCCGCGGCGGGAGAGCTCGTTACCGGGCCGGCTTCTTCCAAGCGCGTGGAAATGGCGCGCGCCATGGCGGGTCCGGCGCCCATCATGGACCGATGCTGCTGCTGGTTCCCGCCGACGTCCTGCGCCCGCGCCGACCCGATGAGCACTTCGCCGACGAGGCGCAAGCAGCGCGGTACGCCGGAATCGAGGTCGCCGTCGTGGACCACGACGCACTGACCGGCGGAGGCGACCCGGACCAGGCCGTCGGCCGGGTGCCCGCCGGCGACGACGCGGTCTACCGCGGATGGATGCTGCGCAGCGAGCAGTACACGGCGATGGCCGGCGCGCTCACCGCACGCGGTGTCACGCTGCGGACCACCCCGCGCGACTATCAGCGCGGTCATGAACTGCCCGGCTGGTACGACACGATCCGTGAGCACACGCCGGACACGGTGTGGAGCGACGGGGACGGCCGGGAATCGTTCGCTGCGGCGTACGAGGAATGGGGATCCGGACCGGCGGTGCTGCGCGACTTCACCAAGTCGATGAAGCACTACTGGGATGAGGCCGCGTACATCCCGGCCGACGCCGGCACCGCGGGCGCCTGGGGGATCGCGGCGCGGATGCGGGAGCTGCGCGGCGACGACTTCACCGGGGGATTCGTGATCCGGCGGTTCGAGTCCTTCAGCGGTGCGGAGGTGCGTACCTGGTGGATCGGGGGTGAATGCCGCCTCGTGACCGCCCACCCGGACACCGACGCCGACCTGCCGCCCGCGGACCTGGACGTCAGCGCGTTCGCCCCGGCGATCCGCGCGCTGGACCTGCCGTTCGTGACCGCCGACCTCGTCCGGCACACCGACGGCCGGTGGCGGATCGTGGAGATCGGCGACGGCCAGGTCAGCGATCGTCCGCGCAGCACCCCGGCCGAAGACCTGATCACGGCACTGATCGGCTGAGGCTGCCGGTTCACTGCGGGTGATGCTCGGCGTCGCGGTCCTCGGCCGACGCCGCCAGCGTGGCCAGCAGGACGAGGCGGTCGGCGGCGGGGCTGCCGGGCTCCGCGTGATACACCACCATCTGCAGGCCGTCGCCGCCGATGATGGCGAGCTTCTCCCGCCGCAGTGACATCTCACCGACCTGCGGATGCCGGATGACTCCGGTGTCGTTGCCGCCCCGGTGGATGTCATGCCGCGCCCACAGCTTGCGGAACTGCTCGCTTTTCAGCGACAGCTCGCCGATCAGGGATTGCAGGCGCGGATCGTCGGTGTCGGCGCCCATCTCGGCACGCAGCTGCGCCACGACGTTGCCGATGTCGGCGTCGAGGTCCGGGTGGTACGTGCGGGCCTGCGGGTCGGTGAACAGCGCGACGAGGCGGTTGGTACCTGGTTGCATCAGCGGGGACAGCGAGATCGCCAGCGTGTTGGCGGCGAGCACGTCGCGGTAGCGGTTGACCACGAAGGCCGGCACGTTCAGCGTGGGCAGCAGCATCGCGATCCCCGCGGGTACCTGCTCGACGGAACGCCCCCTGGTGCGCCGTGGTTGAGGGCGGGCCAGGTCCGCGAGGTATCCGGCGCCTTCCGCGTCCAGTTTCAGCACCCGCGCGAGCGCTTCCACGACCTGCGCCGACGGTGTGCGGTCGCGGCCCTGTTCCAGCCGCAGGTAGTACTCGGCGCTGATGCCGGCGAGCATGGCCACCTCTTCGCGGCGCAGTCCCGGCACCCGCCGTAGTCCGCCGCCGGGCAGTCCTGCCTCGGCGGGTGTGACCAGCTCGCGGCGGGCCCGCAGGAAGTCACCGAGGGCGTTGTTCTTACTCATGATCACCACGGTAGCCGTCGCCGGGTGCGGGTTCCTGTTCCTGCTACTACCAGGAACAACGGGGATCTGCACACTGCCGCGGATCCGGCGGAGAGTGATCAGCAGGCAATCACGAAAGGGAACGTGAGATGGCATCGAAGACGTGGTTCATCACCGGAGTCAACAGCGGCTTCGGCCGGCAGATGACCGAGCAGCTGCTCGAGCGCGGCGATCGCGTCGCCGGCACGATCCGCAAGGCCGGCTCGGTCGACGACCTGATCGGCAAGTACGGCGAGCAGTTCTGGGTGGCCAACCTCGACGTGACCGACCTGCCGAACGTGCGGGCCACCGTCGACCGGGCGTTCGCCGAACTCGGCCGCATCGACGTGGTCGTCAACAACGCCGGCTACGGCCTGTTCGGCGCGGCCGAGGAACTCACCGACGAGCAGGTCCTCGGCCAGATCAACACCAACCTGATCGGTTCCATCGCCGTGGTCCGCGCGGCCCTGCCGCACCTGCGGGGGCAGGGCGGTGGCCGGGTCATCCAGATCTCCACGTACGGCGGCCAGGCCACCAACCCGGGCGCGTCGCTGTACCACGCGGGCAAGTGGGGCATCGAGGGCTTCATCGAGGGCACCGCCAAGGACGTGGCCCCGTTCGGCATCGAGATGACCATCGTCGAGCCCGGCGGCGCCCGCACCGAGTTCCGGTTCGACAGCCTGCAACTGGCCGCGCCGAACCCCGCCTACGACGGCACCCCGGCGGCGATGGTCCGCGGCGCCAAGGACCGCAGCCGCCCGCCGCTGGGCGACCCGGCGAAGATGGCCGCCCGGATCATCGACAGCGCCGACCAGAGCCCGGCGCCGATGCGGCTGGTGCTCGGCTCGGACGCGTACAAGTTCGTGACGGCGGCGCTGCGCGAGCGGCTCGCCCAGATCGAGCCGCAGCAGGCCGTCGCCGCCTCGACCGACTGGGTCGAACAGCAGTGACCAGCCTGCCCGGCACGGTGGCCCTGGTCACCGGCTCGGCGCGGGGTATCGGCAGGGCGATCGTCAGCGGTCAGATGTCGAGATCCTCCACCTCCGGCTCCTCGCGGATACTCTGCAGCGCCACCACATACAACTCCGCCGGCAACAGCGGCTCCAGCTCCTCCACCGTGTCGACGACGGCGAACGTGGCCTGCGCCGGCGTCCGCATCCACGCCTGGTCCGGGGACCAGTCGCCGATCCAGCCTCGCCAGCCGGTCGACCACTTCTTGCTGCGCTCCGCGTTCGAGCCGACCGGGGTCGTCAGCGCCGACCGGGAGTGATGAACCGCGAACCGGCCCTTGCTGGTACGGAACAGCGAATACGTCTCCTCGCCCTCGTTGCCGGCGGACGTCCACTCGCCCAGGGCGGTGCCGAGGAAGCGTTTGACGGAGGAACTGCCGAGACCGACCTTGACGGTGATCTCGTCGTACCCGGCTTGTTTGGCCTCTTCGATCTGAATCAGCCGGCGCAGCGCCGTGACGATGGCGCCGGACAGGTTGCCGCCCGTCAACTCCTGGGCGCGGTGCAGCAGGGACATGTCGTCGTCGGAAATGTAGATCGTCTTGTTCGGCATCCGAACCACCTCCGCTGAGGAGTATACGCATACTTGTAACGATACGCACATGCATACGTACACGGATTGGGGTGAAGATCAGTGAGGCCGGTGGGTCAGGCTGCCGTGCGCGGCGCATACATGATCACGACGACGCCGATCAGGCAGATCGCGGCGCCGATGACGTCCCACCGATCCGGCCGGAACTTGTCGACGACCATGCCCCAGACGAGCGACCCGGCCACGAAGACCCCGCCGTACGCGGCAAGGATCCTCCCGAAGTTGGCGTCCGGCTGCAGGGTGGCGACGAACCCGTAGGCGCCGAGCGCGACGACCCCGGCGGCGACCCACCACAGGCCGCGGTTCTCCCGCCACCCCTGCCAGATCAGCCACGCCCCGCCGATCTCAGCGAGCGCGGCGAGAGCGAACAGCAGCAGCGAGCGGGCGACGGTCATGCCCGAAACCTACCCGTACGTGATCATCAGCGTGCCGAGCAGGCACAGTCGCCTCCCGCACAGGCGGCACGGCGGTGCCGGCGGGAAGCCCACCACCAGGCGCCGCCGGCGGCCGCGGCCAGGGCGAGGGCGACGCCCGGCAGCCAGGCGGTGGCCGCGGCCCAGCCCGCTCCGGACACGACACCGGCGGCGAGGAGCAGCGGAAGGAGGCAGCAGGCGGCACAGGCGATCCCGGACAGCCCGGTGAGACCGGCCGGCAGCAGGCGGCGGGCGTGGTCAGCTTCGGCCGGCATCGGGGACTCCGCGGGTGATGGTGGCGAACGGGATCGGGCAGCACGGCTGATCGGCGCAGGTCGCCAGGTCGTCGCAGCGCTCCGGTTCGGCGAGCAGCCCCCGCCGCTCGTAGTAGCGCAGGGTCTGCGGATTCACCCCGGCCGCGCCGGCGAGTTGGCTGCTGCGCAGACCGGTCATGACCGCATCCGACCGGCCGCCCGCTGCTGCAGCGCGTCGAGGACCGCGACCTGCGCCTCCGGAACCGTCACGTCCAGCCGCAGCCCGTCGCCGCCCGGCGAGAACGCGAAGCGGAAGAACGAGCAGCAGCTACTCTCCCTGGCGGTCAACGCGCGGGCGGCCGGTCCGGCGATCGGATCGAGGTCCCAGCTCAGCGTCGTGCGTGACGGCCGCTGCTGGCCACGCAGTGCGGTGCTGAACAGATCGTCGAACGCGGCCAGCCGCAGCGGGCGGTCGGCGGTGGGCAGGGTGCATGCGTCGGGCACCCACTCGGCGGTGGTCATGCATCGACGGTAAGGCCGTACCCGGGTACAGGATGCAACCCGGAGTCTCAGCCGATCCGGATGCCGAGCAGCCCGCCACCGCGATGCGGCGCCTCCGTCTGCAGCAGGGCGGACTGGACCTCCGCGCGGAACTCGGTGCCGTGACATGGCTGCGAAGCCTGGGTTCACGGCTCGCCGCAGGCGCCGGCGGGCAGGTAGAGCCCGTGCGCGGCGGCGTACAGCAGGGCCTTCGCTCGTGAAGAGACGCCCAGTTTGTGGCGGATGACGTCCATCATCGCGATCGTGTCCCGGGTGCGGCGGCCGGCGAGACGCATGCCGAGCAGGGTCAGCTCGTGGTGGGTGAGGTCGCGCAGGTCGGGTGGGGTGGAGAGCAGTGCGACCCCGATGCGGTGGCCTGGCGGGATGTCCGCGGTGGAGAGCACGGTGACCTGGGCGTATCGGCTGGAGGCGCCGGCCAGATAGCTGGCGGGGGCGGCGCCCGTGGTGAGGCAGGCGCGGGCCTCGGCGAGGGTGGGGGAGCCGCGGGTCAGCAGGGGATGACCTGGCAGGCCGGGTAGCTCCTCGGTGTCGCCCGCTCGCGTGAGGACGATCCCGGCGTAGGTGGCGGTGACCAGGGAAGCCGTCACTGCCAGGGCCGGACGAGGGTCGACGGCGTGGGCGATGAGCGGGCCCACCGTGCCGAGGAGTGCGGCCAGCCCCGCGGGAATCGCCGTCGAGCCGCGGAAATGCAGGCCGAGCAGTCCGTCCGCGGCGTCCAGCTCGGTCACCACGACGGTGTCGTCGGGCTCGCACCCTCGTTGGATCACCGGCTCGTGACGGTCTCGTTCGGGGTCACGGAGGGTGATGCTGACTCCGTCGTACCGGAGAAGGGCCTGTAAAGGATGCAGGAGAGCGGTGGCTCGGATCGTGAGCGGGCCGGGACCATAGGCGACGGCCGTGAGCTCGGCGATCAGCGTATCGATCATGACACTGCGGCTCGTTGGGGGCCGAGGCTGAGCTCGGCGGGGATGTAGAGACCCTGGCGCAGAGCCTTGACGGCGGCGAGGGTGCGGGTCGGCGCCACCAGCTTGATCATGATGTGCTCGAGGTGGGCCACGGCCGTGCGCGGCGCCATCCGCAGGGCCACGGCGATCTCGGTGTTGCTGCATCCGTCGACCAGCAGGCCGAGCACCTGCAACTCGCGCAGCGTGAGGCCATGTTGATCGGGTGGCGGCGACAGGACGACGACGGCGTGCAGATCACTGGCCGGCTGTGGCGGGCAGGCCAGAGCGGTGACCCGGACGAATCCGGGACCGGCCGCGAAACTGAGGAACGTGAAGAGTTGTGGTCCGCCGCGCAGCCGCCCGGCCGTCGCCCGCAACAGCGGGGAACCCTCATCGAGCACCGGATCGCCGGGCAGACCGGGCACGGCGACGGTCGTCTCGGCATGGGTCAGCCCTACACCGGCATGGGCGTTCGCGACCAGGGCGGCGACCGCGGCGACCGAGCGCAGCGGGTCGAGGATGTCGGCGATCAGCCGGGTGACCTGGTGCAGCAGGCGTACCTCATCGTCGCCCGGACCCTGCCCGTTGGCACTCTGCAGTCCGAGATTGCCCAGGTAGCGGCCGTCGGCGGTGGTCAGCACCAACCCGATCGCGGAGCGGAACCCGGCCGGACGCATTATCTCCCACCAGCCACGCATCGCCGCTGATCCAGGCATCAGATCATTGACTTGTACGGGTGGCTGATGTGGCCGCAACAGCGCCACCTGAGCGAAGTCCTCGATCAGTTGCGGGCTCTCATGGTAGTGCCGCACCCGGGCGGAGTGTCCGCGACTGGTCAGCGACACCTGACGCTGCACCCGCGGATCGAACAGGCCGACGAAGCCGGCGTCGAACGGGTACACCTTGTGCAGCAGGTCCAGCACGGCCTCGGCTCGATCCCGGCCGGAGAGCGCGGACCCGCCGATGCGGGACAGCTCTGCTGCCAGGTGCGACAGGTGACGCGGGTCGGCAGCCATCACCCAGTATCGCCCCGGCCGGCGGATCAAGCAGGTCGGTGACCCCATAAGTGTTCGATGTGGCACAGTCGCATCAACAGGTCGACACATTGGCTGGCAGCGGTGATCCGTACGCGATGCCTGGCCTCACCGAGCAGGCCGACGGCCTGGATGGCGCGCAGCCCGGCGCAGTCACAGAACGTGAGGCCGGTCAGGTCCAGGTGCACCCGGTGGGGGCGATACTCGGCCAGCAGCAGTGCCATCCCCGCCAGGAACTGCGAGCGCGTGCCGAAGTCGAGCTCGCCGCGTACACAGACGAGACAGTCTCCGCCGGCGGTTGTGGACATTCGCACGGTGAGGGTGTCGTACACCGCGATCGCCTCCCCCTTTTGCCGCGAGGCTATGAGGTGCCGCGACCGCCCACATCGGTGAAATTTCCTACGCCACCGCGTTCACGGTTCGCCGGGCCGGCCGCTCGGGCGTGAGGTGCGCGCGTCTACCCCAGAGTGGCGGTGCAGCCGGCCGCCTGCGCCGACGTCGACTCGGCCGCCGGCTCGCCGTCGACGAGGATGCGGCAGGTGACGGTGTCATCGGGGCGGGACAGCGCGGCCAGCGTCACGAAACCACTGAGGCGTTTCACCGTGACCGTCAGAGTCCACGGTGTCGCCAGCCGCCCGCCGTCCGACTGCTCGTCCCCGCTGCCGACCCGCCACTGGACCCGGCCGACCGACCCGCTGCCGGTCGAGATCTCCAGCCGAACCGAGCGCTCAACGGACACATGAATCCACCAGAATCCGGACAGGACGAGCACGACAAAGACAGCGACGAGCTTGAATTTCACCGCCGCAGCATAGTCAGGCGGACAGGTCGATCGTGGTCCCGACGTCCTGAGCGGGCTTCAGCGCCAGGCCATGCCGAGCAGGCCGAAGATGCCTCGCCGGTTCGACGGGCTGGTCACCGCGAGCAGCCGGTCCACGACGGCCGGGCCGGACCAGCCCAAGGCCTGGGCCCGCGCCTGCCGGAAGGCGGCCACCGGGCTGTCGCGATAGAACCAGGGGTACGCCGAACAGTACGGACCGGCCGCCCGGAACATCGCCGCCGCCGATTCACGCTCCCGCATCAGGGTGAACGCCAGCGCGAACGTGTTCACCACCTGAACCCACCCGATGCCGCGCCGGAACTCCGGGTGCAGCACCGAGCGCTCGGCCGCCGCGACGACATCCCGGCGGACCTCGGGCCGCCGGAAGTAGTGATCACCGCTCTCCAGCCACCCCTCGAGGTGCGCCTCGGCCACGAGAGTCGCGGTGTGCGCGCCCGCGGGAGCCGTCAGCATCGCCTCGCGGGCGAACGCCAGGACCGCCGGCCACGAACCACCCCACTTCGGGCTCAGCTGCTGCACCATCTGGCTCTGCGCGATGTAATGGTGCGGATCGATCTCGGCGACCCGGGCGTACCGCGCTCGTGCCTCGACCAGGCCGAACTCCAGCCCGCGGGCGGTCAGCAGCGAGGCCGACCAGAGCGCCGGGTCGGACGGGGTGCGGTCAAGGGCGGCCCGCAACACCTTCTCGGCCTCGAACAGGCGGGCGTGAAACCGCGCGAACCGCCACCGGCCGACGTACCGGGCACGAGCCCCGGTCCGGATCCGCCAGGCACCCGCGATCATGAGATAGCCGAGCGTCGCCGCGGCCGTGCTGTCGTCCGGATCGGCGGCGGTCACCCGGTCCAGCAGCGCACCGACTCGCCGGGTGTCGTCGACGCCACGAATGATCGCGGTCCGGTCGCCCGGCTCGGCCTGGTCCAGTACGGCCCGGCAGGCCTGCCAGTCGCCGGCCCGCAGACCCGCACGCACCGTGGCGACCTCGGGATACGCGGCATCCGGCTTCACCCGAACCAGGAATCGATCACTCATGGCCGAGAGCGTAGATGATCATCTCTGACTCAGCGGTTCTCGGTGTCCGCGCATGCCGCCGGACCAACTCCTGTCCAGGCTCCCGGTGCCCGGCTCGACTCCCGCTCCCGGCGGCTCGGCATCGTCCGCCTCCCACTCCTGGCGGATCTTGAGCGATTGGCCACCTCATGGGGTGGAGAAACGCTCAAGATCCGCAGTGGGGGCTGGCGTCACTCGCTGCGAGGTGGGGGCTGGCGCCGCGGTGCGCAGTGGGGGCCGGCGCCACGCGCTGCGAGGTGAGGGCTGGCGCCACACGCCGACGCGCCGCACCGCCGAGGTGACGGCAGCGATCGCCCCTGCTCTGCCGAGGACGAGCCCGCATGCTGTAGAAAGCATGATCATGCTGCCCGACGATCTGGTGCGCATCCCTGACAGCCCCCACGACGGGATCGACCTGACAGGCCGCTATCTGGACGACTGGGCCGGAATCACGACGTCGTCGGTGATCGCCTCTGCGGAGCATGAGGCACCCGAGTGAACGTCGGCGACCGGCTGGTCATCTCCGCTGAGCCCTTCGATTCGCAGGTCACCAGGGTCACCGCCAGATATGTGACGGTCACGTGGCCATGGCGTGAGCAGGATCCCGAGTCCGAGAACGTGTGGCGAGGCGCGTTCAGCTTCCGCGCGGATCCGGACCATCCCGACTGGAACAACACGCCGTGGCGGATCGAACCCGACGTCGCGGAACTGGAGGCCGGGATGAATTGCATGGTGGGGATACCGCCGACGGAGGTTCGCATCGCCGCCGTCTGGAAGTATGAGCCGCCCGCTGACTACGGTTTCCTGCCGAGGCCGGACTACGGCATCGCTGTCGTTCCGGTGGACCAGGCCGACGACCCGGAAGCGGGATACGAGATCTATCCGAACGGTGCCGAGCCGATTCAGATCGATGTGGTGGGATAGGCGAGGTTTGCCGCACCGTCGAGGAGCACGCCTGGTCCACCGTCGTCATCACCGGTGGCGCCGGTCCGGCCGACCTGGTCACGGCGATGTCGCAGATCGTCGCCTCCCTGCGTGAGCTGCTCGCCCGCAAACGCGCCCAGCCCGCCGACGATCTGCTCAGTGCGCTGCCGGCGGTCGTCGACGACGGGGACCGGCTCACTCTGCCGGTACCCGGAACACCGCGACCCGGACCGGCTGCCCGCCGTGGTGGAGGAGGTGCTGGTCTCGCTGCCGGCGGTCAACCGCGACCCGGACCGGTTCAGTGACCCGGACGCCTTCGACCCCGGCCGCGACGACGCCGGGCATCTGGCGTTCGGGCACGGCGTCCACTTCTGCCTGAGCGCGCCCCTGGCCCGCCTCGAGGCGCGGATCGCCGTGGGCCGTGTGTTCGCCCGCTTCCCGGATCTGCGCCTCGCGGTCCCGCCCGAGCACCTGTCCTGGCGCGGCGGCCTGCTGATGCACGGCCCGGCCGAGCTGCCGGTGCGCCTGACCGCTGACCAGACCTCGTGCGGATCAGGGAGCCTCGCGCAGACGACGGCGGTCGATGCGCGATCCGGCCGAAGCACCGCTGGACGAAGCGCCGCTGGGCGAAGCGCCGCCGGACGAAGTGCCGCTCATGAGGGCGCGCAGATCGGCCGCCGGCATCGGGCGGGCGAAGTAGAAGCCCTGGGCACGTTCGTAGCCGAGCGCGGTCAGCCGGGCGGCCTGCTCGGCGGTCTCGACGCCTTCGGCGACGGCTTGCAGGCCGAACGCCCGGGCCATCTGCACGACGGCGTCGGCGATCGCGGAGGAGTCGTCGTCGGGCACGAACGAGCGGTCCAGTTTGATCTGGTCGGCGGGGAAGCTGGCGAGCAGGCTGAGCGTGGACGCGCCGGTGCCGAAGTCGTCGAGCGAGAGCCGTACGCCGCTGTCGCGCAGCGCCCGCAGGTTGTCGCTGGTGGCGCCGCCGCCGACCGCCAGCGATTCGGTGATCTCCACGGTGAGCCGGTGTGCCGGCAGGCCGCTGTCGCGCAGCGCCGCCGCCACCAGGTCCGGGAAGTTCGGTTCGCGCAGCTGGCGGGCGGAGACGTTCACCGACACGGTTCGTCCGCCGGGCCAGCCGGCGGCTTCGCGGACGGCGTCGCGCAGCACCCAGGCGCCGAGCGCGACGATGAGGCCGCTCTGCTCGGCGGTGTCGATGAACGCGCCGGGCCCGAGCAGGCCCTCGGTGGGGTGCTGCCAGCGGACCAGGGCCTCGGCGCCGGTGATCCGGCCGTCGGGCAGGGTCACGACCGGCTGGAAGTAGGTCACCAGCTGACCGGTTTCGATCGCGGTGTGCAGTTCGGTGACGCGGCGCCGGCGTTCGGCACCGTGGGCTTCCATGCCGGGCCGGTAGCGTTCGACGGCACCCTGGCCGCGGGCTTTCGCCTCGTGCATGGCGATGCCGGCGCGGCGCAGCAGGTCGCCGGGGTCGTCGCCGCCGTGGCCGTCGACGACGCCGAAGCGGGCGCGGACGGTCATCGGCTCACCGCCGATGACGGCGGGTTCGAGCAGGGCCGTCATGATCCGGGTCAGCACCTGGTCGACGGCCGCGCTGTCGGCGCCTTCGAACAGCACCGCGAACTCGTCGCCGCCGAGCCGGGCGACCGTGTCGGCCGGGCGCACGCCGGCGCGCAGCCGCTCGGCCACGTGCACCAGCAGCGCGTCGCCGGTCGCGTGCCCGAGCGAGTCGTTGATGGTCTTGAAGTCGTGCAGGTCGACCAGGACGATGCCGACCGGGGTGTCCGGGCCGGCGCCGCTGACGGCGGCGGCGAGGCGTTTGCCGAACAGCGACCGGTTGGCCAGCGAGGTCAGCGGGTCGTGGCTGGCCTCGTAGCTGAGCCGGTCCCGTACCTCGCGGGTCTCGGTGATGTCGCGGGCGTTGCTCACGATGCCGCCGACGCTGGGCTCGTCGGTGAGGTTCGCGCTGGTCACCTCGAGCCAGCGGTGACTGCCGTCGGCGTGCCGTGCCCGTACTTGATAGGTCGTGACGTCGCCGGGCGCCTCGGGGACGGGCGGCCGGTCGTCCGGGTGCATCAGCCGCATGACCGGGGTGCCGATCAGGTCGTCCGGGTCGGCGCCGAGCATGGTCCGCGCCGCCGGGCTGACGTAGATGAGCGTGCCCGAGGGATCGGTGATGGTCACCATGTCGGTGGAGTTCTGCACCAGCAGGCGAAACCGCTTCTCCTGTACGCCGATGCGCGCGAGCAGGGCGTCGTTGAGCCGGAAGGCGATCAGTTGCCGGATCACGACCAACGTCGTCAGCGTCACCGCGACACCGTCGATGAGCAGCCCGCTCCCGGTGTGCTCGACGTTGTTGTAGATCATCAGTGCGTCCACGGCGGCGATCGCCACGTACGGCATCAGGCTGTAGCCGCGCGGGGCTCGCTGCGGCCGGGCGCCGGCGGCGGTGTCGACGACCTGGACCCGGGCCCCGGTCGCCGTCGTGAACGCGGCCAGTGGCAGGACCAGCAGCAGCAGGTTGCCGGTGGGCTGGTGGGGGTGCAGGAAGCTGATCGCCGAGCCGAGTCCGCCGATCAGCGCCGACCCGCCGATCCAGGCGAGCCCGCGCCGGGCGAACGCGTCGACGCCGGCCAGTACGACCTTCGCGGCCAGGTAGACGCCGTTGAGGCCGGCACCCATGATCACGACTGCGGACGCCACCCGGACCGCGGAGACCCGGCCGTCGTCGAACTGGGCGGAGGCGACGAAATGCCAGATCAGCAGGCCGGCCGCCGCGGTGAGGGTGCCCAGGTCCAGCCACACCCCGACCAGGCGGGCCCGGCCCCGGGCGCTGAACGGCAGCCCGACCAGCGGCCAGGTGAGCACCAGACCGGCGAGAACGTGCAGCACCACTGACGCTGCCAGCAGCCCGTCGCCGGCGCCGGCTCCGGCCAGGATCCGCAGCACCGCCACGCCGACGAACAGCGTTATCCCGGCCCGCGCGGTGCGCCAGTAGCGGCGGACCACCGGAGCGGACGCCGGATCGGTCTCGGCGCGGCGGCACAGCATCAGGGTCGGCACGATGACCGCGACCAGCAGCAGCCAGTTCACCGGGCCGGGCCACAGCGGGCCGGTGTGTTCCTGCAGCAGGAAAGCACCGGCGGCGACGATCGTCAGCGCCGTGACAGCCAGGAACGCCCGGTCGGCGAAGAGCGGCGGACGGGCGGACGGGGCACGCACCACCCTCCCATCGACAGCACCACGGCCTCAATTGAGCAAAGCGCGCGCCGAACAAGACCGTGTGAAGGTGAACGGCGCCGGCGACCGGTCGGCGCGCGGGCGGTGGGCCCGCCTGCTGCATGCTCGCGCGACGGCACGCTCGGCCATCGCCGGTACCGCCGCGGGCATCGTCATCCTGGCCGCGTCGGCGGTCCTGGCCTCCACCGGCACGGCCGACACCACCGAAGAGGTCCGCCGCGTCCAGACGATCACCCAGACCATGAACAAGATCTCGGTGCAGATCAACAGCGAGGACGCGGCGCTGCGCGGGTATCTGGCGACCGGCGGCACCGAGTACCGCCGTGCGGAACTGGTCGGCAAGCTCGGCGCCGCCCGCGCCGACCTGGACTGGCTGCAGCGGACGAACGCCGTCGACCGGGCCGAACTCGACGCGATCCGCGGCAGCTATGAGAACTACAACCGGATCGTTCTGGACATCATGGCGCATACCGACGACGGCGCGAACGTCTCCGGATACACCGACCTCGCCTCGCTCACCTTCGCCCCGCTGCGCGACAGCGTCCTGGCCATCGGCGATCACCACCAGCAGGAGCTCTCCGCCTACCTGACCGAGGTGAACCGGCGCGCCGACCTGCTGCAGGTCGTCGCCGTGGCGACGATCTGCGTCGTGCTGGCGCTGTTCGCGCTCTGCGCCTGGGTGCTCATCGGCTACCAGCGGCGCGCCGAACGCCAGGCCGCCCAGCGGCTGCACGAGGCCACCCACGACTCGCTGACCGGGCTCGGCAACCGCGCCAAGCTGCACCACGAGCTCGACGCCGCCGTCCGCCGCGGCCTGCCGTTCAGCCTGCTGCTGATCGACCTCGACCGGTTCAAGGAGGTGAACGACACGCTCGGCCACCACGCCGGCGACGAGCTGCTCGTCGAGGTCGCGCACCGCCTCGGCGACGACCGCCGCGCCGGTGACGTCGTGGTGCGGCTCGGCGGCGACGAGTTCGCGCTGGTCCTGCCGGCCGCGCCGGACCAGGCCCAGCAGGCCGGCCACCGGATCCTGGACGCGCTGCGCCGGCCGATCTCGCTCAATGACCTGCTCGTCGACATCGACGCCAGCATCGGCGTCGCCTCCTACCCGGGTGACGGCCACGACGCCGAACAGCTGCTGCAGCACGCCGACGTCGCCATGTACGACGCCAAGCGCCGCCACGGTGGTGTCGCCGCGTACGACCCGGCGCTCGACACCGGCGACACCAGCCGGCTGAGCCTGCAGAGCGAGCTGCGGCAGGGCATCGGCCGCGGCGAGCTCGTGGTCTACTACCAGCCGAAGATCGACGTGGCGAGCCGCCGGCCGTGCGGCGCCGAGGCCCTGGTCCGCTGGCAGCACCCGACGCGGGGGCTGCTCGGCCCGGACGCGTTCATCCCGCCGGCCGAGGAGAGCGGACTGATCGACCTGGTCACCGCGGACGTGCTGAACCAGGCGCTGGCCCAGCTGGGCCGGTGGGCGGCGCTCGGCCATGAGCTTCCGGTGTCGGTGAACATCCCGGCGCGGTCGCTCACCGATGAGGCGTTTCCCGGCGTGATCACCGACGCGCTGGCGCGGCACCGCGTACCCCCCAGGCTCTTGACCTTGGAAATCACCGAGAGTGCGGTGGTCACCGACATGGAACGCGCCGGTGAGGTGCTGCGGCGGCTGCGCGAGCGGGGCGTCAACATCTCGATCGACGACTTCGGGACCGGGTACTCCTCGATCGCGCACCTGCGGGACATGCCCCCGCACGAGTTGAAGATCGACCGCAGTTTCGTGATGAAGATGAGCGAGGACACCCGCGACGAGACCATCGTGCGGGCGATCGTCGACCTGGCCAAGAACCTGCGGCTGCGGGTCGTCGCCGAGGGCGTCGAGAACGAGGACGCGCTGCGCGCTCTCGGTGACCTCGGCTGTGACGAGGCGCAGGGCTACCACATCAGCCGCCCGCTGCCGGCCGCCGAGCTGACCGCCTGGCTGGACCGGTCGGGTATGGCGATAACCGCCGGCTGAGACCGCCACCGGCACTACCGTGAGAGCGTGGATCGCCGAGCCCTGCTGACCTCGGTGGCAGCGGTCGCCGGCGGGCTGGCGACCGGATGCTCCCGCGGTTCCTCGGACACGGCCGAGCCCGTGGACGTGCTGCTCGGCGAATCGGTGCAGCCGGCGAGCCCGATGGTGGCCGCCGAGAAGTTCTTCGCCGCGAAGGTGTCCGAGCTGACCGGCGGCCTGTGCCGGGTGACCGTGAAACCCGGCGGTGAGCTCGGCGACGAGCAGCGCATGGCGGAGATGCTGCGTACCGGGAAGCTGGCCTTCTGCAAGACGCTGCTGGCGAACCTCACCGCCTACGACAAGCGGCTCGGGGTGGCCAGCCTGCCGTTCGCCTTCACCGGACGCGACCAGTGTCTGGACAGCATGCGCGGCGACTTCGGCAAGCGGTGCGCCGCCATCCTGTCCGAGCACGGGCTGGTCATGCTCGGCTTCTTCTACGCCGGAGACCGCAACTTCTACAACCGGACCCGGGCCGTGACCACCCCCGCCGACCTCAAGGGCCTGCGCATCCGCGTGCCGCAGAGCATCGTGGCGATCGACATGATCAACGCGCTCGGCGCCACCGCGGTGCCGCTCGCGACCAACGACATCGGCTCGGCCCTGAAACAGGGGCTGGTCGACGGCGCCGAGAACAGCGTCGTCTTCTACACCACCGAGCAGCATCAGCAGTACGCGCCGTACTTCTCCTGGACCGGGCACCAGCAGGGCGTCGACGTCCTGCTCGCGAGCGCCGCGTGGCTCGACGCGCGACCGGCCGCCATGCGGGACCAGGTCAGGCAGGCCGGGCAACTCGCCCAGGAGGAGGAGATCCGGCTCTGGGCCCGGGCCACGAACGACAAGACCGAGCTGGCACGGCAGCAGGGCAGCCGGTTCAACGACGCCGACACCGACGCGTTCCGGAAGGCCCTCGCCAAGGTGATCAGCAATCACCGGGGCACCTTCGGCGACCTCGCCGCACTGCTGCCGGCCCTGTCCTGACGAGCACCGGTACACGGACGATCCAGCCGGGCGCCGGCGCGGCCCTACGGTCGGGCGATGAAGACGACGCCGCTGCTCGTGCTGTCGTCCGTCGCGTGTGCGCAGACGGGCGGGGCGGTCGCCCGTACCCTCTTCGATGCCGGTGGCCCCACCGGCGTGCTCCTGACGCGCCTGGCCCTCGCCGCGCTGGTCTTCGCGATCGTCGTCCGGCCGTCGGTCCGATCGTGGACGCGAGCGGCGTGGCGGGCCACCGCGCTGCTCGGCGTCTTCTCGGCGAGCCTGAACCTGCTGTCCTACCTGGCCCTGAGCATGGCGCCGCAGGGGATCGTCGTGACCGCGTCGTTCGCCGGACCGCTGGTGCTGTCGCTGCTGCAGACCCGCCGTCCCGCCGACCTGATCTGGGCGCTGACGGCCGGGACCGGGGTGCTGCTGCTCGGCCTGCGCGCCGGTTCCGAGGTGCCGCCGGCCGGGCTGCTGCTCGCCCTGGCCGCCGGCGGGTGCGGCGCCGGGTACATCGTGTTCAGCGCCCGCGTCGGCCAGGTCGTGCCCGGACTCGGCGGCCTCGCCGTCTCGTTCGCCGTCGGCGCGCTCATGGTGCTGCCGTTCGGCGCGGCCGGCGCCGGCGAGGCACTGCGTCACCCCGGTCTGATCCCCGGCTTGGTCGCGGTCGCGGTGCTTTCCTCGATCATCCCGTACGCCCTGGAGCTGATCTCCCTGCGCTCCCTGCCGACCCGGGTGTTCAGCGTCCTGATGAGCCTGCAGCCCGCCGCCGCGGTGATCGCCGGGCTGCTCATCCTGGACCAGCGCCTGGGACCGATCCCGATCGCGGCATCGGTGCTGGTCACCGCGGCGAGTGTGGGAGTCGCCCGGCCCCGCGCCGATCGTCACGTTGCGTTGACGCGAGGTCGCGGATAGCGTCGGCCATCATGAAGATCGCCGTGGTGGGGGGAGGGGTCGTCGGCCTGTCGACGACCGCGGAGCTGATCCGGCTCGGACACGACGTCACGTGTTTCGAAGCCGGTGAGCCGATGGGGGAACGCTCGGCCGGCGATACCCGGATCTTCCGGCTGGCACACGCCCACCCCGACATGGTGGAACTCGCGGCCCGGTCCCGGCGGCTGTTCCCGGACGGCGTCATCGACGAGGTCGGCACGGTCGTCAGCGGTCCCGGCAGTGAGACGTGGGCGCGGGCCATGGCCGAGGCCGGTGCGGTCCACGAGACCCCCGACGCGGGTCTGCGGCTGCCGGCCCGCGACATCACCGGCCCGGTCCTGCTCGACCCGGCCGGCGGCGTCATCCGCGTCGACCGGCTGCGTGCCCACCTGATCGGAATCAGCCACCGCCACCTGCGGGCCGCCCGCGTGGATCTGCTGGAGTTCGCCGGCGATCGGGTGCGGGTGTGGAGTCCGGACGGGCCGGAGGTGTTCGACACCGCCCTCATCTGCGCGGGCGCCGAGACGTCCACCCTGGCCGGCGGCGTGGGCATCACGGTGCCGTCCGCGCTGGAGCACCACGTCCGGTTCAGCTTCCCGATCCGGGCGGACGCGCCACAGCCGATGCAGTGCTGGATCACGCTGGGGGAGTTCGGGACGTACCAGCACCGCGCCGCCCCGGGGACCTGGGCGATCGGCGCGGACGTCGACCCGGCGAAGGTGTCCTGGGCCGGCGGCCGGGAAGCGGCGGAACAGGCATCGCACGAGGCTGTCACGGCGTACGTGATCAAGGAATTGCCCTTCCTGGAACCGCGGGTGACGGGATCGCTGTACTGCACGCACGACCCGGACCTCAGCGACGGCCTGCAGTTCCTGCGCGGCGGCCCGGTGCTGACCGTCTACGGCGAGAACCTGATGAAGTTCGCGCCGCTGCTGGGGAGCATCCTCGCCGAAGCCCTGGTGGACGGATCGACTCCGGTGGACGCCGGCCCGAACGCTCGCTGATGCCCCTGGCCGTCGTGGCGATCGCCCTGGTCGTGGGCGTTTTCATCGGTGCCGTCGGTGTCGGAGGAGTCGGCCTGCCACCCGCGCTGACCTGGTTCGCCGGCCTCGATCCGCACACCGCCTCCGGGACGAGCAGCCTCAGCTTCCTGTTCACCGGTCTGGCCGGGACGCTGATGTACGCACGGCACCGTGCCATGCCGTGGCGCTTCGCCGGATGGCTGACCCTCGGCGCGGCGGTCGCGGCCCTGCCCGGCGCGTTCGTGAACGGCCTGCTCCCGGACCGGGTCGCCCTCGTCCCGCTCGGCGTCTTCGTCACGGCGGCCGGCTTCTACAACCTGCTGTCCCGGCCGCGCCCGCCCCGGGCGATCCGCCCGGCGCTCGCTGTGGTCACGGGCGCGGCCGTCGGGTTCTGCTCGGCGCTGACCGGAACCGGCGGCCCGGTCTTCCTCATCCCGGTGCTGCTGTCCCTCGGCGTCCCCGCTGTCGAGGCCGTCGCGGCCGGCCAGCTGATCCAGTTGCCGCTGGTGGCGTTCGCGACCAGCGGCTATGCGCTGCAGGGATCGGTCGACGCGGGGCTGGGCTGCCTCATCGGGGTCCTCGCCGCGGCCGGGGTCGTGGTGGGCGCGCGCATCGCACTGCGGGTTCGCCGTCTGGAGCGTTTCGCCGCGATGACGCTGGTCGGCTTCGGGCTTCTGGTACTCACACTGACGGTGGCGTCCACTGGTAGTGCCTCGACGTCGTGATCTGGTGGAAGCCGGCTCGTCGCAGGATGGGGGCGCTGTCCGGCGACGCGTCGACGTGCAGCAGGCGGGAGCCGCGGGCGGCCGCCTCCCTGCCCCGGGCGGCGAGCGTCGCACGGTAGAGGCCGCGCCCTCGCCAGTCGGCCACGGTCGTACCCCCGAGGAAGGCCACGAAGTCGGTGCCGGGGTGGTAGTGCGACCAGGCGGTGCACAGGAACCGGCCGTCCGCCTCGACGACCCAGATGGTGATCTGATCGGGGTCGGCCGACATGCGGGAGGCGAGGTCGGCGGCCACCCAGGAACAGTCGAAGCCCCACACCTCGGTCTGCTGGTCGGCGATGCGGCGGAAATCGTCGTCGCCGCCGGCTCTCCGCAGGACGACACCCGCGGGCAGAACCGGTTCGGCCGCCACGTCGGCGGATTCGCCGATCAGCACCGCCGACGGCGCCCACGGCTCGAAACCGGCGGCCGTCAGCCGTTCCGGAAGCTCCGCCGGCAGGTCGTGAGCGCGCGTCTTCCATTCGACGGGCTCATGGCGCCGGGCGAAATAGTCCCGCTGCCGCATGATGAGACGATCGAGGTCCGCGCCGGTCATTCCCAGGTCGCGTTCTGCCCGAATCCGTCCCATGTGCTCGCCGACGATCCGCAGCAGAGGGCCGTCGTGTTCATGGGTCACGCCGGTCGGGACGACACCGGGAGGAATGCGCATCTGGGCGTCGTAGGCAGCCAGCAACTCGGCGGTATCGGCCATGCCTCAGCCTACGTGCTGCCGCTCCCGCGCGATGGCCGCCAGCTCGGCGCCCCACCGGCGGGCGCGGGTGATCTCCCCGTCGGTCAGCGGCCCGGTCACCCCGCCGACGGCGAACGTCTCCGCCGCGGCCAGCTCTCCCTTGCCGGCGGCGTCGGCGCGTGTGCTCGGCCGGCTCAGGCTGAACGCGTGCGTGGGCGCCCCCGCGACCAGGACGTCCGCATCGCCGACCGCCGGCCGATCCTGCACATCGGCGACGATGACGTCGAGCGATTCGCCGAGCCCTTCCGCGAGGGCCCGGGCCACCGCCTCGGTGTTGCCGAACATGGATTCGTAGACGACGAGTGCTTTCACCGCACACCCCCGGGCCTTGTACCTCCGAAGCTCTGCCTCGTCAGCCCAGCTTGAACCCGGCAGGATGGGCGCGGTCAGGGTCGAACGGCCCCCGGACAGCGCCCTACCGCCTCGACCACCCGATTGATCATCCCCGGTTGCAGCCGCGCACACGGTGAGGTCCGGCCCAGGCCGCTCGTCTGAGCACCGGCCGCCGCGGACAGGGCCGAGGGCGCCCGGCTGTCCTCAAAGGATCAGATTGTCGAACGTTCGGGGGAGATCGTCGGGGGAGGGCGGGCCACTAGTGTCGCTCCCGTGACGCTGGGAGTGCTTCCGTTGGTGGTCCGGCCGGGGGACGACCCGGTCGTCGCGGAGGCCTGGCGTTATGTGCAGGCGACCGTCGCGGTGGCCGCCGTCGGGGCGGTCTGGTGTGTGGCCTATCTGCGGTTCGGGGCCGGTGTCGAAGCGGTTGCGTACGTGTTCGTGCCGATCGGGGCGGTGTTCGCGGTCGCGGCGGTCCGGCACCTGACGCGCCGGGGCGGGCAGCCGGGGTTCTGGCAGGCGGTGCTGGCGGCGCTGGTGTTCATCACGGCCGGGTACGCGTGGCTGGCCGTTGACATGCTGACGCACGCTGCTGAGGCCCGTACCAGGACGATGCCCGCACCGGCAGCGGCGTGCGTGATCGTCGGCTTCCTCATCGCGATCGGGGCCCTGGCCAGGGTGCCGGTCGTGGCCGCCGGCCGGACCGAGCGGTGGCGGATCGGGCTGGACCGGACGATCGCGTTTCTCGGGTGTGCTGCGGCGTTCTGGTGGGCCGGGGTCGCGCCGATGCTGGATGCGCGGGAGCCGTGGAGCCGGCAGGCGATGCTGATCGTCGGTCTCGGTTTCCTGGTGGCGGTCGGGGCGGCGACGAAGGTGTCGTACATCGCCGGTGGCCCGGTCGATCGGGTGGCGATGCGGATGATCGCGGCGAGCGGCGGTGTGCCGGCCGGGGCGGTGTCGGTGCTGGCCGTGCAGTTCGGCCTGGTCGCGAGCGTCCCGGCGCAGGCGATCGTGATGCCGCTGGCGCCGGTTCTGGTGACCCTCGGGGTGGCGGCGCAGTGCCGTGCCGACCGCGGGCCGCGGCCCGAACCCGCCCACACCGGCGTGCTGCTGCCGTACCTGGCGGTGGTGCTGGCCGACGTGCCGCTGATCGCCGTCGCGTTCGGGGCGCCGCTGAGCAGCCCGGTCCGGATCGTGCTGGTCGCCGCGGTGGTGGTGACCGCGCTGGTCATGGCCCGGCAGTTCCTGGTCCACCGGGAGAACGCGCGGCTGCTGCACCAGGCCCGCCTGCAGGAGGCGCGGCTGCAGTACGAGGTCAGCCACGACGGCTTGACCGGGCTGGCCAACCGGGCGCTGTTCCGGGAGCGGCTGACCGCCGCGCTGCCTGCCGGACCGACGTCGGTGCTGCTCATCGACCTGGACGACTTCCAGGCCGTCAACGACCTGCTCGGTCACGAGGTGGGCGACCGCCTGCTGGTCGCGGTGGCGCGCCTGCTCCGCGCCGAGGCCGGCGACCGGGGCCTCCCGGTCCGGGTGGGCGGTGACGAGTTCGCGGTGCTGCTGACCGGCGCCGATCCGGAAGAGCTGGCCGGACGCCTTCTGGCCGCCTTCGAGCAGCCGATCAGCGAGCATCGGCTGCTGGTCCGGGCGAGTATCGGCGTGGTGACCGCCGCGCCCGGCGACACCGCGGGCGCGGTGCTGCGGAACGCGGACGTCGCGACGTACACGGCCAAGCAGCGCGGCAAGGCCGGCTTCGTGCGGTACGCGGACGGGATGGGCGAGCCGGTCCTCGCGGACATGCGGCTCGGCGCCGAGCTGCGGCGGGCCCTCGACGACGGCGAGTTGCGGGTCGTCTACCAGCCGATCGTGCGGCTGGACGGCTACCGGGTGGTCGGCGTGGAGGCGCTGGTCCGCTGGCATCACCCGGAGCGGGGCGTGGTCAGCCCGGCCGAGTTCATCCCGGCCGCCGAACGCACCGGGCTGATCGTGCCGCTGGGCCGGTTCGTGCTGCGCGAGACGTGCCGGCAGGCGGCCGCGTGGCTGGCCGAGTTCGGCCCGGACGCGCTGGACGAGGCGGGGCTGAACGTCTCGGCGCGGCAACTGCACGACCCGGACTTCGTCGCCGACGTGGCGGCCGCGCTCGCGGACAGCGGGCTGCCCTGTGAGCGGCTGGTTCTCGAGGTGACCGAGTCGGCGGTGCTGCGCGGCCAGCAGGTCTCCCGGGTGCTGCACGAGCTCGACCGGATGGGTATCCGGCTGGCGCTCGACGACTTCGGCACCGGTGAGTCCTCGCTGAGCCTGCTGCGCGCCTTCCCGGCCGCGATCGTGAAGCTGGACAAGTCGTTCGTGGACGGCATCGAGATCGACGATGGCCTGCCCGCTGCCGTCGAGGCCCGGCAGGCGGTCGCCCGCGCGGTGATCCAGCTCGCGCACGCGCTGAGACTGGACACCGTCGCGGAGGGCATCGAGAGCCCTGAGCAGGTCGCCACGCTGCGCGAACTCGGCTACACCCGCGGGCAGGGCTTCCACCTCGCCGAGCCGATGTCCGCGGACGGCGTTTCGCTTCTGCTTGCCGGTCAGCGCTGAGGAGCATTCCTCGTACGGGGAAAAGGCGGTTATCGGGAATCGGCGGTCGCGAGCGTGGGAGTGCGGGTGGGTGGCTCCTCGTCGCCGGGCTCGAGGGTGAAGCGGCGGGAGGCGATCGAGAGGCAGGCGGCCAGCGAGAAGGCGACCACCATGCAGCTCGCCATGACGAGCACCGTCTGACTGCCGAACGTGCCGGTCAGCGGTGTGGTGAGCGCGCCGGCCAGGAAGGGCAGGCCGCCACCGAGAGCGGAGGCGGTGCCGGGGAGCCGGCGACCGGCGTTCTGGGCGATCGCCGCGTTCGACGGCAGGTACATCCCGAGGCCGGCGGTCATCGCGGCGAGCGCGCACCAGACGACGGCGAGCGGCGGGCGGTGATCGGTGGACAGCACTGCCGACAGGAACAGCGTCAGCACGGCCGTGGTCTGCAACGTGATCGCGGTCCGGCGCAGGACCACCGCGCCGAGACGCTTGACGAGCAGGCGGAACAGCACGCTGGTCGACACCATGGCGACGGCGTTGACGGTGAACAGCAGGGTGTACTCGTGCCGGCTGAGCCCGAGGTCCTCCTGGAGCACGAACGACGAGCCGCCGATGTAGACGAAGAACCCCGCGGTGGTCAGGCATTGCACGAACACCGGGCGGGCGAAGCGCGGGTCGGAGAGCAGCTCCTTCGACCGTTTCGCCAGCTGGGTCAGGCCGCCGGGATGACGGCGATCGGGCGGGAGGGTCTCGGGCAGCGCCGTCGTGGAGCCGGCGATCATCGCCACGCCGACCAGCGCCAGGAACCAGAAGACGATCCGCCAGTCGCCGAAGGTGAGCAGAACGCCGCCGATCGCGGGGGCGAGGACCGGGCCGAGCAGGCTGATCGCGGCGAGCGTGCCGAACAGGGCGGCGGCCTCGCGTCCGCGGTACCGGTCGGTGACGACGGCCCGGCCGCACGCGACGGCGGTGCCGGCCGCGATGCCCTGCACGGCACGGGCCGCGACCAGCAGCCATCCGGTCGGGGCGATCGCGCAGAGCATCGACATGACGGTGAAGACCACGCAGGCGCCGACGATGATCCGGCGGCGGCCGCGGGCGTCGCTGACCGGGCCGGAGACGAGCTGCCCGGCGGCCATGCCGGCGATGAACGCGGTCATCGTCAGCTGGGCGACCGACGAGCTGGTGTGCAGGGAGGTTTGCACCTCCGGCAGGGCGGCGATGTAGGTGTCGGTGGCGAGGGCGCTCGTGCCGGTGACGAGCAGCAGCGCGATCAGTTTCGGATGCCGGGCCCGGGCCGCGAATAACGATGAAATCAACATGATCCCTTGAAGTGGTGGAACGCGTTTGCCAGAGTAAAACGCCTGATCAGCGGCCGCAATAAAGGATGATTTCATGGAAACCGACGCGCGAGTGCTGTCGTATGCCGTGTATGCGCCGGGCGTCGATCGCACCGAACTGGCCCGGGAGCTCGGCCTGCCGGCGCCCACGATCGTGAGCGCGGTCCGCCGCCTGATCGCCGCCGGTGACCTGATCGAGGTGGAGACCACCACCGCTCGTACGGGTGCCGGCCGGCGTCCCCGCGAGTTGCGGCCGTCCGGCCCGGCGACCCTGGTGGGCCTGGTCAGCTGGGACGGCGCCGCCACCCGGGCCGCCTGCCTGGACGTGACCGGCGCGATCGTGGCGGCCACCGAGATGATCACGCCCGACCCGCGGGCCGGCATCGCCGGGCTGCACCCCGCCGTCCGGGAGGTGATCGCGCTGGCGGCGGCGCACCCCGGCCATCGGCTGCGGTCGGTGGTGCTGAGCGTGCCCGCGCCCTACCTGACCGGGCGCGGGGCGCCGCCGGTCGTCGAGGGCGCGACCCCGACGTTCTCGGTCATCGCCCCGGGTGATCTGGAAGCCGAGCTGAGCGCGGAACACGGACTGCCGGTGACGCTGGAGAACGACGCGAACCTGGCCGCGCTCGGCGAACTCTACGGCGGCGCCGTCCGGGGCCGCTCGCACGCGGTCTGCGTCCTGGTGAACGACCACGGAGTCGGCGGCGCCGTGGTGGTGAACGGCGCTCTGGCCCGGGGTGCGCGCGGCTACGCCGGCGAGCTGTCCCACCTGCAGATCGACCGGGACGGGCCGCTCTGCGCCTGCGGTGGGCGCGGCTGCCTCTCCCACCACATCCGGGACCGGGTGGTGGCGTCGGCGCAGGCCGCGTACGACGCGCCGATCACCTTCGCCGACCTGCCCCGCCCCGCCGACGCCGGCGACGCCGGGGCGGCCCGGATGCTGCGTGACGTCGGGCGCGGGCTGGGCGGGCCGCTCGCCCACCTCTGCACGTTCCTCGACCCGGAGCTGCTGCTGGTCGGCGGCTCGCTGGGCCCGTCCGCCGCCCACGTCGTCGCCGGCCTGCGGGACGTCCTCGCCGTGCAGGCGCCACCGGCGATCGCGGCGAACATGGAGGTGCTGGCCAGCGGGCTGGGCCCGGACGCCGAGCTGCTCGGGGCGATCGAGTTGGGACGGCTGGCCGCGCGGACCAGGTGAGGCAGTGAGCCTTCTTCACCGTGGCGAGGGCCTCGCTCGCCGGCGCCGGACGACGGCCCGGCGGCTTCCGGCCCGATGCCAGGTCGAAGATCGCTCAGTGGGCGAACGGGCGCGCGTGTGGTTTCCTCGTGACACGAGCAACGGAGCGGCGGTGTCGGATGAGCACTCTTACCGCACATTTCGATGTGCCCATCGGTCCGGACTCGCCACGGACCACCCGCAAGGCGGTTCTCGGGATCCTCACCGTCTGGGGTTACACCGACGAGTCGTGGGCCGACGACGTCGCCGTGGTGGTCAGCGAGCTCGTGACGAACGCCGTCCAGCACGGGGCCGGCGCGGTCCTGCTGGAGATCGAGGCGTACGGACCTCAGGTGGTGGTCTCGGTCGCCGACGGCTCCGCGGTCGTCCCCCGGCGGCGGGAACCGGACGGTCGCGGCGGGCGGGGGCTGATGCTCGTCGAGGCGCTGACGACGCGCTGGCACGTCGAGGAGCACCAGGGCGGCAAACGCGTCCGGGCCGAGCTGCGGCCCTATCCGAGGGGGTAGCCATGAGGATCACTTCGCGCTCCGCCGACGGTGTGACCCGGCTCAGCCTCGCCGGTGAGCTGGACATGTCCTCCACCCAGCTGCTCCACGACCAGGTCACCGCGGCGCTGGACGGGGCGCACACCCGGACGCTGGTCATCGACGCCGTCGAGCTGGACTTCTGCGACTCGTCGGGCATCCAGGCCCTGGTGGTCAACCACCGGCGGGTCACCGAGCGCGGCATCACGTTCCGGCTGACCAACGCCCGCGGCGTCACGCGGCGGGCCCTGCAGATCACCGGCGTGCTGGACGCGCTGAGCGGCGACTGACGGAAACCGGATCGCTCAAAGCTTCATCGCGGGCCCGGTCGGGCCGATCTGCGTACCGTGACCTCTGCCCCGACGTCCCTGCGCCGCGACCCCGTGCTGATCACGCTGGTCCTGGTGGCGCTGGTGACGTTCGCGATCGCGGCGCTGGACACCGGCGGCCAGGTCATGCTCGCGGTGACCTGGCCGGCGCTGGTGCTGCTGTGCGGCGTCGCGGCGGTCAGCGGATTCCGGATCTGGCGCAGCCCGCGGAGCACCGCGATGGAGCGCCGGACGTGGGCGTCGGTCGGGCTCGCCGCCGGGGTGTTCCTGGTCAGCGACCTCTGGCAGTTCGGTGTCTACCTGCGTGAGCCGGCGAGCATGGCGGCGGCGATCGGCGGTCCGGTCTACAGCGTGGGCATCTTCGCCGGCACCATGTGCCTGGTCGTCACGCTGCTCATCACCCCGATGGGCTTCGCCGCCCGGCGCGAGCGGGTCCGTTTCCTGCTGGACGCGGCCACCGTGCTGGCGTTCGCGGCCACGCTCGGCTGCTACTTCACGGTGACCGCGGGCGCCGCGGGCATCGCCGGCGCCGGACGGCTGATCTCGCTGCTGTTCGGGCCGGCCATCTACATGGTCGCGGTGTTCGCCCTGGTCAAGCTCTTCCTGATGCCGGTCAAGCCGTTCACCCCGCTCGCCGGCGCGCTGATGTCGCTGGCGGCGGCGCTGGAGGGCGCCGCGACCGGGTTCCGCCCGCTGCTGATCGAACACGGGCACATCCCGTGGCAGCAGGGCGCCACGGTGATCGCGGTCGCGGCGCTGGCGGCCGGGACGCGGGTGCAGCAGGTGCAGATGCGGTCCGGCGGGCCGCGGCGGACGTGGTCCAGCCGGCGGCCGTACAGCCTGCTGCCCTATGCCGCCGTGGCGGGAACGTTCGCGCTCCTCATCGGCGTGCTCGCGGTCACCGGCTGGCAGGACGCCACCTGGATCGTGGTGGCCGGCTCGGCGGTGAGCTCCGGGCTGGTCGTGGTACGCCAGATCACGGCGTTCGCGGAGTTGCACGAGACGCTCGCCGAGCGGGACCGGCTCGCCTCCGAGCTGGAGTACCTGGCGTTCCACGACGCGCTGACCGGGCTCGCCAACCGCGCACTCTTCCAGCGTCACCTCGACGAGCAGCAGGGCGAATGCGCGGTGCTGATCATCGACCTGGACGGCTTCAAACCGATCAACGACACGTACGGGCATGCCGCCGGTGACGCGGTGCTGGCCGCCGTCGCCGTGCGGCTGCGCGCGAACGCCGGCCCGGACGAGGTGGTCGCCCGGCTGGGCGGCGACGAGTTCGCGCTGCTCCGCACGACGCCGATGACGGGTGACGAGGCCCGGACCCGGGCGGCGGACCTGAGCGCGGCGATCGGCCTGCCGATGACCGTTCTCGGTCAGGAGGTGCGGGTAGGCGCGAGCGTCGGCCTGGCCACCGGTCTTGCGGGCGGCAGCTCGGCAGCCCTGCTTCACGAGGCCGACCAGGCGATGTACCGGCAGAAGGGCGGCAAGCCGCCGGTCCGGGTGTGAGCACGATCCGGCCGAGGACCGGGCGGCACCGCCGGCGCGCCGGCTCGCGGCGCTGGACGATCACCGGGTTCACGACGAGGGCTGCCTGACCGCGACGGCGGCCGCGATGCCGTCCAGGACGCACCGCAGCCCGAAGTCGAAGCCGCCGGTGTCGGCCGGCCCGAAAGCGCCCTCCTCGGCAGCGCCCACCAGCGCCGGGTAGTCCGCCGCGTGCTCGTGCAGCAGCGCGGTCAGTGTCGAGGCCAGCGCCGCCCCCTCCTCGGCCGCGATGCCGGTCCGTGCCTGGACCTCGTTGCGCACGTGACCGATGACGACCAGTGCGGCGTCCACCCGTTCCGGGCCGGTCAGGCCGGTCCCGGCGAGGGCGGCGGTCGCGCGTTCGAGCCAGCTCAGCTCCTTCGGCCCGATCGGCCGGGCCTGCGTAGTGGCGGTGGCAAGCCAGGGATGCCGGTCGAAGACCTCGTGCAGGAGACGGGCCCACTCCTCCAGTGCCGGCCGCCATCCGCCCGCCGGAGAAGCCGGGGGCGCCACCCCCAGAGCGGCATCGATCATCAGGGTGACCAGGTCCGTCCGCTTCGGGACATAGCGGTACAGCGACATGGCGGTGTAGCCGAACCGGTCGGCCAGCCGCTGCATGGTGACCGCCGCCAGCCCGTCCGCGTCGGCCATCTCGATCGCGGCGTCGACGATCTGCGCCACGCTCAGCACCGGACGCGGCCCCCGGCTGCGCGCCCCACCCTCGCCCCACAGTAGATCCATGCCCGCCCATCTCTTCGGTATTGACGTC
The DNA here is from genome assembly GCF_004001265.1 of Actinoplanes sp. OR16. Taxonomy (GTDB): domain Bacteria; phylum Actinomycetota; class Actinomycetes; order Mycobacteriales; family Micromonosporaceae; genus Actinoplanes. Next base: position 7,193,958 of record NZ_AP019371.1, on the reverse strand, counting down.
GCTCGCCTGCTGAGTATATAACGTAAACAGTTCTGCTTACGTCATAAACAGTTACGGGAGATGGACAGCATGAGCAATCTGACGGGGAAGACGGCGCTGGTCACCGGAGGTTCACGGGGCATCGGCCGGGAGATCTGCGGGCACCTGGCCGCGGCCGGAGCGCTGGTCGCCGTGCACTACGCAAGCGACGAGTCGGCGGCGAAGGAGACCGTGGCCGCCATCGAGTCGGCGGGCGGGCGGGCCTTTCCGGTCCAGGCTCGGTTCGGCGAGGACGGCGACGTCGACGCGGTGATCAGCGGTCTCGAGGCCGGTCTGCGCGCACGCACCGGGACGGCCCACCTCGACATCCTGGTGAACAACGCGGCGATCAGCGAGGGCGGCGAGTCGCCGGAGTCCTTCGACCGGCTCTTCGCGGTGAACGTGCGGGCGCCCTACTTCCTGATCCAGCGGGCGCTGCCGCTGATGGGGGAGGGCGGCCGGGTCGTCAACATCGGCTCCGGCGTCACCCGGATCGCACTGCCGGGCGAACTGGCGTACTCGATGACCAAGGCCGCGATGGAGACCCTGACCCGGAACATCGCCAACGACCTCGGCGCCCGCGGCATCACCGTCAACACGGTGGCGCCCGGCCCCACCCGTACCGAAAGGATGGCTCCTTTCCTGGACCACCCGCAGGCGCAGGCGGCGGTCGCGGCCAATCAGGCGCTGGAGCGGGTCGGCACGCCCGCCGACATCGCCGCGGTCGTCACCTTCCTGGCCTCCGACGCCGCCGCCTGGCTGACCGCCAACATCCTCGACGCGACAGGCGGCAGCTACCTGGGTCCCAAGCGTCTCGGCTGAGATGCGACAACCCTTCCCCGGTACGCCGGAAGCACCGCTCTCAGGCGCTCATCGGCAGGGGCTCGCCGGTCTCCAGCAGCGTCTTCAGGCCGGCGATCAGTGCCGGCCAGCCCTCGCTGATCATCGGGCGCAGGGTGCTGCCCTGGTCGAAGCGGTCGTGCGTGACGGTCAGCTTCACCGTCTCGCCGGCCGGCTCGATGTCGAACGTCACCCGGGAGCGGCGCTCGTCGGCCAGCTTGGCCCGCACCTCCTCGGCGACGCCGGCGCCGTCGGCCCACGGACGGGTGAAGGTGTGCCAGGTGTACGACAACCGCCGCCCCGGCTCCGACTCCAGCACCACCTGCTCGGCGTCGGCGACGGTACGGCCGTTCTCGGTCCAGCTCATCACCGATCCGGGCTGCCAGTCACTGCCGAAGCGGACACCCCAGTAGCGGCTGGTGAACGCCGGGTCGGTGAGCGCCTGCCACAGCTGCTCGGGCGTGGTCCTGATGTACGTGGTGTACACGAAGGGCATCGTCGTCTCCTCCAGCGCGCTCTTCAGGTCGGCGAGGGCGAGCACGCGCTCCCGGTCGTAGCGATGGATCCACCGCTGAGCGACCGCGTTGATCGGCTCGGCGTTGAGGTGATGCAGCTTCTCCCGCCCGCGCCGGGTGGTGGTCACCAGGTTCGCCGCTTCGAGGACGGCGAGGTGTTTGCTCACCGACTGGCGGGCCATGTCGAGGCCGGCGCACAGCTCGCGCAGCGTCTGCCCGTTCCGCTCGTTGAGGCTGTCCAGCAGCCGGCGGCGGCTGGAGTCGGCGAGCGCCCGGAACACGTCTTCCATGTGACACCAAGTTAGGCAGCCAATCGGCTGCATGTCAAGGCGCGGTCAGGTCTGGACGGCCTTGACGACCCAGAAGAGGACGACGCTGCCGACGACTATGGCGGCCATGGTGATCACGACCATGGCGACGAAGGCTCCGCTCAGCGACGCCCAGAACCACCGGGACCGCCGCTGCTCGCCTTCCGGCTCCGCTTCGAACTCGAACACCTGGGCAGCCTATGCGGGCAGAGGCCGGCGCCGCCCTCCACTCGCCGGGGCACCCCCGGATCGGGTACGGGACCCGGCCCCGGAAGGCCTAACCCCGGCGCCGCGGCGGTCGATACATCAACTCGTGGCAGACATCCACGACGTCCTGGACCGCCGGGCCGTCACCCCCGTGTTCCAGCCGTTGCTCGACATCGCGAGCGGCGCCCTCGTCGGGTACGAGGCGCTCAGCCGTGGCCCGGCCGGCACCCCATGGGAATCGCCGGCGGCGCTGTTCGCCGCCGCACGGGTCGCCGGCCGGGAGGCGGAGCTCGACTGGATCTGCCGGGCCGCCGCCTACCGGGTGGCGCTGGCGAACGGCCTCGACCGGCGGCTCACCCTGTTCGTGAACATGGAACCGACCGCCTGGCGGGTCGCCTGCCCGGCGGACCTCGCGCCGGTGGTCGAGCAGGCTCGCCGTGGGCTGCGCGTGGTCACCGAGATGACCGAGCGGGTCATCGCCGACGACCCGGCCGCGCTGCTCTCCGCCGCGGCGAACTGCCGGGACGCGGGGTGGGGCGTGGCCCTCGACGACGTCGGCGCCGACCCGATGTCGCTGGCCCTGATGCCGTTCGTGCACCCGGACGTGGTGAAGCTCGACATGGGACTGCTGCACGCGCCGCACGACCCGCACACCGCCCGGGTGGTGGCCGCCGTCTCCGCGTACGCCGAGGCCAGCGGCGCCACGGTCCTCGCCGAGGGCATCGAGACGGCCGAGCAGCTGTCCACCGCGCGGACGATGGGCGCGACGATCGGGCAGGGCTGGTACTTCGGGCGGCCGGCCCCGCTGACGAGCACTATCGGACACATCGGGGACCTGCCGATCCTGACCCGGCCGACCGAGGACGACCGGACTCCGTTCGAGATCGTCGGGCGGAGCCGAGCTGTCACCCGTACGACGAAATCGCAGTTGATGCCGATGAGCCGGCACCTCGAAGCGCTCGCCGGCGACGGACCCGAACCTCCCGTCCTGCTCGCGTGCTTCCAGGAGGCACGGCACTTCACCCCGGCGACGGCACGGCGGTTCAGCCGGATCGCCCGGCGCAGCCCGATGGTCGCGGCTCTCGGCGCCGGACTGGACGCCGAACCCGCGCCCGGAGTCCGCGGCGCCTGTTTCGGCGACGACCGGCTGCGCGGCGAGTGGAACGTGATCGTTCTCGGTCCGCACCGTGCGGCCGCTCTGGTGGCCCGCGACCTGGGCGACGACGGCGGTCCCGACGCCGACCGGCGCTTCGACTTCGCGCTCACCCACGACCGTGACCTGGTCGTGCGGGCGGCCCGCTCGCTGCTGAAGCACCTCGCGCCGGTCCGGGTACCGGTGCCGGTTTAATCGGTTTCGGGGACCGCGCCCAACCGGTACGAAGGCCGGGTGCCCTTTCTCGTCCTCTTCGCCGCGGTGCTGCTGTTCGGCATCGCGGACTCGATGATCAATTCGTACATCGTGCTGTTCGGCGCGGACGTGGCCGGGCTGTCGCCGGTCCAGATCGGCGTGTGGTCGTCGGTCTTCGCGATCAGCGGCATCACGATCGGCTGGTGGCTGGGCCGGCGGTTCGACAGGCGGCCGTCGCGGGCGTACGCGATCGTGGTGCTGCTGCTCGGTGCGGCCGGCTACCTGCTGCTGCCCCGGGTGACCAGCTTCCCGGTGCTGCTGCTGATGGCGGCGACCGTGCTCGGCGCGATGGGTTCGGCGTTCCCGCAGCTGTTCGCGCTGGCCCGCGCGGTGCTCGGGGAGGGCGCGGCCGGCCGGCGGTCGGCGCCGCTGCTTCGGGTGGCCTGGTCGCTGGCCTGGGCGACCGGTCCGCTGCTGGGCGCGCTCGTGCTGTCCCGCAGCGGCTACACGTGGCTGATCCGGGTGGCCGCCGGGGTCATCGTCGTCGCGGCGCTCACCGTGCTGCTCGTCCCGCGGCCACCGGCGGCGGTCGCGACGGCTGCCTCGGCGAAGGGCCGCACTCCGGTCCTGCTCACGGCGGGCGTCACCCTGTTCTTCGCCGCGATGTTCGCCGGTGGCCTGGCGTTGCCGCTGTTCGCCACCCGGGAGCTGCACCAGCCGCCGGCGTCGCTCGGCGTGCTGTTCAGCGTCTGCGCCGCGGTCGAGGTGGTGGCGACGCTCGGGCTGGCCGCCCTGCCGGGATGGGTCAGCCAGCGGGCGCTGATCCTCGGCGGGTTCGCCGCGTTCGCCGGCTACTACGCCATGACCGTGGTGGCGGCGGGCATGACGATGCTGCTGCTCGCGCAGGTCCTGCGGGGAACGGGGATCGCGATCGTCGCGGCGGCCGGGATCCGGTACTTCCAGGATCTCCTGGCGCCGGCGACCGGGCGGGCCACGACGCTGTTCGCCAACGCGTCGACGGCGGGGCTGCTCGTCTCCGGCATCCTGGCCGGCGTGGCGATCGAACACTCCGGGTACCGCACGACCCTGCTGCTCTGCGGCGTGCTGGCCGGGATCGGCGGGTTGCTGTTCGCGGTGGGCTCCCGGCGTACGAGGAAGGAGGAGTTCGCCGTGCTGAACCCGTAGGCCCAGCACGGCGGCGCGGGCGTCAGGACAGGATCGTGCCGGACAGGCGCAGGAAGGTGCCGTCCGGCTGGGTGAGGTTTGCGTGCACGCGGCCCTCGGCGAAGTCCTCGAGGTGCACGACGGTGGTGTGGTTCGGCTCCTGCCAGCTCACCGCGAACAGGCCCGGGCGCAGCGGGATGCTCTGGTAGTCGACGGTCTGGCTCAGGCCGGCCTGGCTGCCGGTGAGGATCGCGAAGATCAGCTGGGTGGGCGAGGTGAAGGTGATCCGGGACTGGAAGAGCTGGAAATCGATGTCGAACGAATAGCCGGCTGGGATCTCGGTGGCCTCTGCGATGTCGGTCATGGGCTGGATCCTTCATCGCGACCGGGTCGCCGGTCCCGTTCCCGGGCCGCACCGTTCCCGAACGGGCAGCGTGCCCTGCCCTTTCTCCGCAAACGCTGCCACCAGGGGAAATGCGCCCCTATCGTGGCGTCGCATGAGCACATCCACCATCACCGTCGAAACCGTCGACGCGCACCGCTGGCGCATCATCATCGGCAATCCTCCGACGAATCTGGTCACCCCCGACTTCGTCCGCGACCTGCACGCCACCGTGGAGAGGGTCAACGCCGATCCCGACCTCAAAGTGGTGGTGTTCGAAAGCGCGGACGAGCACTTCTGGCTCAACCATTTCGACCTGGCGCAGGTGACGGACTTCCCGCCGCTCTGGACCGACGCCGTGGTCAAGCTGAGCACCTCGCCGGTCATCTCGATCGCCAAGATCCGCGGTCGGGCCCGGGGTGGCGGCGATGAGCTGCTGCTCGCCTGCGATCTGCGCTACGCCAGCCGGGAGCGGGCGGTCGTCGGCCAGATCGAGGTCGGCACCGGCATCCTGCCCGGCGGCGGCGCGACCGAGCGGCTGCCGCGGCTGATCGGCCGTGACCGGGCCTTGGAGGCGGTGCTGTCCAGCCAGGACTACTCCGCCGACCTCGCCGAGCGGTACGGCTGGGTGACCCGGGCCGTCCCGGACGCCGAACTGGACGACCTGGTCGACGCGTTCGCCACGCGGCTGGCGGGCTTCGACAAGACCGCCCTGGCCACCGCGAAGGCGCAGATCAACCGGGCCAGCCTGCCGCCGGAGCAGGACCTGCACACCGCGTACGGCGAATTCCTCGGCTCGCTGGCCTGGCCCGGCTTCCACCAGCGGCTCGGCGGGCTGCGCGAGCTCTACGCCCAGCACGGCGCCGACCTGGAACTGAATCTGGGGAGCCACCTCGGCTCACTCCAGCATGATCACTCGTAGGGTCCGGGTCAGCCACCCGACGAGCTGCTCGGGTGGCATGGCCGCGAGGGGCCCGTCGGCGAGCACGTACCGGCTCACCGTGATCCCGATCAGGTGCGCGCCGATCAGGTCGACCCGGGCGTCCACGTCGTCGCCGGTCAGCACCTCGCGGTAGGCGGCCAGGCTCTCCTCGCGCAGCGCCCGCAGCAGCCCCTTCGCCACCTCCTGCTCGCCGGCGGCGCTGCGCACCACGGCGATGAACGGGTCGGCGCCACCGGCCGACTCCATGCGTTTCACGTAGGCCCCGGCGACCCGGGCGGGCAGCCCGTCCCGGTCGCCGGGCACGCTCTCGCTGAGGATCGACGGCCCCGGCACGGCGGCCAGGAACAGCTGCTCCTTGCTGCTGAAGTGCAGCACGACGAGGCCGTGGGTGACGCCGGCCCGGCGGGCGATCTCCCGCACGGTGGCCTTCTCGTAGCCGGTCTCGGCGAACACCTCGCGGGCGGCGGCCAGGATCGCGGCCCGCTTCTTCTCCGGGTCGCGGGTGCGTTTCTTCGGTTCGGCGGTCTGTGACACAGCTCCTACTGTACGCCCGGTCATTACGAGCTACGTTAATGACCAAGCGGTCAGTAAGGCCGCTCTTCCTAGGAGACGTCATGAACCTCGCCCCGCTCTCGCCGGACAACTCCACCGTCGTGCTCGTCGACTACGCCGTCGGCTTCGCCAACCTGCTGCGCTCGCACGACCTGCGTGAGCACGTCAACAACGTGTTCGGCCTCGCCAAGGTCGCCAAGCTGTACGGCGCTCCGCTCGTGGTGACCAACGGCGAGGACACCAAGCCGTCCGGCCCGCTCTACCCCGAACTCCTCGCCGCCCTCGGCGACCAGGAGGTGCTCGTCCGCAAGACCGCCTTCAACTCGTTCCTGGACCCCGACTTCGCCGCCGCGGTCCGGGCCACCGGCAACACCCGCCTGGTCATCGGCGGGATCGCCACCGACGGCTGCGTCCTGCAGACCGCGCTCGGCGCCCTGCGCGAGGGCTACGAGGTCTACGTCGTCGCCGACGCCACGGCCAGCACCAGCAAGGAGGCCCACGACGTCGCGCTGCAGCGGATGGCGATGGCCGGTGTCGTCCCAGTGACCTGGTGGTCGCTGGCCGCCGAGTACCAGCTGGAGCCGCGCTTCGCCGACTCGCCGGTGCGCACCCGGCTGATGACCGAGTTCCAGCCGGCCATGACCATGGGAGGCCGCACCTTCTTCGCCGGCGTCGCGCTCGGCAAGAGCCTGTCGTGAAAGCCCCGCAGCCGACCCGCGGCCGGGTCCTCTCGCTGATCTGGTTCCCGTTCTTCTTCGCCGCCGCCATGTCCGTGCTCTACCTGGCGGCGTTCGCCCACCCCGAACCGCACGACCTGCGGCTCGGCGTCATCGGTACGGCACCCGCGCACCTGCCGCCCGGCTTCGCCACCGAGGCCGTCACCGGCACCGGCGGGGTGGCGGACGGCGACCTCGCGGCGGTGTACGACTCCGCGACCAGCACCCTCTACGTCGCCTCGGCGGCCAGCGGCACCCGCGCCGACTACCTGACCGCCGTCCTACACCCGGCCACCACCGTCGACCTCGTCCCGGTCGCCAGCGGGGACGTCAGCGGCGTCAGCCTGTTCTTCTACGGCCTGCCGATGCTGCTGGTCGGCCTGATCACCTCGATCGTGCTGCTGCAGTTCGGCATGTGGCCGGTCCGCAGGAAGGTCGCCACCATCGCGGCCACCGGCGCGTTCGCCACCGTCGTCGCGTTCACCGCCGGCGTGGCCCGCGACGTCATCCCGGCGGACGGGTGGCTGCTGCTCTACGGGTTCCTGCTCACCCAGGCGATCGGCTGGCTCACCAGCGCGCTGCCGCGGCTGGTCAGGCAGTTCTTCATGCCGGTCGCCATGACGTTCGTGCTGATCCTCGGCATCCCCACCTCGGGCGCCACGGTCAACGCCGACATGCTGCCGGCACCGCTGGGGTGGCTGCACCGGGTGCTGCCGTTCGGGCAGTTCATCGAGGCGGCCCGGGCCAGTGCCTTCTTCGGCGGGCACGGACTGGCGAAGCCGCTGACCGTGCTGGTCGCCTGGGCCGTGGGCGCGGCGCTGCTACTGGCCTGGACCGCGCGGCCGGCCGTGGTCGTCGCGGTGCCTCAAGAAGTGATCGAACCCGGTCACCAGCGCCTGCACGGGACCGTTCGCAGCACCGCCGGCATCCCGGTCGCCGGCGCCACCGTGCTGACCCTCGACGACGGCGGCAACGAACTGGTCCGCACCACGACCGGAGCGGACGGCTCCTACCAGGTGGACGACGTGCGGACCGGCCTGCACCACCTCGTCGTCACCGCCGCCCACCACGAACCCGAGATCGTCACGGTCGCCGTCCACCGGCGCCGCGCCGAACCGGCCCGCGACATCGTCCTCACCGACTGGAACGACCCGGCCGGCAACCTCACCGCCGACGAGATCGGCGCCCGCCGCAGTCTCATCTAGAAAGAGGAACCCCTGATGACCACCCCCGCGTGGGCTCAGCCCGGCACCGACCTGACCGGCACGAAGGTCCTGGTCATCGGCGGCACCGGCGGCGTCGGCGAAGGCGTCGTGACCGCGCTGCTCGACGCCGGCGCCACCGTCGTCGCCACCGGCCGCGACCAGGCCCGCCTCGACTCGCTCAAGGTCCGCCTGTCCGCCGCTCGCCCGCTCCGAGATCGCCGGCCTCACGACCGCCTGATCACCCAGACCGTCGATCTGCTCGCTCCCGACCTCGGCGCGACCCTGCTGCGGCACGGGCCGTTCGACGGCGCCGTCGTCAGCGTCGCCGACTGGGGCGCCCAAGGCCGGAAACGCCTGGTCGACCTGACCGACGCCGAATGGGACGCGCTGATCGAGCAGAACCAGACGACCATCTTCCGTGCCTATCGCGCCCTGGTGCCGGCGCTCGGCCCGGACGCGATGATCGCCCAGCTCAACGGCCTGAGCGCGGACCTGCCGTTCCCCGGCGCCGGCGGTGTCGCCCTCACCGCGGCCGCGACCAAGTCGATGACCCGCACCATGGCCGAGGAGTCGCGCGGCGACGGCCCGAGGATCTACCAGATCATCCTCGGGGTCATCCGCACCCGGCCACGGCAGCTGGCCGGCATCGACGACCCGCGCTGGATCCCGGCCACCGACGTCGGCGTGCACATCGCCGAACTCGTCGCCGGCACCAGCCCGCTCTCCGGAACGGTCCTGCACTACCTGGTCGACAAGGCCCAAGGACCCCGGTCATGATCGAGACGATCCGGCCCGGAGACCCGCGCTACCAGGACGTCCGCGACGTCTACACCGCCACCGGCTCCCCGGCGCAGGTGCTGCGCCCGCGCACCGCGGAACAGGTGGCCGAGTCCCTGGCCCGCGCCGCCGAGCTGGGCGGGCCGCTGTCGATCCGCAGCGGCGGGCACGGGATGAGCAGCATCGCCACGAACCGCGGCGGCACCGTGATCGATCTCGGTCACCTGAACGCGGTCGAGGCACCCGTGGACGGCGGCGACCTGGTCCGGGTCGGCCCGGGCGCCCGCTGGGGTGACGTCGCCGGCCTGCTCAGCCCGTACGGCCTGGCGATCAGCTCCGGCGACTCCGGTGACGTCGGCGCCGGCGGCCTGGCCACGACCGGCGGGCTGGGGCTGCTCGGCCGCGCGCACGGCCTGACCATCGACAACCTGGTGGCCGCCGAGGTGGTCACCGCCGACGGCCGCGTCCGGACCGTCGACGCCGAGCACGAGCCCGACCTGTTCTGGGGGATGCGCGGCGCCGGCGCCAACCTGGGGATCGCCACGTCGCTGCTGATCCGGGCGGCCCGGGTGCCGGCCGTGGTGCACGCGACCGTGCAGTACGAGGTCCGGGATCCGGCGGTGTTCCTGCGAGCGTGGGGCGAGGCCGTCGAGGCCGCGCCCCGGGCCGTCTCCGCGTTCCTCTACCTGCTCGGGGGCGGCGCCGCCCTGGCCACGATCGTGTACGCCGGCGACGACGTGCCGGCCGCACAGTCCGCGCTGGATCCGTTCCTGCGGCTGGCGCCGCGATACGGTCAGCGCGCGGTGCTGACGCCGTACGCCGGGGTGGTCGCCGCCGGCGGCGAGCCTCATCGCGGGCAGCAGCGGGCCCGCACCCACAGCGGCCTCGCCGTCCACCTCGACCACGACGTCACCACACGCCTGGCCGCACTGATCGGCTCCGGCTTCGGGCAGATGCTGCAGATCCGGTCGGCGGGCGGCGCGATCAACGACGTGGCGGCGGACGCCACCGCCTACGCGCACCGGCACCAGAACTTCTCCGTCACCGCGGTGGCGGACGGCCGGTTCGACGCCTTCGACCGAGCCTGGGACGAGGTGCGGCCGGCCCTCGACGGCCTGTACCTCAGCTTCGAGTCGGCGTTCACCCCGGAGCGGCTGGCCGAGGCGTTCCCACCGGCGACGCTGGCCCGGCTCCGCGAGATCAAGAGCAAGGTGGACCCGGAGAACGTCTTCCACCAGAACTTCCCGATCAGAACTTCCTGATCAGAACCTCCTGATCGGGACTACGGAATCCAGTGATGCGAGGAGGACGACGGAATTTTTAGGGTCAGACATCAGCACTTATCGTGAGGAGCCGTGAAATGTCCGTCTCCACCTCCCTGCTCTGGCGCGGCCTGCTCGCCATCGTGATCGGCGTGGTCGCGCTGGCCTGGCCCGGCATCACCGCGCTGGCGCTCACCCTCGGGATCGGCGCCTGGGCACTGACCACCGGCGTGCTCGAGGTGGCACTCACCTTCCGGCAGGGCGCGACAGCGGGCGAGCGGGCCGCCTGGATCCTCGGCGGCCTCGTCTCGATCGCCCTCGCCGTCGTGCTGTTCCTGCGCCCGGACATCGGCGCGGTGTCGCTGGCCGAGGTGTTCGGCCTGTTCAGCATCGTCTACGGGATGCTCGGCGTCGTCCAGTCGATCCGCGCCCGGCAGCTCTCGGCCGCCGTGCACCGGCTGGCCCGCGACGCCGCCTGAAAAGCGGCCGCGGCCGGGTCGATCGCCCGGGCCAGCTGGGTCCGTGACCGCACACCGAGTTTCCGGAACACCTTCGCCAGGTGGTACTGCACGGTGTTCGGGCTGATGAACAGCCGTTCGGCGATCTCCCGGTTGGCGTGCCCCTCGGCCACCAGCCGGGCGATCTCCGTCTCCTGAGCGGTGAGCCGCTCGTAGCCGCCGGCGTCGCGGCGCTCGGCGGTGGCCCGCAACTCGGCCGCCGCGCGCCCGGCGAAGGCGTGGAAACCCAGGTCGTCCAGCACCGCGCAGGCCAGGCCGAGATGCTCACGGGCGTCCCGGCGCCGCTGCCGCCGGCGCAGCCACTCGCCGAACACCAGGTGAGTGCGGGCCAGGTCGGCGCCGACCGGCAGCAGCGCGATCGCGTCCCGGCGGCTTCCCCGGGTGACCGCCTCGATCAGGTCCGGGACGACCTGGTCGCGCAGCCACGCCGGGCCGTGCCGGCGCACCACCAGCGCGTGAACGGCCGCGGCGTCGTAGCGTCCGCGTCCCAGTTCCAGAATCGTGAGCGTGTAGTGCATGGGAGCGTTCGTCATGCCGGAATCGTGGCCACCGATCGGTCCCCGCCTCTCAGTAGAGTGACTGCCTGTTCCGCAGGGGAACCCGGGTCTGCCCGCGCGGACAGCACCGGGTGAGAAGCCGGGAATCCGGGGCCGCGGAGGCCTACCGTCGGCTGACATGAGATCGCTGCGACTGCACGAGTTCGGGACGCCCGGCAACCTTCAGCTCACCCACGTCGAACCCGGTCCGCTCGGCCCGGACGAGGTCCGGGTCGCCATCGAAGCCGCGCCGATCAACCCGTCCGACCTGATGACGCTCAGCGGCCGGTACGCCGTCCGCCCGCCGCTGCCCTCCCCGCTCGGCGGTGAGGGGGTCGGCACGGTCGTCGAGGCCGGCGCCGACGTCACCGCGGTGCGGACCGGCGACACCGTGCTGGTGCTGCCCAGCCCGCAGCCGGGGACCTGGCAGGACGAGGTGGTGGTGCCGCAGCGGTTCGTGGTGCGCGCCGACCCGGCCGCCGACCCGGTGCAGCTGGCCACCGCCGGCATCAACGCGGCGACCGCCTACCTGCTGCTCGGCTTCGGCGGCCCGCGTCAGCCCGGCGACTGGGTGGTGCAGACCGCGGCGAACTCCGGTCTCGGCGCGTTCGTGATCGCCCTGGCGAAGCGGGCCGGTCTGCGCACCCTCAACGTGGTCCGGCGCGCCGACGCGGCCGAGCGGGTGCTCGCGCTGGGCGGTGACGTCGCGGTAGTCAGCGACGACACCCTTCTCGACCGGGTACGCGACGCGCTGGGCAGCGAGCGCCCGAACCTGCTGCTCGACGGCGTCAGCGGCCCGGTGGTGAACGACCTGGCCGCCGTGCTGGCGCCGGGAGCGCACGTGGTGAACGTGTCGGCGCTCAGCGGGCAGCCGTTCGTGATCAGCCCACTGCACCTGATCTTCAAGAACCTGACCGTGCACGGGTTCTGGCTCAACAACTGGATCGCCACGGCCGATCGCGCCGAGATCGAGCGGGTCTACGCCGAGGTCACCACCCTGATCGCCGACGGTGTGCTGCGGACGGAGATCGCGGCCGAGTACACCCTCGACGACCATGCCCGGGCGATCGAACATGCCGGTGCTTCCGGGCGTACCGGGAAGGTGGTCTTCCGGAAGTGATCGGGCAGGCGGAGCTCACCGAGGCCGCGTTCATGCACGACTACGAGACCGGCATGCCGGAGTCCGCGCGCCAACGGCTGGGTGTCGTGGCCGCGCGGATCGGCGGGGGAGTGGCGCTGGCGATGCCGGGCGACCCGTCGTCCTACTGGAGCAAGGCGCTCGGATTCGGCGTGACCGAGCCGTTCACCCTGGCGGTGCTGGACGAGGTGATCGACTTCTATCGCACGCACCGGGTCCGGCAGGCGATCGTCCAGCTGGTCCCGTCGGTGCTGCCGGCCGGCTTCGCGACGCGCGGCCTGCAGCGCACCGGCACCTGGATCAAACTGGCCGGCGACCCGTCCCGGGTGGCCGCGGGCCACACCGGCCTGGACGTCCGCGCGGTGACCGGCGACGATGCCGTGACCTGGGCGGACGTGGTGCTCGACACCTTCGGCATGCCCCGCGGCGACCTCACCACGATGCTCGCCTCGACGGCCGGTCGCCCGCACTGGCGTCCGTTCGCCGCCTGGGACGGTCCGCAGATCGTGGCCGGTGGCAACGTCTACCTCGACGGCGAGCACGCCGGGCTGAACGCCGCCGCGACGAAACCGTCACACCGGGGCCGCGGCGCACAGTCGGCGCTCATCGCGGCCCGGGCACGCGCCGCCGCCGAGGCCGGATGCCGCCACCTCTACGCCGAGACCTGGAAACCGGATCCGGGTCAGCGCAATCCGTCGCTGGACAACCTGGTCAGGGCCGGGTTGACGCCTCGGTACGAGCGGGAGAACTGGGCAGTACGCCTCGCAGCTGATTCCGATTGCTGATCCCCAGCTTCGGGAACACCTTGTAGAGGTGCGTCGCGATCGTGCGATGCGACAGGTAGAGCTGGTCGGCGATCTCCTTGTTCGTCAGCCCGTCCGCGGCCAGCTCGATGATCCGCATCTCCTGGGGGGTGAGCTGGGCGAACACGGTCCCGGACGGGCGTGGCGCGGCGGGCGCCACCCCGGCGGCGCGCAGCTCGGCGGCGGCGCGCTCGGCCCACGGGTGCGCCCCCGCGCCCTCGAACACCCGCAGGGCCGCGCTGAGCTGCTCGCGGGCGTCGACGATGCGGCGGTGCCGGCGCAGCCATTCGCCGAACGCCAGCCGGGTACGGGCCAGCTCCAGTGTGCCCGGGTCACCGCCGGCGGTGGCCAGCGCCGCCTCGAAGTGCGCCTCCGCCTCCCGCCCCGGGGAGATCTGCGCCAGGCCGCGGCGCACGAGGTTGTCCAGATACGGGCTGGCGAACGCCTCGGCCTGCCGCGCCGCCCGCTCCAGCAGCGGCGCCACCTGCTCGGCACGGCCGGTGCGCACCGCCGCCTCGGTCAGATCCGCCAGCGACCACAGCCCGGTGGTGTCGCTGGCCTGCGCCACCAGCAGCGACTCCCACGCCTGCTCCAGCCGGTGCTCGTTGAGCGCGATCAGCCCGGCCGACCAGTGCGAGCGGGATTTGAGGAAGGTGATGTCCAGGGCGGCGGCGAGCTCGTCACCGCGGTGCAGCGCGTCCAGCGCGCGGGCGTTGTCGCCGCGCCACGCGTACGCCCGGGCCGCCGCGATCGCCGCGTCGGCGGCCGTCACCCGCAGGCCCAGGTCGTCGCTGAGCCGCAACGCCATCTCGGCGTCGGCGAGACCCTCCGCGAGCTGACCGAGCGCGATCCGGATCAGCGCCCGCTCCCGCAGCGCCCAGGCCTCGTCACCGGTCGCCCCGGCACGGTGGAAGTGGTCGACGCCGAGGTTCCAGCAGTCCAGCGCCGCCGGGAAGTCGTGCAGCGCCTCGACCATCAGCCCCACCCCGATGATCATCTGGGATCGGCTGGGGCGGCCGGTGTCGTCGTACACGTAAGCGCGCAGCGCCCGCATCAGGTCCGGCATCTGCCGCCGGGCCCGCACGGCGTGCTCGGCCGGGTGGAGCAGCACCCGGCCCACCAGCTGATGCAGCCCGCCGCCGGTTCCGGCCGCCGCGTCGATCGCCTGCTCCAGCCGCCGGCGTACCGGATCCGGCAGCCCGTCGATGGCGTGCGCGGTCGCCGCCGTGGTCAGCACCCGCAGGCGTTCCTGGCGGTTCTCCGTGCCGTCCGGACCGGCCAGCCGGGCCACCAGGTCGAGCAGTTCCTCGGTGCGGTGGCCCGGAACGGCGGCGCTGGCGCCCAGCGCGACCTCGGTGAGCGCCAGATGAGCGAGCACACCCGGGTCGTCCGCCAGCGGCCACGCCTCGCGGACCAGTTCCGCGCTGTCCGCGATCTCTCCGGCCTGCCGGGCGATCTCCGCGGCCGACGACAACCGGCGCGCACGGTCGGCGACCTGCGACGACAGGGCGGCCGCCCGGCGCAGCGCGGCGACCGCCTCGGTCTGCGCGCTGCGGTCCCGGGCCCGGCCGGCGGTCTCCTCCAGGGCGGCCGCCACCGTGTCGTCGTAGTCCGGGGTCGCGGCGGCCGCATGCCAGGCGGCCCGGTCCGGGTCGGTGGCCGCGTCGGCGAGCAGCCGATGCGCGCAGGTCCGCTCGGCGAACGACGCCGCGTTGTAGACCGCCGAGCGCACCAGCGGATGCCGCAGCACCATCCGGTCACCGCTCACGGCGGCGAGCCGCGCCCGTTCGATCGGGGCGAAGTCGTCGAGGGTCAGACCGGCGCCGGTCGCGGCGGTCATCAGCTGCCGCAGCGACGACTCCGGCGCCGCCGCGATCAGCAGCAGCATCTCCCGGCTGCGCTCGGGCAGGCCGGACGCGCCGTCGAGGAAGGCCTGCTCCAGCCGGCGGGTCATCGGCAGCCAGCGTTCCCCGGCCGGCTGCCGGCGGCTCAGCGCCCGCGGCAGCTCGGTCAGCGCCAGCGGGTTGCCGACCGCCTCGGAGAGGATCAGCTTGCGGGTGGTCGCGTCGAGATCCGGCTGGCGCGCCCGGAGCAGCAGCTCGGCGGCGTCGCCGGGGAGCGCGCCGAGCGGCAGCTGCGGCAGCGCGCCGAACAGGTCGGAGGCGGCGCGGACCGTCACGATCATCAGCACCGGTGCTTGCGACAGCCGCCGCGCGACGAAGGCGAGGGTCTGTGCGGTGGACGCGTCGAGCCATTGGGCGTCTTCGACGACGAGGAGAGTGCGCTCCTCGGAGGCGTACTCCTCGATCAGTCCCAACGCGGCCAAACCGGTCATCAGCCTGCTCGGCGCCGGACCGTCGGCCTGGCCGAGCGCCACTTCGAGGGCCTGCCGCTGCCGCGCCGGCAATGCCGGCAGCCGATCGAGGATCGGGTGGAACAGCTCGTGCAGTCCGGCGAACCCGGACGTGGTCTCGCTCGCCACGCCGGTGCAGCGCAACTCGCGGAAGCCCTGCTCGGCGGCGATCGCGGCGACCGCGTCGACGAGGGTGCTCTTGCCGATGCCGGCCTCGCCCTCCACGACGACGGCCGTGCCGCCGGTCTCCACCGAGGCGATGAGCTCCCGGAAGTGGTCCAGCTCGGGGTCACGCCCGACGAGAGAGGGGATCATCGGGGCCGGCACGGACCGAGCTTAGCGGCGTCGCGGGCAACCGCCGCTGCCCGTGTGACGGTGGAAACGCCCAGGTGGTGACGGACGCCACGGAACGCTGCCACCGTGGGCGGGTGAACCGTACGTCATTCCCCGAGATCGAGGACCTCCCCACCGCCGCGACCGCTCGCCTGGACGCCGAGCAACTGACAAGAGCTTCCGCGTACGGGACCCGGCGTGCCGTCACCGCCGGGACCCGGCTCTCCGAGATCGGTGAGGCGAACTGCGACCTGATCCTCTGCGAGACCGCCTCCCTGTGGGACGGGCTGTCCGCGTACGGGCCCGGTGGCTTCGCCGGCGAGCTGAGCCTGCTCACCGGCCAGACCCGCAACCAGGCCGTCACCGTCGTCGAGTCGGGCACCGTCGTGGAGATCAGCCAGGGTGCGTTCCGGCGGCTCATGGCCCAGCAGACCGACCTCGGTGACCTGTTCCTGCGCGCCTTCCTGGCCCGCCGCCGGCTGCTGCGCCTCGGCGCCGAGCAGACCACCACGATCGTCGGCGACCCCCGCTCCGGCGACGGGCTCGCGCTGCGGGTCTTCCTGTCCCGGCAGGGCCTGCCACACCTCTGGCTGGACGCCGGGTCCGACCAGGGCCGTGACGCGCTCGACCAGGCATCGCTGACCGCGGGCGACCTCCCGGTGGCGATCACCCCGGGCGGCGTGATGCGGCGGGTCAACCCGGGCGTGCTCAGCGAGCACCTCGGCCTCACCTATCGCAGCATCGGCCGCGGCGTCGTCGACCTCGCCGTCGTCGGGGCCGGACCGGCCGGACTGGCGGCGGCCGTCTACGGCGCCTCGGAAGGGCTCAGCACCCTGCTGCTCGACGCGGTCGCCACCGGTGGACAGGCTGCCACCAGCGCGCGGATCGAGAACTACCTCGGCTTCCCGTTCGGGCTCAGCGGCCTCGACCTGACCACCCGGGCGGCGGTGCAGGCCCTCAAGTTCGGCGCCGAGATCGCGACGCCGTGCGGCGTCAGCGGGCTGCGCTCGGAGGACGGCCGGCACGTCCTCACCCTCGGCGACGGGACGGAGATCCCGGCGCGAGCGGTGATCATCGCCAGCGGGGCGGCGTACCGGTCGCTCCCGATCGATCGCTGGGAGCACTTCGTCGGCAACGGGATCTACCACGCGGCGACCGACCTGGAGGCCCAGGGTGTGGCCGGTGAGCCGGTCGTGGTGCTCGGCGGCGCCAACTCGGCCGGGCAGGCGTCGCTGCACCTGGCTCGCTACGCCAGTCACGTGACGCTGGTCGTCCGGGGCGGCGACCTGTCGTCGAAGATGTCCTCCTACCTCGTCGACCGCATCCTCGCCGACCCGCGGATCACGGTACTCACCGGCACCGAGATCACCTCGTTGCACGGCGGCGATCACCTCGAAGCGCTGACCCTGACCGGCCGGGACCAGCCGCTGCAGTGCCGGGGCCTGTTCAGCTTCATCGGCGCCGTCGCCGCGACCGGCTGGCTCGACGGCCCCGAGCTGGACAAGGACGGCTTCGTCATCACCGACGAACAGTTCCGGACCAGCGTGCCCGGCGTGTTCGCGGCCGGCGACGTACGGCACGGCTCGCTCAAACGGGTGGCCGCCGCCGTCGGCGAGGGATCGTCCGCCGTCCGGGCCGTCCATCGAGTACTCGCCGAGTCCCAGTGATTTGACTTATGCCTTCCGGTCGCGTGCGGGGCACTGTTGCCGCAGTAAGCCGTGAAGGAGAAAGTCATGACGCTCGACGTGGCGGTGCACGCTACCGATCCGCTCACCCTCGCCGGTCTCGGCGTGCTGCTGGCCGACCGGCCCGAGCTGCGGGTCCTCGCCCACGACGAGATGGGCGGCGACGTCCTGGTCCTCGCCGCCGACCGGCTGGACGCCCGGGTCGTCCCGGCGCTGCGCCGCTCCGCCGCCGCCACCCGCCGGCCGGTCGTGCTGGTGCTCGACGAGCCGACCGCGTCCGACCTGATGCTGGCCGTCGAGTGCCGCGTCCACTCGATGCTGCCGCGCGCCGCGGTGACCGCCGACCGGCTGACCAGGGCGGTCACCGCGGTAGCCGCCGGCGACGGTGTCCTGGCGCCGCCGCTCGTCGGCGACCTGCTCGAACACCTGCGAAACCTCAAGTCACAGGTCCTCGACGAGGCGGGGCTGAACGCGGCCGGCCTCACCCCGCGTGAGATCGCCGTGATCCGGCTGATGGCGGACGGCCTGGAGACGACCGAGATAGCGGCGAAGCTGTCCTATTCGGAACGCACCGTGAAAGGCGTCATCCACGCCATCACCCGGCGGCTGGGCCTGCGAAACCGTTCCCACATCATCGCCCACGCCATGCGCTACGGGGTCATCTGACCACCGGGCAGCACCCACCTCAGGCGGTCATCTGGAGCAGCTGGGCTCGGGTTCGCACCCCCAGCTTCGGGAATGCCTTGTAGAGGTGTGTCGCCACCGTGCGCGGCGACAGGTACAGCTGGTCGGCGATCTCCTTGTTGGTGAGCCCGGTCGCGGCCAGCTCCACGATCCGCAACTCCTGCGGGGTGAGCCGCATCCGATCGGCCGGAGCAGCGGCGACCGGTGCCGTCCCGGTAGCGAGCAGCTCCCGCGAGGCCCGCGAAGCCAGGTGCTGGGCCTCCACCCGCCGGAACACGGCGAGGGCGGCTTCGAGGGGTTCCCGAGCCTGCACGATCCGGCGCTGCCGCCGCAACCATTCGGCGTAGGCGAGCTGCGTGCGCGCCAGTTCGAGCGCATTACCGGCCGACACCGCGGCGTCCATCGACTGCACGTAGTGCGACTCCCGGCCGTCGAGCAGCGCCCGAGCGCGATGCACGGCCGCCCACAGATGGTCCGACTCGAACACCGCTGCCTGCCGTTCGGCGTCGGCCACGAGTTCTGACGCTTCCGCGATGTGCCCGCTGCGCACGCCCGCCTCGGCGACGTCGGCGATCGCCCACAGGCCGGTCGCCGGGTGGGAGGCCACTTCGGCGAGTTCCCGCCACGCCTGGGCGTGCCGCCCCTCGGCCGCGGCCAGCAGCCCGGCGGCCCAGTGGATGCGCGAGGTGATGAGCGGATACGGCTTGTTCTCGTTGAACCGGATGCTGTCCGCGATCCGCCGGGAAGCCGACGCCGTCTCGCCGCGCAGCGCGTACCCGAGACCGGCGATCGCCGCGGCCTGCCCGGCGATCCGGACCAGGCCGTTGGCGTCGGCGAGCAGCAGGGCCTGTTCGGCGTCGGCGAGTCCGGCGGTGAGGTCGCCGCGCAGCATCCGGTTGAGGCCGCGCCCCTGCAGGCCGAACGACTCGTCGGCGAGGGTGCCGGCCGCGTGGTGGAACCGCTGGAAGTGTTCCCAGCATTCACCGGCGACGTCGAGGTCCTGCAGCGCCTCGGCCCCGCAGACGAAGATGGACAGGCTGCGGCTGGTGCCCATCGACCGTTCCCGGCCGCCGTCGAAGGCGGTCTCCAGGGCTTGGGCCAGCAGCGCGCGCAGCCGGGGCCGGACGGCCGGGGCCTGGCCGACCGGGTCGGTCATGGACAGGCCGATGTGCCGCTGCCAGGGTCCTTCGCCGACGAGGTCGATGACCGCCCGATTCAGCCGGCCCATGGTGGCCGGGTCGGAGCCCAGTGCCCAGGCCCGGCCGATGGCCGTGTTCAGGGCGCGGATCCGCGACACGTGGTCGTCGCGCATCCGGGTCGCCAGGCCGATGACCTGGTCGGCTCCGCGGACCGGGGTGCCGTACTCGATGCCGAGCAGCAGTTCGGTGGAGGCCAGGTTCGCGGTGTCGGCCGGGCTCACGGCCAGCGGCATGGCCTGATGCAGCAGCGATTGGCAGAGCACCGACAGGCCGGCCTGCCGGGCCAGTTCGGCGGCGAGGGCGAGCCGGTGCGCGCGGCCGTCCGGGGCCGGGGACAGCGCGGCGGCCTTGCGCAGCGCGTCCACGGCTTCGCGCAGCGCGCCCCGGCCCTGGGCGATCCCGGCCGCGGCGGTCAGTTCGGCGGCCACGTCCTCGTCGAGCCCGAGGGTGGCGGACGCGCGATGCCAGGCGGCCCGGACCGGGTCGGTGACGACGCCGGCGAGGTAGCGGTGGGCGGCGGCGCGTTCGGACAGCGACGCGGCGCCGTAGACGGCCGAGCGCACCAGCGGATGCGTGAACTCGAACCGCCCGCCGACGACGCGGATCAGCCGGTCCAGGTCGGCCAGGTCGCTGCCGGCCAGGTCGGCGACGGTGCCACCGGCGGCGGCGATGAGCAACAGCCGGCGACTGGCGGCGGGAAGCCCGGTCAGGTCGCTGAGGAAGGCCTGCTCGATGCGGCGGCTGACCGGCAGCAGCGCCGGCGCCGTCATGGCGTCCAGGCGCCCGGCCTCCGCGGCGAACTCCCGCAGCGCCAGGGGATTGCCGGCCGCCTCGGCGAGAACCTGCTCGCTCAGCGCCTCGGGCAGGTCCGGCGCGACGGCCGTGAGCAGCGCGGACGCCTCCTCCGGGCTCAGCGCGTCGAGGGGCAGCCGCCGTACGCGGGTGCCCGGGAAGACCGGGATCCCGGTGCGGGCCGCGGCGAGGACCGCGATCGGCGCGGTGTGCTGCCGGGAGGCCACGAACTCCAGGGCGGCGAGGCTGGACGGGTCGAGCCACTGCGCGTCGTCGGCCACCACCAGCACCGGGGTGTCGCCGGCAGCCTCCTCCAGCAGCGCCAGGGTGGCCAGGTGGACGAGCATCGGGTCGGACGCCGAGCCGTCGGCGAGGCCGAGAGCGACCAGCAGTGCCTCCCGCTGACGGCCCGGCAGGCCGTCCACCAGGGGCATCAGCGGCGGCAGCAGCTCCTGGAGCCCGGAGTACCCGAACACCGCGACGTTCTCGATCCCGGTGCAGCGCAGGATCCGTACCCCTCGGTCCTGTGCCTGCCGGATCGCTGCCGCGACCACCGTGGTCTTGCCGATGCCCGCGCTGCCCTCCAGGACCACGCTGGCCGATGCCGTGAGCGCGGCCGTCAACGCCCGCAACTCAGCCCTTCTTCCGATCATGAGAACGAGCCTAGGTACGGGAGGAGCTTCGTCCTTCAGTCACGTGACTGATACACGTTCGCCGGTCACCTCAGCAGGGTTGACGTCATGAGCGGGGAAAGTGTGGTCACGTTCGTCGGCGACGGCGGCTCGGGCAAGACGACGGAACTCGACCGCATCGCCGGTCGGGCCCGCGACCGGGGACGACTGGTGCTGCGCTGCGCGGGTCTGCGCAGTGAGCAGGCAGAACCCGGCGCCGGCCTGCACGAGCTGCTGCACGAGGTGCTCGACCACGCGTCCGCGCTGCCGGCGTCGTTGCGCGCGGCGCTGCTCGGCCAATTCGGGCTGGGCCCGGCCGTCCTCCCGCGTCCGCCTCTGGGCCTGGCCACGCTGCGCCTGCTCGAACATCTCGCCCGCGAGCGGCCGGTCACGATCCTGGCCGACGACGCGCAGTGGCTCGACGACCTGACCGCCGAGGTCCTGGACTTCGTGCTGCGGCGCCTGCGCGACGTCCCGGTGCGCTTCGCCGCCGCTTCGCGCCGCCTCATGCCGTGGCCGGGCGCCGTCGTGCGTCTTCACCCCCTCCCGGTACGCGAGGCAGCCGCCGCCCTGGAGATCCGCGCGCCATCCCTGTCCTCGGCGACCCGCCGCCGCATCGTCGAGACGGCGCAGGGCAACCCGCTCGCCCTCACCGAGCTCGCCGACGCCGTGACGGCCCGTGGCGACGACGGCGACCCCCTGCCGATCTCGCCCCGGCTGCGCGCCAGCCTGCTCGCCGAGACCGCCGACCTCCCGCGCCCCACCTGGCGCCTGCTCGTGCTGCTGGCCTGCGCCGAGCACCAGCCCCTCGCCGAGCTGCTGGCCGCCGCGGGCCGGGCCGGTTCCACGCCGGAGGACCTCGATCCGGCCGAGCGCGCCGGCATCGTCACGGTCACCGGCGATCGGGTGCGGTTCCGGCAACCTCTGGTCCGCGCGGCGCTCCAGGCCGCGGCCACCTGGTCGGAACGGGCCGTGGCCCATGCCGCACTCGCCGCCACCACCGTGGATCCCGGGTGGCGCGCCTGGCACCGGACGGCGCTGACCACCGGCGCCGACGAGACCGCCGCCGCCGAGCTGGAGGCGGCCGCCGCGCACGCGTCCGGTGACGGCACCACGCGGCACGCCATCCGATTCCTGCGCCGCGCCGCCGCCCTGTCCGGCACCCCGGACCAGCGCGCCCGCCGGCTCGCCGGCACCGCCGAACTGGCCCGGCAGGCCGGCCGCAACACCGAGGCGTGGCGGCTGATCCGCGAGGTCGTCGCGATGTCGCCGCCGCGGGCCGTGCTCGCGCAGGCCGAACTCACCCGGTCGATCCTGGTGCTGACCGACGGCCTGGGCGGGCGGACCGCCGCCGCCACGATCGGGGCGACGTTGCGGGCCGCCACCGACCCCTCCTCCCCGTACGAGCGGGAGGCCGCCGCCCGGATGCTGATCGCCGCCGGGTCGATGGCGTGGACCCACGACGTCTCCCCGGACGTGCGGGCCGAGCTGCTGCGCAGCGTCGACTGCGCGCTCTCGTCGATGGAGGCGTCCGGGCCGGGCACGGGGCTGGTGATCGAGGTGCTGGCGATGAGCCGCTGCTGGGCCGACCCGCTCGGCGGCGCCGCGGACGCCCGGCGGCGGCTGCCCGAGGTGATCGCCGCGCTCCGGGACCGGGTGCTGGCCGACGACCCCGACCTGCGCCGGCCCACCCGGCACTTCCTGATCGCGGCGGCCCGGACCGCCGAGACGCTGCACGACCCGGTGACCGCGGCCGAGGCGTGGGAGCTGCTCACCGACGCCATGCCACCGGCCGCGACCGCCACCACCGACGAGGTGCGCCGGCTGGCCGAGCAGCCGCTGAGTCTCGTGATCGGCGGCCGCCTGGAGGACGCCGCCGGGCGCGCACGGCAGGCCGGTGAGCTGGCCGAACGCCTGGATCTGCCGGTGCTCGGCGCGCTGGCGGCCGCGACCCGCCGCCTCGCCCTGGCCTGGACGTCGGCGGATCCGGTGCCGCCCACCGCGGATCAGGAGCAGTCGGCGCTGGTCACCGCCGTCGCGGCGTGGGCGGAGGGCGTTGCCGCGCTGCGCGATCGCCGCTACGCCGACGCGTGGGCCCGGCTGCGCGGCACCCGCACCCATCGGGTCGTGGCCTGGAACGCCGTGGCCGATCTGGTCGAGGCCGCCGCCGGCAGCGGCGACGAGGACCGGCTCACCATCGCCCGGACCCTGCTCGCCGAGGTCGAGCACGGCGCCGGCGTCCTGGGCTCCGACCACCTGGGCGCGCTGACCGCCCGCAGCCGTGCCCTGCTCGACGACGACCGCGCCGAACCGCACTTCGAGGACTCCATCGCCGCTGCCCGCCGCGCCGCCATCCCGCTCGAACTCGGCCGGACCCTGCTCGCGTACGGGACGTGGCTGCGCCGCCGGGGACGGGTCCGCCAGGCGCGCGAATACCTCGACGAGGCGCGGTTCTTCTTCGACCGGGCCGGCGCGCACCCGTGGGCCGGCCGGGCCGGGGCCGAGCTGCGCGCCGCCGGGGTGACGGCCGGGACCCGGACGGCCACCGTGGATCCGGCCGAGGTGCTGACCGCGCAGGAGTTGCGGATCGCGCAGCTGGCGGCCCAGGGGATGTCGAACAAGCAGATCGCCGCCGTGATGTCCCGATCGAGCAGGACCATCGGGTCGTACCTCTATCAGATCTATCCGAAGCTGGCGATCAGCAGCCGCTCCCAGCTCCGGGCCGTGCTCGGGGACCCGGCCTGAGCCAGGCCCCCGGGTGGTGCGTCAGCCGACCGTGACGTCCTTGAGGTCGATGGACACGATCAGCGGGTCCTCGACCTTCCGATTGTCCTGGTCGGTGCTGTAGATCTTCCGGCTGGTCGCCACGACCAGGCCGTCCACGGTGGCGAAGTCGAGGGCGTACTGCGCGCTCGGCGCCCGGCCCGCGATGTCCACCGTGTAGTCACGCCTCCGGATCAGGCCGTCGGTGTCGACGTAGAGGACCTGGCGGGGCGTGTGCGTGGCGATCGCCGCCGGGTAGGTGACCGCCAGCCGCCGGAACTTCCTGCCGTCCTCCACCCAGTCGCCGATCTCCTCGGTCTCGACGCCGGGCAGCAGCAGCGAGGCCGGCTCGGTGGTGTACGTCCACATCGCGTACCCGGAGAAGTAGGCCAGCTGCAGCCGCGTCCACGGCGTCGTCAGCTCGTGCCCGGCGAAGGAGGCGCGCGGGTCGAGCAACTCCTCGACCACCTCGCCGTCACCGGTCTCGACGGCGACCCGTTCCGGGGTGAAGTTCGTGTAGTGGCCGTCCGCGAAGAACGGTTCCTGGCGGGTGTGCTCGCGGTGCAGGTCGACGGTCACCTGGACGTCGTTCAGAGCGCCCGGGTGTCCCTTCATCGCCCACAGCACGCCCCCGAAGAACTGGCGGGCGCTGATCTGCTGGGCTTCCTGCCACGCGCGCTTCCCGCCGTACGAGGAAAGAATCTCGTCGAGCAACTTAACCATGATCTCGTCCTCTCAGGCCAGGAATGCGGTGATGTCCGCGGCCGCCTCGGCCGGGTACTGGAACAGCGACGCGTGCGCGGCGTCCGGATAGATGCGGATCTGTGCATCCGGGATCAGGCCGGCCATCGTGTGGCTGCCCTTCGTCGGAATCATCAGGTCGTCGTCGCCCTGCAGGATCAGCGTGGGCGCGGTGATCCCGGTCAGCCGCTGCAGCGCCGCATGGTCCGGGATGCCCCACTCGACGATCGCGTCATACTGCGCGTCACGGACCGCCACCGTCGTCGGCTCGTCCCGGTTCTCGGCACGCGCGAAGATCCGCCCGAGGAACTGCTTGCCCAGCGCCTGGCTGGTCTCGGTGTGCGCGAAGAAGATGTACAGCAGATCCTCGGCGTCGTTGACCCGGGCCCGCGCGTGCGACGCGATGTCGGCCCGCCACCCGTGCATGCCCGGCGCGCCCTTCGGACCGGTGCCGGCCAGCACCAGCCTGCGAATGAGCCCCGGCCTGATCAGCGCGATCTCCTGCGCGACGAAACCGCCGAGCGAGAAGCCGAGCAGATCCACGCTCTCCAGGCCGAGCGCCTCGGTGAACGCGATGATGTGGCGGGCGCTCTCGGTCACCGACGTGGCCGGCGTGCCGGTGGAGGCACCCACCCCGGCGTAGTCGACGAGGATGACCTCACGCTGGGCGGCGAGCGCGTCGGTCAGCGCCGGATCCCAGTTGTCGAGGTTGCCGCGGAAGTGCTGCAGCAGCACGAGCGGCACGTCACCGCTCGCGTCCTTGCCGAACCTGCGGTAGGCGTACGAGTTGCCACCGGCCTCGGCGAACCGGGTGGGCGCCGTCTGATGAGTGATGTCTGGCATGCACCCAGTTCAGCCCGCGTTCCGCGGATCGCCGACCCGCACCGGCCGGCCATGGCTGAAAGGGCCACGGCGCTCGCCCTTTTTAACCAGTGGAGTCAGGCGGCGGCACATTGTTACCGTCGCGGGTGACTCAGCAGAACGGTGACCGACATTGATTGATGACGAATCCGTCCGCCGGCTCCTCGACGTCAGGTACGTCCGGTGGCGTCCCACCCGCCCGGCCCTCCCGCGCCCCGAGTCCAACCCGCCGTGGTACGCCCGAGGCCGCCACCGGCGCCGCCGCGACGCCTGGTCGGGCCTCGGGCCGCCGGCCGGCCGGATCCGGGTCCGCGGCCGGCATCCGATCCGGGCGCTCGACGCTCACCGCCGCGGCCGCTGACGCCCGCTCCTTGAGAAAGCCGGTGGAACCGGTTGCGGCGCGTCCGGCAGGATCGACGCCATGAAGGTTCATGAACGTATCGACGGCCGCCTGCGCGACTTCATCGAAGCCCAGCCGATGTTCTTCGTCGCGACCGCGCCGTCCGGGCCGGACGGTCACGTCAACGTCTCGCCCAAGGGCATGGGCGGGACGTTCGTGGTCCTCGGCGACCACCGCGTCGCCTACCTGGACTATCACGGCAGTGGCGCCGAGACGATCGCGCACCTGACCGAGAACGGCCGCATCACCCTCATGTTCTGCGCGTTCCAGGGCCCGCCGAACATCGTCCGCCTGCACGGCCGGGGCGTCGCGGTTCCGGTCACTTCCTCCTCGTACGCCGACCTGCTCGCCCTCTTCCCCTCCCCACCGGACACCCACGGCGTCCGCTCGGTCATCGACGTGACCGTCGACCGCGTCAGTGACTCCTGCGGCTACGCCGTGCCCCTGATGTCCTACGAGGGCGACCGCGACCTGCTGATCCGCTCGCACAGCCGCCGCACCGAGGAGGACCTGGCCGACTACCGCCGCGTCAAGAACGCCCACAGCATCGACGGCCACCCCGTCTTCGCCGAACCGGTGGCGCCGCAGGCAGGCTGAACCGGCTGCCCTCCGGCTTCCGGCCACCGACTCGGACGGACGGTCGTGCACGTTGCGCCCGCTGAACGGTCAGCATCCCGTCCTGTGCGCCATCTGGCGTTGACGCCTGTTCCACGTGCGGCAACGCTCGATCAGCGTCGAGATGGGACGGAGATCACGGATGGCGGATGCGCAGACATACCTGGGCCTGCTCGCGGAGGGGAGCTCGGGCGGTCCACTGGAGTCGGCGGGCGACAACCGGGATCGAGCAGTCCGTGCCGAACTGGTCGACCGTCTCGAGGCCGAGATCGATTACATGGAACGCCTCACCCAGCGCCGAGCCGACCCCGCCGCGCGCGCCGAGCTGCTCGACCAGGCCGGCGAGGCGCTGGCCAGACTGCTCTCCGACGGAGTCGGCGCCGACCTCACCGCCCGTGAGGTGGAAGGCCTCGAGGCGGTGATCGTCGCGGACGGCTCGCGGCCCGCGCTGTTCGTGAACGACGACTACATCGATCTGACGGCGCCCTCCATCGGCAGCTTCATGGCGCCGCTGGCCCGGCTGGAACCGGCGGTGCGGAGAGTCTGCCGAGGAGTCGGCCGGGTCGACGATCCCGCGGCGCCGCTCGGATACCAGGGAACCGCGTGGGCTGTCGCGGACGGCATCGTGGTGACCAACTACCACGTCCTCACCGCGATCGCGCCGAGCGGTGTGCGTACCGGCTCACGGTTCGACGGCCGCCTGGCGCCCGGCGCCGCGGTGCACTTCGGGCAGGAGATCAACGGAGGGGGTGCCGACCGGCGGTTCCCGATCCGCCGGGTGATCAGTGTGGGGCGTGACGGCGGGGCCGGGTGGGCCGGCCGGGCCGGGATGGATCTCAACTTCGACGGGCTCGATCTCGCCGTGCTGGAATTGGAGCCGGTCGCGGGCCGCGCCTTTCCCGAGCCGATCCCGGTCGCCCGCGGTGACGACCCGCGCACCCGCGGGGCGCTGTCCAGCAAGGGACGGTACGTCTACCTGGTGGGCTATCCGGGCGGCCGCGGTGTGCACGCCCCGGATGTCTTCGACAAGCTCTTCGACGGCATCAGCTCCGTGAAACGCCTGGCGCCGGGCCGCATCATGCAGGCGCCGGGCACCGTCGAGCACGATCCGCAGGGGTGGGTGTTCACCCACGACGCCTCCACGCTCGGTGGCAACTCGGGCTCGGTGGTGGTGGACCTGGAGAGCGATGGGCAGAGCGCGCTCGGGCTGCACTTCGCCGGGTCGCCGGGGCGCCGCAACTGGGCACACGCGACCGAGAAGATCACTGGCGTGTTGGAGGCGGTGCTGCCGGCGGCAGTGCGATGACCGATCCGTACGAGGCCTTCATGAGAGAGGTGATCCCGGACTGGCCGAAGATCGACGAGATCTGGGACCGGGTGTCCGAGGCTTGTGACGGGCGCTTCGACCGGAGGATCTGCCGGACCAACGAGGGGTTTCTCCGATCGGCACTGGGGCTCGCCGTCAGCTGGAGATTCATCGACGACTTCGTCTTCGCGCTCTACCTGGCCCGCTTGCTGAAGGTCTCGCCCGGCGAGGCTGTCCAGTTCATCACCAGCGCGGGCGGGACGGTCGGGCCCGCGCTGGAATCCGCGGTCGAGGCCTCCCGGACCGTGGAAGACCCGTTCGTCTTCATCGAGCGGCTGAAACAGTCCTGCGACTACGTCTGCCGCATCGACATCGACGGGGAGCCGGCCGGTACCGGCGTCTACCTGCGTGAGGGCGTCGTGGCGACCGCGGCGCACGTGATCGAGAGGCTGCTCGCGAAGAGTGAGACCGGTGCGCTGCTGCTGGGCGACGAGGGTGAGCTGGTCGCCGGGGCCGGGTCCGCTGACCGGCTGCGGCTGACGTTCGACTACGCGCTCGTGCCGGGCGCCGACGGTGTCCCGCAGCAGCGCCTCGGGTTCAGCGTGCTGCCCCATGAGGATTGGTTGCTGTGGGGGAGTTCACCGGTCTTCCCGGGCGTGAACACCGACCAGGGTGACGTCCGGGACACCACGACGATCCGGTTTCCTCACGGCCCCTGGGACATCGCACTGATCCGGCCGGCCCAGCCGCTGTTCCACATCCACCGCTATCCGGAGCTGGTGAGGCATCTGCAGGAGCAGCCGTTCCCGATCTGGGTGCTCCACCACATCGGCGGACCGCAGGCCGCGGGGCAACCGCTCGGGCTCTCCCAGGGCAGCATCGACGAGCAGCTCGGCCGGCCCGACGTCGTCCGGCTTCTGCACGACGCCACGACCGAGAAGGGTGCCTCCGGAGCGCCCCTCTTCGACCGGCAGTGGCACATCGTGGGGATCCACGAGCGCGGTCCGGGGAATCCCCAGGCGACCGGGTCGGCGGCGAAGCAGGTCAAGGGGCCCCGGCGCAATCGGGCGGTACCGGTCACCTGCTGGCGGGCGAAGCTCGATCGGCCTCGGCCGCGGCAGGTTCCGTACCTCGAGGAGATCGACGAGGCCGATACGCTGGCCGGCGGCGTGGAGCGGGTGTTCGGCCGTACCGAGACACAGCGCCGGATCTGGCAGGCGCTGCAGCCGGCCGCGGAGAAGGCCGCACACCAGCGTCTGCTGGTGGTCCGTGGCGAGCCGGGCAGTGGTCACCGCTTCACCCGCCGCCTGACGATGGAGTACGTACGGCAGGCGCGTCAGCCGATCGTCCGCCTCGACCTCGGGAACCTGCTCGGCGCCACGGCCGGCTCCTTCGTCGAACGGCTGCTGGGCACCCTGTCCCAGGACGCGCCGCAGGTGGTGCCGACCGCGCTGACCACGGGCCTGCGCGACTCGCACGAGTTGCTTCCCGGCCTGGTGCAGGGTTTGAAGGACGCCACCCGGCGCCACCCGCTCTGGCTGGTGCTGGAGGGTTTCGCCGGCGCCCTCCTCGACGTGCCCGACGAGGTCAGCGAGATGATCGTCGGGGTCATCAAGGAGCTGCGGTCCATCCCCCGCCTGCGATTGGTGCTGATCGGCTGGCCGGCGGCCCTGCCGGCGGGATTTCATACCTCGATCGAGGATTTGACAGTGCCGACCGAGGACGAGGCCATCGACCTGTTGATGCCGCCCGGCTACGATACGGATAGTGAGCACGTAGTTGCAGTACGGCAGATATATCGGAGTGTCCTCGAGTCTGAACTCAGCGGCTATCCCGCCATCCGGCGGGCTCAGGAGCTCATCGACGAGCACGAGCGCCGGCTTCGCGAAGGAGGCGCTTGATGACCGATTCCACCGAACTCCCGGCGCTCGACGATGCCTTGGACCTCGTCGCACAGGCATGGGCGCGGCAACCGAGGCGCGAGCCCATCATCGCCCGCCGACGTCCGGGCCTGGTCGCGCTCAACGCCGCGGTCGTAGCCCGGGTCCGATGCCGGGCAGCGCTCTCCGGCCCGGTTCTGCCCGAACACCTGGTGCAGGACATCACCGACGACGGGGCCCGGCGTGCGCTCGCCATGCTCCGTCCGGAGTTCGACTGCAGCCTGGTCGGCCATGAGTGGACGTGGACGCTGCGCACCGACGTGCGGGAGGGCATCCTCTACGGACTGCTCGTCGACGGCCTGGACCGGGCGCTCGCCGATGTGGCCCACATACCCACCGATCATGCCGGCGAACTGCTGCGCGAGCTGTGCGCCGGGGATGAGCTGCCGTCGGCGACCGTGCCCGAGGTCGCCGTACAAGCACTGGCCTGGGCGTCGCCGCTCGGCCGGCGCCAGGGCGACCTGGCCGAGGCCAGACGGCTGGCCCGCATCCATGGCCTGGTCGAGAGCTACCAGGTCCTGCTGGATCGGGGTCTCGTCGGCAGGGAGACCGAGATGGCCCGGCTGGTGGCCTTCCGGGACGCGCCGGTCGGCGACGGCGAGCACCTGCCCCTGCTGGCTGTCACCGGTGTCGGCGGCGTCGGGAAGTCCACGCTGATCGCCTGGTTCGTCCAGCCACTCCTGGAGAGCCTGCGGACGCCTCCCGACGACGGCTCCCTGCCGGTGCTCATCGATTTCGACAGGCTCCAATTCCGGCTGGACGCCGAGTTGGAACTCTCCTTCGAGGTCAGCCGGCAGCTGGGTATGGCACACCGGGAGGCCGGCGCCGACTTCTCCGCCCTGCGCCATCAGGCCCGCGAGGACCGCCGGACCGCCGGGAGCGACAGTTACTCCCCGCAAGCCCTCGCCGAGCAGGACAACCGCGAGGCGCAACGATTCGAGCGGGATGCCGCGGTCATCGTCCGGATGCACCGGCTCGACCGCCGGCCGGTGATCCTGATCCTCGACACCTTCGAGGAGTGGCAGCGCGACCGGCGAGACCCCGTGACCAGCTCGGACTCCCGCGCCGAACCCGAGGTACGCCTGGTCGAGTGGCTCGGCCGGCTGCGGACGGTGATGGGCCTGACCGGGCTGCGGGTGGTGGTGTCGGGCCGGGCCGACGCCGACCTGCTGCCCTCGGTTGCGGACGTCGACGAGCTTCCGCTCGGTGAACTGGCGCCGGATGAGGCCGCCCGGCTGCTGCGCCTGCAAGGTGTGGCGGAGGGCGACGCCGAGCGGCTGGCAGAGGTCGTGGGCAGCGGGAATCCGCTGAGGCTACGCGTGACGGCCAACCTCTTCGCGCGTCTCGATCCCGAAGCCCGCGAGGCGTTCCTCCGGGAGTTCCCGGAGGGCCTCGCCGACGAGTTACGCAACGCCGTCCTCTTCAACCGCTACCTCAAGCACATCGCGGACCCGCTGGCACGGAAACTCGCGCATCCGGGATTGGTGCTGCGCCGGATCACCTCCGCTGTCGTCCAGCACGTCCTGGCGCCCCTGCTGGAGCTGGGCGAGATGGACGACGAGGCAGCGGACGCCCTGGTCGATCGGCTCGCCGCGGAGGTGTGGCTGGTCAAGCGGACCCCGGACGGGCTGCTGCACCAGCCGGACATCCGCCGCGAGATGCTGCGGCTCATGCTCGGCGACCCCGAGCACGAACGGACGATCCGGCGGATCCACGGTGCCGCCATGAGGTGGTACCGCTCCTCCGGCAGCGATCTGCCACCCGAGGCGGCCGAGGTGGAGGCGCTCTATCACGAGCTGATGCTCGGACCGTCCGTCGGCCGTCTCGCCGAGCTCGGGAACGATGACACCGCTCATCGGCGACTCGTCGCCCTCGGCGAGTCGGTGGTGGATTTCAGTGGGCCGGTGCTGGCACAGGTGCGGCTCCTGCGGAACGAGAGCATCACGCGGGCCGAGGCGATGCCCCTGCCGGCGACGCTGTGGGAGTGGTGGCTCCGGGACCACGGGCAGGATCTGGTCGACCGTGATCGGGCACCGGAAGCGCTTCTGCTGTTCGAGCAACGGCCGACCCGCAGGGAACCGGAGTGGTTGGCGCAGGCGTGCTGCGACAGCGCCCGCTGGTCCGCGTACGACCGGCTCGTCAGCGACCTGGGTTCCCGGCAGTGGGCCGGCCGGCATGCGGTGGTCAACGCGATCGTCAGCGACACCGGCACCGCCCGGGACTGCTTGAACTGGGTCAGCCGGAACATCGAGCACCTGGAAGTCCGGGCCGGGGACCCCGATCAGCTGATCGACCAGCTCTTCTTCACGTTGTTGCTCGGCGTGCAACTCGGGCGGGGATGGCCGCACGAGGAGGTCGCCCAGCGCGTGCTGGTCGGCCGGGCCCGCGACACGCTCGCGAACCGGCTGGACTTCCCGGTCGACCAGTTCCGGCGGGTGCTGTGCTGGGCCGCCGCCGGCGCGCCCGGCGCCCGGATGCGGGTGAGCCGACTGGCCGACGTGTTCCGGCCGGACGAGGCGTGGCAGCGGGAGATCTGCCGGTTGGCCCGCGTCGACTACGTGCGACCGCCGATGGAGGGCATGACAGCCGGTGAGATCCTCGACGAGGCGGCCCGGTCGTTCGCGCGGCGCGCCGGCACCTTGACCCTCGACCGCAGCACACTTCTCCAGCCCCACGTCCTGCCGCTCTTCCGCGGCGACAACCCCGAGCTTCGTCCCGCCGTGCGGCTGGGACTGCGGTCCATTCCCGGTGACGCCGCGTTGACCGATCTCGCCGGCATCGCGGCGAGCCTCCTGACCGTGGTGCCGATCGACCTGGATCCCGCGCGTATCCCGTCGTCCGCGATGCCCGGCGCCGAAAGCCGGCTCCGTCTTCTGGTCGAGTTCGTCGACCGGGCCGGGCAACTCTCGCCGTTCCTGACCGCGGTGTTCCGCCGCTGGCCCGACCTGCCCCTCATCCGAGAGGTCCACCGCGCGGTCAACCGCTGGGAGGCCGTGCACCTGAGCCTTCTGGAGTCGCTGGCTCGGCGCTCCTAGCTGCGAACGGCCGGAACCGTCGACGTCGGCGGCGGTCAGGGCCGGCCGGCGGTCAGGGCCGGCCGGTGGTCAAGGTCGGCCGGCGCTCAGGGCTGGCCCGGCGGGAACGGCCGCAGCTGGATGATCTCCCGCTCTCCCCGGTTGTCCATCTCGGCCATCGGCAGCAAGGGAACCGGGACACGCGGCACGGGCGGGGTCAGCGCGATGCTGGCACGACCGCTGAGCGCTCGGGCCCACTCGTCCGCGTCCGGCCGGGAACCGCGGGGGCCGCCGGCACGGTCGAAGCTCTTGCGGACCATGTCCGCGATCGGATCCTCGATCTCGGGCAGCAACCGCAGCGGGTGCCCCGGCCGGATGTACGCGTCCCGGCTGAGCACCCGTCCCACGAGTAACGCCAGCTTGTAGCGGTCGGAATCCAGGTCGGAGCCGGACGGCGGACCGTGCGGGTCGTCCCAGTCGGGCGTGCTGGCCTGCGGGAGCACCGATGCCGAGTTCTCGAAGCGGGCCGAGTCACAGTCGAGCACGAACAACCGAGGGGGATCACCGGGAGCCCACAGGATGTTGCGCATCGAGATGTCGCCCAGGACGACGGTGTGCCGGTGCAGGACGCGCAGCAGGTCGACGAATGTGCGTACCAGCTCGATCCGGTCTTCGGCGTCGAGTGGCTCGATGTCACCCCACAATGGCTTCGGCTCGAACAGCAGGTACTGCAGTTCCCGCAGCTGACTCTTGCCGCTGGCGGTGCGCGCCACGAACGGTGCCGGCACCCGCCGCATCAGGAAGCCGACGGCCTGTTGCTTGGCAGTGACGATCTCGGCGGGCCAGGCGGCGCACTCCTGCAGGGCGCGCTGATCGGAGGGACGTAACCGGAGCGGGAAGCCGACGAGGCCCTCCAGCGCAGCGGTGTTCACGCTCGGCAGGAAGTAGCGTTTGAACACCTGATCCGGCCGATCCGCGAGGGCCCACACCTCGCCCTGTCCACCCTTGTCCAGTAAGTCGCCCAGGTTCAGCGCGGACTGCTTGACGCGCGGCGTCGCTCCGGGCACGCCGTCAGCCCCCGGCACCTCAGCCGATCCAGACGCATACGGCCGTGCGGTCGTCGCCGAACGACTGAGCACGGAAACTCATCTGCCAGAAGAAGGCCGGCAGCGACGGCGGTCCGCCCTGCCACCACTTGACGAGCTGATCGCTGACGCTGGAGTTGGCCATGGGATTGCCGAGGCCGTCCGTGCAGAGGACCAGTACGTCGCCCGGCCCCAGATCGGCCACCATCACCACCGGCTCGGCGCCCCGTGAGGGCAGCGCCTCGGTCGCAGCACCGGCGAGCTCGCCGGCGGCGCTCTGGCCGAAGATCTGCTCGAACTGACCGTCACGCAGCATGAACGCGGGACTGTCTCCGACCGCGAGCAGGACCGCCCTATGGTGCCCGCCACCGGTGTCCGGTCCGATGAGCGCCGCCACCAGAGTGGTGGACAGCGCCCGGGCGGGGACCTGCCGCTGGGCCGCCTCGTGCTCCAGACGCTGGGAGACGTGGGCCGTCACCTCTGCGCACCGCTTGCGGAGGCCGCTCTCCGCGGTGGGGTCGAGCAGCTTCTCGGCGTACGGCGTGATCTCCTGCCGCAGGAACCGGGTGACCGCCGCCGATCCCAGGTGCGACTTGGGCTGGCTTCCCACGCCGTCCGCCACGCACACCAGCAGCGCGGTGGCGTTCTTGCCGGCGACCAGCGGGCCGATGGCGAACGCGTCCTGCCGTGGGTCGGCGTAGTAGCGGTGTTCGTCGCCGCGCAGCGACGCGGCCCGCACGGTCAGGCCCTCCAGGTCACCGCCGTCGATCACCGAGTCCGGCGGCGCGTCGGGTTCGGCCGTGAATGCGCCCGGCCGGGATGCCAGCCGGGGCTTGCCGACCAGCACCATCGGCTCGCCGAGCTCCGCCGGCCCGGGTGGAGGCTCCTCCGCCTGGATACGGACGGGGATCTGCTCGCGGGCGGCAGCCCGCGTCGTTCCCGCAGGATCCGCGGTGATGGGCACGACCTGCTCGTGAGGCTGAGGCCGGTCGTCTTCACGGCGCTCGTGGTCTGCCGGGCCGTCCGCGGTGCCGGTGACCAGGGCCTCCCGGCGTGGTTCGTCAGACATCTTCGTTCCCCATCCGAGCAAGTCCAAGACGCGCCGGATCACACCGGATCCGCGCTGATGGTGGTGAAGCCGGGAACACTGTCCGGCATGACCAGGGTGGCCCCGCCGGACTGGTCCGACGCGGACTGCGTGCCCGAGTTCACGATCGAGCGGATCAGCGATTTGGCGAACTCCTGCAGCGCGTCGGCGGGTCCCAGCGTGCCGTCCGCCATGAAGGCCTTCGTGGTCGCCACCTGCTGAATGGTTTGCTGATCGGCCTGCCCGAAACCGAACGCGAGGATGTTCGGGTGCGGCCGCCAGCCAGGGTCGGTGAGTGACTGGTAGGACTGCTGCCAGGCGTTGTTGTTGGGGAATCCGTCGGAGAGGAAGAAGACAGCCGGCCGGTACACCTGGTGTCCCTGGGCCTTCAGGTTGTTCACGTCGTCGTTGATCGTCTGTCGGAGCAGGTCGAACGCCTTCGCGTAATCGGTGCCGCCGGAGGCCTTCAGCGCCGGGATCGACGTCACGCTGCTGAGGTCGGACAGCGGCAGCAGGATCTCGGCCTTGCTCGAGAAACCGAGCAGGCAGAAGCGGGTCTTGTCGGTGACCACCGGGTTGCTGCCGATCTCCTGGTGCAGCTTGGGCAGCGCGTCGTTGATCGCCTGAACCGGCGCGCCCGACATGGATCCGGACTCGTCGCAGACCAGATAGAACGGCAATATCTGCTGGCTCATGGTGCAGGGGCTCCTTCGTGGTTCCGGGTGTCGCGTTACTCGATGCGGGCGATGTCCGTGTCGATGACCGGCAGCTCATCGTCGCCGTCAGGGTCGACGGCGGACGGCGGCGGCGTGGCCGAGACGGGATGGCCGGGCTGCTGTCGCGCGGTCGGCACAACGGGTGACACGGGCGGGGCCTGCGGAGACGACGAGGGTGGCTGCCCCATCGATCCCGCCGGTGACGGAGGCGCCCAGTTCTGAGCCGGCGGGCCCTGTGTCGGCGGGCCCTGTGTAGGCCGGGACTGTGACGGCCGGGACTGTGACGGCCGGGACTGTGCCGACGGGGACTGGGGCGGCGGGGACTGGGCGGGCGGGGTGGGGGAGGGGCCGTTCGGAGCGGGCTTCGCCGGGCCGGGTTGAGGAGAGCTCAGCCACTGGGTGGTCGCGCCCGAGGGCGGCGCGGACGGCCTTCGCAGCGCCGAGTGCTGCGGCCGCTGCGGACCGGCCGGGTGAGCCGGCTGTGATCCGTCGAGCCACTCGAACTGGACACTGCGGTGTGTCCGGCGGCCATCGGGGCTGAGGATCATCGTCGCGCCGTCCACATCGACTCGCAGCCGTTTCGCGCGGCCTTGACGCACGACCCGGGTCCGGATGGCGTGATTCTCACCGGTCTCACTCCGGCTCAGGGTGGCCCGCCGGCCCCGCCCGCTCAGGCTGATCCGGCTCCGGGCGCCGCCCGGTGCGGTCACCGCCAGCACGCCGTACAGCGAAGGGCGCAGGTAGAGCCCGCGGAGAACCAGCGCTAGGAGCAGCGCCGCCAACGCCAGCGTGAGGTAGTACAGCCAGGGGCGGCCGAGGTTGGCGGACCCGTGACCGGTGACGTCCACACCGCCGAGCCCCGGCTGGAAGCCGATCCCGAGTTCGTCGGCGAGGGTGGCGGTCCACGGTGACGAGGCGGTGCCGGACAGCCGCAGCGGCGCGTCCACGTCCACCGTGTCGCTGTAGCCGAGGCTGTGTGGCCCGGCGTCCCAGGTGATCACGGCCGGCACCGTGGCCGTACCTCCGGGCGGTACCGAGATCGCGGTGCTGCCCAGCCGTACCCGGATGGCCGGGTTTTCGCTGGCGACCTCCATGTCCACCAGGTCCTGCGGGATCACCGAGGTGGTCGACCGCACGGTCAGGGTGACCTCGTTGTCGCCGGGTGAGAGCCGGGTGACCTCGGCCGGCCACGTGACCGCGATGCCCTTGCCCTGCTCGCCGGCGAGCGCGGAGCGCACCTTCGCCTTACGCGACTCGTCCTTCGGCGTCTGGAGGAGTCTGGTGACCTCGCCGATCGACGAGGCGTTCAGTCTGGTCGGCCGGTCGAAGACCGAACCCAGCAGTGATGCGCCGGTCGCGCCGGATAGCGGCAGGGCATAGGCCCGGAGGCTCTGCTTGTCCATCCGCTCGACCTGCTTCCGCAGCTGCTGCCAGCCGTAGCCCTCGGTGAGCGGGTACGGGCTGCCGGACGGCGGTTCGTGCCGGCCGTCGGTGACCAGCACGACGCTGGCGAGCGCGGGCGCGCCCGGGCGGGCGAGCGCCTCGGTGGCCTTCTCCAGGGCGGCGCCGATGTCGGTCGCCTTGCCGTTCGCGCTCGCCGGCAGCTTGCCGACGAGTGTGTCCGGTGCCCGCCCGACCTGCCCTTGATAAACCACGCGGGCGCCGTCGTCGAAGGTGATGAGCGTGACCTGATCGGCCGGCGACAGCGCCGCGAAGAACGCCCGCAGGCTGGTCCTGAGGCCGTTGTACCGGTCGCCGGAACGCATCGAGGACGAGGTGTCGGCCATGATGACGTAGTCGGCGGGGATCTCGTCGACACCGGCGGCCTTCTCGATCTGGTCCAGCGTGGCCGGATCGGCTGCTGCCGGCGCCGGTGGAACGCCGAGCAGCCAGATCAGCGCGATCGCGGTCGCGGCGGCGAGCGATGTCCTTCCACGGCGCCGGGCCATTTGCAGCTGGTCGGCCATCATCGGCTCCCATCGGAATTCTTCGGCGAGGCCGGCTCGCCGGAACGGCGTGGGTCACGCTTCGGGGGTTTGTGGCTCTTGACGGTCTTCTGCAGGAAGTCGGCATGCCGGCGGAACGCCTCCGCCCGGTGGGTGAGCCATTCGCTGAGCCTGCGAGCGCGCGCTACACCGCATCTGCCCTCGAGGAGGTGCGCGAGCCCGGGCCGGAGCACGGGATCCTCGCGCTCACCGTTGGGCCGGCCCGCCGCCGTCCAGACGTCTTCGAGGATCCGGAACGCGACGGCCGGATTGTCGAGGCTCTTCCAGTCGCCGAGACCGTCCAGGATGGCGATGATGCTCATCCCGGACTGGAATGCCTGGACGCACATCGGGATGACCTGCTCCGGAGGCCATTCCCGGGCTGCCGCGTCGCCGAGTCTCCGGCGGGCGAGGACGACGCCGAGGTCCGGGACGATCTGCACGAGGTGATGGACGACGGGATCCGGTTGCTCGTAGAGCGCCTCCGGTTCGTTGACCGCGCGGCTGGCGAGCCAGCGGTAGACCTCCTCTGCCGGGAGCTCCGCTGTCTCGCGTACCAGCGTCGCCAGCGCCAGCAGGAAGTTCACTCCCGAAGGGGTCAGCCGTCCCGGCACGAGCAACTGGGCGAGCAGCAGACCGAGTTCCCGGACCGGTTCCGGGGTGAGCTTCGCGAATCGGCTCCGCAGACCGGCCAGGTAGCCCTCAGTGGTCGGGGCGTCCATCGCCGCCTGCTCGCGTACCGGTTGCCGCCCGGCGGTGACCAGTAACAGGTCCAGTCCGGCCTGGCTGGACGGTGGGGCGAGGCCGATGCGGGCGGCCACGTCGGTGAAAAGGCGCGCCTGATTCGGATCGTGATGGCGGAGCTGGACGAAGAGCGCCTGCCAGGCCGTATAGCACTCGAGGAACGTGCCGGGACCGCTGGTGCCGGCGGCCAGCGCGAGCAATGCGGGAAGGGCCAGGGTCTTGCGCAGGATCGAGTCGTTGAGCTGTGCCGGGGTCAACTCCGAACGGC
Organism: Actinoplanes sp. OR16; assembly: GCF_004001265.1. GTDB lineage: Bacteria > Actinomycetota > Actinomycetes > Mycobacteriales > Micromonosporaceae > Actinoplanes. The sequence goes on along the minus strand of NZ_AP019371.1, from coordinate 7,155,484 downwards.
CGGATCGCATCGCTTCGAAGGGCTCGGCCCACAGCGGCAGGCGGCCGGCCGCCTCGTCCCGGTTGAAGACCAGTTCAGCCCACTCGCCGAGCCGGTCGTGGCGACCGTCGATGAATGTCGCCGTCAGGATCCGGAAGATGATCGTCGGACGGCCGAGCAGCACCGGCCCGAGTTCCGGGAAGCCGGGAACCGGGTGGCGTGCCATCAGGAACGCCAGCTGTTCCTCCTCGGTCCTGCTGGCCTGCTGCACGAGGGCGACCACGAACGGCGCTTCGCCACCGGCGGACCTCGCCGCGTTCCACAGCGCCAGCGCCCGCGAGTCGGTCGCCGTGAGGGTGCCCTCCACCGCCATCGACGGCACCGAGGGTGTGGTCCAATGCCTGCTCAGGACCGCCAGATCAGGGATGTCGGCCTTGTCGATCACCTCCTGGACCAGGCGGTCGACGATGTGGGGTTCCTCCACGCCGAGATTGACATCGGCGCGGCGCAGCAGCCGGACGACGTCGTCGACGGTCTTCACACCGCGGCAGAGGTCCTGATAGACGGTGTAGACGAGGTTGAGGTCGCTGAGCGCCTCCAGTACCTGCTCGGGCCGGTGCACGGAGTATTCCCGGCGGTCCTCCCACAGCCGCCTGACCAGATGTTCCACGGCCTGGAGGCCACCGTGATCGATGTAGCGCATGATGCGATCGAAGTAGTGCTGCCCGGTGCCGGCCCGCAGCACCGGTTCCTGGCCACGACCGATGCCGATCTGTCCCGCGATCGTCCTGCTGCTGAACATGAGCCGGAATCGGTGCGGCGTGTCGTTCGGCGTCCATGTCGCGACCGCGATGCTGTCCCGGATCCCGTATGGCAGGAGGGCGAGCGCCGCATCGAGGCATCGCAACCGGGCATGCAGGTCGCTGACGGAGGGGTCGGGCAGGACGACGACATCGCCGTCGAGCAGCATCGCGGCCATCCCGGCTAGCGTGCGTGGCCCGAACTCGATCACGAACGACGCGAGCTCCGCCGGATCGGGCGGTTCGACGGCGAAGAAGAGTTCGGTGCCGTTACCCGGCGTCATCGCGGCGTACGATTCGAACAGGCTGAGGTAGCCGGCGCCGAGCCTCGACATGTCGCCGCTGTCGACATCGAAGTAGCGGGTCTGAATAGCCCGCCGCCCGGTCGCATCCCGGATCTCCTCAGCCGGCCACTCGACGACGACCAGCGCGATCCGCCGCCCGGAGTCGGTGTCGACCGGAGCGATGAACGCCCAGGGCAGTGCGCTCGGCTGGCCGGCCGCGGCACTGCTCGGATTGCTGCGCACCAGCTCACCGACGATCTGGGCGTACTCCTGGCGACGGGGTTGCTTGCCCCCGGTGTCGTCGGCGAGCACGGTGTAGTCGTCGGACTGCCCCTGGCGCTTCCCGATCCTCGCCCAGCGCACCCGGCTCGTCGGCCCAGCGACGATCATCCTGTCACCCACGGGATCACCGGCCCCCGAGACGGATGGTGCGCTCGATGGCGATCAGCGGTTCCAGCACGTTCACCGGGCGGATCCGGCCGCGAAGCCGCCATTCACCGTCGACCCGCTCGAAGTTCTGGAAGTCGTCGATGCTGAACTGGCCGCTCGGATCGGTCCAGAAACCCACCGAGGACGTACCGAAGTAGTGGACGTGCCCGTCGAGCAACTCGCTGCGCAACAGGTGCTTGAACTGCTCGGTGCTGGAGTCGACGGCTTGTCTGTCGATCTGGTCGCAGATCCAGTCGAAGTACTCCTCGGCGAGGTCGCCCGGAACTCGGGGGATGCCGTTCTCGTCGATGTCGATGAGACGGGCGTGGAAGGCGGGAAGGAAGACCGCCGGGTTGTCGAACTTGGTCACGCAGACCGCGACGTGGTGCGGCAACCGGCCGTCGACCAGGCGATTCTGATGCCAGAGCCGCATCTTCAGGGTCTGGATGAGCTTGTTGAAGTAGAGCCAGTTCGAGTTCTCGGCTTGAGCCCGGCCGATCTCGAGCATCGGATCGAAGAGGAACATCAGCGCCTGCGCGTTCGCCAGTCGATCGAGGCTCTTCTCGGACATCTGGAACACGGCGCTCGAGTCCAGCAGGAAGACCGCGCCGGGCTGGTCCTCGACATCGATCGAGAAACTCACCGGCGTGGGCACCTGGCTGCGCCGCAGGAGGCCGCGCCGGCCCGGTTCCGGGGGCAGCGTGCCGTCGATGCGCCAGTGCAATGGCGTGCCGGCGCTCGTCGGCACGGGGAACGTGCGCTTGACGATGAGATCCTGCTCGCGGTCGACCATGAAATTCAGCGACGCCTCATCGGCCGCCGTCATCGTCCAGCGCTCGCCGGGACGCTGATTCGCGTCACCGACGGCGATGTGCAGCGAGGCGAGGAACGTGGTCTTGCCGCCACCAGCCGCGCCGCACAACCCGAAGCGGATCGGATCCGGGCCGTTCGCCGGCTGCGCCGGGGGCGCCGTGGACGTAGCCGGGCCGGTCACGGATCCATGCGGCGTCGCGGTGGACGCCGGGCTCGCCGAAGCCGGTGGGGGAGAGGCGCGGCGCCGAAGTGGAACGGTCGGTGAGACCGCCGACGCGCCGTTGACCGGCGCCGGCTGCTGGGTCTGGGGCTGGGCCTGGGGCTGCTGGGTCTGGGGCGGCGCGACCTTCGGCACCGGGACGCTGGGGGGCTGGGCCTGTGGTGACTGGGTCACGCCGACCTCCGGATGTCGGTGTGCGGCGCGTCCAGCGGCACCGCGCGGTAGGGGAAGGGAGTTGCGGGCGTCACAAACGTCGCTCCGATCCGTTCGATCAGGTCGGTGACGGAGGCGCCGGCGAGATCGAGCCGGCCGTCGGCCCCCAGCGCCTCCCAGGCGGTCTCGGCGCGGGCGGCGAGCGGTTCGTCGACACTGTCGACGTTGCCCCAGTCCGGGGCGGACCAGACCGCGATCCGCCGTACGCCCATGGAATTCAGCTTCGCGATCTCGGCCTGCCAGTCCAGCGCGGTCGTGCACGGCCGTCCCTGGTCCGGCCCCTGCACCCGGGGGTATGGCGGCCGGCTGCCCAGGGTGACAAGCACGCGATCGGCGCCGGCTCGCCAGCTCTGCCGGCTCGCCTCGGTCAGCGCGTCCTCGATCGCGGCGGCGAAGTCGTAGTGGTTCGGCCTCAGCGTGGTCTTCGCGGCCTCGGCACGGACGGTATGTGGTCCGGTCAGCCCGGTGACCCGCAAGGGATGCTCGTCGGCGCCGGTTCCGTGGTGCTGGCCGTAGGCGAGGAGCCCGGCCCGGATCCACTGGCCGCTGCCGCCCTCGTTGTCGAGAGCGGCGATGGTGTCGCGCAGCAGACCGAGCCGCTCGTCGGCGTCGGGCCCGGTCACGATCTCGACGGCGAACATCACGTCGATGCGACGCTCGGCCAGCCGACGGGGAACGCTCCGGAGGAGAGTGGACAGCGTCCGCCGGCTCGGGCGTGCCGGCAGGCCGCCGTAGACGAGCAGGCCCTGATCGTCGAACGAGATCTCCAGGCGGCCGGCGTGCCCGCGATCCAGATCGACGTCGGCGATGTCGACGGTCTGCCACTCCGCGGCCGGTGCGCCGGGCTCCTTGACGACCGTGGCCAGCGTCAGGCGGCCGATCGCGCCGACCGGCGCGTAGATGTCGACGTGCTTGCGCTTGTTACTGCGCTCGCCCTCGGCGAAGAGCGTGTCGAGCACCAGGTGCACCCGGCCGCTCGGGCCCTTGTCACCGTGCGGATCGAGCAGGATGAGCTTGTGCGCCCGCCCGGTCGGGGCCTGCCGCACGATGGTCCCGATGAACGCGCGGGCATGCTCCGGGAGCGGGTGCGTCAGGAGGGTGGCTGCCCGGTAGTGCATGGCCATGAACTCGGCGATCTTGGCGTTGAGGGTCCATCCGGGCGTGCCGTTGACCACGACCACGGCGCTGCCGTGGTCGAGAGGAAGAGTGGGCATGGCTTGAGCGATCGACTCGAACACGGCCAGCGGGTCGAAGGGGACGGCACCTGCTCCCGGTAGAGCCTCCTCGGGCTCGCCGATGCCTCCGGCCAGCGCGAAGTGGCGTTTGGTGGCGTCACTCGGAAGGTCGTGGGCGAGGTCGAGCCAGTGCCACACCAGATCCAGTTCGTCGGTGCGGGCGATGCCGTAGGCGTTGGCTTGAGCGGTCAGGACCTCCACACCGTCGGGGCGCAGGCAGAGGAAGCCGATCGAGTGCAGCTCGCCCTCGACCAGGCTGGACAGCAGGGTGGCCACGACCTCGAGGCTGTCGGGGTCGTCGACGCCGTGGTCGACGGCCAGTTGCCCGCCGGCGTCGATGATCTGCGCGTGCGTGGGCCGGCCACCGCGGACCTCGTCGCTCAGCTTGTCCGCGAGTGACTCGTCGCCGGCCGCCGCCAGGTGCACTGCCCGCAGGTCCCAGTCGCGCTGGGCGGCCGTGTGGTCAGCCGCCCGGTCCTGCGTGTGGCATTTGCAGACGGCGCATGCGGAGCCTCCGGAGGCGATCGGCCAGCGGCAGACCGCGCAGCGGTTCGGGGGCGGGTCAGCGAGCGGCACCGGTCACCCCACGGCGGCCGGCCGCGACGGTTCCGAATCGGGACGCGGCTTGACCGTCCGGCAAGGAAAGCATGCGTTTTCTCCGGTCAGGAAATTGGGATGCGGCGAGCATATGGCAGGTCGCTCATGTCGTGCGGCCATGCTTTTCGCGACAGTTCGGCCCCACCGACTGTCCACATAGCCGATGGGTTCCGTCTAGTCGGGGGCGGAGCTGAAAGGACGGTACGGGGGCACGGGTCATCCCATTCAGCGCCAAGGACCGATGTTGACACGGCGCCACCCGACCCAATACGCCATCTGGCGCATTCGAACGTCTCGGTTTTATCAGAGTCGATCTACATTGGTGATCACGATGGACCGCCGGCCGGTCAGGACGATCTCATTCTTCCGCCACGTCTCCATCACTCGCGAAACAGTGCGACGAGAGACCGAGAGCAGTCCGGCCAGGTCGTCCTGCGACAACGGCAGGTCGATCACGATACGGCCGTTGCCGTCGGGATACCCGTGCCGCTCCGCGAGATCCAGCAGTACCGTCGCGAGTCGCGTGGCCACGGGCCGGGTGGCTGTCGTGCGGTACCAGTCGGCCTCCCGGAGGCGGGCCGAAATGCAACGTTGTAGCACGTCAGATGCATCCGGATGAGCGCGCATGTAGGTGCGGAAGTCGGACGACCGCAGAACCAACGCGCGGACGTCGCCGATCGCCTGTACCGCCGCCGAGCGGGCGACCCCGTCGATACTCGACATCTCGCCGATCACGTCGCCGGGGCCGCGGAGCGCCAGAATCGCCTGGTACCCGGTGGTGTCCCGGGCGATGACCTTCACGCATCCGTGCAGGAGGACGAGAACGATCCGCGGCTCGTCCTCCTGCTTAATGATCATTGTTTCGGCGGCAAAGGCGCGAAGCGTCGCCAGCTTCTTCAAGTTGTCCTGGTCGTTCGCGGACAGCGCGGCCCAGAATCCCGCTTTCGGGTATCCCGCCTCACCCTTTCCTGCGATGCCACCTTGCGAATCCGGCTCATATTTCGTCATTGGCGACCTGAAAACCGTCGGGGCGTTTGATAGACAATGATGAATCCCCGCGGATCAGAGCCATTCCCGTGGATATGAGGCTGTTGCCAACGGATTGCCAGAACGCATCGACAGCAACTGCCGGATCGATGCCGGGGGCGGCGAGGAACCCGAATTCCGGCCTGGTGGCGACGGCTCGCAGGGTCGGTGCGTCGACGTCCGCGACCCCGCAGGCCACGACGTTCGGCGCGGCCGGCAGCGTGGCACGATCGGCGAGCCGGTTTCGCGCCGCAAGCCATGTCTCGGCACTCGGTGGCCGCGCGGTGCACAGCATGAAGACGATCGGCCGGTTCACCCGGTGGCCGGCCTGTTTGAGCGCGGCGACGTCGTCGGGGATTCGCTGGATCAGCTCGGTGAAGACAGCGGCGAAGTCGACCGCGCCGGTGAAGGCCAGGCGCGGCGGCGCCGCGGCGAGCGCTGGGCCGAGCGGCACCAGTGTCCGCACGGCGCCGGCGAAACCCAGGACGGCGAGCTGCAGGCCGGCCGTGACCGCCGATTGCCGGGCCAGCCCGTGGAGCAGGCCGGTGAGACCGGTTTCGATGGCGTTACCCCACCGTCCGGCGCTCGCCGACTCGTCGACGGCCAGATAGATCGGCTGGACGCCGGTGCCGGCGACAGCGCCAGGGGCAGAGACCGGCGGCGCGGCGGGTGCGGCGGGCTGCGTGGTCGCCGGAGCGGAGGGCCGGGTGGTCTCGGGTGCGGTTCGGTGCGTGGTCGCGGGCGTACCGGCCGGCGGTTGCGGCAGCTTGAGCTGGGTGGAGGGCACGTCCACCGGTGGGCGTGCGGCCGGCCGGCGTGCCGGAGCAGGGGGTTGGGCCGGCGCACGGGGCGCCGGCGCCGGTGGGGCGGGTGCCGCCGGCGCCGTCCACGCCGCCGGCGCGGGTGGTGTCACCGGGCCCAGCGCTATCGCTCCGCGGTCACTGCTCGGCGGCGGAGCCGTGCCAGGGGTTGCCGGTGACGGCAGCGCCGGCCCGGTGAATGCCGCCGGAAGTGCGAAGCTGCTCGCGCCCGATGCCGGAGCGGCCTGTTGCGTGGGCGTTCCGACCTCACTCTCCGCGATCAGGGCCTCCGTCACGGCGGTCGCCTGCGGGCCGCGGAGCAGACCGTTGGTGAGCAGGAACTCGTAGCGCTTCAGCTTGTTCTGCTGCTGGACCTCGGCGCGCTCGTGCCGGGCCTGTTCCTTCGCGTTGAGCAAGTTCAGAGCCTCGGCGGCGTTGCCCGGGTTCTGCGCGACGTACATCTCCAGAAGTCGCTGCTCGTCGATGTTCAGCGACGCGATGGCCTCTACCCTGCGCCGCAGGTCGTCCGTCTCCGCCCGGGTGTGGATGGTCCGCACGTCCGCGGTGTGCCGCGCGTCGTCGATCTCGCTGCGCTGCTGATGCTTCTTGATCTCGCCGCCCTGGACGACCGAGCGCATTCGCGCCGCATGGTGTGCGGCGCCGGCGTCGAGGGAGAGCTTGGTGAAGCAGCGGTAGACCTCGATACCCTCGATCAGCTGCACGGGACGGCTGAATCGGCCGTTGACCGCGTTCTCGGCGTCCAGCACCCGCAGGATCTCGTACCCGTAGCAGATCTGCCGGATCAGCTCGAGGACGCGGGTGCGCACCACCCGGTAGCCGTCGGTGACCTTCCGCTGGACCACCGTCTCGGGGTGCACTACCCGGAAGCCGACCTCGACGTTGGCGATGAAGGAGAACGCCGGCTCGGAGGACGGCAGCTCGTTGCCCTGGAGGACGAGCTCGATCTCGTGATCGGTCACGTCCACGTCGAAGCGGTAGCGGTACGGCGTCCACAGCGATTCGGTGACGCTCAGCTGCCGTCCGCCGTCGATACGGTGGTACTGCCCATCGTCGGTGACGTAGACGATCGCCACGCCCGGCGGCCGGTCGCGTTTCGACAGAGCGCTGCGCGGGACCGGCTGCGGGTCACCGAAGAGTGGAATCCCCTGCTGGGTCACTGTCGTGCTCCCTGTTCGGTGAGGGCTTCGCGCACGGCGCGGGCGGCGTTCGGTGTGGGGGTGGGCACGTCTCGTCCGGTCCAGTCGCCGACGCCGAGGAGGAGGTGCGCGCGCAGCCGCCGGTCGTCCTGGCAGACGCTGCGCAGCATGGCCGCGAGGGCCTCGCATCCGGCGGGGTCGGCGTCCACGTGGCGGGCCCATTGATAGAGGACGTCCTCCGCGGCATGCGGGAAGAACTGGCTGACTCCGAGGAGGTGACGCCAGAGCTCGGCGAACCCGAAGCCCAGCTTCGGCCTGCTGTGGGACAGCCACAGCAACGTCGGCCATTTCCCGGTGGTGCCCGGCGCGTGCTCGGTCAGGAGGCTGGTCGCCATGATGAGAAAGGCCAGGTGGCCGGTGGCCTCCCGGTCGGGTTCGCCGGCGAACTCGGCGGTGTCGGTCAGCCACTTCAGCACGGTGGCGAGCACCGGCTCGGTGAGCCGGTCCGGATCGTGCAGGAGCAGCTCGGCGAGGCTCTCCCCGATGGCGACGGCGACCCGGATGTCATCGGTGAGAGCCAGGCCGTGCAGCGCTCTCAGCGCGCTGTCCGGATCCTTCCGGCCGATGCTGTACCCGTACGCCTTGGCGGCCGTGGCCTGGGAGCGCGGGTCGGGTCCGTCGCTGTCGCTGAAGTCGCCGTCCTCGCCGATCGCGGGGGCCTCGGCCCAGCTCCGCACCATGTGCTGGACGGCCGGCCGCAGGTCGGGGTCGGCCATCGGGACGTGCAACGCGTGCGCGGCCGCCGCACGCCGCCGCCGTGATTTGTCCACCGCCCAGCGATCGAGTACGACACGGCTGACGTATTCGAACGACTCGGTCGCGACGATGCCGACCGCTGTCGCGGCCCAGATGCGGACCGTCTCGGCGGGATGGACGACCAGTTCACCGAGCCAGTCCAGGATGATCCGCTGTGCGGAGAACTCGGACCAGGCCCGGCGGATCACGCGGGTCGCGTACTGCTTGTCGCGGAACCGCACGGTCTGCGCACGGGTGACGCCGTGTTCGCCCTGCGCGGTCTCCTCCGCGACCGTCGCGCGCAGGAGGGCGAAGCGCTCGCGGCGGGATACGCGGAACGGGTCGGCCGGCTTCCGCAGCGAGAGGGCCGACGTGCCGTCGGCGACCAGCCCGGAGATACCCGGGTCGAGCCGGCGCCGCAGCGCGTGCATGGCCTCCATGACGAACTCGCTGGGCAGGCCGTTGAGGACGGCGAGTGCTATCGCGTGGATCCGGTTCTCCGGATCGAGCCGGTCGAACCAGATCGTGAACGCCTGATCGGCGCGCAGGTCGAGGAGGCGGCGCACCTCGTCGAAGTCCACGGCACCGGACCGGTCGTGCACCCGGAAGATGATCGTGCCCAGCTCGCCGATCTGCCGCAGCGGTGTGGTGGCGTCGAAGGACTCGGCGATGAGGGCGCTCAGCCGCTCGTCGGCCAGCAGCTCGGCTGCTTTGCCGGGCAGACGCCACTCCAGGTGCTTGGTGAGGGCGGCCGTGGGATCGGGCGGCGCGGGCAACTGCACGGTCAGATCGAGGAGATCCTCCTCGCTCAGCAGCGCGGTGTCCGAGATCGTGATGACGATGTGGCTGCCGTTGCTCTCCAGCAGCGGGCCCAGCGTGTTCAACGCGTGGGCGCTGATGCCGGAGGTGCTGGAGGGGTCGCAGATGATGTAGCCGGTGTCCTTGCCCACCTGCTGGAACTGTTCGAGATCCTGGTCGGGGCTGAGCATCATGATCCGGCTGACCTTGCGGTGCTGCAGCAGGCGTACGGCCGCCGCCGTCTTCCCGTGCCCCGGTTCCGCGCACAGGATCAGCGCGCGGCGATCGGCGTGCGCCGCCACGGCCGCCAGCAGGCTTTCCTCGCCGGCGTAGGCGAGCCGCGTCGCCTCACCGAAGTGCGACGGGAGCTCACCCGGCCGGACGGACGTGTTCGCAGTGCCGAAGATCAACTGCTGGGCGACGTAGTCGCCCTGCACGCTGGTGTTGCCGTGGGTGACACTGCCGGTCATCAGGTTCCGGTTTGCCGACTCGGTCAGCTTCTGCCGGTAGGAGACGTTGCCGGCCTCGTTCAGCGTCTTGCGGACGCCACCCAGGTTGGCGGCGAGCGACGGGTCGTCCGGCTGTGCGGCGGGTGGCGAAGGAGCGGGAGACGGGTCCGGGGAGACCGGTGGGGGCACAGTGGCGGGACGATGATCGGCGGGCGGTCCGCCGGGAGTGGTCATGGTGCCCCCGGAAAGGGCATCTGCACGGTCATCCCGGTGAAGTCACCACTGATGTGCTGATCGCCCATCACCTGGTTGCCGATGACGGAATTGCCGGGCGGATCGGCCGGACGTGGCCGGGCGCCCGAGCCACTTCCGACGTACGGAACGTGCACCCAGGCGCGGGCGTCGATCTCCTTCTCCTGAACCACCACCTCGCGATAGCGGGTGGCATCGAGCGAGGGATGGCCCTGTGCCACCACCTCGTGATATAGGTCGTCGCTGATGATGACGGCGACGTGGGCGTCCGGGTGGTCGCTCATCGCGGCGCGGAGGGCTGCCGCGCCGACCATCCGGGCGGCGGTGTTGATCGCACGGGAGATCCAGCCGTTCCCGTCGTTGCGGACGAAGCCGTGCTCGATCGCGACCCGTAGCCTCATCTGGTACGCGGGCGTGCGGGACGCGGCTCGATGCCGTACCAGCGACTCCAGGTCCCGCACGAACGCTCCGATGACCTCGACCGGTCCGGCGTCGGGCAACAGGATGAGCAGGCCGTCTCCGCGATCCTCGACGTGCCGCACTCCCGGGATTCCGGCCTTCGTCAGCGCCTCGCCGACGATCCGGTACATCGACTCGCGGAGATCGGCGGCCACCCCGTCGGAGCGTTCGCCGAACTTCTCGATGTCGAGGAAGACGATCAGGGAGCTGGTGGGTTGTTCTGCCATGAGCTCCTCACACAGTGGACCGGGCGACACCAAGAGGGTTTACCGCCACGGGGCACAGCTGTGTAGGACAGATGGCGCATGGGGGGCGGTTCAGGGCGCTGACCGAAGTATCACGGCGTGCCTGCGCACTCAACAGCCACCGATGGTTTGACGTCCTCGGAACAACCCGACGGGGTGACGGTCCGAAGAGTCCACTGATTCCGGCAATGTGCCGCCGCTAGTGATCGCCCGCCGAGAGCTGGAAGCTGTGCTCGCCCTCGTGGTGCTGCGGGAGCAGGCAGTCGTCGTTGTCCTCGTCGCTGACGGCGCAGACCGGGATGTCGGCGACCTCGCCGCCGGCGGTGTTCCAGCGCATCCACCACCAGCGGTCGCCGTGGGCGGCGGCCAGGACGAAGGCGGCGTGCCGGCCGGGGTGGCCGGCACGTAACTCGCAGCGGAGGCGGCGGATCGGGGAGCTGACCCGGTTCGGCTGGGCGAGCAGGGTGTCGAAGTCGCTGTCGGTGACCGCGCCGGTCACGTCGCATCGTGACATCAGGAGTGGTTCCTGCTGCCGGTGGCCGGTCACTGACATGGGCGATCGATTCTTGTCCTCGTTGGTCAACAACTGGCGCTTGAGGATATGACCGCCGTGCCACGGTGCTCAGCGGGGGGCCGACCTTCGTCCCCTCCCAACCGTGAACGGGCGGGACCTATTCCGTTCGGTGAGGTATCGCACGAGGGCGGCGACGCCGAGCAGCAGCCACAGCAGGTTGAGCACGGCGGACGGCCAGGCGGCGTGCGCCGCCCCGCTGGCGGCGAGGCCGGCCGACCCGAGGAGGTTCAGTGCCAGGTAGCGGCCGCCGCCGGCCTGCCGGGGGTCGCGGGTGACCAGGGCGTACCCGATGAGGAGAGCACCGGCGCCGGCCCAGCCGAGCAGGTCGGCGATGAGCACCGGGTCACGCCTCCACTGTCGCGAAGGCGCGGACCGGGAAGGTGCCGAATCCGGCGACGCGCGGTGGCACGGCGGTGAAGCGGGCGCCGTACGGCGGAAGCTGCCCCAGCCCGGTGAGGTGCTCCACGATCGGGATGCCGGCCGCCAGCAGCAGTGAGTGCGCCGGTCGCGCGCCGCCGGCCGCCGGTGAGGAGTCGTCGATGTTGACCGCGTCGATGCCGACGAGCAGCGCGCCCTGCTCGACCAGCCATCGCGCGCCGGCCTCGGTGAGGTACGGCGCGTCGTCGGCGTAGGCAGGGGTGCCCCAGGACGTGTCGCCGCCGGTGTGCAGCAGAACCGCCCGGCCGGTCACCTCGTAGGCGGCGAGCGCGCCGACGCCGACGCCGCGCACCCCGGCGCCCGCGGTCCGCACCACGACGGCGGGCAGGCCGGCGAGCCGGTCCAGCGGCAGGCCGGCGAGGTCATCGCCGTCCGGGTAGCGGTGGTACGGGCTGTCCAGGTAGGTGCCGGTGTTCCCGACCATGCTGATCCGGTCGATGGCGAACTCGACGCCGGGAGCGTAGGTCGCGCGCGAGGCCTCCCGGGTCAGGTGCGGCGTGATCTCCGGTCCGGGCAGGCCGGGGTACGTCGTCATCCCGGCGGTGATGACGTGGCTCAGATCCACCTGCCGCCGCGCGGAGGGCGGCGGAGCGGTGGAGCCCCGTGTGCCGCGATGAGCCTCCGGGACGATCTCGAGGTCGGTGAGCACGGCGGTCTCGGAGAGGAGCAGGCCGAGCGACCGCAGGAACAACGTGGTCACCTCCTCGGCGGTCACGTCGGGCCCGGGCACGTCGACGCGGAAACCCGAGGCGGTCAGCCCGCCGCCGTTGCTGAAGGTCACTGACGCGTCGAAGACCGCGCGGTACTGCTGTTCGCTCATGACGGCATCCTCGCGTCCCGCGGTGTGCAGGGAAAGTGAGTAAACCCGAATCTGGACTACAGTCCCGCTGCATGCACCTGTCGCCCTACCGCCTGCTCGTGTTGCGTGCCGTCGCCGACGCCGGTGGAGTCGTCGCCGCGGCGGCGAGGCTGCACCTGGCGCCGTCCGGGGTCTCCCAGCACCTGGCGGCCCTGGAACGGGAAACCGGCCTCGTCCTGCTGGACCGGTCCCGGCGGGGCGGCCGGCGTACGATCGCCCTGACCGCCGCGGGACGGCAATTGGCCGCCCACGCGGACCGCCTCGCCGCGGTGCTCGCCGACGCCACCGCCGACGCCCTCGCGTTGAGCGGACGGCTGGAGGGCGTGGTCCGGATCGGCGCGTTCCCCACCGCCGTGCGCCGGATGGTCGTCCCGGCCGTGCTCGCCCTCGCCGGCACCACACCCGGCCTGCGGATCTCCGTGCACGAGCTGGAGGAGAGCGCCGCCGTCGCCGCGCTGCACGCCGGTGATCTCGACCTGGTGCTGGTGGAGGACCAGGCGAGCGCGCTGCGGCCGCCCCCGCCGGGGATCGCGGCGCATCGGCTGCTCGACGACCCGTACCGGCTGGCGCTGCCGCTGGCCTGGCCCGCACCGGCCGACGTCAGCGACCTCGCCGATCGGCCCTGGGTGGACGGGCCGCCCGGGTCGGCGGTGCGCGGTGTCCTCGACCGGCTGCGCGCCGCCACGGGTCTGCGGCTGCCCGGAGCGCACACCTGCCTCGAGTTCCCGGCCGCGCTGGCGCTCGTCGACGCCGGCCTGGCCGTCGCGCTCGTCCCCGATCTGGCGCTGCCCGGTACTCCCGAGCCGGCCACCCAGGTCGCCGGGCTGCCCGGGCTCGGCGCTCGTACGATCAGTGCCTACGTGCAGGACACCCGCCGGCTGGCGCCGCTGCTCGACACCACGATCCAAGCGCTGAGAACCGTGGAGGCACCGTGAAACTGCTGCTCACGTCCGGTGGCGTCACCAACGCCAGCATCACCGCGGCGCTCGTGGAGCTGCTCGGCAAGCCGATCGCCGAGAGCCACGCCCTCGTCATCCCGACCGCCCAGTGGGGGCACCCGATGTGCGGCCCGCAGTCGGTGCGCGGCCTGATCGCCGCCGACCCCGCGCCGGACCGGCGATTCCTGACCGGCCTGGGCTGGGCGTCGGTCGGCGTCCTCGAACTCACCGCGCTGCCGACCATCGGCGCCGACCGCTGGCAGCCGTGGGTCCGGCAGGCCGACGTGCTGCTGGCCGACGGCGGCGACGCCACGTATCTCTGTCACTGGATGCGTGAGTCCGGGCTGGCCGCGCTGCTGCCGGAGCTGCCCGGCACGGTCTGGGTCGGTGTCAGCGCCGGCAGCATGGTGATGACGCCCCGGATCGGCGACTACTTCGTCGAGTGGCCGTCCGCTCCCGACGACAGTGCCCTCGGCCTCGTCGACTTCTCGATCTTCCCGCACCTGGACGCCTTCCCGACCAACACGCTCGAGCACGCGCGGCGGTGGGCGGACGGCCTCGGCGTCCCGGCCTATGCCGTCGACGAGCAGACGGCCATCATGGTGGTCGATGGCGTCACCCAGGTCGTCTCGGAGGGCGCCTGGACGAAGCTCTGAAGGGACCGCCCATGCGCACCGCCCTGACCGACCTGCTCGGCGTCGACCACCCGGTCGTCGGCTTCAACCGTTCCCCTGCCGTGGTCGCGGCCGTCACGAACGCCGGCGGTTTCGGCGTGCTGGCCGGCTCGGCCTTCACCCCTGCCGAACTCGACGCGCAGCTGAGCTGGATCGAGGAACAGGTGGGCGGCCGGCCGTACGGGGTCGACCTGCTCGTGCCGGAGAAGCTCGTCGCGGGCGAGGTCGCCGCGTTGCGGGCGCAGATCCCGGAGGAGCACTTCGCGTTCGTGGCGGAGCTGCTGGACCGCTACGACATCCCGCAGGCGGCGACATCGGGGGAGGAGGCGGGCCGGTTCGCGGCGAACCTCGACCCGGCGGGCGCGGCGGCGCTGCTCGACGTGGCGTTCCGGCACGACATCACCCTGTTCGCCAACGCGCTCGGCGCCCCGCCGCCCGGTGTCGTGGAGCGCTGCAAGGCCGCGGGCGTCGTCGTCGCCGCGCTGGTCGGGCAGGCCAAGCACGCCCGCCGCCAGCTCGACGCCGGTGTCGACCTGCTGATCGCGCAGGGCACCGAGGCGGGCGGGCACACCGGGACGATCGCCACGATGGTGCTGACCCCGGAGATCGTCGAGATCGCCGGGGACCGCCCGGTGCTGGCCGCCGGCGGCATCGCCTCGGGATCGCAGATGGCCGCCGCGCTGGCGCTCGGTGCGGCCGGCGTGTGGACCGGCTCGGTCTGGCTGTCCAGTGAGGAGGACGTCGCCAACCAGGCGATCAAGTCAAAGTTCCTCGCCGCGACCAGCAGTGACACGCTGCGCTCACCGACCCGGACCGGCAAGCCGGCCCGTCAGCTGCGCACGGCCTGGCACGACGCATGGGAGGCGGCCGGCAGCCCGCGACCGCTGCCGATGCCGCTGCAGCCGCTGCTGGTGGCCGAGGCGTGGCAGCGCATCGACGCCGCCGCACAGGACGGTCATCCCGGCGCGCTGGAGCTGGAGTCGTTCTTCATCGGCCAGGTGGTCGGCGGCTTCACCGAGGTCCGGCCGGCCGCCGAGATCCTGCGGGACCTGGTCACCGGCTGCGAGCAGCGGATCCGCGCGCTCAACGGGATCCTTTAAACCAGGGCCGAGTGCAGCAGGAAGTCGACGAGCTGCCGGGCGTGGGCCGCGGGATCCTCGTCGCGGTCCGCGGGCGAGCTCAGCGCGTGCATCATCGCGCCGCCGACGAGGGTGTCGAGCAGCATGGTGATCGAGACGGTGTCGGGCAGCTCGCCGCGGTCGATGCCGCGCCGCACGATCGCGCGGGCCGCCCGCAGCTGCGCGTCCCGCATCGCCGCGTAGTTCTCCGCGACGCCCGGGATCGCGCCGGCTTCCAGGGTGAGGCGCAGCGCGGCCCGGCTGGACGGCCCGCCGTAGAGCGTCAGGATCTGCGCGGCCAGCTCGGCGAGGTCGCCGTGCAGGGTGCCGGTGTCGACGTCGGCGACCCGGATCAGCCCGGTGTTCAGGGCGTGCGTGAGCAGCGCTTCCTTGCTGTTCCAGCGCAGGTAGAGGGTGGCCTTGCCGATGCCGGCGCGCCGGGCGACGACCTCCATGGCGAACCCGGACCAGCCGGTGTCGCCGAAGACGTCGAGGGCGGCCCGGGCGATGCGCCGGTCGACGTCCGGGTCGCGGGGCCGTCCCGGCCCGGGTGCTGCGCTCATCTCGGCCATCCTACGGTCCGGCGCCATTACTGAACGGTCACCGTCAGGATACAGTTCGCCCTGCCGGCACGATCGCTAACGGGACATCCGGGCGGCGAGGAACTTCGGGGCCATCCTCCGATAGCTGTCGGTGACCAGCTCGGCTATCTCGGTCCAGTCGGTGTGATCGCCGAGTACGGCGGCGGCCACGTCGTGCCCCCACGGCGCGCGGAAGAACGGGAAGCCGGCGGCGGTCAGCCCGAGCAGATCGTCCGCCGGCACCCGGAACGTCATCACGGTCGGCGGCACGCCGTCCACCGTGTACGGCGCGTAGACACCGAACCGGTCCGGATCGGGCGTGTAGACGTGCGCGACCGTCCGCTTGCGGATGCGCCAGCGGACGCCGATCCAGGCGGGTTCCTCGTACGCCTCCGGCAGGTCCGCGCAGATGACCCGCAGCCAGTCGAGGATCTCCGGTGGCACATCTCCGGGGCCCGACACGCCCTCGACACTAGTGGTCGGTCGGCACCACCGCCTCCCCGAAGAAGTCGGCGAGCGCGTCCACCAGGACCTGCGGCGCCCGGTTGAGCGCGTCGTGCCCGGCGCGCGGCACGATCAGCGTGCGGGAGTGCGGGATCACCCCGGCCAGGGCCTCGATGGTCGGCGGGTAGTAGGGCGGGCCGGCCGCGCCGCAGGCGAGCAGCACCGACGCCGAGATCCCGGCCCACTGCGACGGCGGGCCGTCGTGCCGGTGGATCAGCGCCGTCTCGTCGAGGGTGGTCGTCACCAGCTCGCCCATGGACCGGCCGATCGGCGTCCGCAGGAAGAGCTTGACCATCGCCACCTGCAGCGCGATCGGCAGCCGGGACGCGGGGGAGTGGGTGTTGATGCCGGCGCTGGTGAGGGCCAGGGTGCGGGCGATGTCGCCCGCGCGGGCGGCCTCCTGGGCGGCGGGCAGCCACGCGGACGGGGTGAGGCCGTTCACCGCGACAGCCGGGTCGTAGAGGGCGAGCCGGGTGATCGGCAGGTGCCGGGCGGCGGCGCGCAGGGCGATGAACCCGCCCGCGCTGTGGCCGATCACGTTGCCGGCGCCGGTGTGGGCCAGCACCGCGGCGAGGTCGTCGAGGTCCTGCTCGCCGTCGTACGGCTCGGCGCGCGCGGCGGCGTCGGCCCGGCCGCGGCGGTTGTAGAGGTGCACGGTGAACCGGTCGGCGAGCCGGATCGCCATGCGGCGGTAGACGTCGATGGTCACCCCGCCGCCGTGCACCACGACGATGCCCGGCCCATCGCCGAGGGAGTGCAGCACGATCTCGGCGCCGTCGGGCGCCGGCACCCGTCGAGTGGTCCAGTTCTGTTCCATGTGAGCCTCCCCTAAAACTGCGAACGCCGTTTGCAGTTTAGAGTATAGCCGTGACGACATCGATCTGGTCCAGGCCGGCCAAGGGCTCGCGGGGCCCGGCGCCTTCGCACTCGCGCGACGAGATCGTGGCGGCGGCGATCGCGATGGCCGACGCCGACGGCATCGGGGCGGTCTCGATGAGGGCCGTCGCCGGCGCGCTCGGCACCGGCGCGGGATCGCTCTACCGCTACCTGTCGTCCCGGGACGACCTGCTCGACCTGATGGCGGACCATGCCACGGGGGAGCTCCGGCCGTACCCGGAGATCGCCCCGGACTGGCTCGGGACCATGCTGGAGATCGCACGCGGTCAGCTGGGGCTCTATCGCCGGCACCGGTGGCTGGTGGACGTGCTGCCGCGCACGACGGCCCTCGGCCCGCAGAGTCTCGCCTGGTTCGACCACTGCCTGGCGGTCCTGCGCCCGGTGCCGGCCACCACCGCCGCCAAGTTCGAGGCGATCGCCATGATGATCGGTGTGGTGTCGCTCTTCGCGCGCAGCGAGGCAGCCGGTCCGCCGGCCGGTTTCGGCGGCATCGACATGACCGCCTACCCGAACCTGTTGGAGGCCGTCAGCACGCCGCCGGCGCCCGCCGCGCCACAGCGGGATCTCTTCGAGGCCACCGTACGCAGCGTGCTGACCGGCCTGCTCGTCGACGCCGGCTGACCGGTCACCGCCCGGCGCGCTCAGATCTGGCTGGCGCCGCCGTCCACGTAGATCTCCGCGCCGGTCATGTAGCTGCTGTTCGGCGAGGCCAGGAACGCGACCGCCTCGGCCACCTCCTCGGGGGAGCCCAGGCGGTTCATCGGCACACCGGAGGCCAGACCCTTGAGCAGCTGCTCGGCGGCTTCGGCGTCGGGGGCGAGGCCGCTGAGGCCGGGCGTACCGATGGGTCCGGGTGCGATGCTGTTGACCCTGATCTCCCGGCCGACCAGCTCGGCGGCCCAGCTGCGGGTGAAGGACCGCAGTGCGGCCTTGCTCGCCGCGTAGACGCTGAACGAGGCGGCGCCCTTCACGTCGATGTTGGAGCTGGTCAGGATGATCGAGGCGCCCCGGTTGAGCAGCGGCAGCAGGGTCTGCACGGTGAACAGGGTGCCGCCGACGTTGGTGTTGAACGTGTCGGCGTAGTGCTGCCAGGTGATGTCGCCGAGGGCCGCGAACTCGCCGCCGCCCGCGTTCGCGAACAGGACGTCGAGTCCGGCGCCGTGGTCGCGGACGGCGGTGGCGACGCGTTCCAGGTCGTTCAGGTTCGCGACGTCGGCGCGGATGCCCGTGGCGCCGGCGCCGATGCTCGCCACCGCCGCGTCGAGGGCTTCCTCGCGGCGGCCGGTGAGGAAGACGTGGGTGCCGTCGGCGGCGAGACGCTTGGCGGCGGCCAGGCCGATGCCCGAGGTGGCGCCGGTGATGAGAGCAGTGGTCATGATGGGTTCCTCAGATCGAAGCGAGGGGCGCGAGTTCGCGCCACTGGGCGAGGGGGAGGCCGTTCGCGCCGAGCACGTGCAGCGCCACGTGATCGGCTCCGGCGGTGAGGTGTTCCTGGACGCGGTGCGCGACGTCCTCGGCGGTGCCGTGCACGACCAGCGCGTCGATGAGCCGGTCACTGCCGCCGGGGATCAGGTCGTCGTCGCCGAAGCCGAGGCGTTTCAGGTTGTTGCGGTAGGTGGGGAAGCCGAGGAACATCCCGATCCCGGCCCGCGCCGCTGCACGGGCGCGGTCCGGATCGGTGTCCAGCACGACGGCCTGGTGCGGCGCGATCAGTGGTCCGGCTCCGACCTTCTCCCGGTACGCCGACACGTACCGTGGCGTGACCAGGAACGGATGCCACCCCGCCGACGATCGTCGGGCCAGGTCGACCATCTTCGGTCCGAGGGCGCCGAGCAGCCGGCGGCCGGGGCCGACGCCGGGACCGAGTCCGTCGAGGTAACGGGCCATCGACGCGACCGGGTTGCCGTAGTCCTGCCCGTGCGCGCCGGCCCCGGCCGGGCTCCCGATGCCGAGCCCGACGACGGCCCGCGGCCCGTGGTCGGCGTCGAGGACGGCGACCCGCTCGGACAGTTCGGCGGGGGACTGGCCCCAGATGTTGAGGACTCCGGTCACGACCTGGCTGTTCGGGGCCGCGGCGAGCAGCGCGTCGACGTCGTCGAGCACGCCGGCGCCGTCGAGGCCGGGTAACCAGATGGTCCGCCAGCCGAGTTCGTCGAGTTCGGCGGCGGCGTCGCGGATCTGCGGCCGGTGCGCGGAGCGCAGCTCCATGCTCCACACGCCGACCCGCTGGTCGAATCTCATGGCGACTACCTCTTTTCTGTACCGAGCGGTACTGATATCGGCAACGCTAGCACGCGGCCGGCTATTTCCGTACCGTTCGGTAAAGTGGTTTTGGATCACACCGATCGTGCCCGGCGCACAGGCCGCCGGGCATCGGTCAAATCACGCAATCGCCAGAGGAGCGCGTCCTACTTCGCCTTCTTCTTGCCCTTCGGCTTGGCCTTGCCCTTGGCCGCCTTCGGTGGCGCTGCGGGCGCCTTCGCGGCCTTGATCGCCGCGGTCTCGGCCACCGGCGTCCTGGACTTCCCGTCTTCGTGCGCGGCGGCGTCGGCTGCTGTGCCCGCGGGCGCCGTGCTCTCAGCCGGTGTGCTCTCACTCGGTGTGCTCGGGGCCGGTGTGCTCGGGGCCGGTGTGCTCGGGGCCGGCGCGGTCAGAGGTGCCTCGCTCCGCGGGGCCGCGGCCTCGACCGGTGGGCCGGACTCCCCGCCCGGGATCGTCGCGGCCATGATGCCGCCGCTCAGCAGCACCCCGGCGGCGGCCAGCGCGGCCACCCGCCGCCGGGGTGGCAGGGCCCGCCAGCGCGCTGCGCCGGCGGCGAGCCGGGGACCGGAACGCGAGGCCGCCGTCGTCCGCTCGATTCCCTCGGTGCGGTCCGCCGGCACGGCGGCTTCCACCCGCGCGGTGGGCTGTCGCACCCGCTCGGTGGACGGCTCCGGGCGCCCGCCCGGCATGTCCGTGCTGGCCCGGAACCGCGGCAGCTCCAGTGTCTCGGGGCTGAGTCCCACCGCCTCGGCGAGCAGCGCCGCCACCTCGGCCGCTGCGGGACGCCCGTCCGGCGCCTTCGCCAGGCACCGCCGGCAGAGCGCCGCCACCTCCTCGGGCAGTCCCGCGATCGGCGGCAGCGGATCCGGTTCCCGGTAGCGGTGGGCGAGCACCATCTGCGTGGTCGTCGACGCGTCCCACGGCAGCCGGCCGGCCAGTGTGCGGTAGAGCAGCAGGCCCAGGGCGTACACATCGGTCGCCGGGCGGACGACGCCGTCCTCGAGGCGTTCCGGGGCCAGATAGGCCGGGGTGCCCAGCAGCTGGCCGCCGGCCAGGTCGTCGTCGCCGGTCGCCGCGGAGATGCCGAAGTCGACGAGCTTCACCCGGCCGCCGCCGACCATCACGTTGCCGGGCTTCACGTCCCGATGCACCACGTCCGCGTCGTGTGCGGCGGCGAGCGCGGCCGCCACCTGGACTGCCACCAGCGTTGCCACCCGCCACGGCAGCGGGCCGCCGCTGAGCAGGTGAGACAGGGATCGGCCCTCGGCGATCTCCATGACCACGTAGGGCAGTGGTCCGGGCGCCTCGCCGTAGTCGTACACGTTCACGATGTTGGGATGGCGCAGCCGGGCGACCGCACGGGCCTCGTCCCGGACCCGTGCCAGCAGCGCCGGGTCGTGCGCGAGGCGGGGATCGAGAATCTTGAGCGCCACATCCCGGCCGAGCACCTCGTCGCCGGCGCGCCAGACCACCGCCATGCCGCCGGTGCCGAGGCGATCACGCAGCCGGAATCGACCGTCCACCAGGTACCCGGTATCCATGACCGTCACCCATGCCCGGTGCAGGGGCAGGGAAACCCCGGAGGGGCACATCGTGATCCCGATCGGACAGATAGATAAGGGTGGACTAATCTGACCGCAATGAGGACCACATTCGTACGCAAGGCCACCGCACTGGCGGCGGCAGTCACCCTGACCGCCGGCGGGCTCGCCGGGTGCGCCAAGGAGGACACCGGCGGCACCACCGAGAGCGGCGTGCCACTGGTCAAGTCCGGAGCGCTGACCACCTGCACCCACCTGCCGTACGCGCCGTTCCAGTCGAAGGACCAGAGCGGCAAGGTCGTCGGCTTCGACGTGGCGCTGATCGACCTGGTCGCCGCGAAGCTCAGCGTGCCGCAGGAGATCGTGGATACGCCGTTCGAGGGCATCAAGTCCGGCGCCGACCTCAACTCCGGCAAGTGTGACGTGGCCGCCGCCGGCATGACGATCACCGAGGAGCGGAAGAAGGTCCTCGACTTCTCCGACCCCTACTTCGACGCCACCCAGGCGCTCGCGGTGGTCACCGGCAGCCCGGTGAAGACCCTGGAGGACCTGGCCGGCAAGCGCCTCGGCGTGCAGGGCGGCACCACCGGCGAGGAATACATCAACGCGCAGGTCAAGGAGAAGGGCCTCAAGATCGAGGTCGTGTCGTACAAGGACCTCGCCGCCGAACAGCAGGCGCTCTCCACCAACCAGGTGGCCGCGGCCGTCAACGACCTGCCGGTGTGGAACGAGTACATCAAGGCGAACCCCGGCAAGGTCCAGGTCGCGACCGGGTTCGACACCGGCGAGCAGTACGGCTTCGCCGTCAAGAAGGGCAACGCCGAACTGCTCAAGACCGTCAACGAGGCCATCGCGGCGGCACGGGCGGACGGCACGTACGACAAGATCTATGCCGAGTGGATCGGCGAGAAGCCCGCGGCCTGAAGCTCCGATCGATGAAGCTCAGCCCTCGCCGACGGCGGCGGATCATCCGCGTCGCCGGCTATGTCATCTTCGTCCTGGCGATCCTGGCCGTGGCCGGCGCCGCGGACTGGGACCGTCTGTCGGACGCGTTCTTCCGCCTCGACGTCGCCCGGAGCATGTTCCCCGGGGCGATCACCGTCGCGTTGCGGAACACCATCATCTACACGCTGCTCGCGTTCGTGTTCGGGTTGACGCTCGGCCTCGTCCTCGCGTTGCTGCGATTGTCCTCGGTGGGGCCGTATCGCTGGCTGGCCGCGGCGTACATCGAGCTCTTCCGCGGTCTTCCCGCTCTGCTGGTGCTCTTCATGGTCGGGTACGGCGTGCCGCTCGCCTTCCCCGACCGCGAGATCCCCGGCGGCGTCTACGGCTCGGTCGCCGTCGGTCTCGGCCTGACCGCCGCGGCGTACATGGCCGAGACGATCCGGGCCGGCATCCAGGCTGTTCCGAAGGGGCAGCTGGAGGCGGCCCGTACCCTGGGCATGTCGCACACCCGCGCGATGATCTCCATCGTGCTGCCGCAGGCGTTCCGGATCGTCATCCCGCCGCTGACCAACGAGATCATCCTGCTGACCAAGGACACCTCGCTGGTCTACGTCCTCGGCGTCACCGCGGGCACGATCGAGCTGACCAAGTTCGCCGGCGACACGCTCAACACCCGGGTCAACCCGACACCGCTGGTGGTGGCCGGACTGCTCTACCTGGTGATCACGCTGCCGCTGTCACAGCTGGTCCGGGGCCTGGAGCGCCGGGCCGCGAGGGAGAGGTGACCGCGATGTCGACGATCGAGATCAGCGGACTGCACAAGTCGTTCGGCAGCCTGGAGGTGCTGCGCGGCATCGACCTGTCGGTGGAGCCCGGCGAGGTGGTCTGCGTCATCGGCCCGTCCGGGTCCGGCAAGTCCACCCTGCTGCGCTGCGTGAACCTGCTCGAAGAGCCGACGTCCGGTTCGATCAGTGTCGCCGGCGTCGAGGTCACCGACCCGGACTGCGACATCGACGAGGTCCGGCGCGGCATCGGCATGGTTTTCCAGCAGTTCAACCTCTTCGGCCATTTGACGGTACGGGAGAACGTCACGATCGCCCAGCGCCGAGTCCTCAAACGCCGCCGAGCCGAGGCCGACCGGATAGCCGCGGCGAACCTGGAACGCGTAGGCCTGGCCGAGAAGTCGGACTCCTACCCGGCCCAGCTCTCCGGCGGCCAGCAGCAGCGGGTCGCCATCGCCCGCGCCCTGGCCATGGACCCCCGGCTGATGCTCTTCGACGAGCCGACCAGCGCCCTCGACCCGGAACTGGTCGGCGAGGTCCTGGCCGTCATGCGCGGCCTGGCAGCCGAGGGCATGACCATGCTGGTGGTCACCCACGAGATGGCGTTCGCCCGGGAGGTCGCCTCCCGGGTCGTCTTCATGGACGCCGGCGTCATCGTCGAACAGGGCCCGCCCTCGGAGGTGTTCGGCAGCCCGCGCGAGGAACGCACCCGGGAGTTCCTGCACCGCGTCCTGGAACCGGCCCGGGTGAGCGAAACCGAGATCGGCGTCCACCGCGGCGAGGAGGGGTCCGCCTAGCGCCGCTTCCAGAACTGCCGTGCCGCGAACCCCTCGCGGCGCAGCCAGTGCTCGGTGTAGACGACGCGCTCCGGCTCGATCACCACGAGGGTGTCGTGCGGCGGCTCGGCGACGGATCGGCCCTGCTCGGCGTGCTCGTTCTCCCAGCGGAACGCCTCCCAGTACCGGTCCCGCTCCGGGTCGCCGTGCGACAGCACCTTCGCCTGCCCGAACAGTTGCGCTCCCCGGCTGCTGGCCAGTCCTGTCAGCGGCGCGAAGATCCCGACGGAGACCCGCGGGTCATCCGCGATGTTGCGCAGCTTCGGTGAGCGCGGCGAGGCGGTGAACATGACCGCGAAGCCCAGCGAGTAGTACCGGACCGGGGTGGCGAGCGGCCCGTCCGGCCCGGCCGTCGCCAGCACACACATGTTCTGCGACGACAGCAGATTGAGGATGCGCTCCTCAAGCCGCTCCCGAGGCAGCCGGTCGGCCGGCATCGGTTCCGCGAGCCACGGGTTGTTCAGCGGCATGCACTTCCTCCTCGACGGGTCGGCCGTGAGTCTATTGACGGTCCACTGAGGCCCACCGATCATCGGTCGGGTGGCTGCTTCCCCGTACACGCTCGACGGCGCGCGTGAGATCCTGGCCGGACCCGACGCCAAGTGGCTCAAGAGGCTGGACACCGCGCTCGGCATCGGCATTCTGGCGGCCGGGCCGTTCGGGCTGGTGGCCTGGGGCTGGGTGGATCAGAAGAACGAGCTGATCAAGCTGCTCGGCCAGGGCGTCGCCTTCGGCCGTGCCCGGCTCGGCAGCGGGCGCACCCCGGAACGCCAGGACGTGCTCGCGGCGACCCACACGGCACTGGTGTACGGCGCGTTCTTCACCGCGTTCCGCGAGATGGTCGGCCCGGTCTACGACGAGATCGGGCTGACCGAGGACGACAAACAGCGGCTCGCCGGCGGTGCCGCGCCCGACGGACTGCAGCGCGGCCTGACGAAGGCCCGAATCGAGCTGCCCTGGGCCGGCTGCGGCTTCCGGGCCAACCGGGACACGGTGATCAAGCCGTTCTATGAGGACCTCGCGCTGCGCTGCATCGGGTTCCTGCACCACTTCGAGGCATGGCAGCGTATTCATTCGGTGCGGCATACCGACCCTCTGGTGCGCGACATCGTGAACCAGGCGGTGCGCCGCTACGAGGCGGAGTACAAGTCGCTCGCCGCCGAGGTGCCCGAGTTCGGCATCTGGGCGCTACTGGGCGAGAGCGACGCGACGGGCCGGTCACTGAGTCGCCTCGCGGAGCTGGTGAGCTCCCTGTCCAGCCGTGCCGGGCATCGCATCCTCGCGGTCAACGCACGGCTCAACGAAGCCGTGCTGGAGGACTCGCTGGTCAGCACCGACGATCTGGGCCGGCTGCGGATCCCGACCGTTGCGGAGGGGTATCTGACGCCGACGTTCCGATGGGCGGTCATGGACGAGACGTGCCGCCCGGCCGACGACCGCTGGTGGGAGACCACCGAGCAGGGAACCGACCTCGACACTTTCCTAGCGGCTTACTTCACCTCGTCGCGCAGCCACGATCGACCACTCGTCGTCCTCGGCCTTCCCGGGGCGGGCAAGAGCATGTTCACCAAGGTGTGCGCGGCGCGGCTCTCGGCCGGCGATGCCTACGCCGTGGCACGAGTGCCGCTGCGTCTGGTCACCGATCCGACAGCACCCGTTCATCAGCAGGTGTCCGGCGTCCTCGACAAGACGTCGAACGGACGGGTGTCATGGACCGCGCTGACGGAGGCCGCCGCCGACGCCACCCGCGTGTTGCTCATCGATGGTCTCGATGAATTCATGCAGGCCACCGGCCATGCCGAGTCCAGTTATCTCCACAACGTCGCCGAGTTCCAGCGGGTCGAGCGCACCGCGGGTCAGCCGGTGGCGGTCGTCGTCACCTCACGGACCCTGGTGGCTGACCTGGCCCGCATCCCCACCGGCTCCCTGGTCGTCAAGCTGAACAACTTCAGCGCTGATCAGGTGCGCGCCTGTCTGCACATCTGGAACGAGGTCAACCCGGATGCGCAGACCGCCATCCCGTCCGCCGAGACGATCCTGTCCTATGGCGAGATCGCCCACCAGCCGCTGCTGTTGCTGCTCCTCATCCTGTACGGCTCCACGAACCCCCTGCCTCAGGTGGAGGCGGATTCGACCCCGGCGCAGATCTACGGCGACATCCTCCGCCGGTTCATCGAGCGCGAGCTGCTGAAACCGCCGGTCGTCGAGGCGGGCGAGGAGCAGATCCGGGCGGAACTGTGGCGCCTCGGCATCGCCGCCTTCGGCATGTTCAATCGCGGTCGCCATTACATCGAGGAACACCTGCTGCTGACCGATCTCGACGCGCTCGACCCGTCGCCGCGCCCGCGTCACCAGCAGCGGCGGGGCCCGGCCCTCACCGCGGCCCGCCAGGTGCTGGGCCGGTTCTTCTTCATCCACGCCGCGGAGGCGGACGAGGGCGCGGAGGGCCGCAGTTACGAGTTCCTGCACGCCACTTTCAGCGAATACCTGATCGCCCGGCTGACCGTGGACGAGTTGGTGGAGCTGTGGGAGTCCCGGGACCGTCCGTCATCCCAGCAGTGGGACGACGACCGTCTCTACGCACTGCTCTCCCACCAGCTGCTCGGCATCGGCGGTGCCGCGATCCTGCCGTTCATCGCCCAGTTGCACGACGCCCTGCCCGATCCGCAGCGGCGAGGTGTGCGGCGGATCCTCCGGACGCTCCTGCAGGAGGCGGAGTCTCGCCGGGACAGCGGGCGGTTCGCCGCCTATTCGCCCTCCGAGGGCACGGCGTCGCGCCGGCTGGCGGTCTATACGGCGAATCTCGTCATGGTGCTCCTCCAGGTCGAGGAGGAGCCGGTCCCGCTCGCAGAGATCACGCCCGCCGGCGAGGAACCGATGGCCGGATGGACCAGGCTGGTTCACCTGTGGAAAGGATGCGTCCCGGATTTCGACCTGCGTGTGATGACCCGGCATCCCCGGGAAATCGCGATAATGAAATCCGCGGACACCCCCACTCAGCCATGGGTTCATCTTCACTGGCTGATGTTCAGACCCCGGCACGCGGCGATCTTGAATGCCGGATACGGCGCGGCCGGGCAACAGCTTTCCATCGGCAGCCACGATCCCGGCATTCGATTCGCCGGACGTGCGGCACGGATGTTAGTGGATCCGAGCCGTTCGGAAGCTGTTTCCGAGTTGGCCGCAGGAATCATCCGCGGATGGTCGGGTACGTCATCTGACAGGGGTCTCCTGACGCTGCTCATCATCAACGTGGTGCGCGATCCGGAGCGGTTCACCGAGCGTGACATCCGACCGCTGATGAATGCCATAGGAGATACGAGAACCGTAGATGTCGACCCATGGCCGTATGCACTCTTGATGGCTCAATACCCAAGGATGGTGAAGGAACGACAGTTCACGAGACCCTATTCAAGCCGCCTCGACAGGCGTCTCAGCCTCGCTCCGCTGTTGGCCGGGATGTTGATCTGGGGTGATGATGTGATTCCGGTATCGGCAACCTTCAACCGGCTTCCTGAAGCGCTCCGCGGCAGGATCGAGGAATGCGGCTCAGTGCTCGCCACGCTCCGTCACGCGGTGGATGAGCGCCGCCTGGTCCTCATGGCGGCCGAGCTGATACTTCGCGTACTGCAAGAGGTCGAGATCGGGGTCATCCGTAGAGCGATGATCAATATCTCGGAGTTCAGCAACCCGCTGGGTGAGCTGGACGTTCCCAGATCTTGACCGTTTCACCACCCCCTGAGGTGGTGAAACGGCCAAGATCGCGGCCCGGATGGGTTTACGGCAGCCGGCCCGCGACCAGGCGGACGGTGAAACTGTCCGGGTCGCGCTGGAGGCCCACATAAGTGCAGACCTGGTGGCTGATCCACAGGCCGAGGCCGCCGTCGCCGCGAGCCCGCCCGGCCGCCGGGATCAAGCCGGCGTAGGGGTCGGAGGGCCCGGTGCCGCTGTCGGTGACGGTGACGACGACGCGCTGCCCGGTGGTCCAGACGCGGACGACGACGGGCGGGCGGCCGTACATGAGTGCGTTCGAGACGGCCTCGCTGACCGCGACCAGCAGCCCGTTGCGTTCCTCGGTGGTCAGCGACGAGGCGTGACCGGTGACCGCGGCCCGCGCCTGGGAGCTGGTCGGGTTGACCAGCTCGACGGCGGCGGCGGCGGACTCGGCGGCGTCGGCCCAGGTGTCCGAGCGCGCGGTCAGGAACTCCGACGGATCCTGGAAGCCAGGGTTCACCGCGTGGGCGCCGCCCTGGCAGATGTGCGGGTGGGTGCGCCGGACCTCGGCGAGAACCCGATCGGGAGCGGTGCGGGTGTCGTACGGGCAGATCGCCCAGACCGGAAGGTCGCGGTAGGCGTGGTTGACGACCGCCTCGTACCGCGCCCACCAGTCCCACGGCGCGCCCGTGCCGGGATGCGGAACCTCGGCCGCCACCCGGATCTGCCGGGCACCGTCCGCGAGGTAGGAGCCGATCAGTTCGCGGTACTGCCGGATGGTCGCCGCGGGCCGGAGGTACTGCGCGTCGCCGACGACGAAGTGGATGCCGCTGCCGGAACCGAACACATCCCGGACCAGCTTCTGATTGCCCGGCCCGAAGGCGGAGACGACCGGCTGCCCGGCCTCCAGCCCGTCGGTCAGAAAGGGCACCATCACGGCCAGGAACTGCTCATCGGAATCGTAGAAGGTGGTCTCGTGCAGATGCGTCACCCGGCCACCACCCGCACGTCCAGGCCGGACAGCGACACCACCTGGGAGATCATCGCGGCGACGCTGTCCCGGCCGGTGTAGATCACCGCGTCGACACCTCGCTGGGCGGCGTAGTCGGCGAGCAGCTCCAGACCGCGGTGGTCGATGAAGGTCAGCGCCGTGGCGTCGACGGTGAAGCGGCCGTCCCGGGAGACCGGCCGGGCGTTGTCCAGGGCGGCGGCGAGGATGTGCCGGTTGCCCGGGTCGATCTCGCCGGCGAGGGTCAGGCCGGGACCGGCGCCCGCGGCGGTGAACAGCCGGAACTCGCTGGTGTCCGGGGTCAGCGCCGGGTGCAGGCAGGCCACCTCGGCCAGCGCGGTCGGGTCCAGGGCGGTCCGGTCGAAGCCGCAGAAACCGGACACCGGTTCCTGGGACATGAACCCGTCGACCAGGTATTCGTAGCGGATCCAGGCCGCCCGCTGCTCGTCGGTCAGCACGAGCGAGGTCACGTCCGCCGCGACGCGCAGACCGGTCCACCCGTCGGCGAGTGCCCGGTCCTTCGCCTCGGCGAACGTGGCCACCTGCTCTTCCGGGTCCACCGGCTCGCCCGCGGTGTACATCTGCGCCACCGAGGTGATCTCCACCTGGGCGCCCCGCAGCCCGGCGAGGTCGTCGGGCACCGTCTCGTCGGCACCCGCGATGTAGATGATCCGCTGCCGCCGGTCGAGGCCCTCGGCGAGGAAGCGGCCGGCATGCGCCCGGAAGTCGGCCGGATCGTGGAACGACCAGCCGACGTGATCGTGCAGGCTCAAACCCCGAGCCGTGTCGATGACCGCCGACCGCCGCATGGCCACACATTACGCCCGGCGGAGGGCCTGACGTCGAAAGGCCGACCCCGGCCGGGTGATGGCAAACCGGGCATCCATTCCTCAGACTTTTTCAATGACCAGCTTGGTGGCCGTCCGGCAGACGCCGCCCGGCGACATGCTCAAACTCGCGTCCGGGTTCGCCGTCTCCCAGATGGGTGACGCGGCGTACGGCGTGGGGCTGACCGCCGTCGTCTACGCCCGCTCCCAGTCCGCCGCGCTCGCGGGAGCCGTCACCGCCGTCCGGGTGGTGCCGGCCATCATCGCCGGGCCGGTCGCCGGGCTGCTGGCCGACCGTACCCATCGCCTGAATCTCCTTGTTCTCGCGGACCTGGTCCGGGTCGCGCTGATGGTCGTCTCGGCGGTCGCGGTGATCGCCGGCTGGCCGGTCTGGACGCTGCTGATCCTCGCCGCCTGCGCCCAGGCCGCCGCCGTCGTGAGCGGTCCGTGCCTGGCCGCGTCCCTGCCCGGCCTCGTCGGCGTCACCGGCCTGGCCAGGGCGAACGCCACGCGGGCCGTCCTCACCGAGCTCAGCTTCATCGCCGGCCCGCTCGCCGTCGCGGGCCTGCTGGCCTTCGACGCCCACGCCGCCCTCTTCGCCGCGGTCGGCCTCACGTTCGCCGCCTCGGCCACCCTCCTGTTCACGATCTCCGACCGCGCCGCATTCCAGGCCGGGAGATCCGGCGCGAGCTCACCACCCTCCTTCCGTACGTCGGCAGCAGCGTTCCGGACGCGCCCCGCCCTTTCCACGATGGCCCTCACCGACGTCGTCGGCAGTTTCGTGTACGGCCTGCTCACGGTCCTGCTCGTGATGGCGGTGCCGGAGGACCGTTACGGCCTGGCCTTCGTGGCCCTCGGTGTGGGCGGCATAGCCGGGGCGATCGGCGCTCCGCACTGCGGGGAGTCCCCGCGTACCGTCGCCGTGCTCCTGGCGGCATTGGCCCTGATGCTCGACCTCTGCGGCCTGGCCACGGACTTCCTTACCCTGTCGGTGGTCCTGTGCCTGGCCGGCGCCGCCATCAGCATGATCGAGGTCCGCACCGACATAGCGATCCAGCGCGACGCCCCGCCGCCCGTGGTCGGCACGGTGGCCGGCTGGGTGCTGCACGCCGACTACGTGGCCATGGCAGCCGGCGCCGCGGTGGCAGCACCGCTGACCACGCTGGTGGGCCTGCGGGCGTCCTTCCCGGTCGCCGCCGTGGTCGTGGCCGGCTGCGCTGCCCTGCTGATGCTCCGCCGCACCTGACTCCGTCGGCGGAGTCGCGACCGCACGCAAGCCTGTCGGTCAGCCGGGGAAGCGGCGGTCCAGGATCGTCAGTGCCAGCTCGCCCCAGCTGATGTTCTCGCGTTCGAAGCTGATGCCGCGCTGCAACGTCAGGTACGGCCCGATCCGGTTGCCGGTGGCGATGAACTCCTCCTGGCTGCGGCTGCCGAGGATCTCGGCGAGCGATCGCTCGTACGACTCCAGCCGCTGCCTGCTCTGCTTCACCTGCGTCTCGATGGAGGCCCGGACACTGGGGACGTCGGCGTACGCCAAAGCCTCGACCTGCACCAGAAGCTCGTCGCGGACCGTGGTCGGCTTCGGCGGCGACTGGGTGAACGCGTAGAGCGCCGCACGACCGGAGTCGGTCACCGAGAAGAGGCGTTTGTCGGGGCGCTTGTCCTGTTTGACCATGCGGGCCGAGAGCAGCCCCTCGGCCTCCATCTTCTCCAGTTCGCGGTAGAGCTGCTGCGGCGTCGCCGTCCAGAAGTTGGCGACCGAGACCCGGAACTTCTTGGCCAGGTCGTACCCGGACGACTCCCGGTCGATCAGCGCCGCCAGCAGGGCGTTCCTCAGTGCCACGGACGCATCCTACGGGCCCGTGGCCGGAACTCGGGATCGGTCTTCTTGACGACGGCGCGCCGCAGGATGCCGGTGTTGGGCAGGGCGAGCAGGCGGATCTGTTCCCGGCGCTCCCGACCGAGGGTACGCCGGGCACTACCCGTGAGAGCCCCGTCCACCAGGCGTTTGGCGGCGGCCAGCGCATCGGGGGAGCGGGACAGCAGGCTTTCGGCGAACGCGGTGGCCGCCTTGATCGGCTCGTCGGCGAGTTCGGTGGCCAGCCCGAGCCGCCGTGCCTCGGTCCCGTCGAACCGTTCCGCGGTCATGGTGAGCCGCTTCGCCACGTCCGGACCGACCACCTCGGTGAGGGTCCGGATGCCGGACATGTCGGGGATGATGCCCCACTTGCCTTCGAGGACCGACCACTGCGAGTCCGGCGTACAGAATCGGAAGTCCGCGGCCAAGGCGATCTGGATGCCGCCGCCGTAGCAGTGACCGTGCACCGCCGCGATGACCGGGACCGGGATGCGCCGCCACGCCCAGCACGCTTCCTGGAACCTGTTGGTGCCGAGGAACGGGTTGGGCAGGAACGCGCGCACGATCGCGGCGGGTTTGCGCAGTGTGGACGCGATGTCGAGGCCGGAGCTGAAGGAGTCGCCCTCGCCGGCGACGACGACGGCCCTCAGCGTGCGGTCCTTGCGCAGCAGGCGGGCGGTCCGGATCAGCTCGTCCAGGGTGTCGAGGGTGAGGGCGTTGAGCTTGTCCGGCCGGTTGAGCCGGACCTGGGCGATGCCGTTCTCGACTGAAAGCGACACGTATCTCATCGAATATCCTGTCAAATCCGGGCGGCGAGCTCGGTCGCCTGCTTGATGGCTCGTTTGGCGTCCAGTTCGGCGGCGACGTCCGCGCCGCCGATCACGTGCGTGGTGACGCCGCGATCCGCCAGCGGCGCCACGAGGTCCCGGACCGAGTCCTGACCCGCGCAGAGCACGATGGTGTCCACCGCGAGGACCCGATCCGCCAGGTGCAGGCCCTCGTCGTCGATGCGCTGGTAGGAGACGCCTCTCAGCATCGTCACCCCGGCGTCCTTCAGCGTCGTGCGATGCACCCAGCCGGTCGTCTTCCCGAGCCCTTTGCCGAGCGCCTCGTCCTTGCGCTGCAGCAGGTACACCTCACGCAACGCCGGCGCCTTCACCTTCACGGCCAGCCCGCCCTGCGCAATCTCCGGATCGGTGACACCCCACCGGCGCATCCACTCGTCGAGCGGCTCGCCCGGTTCGTGCACCAGCGCCGCTGCGACGTCGAACCCGATCCCGCCGGCCCCGATGACCGCCACTCGCGAACCGGCGGCACCCCCGTCGATGAACTGCTGATAGGTGACCACGCTCGGATGGTCGATGCCCGGGATCTCCGGGACGCGCGGCGTGACTCCGGTGGCGAGGACGACCTCGTCGAAGCCGGCCAGATCGTCGACGGTCGCGCGCACGCCGAGGTGCAGCTTCACACCCCGGACGCCGATCATGTGGCGGTAGTAGTCGAGGGTACGGGCGAACTCCTCCTTGCCCGGGATCCGCGCGGCGAGCCGGAACTGCCCGCCGATCGCGTCGCCGGCCTCGAACAGCTCCACCCGGTGGCCGCGGCCGGCGAGCTCGATCGCCGCGGCGAGACCCGCCGGCCCCGCCCCGACGACGGCGACGTTCTTGGCGCGGCGGGTGGGGGAGAGCACGAGCTCCGTCTCGTACCCCGCCCGGGGGTTGAGAAGGCAGGACGCCCGCTGGTTGCGGAACGTGTGGTCGAGACACGCCTGGTTGCACGCGATGCAGGTGATGATCTCGCGTTCCCGGCCGCTGCTCGCCTTCGCGACCCACTCGGCGTCGGCGAGCAGCGGGCGGGCCATCGAGACGAGATCGGCCTCACCGGCTGCGAGGATCTGCTCGGCGGCCTCGGGACGGTTGATCCGGTTGGAGGCGATGACCGGCGTTCTCAGAAGGCCGCGCAGCTTGCCGGTCACCCAGGTGAAGGCGCCGGCGGGCACCGACGTGACGATCGTCGGGACGCGGGCCTCGTGCCAGCCGATGCCGGTGTTGAAGAGCGAGACGCCGGCGGCCTCCAGCTCCAGGGCGAGCGCGACCGTCTCCTCCCAGGTCTGGCTGTCGTCGACGAGGTCGAGCAGGCTGATCCGGTACTGCACGATGAAGTCGTCGCCGACCAGGTCCCGGGTGCGCTTGACGATCTCGATGGGCAAGCGCATCCGCTTGGTGGCCGATCCGCCCCAGGCGTCGGTGCGGTCGTTGGTGCGGGCCGCGAGGAACTGGTTGATCAGATAGCCCTCGGAGCCCATGATCTCGACACCGTCGTAGCCGGCCCGCTTCGCGAGGGCGGCGGCCCGGGCGAACCGTCCCGCCGTTTGATCAACTTGGCGACTCGTCATTCGCCGCGGGGAAAATGGTGAAATAGGCGATTTGCGGCTCGACGCCCCCAGCGTGAACGGGTGGTAGCCGTATCGACCGGCATGCAGCACCTGCAACAGGATCTTGGAGTCGTGCTCGTGCACGGCGTCGGTAACCAGGCGATGCGCGTCGGCGTGCCGCGTGCTCGTCATCTGGCTGCCGAACGGCGACAGCCAGCCCCGCCACGTCGGCGCATAGCCGCCGGTGACCATCAGCCCGACCCCGCCGCGTGCCCGCTCAGCGAAGTAGGCGGCGAGTTTCGGCAGGTCGCGTGCGCGGTCTTCGAGCTTCGTGTGCATCGAGCCCATCACCACGCGGTTGCGCAGCACGGTGTGCCCGAGATCGAGAGGGCTCAGCAGCGTCGGATACTCCACGCACGCACTCTACAAAAAGTTGCATAGTAAAAAAAGTGACTACCTAAGACGTGACGGTGGTCGCGGCTCAGAGGTTTGCCGGTACCCGGCTTGTAGGCTCGGCCCGTGACGATCTCCGACGCCGAAGCCGTGGAACTGCTCGGTGCCGACGGCGCCGATCTGGAGGAGCTCTGCGCCCGCGCCGACGCGATCCGCAGGGACCTGGTAGGCGACGAGATCACCTTCGTGGTGAACCGCAATCTGGACACCGAGCGCGTCGGCGCCGACCTCGGCCTGGTCCGTGAGTTGGTCGCCGAGGCCGCGAGCCTGGGCGCCACCGAGATCTGCATGCAGGGCCCGCTCCCGTCCGGCGCGCCGGACGACGGCTACCTCGCTCTGATCCGCACGATCGCGTCCGCCGCGCCCGGCATCCACCTGCACGCC
This sequence comes from Actinoplanes sp. OR16, assembly GCF_004001265.1. Lineage (GTDB taxonomy): Bacteria > Actinomycetota > Actinomycetes > Mycobacteriales > Micromonosporaceae > Actinoplanes. The sequence continues at coordinate 7,121,365 of NZ_AP019371.1, read as the reverse complement.
TTCCGCCCGCCCGAGGTGGCCGACGCCGCCGCGCGGCTCGGGATCCCCGTTCCCGAGTTCCTGCGGCTCGCCCGGGAAGCAGGCCTCGGCTCGGTCCCCGGCACCGCCGCGAAGATCTTGGACGACGACGTGCGCGCCCGGCTCAACGGCGGTCCGGACATGCCCGTCGAGCGCTGGATCGAGCTGATCACCGCGGCGCACGAGGCCGGCCTCACCTCGACCGCCACGATGGTCTACGGCCACGTCGAGACGCCCGCCCAGCAGGTCGCCCACCTGCGGCTTCTCGCCTCGATCGCGGAGCGCACCGGCGGTTTCACCGAGTTCATCGCGATGCCGTTCGCCGACGTCCCGCCACCGCGGACCCGAGCCCTGACCGCCGTGGCGCGGATCATCCTCGCCGGCCGGATCAACCACATCCAGGCGCCCTGGCCCAAGGTCGGCAAAGCTCTCGCCCTCGAACTGCTGCGCGGCGGCGCCGACGACCTCGGAGGCCTGCTCCTGGACGGCGTCCTCGATCCGTCCGCCGGTCAGGAACAGGGCATCTCGCTGACCCGCGCCGACGTCGCGGCCATCGCCGCCGAGCTCGGACGCCCGGTCCGGCAGCGCACCACCCGTTACGGCACCGTATGACTCCTGATCTCTTCACGACGGTCGATGTCGTCGTGGTCGGGGCGGGACTGGCCGGGATCGGCGCGGCGATCGAGCTCGCGCGGCGCGGCGAATCCTTCGTGGTGCTGGAACGCGCCGACGACGTGGGCGGGACCTGGCGGGACAACACCTATCCCGGGGTGGCCTGCGACGTGCCGTCGCACCTCTACGCCTTCGCGCACTCGCCGAACCCGTCCTGGTCGCGGGCGTACGCGCCGGGTCACGAGATCCAGTCCTACCTGCGGGGCCTGGCGGCCCGGCCGTCGGTGGCGCCGCACATCCGGCTCGGTCACGAGGTGACGTCGGCGGTCTACACGCCGTCCGGCCGGTGGGAGGTGACCACGCCGCGGGGTGCGTTCCGGAGCCGTGTCCTGGTGCTGGCCGCCGGCCGGCTCACGGCGCCCCGCATGCCCGACGTCTCCACCTTCACCGGCGCTGCCTTCCACACCGCCCGCTGGGACCACGGCGTCAAACTGGACGGCGCCCGCATCGGCGTCGTCGGCACCGGCGCCTCCGCCATCCAGGTCGTCCCGGAACTCGCCGGCCGTGCCGAGCACCTGACCGTCTTCGCGCGCTCCGCGCCGTACGTCATCCCGCGCAACGACCACGCCCATGCCGCCGCCGACGCGGCCGAGATGCTGCGGATCCGCGAGGAGGCCTTCACCGGCCTGGAACAGGGCATCGCCGCCCGCCGCCGGGAACCCGCCGCCCTGGCCGAACTGCGTGCCCGGGCCCTCGGTCACCTGGCGGCCCAGGTCCCGGACCCGGCGCTGCGGGCCCGGCTCACCCCGGACTACGAGGTGGGCTGCAAGCGGATCCTGCTCTCCGACACGTTCTATCCGGCGCTCGGCCGCGACGACGTGACGGTGGTCGGCGCCCTGGAGAGCCTCGACGGCCCTACCGCGGTTGCCGCCGACGGCCACCGCGCCGACCTCGACGTCCTGGTCTTCGCGACCGGGTTCCACACGACACAGCAGCCGTACGCCGCCCTGGTCACCGGCCGCGACGGCCGCCGCCTCTCCGACGCGTGGGCGGCCGGCATGGTCTCGCACGCCTCCACCGTCGTGCACGGCTTCCCCAACATGTTCATCCTCGACGGCCCGAACGCCGCCCTCGGCCACAACTCGGCCGTCCACGTGATCGAGAGTCAGCTGTCCTACCTGGTCGGCGCCCTCGACCACCTGGCACGCCACGACGGCCCGCTCGAGGTGACCGAGCAGGCCCAGGCGGCCTACACCCGCGACATCGACGCGATGGCCGCCCGCACGGTCTGGCTCCGAGGCGGCTGCACCAGCTGGTACGTCGACCCCCGCAGCGGCCGCCTCACCCTGTTGTGGCCGAGCACCGCAACCGAGTTCCGCAACCGCAACGGCCACTTCGACCCGGCCCCCTTCCGCTGACGCCGTCTCCTCAGACGATCGAGCCTGTGACGGGCCGTGGGATGATCACCTCGACTCCATTGCGCCCATATGCGACGCTCACAGCATCCAGGTGAACGCGATTCTCCAGGAGCGTGTGGTGCAGGATATTCGACGGCGTGACCGATTCCGGCCCATGAGATTCCGGACACTGATCATCGCAATTCTTGCTTCGATGGCCGCAGCGGCGGCCTCGGGCCTGGTCATGCTCGAAATCGCACAAGACGTCGATACCGAGGTGGAGCGAGCAAAATTGCAGATCGAGGCCATCAAAACCGCTCTGACAGTGGGCGTGGGGACGGGTGGTGCGATTGCATTGTTCCTGAGCGGACGTAAACAGTGGCTCAGCGAGAAAGAGCACGAGGTCAACCTGGAGGATGTCTCCGAAGCCCGCCACGATGCGGTTGAGCGGCGCGTCACTGAACTGTACGCCAAGGCTTCGGAACTTCTGGGGCAGGATGCCGCGGTGTCGAAAATGGCCGGCATGTATGCGCTCGTGCGCCTGGGAGATGCATATCTGCCGCACCGGCAGACGATCGTCGACCTACTCTGTGGGTACCTCCGCCTAGGGCGGAGTGCCGGTGAGCCGATTGGCGAAATCGGGTTGCGAGATGTGTCGCCGGATGTGCTGGAGACGCGGATGACTGCGCAGAGACTGCTGGCGAGCCGCCTCAGGGCCAGCGCGGAGGTCCACTGGTCGCGGATGAGGATCGATCTTTCTGGGGCCATCCTGCACGATCTGGACCTCAGCGGATGTCGGCTGGAGCGGCTGGACTGCCGCTCCGGTGTGTTCGTGGGCCCGGTTGACTTCACTGGACTTAGGGCAACGGAAGCCGACTTCCGGGGTGCGGCGTTCCGTGATGATGCCAACTTTGCTGCGGCTGACTTCGGAGAATACGTGCGTTTCGACGAAAGTTCATTCGCTGGCGAAACGAGATTCGACTTGGTCGAACTGCAAAAGGGTGCTTCGTTCGCGCAGGTCTCGTTCGGTGCAGCAGTTGGATTCTCGGGTGCCAAGGCAGGCGGAGGGCTCGACTTCTATCGGTCGAACTTCAAGGACCAGGTTGTTTTTCGGCGAGCGAAGCTGGCTACGTATGCAACGTTCGACGGTAGCATATTCGAAGAATACGTCACCTTCCTCGATGCGACTTGTGGTTATGTTGTTCGCATGATCGGGGTCACCTTCAATGACTTCGTCGACCTGGGGGATGACGTGCCCATCGAATTGTTCGGTTCAAGGCAGAAATTCAACGAGGCCGAAGACGCGACTAGGAGCAATTGCACTCCGCGCGGTTGGCGGCTCGAACCGCCATCTGAGGGTTATCGGACATTCGCGCTGGACAAGCCGGGCGAGCGAAATCGATGAGTTGTCACCAGAAGAAGTCGGCACCGGGGTAGGAGAGGTAGCGCGGTGATGTGATGTCCGTGCTCTCTAACAGTTCCCCGGCCAGACGGCTGCCTCATCGGCCGAGGTGCAGGAGCCGGCGGCGGCCATCGCGGTGGTGAGGCCGCCCGGGTGGACGGCCCGGCGGCGGACCCGGCCGGCCGGCTCCTGGGCGAGCGCGATGGTGAGCATGTTCCGGCCAGCCTCGGCGACCCGGTGCGAGGTCAGGGCCGCTCCGAGCCCGCGACCCGCGCCGGTGACGACGGCGGGTCTCACCGGAGGACCAGCAGGTCCAGGGCGTCGACGACCGGGCCGGTCTCGGTGCGGGCGGCCTCCCGCAGGCGCGCCACGCCGGCCTCGTACGCCGCATCGCTGATCAGTTTCAGCGGCGTGTGGGCCTCGCGGCGGAGTTCCGCGGCGGCCGCGGCCGGCGACGGCGCGGTCAGCTGCGGGACGGGTTCGCAGCCGGCGACCCGGAAGCCCGCCGTGCCGAAGGCCGCCGACACCTCGTCGATGCTCGGGTAGCGGTCGAGCACGGCGACGGCCTCCGGGAACCAGCGGAACAGGCTGATCGCCTCGTGCCGGCCGGCGAACGCGGAACGGATCAGCACCGGGCCGCCCGGCTTGAGCACGCGGCGGATCTCGCGGGCCGCGACGCCCAGATCGGCGATGTGGTGGATCACCGTGGAGAGCCAGACCGCGTCGAGGCTCGCGTCAGGGAACGGGATCTCCTCGGCGGAGCCCGATAAGACCGGGGCGTGGATCGTACGAGAACGCATCGCCTCGGAGGGCTCGACCGCGAGGACATCGGCCGCGGGCCACCAGGAGCTGAAGGCCCGCGCCCAGCTTCCGGTGCCGCAGCCGAGGTCGAGCAGGCGCATCCCGGGCCGCACGGTCAGGTAGCGGCCGACGGCGGCACGCCAGGTCGCGAGGTCGTCGTCGGCGAGATGCCGGGTGGCCGCGAACGCCGCCGCGTCCGGCCCGTCGTAAGCGATCAAAGCCATGCCCCTACTCAACCATCAATCAATAGGCTCGCCGTCATGGACTTCACCGCGTTCAAGGCCGTCAGCTTCGACTGCTACGGCACGCTGATCGACTGGGAGACCGGGATCGCCGCCGTCCTGGCACCGTGGGCCGCGGAGCAGGACCTCACGATCGGGCACGAGGACCTTCTTCTCGTCTACGCCGATCACGAGGCGGCGGTCGAGCGTGAGGAGCCGGCGCCGCTCTACCCGGAGGTGCTCGCCGAGGCGTTCCGGCGGGTCGGCGCGCAGCTGGGCCGGCCGGTCTCCGACGCGTGGGCCCGCCGGCTCGGCGACTCGGTGCCGGACTGGCCGGCGTTCCCGGACTCCGGCGAGGCGCTGAACCGGCTCGCCCGGCACTACCGGTTGATCATCCTGTCCAACGTGCACCGGGCGGGCTTCGCCGGGAGCAACGAGCGGCTGCGCGGCGACTTCGCGGCGATCATCACGGCCGAGGACGTCGGCGGCTACAAGCCGGGGGAGCGGCACTTCCGCGCGCTCGACGAGACGCTGCCTCGGCTCGGTGTGCAGCGTTCGGAGCTGCTGCACGCGGCCCAGAGCCTGTTCCACGACCACGTGCCGGCCAAGCGCGAGGGCCTGCCGTCGGTCTGGATCAACAGGCGGCACGACAAGCCGGGCTGGGGTGCCACCCCGGAGCCGAGCGAGACCTGGCGCTACGACGCCGAGTTCCCCTCCATGTCCACCTTCGCCGACGCGGTCGACGAGGCTTTCGTGAGCAGAGCGAGGTAGGGCGCATGGTGACTCTCGAACAGGCCGCCGGTCTGGCCCTGGCCTGTGCCGTCCTGATCGCCGTTCCCGGTCCCGCCGTGCTGTTCATCGTCGGGCGGGCGCTCAGCTACGGCCGGCCGGCGGCGCTCGCCGGGGTGGCCGGGAACGCGGCCGGCGTCTATCTCGCGGCGGTCGCTGTCGCCGTCGGACTGGGTCCTCTGCTGGAGAGGTCCGCGTTGCTGTTCGAGGTGATCAAGTGGGCGGGCGCCGCGTACCTCATCTGGCTCGGCATCCAGGCGATGCGCGACGCGCGGCACCCGGCCGCCGGCACGACGGTGGTGGCGGAACCGGTGCGGCTGTGGCGGGGTGTGCGCACCGGGATCCTGGTCGGGGCCGGCAATCCGAAGAGTTTCATCGTGTTCGCGGCGATCCTTCCGCAGTTCGTCGACCGTGCGGGCGGCGCCGTGCCCCTGCAGATGCTGCTGCTCGGGCTCGTGCCGGTCATCGTCGGGCTGATCTTCGACAGCGTGTGGGCGCTCGCCGCCGGCCAGGCCCGGCAGTGGCTGGTGCGCTCGCCGCGGCGGCTGCGGGCGGTGGGCCGCGCCGGGGCGTTGTGCACGATCGGGCTCGGGGTTTCGGTGGCGTTCACCGGGCGGCAGTGATGCGCATCGTCACCTACGGCGCGGCGTCCGGGACGGGACCGCCGGCGGCGGCGAGATGTCACAGCCGGGCCGCCTGCCGTGACTCGTGTGTGAGAAGGACACGAGGAAGGGGTGTGGCGTGAGCCGAGCCGAGGAATTCCAGCAGCTGAGGCCGCTGCTGTTCGCGATCGCGTACCGGCTGCTCGGGAGCGTGAGCGAGGCGGAGGACGCGGTCCAGGAGACGTGGATCCAGTTCGAGGCCTATCCGGGTGAGCCCGCGTCGGCGAAGGCGCTGCTCTCCACGATGGTCACCCGGACCTCGCTGAACGTGCTGCGCTCGGCCAGGGTGCGACGGGAGGCGTACGTCGGTCCGTGGTTCCCGGAACCTCTGGTCACCGATCCGTACGCCGACCCGGAACGCGCCGCCGAACTCGCCGACTCGGTCTCGATGGCCGCGCTGCTCCTGCTCGAACGCCTCACCCCGCTGGAACGCGCCGTCTTCGTGCTGCGCGAGGTCTTCGCCTTCGGATTCCCGGAGATCGCCGCTGCGGTCGGCCGCAGTGAATCCGCGTGCCGGCAACTGGCCGTGCGCTCCCGCCGGCACATGGACGAGGGCCGTCCCCGGTTCGCCGCCGACCGCCGGGAACGCGACGAGCTGGCCGGCCGCTTCTTCGACGCCTTCCGCGACGGCGACCTGGACGGCCTGCGGGTGCTGCTCGCCGCCGACGTGCAGATGGTCAGCGACGGCGGCGGCAAGGCCCCGAACCTGCCCAAGCCCATCATCGGCCCGGACCGGGTGGCGCGCGTCCTCGCGACGGTCGCCGTCCCCATGCTGAGCATCGGCGTCCAGATCGAGCTTCGGGAGATCAACGGCCAACCCGGGGCCATCCTGTACGACCGGGACCGGCACACTCTCAACGCGCTCACTCTGGACATCCTGGACGGCCGGATCCAGGCGATCAGGCTGGTCAGCAACCCGGACAAGCTGCGTCACCTCGGCCCGGTCGCCGACGCCTGGGCCGTCTCCCGCGACGTCAAGAAGGCCCGGTGACCGGGATGAGCCTCGACACCTGGCTGTGGGTGGTCACCATCCTGCTCGCCACCGTCCTGCTGATCAGCACGGCCAAGATGGTCGTGCCCCGGGAGAGGATCGCCGCGGTCGGCCACGCGGGGGAGTGGGTGATGGATTTCAGCCCGAGGGCCCTGCGCGGCATCGGCAGCCTGGAGATCCTCGCCGCGGCCGGCCTGATCCTGCCGGCCGTGCTCGGCATCGCCCCGATGCTGGTGCCGGTGACCGCCACCTGTGTGGCGCTGCTGTTCGCCTGTGCCGCCGCGATGCGGCTGCGCCGGGGCGAGCGGGCGACGATCATCACCGATCTGGTCTACATGGCGCTGGCGATCTTCGTTGCCTGGGGCCGGTTCGGTCCCGTGCCCCTGGGCTAAGACAGTCGCAGGACGGTCTCCTCGATCTCGGCGCCGCGGGCGTTGGCGAACCCGGAGTCGCTGCCGATGACGGTGAAGCCGGCCTTCTCCAGCACCCGCAGCGACGCCGCGTTGTCGCTGGCGGCCCGGGCGAACAGCGGGCGCTCGGGCACCAGCTCCATTAGCAGCGCGAGCGCCCGGCTGGCGACCCCCTGCCCCCAGAACGACCTGTCGATCCAATAGGTCACCTCGGTCTCGCCCTCGATCACGAAACTGGCGATCGTCCCGGCGAGCTTTCCGTCGACGGTCACCGCGCGGTGGACGATCCCGGGAGTGGTCCGGTTCTTCGCCATCCGGACGTCGAACGCGGCCCGATCATCCGGGTCGGCCGCGGTGAAGGCGGCCATCCGCACCGCCTCCGGATCCCGCATCTGCTCGAACAGAGCATCCAGGTCACCGTCATCGACAGGACGCAACGCCACCTCAGCCATAAGATCCCCCATCTTGTACGGCTCGGTCGAGCGGATAGACCGTACCAGCGGCATAGGGTCGAGGCCATGACACAGACGAACACCCTGGACACTCCCGGCGCCGATCTGGTCTACGACGTCCGCGGCTCCGGGCCGATCCTCCTGATGATCGGCCAGCCGATGACGGCCGAGGGCTTCGGCTCACTCGCCGAGCACTTCGGCGACCGTACGGTGGTCACCTACGACCCGCGCGGCCTCGGCCGGAGCAGGCGCAAGGACGGCCGCGACGACTTCACGCCGCAGGACCAGGCCGCCGACCTGCACCTGCTGATCGAGGCGCTCGGCGGCGGCCCGGTCGACGTCTTCGGCAGCAGCGGCGGCGCGGTCACCGGCCTCGAACTCGTCACCCGCTTCCCCGGCGACGTCCGCACCCTGGTCGCCCACGAGCCGCCGATCAACGCCGTGCTGCCGGACGCCGCAGCCGCCGACCGCGCCCGTGCCGGTTTCTTCGAGGCGTACCAGAAGGGCGGCGCCGGCGCCGGCATGGCCGCGTTCATCGCGATGACCTCCTGGCAGGGCGAGTTCACCGACGCCTACTTCGCCCAGCCCGCTCCCGACCCCGCGGCGTTCGGCATGCCCGCCACCGACGACGGCTCCCGCGACGACCCGCTCCTCTCCCAGCGTTCCTGGGCGGTCAGCGACTACCGCCCCGACATCGCAGCCCTGACCGACGCCCCGGCCCGCATCGTGGTCGCGCTGGGCGAGGAGTCAGCGGGCACCTACACGGCCCGGACCGCCCAGGCTCTGGCGCTCCGGCTGGGCCAGGAACCGGTCGTCTTCCCCGGCCACCACGGCGGCTTCCTGGGCGGCGAGCACGGCTACGCCGGAAAGCCCCGAGAATTCGCGGTGAAGCTCCGCGAGGTCCTCCCCTGACCCGCCTCGGTTCCTAGCGGGTTTCCCGGAAAGCGTCCCCTCGTCGCCGAATGATTTCGTGATAGGGAATTCGGGTGAGCTGATTCGTTGATCGCGGTGGGGGCGCGGAGGCGCCGACGAGGACGCCCGGACCCGATCGCCGCGAAGGGCGAGATCGCTCAGCTCAGGGGCGGCGCGCCCGGCACGTCTCCGGGTGGAGGCCGGGTGGCTCGGCTACCCCGTCTCCCGGCCGGGGGATCAGGTGTGCCGCACTTCGAGGTCGATCAGGTAGCCCTGGGTCTGCCACTCGGTTTCGGGGAGTAGGTGGCGGGCTCGGGCGTAATACTGCTCCGGGCTCAGAAGCTCGAAGCCGGCCGGGTCGACATCGTCCTCGTCGGTGGGTGGGTCGTCGTCCGCTGTGGTGGCGTGGTCGATGAGGCGGTGGCTGCCCGGGCGGGCGGTCCAGAAGTCGGGGCCTCGGTCGTACAGGGAATCGAAGGATCGGATGCGGCGGATCATCGCGGTGGTGGGTGGCACCTGATGCCACGCCGTCCACGGGTCGAAGGTCAGGCAGCCGGTCAGCCGCACCTCGCCCGGCCGGGTGTGACCGGTGCGGACGGCGATCAGGCCGTCCTTCTCGACCAGCTGGGCGAAGGGTTCGCCGTCGTCGTCGCGGAGGGTGGTCGCCCGCACGGGGACGTCGTGCAGGAGGAGATCGGCGGGCAGTCCCGGATCGTCCTGCCAGAGGAAGCGGAGCGTGACCGTGCCGCCGACCGACCAGGGCGCGGGCAGGGGCGCCGATCCGGTGAAGAACGGCCAGGTCATAGGTGTGCGAGCCAACGGTGGCCGGGATGGGCGTGGGACAGCATCCCGGCCAGGGCGGCGCGCTGGTCCGGGCTCAGGTGCGGACGGGCCGCGCCGTCGGCCGGAATCGCGATCTCGATGTCGCCGTGCGGGCGGGTCTGCCGTCCGCGGAACAGGTCCAGCGCCCAGCCCGCGGCCACGCACCAGGGTGTCGTCGTGCCGGTGAGGCGGTCCGCTACCTCGCGCGGGGTCCAGTGGGAGGACCATCGGGCGGCCAGGGCGTCACTCACCGTAGGAGCCTAGCAACGGGGGCCCGGGTGCCTGCGCAGGTCACCCGGGCCCCGCCGGGCGTCAGCCGAGGGCGTTCAGGAACGGCTCGTGGTTGAGGCGGAACTCGTTCGCGTAGAACTTGTCCCAGTTGATGGACCAGGTCATCAGGCCCCGGAAGTTCGGGTTGGTGCCGCTGCGGACCGTGTAGCCGCCACAGTTCGTGCCCTTCACCAGGCAGGTCACCGCCTGCTGCACACCGGCCGGAGCGACGTACCCGTTGCCAGCGCTGACCGAGCTGGGAGCGCCGAAGGCGATCTGGTCCTCGCGCAGGGCGGGGAAGACGTTCGCCGTGTTGCCGGCGACCGGGAAGCCGGCCAGGAGCATGTCGGTCATGGCGATGTGGAAGTCGGCGCCGCCCATCGAGTGGTACTGGTTGTCCAGGCCCATGATGGAACCCGAGTTGTAGTCCTGGACGTGAAGGACCGTGATGTCGTTGCGCAGGGCGTGGATGACCGGCAGATAGGAGCCGGCGCGCGGATCCTGGCCGCCCCACGGCCCGGAGCCGTAGAACTGGTAGCCGAGCTGGACGAAGAACGTCTCCGGGGCCATCGTCAGCACGAAGCCGGCGCCGTAGCGCGCCTTCAACGACTTCACTGCGCTGATCAGGTTGACGATGACCGGCGTCGTCGGGTTCTTGAAGTCGGTGTCGCCGGTGTTGAGGGACAGCGAGTGGCCCTCGAAGTCGATGTCGACGCCGTCCAGGCCGTACTTGTCGATGATCGCGCTGACCGAGCTGACGAACTTGTCGCGCGCCGCCGTCGTGGTCAGCTGGACCTGGCCGTTCGCGCCGCCGATGGAGAGCAGCACCTTCTTGCCGGCGGCCCGCTTCGCCTTGATCGCGGCGAGGAACTCGGCCTCGGACTCGACGCCGGGGCATTCGGTGGCAGGGCAGAGGCTGAAGCGGATGTCGCCGGACGTGGCGGTGGTGGGCTCGCCGAACGCCAGGTTGATGATGTCCCAGTCGGCGGGCACGTCGGCCATCCGCAGATATCCGGAGCCGTTGGCGAAGCTGGCGTGCAGGTAGCCGATGAGGGCGTGCTTCGGGAGACCGCCGGCGGGGATCGGGGGCACCGACGTGGACGGCGTGACCGAGGGGGATGGGGTGACCGAGGGCGATGCGGTGACCGAGGGGGACGGCGACGCGCTGGAGGTGGACGGCGAGGGCGAAGGATTGGTCGTCCCTCCGCACGCTCCATTGTTGACCCAGACGTCCCACTGGCCCGACTTCAGGGCCGGGTCCTCACCCTGGGTCCACCACTTGGCGGTGTAGTTGCTGCCGCCCTTGGAGACGACGTTGTCCTTGACGTAAACGGCGGTGGCGGACCAGGCCGTGGCGCAGGCGGCCGCGGCGTTCGCCGTGGTGGCGACGTAGACGGTGGAGCATGCCACGGCCAGCGCTGCGGCCGCGGCAAGGATCGGGGATCGGCGCATGGCTAATTATTAGGACTGTTAACTGAACTTGTAAATAGGAAGCTTTATTGACAGCCGTCGAGACGGATGGGAAGAATCGGGCGCTGAGAGCGCTCTCTTTCCCGTTCCCCCCGGCTGAAAGGACGAGCCGTGCTCCGTCGTCCCCTTGTCGCGCTGGCCGCGGCTTTGATGACTCTGACGCCGCAACCCGCTCAGGCCCAGGATGAGAGCGACAATCCGGGCATGTACCAGGCCATGCGGCGTGACCTCGGCCTGAACGACCAGCAGATCGCCGACCGCCTCACCACCGAAGCGGCCGCCCCCGTGATCGAGAACCGGCTCCGTGAGCAACTGGGCGCGCGGTTCGCCGGCGCCTGGATCCCGGAGGGCGCCACCCGGCTCACCGTCGCCGTGACCAGCGCGAACGATGTCGCCGCGGTCCGCAAGGAGGGCGCCGACGCGACGATCGTGGCGCGGACCGAGCGTGACCTCAACGCTGCCCGCGCGAAACTGGACCGGCACCAGGCGCCGGACACCGTGCACAGCTGGTACGTCGATCCGGCCTCCAACAGCGTGGTGATCACCGCCGCACCGGGCGCGTCGTCGGCGGCCCGGGCGTTCGCGCGGGACGCCGGGGCCGGTCAGGTGACGATCAAGACCGAGGATCAAAGGCCGCGACCTCTGTACGACGTCCGCGGCGGTGATCAGTACGTCATCAACGGCAACACGCTGTGCTCGGTCGGATTCGCGGTGGCCGGCGGCTTCGTGACGGCCGGCCACTGCGGCGGGACCGGGAGCCCGACGCTCGGCTTCAACAACGTCGCGCAGGGCACGTTCGCGGGCTCGTCGTTCCCGGGCAACGACTATGCGTGGGTTCGTACCAACGGCAATTGGGTCTCGCAGCCCTGGGTGAACAACTACTCGGGTGGCAACGTCGTCGTCGCCGGTTCCCAGGAGGCCGCCATCGGCAGTTCGATCTGCCGGTCCGGGCGGACCACCGGATGGCGCTGCGGAACCCTGCTCGGCAAGAACGAGACGATCAACTACGCGCAGGGCGCCGTCTCCGGGCTGAGCCGCAGCAACGCGTGCGCGCAGCCGGGCGACTCCGGCGGCTCGTGGATCTCCGGCAACCAGGCGCAGGGAGTCACCTCCGGCGGCACCGGCGACTGCACCACCGGCGGCACCATGTGGTTCCAGCCGGTCAACGAGATCCTTCAGGTGTACGGCCTGTCGCTGACCACGTCCGGCGGCGGCAGCGGCCAGGCGATCGTCAGCAACTGGAACAACAAGTGCCTGGACGTGCCGAACGGCAACTTCGCCGACGGCGTCCTGGTGCAGATGTGGACCTGCAACGGCACCGCGGCCCAGAAGTGGGAGGCGGTCGGCGGTGCCCTGCGCACCGGCAACAACAAGTGCCTGGACATCCCGTGGGGCTCCACCGCCAGCGGCGTCGAGATCCAGATCGTGACGTGCAGCGGCAACCCGGCCCAGCAGTGGGTCCTCAGCGCGGCCGGCGATCTCGTGAACCCGCAGGCGAACAAGTGCCTCGACATCAAGGAGTGGAACGGCAACGACGGCGCCCGCGTCCAGCTGTGGGACTGCGCCGGAACGCTCAACCAGAAGTGGCGCCGGGCCTGACCGTCACAAGATCGACATGATTCCGAGGGCGGACCGTCAACCCGCCCCCGCAGGATGAACCCCGGTTGAATCACACCTTGTGGTCGCGCGGGGATGTTCTCTGCCAGGCATCCCCGCGCGGCGCTTCCGGTTCGCCGGATGTACCCGTTCCGGCGAGTGTGGCGGTCCGGGAAGCGGCGTGACAATACGAGGGTGAACGGCGGTCGGCGTTCCCGGGGTTGCGGCCTGGCGCTGGTCGCGGCCTTGGCGCTGACCGGGTGTCCTGATCCCGAGGCCGCCCCCACCGACCCGCCGCCGTCGTCGCCCGAAGTGCCCGGCATCGGCGTCGAAACTCCCGAACCGGAGATCCCCGGTGTCGAGCTGACGATCACGCCGGCACCGGTGGAGTCGTCGACACCGGCGGTCGCGGTGGAGGTGTCGCCCTCACCGATCGACCCGGAGATTCCGGGTGTCACCGTCGGCGTCGAGCCGCCGGAGTCCTCACCGCCGTCCTCCGGAGAACCGGGGACTTCCGAGGAAGCGGGGACTTCCGAAGAGCCGGAAACCTCAGAGGTCGAGCCGACGGACCCGTCCACGGGCGAAACCAGCGGTGAGTGAGCCGCCCGACGAATCCGGCCTCTTCCGGATCGTGGAGACCGCCGGGCTGGTGGTGGCGCCGTTCGCGACGCTGACCGGGCTGCTCTACTACTTCGGCTGGGTACGGACGAACGCGATCTTCTCGGAGTTCGGCATCGACGCGAACCTGCTCGGCTACTCCGCGCAGGACTATCTGCTGCGCAGCGCCGGCGTGGCGTTCCGGCCGTGTGCGGCGCTGCTGATCGGCGCCACGGCGGTGCTGCTGACGCACCGGCTGGTGGCCCGGGCCGTGGCGATCGACGCGCGACTGAGGCCGGTCGTACTGGCGGAGGTGGGCGCGTTCGCGGTCCTGCTGCTGGTGCCCGGGATCAGCGTGCTGTTCGGCGAGGCGCACTACCTGACCCCGATCGCCGCGGCCACCGCGCTGATCGCCGGAGCGCTGCTGCTGGAGATCGCCGTGACGCAGTGGGCGGCGAGCACTCGGCCGGAACTGATGATGCGGCGCGGCCTGGTCGCCGGTGTCGTCGTGGTCGGGCTGTTCTGGGCGTTCTCCACCTACGCCCAACAGACCGGCGACCGGGTCGCTCGCGATCTCAGCCGCAACCTGGGTGTCATGGCGAACGCCGTGGTGTTCAGCGCCGAGGACCTGTCGGTCGGCGGGCCCGGCGTGGTCCGGACCGATCTCGGCGAGCAGAGCGCCTACCGGTACCGGTACGCGGGGCTGCGCCTGCTGGTCTACCGCAACGACCGCTGGTTCCTGCTGCCGTCCGGCTGGACCGGCGATCCGGCGGCACGGGCGATCGTGCTGCCCGACCGGGAGACGCTGCGGGTGGAACTACGGCCGTGAGCCGAGCGCGACGGTCGTATCCTCGGTCGATGGCTGAGGTCGACGTGGCGGAGAGTGTCATCGATCGGTTGCTTCTGGCGCTGGCCGCGCAACTCGCGACGTCGCCGGTGCCGGGTCCGAGCGCCGGCGCCGTCGAGGCGCTCGCCGATCTGAGCAGGGCCGAAGCCGAGCGGATTTTCGGCCAGGCCGGGCATCTCGTGCACTACGGCGCGGACACCGAGCCGCTGGAAGCTCTCCTCCACGCGATCACTGGCATCCTCCGCGTCGAGGCCCCGGCGGAGGTCCCCGTCAAGCCGGGCGACGAGGTCCGGCTCGTGGGTGAGGTGCCGGAGAGCCTCACCGACTACGACGAGGCGTGGCTGCGGCGGATCACGTTCACCGTTCGCTACACCGGCCGGAACGCGATGGTCGATGTGCAGTCCGACCTGATGGAGGACTACGTCATCGTGACCGTCCCGGCCGCCGCCGTGGAGCGGATTCAGCCCGCATGAGCAGCACCCCACGGCCGCCGGTCCTGGTGCTGAACAACCAGGCCTCCGTGGTGGACGCCGCGCGGCCGGCCGCCCGACGATCTCGCCGACCCGTGCGACGAGCACCTCACCGCCGAACAGGCTCCGGTGCCGGCCCGGTGACATCGCCGACGACGGCTCCCGCGAGGCCTACACGGACGCCCGCGGCCTGACAGCCGCCTTCGCGGGCGAGCGCGGCATCCCCGCGATCTTCACCACGGGCGATCACGACGACCGTACGGCCTTCGCCGCCGTTCTCGGCACCGGCCACCTGACCAGCGGCGGACCCAGGCAGCAGCCGACCGCACCCGGCGGCGAGCGCGCCGCGGTCGCACCGTCCTGGCCGAGCCCGCCCCGAACGGCACCGTCCTGGCGTTCCACCACCCGCCCGTGGCGGTACCCGGCGTGGCGGTCCAGTCAGCCCTCGGCCTTCGTAACGGCGACGAGCTGGCCGAGGCGATCGGCGGAACCGACGTACGCCTGATCCTCTGCGGTCACTTCCACCTGCAGCTGTTCGGCATGCTCGCCGGCATCCCGTCTGGGTCACGCCGGGAGTGGTGACCCGCGTCGACCTGACCGCGACGCCGGGAACCGAGCGCGCGGTCATGGGCGCCTCGGCGACCCTGATCGACCTGACCGGTCCGCATGCGCCCACGTTCCACACCCTTGTCGCACGGGACCCGCGCACCGGCGAGACCGCCTACGAGCTGACCGCCTCCGAACTCACCTCCGTGATCGCCGAGCTGGGCCCCTGAACGGCCCGGCACCGTTCAGGACAGCCGGAGGATGTACCGGTGGTCGCCGGACAGGACCAGCTCGCCCCGCTGGTTGTGGACCGTCGCCCGGGTCGTCACCAGCCCGGTGCCGTCGCGCGGGTCCAACCCGATGATCGTCAGGCTGGGGTAGAGGGTGTCGCCGGCGTTCACCTCCTGGTGGAACTCGGCGGTGAGGCCGGCGAACGCCACGAAGACGTTCCCGATGACGTGCGGGAACAGCGTCGCTCCGGGCGCGGTGAACGCCAGCACCTGCAGGCCGTGGACCACGGGCGCGGGGTGGCCGTGCGCGCGGGCGTACTCGGCGTCGTAGTGGATCGGGTGGTTGTCGGCGGAGACCGTCTGGAAGGCGGCGGCGTGCGCGTCGGTGACGGTACGGCTGGGCGCGTTGAAGACTTCGCCGACGCTGAGGTCCTCGAACCTGCGAGCCGGGACGACGGTGTGCTGAGCGGGATCGAAAGTAGCCACACCCCAACCCTGCCGAGCCGCCGGCCCGTCGCCGTCCGTCAATCGACTGCTGTTCAGCGGTCCAGGAGCTGGGCCAGGTGGACGGCGGGACGGTCGCGGAGGTCGGCCACCTGGGTGCGGCAGGAGAAGCCGTCGGCCAGGACCACGGCGTCCGGGGAGGCGTCGAGGGCCGGCAGCAGGTTCTGTTCGGCGACTGCCACGGACACCTCGTAGTGCCCCAGCTCCACCCCGAAGTTGCCGGCCAGACCGCAGCATCCGGCGAGCCGCTTCACGCGGGCGCCGCTGGCGGCCAGCAGATCAGCATCGGTCTTCCAGCCGAGGACGGCGTGGTGGTGGCAGTGCGGCTGCGCGACGACTTCGACGTCTGAGAGGTCCGGCGGCGTCCAGTCCGGCGTCTTCGCCAGCAGTTCGGCCAGGGTGTGGACCTGCTGGGACACGGCGACGGCGTCGGCGTTGCCGGGCAGCAGCTCGTGCACGTCGGACCGGAGGACGGCCGTGCAGGACGGCTCGATGCCGATGATCGGGATTCCGGCGTGGGCATCTTCGGACAGGGCTTCCACCGTACGAAGGAGGATCTTCTTGGCGGAATCGAGCTGCCCGGTCGTGATCCAGGTCAGGCCGCAGCAGACCGAGCCGCTGGGCAGGCGTGGTTCGTAGCCGGCGGCGCGCAGCACCCGGACGGTCGCCTCGGCCACTTCCGGCGAGAAGGCGTCGGAGAACGAATCGGCGAAGAGGACGACCGGTTTGCGTGCGGATTCAACCTTTTTGAAGGTACGCCGGAAAGGCCTGCGGGCGAACGCCGGCACCGAACGACGGCTGTCCACACCGGCGAGCCGGAGTGCCAGTCCGCGAATTCCGGGAAGGCGCGTGCCGAGGTTCGCGAGACGCGGCATCCAGCCGGCGAGACGTGCCCACATCGGCAGTCTCCCGAGCGTGTAATGCGAACGCGGACGGAGACGACCCTGGTAGGTCTGGTGCAGGACCTCGGACTTGTAGGTCGCCATGTCGATGCCGGTCGGGCAGTCCGACGCGCAGCCCTTGCAGGCCAGACAGAGATCCATCGCGTCGTGGACGGATGCGTGCGACCACGGCAGTTCGCCCCGCACGACCTCCTGCAGCACCCGGGCGCGGCCCCGCGTCGAATCCTTCTCCTCGCGGGTCGCGAGGAACGACGGGCACATCACGCCACCGGCCGCGGAATTGTCGGCCCGGCATTTACCGACGCCAGTGCACCGGTGCACCGCCTGAGCCAGATCGCCGTCATCGTGCGGATAGGCCATCGCCAATTGCTTCAAGGGCTTCTTGAAGGCCGCTCGTACGTCGGCGTCGACCGGATCCGGGTCCACCAGAACACCGGGGTTGAGCAGATTGCCGGGGTCGAACGCGTGCTTGATCTGCGCGAACATGCTGATCGCGTCCGCCGAGTACATGTGCGGCAGCAGTTCGGAGCGGGCCCGGCCGTCGCCGTGCTCACCGGAGAGCGAGCCGCCGAACTCGCCGACCAGCTTCGCCGCGTCGATCAGGAACTCGCGCATGATCTTGGTGCCGCCGGGCTGGTCCAGCGGGAAGTCGAGGCGCACGTGCATGCAGCCGTCGCCGAAGTGCCCGAACGGCGCGGACGTCATGTCGTAGGACGCGACCAGCTCGTCGAACCGGGCCAGGTAGGCGCCGAGCTTCGCCGGTGGCACCGCGGCGTCCTCCCAGCCGGGCCAGGCGGGCTTGTCCGACGGGGCGCGACCGGCCAGGCCGGCGCCGTCCTCGCGGATCCGCCACAGCCGGGCCTGCGTCGCCGGGTCCTCGACGACCAGCGCGTCGTCGCCGATGCCGTCGGCGGCCAGCTTCCGCGCGCGGGCCAGGACCTCGCCCTTGTCGTCGCCGGCCAGCTCCACGAAGAGCCAGGCGCCGCCGGTCGGCAGCGGCGGGACGGCGTCCGGGCCGCGGCGGGCGCGCAGCACGTCGAGCAGGCGGGAGTCGAGGCCCTCGCAGGAGGTCGGGCCGTGCGCCACCACGGCCGGGGAGGCTTCGCCGGCCGCGACGATGTCCCGGAAGCCGAGCACGACGACGACCCGGACCGGCGCGTCGACCACCAGCTTGACGGTCGCCTTCGTGATGACGGCGAGGGTGCCCTCGGAGCCGACCAGCGCCTGGGTCAGGTCGAACCGCTCCGGGAGCAGGTGGTGGGCGGCGTAGCCGGAGACCTGGCGGCCGAAGCGATCGAATTCGGTCCGTGTGGTGGCGAGGTGGCCGCTCAGGACATTCCGGATGTCCGCCAGCAGGTCGTCGGCTCCGCGTACGAATGGGGAATCATCCTGATATCCGGTGGCGAAAGTGTCGCCTGCCGCCGTCATCAGCTCCAGGCCTGCGACGTTGTCCGAGGTCCGGCCGTAGGCGAGGGACCGCGAACCACACGCGTTGTTGCCGATCATGCCGCCGATGGTGCAGCGCGGCCAGGTCGACGGGTCGGGGCCGAAGCGGACACCGTGCGGCGCGGCGGCCTTCTGCAGCACGGCGTGCACGGTGCCCGGCTCGACCACCGCCGTCTTCGCCGCCGGGTCGATGTCGAGCACCTTGTTCATGTGCCGGGAGAAGTCGAGCACGATGCCCCGGCCGACCGCGTTGCCGGCCACCGACGTGCCGGCGCCGCGCGAGGTGATCGGCACGCCGGTCTCGCGGGCGACGGCGAGGGACGCGGCCACCTCGTCGACGCCGCGCGGGCGGACCACGGCGATCGGCGGGATGCGGTAGAGGGAGGCGTCCGACGCGTACATCCCCCGGGTGCCCGGGTCGGATCGCACCTCGAGGCCCGCCTTGGTCAGGGCCTCCACCACGCCGTTCGCCTGCTCGCTCATGGGTAACATGTTACTCATGCCGAAACTCGTGCTGCCGCCGGACGCCCCCTCCCTCGCCGACGCCGTGGCCCAGGCCGTGCGGGACGGCGTCGCGGCGGGTGAGCTGGTGCCGTCGGTGACGTATTCGGTGTATCAGCTGGCTGAGCTGCTGGACGTCTCCCGCAGCCCGGCTCGGGAGGGGCTGCTGCGGCTCGCCGAGGCCGGGCTCATCGAGATCCGGCGCAACCGCGGATTCCGCGTGCTGCCGCCCCAGGCCGACGACATCGAGGAGATCATCGGCATCCGGGTGGCCCTCGAACCGCCGGCCGCCCGCGACGCCGCCGTCTCCGGGACCGACGCCCAGCACGCCGCGATCCGTTCGGCGCTGTCGGCGATGGCGGCCGCCCCCGACGACGCGTCGTTCTGGCGCGCCGACCGGGAACTGCACGACCTGCTGCTGCACGCCGCCGGCAGACCGCGCACGGCCGCCATCATCGAACGCCTGCGGACCACGACAGCCCTGCTGGGCCCGCCGACGACCGCGAGCGGCCGTTCCCTCGCCGAGATCCACGCCGAGCACGAGCCGGTCGTCGCCGCCGTCCTGGCCCGCGACGGCGCCGCCGCCGAAGCCGCGATGCGAACCCATCTGGAAGCCACCCGCGACCTGCTGGTCGCCAACCTGAGCGCCTAGGATCCGTCGGATGGGCTGGGATGCGCTCGCGCAGTGGGGTGACGACGCCACGCGAATCGGACCGCTCTCGGGTGGCGTCGCCAACGACGTGTGGAGCGTGCGCGTCCGCGGCGGGCTCGCGGTCGCCCGGCTCGGTGCCCGGAGCGACGCGGATCTGTCCTGGGAGACCGCGCTGCTGGCACATCTGGACCGGGAGGGCCTGGCCGTTCCGGTGCCGATCCCGGCCGCCGACGGCCGGCTGTTCGTGGACGGTCTGGTGGTGATGACCTATGTCGAGGGCGGCCCGCCCTCGACACCGGCCGACTGGCGGCGGGTGGCCGCGACCCTGCGCGACCTGCATCGGCTCACGCGAGGGTGGCCGCAGCGCCCGGGCTGGCGCTCCTCGGCCGACCTGCTGCACGCGGACACCGGTACGCGGATCGACCTCGGCGCGATGCCGGCGGACGGGGTGGCCCGGTGCCGGGCGGCCTGGGCCAGGCTCGCCGGCCGCGAGACGTGCGTCGTGCACGGCGACCCCAACCCGCGCAACATCCGGGTGACCGCGGACCGGGTGGCCCTGATCGACTGGGACGAGTCCCACGTGGACGTGCCCGACCTCGACCTGGTCCTGCCCGGCAACGCGGCCGGATTCGACGACGCCGCCCTCGACGTCGCCGCCCAGGCTTCGGCCGCCTGGCAGGCCGCCGTCTGCTGGGACGACGACTACTCGATCAGGCAGCTGTCCCAGGTGCGGCCGATCTAACCCTGCTGGAGGATGCGGATCGGGTTGCCGGACGGGTCCCGCAGGCCCATGTCGGTGCCGTAGAAGTGGTCGGCCGGCTCCTGCGTGAAGTCGGTGACGCCGCGGGACCTGAGCGTCTCGTACAGCTTGCGCACGTCGTCGGTGATCAGCACCAGGCCGGTCAGCGCCCCCTTGGCGAGCAGCTCGCGGATCTGCGCGGCGGTGGCGTCGTCGTGCAGGGGAGGGCCGGGCTGTTCGAGGGAGATCTCGGTTTCGCCGCCCGGCACCCGGACCGTCAGCCAGCGGTACGAACCCTGCTGCACGTCGTTGCCCTTCTCCAGGCCGAGCTTGCCGACGTAGAACTCCAGCGCCTCGTCCTTGTCGTGCACATAGATCGTGGTGACGTTCAGCTTCGTGATCATGTCGTGGTCTCCTTCGGACGTCCGTGCGGTGACCACTTCAGGCTAGGGACGGCCGGGAGCCGATGGCTTCTCGAAAACTGACGGGACCTTGGTCCCGGCGCCTCAGCCGAGCCCGTCGGCCGCACGGGACGCGCTCAGGTATTCCTCGACCAGCGCCCGGAAGTGATCGGGCTGCTCGACCCACGGCCGGTGACCTGAAGCGGTCATGACCTCCAGCCGGCTGCCGGGGTAGGTGGCCGCTGCGAGCCTGGCCGGGGCCGTGCCGATCAGGCCGTCGCTCGCCCCGGCGATGATCAGAGGCTCGCCGATGGCGGCGGCGAGCCTCTCCACCTCGTCGGTCGATCCCCGGTAGAACGCGTCCCGCAGCCAGCGCAGCGACGTGGCGTGCCCTTTGACGTACTGGGTGCGGCGGACCTCGGGCGTCCACCGGTGCCAGGAGAACGGGATCATCCGGGCCCGGGCCAGGATCTCCTCGGCCGGGCTGAGCCCGCCGTTCCGGAGCGCCGCGTCACCGGCGGCGGCGTGCTCGTACCAGGGCTCGCCCCGGCGCAAATCCCGGAGCGCGGCCAGCTCCTCCGGATCCGGCTCCCGGGCGGCCCGGCCCACCGGAGTGACCAGAATCAGTCGCCGGACGCGGCCGGGGTAGGCGGCGGCGTACTCCTGGGCGGTCAGGCAGCCGGCCGAGTGCGCCAGGACGTCCAGCCGTTCCAGGCCGAGGTGACGGCGCAGGTGCTCGACGTCGTGGGCCTGCTCGGTGAACGACACCGTGTCCCGGTCGTCCGGCACCCCGGAACGGCCCGCCGCCCGCGCGTCCAGCAGGACCAGCCGGCGGGTCGCGGAGAGCCCACCGAGGTCACCCAGGTAGCGGGCGTCGGTGCCGGGGCCGCCGGCGAGCACCACGAGCGGCGGCCCCTCACCCTTCTCGTCGAAGAACAGGTGCAGTCCGTCGTACGAGGGGAAGAGGGGCACGCCGTGGATCCTAGGTTCTCTTCGGTCAGGAGCGCGCCGCCCGCAGGATGAGGTCGGTCACCGCGGCCGGGTGAGCGACCATCGCCGCGTGCGAGCTGTGGATCTCGACGGTCCGGCCCTTCGCGGCCCGGGCGGCCATCGCCTTCTCCGCGACCGGCGGGATGGTCTTGTCGTCCAGCGACACCAGGTAGTACGAGGTGATGCTCTTCCAGGCCGGCACGCCGGTCTCGCCCTCGAACGCCGCCGACGACAGCGGGCGCTGCTGGGTCGCCATCAGCTTGGTCTTGCTGAGCGGGGCGTCCGCAGCGAACAGCTTCGGGAACCAGGCCGGGTCCACCGTGGTGTCGACGTAGCCGCCGGTGTTCGGGTACGCCCGCTTGATCAGGTGCGACACCAGCACCGAGTTGTCGCCGCCGTTCAGCGCGCCGGCCTCGGCGATCGTCTCGCCCTGGTCCGGGGCGTACGCGGAGATGTAGACGAGCGACTTCACGTTCGGGTTGCCGGTGGCCGCGTTGGTGATGACCGCGCCGCCGTACGAGTGCCCGACCAGCACGATCGGCCCGCTGATCGTGGCGAGGAACGACTTCAGGTACGCGCTGTCCTCGTCCAGGCTGCGCAGCAGGTTCGGCGGGGCGACCACGGTGTAGCCCTTGGCCTGCAGCTTGGCGGTGACGTCGTTCCAGCCGGACGCGTCCGCCCAGGCGCCGTGCACCAGCACCACGGTCGGCTTGACCGCGCTCTGCTCGTGCTTGACCCCGGCGGCCGGGCTGCTCGCGCTCGCCCCCACCGGGATGAGGGCGAGCACCGAGACACCGGCGACACCAGCGAGAGCGAACGTCTTCCAGTTACGCATGTGGGAGCCTTCCCCGTCGTGGCAGCCATTCGTCAGCTGCTCTGGGAACGAGCCTCCTGCGGAAGATCCACACTGCCATCCGTATCTCTACTGCTCCTCGATCGCCCGTTCGGCAGGCTACTTCTCCAGGACATCCGCGTAGAGGCGGGCGAACTCCCGGCTCAACTCCATCGCCTGGGCGGGATCGGTCACGGACAGGCGGCGGGCCTGTTCCTCGATCGCCGGGAAGTCGGTGGCGTCCCACTCGCCGTGGCCGGAACTCCGTGCACGGTGGACTGCCGCCTGCGCCAGCTGGTTCGCCCGGCGCAGGCAGTCGCCGAGGGCCTCCGGATCGCCGGGATCCTCCAGGAGCACCGCCACCTCGTGGATCAGGCTCACGTGGTCGAAGGCCACCGACGGGCCGTGGCAGCGCAGCCACTCTTCGGCGTCGTGGCGCAGGGACCCGGGGCGGTCCAGAACGGCGGCCCGGGACATCAGTTCGGCGGCGTCGGCGGCGTGCCAGCTGCAGTACCGCACCAGGAGCAGCGCGCCGACCGAACCGCTCATGAGATCAGAACCAGCACGGGTGGCCCTCCCGATCGTCGCCCTTCGTCAGCGGCTGCTCGCCGGTGCCGTCCTTGCGTTCGATGTAGATCTGGGGATGGTTCAGGTCGCCGCGCACGTAGGCGAACCATTCGCCGTCCACCGACCAGGTCGGGTCCATCTCGCGGGCCGCGTCGTTGGTGACCGGCTTCGGACCCGAGCCGTCGAGGCCGATCTGCCAGACGTCGTAGTTGTCCTCACCGATCTTCCTGGTGAACAGGATCTGCGTGCCGTCCGGAGAGACCGCCGGGTCGAGTGAGTCGCCGAGCTCGGCCTCGGTGATCCGCCTGCCGGGCTCCTGCGGGTTGGCGACGTCGAGAGCGAAGAGTGAGCGTACGCCCTTCTCCTTCGCCCAATAGATGATCGACTTGCCGTCCGCCGACCAGACCGGGTCGTCTTTCTGGGTGGCGGAATCGGTCAGCGCCGTGGGCTCGCCACCGCCGGCCGGGATCGTGAAGATCTGCGGGTTGTCGCCGACCTTCCGGACGAACGCGAGCCTGCTGTCGTCCGGCGACCACACCACCCGGCCGCCGGTCACGTCCTCGACGAGCACGCGGCGGTTCTCCCCGGTCTTGTCCATCACGTAGATCGCGAACGGCTCGTCCGCCGACCGATGCGTCAGCGCGATCCGGCTGCGATCGTTCGACCAGCGCGGCAGCGTGTCGCCGGGTTCGGTGCCGGCCAGGTCTTCCCGGGCGCCGGTGACCGGATCGAGCGTCTGGATGCGGGTCTGCCAGCTCGCCGAGTTCATCGGACCGCCGGTGTCGGTGCGGATCACCAGCTTCTGCGTGGGCACGGGTGCCGGTCCGGCGGGGGCGGAGGCGGCCGCTGACGGTGCGGCGCCGGTGGCCTTGTTCTCACCATCCAGATTGGACAGCGCGATGCCGGTCGCGGCAGCGGCCACGACGACTACCACGACCCCCGCGATGGTCACTGTCCGTCGCCGGCGTGCGGTCAGAGCCTTCTTGCCGTACGGGGTACCGCCCGTGCCGAACGGCGCACCCGCGATGAACTGCGTACTCGGCTCATGGTCCTCGCCAGTCCCGGCCGCCGGCGAAACGGGAACCGCATAACCCGGCACCGTCTCAGCCGTCCCGAGCTGCTCCGCGACGGTATGACCAGAAACGGACGAGCCAGCAGCGACCCGCGAAGCAGCAGCGTCGGCGGCCCGCAAGGCACCGGAGTCGGCGGCCCGCAAGGCACCGGAGTCGGCGGCCCCCAGGGAGGCAGCGTCGGCGGCTCGCGGAGCAGCGGCGTTGGCGGCCCCCAGGGCGGCGGCGTCGGCGGCTCGCAGGGCGGCGGCGTTGGCGGCTCGCAGGGCGGCGGCGTCGGCGGCCTCGGCGGCGGCGATGCGGGCGGCCTCGGCTTCGGCGGCTTCCACGGCGGCCCAGGGGTCGGCCGGGGTGCGCAATTCGGTGAAGTCTTGCTTGGGCGCAGGCCGAACCGAAAGCCCGAGCCGAGCGGCCGGCGACCCGCCCGAAGGCGATCCACCGGCAGGCGATCCACCGGCAGGCGATCCACCGGCAGGCGATCCACCCGAAGGCGATCCACCGGCAGGCGATCCACCCGAAGGTGAACCACCGGCGGGCGATCCACCGGCAGGTGATCCACCGGCGGCCGCGCCCCGAGCAGCGGGAACCGTCGTGCCGTGACCGGGCTGCGCTGCGGGAACCGTCGTGCCGTGACCGGGCTGAGCTGCGGGAACCGTCGTGGCAGAACCGGCCGCCGATCCGGGCGCAGCGAGTGAGGCAGGTGAAACAGGCGCTGCGGCCGGCTCCGTCGCCGCGGTTCGCGTGGGGGGACCGCCGTTCGACACGACCACTGCCGACTCGCGGCGGGAGATCTCGGAAGCGTCGTCGCCGGCGGGGAGGTCGGGTGGCGGGGCTTCCGGCGTACGAGGAATGGGGGTGCGGGAGAGTGATGCCGCACCCAGCGCGACGCTCAGCTCCGGGTGCGAGTCGGTGATGATCGGGCGGCCGAATGCGTCGTTGAGGACCGATGCGACCAGCGGAATCTTGGAGGAGCCGCCGGCCAGCAGGATGCCCGCGAGGGAGTCCGGCTGGATGCCGGCCGAGCGCAGGGCCCGCCGGGTGGCGTCGACGGTGTCGCGGATCGGCAGGGTGATCAGGGATTCGAAGGTGGCGCGGCTGATGCGGATGCGCGTGTGCCGGCCGGGGAGCGCGACCGGGACGGTCACCTCGGTGTCGAACGAGAGCGACTCCTTGGCCTCGACGCAGTCGCGCCGCAGGCGGGCCAGGGCCGCGGCCGCCTCGGGATCGTCGAAGTCGACGCCGTCGAGCGTGCTCAGCACATGGGCGTAGACGGCCTCGTCGAAGTCACCGCCGCCGAGCTGGTCGACGCCCTCGGGCGCGCCGAGCAGCGTGAACCCGTCCGGGTCGCGGCGCAGCACCGCCACGTCGAAGCTGCTGCCGCCCAGGTCGTAGACGGCGACGGTCTCGCCCGGCGTGATCCGGCCGGCCGCCGCGTGCCGGTGTGCCACCGCCTCCGGCTCGCTGATCAGCCGGACCGGACCGGCGTCGGCGAGGCGGATCGCCTGGTCGAGCTGGTCGCGTTTGTAGGGACCCCAGTGCGCGGGGTAGGTCAGCGCCACGTGCGCGGGCGGCGCCGACTGCTGGGTAGTGACGGTGTCGAGCACGTAGCGCAGCAGCTTCGCGGTGAGCGTCAGGGTGGACAGTGGCATCCCGCCCACGATGGTCGGCACCGGGTCGCCGAGGCGGCGCTTGAACTCGCGGGCCAGCCGGGCCGGCTCGTCCTGGCCGCGGCGTTCGGCGGCGTCACCGACGAGCAGGCCGCCGTCCTCCTTCACGAAGATCGCGGACGGGATCTCCATGCGGCGGGCGCCGAGCCGTGCGGACTCGACGCGTCCATCGACCAGCACGGCCGCCGCCGTGTGGGTGGTGCCGAGATCGATGCCCAGGCCGTAGTCCGCAGTCACGACTCGACCTTAGGGCCTGGCCGCCATCACTTTCATCCTCCGGTCGGTGGGCTGGTGTGCACGGCCGGATCGCCCTGTTCGATCCAGACCTGCGGGTGATCGATGGGCAGGAAGGATCTGTCGCCGCCCGGTTCGCGGCTGGTCGGCACGGTGTCGCCGTTCGGCAGGTGGATGATGAAGTTGACCGGCTTCGCATCGTCCACCAGCGGAATGTCGAACTCGGCCCAGCCGCCGGCGATCCGGGTGGGCGGCATCGGACGGTCCCAGCCGATCGTGGCGAGCAGCGCCGGATCGACGGCGTCGCCCCAGAGGTGCAGGCCCCAGCCGTCGTAGTCGCCGGCCGGCCGGTGGTACAGCAGCGTCGCCGTCTCCAGCGGCGGGCCGGCATATCTGACAGTGCGTGCCGCGCTGACCTGCCCGTTCAGCACTGTCCGATAACGGACGGCGGTGCCTGCCGCGAGCTTCAGCGGGGCGAGATCGTCGACGACCGTGTAGGCCGGCGACGAACTGTCCGTCCCGATCACCGTCCACGGTCCATCGGCGACACTGCGCTCGAAGCGGACGACGTGACCGGCGCGTTCCGGATCGGCGGTGGCACGCACCTCGACGCGGTCGCGCACGTTCGCACCCTCGGCCGGCGCCTCGATCGTCACCTTCGGCGGCGGGACCTGGGTTCCCTTCGCTCCGCTCGTGGCGGTGTGCCCGCCGTTGTCGAGCACGACCGCCTTGTACTGCACCGGCGTCCCGGTCTTCAGCCCGCTGACGTCGTGGAACACCCGGTAGGGCGCGGTGTCGTCGGTGCCGATCGGCGTCCATCCGCCAGCGCCGGTCCGGGCGTAGAAGGTGACCTCGTAGAAGGAACTGCCGCCCACGGTGGCGCCGACCTGGATCCGGCTGTTCGTCTCGGCCGGGACGACCGGCGCGCCCAGCGTGATGGCAGGGGCTTTCTTGCTGTACGGAACACGCCCCGCCGACGCGTAGATCACGGCGGACAGCGGCGGCACCGAGACGGAGATCGTGGAGTCCGCGCCGGACCGCAGCCAACTCGGGCCGGAGCCGTAGACCCGCTGATAGGAGCCGTTCACCGCATAGGTGGGGATCGCCGCGCCGGCCGTCTGCTCGCTGTTGTTCAGGGCGACGACGTATTCGCGCTGCTGTCCCCGGTCGATGCGGGAGAACGCGTAGACGCCTGCGCTGTCCGACGCGAACCGATGCTGGTGGGCGCCGTCGCGCAGGGCCGGATGCCGCCGGGTGAGATCGGCGAGGTCGCTGATCGTCCGGTAGAGCGGGTGCGTCGGCGTGAAGTTGCTGGTCGCGTGGGTGGCGGTGGTGCCGAGCAGGTCGTCGTCGAGGTATTCCGGCACCGTGCTCGCGAACATCGTCTGCCGGGCGTCCTGGTCGCCGCCCGGGCCGGTGAAGCCCTGCTCGTCGCCGTAGTAGACGACCGGGTTGCCGCGGGAGAAGTACATCAGCTCGTGGGCGAGCCGGTCGCGGGCCACCCACTCGGCGTCGCCGGCGCCCGGGTTGTCGGTGACCACGAAGTTGCCGATCCGGCCCATGTCGTGGTTGCCGAGGAAGG
The DNA here is from genome assembly GCF_004001265.1 of Actinoplanes sp. OR16. Lineage (GTDB taxonomy): Bacteria > Actinomycetota > Actinomycetes > Mycobacteriales > Micromonosporaceae > Actinoplanes. The sequence goes on along the minus strand of NZ_AP019371.1, from coordinate 7,093,763 downwards.
TGGGCAGTTCGTAGACGTTGGAATCGGCGTCGGTGTACCAGTCGTCGCCGGCGAAGAACTGCCCCAGCCCGGTCGCCGGCGCGCTCTTCGAGGCGAAGTCCCGGGCCGCGGCCTGGAACGGGAAGTCGATGACGGCCTGCATCCGGTCGGCCGTGGTGAAGTGCGAGGTGAAGCTGCGGCTGGTGTCGAAGACCTCGCCGAACATGAAGAACTCGCGTTTGCCTTGTGCTCGTGCGTATTTCAGGACCTCGGGGCCGAACCTCTGCCAGAACTCGTCGTTGACGTGCTTCATGGTGTCGATCCGGAAGCCGTCGATGCCGAAGTCCCTGATCCAGGTCTTGTAGACGTCGATCATCCCGTCGACCACGCGCGGGTTCTCGGTGAAGAGGTCATCGAGGCCGAAGAAGTCGCCGTAGTACGAGTTCTCGCCGGTGAACGTCGTGTCGCCCCGGTTGTGGTAGAGACTCGTGTCGTTGAGCCAGGCCGGGACCTTGAGATTCTTCTCGTCGGGATCCAGGACCGGTGTGTACGGCGGAACCAGCGCCGGGAAATCGTGACGGCCGGCGAAATCGCGATCATCGACGGGCGTGCCGTCCGGCGTACGGTATGGGGCCTGGTCTTTGCTCACGTAGGGAAGACGGGCGCCTTCCTGATAGCCGATCACGTCGGCCGTGTGGTTCGTGATGATGTCGAAGTAGACCTTCATGCCCTTGCGGTGGGCGGCCTCGACGACGGCCTTGAGCTCCTCGTTCGTGCCCAGGTGCGGATCGATGCGGGTGAAGTCGGTGATCCAGTAACCGTGGTAGCCGGCGGACGGCCCGTCCTCGAGTTGCACCGCCTTGTTCTTGAAGCTCGGCGTGAGCCAGATCGACGTGGTGCCGAGGCCCTGGATGTAGTCGATGCGCTGGAGCAGGCCGCTCAGATCGCCGCCGTTGTAGAAGCCCTTGCGCGTCGGATCGAAACCGGACACGAGCGGATCATCGGGCAGGCCGCCGCGGTCGTTGGCGGCGTCACCGTTCTCGAAGCGGTCGGCCATGACGAAATAGAAGTTCTCGTCGGTGACCGGGCCGCGCAGCGCATGCTTCCCGGGGAGACCACTCTTTGCTTGGGCCGGCGTGGTCGTCATCGTCGCGGCGAGCACGGCGGACAGGATCACAGCAGCGGTACGGCGTATCGACATGCTTTCACCCCCGGCCGTGATGGTAAGCACGGCCACCGACAGTTTCGCGACGGTTGCCTCCGGATTTCTGCGGCGTTATGTTGCGGACATCGACAAACCTCACTGTCTTGCGGTTGGGGGAGTTCGCATGTCCATGCCGATCAGTCGTCGCAGAGCCTTGATCTCCGGCGCCGGGATCGCCGCGGGTCTCGCCGTGCCCGGCGTCGCCGTCCCGGGCGCTGCCACCGCCGCCGGAAGGCCCGTCCGGTTCACTCTGAACGCCGAGACGCTCGACGGCGGCGAACAGGTCACCTCGGTGACGCTGCAGACCGCCCACCTGGGGCGCATCGATCCCCGGAACCTCACCACCGGCACGTTCTCGGTGCACGCGACGGCGACCAGCCCGATCCCGTCGCCGCCCGTCCTCGGCGAGTACGACGGGGACCGGGCGGTGACCGCGGCCCGGCTCGACCGGCGCGGGAACATCGTCCTGGATCTGGCTTCCGCGGAGGGGCAGGCCGGGGGCGGGACCCTCGGTTACGTCGTGAGCCGGGGGCGGAATGTCAGGCTTGACCTGTCGTACACGATCACGCAGAACGCCCCTCTCGGAAATCTGGTGATCGGCCGGTTCGTGCAGGGTCCGCTGTCGAACCGCGAGGTGGACGCGTTCGGCTTCGGGACGTCACAGTCCGGAATGAAATACCGGTTGTACACCCCTGAGTCACGGGGCAAGCGGCCGTTGATCGTCTGGCTGCACGGTGGCGGCGAGGGCGCTTCGCTGCCGGACGGCTACTACGACAACGAGACGACGCTGCGGGCCAACCGGGGTGCCCTCGGGTTCGCCACACCCGAGGCCCAGCGGATCTTCGGTGGCGCCTATGTGGTGGCGCCGCAGAGCTTCTCGTTCTGGATGGAGGACGGCGACCGGTACGCGCCACTGATCCGTGAGATCGTCCGCGACCTGGTCCGCAGGCTGCCCGTCGACACCGACCGGATCCACGTGGTGGGCTGCAGCAACGGCGGCTACATGAGCATGAAGATGACCACCGTCTACCCGTCGCTGTTCGCCTCCTCGGTGCCGATCTGCGGCATCGTCGGATCTCTGCAGCCCGGCAACCCGCCGTTGATCCCGGACGAGCAGCTGGCCGCCATCACCACGCCGACCTGGCTGGTCACCTCGCTCGACGACACCACCGTCCCACCCGAACCCAACACGATCCACGCGCACTCGCTGATCCCGGGCGCGGAGGTGACGCTGTATGAGCACGTGATCTGGAACGGTCACCAGTTCCCCGGCCACTGGTCGTGGATCTACGTGGCCCGCAACGACCCGGCCCTGCCCGGCGGCACCCGCATCTGGCAGTGGATGTCCCGCCGGCGCCGCTGACCCGGCCGCGGGCGGGTGAGGCGGAACCGGAGGTTGCCGGCCTGGGTCAGCGGCCGGTGATCGGAGCGGCGGGAGCCGGAGTGAGGAAGAGGACGGTGGCCGACAGGGCTGCCGCTGCGGCGGCGGCCATCAGGACCAGGCCGGCCGCGTCGTGGGCGAGCAGCAGGCCGAACGCCGTGCTCGCAGCGAGCGGCACCAGGGTCTCGGCTATGGCGGAGAGTCCGGTCAGGGCGCCCTGGACGGTCCCCTGCTCGGCGGCCGGGGTGGTTCGGGAGATCCAGGACTGGGTGGCGGCGCCGGCGTACGAGCCGAGGACGCCCACGGCCGACCAGAGGTAGAGCGTGGTGGCGCCGGTGGACAGGGCGATGCCGGCGAAGGAGGCCGCGCCGATCAGGGTGCCGGTGATCGCGGCCCGTTTGTCGCCGAGGAGCCGGACGACCGGGCCGGTCGCCCGCGCCTGGAACACCGCGCCTGCCGTGGCACCGGCCGCCATCACGACGCCGGCCTGGGTGGTGCCGAACCCGAACTGGTAGGCCAGGAAGAACGTCCACACCGACTGCTGGATCATCCGGGCGACGTCGGCGCAGAGCCGTGCGTACGCCAGACGCCCCAGCACGGCCCGGCGCAGCACCACCGTGATCGCGCCGACCGGGTTCGCCATCCGGAACGTGACGGGCGACGACCGGTCACCCCGGTGCGACTCGGGGAGGACCAGCCGGCCCCAGGCGACGCCGGCGAACGACAGGCCGGCCGCGGCGAGGAACGGCAGCCGCACGTCGACCGCGCCGAGCAGCCCGCCCAGGAGCGGCCCGGCCACGAAACCCAGGGCGTACGCCGCGCCGATCCGCCCGTACGCCCGGGCCCGGCCCTCTTCCGGCGTCACATCGGCCACATACGCGTTGACCACGGTGGACGTACCCGCGCACGCCCCGGCGAGGCCGTGGAAGAACAGCAGCGCCCAGGGTTCCGGCACCGCGGCGTGGGCCAGCCAGTCGACGCCGAGGCAGGTCAGCGACAGCAGGAGGACGGGACGGCGGCCGTACCGGTCGGAGAGCCGCCCGAGCAGCGGCGAGACGGCGAACTGAAGCAGTCCGTAGGCCGAGCCGAGCAGCCCGGACCAGTAGACGGCGCCGGCGGCAGAACCGGTCACTGCCGTCATCAGCGACGGCAGGATCGGGACGATGACGCCGAGCCCGAGCATGTCGAGGAAGACGGTCACGAGCAGGAAGGAGAGGCGCACCACGGCTCCTGAGATCGGAAGGGAGAGGAGCCCCTCCCGAGCCGCAGGCACGGAGGATCAGAATATCGGCGACGTCAAATGATTTTCGCCGGAACGGTCAGCCGAGCTGCCCGAGGACGATCGAAGCCGTGAGGAACAGCATGATCAGCGGCATCGTGCGCACGACCGTGCGCCGGGAGGGACGGCCGGCGCCGCGCAGGTACGCGACGCCGAGGGGTACGAACGCCACGGTGAGCCCGGTCACCTGCACTGCGGATGCCCAGGTGCTTCCCTTGAGGACGCCGACCATCAGACCGGACATCAGACCCAAGGCGATCGCGGGTGCCGGGCGCAGGGTCCGCGACAGTAGACAGCCGGCTGCGAGGGTGATCCAGCCGAGCATCACGGCGACGGTGAGGCTGGACACGATCCATTCCGGATAGGTGTAGTAGGCGCTGACCGCCTGCGTGGCGGTGCTCAGCCCGGCGCTGTCGACCAGGGAGAAGGCGAAGACGTCGATGCCGTAGTGAAAGGTGCGGGCGAACAACCCGGACATCACCAGAGTGCCGCCCCACAGAGCCAAGGCGGGCCGGGTGGCGCCGATCTGCACGGTGACCGCGACGATACCCGGCCACAGTGCGATGGTGCCGGCCAGGACCAGCCCGTAGGCGGCGGCGATCAGCACGGGTTGCTGCTGGTAGGCGGCGAGCTGGTGCGGGAAGAAGAACGGGACGCCGAGTCGGAGCAGCGTGCCGGTCAGCAGAAGCAGTGGTCCGGCGACGAGGGACACGCCGCCCAGCCAGGCTCCGGGGAAGAATGTGGGCATGTCGTGACTCTGCCGCCGCGCCGACCCGCAGCGCATCCGGCCACGGCATCAATTCGCGGGGGTGCGTCTGCTACCGGAGGATGACCACCCTGAGTCTGATGGCAACGGTGCGAGCGCTGGGTAGCGTGACCGTGTGATCGCGACGCGGGGGCAGGTTGTCGATGCGGCGGCGGCCTTGGCCGTTCTGCTGGTGTGCGGTTACGCGGCGCAGGAGTCCGGACATCCGACCTGGTGGCAGTGGGTCATGGTGGTCGCGGTCGCCGGTCCGGTCGCCGTCCGCCGCCATGTGCCGCTGCCCGCCGCTGTGGTGACGATGGCCGCATCCGCCGGCGTTCTGATCTGCGGTGTCATCTCCGTCGAGGCGTCGCCCGGTCTGTGCGCCGCCGTGGCACTGACGCAGTACGAGGCGGCCGTGAGTCTGCCGCCGTCGCGTTCGATTCCGGCGCTGGCCACCGGGCTCAGCGGTGCTGCCGGGCTGGGACTGTGGTGGCCGGCGACGCTGGTGGTCGTGCCGGCAGTGGCGATTTCGTGGACGGCCGGCCGGCTCGTCCGCCACCGCCGGAACCTCGCCGAGCAGGTGTTCGAAGCGCGGACCGCCGGCGCGGTGACCGAGGAGCGGCTGCGCCTCGCCCGCGACATGCACGACATCGTGGCCCACAGTCTCAGCATGATCGCGATGAAGGCCAGCGTGGCGCGCCACGTCGCCGCCGTCCGGCCCGAGGAGAGCATGGCGGCCCTGGAAGTCATCGAGACGGCCAGCCGGGAGGCGCTGATCGAGATGCGCCGCGCCATCGGCCTGCTCCGCGCGGACCAGGGCCCCGCCACACCGGCGGACGGAGACCAGGATCTGCGGACACTCGCTCGCCGTGCCGAACAGGCCGGCGTCCAGGTCGAAACGACGTTCGGCGGCGAGACCACGCCGCCGGCCGCGGTCCACCTCGTCGTGTACCGCATAGTCCAGGAAGCCCTGACCAACGTCGTCCGTCACGCGCAAGCCACCAGGTGCACGGTCGACGTCGAGACCGATAGGGAATCCGTGACGGTGCGGGTGGTCGACAACGGCACCGCTACCGTGACATCGGAGGGAGGCGGCCACGGACTGCGCGGTATGCGCGAGCGGGTCACCGCCTACGGCGGCAGCCTGCAGGCCGGGCCGTGCGCGGACGGTGGATTCGCGGTGACAGCGCGCGTCCCGTACCACCCGGCGGGCCGGGGTGGCCGACCGTGACCGATCCGATCAGGGTTCTCATCGCCGAGGACCAGGCGCTCTTGCGGGACAGCTTCCGGATCCTGCTCGAAACCACCCCAGGCTTCGCTGTGGTCGGTGAGGCCGGGACCGGCCGCGAAGCCGTCCGGCTCGCTCTGGCCCAGCATCCTCACGTCGTCCTGATGGACATCAGCATGCCGGACATGACCGGCATCGACGCCACCGAGGAGATCTGTCGGCGCACCGGCGACACGCGGGTGCTGGTCCTCACCACGTTCGACCTGGACGAATACGTCTACGGTGCGCTGCGGGCGGGCGCCAGCGGATTCCTGCTCAAGGACACCACCGCCGCCGATCTCGTCACCGCCATCCGCGTGGTCGCAGCCGGAGAGGCGCTGCTGGCGCCCAGCGTCACCCGGCGACTCATCGCCGCGTTCGGCCGCCAGCCCCGCCCGTCCCGGGCCTTCCACCGGCGGCTCGACGGGGTGACCGAACGCGAACGCGAGATTCTGGTGCTGATCGCCCGCGGCCTGTCCAACGCAGACATCGCCACCCATCTGACCCTCAGCCTCGCCACCGTCAAATCCCACGTCGGCCGGCTGCTCACCAAACTCAACGCCCGCGACCGCGCCCAACTCGTCGTCGTCGCCTACGAGACCGGTCTCGTCCAAGCGAACCCGTCCGAAGATCCGCCGGCCGCCTGAGGACCTGGCGCTGCACGGCCCTAAGACGCGGGCCGGATCACCGCGGCTCACATCACCGCGGCTCGGATCACGGCGGCGAGGCTGGCGGCCAGCACTGATCGGTCGCGGCCGGCTGCCCAGCGTGTGACGCCGCCGACGCGGAACTCCAGCAGGGTCAGGGCCTCCGACGACGAACCCGACGCGATGCTGGTCTGGTGCAGGCTGACCACGTCGACCTGCCGGCCGTGCGCGGCCAGCGCCGACACCAGCGCCTCCACCGGCCCGACGCCGGTGTGCACGCTGGTCTGCGGCACCCCGTCGATTCGTACCGTGATGGTGGTCTGCGACGGCGACGTCTCATAACCGGTCAGTGCCACCACGCCGGTGTCACCCAGGTAGATCGCTTCGAACAGGGACCACAGATCAGAAGCGGACACCTCGTCGCCGGTGGCGTCGGTGTGGCGCTGCACGTGCCGGGCGAAGTCGATCTGCAGACGGCGGGGGAGTTCGACGCCGAACGCGGTCTCCAGCAGGTACGTGATACCGCCCTTGCCGGACTGCGAGTTCACCCGGATGATCTCGTCGTAGCCGCGGCCCAGGTCGGCCGGGTCGATCGGCAGGTAGGGCACGTGCCATTCGCCCGAGTCGGGACGGTGCACGGCCAGACCTTTTCTGATCGCGTCCTGGTGCGTTCCGCTGAAGGCCGTGTGCACGAGATCTCCGGCGTACGGATGACGGGGGTGGATCTCCAATCGGGTGGCGTGCTCGACGACGCGGCGGATCTCGTCGATGTCCGAGAAGTCGATCATCGGGTCGATGCCCTGGGCGTGCAGGTTGAGGGCCAGGGTGGCGATGTCGACGTTGCCGGTGCGCTCGCCGTTGCCGAAGATGCAGCCCTCGACCCGTTGCGCGCCGGCGAGAACGGCCAGCTCAGCGGCGGCGACGCCGGTGCCGCGGTCGTTGTGCGGGTGCACCGAGAGGATCACGCTGTCGCGCCGCGCCAGGTTCTTGTGCATGTACTCGATCTGGTCGGCGTACACGTTCGGCGTGGCGACCTCGACGGTGGCCGGCAGATTCAGCACGACCGGGCGGTCCGGGCTCGCCTCCCACAGTGTGGTCATGGCGTCGCACACTTCGAGCGCGTAGTCCGGCTCGGTCAGGTTGAACACCTCGGGGGAGAACTCGAACCGGACGTTCGGCAGGTGGCCGGCGAGCTTCAGGATCAGGCGCCCGCAGTCCGTGATCAGGTCGCGCAGGGCATCACGGTCGTGTCCGAGAACGATCTCCCGCCACGCGGGCGCGGTCGCGGCGTACATGTGGATGACCACGTCGTTCGTGATGCCCTCGATCGCGGCGACCGTCCGCTCGATGAGCTCGGGACGCGCCGGGGTGAACACGACGACTGTCACGTCCGGCGGGGCGATCCGATCAGAGGCGATCAGCCGTACGAAATCGAAGTCTGTCTGTGACGCCGAAGGGTAACCGACCTCGATCTCCTTGTAGCCCATCGTGACCATCAGTTCGAAGAAGCGCCGCTTGCGTGCCGGGTCCATCGGCTCGGCGAGCGCCTGGTTGCCGTCGCGCAGGTCGACCGGCACCCAGAGTGGCGCGGCGGTGAGGCGGCGGGTCGGCCAGTCGCGCTCGGTGAGCGGGACGTCGACGCGGGAGTGGACGTCGCGGTACTTGTGCGACGGCATCGGTGAGGGCTGCTGACGGTTCCAGGTCATGCGGCGACCGTACAACTCCTCAGACAAGTAGACAAGCTAGAGTGGGCGGATGGATCAGGTGCGCAGAGAGCCCCTCGCCGACCAGGCAGCGCGGCTGCTCTTCGATCGCATCCGTGCCGGCGAATGGGCTGTCGGGGAGAAACTGCCTGGTGAGACCACGCTCGGACCCCAGCTCGGGGTGGGCCGCTCCACCGTTCGCGAAGCGATCCGGCAGCTCGCGGGCAGGGGAGTGCTCGCCACCCGGCAGGGGGCCGGCGTGTTCGTCACGGCGGTCGACGTGTCCGAGGACTGGGATGCGGTGCTGCGCCGGTCCGACATCGTCACGGTGATCGAGGCGCGCATCGCGATCGAGGTGGAGGCGGCGTTCCTGGCAGCCGAGCGGCGGACCCCGGCTGATCTCGGAGCGATGCGGGACGCGCTTGCCCTGCGGTCGTCCACGATCGAGATCGACGAGCACGTCGACGCCGACATGGCCTTTCACCGCGCCATCGTCGCCGCCTCCGGTAACTCTCTGCTGACCGACCTGTTCGACGGCTTCACCCCGCGCAGCCGCACCGCGATGATCGACATGCTGCGGTTGCGCGGCACGTTCGGTGACGACGCCGATCACGACGTGCACGCCGCGTTGCTGGCAGCGGTCGCGGACGGTGACAGTGAGGAGGCGGCGAAGCGGAGCCGGGCACATCTGCTCGCCATCAAGAAGTGGTTGTCACCTTCTCCCGCTGCTTCTCCGGGACGCGCCACCAGCGCCGCGACGCCAGCCCGGCCAGCACCGCGCCGGTCGCGTTGACCAGCACATCGTCGACCGACGACACCCGGTCGAGCTGGAAGGCGTACTGCGCGACCTCGACCAGCACCGAGCACCCGGCGCCGAGCACCAGAATCCGCGGCGCCGACGCCAGCGCCACGAACCTCATCGGCGCGAAGAACCCGAGCGCCGCGAAGATGAGCAGGTTGCCGCCGATCCCGAGCGGCCCCATCGTGACCAGATCACGCAGCGGCACCAGGCTCAGCCGCCCCGGCACGAGGCCCGCGCCCGGCCCCGGCATCAGGGTCAGCCACACCATCGGCACGGTCCCGTAGACCACGCCGACCTCGGCGATCGATCTCCGCCACCGATCGCCGCCGCGCCGGACCAGCACGAGCGCCCACACGGCGAGCGCCGCGACGGGCAGACCCACCAGCGTCATCAGCACCACACCGTTCTCGGTGTCGTAGCACCCGTGCCAATGCCCGCCGAAACACCGAGGCGCCGACATGGCCAGCGGCCGCCGCACGACATAGAGCAGGCCCGCCAGCCCCAGAACCCCCAGCACGATCCGTTTCATGCGCCCATTAGAGCGGCCGGTTCGTCGCACTGGCATAAGCGTTCACCCCGGAAGATCGGCGATCGCGACACCGCAGGTCATCAGCGGGACCTGGGCGATCACCTCACCCTGGGCGTTCATCACGCTGCTGGGTCCGTACGCGACGCGCCCACCGCGCATCCCCGTCACGTCCGACGAGACCACCCACATGCCGGTCTCCCGCGCCCGAGCCGCTCGCAGCCGATGATGTTCCTCCTTCCACTTCTCCGCGGTGGCCTGCCGCATCATGTTCTGCGCCGGCACGAGCAGAACCCGCGCCCCGCCCGCCGCAACCCGCGCCGCCACCTCCGGGAACTGCGTGTCGAAGCAGATGTTGATCCCGAACCGCACCCCGCGCGCGCTGAACAGGCCGTTGCAGCAGCGCCGCGAACCGCGCCGACCGCAGATCCACCGCCACCCGAGCCACGTGATCCGGATCGGTCAGATAGCCCTGCAGAAAACCCTCCGGGAACAGCAGCAGATCGACGTCGGCCCGCGCGAAGTCCAGGATGCACCCGAGCGCGGCCTCCACATCACCCAGAATCTCCGGTGTCTGGCAGGCTCCCACCCGCAGTCCCATCAGACCTCCAGCACGTCGGGAATCAGCCCGGTCCCGTCGTCCCGGAGGACGCGGTGCGGGGCGGCCGCCCAGACCTGCCCGCCGAGGACATCGCGCCGCGCCACGGTGGTCCCGGTCGTGAGCACGTCACCTCCCTAGACTGCACCGGTGATCGTGCGCAGGGGTGGCGTGGCCGATGCGGCGGCCCTGGCGGAATTGCAGGATGTCACGGCGGGCGGGCTTCCGGCGTTCACCGCATGGGTGGCCGCGCACGCGGAGACGCACCTGCCGTTCGTGGCCGAGGCAGGCGGGCGCGTGGTCGGGGCGGCCTGGCTGGCGATGGCGCCGAGAGTGCCGCGCGGCGACACCGTGGACCGCCGGTTCGGGGACGTCCAGTCGGTCATGGTTCGCGAGGAGCACCGGGGGCAGGGCGCCGGAACAGCGCTGATCGCCGCGATCCTGGACGAGGCGCGGGCTCGCGGTCTGTCGCACGTGACGGTCCACTCCGGTCGCCGCGCCGTCGGCTTCTACCTGCGCAACGGATTCGTCCAGCACCGGCAGCTGCTCATCTGGGAGCCCGTCATCCGGGAGCCCATCATCTGGGAGCCCAGCCGCTGAGGGCGAGCGGACTACCCTCCCGCCACGCCGCCACGCCCGCCGACGACGACGGGAAGGTGTTCTCCGGCAGCTTTCCGGCCGGGAACCATTCGAGCGCGGCGCACTTGTGCGGCTCGTTGTTGAACGGCTCGCCGTGGCGTGCGGGCTCGTAGCCGGCCACGAAGACCAGTCCCAGCCTGCCCCGTCCACTGTCGTTGAGGCGGTGGACCGTGACGGCGAGGCGTACGTCCGAAGGGGTGAGCTCGACCCCGATCTCCTCCCGTGCCTCCCGGCAGACCGCCGACACGACGTCCTCGCCGGGTTCCAGCTTGCCGCTCGGCAGATTCCACTGGCCGTCGGCGAAGCCGGTGCCGTCCCGCAGCGCCAGCAGCACCCGGTCGCCGTCGGCGAGGAGCAGCAGGACGTCGACCGGGTGCAGGGGAGTGACGCTCACAGCCGCCGACAGTACCGGTGCCGCGCCCGGATCAGTCGCGTTCGTCGAGCAGGTCCCGCAGCAGCTGCTCGTCCTGCTCGCTGAGCGTGCTGACGAATCGCCGCAGGACCGAGGCCCGGTCCGGCTCGACGGCCATCAGGCGCGTCATCCGGTCGGCGACGAGCCCGGCGGGGTCGGCGAGTGCGCCGTACCGGAAAGCACGCCCGTCCCGATGCCGCGCGACGGCGCCCTTCTCGTGGAGCCGGGTCAGCGTCGTCACCACGGTGCTGTACGACAACCGCCCACTGGGATCCAGCAGATCGCGGACCTCGCCGGGGGTCAGCGGCTCCGGCGTGCCGCCCAGCACGGTGACGATCTCGGTCTCCAGCTGGCCGGGACGGCGGCGTGTGTTCACCGGGAGAGGGTATCGATCAAGTCTGTGTGTCAGGTGAACAGCTTCCGGCCCCAGAAGTCGTCCGCCGCTTCCAGCCCCGGCGGGCACGCGAAGATCCCGCTGGAGATGTGCCGGATGTACTCGTTCATGCTGTCCCTCCTGGCCAGCGCGGTCTGCACCGGGATGAACCCGCGCCGCGGATCACGCTGATAGGCGATGAAGAACAGTCCCGCGTTCAGCCGCCCGAGCCCGTCCGACCCGTCGACGAAGTTGTAGCCGCGCCGCAGCAGCCGGGCGCCCTGGTTCTGCGTCGGATGAGCGAGCCGCACGTGAGCGTCGACCGGAATCGTCGGGATGTTCCCAGACATAGCGGAGAAGTCCGGCTCGTCGAACTCACCCGAAGAGCCGAGCGGCGCCCCCGACCCCTTGGTCCGCCCGACGATCGCCTCCTGCTCACCCAGCGACGTCCGGTCCCACGTCTCCACGATCATCCGGATCTTGCGGGTCACCAGGTAGGAGCCGCCGGTCATCCATGACGGCCCGTCACCGTCGCGGACCCACAGATGCTCGTCCAGCAGAGCGGTCTCCTCGGCCTTCAGGTTCGCCGTGCCGTCCTTGAAGCCGAAGAGATTGCGGGGAGTGGCCTGCGAGGTCGACGTCGAGGAGGTCCGCCCGAACCCGAGCTGCGACCACCGCACGCTCACCACGCCCATGCCCATCCGCGCGAGGTTGCGGATCGCGTGCACCGCCACCTGCGGGTCGTGCGCGCACGCCTGGATGCCGATGTCCCCGCCCGAGATGGTGGCGTCGATGGCGTCGCCGGGGAAGTGCGGCAGATCTTCGAGCGCGACCGGCCGCTGCTTGCCGAGCCCGAACTTCGTGAACAGGCTCGGACCGAAACCGATCGTCAGCGTCAAGCCGGAGGCGGGCAGCCCGATCGCCTCGCCGGTGTCGTCCGGAGGCGATTCCGGGATGCCGCCGACCGCGCCCATCGTGCCGGCGTCGAGCCCGGCGGTCATCCGCGCGGCGGCGGCGGTCCAGTTCTCCAGCATGGTGACGAGTTCGGCGCGATTCTTAGTGATCACGTCGAACGCCACGAAGTGCAGCCGGTCCTGCGCGGGCGTGACGATCCCGGCCTGCCGTACTCCATAAAACGGGATCGCGTCGCCCGACGACGACGCCACCGGGACCGTTCCTGATCCCTGTGAGAGAGCGAACGCGCCGCCGGCGGCGGCAAGCCCGACGCCGGCCCCTGCCATCCCGATCATCCTGCGGCGCTTCACCCTGACTGCCTCTCCACGATCATTCCTTGTACGTCGGAACCCCTGTGCGGATCTACTTCCCGGCAACCAGACCAGCGACCGTACTGATCGGCTCGGCGAGCGCGTTGATGTTGTCGCTCAGCACCTTGAGGTCGGCCTGGGAGAGCTGGTCGTGCAGCTTCCAGCCATCACCGCTGCGGTGCGTCTCGAGGGCCGCTTCGACCGCTGCGAACCTCTCGTCGAGTGTCTTGACCAGCGCCGGGTCCTTCTCCTCGAGCGCCGGCCGCAGCGCCGCGATGGCCGCCTGCGATCCCTCCACGTTCGCCGCGAAGTCCCACAGGTCGGTGTGCGAGTACCGGTCCTCCTCGCCCGTGATCTTGCCGCTGGCGACCTCGTCGAGCAGTTCCTTCGCGCCGTTCGCCAGCTGCAGCGGGGAGAGCGACGCGCTGTTCGCCTGGTCGACGATCTTCTGGACGTCGACCAGCAGCTTGTCGGCGATCGGGCCGGACTTGCTGATGTCCTCGGTCTGCCAGAGGTCCTTCTCCAGGCGGTGGTACCCGGTGAAGTCCTGCCCCGGCTCGAGGCCGTCCTCGCGGCCGTCGATTGCCGGGTCCAGGTCGCCGAAGATCTCCGCGACCGGCTCGATCCGCTCCCAGTAGGTGCGCGACACCGGGAACAGCGCCTTGGCCTTCGCCGCGTCGCCGGCCTTCACGGCGGCCACGAACTCGGTGGTCTTGTCGATCAGCGCGCCGGTCTGGCTCTTCACGTACCGCTGGTAGTCCGTCGTCGCCTGGGCCAGCTTCGCGTCCTCGGTGAGCGCGGCGGCGGAGCCGGTCACGGTGAACCCGTTCCGGATGCCCTTGCCGATCATGCCGGGTTTGCAGGCCGTCTCGTACGTGCCGGCGGTCAGCTCCACGTGCAGGTCGCGGGAGAGGCCGGGCGCGATGTTCTCGACCTCGCCCATGACCCGGTCGCCGGCGGCGTAGACGTAGAACTCGGTGACCTTGTCGCCCTTGTTGGAGATCGCGAACGTGACGGTCCCGGCGCCGGACTCGGACTTGGCGACCTCACAGGCGGTGTCGCTGGCCGCCACGGCGATCTTGTCATCGGAGCCGGCGGCGGCGCTGGAGTCGTCGCCGGACGAGCCGCATCCGGCGAGCAGCAGGAGGGAGGCGGCGGAAGCGGCGGTGATGCGGCGCATGGTTCTCCTAGGAAACTTTCTGCGGGGCGGGGGCGGGGGCCGTGGTGCGGGCCGGCCAGAGGAAGAGCAGGAGGACGGGGATGCCGTAGGCGAGCCAGGCGACGGTCTCCAGGACGGTCGGCGCCGGCGTGAAGTTGATCATTCCGCGGAGCAGTTCGGCGTACCACGTCTCGGGCGGGAACGCGCCGCTCACGTCGAAGGCCTGATCGTTGAGCCCCGGGAGCACACCGGACTCCTGGAGGTCGTGGACGCCGTACTTGGCGATGCCCGCGGCGACCAGGACGAGCAGGGCGCCGGTCCAGGCGAAGAAACGGGACAGGTTGATCCGGACGGCGGAGACGTAGAGCAGCCAGCCGAGCGCGACGGCGGTGAGCATCCCGAGGCTGATACCGATCAGCGGGCGGATGCTGTCGGTGGCGCCCTGCGCGGCCGCGTAGAACAGGATCGACGTCTCCAGCCCTTCGCGGATCACCGCGAGGAAGGCCACCGAGGCGATGGCGAGGGGGCCGACGGCGATGGCGTCCTCGAGGCGTCCGCGCAGCTCGCTGCCGATGCTGCGGGCCATCCGGCGCATCCAGAAGATCATCCAGGTGACGAACGCGACGGCCACGAAGGACGCGATCGCCTCGAAGAGCTCCTGCTGGGTGAAGGAGAGCCGGGCGATGCCGACCTGGAGCAGGGCGGCCACGGCGATCGAGATGACGGCGGCCGCGGCGACGCCGATCCACACGTGGCGGAGCAGCGGTGTGCGGTCGGTCTTGACCAGGAAGGCGACCAGGATGGACACCACCAGCGTGATCTCCAGGCCTTCACGGAGACCGATCAGGTAGATGGCGCTCATCCAGGCTCCTGAGGTTAGGCATACCTAAGGTTTGGTGAGGCAACCTTCTTCTATTCCGTTGTAGAAGTCAAATGGCGATCTCGCTCGCGGAAACGGCCGGGCCGGCGATGCTCCGCCCGTACGAAATCCGGCCCTCAGGGGTGAATGACTGCCGCGTGGAGCAGTTCGCCCAGGTCGTAAGCCGCCTCGCCGGTCCAGATCAACGAGAAGGCGGCCAGGGCGACGGGGAGCGCGCAGAGGATCGCGCCGGCGCGCCAGACCGTCGGCCGCAACAGGTGACGAACCCGGCGGGGAACCACACCGCCCGCTGCGTGAAGCCCGATGACCTGCGGTTTCGTCGTCGCCAGCGCGGCGATGCCGATCGCCTGCGCGACTGTCCTGCGGGAACCCACCACCAGCGCGGCCCGCTCGTCGGCGGCGCGCTCCACCAGATAGTCGACCTGCCGGGTGACCCACCAGAGCGCCGGATGGGCGGCCGCGGCGAGCGCGCTGATCCGCACGAGACGATGATGGCGACTGTCGAGGTGATCTTGCTCATGTGCGAGCAGTGCCCGGAACTGATCATCGTCGAGAGCGTCCCGCATGCCGGTCGTGACGACGATATGACCAGGCTTTCCCGGTACGGCGTAAGCGTGAGCGGCGGGATCGTCCAGCATGATCAGCGGCTCGGCCACCGGCATCCGGGCCAGGGCGAACATCGTGCGCTGCTGCACGTGGACTCGGACGATGGAGATCAACGCGGCGGTGAGCAGGACGACGCTCAGCCACGACACCCACGGCTCGCGGGCCGTGTCGTCCGCCACCACCTGCGCCGACCAGCCGAAATCGCGGCCCAGCGGCGGGATCTCGGCGAACGCCTTCACCGCGAAGACGGCCAGGTTGATCAGGCTGGCCAGCGCGGCGCCCGCTGCCGACCAGGCCACCGCCGTCGCGGCCAGGCCCGGCTTGAGGTGCTCGGCCAGCAGCCGGACGGCGATCACCAGCAGGGGAGGGATCACGATGACGGAAACCAGGAAGTGGTCGAACATCGCCGTGTCGTCCTCTCGCGCTTCTCCGGGCCGCTCTTTTCGGGGCTGCGCCCACGGTAGCCGCCGGGCGCTCTGGCAGGATCACCACGTGAGTGACCTGCTGAAGACCCACATCCAGAACGTGCTGGAGTCCAACCACGCCGACGCCGCCAAGATCCAGGCGCGCATCGAGGAACTGGAGAGTCAGGGGCACCGGATCGTCACCGGCGGCCAGATGGACGACGACGTCTGGGACATCATCGACTACCGGACCAACGAGATCCTCGCCGCGGGCAACGACGGCGCCGAGGGCTTCGAGGCCGCCGGCAAGGATCTCGACCCGTCGGACGAGTGGATCCACTACGACCGGATCCTCGAAGATCTCGGCATCGACTACGTGACGGCCGACGGCCTGCCCGAGAGCCTCGCCAACGTGATCGAGGACTGGGCCCTCTCCGAGGAGCCGGACGAGGTGGCCGCCTTCATCGGCTGGCCGGTCGAGAAGGTGGAGGAATACCAGGCTCTGTGAGTGCCGCGAGGGCCGGGGCGTGCGGCGCCCCGGCCCTGCTTCCCCGGACGCATAGGGTGGGATCATGCACGAAGAGGTTCTGAACCGGATCCGGCAGGGGCGGCTCTACACCGAGTCCGAGGCGGCGTTCCAGAATCCGCTGCGGCGGGCGGATCTGATCTTCGCGTACAACAGCACCCGTCCGGGGGAGGCCGAGCAGCGGCGCTCGCTGCTCGAGAGGATCCTCGGGTCGGTCGGGGCGCGGACCGTGCTGCTCTCGCCGTTCCACGCCGGCTTCGGCAGCAACGTCCACATCGGCGACGACTTCTTCGGCAACGTGAATCTCACGTTCGTCGATGACGTGGAGATCCGGATCGGTCACGGCGTCATGATCGCGCCGAGCGTCACGCTGACCACCACCGGACATCCGGTTCACCCGGATCTGCGGGAGGACTTCCGGCGGTTCTCCGAGCCGATCGTGATCGAGGACAAGGTGTGGATCGGGTCGAACGTGGTCGTGCTCCCCGGAGTGCGCATCGGGTACGGCGCTGTCATCGGCGCCGGCAGCGTGGTGTCGCGCGACATCCCCGCCATGACGGTGGCGATGGGCGTGCCGTGCCGCGTGGTCCGCGACATCACCGACGAGGACCTCAAGACCCGGAACCCCTGATCAGGACCGGTCACGAATCGCGGCTGCCAGCTCGCGCCGCGAGGTGATGCCGAGCTTCGCGAAGATCTTGCGTAGGTGCCACTCGACCGTCCGCGGACTGAGGAAGAGGGCGGCGGCGATCTCCGGGTTGGTGTGCCCGCGGGCCGCCAGCTGCGTGATCGCCTGCTCCTGCGCGGTCAGTTCGACACGGCCGCCGCCGGCACGTTTCGGGACGGATTCGCCGGTGGCGGCGAGTTCGCGTTCGGCGCGGGCGGCCAGGAACCGGGCGCCGATCGTGGAGAGCGCCTCGTGGGCGGCCCGCAGTTCGACCCGTGCTTCGGCCCGCCGGTTCTGCCGCCGCAGCCACTCCCCGAAGAGCAGCCGAGCCCGATACCCCTGAACAGCCGTCTCCGGTACGGACAACAGCCCGATGGCCGACCGGAAACACTCCTCGATTCCCGAACCCGGCGATGGCGTCGCGCCGTGGGCCGCGACGGATGCCCCGGCCAGCGCGTCGGCCAGTGCCTGCAACCCACGCGCCGTCCCGGTGGGCGTCACCGAGGTCCGCTCCCGCAGCAGATCACGGGCCTCGGCCGCCGCGACCGCGTCACCGGCATAGGCGGCGGCCTCCACCAGCTCGCGCAGAGCCCATGTGGCCAGGGCGAGTTCCCCGTGCGCGTACGTGTCCCGAGCCGCTTCCACCGCCGCCGGATATTCGCCGAGACCGTTGCCGAGCACGGCCCGGGAGCGGGTGGCCAGGGTATAGAGGCGCCCGTCCCCGCGGTCGACGGCGTCCTGCACCTTCGCGTCGAAGAGGGCGCGCACCTCAGGGGCGGGTCCCGCGTACCCGGCCAGGTGCAGGCGGGAAAGCTGGTAGACGGTGGCGCCGGTCGCTGACGACACCGCGTCCGCCTCGGTGAGCAGGTCCTCGGCCTCGCTGAACCGGGCCGCGTCGATCAGGCTGTTGGAACGGATCGAGAGGGCGTCGGTGAGCAGCTGCAACGCCCCGCTCTCCCGGGCCACCCGGATCGACTGCGCGGTGATCCGGTAGGCGAGGTCGACGCGGAACATCTCGTAGGCCACCGCGGCGGCCAGCCACACATGTCCGAGATCGCCGTCGTCGGAGATGGCGTCGAGGGCACGATTCATGGCGGGTGCGGCGGCGGCCCGCCCATCAAGGACCCAGGACACCAGCGCCGCGAGCAGTAGATCGGGAAATGTCGTACTCGTCGCCACCAGCGAGCCTCGCGCCGCCTCCGCCGCGACCCTCAAGTCGTCGGCACCGAAACGACCCGCATACATCGCCGCCCCGACCGCCATCAGGAACGTGTCCCGGGCAGCCGCAGGCGAGAGCGTCTGCAGCCGCCGCGCCGCAGCGAGCAGTGGCGGCCCGGCAGCCCGGCCATGGTGGAGCCGGAACGCGACCCGCGCCCGCAGACTCTCCACCGTCGCCTGGGCGAGCGGCTTCAGCGGACCCATCTCGGCGGCGGCGAGCAGGTCGGGCACCGACCCGTAGGCGCCGGCGTCCGCGCGCGCCGAGGCAGCCGATACGAGCAGCTCGCCGCGGCGTACCGGATCGGGGTCCAAGGAAGCGGCCCGCTCCAGGAACGCGGCCGCCGCCGACCAGCCACCACGGGCGAGGGCACGCCCGGCGGACCGTTCCAACTCGGCGGCGACGGTGGCGTCCGGCCCGAGCGAGGCATGTGCCCGATGCCACGCCCGCCGATCAGGATCGGTCTCCGGATCGGTCACGGCGGCGAGGGCGGCGTGCACCGCGCGCAGGTCGGGCCCGGTGCCGGAGCGCCAGGCGGCGGAGCGGACCAGCGGGTGCCGGAATCGCACCTGCGCGCCGAATTCGATCAGGTCGTCGGACTCGGCCGGCGCCGCGTCGGCGGGTCCGAGGCCCAGCCGTTCCAGGGCGCGCCACAGCAGCTGCGGGTTGCCGACCGGCTCGACCGCCGCGACCAGCAGTACCGTGCGAGCCTCCGCCGGGAGGGCCGCGATCCGCCGCTGAAAGCCCTGTTCCATCCGGCTGTCCAGCGGTGCCGTGCTCGCTCCGGCGAACCCGAACGCCAGCTCGGCGGGGGAGAGACCGCGCGGCAGCTCGCGCAGGGCGAGCGGGTTGCCACGGGTCTCCGAGACGATCCGGTCGCGGATGTGCGAGGCGACCGGCCCGGTGAGGACGGAGTCGAGGAGAGCGCGGGCGTCGGCGTACGCCAGACCCTCGACCGCCATCTCGGGCAGCCCGCTGAGGACCGGGGAGTCACGTACCGCGAAGACGAGCGCGACCGATTCCGCCGACAGCCGCCGGGCCACGAACCCGAGGATCAGCGCGGACGCGTCGTCGACCCACTGCGCGTCGTCGACGATGCAGACCAGTGGTTGCCTGCGGGTGGCCTCGCCGAAGAGCCCGAGCACGCCGAGCCCGAGCACCAGCGTCTCCGGTGGCGGGCCGGACGCGAGCCCGAAGGCGGTGGCCAGGGCGGCCCGCTGCGGTTCGGCGAGCGCGTCGAGCGCATGGAGTGAGGCGACCGCGTCGAGGCCGCCGAGCAGGGGAGCACAGAGCTGCTGCAGCACCGAGTAGGCGATCTCGGACTCGGACTCGATCCCGGACACGCGCAGCACCCGGGCGAAACCGGCCCGCCCGGCCAGGTGCCCCAGCAGCGACGTCTTGCCGGTGCCGGCCTCGCCGCGCAGCACCAGGGCACGGCTCTGCCCGGACCGTACCGCCTGCAGCAGCCCGTCGAGGACGTCGCGTTCCCGCTGCCGCCCGACCAGTTCGTCCCCCACCGATGTCCCCCCGTCGCAGAGAGGCTAGATCAACGCACCGGTGGGGGAGAAGTTCATCCCACGGGACCGGGAAGTGCCGGCCGGTCCTCCGCGTCCCGGTCGGAGGACGGATCACGATGAGTGATCGGGGCGGGCGGGACGATCACCTGGGCCAGGCGGGCGTCGGGCTGGATCGAGGGAAAGGTCAGACGTTCGAACTTTGCCATGCCGCGACGATCGGACGCTCAGGCCTCGACTTGAGGATTCTCCGCACCTCGTCGACGGCGCGTCGCCGACGAGGTGCAGCAGCCACCCCATCCCCGGGCCCGGCCGCGCCCCGGGCCGGAGCGGTTCAGGCGACGCCGGTCACGTGCGACGGCGGTCACTCGGCGGCAATAAGAGGCCACTGGCCTCTTATTGTGGAGGAAGCCTCGAAGGGAGCACGACATGAGCAAGGTTTGGCTGATCACCGGAACGTCCCGCGGCCTGGGCAAGCAGCTCGCCGCGACGGCCCTGGCCGCCGGTCACCGGGTGGTCGCGACCGCCCGCCGCCCCGAGCAGCTGGAAGACCTGATCAAGACCTACGGCGACCGGGTACGCACGACAGCACTCGATGTCACCGACCCGGCCGCGGCGACGGCGGCCGTCGCCGCCGCGCTGACCGCGTTCGGCCGTCTCGACGTGCTGGTGAACAACGCCGGCTACGCGGACGTCGCGTCGATCGAGGACATGCCGGCCGACGA
The DNA here is from genome assembly GCF_004001265.1 of Actinoplanes sp. OR16. Classification (GTDB taxonomy): domain Bacteria; phylum Actinomycetota; class Actinomycetes; order Mycobacteriales; family Micromonosporaceae; genus Actinoplanes. Next base: position 7,073,246 of record NZ_AP019371.1, on the reverse strand, counting down.
GTTCCGGGCGCAGATCGACGCCAATTTCTTCGGCGTCGTCAACGTGACCCGTGCGGCGCTTCCCGCGATGCGCGCCCAGGGCGCCGGCCACATCATCCAGGTCTCGTCGGTGGGCGGCCGGGTCGGCGGTCCCGGCCTCGGCGCCTACCAGTCGGCGAAATGGGCGGTGGGCGGCTTCTCCGAGGTCCTCGCGAAGGAGGTCGCCGGGTTCGGCATCAAGGTGACGATCGCCGAGCCGGGCGGCATGCGCACCGACTGGGCCGGCACGTCCATGGCCGAGCACCCGGTCAGCGACGCCTACCGCCCGGTCATCGAGCCGGTGGTCGCGCGGTTGCGGGCCGCCGACGGCCGGCAGCCCGGTGACCCGGCCCGGATCGCGCAGGTCCTCGTCGACCTGGTCGAGCACCCGCAGCCGCCGGTTCACCTGCTGCTCGGCGCCGACGCGGTCGCCGTGGCCCGCGCCCAGAGCGAAGCCCTGACCGCTTCCGACGACACCTGGCGGGCCGTGAGCGAATCGGTCACCTACACCGGATAACGTCGGCCCGGTGACGTCAGCGGATTTCCAGCGCGCCCGCAGCCCGGAACAGCGGGAGGCCCGCCGCCGCGCCATTCTCGACGCGGCGGCCGGGCTGCTGACCGAGATCCCGCTCACCGACGTCAGCCTGCGCGAGCTGGCCCGTCGTGTCGGCCTCTCGAAGACCAACGTGGTGCGCTATTTCGAGACCCGCGAGGCCGTCTTCTTCGCCCTGCTCAACCAGGAGTTCGACGGATGGCTGACCGAGCTGCCGGACCGCCTCCCGGAATCCGATCCCCTCGCCGTCGCCGATGCGCTGGCCCGCTCGCTCGCCACCCGCCCGCTTCTCTGTGAGCTCTGGAGCGCGCTCGGCGCCGAACTCGAACGCAACATCTCCGCGGATGCGGCGCGCGCTTTCAAGCTCGCTCACGCCGAGCTTCAATCACGCTTGGCGGAGCTTCTGACCGTACGAGCGGAAGCCCTGCCCATCGACGCCGCGCGAGAGTTCACGGCTCTGCTGATCCTGCTGGTAGCGGGCCTGTGGCCGTTCGCCAACCCGTCCCCGGCGGTCGCCGAGGCGGTCCGGGATCCGCGGCTGGCGCAGTCCCGTGTCGATTTCACCGCCCGCCTGTCCCGCGCCCTGCGGGTGACGATGACCGGCCTGCTGACCCTCGGCCCTCAATAGCGCCGCCGACCGCGATAGCGCCGTGTGCTGCGGGCGGCCAGTGCGATCGCGATGGTCGCCGCGAAGATCACCGGAATCGACAGCAACGTCATCGGCGGCAGTGTGAACGCGGCGTTCGCGGGGGCGGCCTGCGGGCTCTCCCGTGTCCGTGACGGTTTCGCCGAGGGCTTCGCCGACGGTTTCACCGCCGCCGCCAGATCCGACTTGATGACCTTCAGGATCCAGGGCGCCACCGCGTCGACCCGGGTGGCGATGTCCGGCCCGGTGTGCGGGCAGGAAGGCCCCCGGCTGACCACCCCGACAACCGTGGCGACACCGTTCTTCTCGGTGAAATAGGGTCCACCGGAATCCCGCTCGCACGGGCTGGTGCTGGCCTTGGGGGAGACCCCGGAGAGCCCCATCTCGGTCTTCTCGATCCCGCCGATCCGGAACTGCCCGGTCCGCAGGCGATCAGGTGTCTTCTTGCTCGTCGCCTTCGTGAACCCGTATCCGACGAGCCGCGCCTTCTGCCCGGCCGCCGGTTTCTTCCGGTTCAGCTTCAGCGGCGTGATGTCGGTGATCGCCCGGTCGAGCCGGGCCAGGGCGACGTCCGCCGAACCGTGCTGCCGGACCTCGACCACCTCCGCGAGGTGCCCGTCCTCACCGGTCAGATCGGTACGCCCGACCGCCGCGAGCGATTCCTCGGCGACCGGCCGATCGACCCGGTCACCGTTCTCGTCCTGGAAGCAGTGACCGGCCGTGAGCACCCAGTGCGGCGAGACGAGCCCACCGGAACAGGAGCTGTCGCGGCTGCCGCCGTCACTGGTCGGGATCCCGTTGTCGATCAGCTTGACCGCGAACGGGTACCGCCCGTCGGGCACGCTCTCCCCGTTCGCGATCGCCTCGGCAGGGGCGGCCGCCATGAGCGCCCCCACCGGAATCGCGAGGAGCGCCGCGAGCGCCTTCCACATCGTCGTCGTCACCGTCCGTGGAGCGTAGGTGGCCTCGGCAAGTCCCCGGCGGGGCCGTGCACCTACCCTCCCTGACGATCGAGACGCGAATTCCGTTCAACGAAGTGCTCCACCCAACCCGAGCTGCACCAGAGAGCGGCACCACGACCCTCCCGTCTGGAAGATCGATCTACCGTCCGGGAGTCCTCCGAGCGGATTGTGACCGCCCTGACTACCGCGCATGACGGCTCCTGCCCTCGGGTAAGCGCGGGCCATGGCAGACGAGACCTTGATCAGGATCCGGGCGGCCGCTGAGGCCTACGCCGAAGCGGTCCGGCAGACGCAGCGCTACTTCGACCGGATCGACGACACCACCGATCCGAGCGTGCTGATCGAATACGCCGACCTGGTCCGCAACGAGGAAGCCGCGCAGGCCGACCGCCTCGACGCGCTCACCGCGGCCGGCCTGCGCGCCGAGAGCTTCGACGAGGACTAGAAGAGCCCTTCCACGGTACGGGGGTCCGTACGCTCCGTATTGCTCAGCACCACGACGCGGCGGTCGACGGCCGGGATCCTTCCGGCCAGCGCCTTGAATCCCTGGTTGTGTCCCGTGTGGTACCAGCACGGCCGGCCGTCGACCTCGCCCACGAACATCCCGTATCCATAGCCGCCGGCCCGCTCGGTGAGCATCAGTGCCCGGGAACGCTCACTCAGCAGCTCGTCCGTGGTGAGCGCGTCGAGCCAGGTCAGCAGGTCATGGGCGGTGGACCAGAGGTCGCCGGCGCCCATGCCGGTCACGTCGAGTTCCCAGCTGGGCACCTCATTGCCGTCCGCGTCGTGCCCTCGCGCGACATCGGGCTCGTCGAGCGCGGCGTTCCCGGCGAACGTCCTGGTCAGCCCGAGCGGTGTGAAGATCCGGTCGGCGAGGAATCCACGGTAGGGCGTGCCGGCGGTCCGCTCGACCACGTGCGCGAGCAGGACGTATCCCGGGCTGCTGTAGGCCCACCCGTCCCCGGGCGGGAACAGCGGCGGCCGGCTGCGGAACGTCTCCAGTAGCCGCTCAGGAGCGTCCTCGGCTTCGAGGTCGGTCTCCGGATAGTCATGCCAGTGACCGATTCCGGCCGTGTGCGTCAGCAGCTGGTGCAGCGTGATGGGCGGCCATCCGCCGATCCAGCGCCCCAGATCGTCGTCGAGTGCGAGCGCGCCCTTCTCCGCGAGCAGCAGCACGGCCGCCGCGGTGAACTGCTTGCTCACCGACGCGATCTGGTAGCGGGTGTCGCTCGTGTCGTCGACGAGCACCTCATCGCCCTGCTTGGCGAGGATCTCGGTGCGCACGGTCATGGCTGGTAGTACCCCGCCATCATCTCGGTGACCCGCGCCGGCTGCTCGACGCGGGCCGGGCTGAACTCCGCCATCGCCGGCTTGACGTCGATCACCGGTGTGCCGTCGACGGCGTCGAGCCCGCGCACGGTCAGCTCACGCCCGCGCACCGCCTCGATCGCGCAGGTCGTCACGCCGATCCGGTTGGGCCGCCGGGGACCCCGCCCCGCGAAGATCCCCATCGGCGGCAGATCGTCCCGCCCGCGGTAGGGCCGTGGCTCCCGGTAGTCGTCCAGCTCGTCCAGCCGGTCGAACACGAACAGCACCTCGACGTGCGAGAACCCGTCGAGCCCCAGCAGGCACTCATCCCCGAACCGCTCGTCGACGACGATCGTGCTCGTCACCGCACCCCAGTTGTCGGTGTGCTGAACATCGGTACGCCCGTTACGCACGACCCCGACAGCAGTGATCTCAAACGCCACCATCCTGTGAACCTATAGAACCACGGCGGGAGTCATCGACCCTCTTCGCTAGGATCTTGGGTGTTTGGGTTTCGCGCCCGCTGGGTAGGCGCGACCCGCCATTCGCCACCCAGCCCTGGAGGACTCGTGGAACCGGCTCCGTCGCCGCGCGGCACCCGCATCCGCAGACCGGGCCGCCGATCGTCGTGCGGTGTCCGGCGGCGGACGATCTGGGCGCCACCGGACCGCCGGCCCCGGCGCCGCCCGAGGTGAGCGACATCTACGAGGTCATCCACCGCCGCCGGGACGTACGCGGCCAGTTCACCGGCGAGCCCATCCCCGACGACGTGCTCGCGCGAGTGCTGGCCGCCGCCCACGCCGCGCCCAGCGTCGGACTCTCCCAGCCGTGGGACTTCATCCTGATCCGTTCCGCGGCGACCCGCGCCGCCTTCCACGAGCACGTGATGCACGAGCGCGACGTGTTCGCGGCGACGCTGCCCGACTCCTCGTCCTTCGAGAAGATCAAGATTGAGGGTGTACGGGAGTCCACACTGTCGATCGTCGTGACGTACGACCCGGACCGCGGCAGCCCCGCCGTGCTGGGCCGGCACGCCATCGCCGACGCCGGGCTCTACTCGGTCTGCCTCGCCATCCAGAACCTGTGGCTCGCCGCCACAGCAGAGTCCCTGGGCGTCGGGTGGGTGTCGTTCTACCGCGAGTCGTTCGTACAGGAAATGCTCGGAATTCCTCCGTCCGTGCGGCCTGTCGCGTGGCTCTGCCTAGGGCCGGTCACCCACCTGGAATCCACCCCGGACCTGGAACGGCACGGCTGGCGCCGCCGAACCCCGTGGCAGGAAGCGGTCCACAGCGAGCGCTGGCCGTCGTTCACCCCCGGCCGCGAGGATTAGGGACCTGCGGCTTGCCGTTCTGACCGGCCTTGTTCCCGTTGTGCCCGGCCTGGCTCGTCGGTCCGTCATGGCTCTTCGCTCCGGCCTGGGGCGTGGCTTGCCGCGCGAGGGCCGTGACCTGGGCGGCGGCGCGGTCGCGGGCTATCCGTGCCAGGCGGGCCGCCGTACCCGGGTTGATCCGGCTGCCGCCCGCCACCAGCAGCTTGTCCAGGTCACGGTCGGTGGTGATCAGGCAGGTGGTGGGCACGCCGTGGGTGCTCAGCGCGCCGCTCCCGGTGAACGCGAGGACCGGCGTGACCGGCACGTTGACCCCGGCGGCGGCGGAGATCGCGGCGGCGGCACGGCTGGCGGCCCGGCGAGCCTCCGCCACGTACGGCAGGCGCCTCCCACTGATCTGCACCACATCCCCGACGATCAGCACCCGGAACAGCCCCTGATCGGCGACGGTGACCGCATAGACCCCGCCCGGCCCGATCGCCAGGAACCCGGCCCGCGCCCGAACCGGGTCGTTCTCGTCGTGCCGCCGCGACAGCCCGGTCTGCGACCAGTCGACGATGTGCCAGCTCTCCCCGAGCCGCCCGAGCCGCCCGAACGCCCGTGCCCCGGCCACCTCGAGCCGGCGATCGACGTGGTCGGCCCGGCGGCGCCGGGCCCACTCCGCAGGTGACAGTCTGGTAGACATCCGACCACGGTAACGCCCGCCCCAAAGCCACCCGTTCCGTACACGCCGGGCGAAAAGTCCAGCCTGCTGACGCCAGGCCGCGGCGACGATCGCGGCCCGGCATTCCTCCACGCGTCGAGCGTAGTGTTTTGTTTACCGGGCCACGGAGAATTTCTCGATATGAAGAATGGCGCTTCATGTTCGCCGATCTTGATGTGGGAGAATAGGGTTGCGGGCATGGCGCAGATGGCGATGTTTCCCGTAGCGCACTTGCGGGACCGAACCCTGCGCCGCAATTATTCACCGGCAGCCGAACAATTCCGTCGAGAGCACAAGAGGCACCGAGAGTGGGGCTTGACCCAACGCCACGAGCGGCGCCTTCGCCAACTGCGGCCCGACCCGAATGGGTGTCCGCCCCCGGTTGAGCCGTCGCTGGTTGAGTCGTTACGGGTCGAGCCGTTGCTTGTTGAGCCGTTACCGGTCGAGTCGCCGCCGGTTGAGCCGTCGCCGGTCGGGTCCTCGCCGGTTCGTCGGCCGCCGGTCCAATCGCTGCTGGCCGAGTCGCTGCGGGTTCAGCCGTCTTCGGTCGTGCCGTCACGGGTCGAGCCGTCACCGGTTCGCCGGCCGCCAGTCCAGCCACCACCAGCTAAGCAGGCACTTACTCAGTTGCCGCCACCAGCTCAGTTACCGCCACCAGCTCAGTTACCGTCAACGGCCCCGTCGGCTCAGTCGGCATCGCTCTCGGCGGATCCGGTTCAGTCGCCATGGTTTCGACCGGGACCGGCTCGGTTGGCATTGCTCTTGGCGGATCCGGTCCACCGCACCCTGCGGTCCGCACCACCACCCGGCTTGCCATGGTTTCGGCCAGGACCGGCTCGGTCGGCATCGCACTTGGCGGCTCCGGTCCAGGCGCCATGGTTTCTGGCAGCGCTGGCTCAATCGTCATCGCTTCTGGCGGCACCGGTCCGGTCACCATCGCTCCTGCTGGCGCCGGCTCGGCCGACATCGACATGGGCGCACCCGGCAGTGCTTGTTGAACTGCCTTCGGTTCGAGGCTTGGCGGTTGCTCAGGCGCCGGGCGTTCGACCTGCGGTGCCTGCCGACGAGGGAACTCTTGGGTGCCGCGCGAATTGCCTTTCTTGGCGAAATCTTGGACGTTTGAGGGGTCTTGCCCGGCGCGCTCGGAACGGTGACTTCATCCTAACACCGGAATGTGGCGATCGCGGGCCTCCTGCAATGGTGGAAAGCCGCCCCCGGCTTTCGTCTTTCGTGAATTCCTGCGCCTTATACTTCTGCGGTGATCTTGAGGTGGGAGTCGTTGGAGGGTGGGGCTAGCGGTGAGTGAAGGCGGGGATGACTACTGGGTGACGCTCAGCGTCGGGTATGAGGTCGGCGGGAGGTGGCCGGACGGGTTCGACGATGTGTTGTTCGCGGTGGCTGATCTCCTCAATGAGGACCCGGGCTGGCATGGCTGGTGGCGGCGTGGTGGGTACCGGAGCTTTCAGGTGCTTCTGCGGTACGTGGCGGCGGAGCCGGGCGCGGATGAGTTCTGGGTCGACGGCTCGGTTGTCGGGGCGGAGGTGGTCGTCGGCGGGGAAGGGATTGCGGAGCTTGACGCCGTTGATCGGGTCGAGCGGGTCCGGCGGGATGTGGGGACGGTGATCGACGGCGTTCGGACGTGGCTCGGGTTGGAGGGCGCCCCGGAGCTTCCGTCGGTGACGGAGATTGTGCGGGCTGCTGAGGAAGCCGAATACGACGGCTGAGGTCGGCCCCCGAAGTGAGGAACCGGCGAGGTTGGGCCTGCGAGGTGAGAGACGGCGAGGGTGGGCCTGCGAGGCGAAGGGCCCCGCGAGGGTTGGGGCTGCGAGCTGAGGGCCCGCGAGGTGAGGGACGGCGAGGGTTAGGCGGAGGGCGGTAGGCAGGCGTCGGGGAGGAGGAACCAGCGGAGTTTTTCGAAGGCAGGGGGGAGGTCCAGGTGGGTGCCGTCGGGTGGCAGGGGTCGGCTGGTCAGGAGGGCGCGGGCCTCGGTCAAGTAGCCGGCCAGCGCTTCTTCGCCGGTTGAGCCGGTTGAGCTGGCCGAGTCGGTTGAGCCGGTTGAGCTGGTCGGGTCGGGCGGGGTGGGCGCGGCGGTCAGGGTGGTTGGGGCTGGTGGGGTGGTCACCGTGCCGTCGGGGTTCAGGCGCAGGTCGGCGAGGCGGAGGGTGGGGTGGGTGTGGCGGAGGTGGGTCCAGCGGCCGGTTCGGGGGTCGAAGCGGTACTCCGGTAGGAGACGGGAGCCGTGGGTGGCGATCAGGAGCACGGCTTCGATCAGGTAGTCGGCTTCGGTGTCGGAGATGAAGTAGTTGAGGTTGAGGCGGCTCCAGCCCGGCTTGATGCCCTCCCAGCCGTCGACGATCTCGCCCCGGAATTCGCGGGAGTGGGCCTCGTCGATGCCGAGCAGGCGGTGGCCGTAGGGGCCGGCGCAGGAGCAGCCGCTGCGGGCCTGGATGCCGAAGAGGTCGTTGAGCAGGGCCGCTACGTAGTTGTGGTGCAGGTAGCGGTCGCCGGCCCGGATCTGGAAGGAGACGATGGAGAGACGTTCGGCATCGAGGTCGCCGAGGATCTCGATGGCCGGTGACGCCGCCCAGCGGGAACGGGCTCGCTGCCAGAGGGCGTGCTCGCGTTCCTTGATGAGGTCGGTGCCGACCGCGTTCTTCACGGCGAAGACCAGGCCGGCGCGGATCGACTCGACGATGGCCGGGGTGCCGCCCTCCTCGCGGGCCACCGGGTCGGTGAGGTAGCGGTGGCCGGTCGGGTCGACGTAGGCGACGGTGCCGCCGCCCGGGATGACCGGGACACGGTTCGTCATCAGCCTGCGGTCGATGACCAGGACGCCCGGGGTCTGCGGGCCGCCGGCGAACTTGTGCGGAGAGAGGAAGATCGCGTCCTTGTCGGCCATCGTGATCGGGACGTAGGGGCCGGCGGCCGCGTAGTCCCAGACGGAGAGGGCGCCGTGGTCGCGCAGCACCTTCGAGACCGCCGCGGTGTCGGTGAGGATGCCGGTGACGTTGGAGGCGGCGGAGAAGCTGCCGATCCGCAGCGGGCGGTCCCGGTAGGCGATGAGGGCTTCCCGGAGCACGTCGAGGTCGACGTGGCCGGTGTGGTCCGACTCGATCTCGACGACGTCCGCGACGGATTCGCGCCAGGGGAGTTCGTTGGAGTGGTGCTCGTAGGGGCCGACGAACACCACCGGCCGCTCGGCGGCCGGAATCAGGGAGCTCAGGGCGTACGAATCATCGAGCCTCTCCGGAATCCGCAGGCCCAGAATCCCGGCGAGCTTGGCGACGGCCGCCGTCGCCCCCGAACCGCAGAAGATCACCACGTGGTCGGGGCCGGCGCCGACGCTCTGGTGGATGATCGAGCGGGCCTCCTCGCGCAGCGCGCCCGTCTGCGCGCCGGTGGCCGAGGCCTCGGTGTGCGTGTTGGCGTAGCGGGTCAGGACCTGGTCGCGGATGAAGTCCTCGACGAAGTCCAGGGCCTGTCCTGACGCTGTGTAATCGGCGTAGGTGATCCGGCGGGGTCCGAACGGGCCGTCCAGCACCTGACCGGCGCCGGACAGCCCTTCGCGGATTCGTCGCAGCAGCATAGGAACGATGTTCACCTTTTCGATCGGAAAACACCATGCCCCGCCGCTCCCGTCAACCGAAGATCGAACTCACCCACTCCGGGTGATCGATGAACGGGTTCCGGTTGTGCTGGTACGAGGCGTAGATGATCTGGTTGCGGTTCTTCTCGGCCGCGTCCGGCGGATCCTGCGTGTTCCAGGCCAGCAATGTCGAGAGCTTGCCCAGGTACGGGTTGGAGCCGTTGCTGACCGTGTTGTTCACTTCGAGGTCGGCGAAGCCGTCGCCGCCCTCGTACCGGACCGCCATGTAGAAGATCATGCGCGCGACGTCGCCTTTCACCGCGTTACGCGGCTCCCACGAGTCGGCGTCGGTGTAGTTGCCCGAGGCGCCGGAGACCGCGCTGCCCCCGTTGTCGAAGTCCTTGTTACCGCGCGTCGAGTTGATCGTGACGTCTTCCGGCCGCAGGTGGTGCAGGTCGGTGCCGGGCCCGTTGCCGGTGCCGAAGTCGCCGTGTGACTGCGCCCAGACGTGCTCGCGGTTCCAGTTGCCGCTGCTGCCGCCGTTCAGCGTCTTCGATCGGCTGGTCCCGGAGTAGAGCAGGATGACGTTGGAGGAGTTCGCCGGGTCCTGGTCGGTGACTTTGAGGGCGTTCCAGACGGCGTCGTAGGAGATCGTCGTGACATTCGACGAGATAATGCCATGCAGGGCCGTTTTCAGTGATGAACCCGATTTGCCCGACGCGGCGGCATAGTAACCGTCCGTCGACGCGGTAGCGGTCGGCGTCACGGTCGGTGACGAAGACGATGACGACGACATCGCCGTCGGCGACTTCAGCCCCGCGTGCGAGAAGTAGGCCGTCAACGTCCCGGTCACCGAGATCCGCTTACCGATCAGCGACGGGTTCGACAGGAGTCCGAACGATGCCCGGTACGAGCTCGTGACCTGCACGTACAGCATCTTGCCGGTGCCGGTCTCGGAGGCGCTGTCGGCCAGGGCGATCGCCGTGTCACCGGTGAAGCCGCTGAACCGGACGGTGCTGGTCGCGGTCGGTTCACCGACGACGTACCCGATCACCGTCCCGGTCCCGCTCTGGCTGCTGATCGCCTGGGCGACGGTGAGCGCCACGGCCGCCGTGGCCGGTGTCGTGATCATGGAGAAGAGCAGGGCCACGACTGCCACCAGGGCGGGGGTCGCGACCATCAGCACGCGTCGGGGCATCGAGGACTCCGTTCGCCGGTCTGTATAGACAACCCTGATTCTGGGTGAGGCATCCATCGATGCATCCATACCATCTGCCCCCTCTCACGATCCGCATCGATGGTCTTACATTGATCTCGTCGGCGGGCGGAGAATGCGTTCATCCGTCCGGGAGGGGTCATGCGCTTCCGACTATCGCTCCTGCTCCTGGTGGGTGGCCTGCTGAAGCCGCCCCCGGGTTGGATGATGTCTCACTTCAAGCGTCAGCCCAGGCCGAACCGCTGGTATTACCAGTGCGGGGCCTGTGAGGCGGTCCGTGACTTCGCGCGAAAGCCCCGCAAGACGCCGCACTGCAAGAACGACGGGCAGTTCATGAGGCTGATCTACCGGCCGGGAGGCTGAGCCGCATGCTGGGTGGACTTGTGCAGGCGGGTTCCAAGGCGCTCGGTGGTGATCGGTTCAGCCTGGTCGGTCTGTTGCCGACCACGCTTCTGGTGGGGTGGGTCGCCTTCCTGACGGTGTCGGGTCTCTACCGTGGAGACCGGGTCGATCTGAGCGGCATCGTCGCCACCGTCGGAAAGAGCGCGGGATGGGCCGTGTTCGCGGTGTTCGGCATCTTCGTCATCGCGGTGTTGCTCCGGCCGCTCCAGATTTCGCTGGTGTGGATGCTGGAGGGCTACTGGGACCGGAACCCTGTCCTCAAATGGCTGGAGCCGGTGGCTGTCGAATGGCACCTCCGCCGCCGTCATTCGGCGGAGGTGATCGCGAATGACGGGGTCGGCGACCCTCCGGCCGGGCGGCACCTGCAGAGCGTGATCGAGGACCATCAGCGCCTGCGTGCGTGGGGGATCCGCCGGGCCAGGGCCGAGGAGCGCATCAGCCGATATCCCGAGGACCGGGTCGCTCAGGAGATCGATGACCCGGGGCCGCTGGGCGTGGAGCCGGCCGACGAGATCCGGCTGATGCCGACGATGCTCGGCAACGCGCTGCGCAAGGGTGAAGACGACGCCGGCGACCGGTACGGGCTGGACTTCCCGGCCATCGCTCCGCGCCTGTATCCGCACCTCTCCGACAAGATCAGCAAGGAGATCGCCCGCAACCTCGACGTGATGGAGACCGGTGCCGCGCTGACCGTCGTGTTCCTTCTGTCGGCAGCGTGTTCCGTTCCGCTGCTGTGGCGTGGTGACCTCTGGGCGGCGGCGGTTCCGGTGGCGCTCGTTCTCGCGCTGCTCGCCTACTTGGGGACTCTCCGGACGGCTCGCGAGCACGGGTTGCTTCTCTCGGCCGCCGTCGACCTGCACCGGTTCGACATGCTGGCGAAACTTCGCTACCGACTCCCGGAGACGGTCGACGAGGAGTGGCGGTTGAACCGTGCGCTCTCCGCGTTCCTGGGGGCGGACAGCGACAAGGCCTACCTCATCATGGCGCGTTATCGCTACGCGCACGTCCCGGACCCGACAACGGCTGTCGCTTCGCCGGTCGCCGGCGACGCGGAGGGGCAGGCGGCGCCGGCTGGCTGAGGCGGAGCTCTCCGCGGAAGCCCTGGATGTTGAGGATGACGAGCTTATCGATCTCCTCATCTGCGCCGGGTGGATCGCTCCGCGACACCGAGCCGTGCCCCCGGATGCCCTTGGCGAGGTGTGCCCGGCCGACCCGGACGTGCCAATCGGCCGGCAGCAGGAGATGAAGATGGCCGCCCAGCATGGTGATGTCGACGGTCACGTCGTCCTCACCGAGCGGATATTCACAGGCGGTGAGATCCACTGAGATGTCACCCAGGAGGCTGCGGAGAACCAGCTTGACCGGCGCCCGGCCACGCAGGCGGCTGTGCGACGGCCAGATGACGGAGGTGCGGATCCATTCCGGCGAGGCTTCGCTCTCGGCCGCGAACCGTCCGCCGACGGCGAGAAGCAGGCCGCCGATGATCAGCGTCGCGGGCGCCACCAGGTTCAGGGGAAGCCGGATGGTGGCGTCGAGCTGAAAAACGATCACCGCGCAGCAGCCCGCCAGCAGCGACAACGGTCCGGCGAGCCGGCCTCGGGGAACGGCGGCTCGTGCGAGCAGGAGAACCGCGGCGCCGGCACCGGCGAAAGGCAGGGCGCGCCAGAGCAGCAGTGTCGCGTCGCCCAGCGCTTCGGCACCGCCGGCTGCCCAGGTGGCGCCGATCGCGACGGCGAGGACACCGATCGCCACGCGAAGCCGACGGAAGCTCACATTGACGGATTATCATGAGTTCGCGGTCGGCGCGCCACGCCGCGCCGGGCAGGGGAGTGCCGAGCCGGCGATCAGATCAGTCCGGCGTCATGAGCGAGAAGAGCGATCTGGGTACGGTTATCAAGGTCGAGTTTGGTCAGGATCCGCGAGACATGGGTCTTCACGGTCGCGAGCGTCATGCCCAGCTCCGTCGCGATCTCGGCGTTGTTGTAGCCCCGGCCGATCGCCAGGACCACGTCCCGCTCCCGCGGACTGAGCGCGTCGAGAACCCTGGTGGCCTGCGCGAACGCCCCGGCCTGCACGGCGACCCGGTCCATCAGGCGGCGAGTGATCCTCGGTGACAGGATCGGCTCGCCGGCCGCGACCTGGCGGACCGCCTCGGCGATCCGGGCCGGCGGGGTGTCCTTGAGCAGGAAGCCGCTGGCGCCGGCCCGCAGCGCGTGCAGGATGTTCTCGTCGGTGTCGAAGGTGGTCAGCACGATCACCTCGGGCGGCCGGGGACGGGCCCGCAGCCGCCGGGTCGCGGTGATGCCGTCGACGCGCGGCATCCGCAGGTCCATCAGCACCACGTCGGGGGAGTGCGCGTCGGCCGCGGCCTGCACGCCATCGCCGTCGTCCGCCTCGCCGACGACGGCGATGCCGGGCGCGCCGTCCAGCATCATCGTCAGACCCGCGCGGACCAAGGCGTCGTCGTCGACGACGAGCACACGTACGGGCTGTGTCACGCCGGCCATGGTATCGACGCCCGTAGCCGGAATTCGCCCCCGGCCGCCTCGTGGTCGAGCCGCCCGCCGGCCAGGCGCACCCGTTCGGTGAGGCCGACCAGTCCCGCGCCGCCGGAGAAGCCGGGCGGCCCGCCACCGAGCTTGTTGATCACCGATACGGAGAGGCCGGCGCCGGGCCCGCCGTCCAGAGTGACACGGACGAGCTGGCCGGCGGCGTGCTTGCGGGCGTTCGTGAGCCCTTCCTGGATCACCCGGTAGGCCGTGCGGGCCACCGCCGGCGGCGCTTCGTCCGGCTTGTCCACGGTGACCGACAGTTCGACATCGGTGCCCGCGTCCCGGGACTCGTCCACCAGGCGCGGCACATCCCCGAGGACCGGCTGCGGCCGATCATCGTCGGACACCACGTCCTCGCGCAGCAGGTTGATCACCTCGCGTAGCTCCTCCAGCGCCTGATGCACCCCGCTGCGCACCACGCCGGCCGCCTTCGACATCTGCTCGGGCGACGAGTCCGGCCGGAACTCCATCGCGCCGGCGAACGTGGCGAGCAGCGACAACCGGTGGGCGAGCACGTCGTGCATCTCGTGGGCGATCTTGCGGCGTTCCAGCATCCGGGCCTCGGCGACCCGGCGGCCCTGTTCGGCCTCGGCCCGGCGAGCACGGTCGGTCAGCGATCTGATCAGCGCCTCACGGGCCTGCGCCCACGCGCCCCAGCCGAGCAGAGCGCCGTAGCCGGCGATGATCAAAATCAGCCACCATCCGTACGAGATACCGCCGTTGGAACGCCACATCCCCTGAACGGCGTGCGCGGCGATCCCGGCAGCGGCCACGGCCACCGCCTGCCGCGTAGGACACCGCCGGGCGACCTGCAGAGCGCCGATCGTGGCCGGCGGGGTGGCGGCCGGCGACACGGCGGCGAGGACCGTCAGCACCGCGGTGGCGGCGACCGGGCGCCACAGCACCAGCGGGGTGAGCAGCCAGCTCAGCACGCCGACGACCAGGTCGAGGGCGAGCAGCGGGCCGGGGGAGCGGTCACTCCACAGGCCGATGACCGTCATGGTGATCAGTAGCCCGGAGACGGCGAGCATGGCGGCGACGGCCGGGACGGCTCGGCCGCCTGCGGGGAGGTTCCTGATCACCCGGCGAGGCTAACCGGCGGGTGACCCGCCGCGACACCATCCAAAGTCGTAGTGCCGGCGTCTTCGGTCCGATGTGCACGCCGGGGTCCGGCCGGGACTCTGATCGGCATGACGAACGACATGCGGACCTCGAACCCGACGACCCACCGCCGCACCGGGCGGGCGATCACGGTGGCGGCCGGCGCGGCCGGTGCGCTGCTCCTGTGGGCGGTGAACGTGCCGTGGGGCGGTCTCGACCTCACCGTCCGGCAGGGCGGCGCCGTCCAGGAGATCGGCCCGGTCGCCGTCGTCGTGACGGCGCTGCTGGCCGGCTTCGCCGCCTGGGGACTTCTCGCGGTGCTGGAACGGCTGTCCGCACGGCCGGTGCCGACGTACCGGATCATCGCCTCGATCTTGCTGGTGATCTCGCTGGCCGGGCCGCTGGGCAGTGCCATCGGGCTGAGCAGCACCCTGGTCCTGGTCGGGATGCACGTGACCGTCGGCGCTGCCCTGATCATCGGGCTGCCCGGCCGGCGGAATTGCCGATGACCGTTTCTGGCGGTGTTCGGTTACCGTCCCGTAGGTGACGACAGCTCTGGTTCTCGGCGGTGGCGGCGTGACCGGCATCGCGTGGCATCTCGGCGTTCTCTGCGGCCTGCGACGGGCCGGTGTCCCGCTCGGCGACGCCGGCACGATCATCGGTACGTCGGCTGGTTCGGTGGTCGGCACGCTCCTCGCGGCGGGCGTCGACCTGGAGGCGGCGGTCGCGGCGCAGGAGCTCGAAGTGGCGCCGCGACCCCCTAGCAGCAACGGCAGCGGCGGAGGCGGGAGCGCTGCGAGGGTGATGGCGGCGTTCGCGGTGCTCGCTGATCCGTCGATCCCGCCGCAGCAGGCTCGGGCGCAGGTCGGGGCGCTGGCCCTGGCGGCGCCCAACCAGGACGAAGCCGGCTATCTGGCGCGGATGGAACCGCTGATCCCGGTCGCGGACTGGCCGGCCGATCGTGATCTGCGGCTGGTCGTCGTGGACGCGGTGGACGGGCGCGATGTGGTGCTGGACCGGGCTTCCGGCGCGTCGCTGCTGCAGGCCGTATCCGCCAGCTGCGCGGTGCCGGGACTGATGCCGCCGGTGACCATCGGCGATCGGCGGTACATCGACGGCGGAGTCCGGGTGGGCGCGGGCGCCGATCTGGCCGCCGGCGCTGATCACCTGGTCGTGATGGCGCCGATGGCAGCGCTCAGCCGGGATCGGATCCTGGTCGAGATGGCTGCCACCGGTGCGGGCAAGCAGCTGCTGATCGAGCCGGACGAGGCGGCGCTGGAGGAGTTCGGGCCGAACTTCATGGACCCGTCGCGGCGATCGGCGGCCGTGCGGGCCGGGCTGCGGCAAGGGGCGGCCCTCGCCGGCGAGGCGCGGGCGGTGTGGCCGGCCTGACCGGGACTCGCCCGGCTCAGGTGCGTGCGTCGAAGCGGGCGGCGGCTCGGATGGCCAGGGCTGCCCCGGCCGCTGCTGCTCCGGTCGCCGCGACGACCGCTGATCTCGACCATTTGCGGCGGCGGGTGGCGGCCTCGAAGTCGGCCGGGGGCGGCACCGGCGTGAAGACGTTGCCGTTGTGCGGGGCCACCTCCTCGCGGGAGAGGCCGCCGATGCGCATGAGCGGGCCGACGAGCGCGTCGTAGAGCGGCGGCATCGTCACGAAGCCCAGCTGGATGATGCGGTTCGTGATGCCGACGGTGACCACCGCTCGGGGGCGGCGGGCGCAGCGCAGGATCGCGGCCGCCACCTTCTCCGGTGAGTCGACCGGGGGTGGCGGCTGGCCGTAGCGCCCGGCGAAATTCGCGGCGGTCCGGTAGATCGGCGTGTCGACGGCGCCGGGCGACACCAGGCAGACGTGGATGCCCGGTGCGTCCCGGGTCTCCAGCCGCAGGGAGCGCACGAGAGCGCGCAGTCCCCACTTGCTGGTGACATATGAGCTCGTGTACGGGGTGACGACCGTCCCCAGCAGCGATCCGCCGTAGATCAGGACACCGTGTCCCTGCCGGCGGAACCGGGCCAGCGCGGTGCGCGCCACGTTCGCGGCCCCGATCAGGTCCGTCTCGACGACCTGGTTGAACACGTCGGCGGGCACGTCCTCGAACCGGCCGTACGCCATCACCGCGGCGGTGTGCACCCACACGTCGACGTCGCCGTCAGGGATGCCGTCGATCGCCGCTCGGTCGTTCACGTCGGCGGCGGTCACCCGTACATCGGAAGCTCCTGCATCGAGACAGGCCTGGGCGACCGACTCCAACTGCGGGCGGGAACGGGCCACGAGGATCAGGCGCGCGCCTTCCCGGGCGTAGGCGAGGGCCACGGCACGTCCGACGCCGCTGGAGGCGCCGGTGATCACAACTGTCACGACACCGGCTGTACCCCGGGGTTCCACGGTTAAGCAATAACTGTTATCCGCGGCCGCCGGCGCCTGTCTCCTTTCCTGACCTTGGAAAGGACGAAGATGCGGATTCACTCCCGAGCCGTGCTCGCCGTCGTGACGGCCTCGGTGCTCGCCGCCGGTGGGCTCTACCTGATCATCGCCGGATCCGGCGAGGGCCCGGGCGCCGGCGTGCCGCGCGCGCAGCCGGTCGCCGGTCAGGCGAAGGCCACCACCGGGGAAGCCACCCCGCCCGCTACTGCCACCACCAGCGCCGCGAGCCCGTCGCCTTCCACGATCCAGGCGAGTGCCAGTGCGAGTGCCGGCGCCAGTGCCCCGGCGAGGCAAGCCGCGAGGGGCGGCTGGGTGAAGGTCGATCAGGCGCTCTGGAAGAAGCAACTCGCCGCGTTCAAGGCCCTCAAACCCGCCCCGGTCCGGAACAACCCGGTGAAGGTGCCGGAGTTCCACGTCGACTGCACCGTCGCGAAGCAGTCGCCGGACGACGCCATCGTCTTCCCGAATCTGCCCGGCGCCTCGCACATGCACACGTTCTTCGGCCCGGACATCATCGGTGCGAGCACCACGACGAAGGACCTGCTGGCCGCGGAGAAGACCAGCTGCCGGACCAAGGGCGACAACTCGGCGTACTGGATGCCGCAGCTCACCCGGAACGGCAAGCCGGTCCCGCCGCACGGCTTTCGCATCTACTACGGCTCCCGGCTGAAGGATCCGAGCAGAACCACCATCCTCCCGCCCGGCCTCGTGATGATCGCCGGTGACGCCAAGCGGCAGGAGCCGACGCCGAAGGACAGCGGCATCAACCAGTTCTGGTGCGCCGGCGCCGCCGAGGTGGGCCGCAGCGCCGACGGCAACTGGCCGAAGTGCGGCACGGGCGGCCGGATGATCATCTCGATCACGTTCCCGGACTGCTGGGACGGCAAGCACGTCGATTCGCCGGACCACAGGTCGCACGTCGGGCCGGCCGGCCCGGACGGCACCTGCGCCGGCGGGAGGTTCCCGGTCGCGATCCCGTCGATCTCGGAGCTGTTCACCTACGACACGCGCGGCGGCGACGGATTCGCGCTCTCCTCGGGCCTGCCGTCGTCGGCACACATGGACATGATGAACGGCTGGGATCCCGCGGTGCTCGGCCCGCTGGTGCGCACCTGCATCAACCAGGGCGTCAAGTGCGGGACGACGCCGACGTTCGACTAACCGAGGGCCTCGCGCCGGATCTGGTCGAACTGGGCGGCCATCGCCTCGGCCAGGGCCTGCGCGCCGGTCAGCGGCCGGACCATCACCATGATGTCGTCGATCAGCCCGTTCTCGTCGACGTGCAGGAAGTCGCAGCCGGTCACCGCCTTGCCGTTCACCGTGGCCTCGAAGACCAGCGCGTGGTCGCGGCCGTCCGCCTCGCCGATCTCCCGGACGTAGCGGAAGTCCTCGAAGACGCGCAGCGCGCCGCGCAGGATGGCGGCGGTGATCGGCTTGCCGGGGTAGGGCTTGAACGCGACCGGGCTGGTGAACATCACGTCGTCGGCGAGCAGTGCCTCGAGCGCGGCGGTGTCACGGGCTTCCACAGCGGCACGGAACGTCTTCATCGCATCCCCCTGATAGTAAATTTGTTGACTATGTCCGGTGAGCCTATAGCCTCGGCACGCGTCATGGAATGCCGAAGGGAACGGGCTTGGGGACTGCGGACGACCTGCGGCTGCTGCGCGACTACGAGCCGGTGGCCAAGTTCACCGAGGGTGAGTACTTCTTCCCGGTGTCGGTCGAGCGGTACGTGAGCCGGGCCGGTCTGTGGCGCGCCGACCCCGGCAACACCCCGGTGCGGATCTCCGATCCGGGCAGCCTCAGCCTGGGCAGCCTCGCCACCGCCGGCGGGCCGCAGCACGGCGTCGGCTACTCGCTCTCCGGTATCGGCGCCGGCGAGAAGCACGCGCACATCCCGCTCCGGGAACGCCCGCCGCACCTCGCCCGGGCCAGCCGGCTCGCGTCGGTCGGCCTCACCGCCCGCCTGGTCGACACGCTGAACCGCTTCTCGCTGCTCTTCCGCGGCAGCGTCCCGGGTGGCAGCGCCGCGCACTCCTGGTTGCTGCAGCGCGACCACCTGGAGCCGATGCGGCCGATGTACTACGGGCGGGTGGTCCGCGACGACCCGTGGATCGTCCTGCAGTACTGGTACTTCTACAGCTTCAACAACTGGCGCTCGGCGTTCGGCGGCGTCAACGAACACGAAGGCGACTGGGAACAGGTCACCATCTTCCTGGACGCCGCCGCCGGCGCGCCCCGGCCGGCGTGGGTGGTCTTCTCCGCGCACGACGAGGTCGGCGACGATCTGCGGCGACGCTGGGACGACCCGGATCTGAGCCTGGTCGGCGGCCGGCATCCGGTCGTCTTCGTGGGCGCCGGCTCGCATTCCGGTGCCTACCTCGCCGGCGACTACCTGATCACGGTGCGGCCGCCGCGGCTGCGCGGCCTGGTCGACGCTCTGCGCTGGTCGGCCCGGCTCATGGCGCCCTGGTCCGGGGAGCATCAGAAGACCGTGGGGATTCCGTACGTCGACTACGCGCGTGGCGACGGCCGTTCCGTCGGACCCGGGCAGCCCGAGGCCTGGCATCCGGTGGTGATCGGCGACGACACCCCGTGGGTACGCGACTTCCGGGGCCTGTGGGGGCGCGACACCCGGGACCGGCTCGGCGGGGAACGCGGACCGGCCGGTCCCCGGTACACGCGGGACGGCAGCGTACGAGCCTGCTGGGCCGACCCCGTCGGCTGGGCCGGCCTCGCCAAGGTGGTGCCGAACCCGGCCGAGGAGAAGCGCTACGCCGAGATCCGCACCCAGCGTGACCGCGACCGGATCGCCGAACTGGACGACGAGATCAGCGCGCTGCGGCACGAACTCGCCGTGGAGGCGGCCGGTCTCGCCCCCGCCGACCCGGAGGTGCGGGCCCTGGTCGGCCGGGAGCAGAGGCTGCTCGGCCTGCGGATGGAACGCACCCGCCTCGCCGACGAGTTGCACCGGACGTCCACGGCCGGCCCGGTCGCCCAGAACCCGCACGACCATCTGCTGCACCGGCGGCTGCCGATGGAACCGGCCGAGGGGTTCCTGGGCCGGGCCCAGTCCTGGTGGGCGGTGCTGAGCACGCCGCTGATCCTCTGGGCGATCGGGGCCTTGGCCTCGCCGATCACCCAGATCGCCGGGCAGGAGACGGCTCTGGTCCTGCTGTTGCTCCTGCTCTGCGTGGAGGGCTTCGTCCGCGGCAAACTGCTGGCGGTCCTGCTGCGCATCCTGCTGGCCTGCGCCACCCTGTTCCTGCTCGCGGTCCTCTGGTTCGACGGCCGCTACGTGGTCACCTTCGGCTTCTTCGCGGCGGCGCTCCTGGTCCTCCTCGTCAACATCAGAGAATCCTGGCGCCGCTAGTCAATCTGTCCACTACCCGTGGGTAAGAACTCGGCGTTCTGTGCAATCTGCGAGCTGAGAAAACTACTTGTTGCGCAGAGCACAGCCTCCTCGCCAGCCTGTGAGACATCGCCGGTCTCATTGAAGGGGGCATGATGTCCGTCAACGACACGCTGACCAACGAGGAGCGGCTCGCCGAGCTCGACCTGGACACGCTCAAGCAGCTGGTCGGTCTCGTCGAGTACGACTCCGCCGGAGATCCGTTCCCGGTGACCGGCTGGGATGCGATCGTCTGGGCGGTCGGGAACGCCACGCAGAGCGCGCACTTCTTCCAGTCGGCGTTCGGGATGGAGCTGATCGCGTACTCGGGTCCGGAGACCGGCAACCGCGATCACATGTCGTACGTGCTGAAGAGCGGCGCGATCCGGTTCGTGATCCAGGGCGGCGTCGACCCGGACAGCCCGGTCATCGCCCACCACGCCCGGCACGGTGACGGCATCACCGACATCGCCCTCGCGGTCCCCGACGTCGACAAGTGCGTGGAGCACGCCCGCGCGCAGGGCGCCACCGTCCTCGAGGAGCCGCACGACGTCAGCGACGAGCACGGCACCGTGCGGATCGCCGCGATCGCCGCGTACGGCGAGACCCGGCACACCCTGATCAACCGCGACCACTACACGGGTCCCTACCTGCCCGGCTACGTGGCGCGCACCTCCAGCCACCGCAAGCGCGCGGGCGCCCCCAAGCGGATCTTCCAGGCGCTCGACCACGTGGTCGGCAACGTCGAGCTCGGCGCCATGGACGAGTGGGTGGACTTCTACAACCGGGTCCTCGGCTTCACCAACATGGCCGAGTTCATCGGCGACGACATCGCCACCGACTACTCGGCGCTGATGTCGAAGGTGGTCGCGTCCGGCAACCACCGGGTCAAGTTCCCGCTCAACGAGCCGGCGCTCGGCAAGAAGAAGTCGCAGATCGACGAGTACCTGGAGTTCTACCGGGGACCGGGCGCCCAGCACCTCGCGCTCGCCACGAACGACATCCTGCGGGCCGTCGACGCGCTGGTCGAGGAAGGCGTCGAGTTCCTGGCGACCCCGGACTCCTACTACGAGGACCCGGAGCTGCGGGCCCGGATCGGCAACGTGCGGGTGCCGATCGAGGAGCTGCAGAAGCGCGGCATCCTGGTGGACCGGGACGAGGACGGCTACCTGCTGCAGATCTTCACGAAGCCGATCGGCGACCGGCCCACGGTGTTCTTCGAGCTGATCGAGCGGCACGGCTCGCTCGGGTTCGGCAAGGGCAACTTCAAGGCGCTGTTCGAGGCGATCGAGCGCGAGCAGGCCAAACGTGGGAACTTCTAGTCATGGCCTTCTATCAGCGGGCCGGCTCCGTCCCGCCCAAACGGCACACCCAGCATCGTGATCCTTCCGGTGCCCTGTACTACGAGGAGCTGATGGGCGAGGAGGGCTTCTCCTCCGACTCGTCGCTGCTCTACCACCGGCACGTCCCGTCGGCGGTGGTCGGCGCCCGGATCTGGCAGCTGCCGGATCAGGCCACCACCGCCAACCAGCCGCTGCTGCCGCGCCACCTCAAGCTGCACACGCTCTTCGAGGGCCTCGACTGGAAGTCGTGCGACGCGGTCCAGGACCGCCGGCTGGTGCTCGGCAACGCGGATGTCCGCATCAACTATGTCGTCTGCGGGACGGCGTCGCCGCTGTACCGCAACGCCGTCGGCGACGAATGCGTCTATGTCGAGGCCGGGACCGGCACCGTGGAGACCGTTTTCGGTCACTTGGACGTGTCGCCCGGCGACTATGTGATCATTCCTCGGGCCACCACGCATCGGTGGGTGCCGTCCGGAGAGCTGCCGCTGCGCCTCTATGCGATCGAGGCGAACAGTCACATCGCGCCGCCCAAGCGGTACCTCTCGCGGTACGGGCAGTTCCTGGAGCACTCGCCGTACTGCGAGCGCGATCTGCGGCTGCCGGTCGCCGCGGATCCGGTGGACGAGCAGCAGGTCGAGGTCTACATCAAGCACCGCGGCGACGGTCCTGGCGGGCTCGCCGGCAGCGTGCACGTGCTGCCGCACCACCCGTTCGACGTGGTCGGCTGGGACGGGTGCCTCTACCCGTACGCGTTCAACATCGCCGACTACGAGCCGATCACCGGGCGGATCCACCAGCCGCCGCCCGTGCACCAGGTCTTCGAGGGCGCCAACTTCGTGATCTGCAACTTCGTGCCGCGCAAGGTCGACTACCACCCGCTCGCCGTGCCGGTGCCGTACTACCACTCCAACGTCGACTCCGACGAGGTCATGTTCTACGTCGGCGGCGACTACGAAGCCCGGAAGGGATCAGGCATCAACGTCGGGTCGATCAGCCTGCACCCGGGCGGCTATCCGCACGGGCCGCAGCCGGCCGCGATCGAGGCGAGCCTCGGCGCGGAACGATTCGACGAGACCGCCGTCATGGTCGACACGTTCCGTCCGCTCGGTCTGGGTGAGGCGGGCCGGATCAGCGACGACGGGGTCTATGCGTGGACCTGGGCGCGTAAGCCGTGAATCCGCCCTTCCCGAGCCCTCTCTTCCTGGGCCTCTTCGACGACGCGGCGATCTTCCCGCCCGGTGATCTGCCGCTGCCGGACGCGGTGAAGGCCCACCGGGAGCGCGCGGTGTCGCCGCTCGCGCCGCTGCTCGGCCCGTTCGTCTGCTCGGCGGCGCGCCTCGACGCGCTCGCCCTCGCCGTGTCCGATCCGGGATGGCCGCCGCTGCCGGTGTCGCTGACCGTTCCCGCTCCGGTCCCGGGCCTCGCGGTGCCGGCTGCTTCCGGGCCGGTCGCGATCGTGGAGGTTGCGGCGGCGATGACCGGTATTGATCTGGTTGCGGTGGAAGGGCCAGGCCTTGACGCCCTCCCCGGTGCCCTGACCACCTACCGCGAGATGCCCCTGGCGGAGATCACCGTGCCTCGCCTTGCGGCTCTGCGCGACGCGGGCGTGCGATTGAAGATCAGGACCGGCGGGGTACGGGCGGAAGCCTTCCCGGCGGAGCACGACCTGGCCGCCGCGCTCTGGTCGGCGGCGCGGGCCGGATGTCCCTTCAAGCTGACGGCGGGACTGCACGACCCGGTCCGTCATCGCGACGCGACGACCGGTTTCGAACATCACGGCTTCCTCAACGTGCTGCTGGCGACCGCGCACGCCGTCCAGGGCGGCGACATCGGCGAGGTGGCGGCGGCGCTCGCCGACCAGGACGCGCACCGGGTCGCCGCGGCGATCACGACCATCGACGCCCCTCTCGCCCAGCGGGTCCGCGAGCTCTTCGTGAGCTTCGGGACGTGCAGCGTCAGCGAGCCGGTCGGCGGCCTTTCAGATCTTGGACTACTCCCGGAGGAACTGCGGTGAACAGGCATTCCGGTATCGGCGCGCTGCCCTACGGAATCTTCAGCACGCCTGACGAGCCGCATCGGCGGGCCGGTGTGGCGCTCGGTGACCAGATCATCGACCTGCCGGCCGCGGTGCGCCGCCTCGACCCGTCGCTGGCCGCCGCGGTGACCGGCCCGACGCTCGACGCCCTGCTCGCCGCCGGCCCGGCGGTCTGGTCGTCGCTG
Organism: Actinoplanes sp. OR16; assembly: GCF_004001265.1. Classification (GTDB taxonomy): domain Bacteria; phylum Actinomycetota; class Actinomycetes; order Mycobacteriales; family Micromonosporaceae; genus Actinoplanes. Next base: position 7,049,493 of record NZ_AP019371.1, on the reverse strand, counting down.
CGGGCCTCGCTGATCACCTGGGTGACCGACGAAGCCCATCGCGACCTGCTGCCGACGGTGCCCGCCGCCGACGCCGTCATGCACCTGCCGTTCACCGTCGCCGACTACGTCGACTTCTACGCGTCCGAGCAGCACGCGACGAACCTCGGCCGGATCCTGCGACCCGGTCAGGAACCGCTCACCGCGAACTGGAAGCACCTCCCGATCGGCTACCACGGCCGCGCCGGCACCGTCGTCGTGTCCGGGACCGACATCGTCCGCCCGAGCGGGCTGCGGCCCGGAGCGGAGTTCGGCGCGTCGCAGCGGCTTGACATCGAGGCCGAGCTCGGCTTCGTCGTCGGCGCACCGTCGACGCTCGGAACCCCGGTGCCACTGGCCGATTTCGATCAGCACGTCTTCGGGGTGTGCCTGGTCAACGACTGGTCGGCGCGCGACATCCAGGCGTTCGAGTACGTCCCCCTCGGCCCGTTCCTCGGCAAGAGCTTCGCCACCTCGGTGTCGCCGTGGATCGTGCCGCTGGCCGCGCTGGAGCACGCCCGGGTGCCGCCGCCGGTACGGGACGTGCCGCTGTCGGCGTACCTGGACGACGAGAAGACGCCGTCCTGGGGTCTCGACGTGCGCCTGGAGATCCGCCTCAACGGCCAGGTGATCTCGACGCCGACGTTCGAGGGCATGTACTGGACGCCCGCCCAGATGCTCGCCCACATGACCGTCAACGGCGCTGCCCTCCGTACCGGCGACCTCTACGCGTCGGGGACGATCAGTGGCGGCTCCCCGGGCTCCCTGATCGAACTGTCCTGGAACGGCCAGGAGCCGCTGCACCTCGCCGACGGCTCGGCCCGCGCCTTCCTCCACGACGGCGACGAGGTGGTCATCAGCGCGGTGGCCCCGGGCGAGAACGGCACGCTGATCAGCCTGGGCGAGGTCAGCGGCCGGATCCTCGGAGCCCGCTGACCGGGTGAGGCGGCCGCGACCCGGTGAAGGGCCGGGGTGGTCGCCTGTCCGGAGGCCGACACCGCGAGCGCCGTTATCCGCTATGGGCCGGTCCGTGGCCCTGCTATCCAGGCAGGAGAGACCCGTTCGGTGAAGGGACGGCCATGTCTGCCGACCGCCGCCGCGTGGCCGCCGTGGTGGCGACGTTCGCCCTCGTGCTGATGGCCGGAGTGGTGTGGCTCGTCCGCACCGCGACCGGTCATCCCGCCTCGTCCGCCGGCGGTGGCACCGCGATCTCCGCGCCGGCCTCCCCACCGCCGTCGCGGGTCGGCGCGACGTCCTCGGCCCGGGCCGGCGACCCCACGGGCGGGACGCGGCCCGGCGAGGACACGCAACCGCCGGGCGAGGACACGACGGGACCCGATGACCAGGCGACGCGATCCGGTGACGGGCCGCTGTCCACGGCCACGCCGCCGGGCACGCCGGGCACACCGGGGAACGGCGATCAGGCCGGAGAACCGACCGGGGGTGGCGGAGACCCGCCCGCGCCGATGCGGTCGGTGCGGATCAACGGGCCGCTGGGCGGAGGGCCGATGGACGATTCCTGCCGTATGTTCCAGAACGCATTCGGCGTGCCGCTCACCGTGGAATCAGTCGGGTTGGCGTCCGCCGACGACGGCATGACCCTCGACTACGAGCATTGTCCGGCGAAGACGTTCGCCTCGGTGGACGCCGAGCTGCAACCGTGTAGACCGAGCGCCCGGATCTCGGCCGGCCACTCCTGCTACACCGGCGCCGAACTGGACGAGGACAAGCGCCTGCCGCCGGGCAGTGGTGAGAATCGCCGCGAGTACGAGGCGGTGGCGCGGATCGTGTTCACGGCCCAGTGCGTCTCCACCGAGGTGACGCCCTGCTCGGAGGAGGCGGTGACGCTCCTGTCCCCGTCGGCCGGCGAGCCGGTGGTGGTCACCTGGGAGGCGACCGCCACGGCACCGTTCCGGCGGATCGGCCGCGACGACCGGACGCCGGATCCGGCCGGGTCGCCGCCGTGACCGAGCCGGAGAACAGGGCCCGTACCGTCGGCGACCGCCTCATGGAGCTGGCCGGAGTGCTGGCGCCGACCACGGTGATCACCGCGCTGCTGTTCTACTTCGGCGCCGTGTACACCGACGGCCGTCTCGCCTACTACGGGATCCAGCTGGGGCTGGCCGACCTGTCGACGCAGGACGTGGTCCTCTACGGCACCGAGGCGATCTTCAACCCGCTCGCCGTCCTGCTGATCGCGATCCTGCTCGCTCTGCTCGGCCACGCCGGGGTGACGTGGGTGCTGGCCGGGGACGGCCACCGCGGGCGGGGACTCGTCGCAGCGGGGCTGCTCGCGCTGGTCGGCCTGGTGCTCGCGGCCCGGGCCGTGATCGGGATGACCGACGCGGAGGTGTACCTGCACGAGCGTACGGCGCTGACCCCGCTCGCCCTCGCGGTGAGCCCGGTCCTGATCGCCTACGCGGCCTGGATCGCCGGCCGGGTCGTCCTGGGCGGGCCGCCGGGCCGGATCCGGCGCTGGTACGAGGACGCCCCGACGGTCCGGCTGCGGCGTGCGGCGGCCGCGGCGGGGATCGTCCTGACCGTGGCCGGACTGTTCTGGGCGACCAACCGGGTCGCGTTCACCCTCGGCCTGAGCCGCAGCTACGACGAGGCCGTCGACGCCGGCAGCGCCTACCGGGTCGTCCTCGACATGCGGGACCCGCTGGTGGACCTGCCGGACGGCGTGACCGAGGAGCGCCTGCCGGCCGCGGGCGAGGACGCGCCGCGTTTCCGCTACCGGGGGCTGCGCCTGGTGCTCGAGTCGGGTGGCCGGCTGTTCCTCGTCCCGGAGAGGTGGACCAGGAACGGCCGGACCCTCGTGGTGGCCTACGACGGATCGGTGCGCCTGCAGCTGATCCCGCCGCCGAAGAATCTCGCGCCGTAGGCACGGCCGGCGCGTCAGGAAGTCGGGCGCGTCAGGAAGTCGGGCGCGTCAGGAAGTCGGGCGCGTCGGGCACGGTCAGCGCGTCAGGCGGGCGGCCCCCGGTCCGGTGAGTTCGCCGGGGCCGGTGGGGCGCTGCGTGAACGCCAGGAGCAGCGCCAGGGCCGAGCCCCGCACCTCGTCGCCTCTGCCCTGGTCGACCGGCGCGTCGGAGGCGATCACTCGCAGGCCGGCCGCCGACTCGCGGCCGCCGCCCATCTTGACCGTGGTGCGCAGCTGGAATCGCAGCGCCTCGGCCACCTCCGCGACCGGATAGTCGCCGGTCAGGCCCACCGCACGCCGGATGTCCTCGCCGTGCACGAACGCCTCGACCAGCCGCGTGGCGATCGGCGCGGGCGGGGTGCTGGCGCGATCGGCGACGGCCCGGAACGCGGCGAGCGTCCGGTCCGGATCGGCATGGCGCTCGCGGGCCACCCCGCGAGCGTTCTGGCGGTCGAAGTCGAAGCGTGCCGCGATCATGTCGCGGACGAAGCCGAGCCGCGTCGTCTTCGCGGTGTCGACCAGGTGGGCGACGACGTCGTGCACGTCCCAGCCGGCGCACGCGGTCGGGGCACTCCACTGCTCGGGCGTGAGTCTCTCCAGGTCACGGATCAGAGCCGCGCGCTCGTCATGAACCACCGTCCAGACCGTCATGCCGCTACTAAAACAGTAGTTCGGACTACCGTGCAAGTAGTTAGAATGTGCGACGTGGCGGACCGGCGGACCTACGGCTCCTATGACGACGGCTGTGCGTCAGCGCACGCGCTCGACCTGATCGGCGAGCGGTGGGCGCTCATCGTCGTCCGCGAGCTGATCCTGCGTTCGAAGCGGTTCGCCGACCTCCAGCACGACATCCCCGGTATCGGCCCCGGTGCGCTGTCCCGCCGTCTCCGCGATCTCGAGGAGTCCGGGATCGTGGTCCGCCGAACCCTGCCGCGCCCCGCCGCCGTGACCGTTTATGACCTCACGGACTGGGGGCGTTCGCTGGAGGAGGTGAACGCGGCCCTGTCGCGATGGGCGGTCCGGTCGCCGGCGCTGCCGCTGGACGCCGACATGAGCCCGGACACCCTGGTCCTGGCCATGCGGGCGCACGCCCGCCCGGCGCCGGCCGGTGTTCCCGAGACCAGGGTTGGCCTGACGCTGACGCGTGGTGAGCCGGCCGCGTACCTGGCGACGGTGAGCCCGGCGGGCACGACGATCGTGGCGGCCGACGGTTTCGGCGATGTGCACGCTCGCGTGGAGGCGACGACCCGGGTGTGGAAGTCGCTGGTCATCGCGGGCGCCGATCTGGACACGGCCGAGGTCGGGGTGACCGGGGACCGTGCGGCAGTCCGGTCGCTGCTGGCCGCCACCCGCCTCTGAGGTGTAGTTGGGCTTCGCGTGCCTCCGGAAGTTTCGGTGGCCGCTCGATCGATGCACTCCTTGACGCTATCGATGTGTGACTATATGTTGCGGACGTCCTCCTGAAACATCCCCGAAACTTTCGGAGGCCTGTCCATGCCTCGCCGTTCCCGTTCCCTCGCTCTCCTCACCGCAGGCGCGCTCGCCGTGACCCTGTCGCCGGTGGCAGCGTCGCCACCGGCGGCAGCCTCGGCGGATACCGGCGGCTACATCTCCACCACCCCCGGCCCCGGCCGGTTCCCGCTCGTCGCCGTGGGCCGGGCGGCACCCATCGTCGTCGACGACGGCGACTTCCCCGGTGTCGTGCGGGTCGCCGGCGATCTGCGGTCCGATCTGGCCCGGGCGACGGATGTGCAGCCGTCGATCGGTGCGGTGGCGACGCCCGGCCGCGATCCGATCATCGTCGGAACTCTCGGCCGCAGCGAGATCGTCGACCGGCTGGCCGCGAAGGGGAAGATCGACACTCGCGGTGTCGCCGGGAAATGGGAGACCTCGCTGCAGCAGGTCGTGGAGAACCCGCTGCCCGGCATCAAGCGGGCATTCGTCATCGCCGGCAGCGATCAGCGCGGCACCATCTTCGGCGTCTACGACGTCTCGAAACGCATCGGCGTCTCGCCGTGGCATTTCTGGGACGACGTCCCGGTCCCGCACGCCGACGCGCTCTATGCGCTCCCGGGCCGGCACACGCAGGGCACGCCGAAGGTGAAGTACCGCGGGTTCTTCGTCAACGACGAGAACCCGGCGACCGGCACCTGGGCACCGAACTACTTCGGGCCGGGGAAGGCGCCCGGCTACGAGGGCGGATTGAATGCCGCCTACTACGCGAAGGTCTTCGAGACCATGTTGCGGCTCAAGGCGAACTATCTGTGGCCGGCCGTGTGGGGTCGCGCGTTCGCCGAGGACGACCCGGCCAACCACGAGACGGCCTCCGCGTACGGGGTCGTCATGGGCACCTCGCACGAAGCGCCGATGATGCGCGGCATCGAGGAATGGAACCGGCACGCGAAAGCGGCGGTACGGGACGCGAACGGCACGATCGTCACCCCGGGCAGCGACCCGTACGGCGGAACCGGCGAGTGGAGTTTCCGGCGTAACCGGGACGCGATCGTCGAGTATTGGCGTGACGGCGCCCGCCGGATGAAGGACCGGGGATTCGAGGGCGTCATCACGCTCGGCATGCGCGGGAACGGTGACGTGAGCCTGCCCGACGGCGACGGCATCGACCTGATGAGCTCCATCATCGACACCCAGCGCGCCATTCTCCGCGAATTCGGCCTGCAGGAGGCGCCGCAGGTGCAGACCCTCTACAAGGAGGTGCAGCGGTACTGGGACAAGGGGTATCAGCCGCCCTCCGACGTGACAGTGGTCTTCTGCGACGACAACTGGGGCAACATGCGGAAGCTGCCGCACGCCGGTCTGCCGGAGCGCAGTGGCGGTTACGGGTTGTACTACCACTTCGACTACGTTGGGGACGGCCGCAACTACAAGTGGGTGGACACCACCAATCTGGTGAACACGTGGGAGCAGCTCCATCTGTCGTACCAGAAGGGGGTCGACCGTCTCTGGGTCGTCAACGTCGGCGATCTGAAGAACGAGGAGCTGCCCACCCAGTTCTTCCTCGACTACGCGTGGAATCCGGACGCCATTCCGCTGTCCCGGCTGGGGGAGTGGGAGAAGGGCTATGCCGCGCAGAACTTCGGCGCGCAGAAGGCCGGGCCGATCGCCGGGGTGCTCGCCGAGTACGGCCGCCTGCAGTCGCGCCGCAAGCCGGAACTGCTGAACCGCCGGATCACCGGTGACGCCACGACGGTGGTCTACAACGACCAGGAGAATCCGTACAGCCTCACCGCCTACCGCGAGATGGACCGGGTCGTCGCCGAATGGCAGCGGCTGGCTTCCTCCTCGGCGCGGATCAGAGCCCGGATTCCGGCCGCAGCGCAGGACGCCTATTTCCAGCTCGTCGACTATCAGGTGCAGGCGACGGCGAATCTGTACGAGCTACGCCGCGCCGCATTCACCAACATCCTCTATGCGGCGCAGGGCCGGTCGGCGACGAACGACGTGGCCGATGAGGCGGAGGCGCGATTCGCCGAGGATCAGGCGCTGAGCGACCGGTACAACACGAGGATCGCCGGCGGGAAATGGGCGGGCTGGCAGACGCAGCCGAAGATCGGGTACGGCAATGCCGCCCGGTACAACAACGCGGGCTGGCAGCAGCCGCAGACCGACGATCACGTCGCGCTGCCCGACGAGATCTTCCCCTATCTGAAGCGCATCGAGGTGCCGCGGGAAGCCGCCATGGGCATCGACGACCGGCTCGCCGAGTTGAATCCGTGGCAGGCGCAACCGGAGCAGTTCTTCGAGATCTACAACACGGGCGCGACCGCTTTCGACTACCGGATCCGCACCGGACAGCCGTGGCTGAAGGTCAGCCGCGCTCAGGGTCGGGTGGACGATCAGGTGCGGGTCGGTGTCTCGGTCGACTGGAGGCGGGCGCCACGCGGGCTGTCCTCCGTACCGATCATGGTCGAAGGCCCGGGCGGCACCCGGATCGTGCGGGCCGCGGTGCGCAACCCCGCGCAGAGGCCGGTGGGTTTCGCCGAGGCGGACGGCTACGTGGCGATCAACGCCGATCACTACGATCGTCGTTCGGGCAATTGGCGGCTGCTGCCGAAGATCGGCAAGGTGGGCAACGGGATGGCCGCCGTGACCGGAAAGGGTCGTCTCGAATACACGATGACGCTCACCACGTCCGGGCCGGTGAAGATCTCCGCGATCCTGTCGCCGCGCAACAACGTGCTGCCGGAGGCGGGTCTGGAGTACGCGATCGCGCTCGACGGGCAACCGGCGCAGACGGTCGACGTGATCGCCGCGACCGGCGCCGACGACACCACGATGAACCGGCAGTGGGCGCGCAACACCTCGGAGAACGCGAACGTCACCACCACTACGCACGTAGTCGACAAGCCGGGCGTGCACACCCTGACATTCGAGGCCGTCGATCCGACGGTGATCCTGCAGCGGCTGATCGTCGACACCGGCGGCGTGGAATACAGCTACCTGGGCCCGCCGGAGAGCCGGAGGTTCGGACGATGAAGCGGCGAACTCTGCTCGCGTCCTCCGGGGCGGTGGCGTCCGGGGCGATCATCGGCCGCGATGTGTCCGGCCGCTCCGACCGGAAACGATGGGTGCACACCTGGACCGGGATGCCCCAGCTGACCGAACCGCACAACATGCCGCCGGCGCCGTTCGCGACCCTCGCCGACACGACGCTGCGGCAGACCGTGCGGATCACCGCGGGCGGGAGCCGGCTGCGGGTGCGCTACTCGAACGCGTTCGGTGGCGTCGATCTGCCGATCACGGCGGCCGGCGTCGCGCTGCCGGTCGGCAACCAGGCCGGATCCTCGGCGATCCGCGCGGGCACGTCCCGTCCGCTGACCTTCGGCGGCCGGCCGTCGGTGGTCGTGCCGATCGGCGCGCAGATCGTCTCCGACCCGATCGACCTGCCGGTGCTGGCCGCCGCGAACCTGACGGTGACCACATATCTCGCCGAGGGGCAGAACACCACGTCGATCACCTCGCACCCGGGCTCGCGCACCACGTCGTGGCTGGTCAACGGCGATCAGCACGACGCGCTCGACCTGACCGGCGCCACTCCGGTCGATCACTGGTACCTGCTCAGCGGCATCGAGGTGCACGCCGAGGCGAATGGGCTCGTCCTGGTCGGCGACTCGCTGACCGACGGCCGCGGATCGACGACGAACGGCAACGACCGCTGGCCCGACCAGCTCTTCGACGGGCTCCGCGATCCGCGTCTGGCGGTGCTGAACCAGGCCGCCGGCGGCAACCGGGTGCTGCGCGACGGGCTCGGCCCCAACGCGCTGGCCCGCCTCGACCGGGACGTGCTCGCGGTCAGCGGCGCGAGCTGGCTGCTCGTCTTCGAGGGCGTCAACGACATCGGCGTGGCGCCTGCGGCCGATTCTGATCAGCAGCTGATCGTTGCCGAGCTGATCGGCGCCTATCGGCAGATCGTATTGCGGGCCCACGCGGCCGACCTGCGAGTGTACGGAGCGACGTTGACACCGTTCGGCGGCAACATCTACGACGACGTGACCGGGCTGCGGGAACGCTCCCGGCAGGCGGTGAACGCGGCCATCCGGGAGGGATTGTTCGACGCCGTCGTCGACTTCGACGCCGCGGTCCGCGATCCGGCGGCGCCCCGGCAGCTGGCGGCCGCCTACGACACCGGTGACCACCTGCACCTCAACCCGGCCGGTTATGCGGCCTTGGCGGCAGCGATCCCACGCCGTCTCTTGTGAGCTACGCGTGTCCGTGCTCGTGGTGACGGGTTCGCTCGCCACGGGCACGGACCGTCAGTCTGTGGGTGGCAGGCACACGCCCCGATCCGTGCAGTGCTCAGGTCAGGTCAGGCCGGCTCGCGCAGCCGGGCCATCGCCTCGGAGCGCCGCCCGTACAGCTCGAACATCGTCTTTGCGTGCAACGCCTCCAGCGCGTTCATCAGCTCCGGCGACGGTTCGGCGAAGCAGATCCTGCTGTCGCGCAGATGGGCTCGCTCCTGGATCTGCAGCAGCACGGACAAGCCTGCCCGGTCGATCGAGGTCGCCGCGGAGAGGTCGACGACGACGCCGTCATAGCGGTCCACCGCCCACGCCAGCACGTCACGCAGGCCGGCGGTGACATCGCCGTCGATGCTGTCGCGTACCTCGACGAGCAGCAACTCGTCGTGTTCGCTGGTCCAGATGACAGGTGAATGCGTCGTCAACATGAGTCGACGATCATCGCTGTACTCGGCGGAAGCCGCACGAACACATGACGGTCTCGTGACAGTCCCGGCAACTCGCCCCAAACGGACCAGTCAGGAGTGTTGCGGCGCGGGCGTCGTCACCTTGCCGGTCTCGGGATAGGCCTGGTTGCGGACGGCCTGCTCGACCTGCTCGGGCGTGGGGGCCCAATCCCGCGGCTGGGTGGCGTTGATCTGCGCGACGTCATGCATGGCCACGTCATACCCCGTGGTCAATGTTTGAATCCACCGACGAGATTCGCCATGTCGTCGGCGAGGCGCGTCAGGTCGGCGGCGGTGCGCTGGGTGGTCCGGGCGGCATCGGCCGTGGACGACGCGACCTCCGCCACCGTCGAGACCGTCCCGGCCACCCCGCTGCTGCTTCCGGCGGCCTCGGCCACGGTACGGCTCATCTCCCCGGTGGTGGCGGTCTGCTCCTCGACGGCCGAGGCGATCGTCGTCGTGTAGTCGCCGATCTGCTGGATCACGTCCCGGATCTCGTGGATGGCCCGGGCGGCGGACTCGCTCGACCCCTGGATGGCGCCGATCCGCGCGGTGATCTCCTCGGTGGCCTTGGCGGTCTGCTGGGCGAGTTCCTTCACCTCGCCCGCCACGACCGCGAATCCCTTGCCGAGCTCCCCGGCCCGGGCCGCCTCGATCGTCGCGTTCAGGGCGAGCAGATTGGTCTGCTCGGCGATCGAGGTGATCAGCCGGACCACGTCGCTGATCTCGGCGCTCGCCGCTCCGAGCTCGGCGACCTGCTCGTTGGTGCGGTTCGCGACGGCGAGACCCTGCTGTGCCACCTCGGCGGCCTGGGCGGCGTTCGACGCGATCTCGCTGATCGACGCCGACATCTGCTCGGCGCCGGCCGCGATCGTCTGCACCCCGTGGCTGACCTCCTCCGAGGACGTCGTCGCGTCGGCTGCCTGCTGCGCCACTTCGGCCGCGTCGGATTCCAGGCGCGAACTGATCGTGGTCAGTTGAGTGGCCTCCCGGGACAACGCCTCCGCGGCCTGGCCCATCCGTCCGCCGATCGTCTCGCGCAGGCCGCTGCTCGCAGCGTTCAGCGACGACGCCATGAGGGCGAGCTCGTCGGTGGTGTGCACGGGAACCCGGACGGTCAGATCCCCGTTCTCCAGGGCCTTCAGGGCCGCCGTGACCTCGTGCACCGGTCCGGCGATGCGCCGCGCCAGCACCACACCGGCGCCGGCGATCGCGATCAGGAGCGCGCCGCAACCGAAACCGATCACCGGCTGGGCCCTGGTCGCCGAGTCGTCGGCGGCTGAACTCCGCGCCCGGAGAAGGGTGACCTCGGCGCTCTGCAAGTCCGTCAGCACCGTGCGGATCTGATCCATGACGGTCTTCCCGGCGCCGCTCTGCACCACCTTCAGTGCCGCGGGGAAGCCGCCGGCGCCGCCACGCAGATCGATGGTCTCCTGGAGTTCAGCCAGCTTGTCGTCCACCAGAGGGGCCAGGGTGTCGAGGCGTTTCTGCTGCTCGGCGTTGTCCGCGGTGAGCGTGCGCAGTGCCTGCTGCTCGGCGACCAGGTCGGTTCTCGCCTGCGTGTAGGGAGCGAGGTAATCCTCGTCACCGGTGATCAGGTAGCCGCGCTGACCGGTCTCGGCGTCCTTGAGGCTGGCGGAGAGCCCCACCAACTGAGCGAGCACCTGATAGGTGTGGTCGACCTTCGCGGCGGTGTCGTCGAGTGTCTCGACGGATCGATAACCGGTCGCGCCGATGATCACGAGACCGATTCCGGCAGCGGCCAGCACCGCTGCGATCTTGCGACTGAGTGTCCAGCGCAGCGCCGGTGCTGCCGATGAGACGCTCATGAGACTTGCCCCCCGTCAGTGAGCGGCCAGAAGCGGGCACATCGTCCTCGTTCGGCGTGCACACCGGAGCCTTGAGACGCCGGACAGCGGTTGGCCCCCAAGGGTCAAGATCATGCTTTGGTACGGGTGGCAGCACCGTGCAGGCTGCCGCCACCCGTCGCGCGAGGACCCGCCGTCATACCACCGTGCAGGCGGCGCCGTTGAGGCTGAACGAGGCGGGCTTCGGATTGGACCCGGTGTGGGTCCCGTTGAAGCCGAAACTCACCGCGCCGCCGGCCGCCAGGCTCCCGTTGTAGGAGGCGTTGGCGGCGGTCACCTGCGTGCCGCTCTGGGTGACCGTCGCCGACCAGCCCTGGGAGACCTTCTGGCCCGCCGCGAACGGGAACACCAGACTCCAGCCGTTCACCGCGACCGGCCCGTTCGTGATCGTGACGGTGGCGGTGAACCCGGTGCTCCAGTCGCTCGTCGTGTACGCCACCCGGCACCCGGCAGCGGGCGACACGGACGGCGACACCGAAGGTGACACCGACGGCGACACTGAGGGTGACACCGAGGGAGACACGGACGGTGAGACCGATGGGGACGCGGACGGTGACGACGACACCGACGGCGACGGTGAAGCGCCACCCGGCACCGAGCCCCACACCAGCGCCGGCCCGTCCCACAGCGGCACACCGGGATTGGCGCCCGCGGCGGCCTGGTACGACGGATCGTCGGCCGGGTCCCACACCCCGCCCTCGGCCACACCGATCTTGAGCTGGACCTCCATCCGGTGCGCCGACTGCCCGGCCGGCGCGATCGTGTGCCCCGTGCAGTCCACTTCGACGTACCAGATGTCGCCGGAATGCTGCTTGGCGCTGGTCGGGCCGGGGCAGCCCTGCGTGTACGGCGAGCTGATCTGCAGCGCCGTGTCGTCGTCGCGGGTGAAGTAGTACCGGAACTTCCCGCTGGTCAGCTTCCGCGCCGGGAACGCCGACTTGTTGTAGACGATCACCTTGACGCCGGTCGACCGGGTCTCGTTCTGCATGACCGTGGTCTCGACCGACATCTCCGGGATGTCCGGGGTGACAGCCGGCGGGAACCCGGTCAGCGGCGCCCCGCCGAACTCGCCGTAGAGCCGCGCGACGGCCGAGGTGAACCCCGCGTTGTAGTCCGTCGCCACCTCGTTCATGACGTAGTCGCCGCGGTTGTCCACGTAGGCGTCGTCCGGTGACGACGGGCCGCCGACCAGAGCGCCGTACAGCACGTGGCGGGTCTGTTCGGGTACGAGTTGACTGTCCCACCACGAGCCATGGGCCGTACGGTGGTGGGGGTTCTGCGGTGAACCGACGCCGAAGCCGATCACGTAGCTCGCGTTGCGCGGGTTGTCACCCAGGGCATAGTTCACCTGCCGGACGGCGAAGTCGTGGTAGCGCTGCTTGCGGGTGGCGTCGCTCAGGTGATCGCTGTGGACGAGCGCCACGAACGCCGTGTTCGCCGCGTAGCGCAGCGCGCCCCAGGAGTCGACCACCACCATGCCGCCGGGTGACGTGCGGACCTTCTCGCCGTTCACCCCGACGGTGAACCAGTCGAGCCAGCGGTTGGCGTCGTCGATGTACTTCTGCTTGCCGGTCAGCTGGGCGAGCAGCACGTAGTTGCCGTACTGCTTGTTGTCCCAGGAGATCGTCCACTTGTACATCTTCGTGCTGGTCTGGTTCTCGTTGCCCTGCGCGTCGTAACCGGCCTCCGCCTTCGTCAGATACGCAGCGTCACCGGTTGCCCGGTGCAGCCAGATCGCTCCCCACACCAGCTCGTCGGCGTAACCGCTCCACGATCGGTAGAACGACGTCGCGTCGGTGATGCACTCGTGATAGCTCTTGCGCACCCGGTCGGCGAACGAGTACAGCTGCTTCGCGTGCGTGAGCAGCGTGTCCGCGTAGGCCGCGTCGGTCGGCCGGAAGACCAGCGAGCTCGCTGCCATGGCGGCCGCCGTCTCCGCCGCCAGCTCGCTGCCACCACAGGTCGCATCGATCCTGTACGCCGGCCGCGCCATCGGCATGACCTCCGCCGGACCCCACCACTTGTGGTCGTCGTCGCCCTTGCCGACCTGCCCGTAGAGCACATCGGCGCTCGGGTGCGCCTTGATGAAGTAGTCGTTCGGCACGCGCAGGTTGTTCAGCAGGTGAGTGAGCTGGCCGGAGCTCGCGTAGGCGGCGCGGTTCTCCACGGCGCCCCACGCCAGCATCGTGGTCGTGAACGCCATCGGCAGCCCGAACTTGACGTGGTCGCCGGCGTCGTACCAGCCGCCGGTCAGGTCGAGGCCGGCGTCGGCGCCGTCGGTCAGGCCTGAGTCGCCGCGCCAGGAGACGCGGTTCCACGACGGTTTCTTGCCGGACACCTGGGCTTCGTAGAAGAGCAGGGATTTCTGGAGCGCTTCGCCGTAGCTGTACGCGGGGGCAGCGGCGGCATCGGATGGGGAGGCCGCCCAGAGCAGGCCGGCGCCGAGGGCGGCGGCCGCGAGGACGGCGGGGATTCTCAGTTTCATCGGCGGTCCCACCTCGAAGGACAGTGAGCAATTCTCAACCTGGCATCGGGCCTGAGGCTGCCGCGCCGGTGTCCGTCATCGTGACATGGGAGCGCTCCCATTTCAAGATTGCCACCTGTCGATGTCCGCAGGGATTAACCGGATCGAGCGGTAGTCGCAGGCACAGAATTGCCGCGGGGGCTTACGCGGTGTCAACTTCACTGGTGCTCTCCGACATCATCACGGAACGTGATCTCGACGCCGGTATCGCGCTCCTCCGGCTCTCCGGGCGGCTCGACCCTCCGCTGCTCAACGCCGCCGTGGGCAAAGCCGCCGCCGAGTGCCCGGCCGCCGTCGTGGTGGACCTGTCGGGGCTGCGGGCTGTCGGCGTACCGATAGTGGGCTTTCTCCCGGTCCTGAGCGTGCAGGTCCAGCAGACCTGGGGCGTGCCGGTGCTGTTCTGCGGCGCCACCGCGGAGATCGTCCGTGATCTCGGCGAGCAGCGGGGCGAGGTCGCCCTCTACGACCATCGCGACGACGCCGTGATCGCCATCCGTGCCGGCGTCCCCCGCTGGGCCTGCGAACATCTGCCGCCCGAGCCGATCAGCGTCAGCGCGGCACGCCGTCTCGTGGCCGATTCCTGCACCGCCTGGGGCCTCGATCGACTCGCCGAACGCGCCTGCCTGGTCGCCTCCGAGCTCTGCACCAACGCGATCCAGCACGCCGGCGGCGCCTTCGACATCATGGTCTCGGGCACCCCGATCTTTCTGCGGGTCGGGGTCCGGGACTCCAGTTCCGCGCCGCCTCGCATCATCAACCTCCCCGGTACGTCGGGAGCGATCGTGCCGGTGGGCAGCGGCCGTGGCCTGCGCATCGTGGCCGGCTCGTCCACCCATTGGGGCTGCACGCCGATGCCGGCCGGCAAGATTGTCTGGGCTTTGTTGCGCACCTGAACGACGCGTGAAAGATTGACTGAAACCGATTCTTCGCGGGGAGGTCGGATGGCAGTCGGACTATGGCTGGTCGGCGCTCGTGGCTCTGTCGCGGTGACCAGCGTCGTCGGGGCGCTGGCCGTGCGGGCCGGGCTCACGGAACCCACCGGGATGGTCACCGAGTCGCCGCCGCTGCGGGACGCGCACCTTCCTGACCTGACCGATTTCGTATTCGGCGGGCATGACGTCACGGATGTGCCGCTCGCCAAGAAAGCCGAGTCGCTGGCCGCCGCCGGGGTGCTGCCGGCCGCCCTCATCCCGGACCTCACCGGGGTCGAGGAGGAGGTCAAAGCCCTGCCGGTGGGTGGCAGCCAGCGGGAGACCGCGGCGCTGATCGCCGCCGACATCACCGGGTTCCGGGAGCGTCACCGCCTCGACCGGGTCGTGGTGATCAACGTGGCGTCGACCGAGCCGGTTGTTTCCGCCCACCCCGCCTTCTCGTCGCTGGCCGAGCTCGACGACGCCCTCGGCGGAGATCCGGTGCTTCCGGCGAGCGCCCTCATGGCGTACGCGGCCTTCACGTCCGGATGCGCTTTCGTCGACTTCACGCCGTCGACCGGGGCACGGCTGCCGGCCCTGGACGAGCTGGCCGTGCGAGAGGGGCTGCCCTACGCGGGCCGGGACGGCAAGACCGGCGAGACGCTGGTGAAGTCGGTGCTCGCGCCGATGTTCGCGATGCGCAACCTGCGGGTCCGGACCTGGTCGGGCACCAACCTGCTGGGCGGCGGCGACGGCGCCAACCTCGCCGACCCGGCGGCGAACGCGGCGAAGGCGGGCAGCAAGCAGCGGGTCCTCAAGGAGACGCTCGGCTATCAGCCGCAGGGGCACAGCCTGATCGAGTACGTCGACGACATCGGCGACTTCAAGACGGCCTGGGACCTGATCACGTTCACCGGATTCCTCGGCGCGGGCATGCGGATGGAGTTCAGCTGGCACGGCTGCGACTCGGCGCTCGCCGCGCCGCTGGTCCTCGACCTGGCCCGGCTGACGGCGGCGGCGCACGCGTCCGGACGGTCCGGTCCGCTGCCTGAACTCGCCTTCTTCTTCAAGGATCCGATCGGGAATGTGCCGCACGGGCTGGCCGATCAGTGGGCGCTGCTGGCGCGGTTCGCCAGGGAGCTGCCCCGTGCCTGATCTCCCAGCCCCGCGTGACCTCATCGCGCTGGTGCGTGCGCCCGCCGCGCTCTCGGTGCCCGGCGACGCCATCGCGGGAGCGGCCGCGGCCGGGACACTGGGCCCTCGTACCGGCGGGCTGGCCGCCGCGTCGATCTGCCTCTACTGGGCCGGGATGGCCGCGAACGACTGGGCCGACCGCGACCTGGACGCGATCGAACGCCCGGAACGACCGGTCCCGTCCGGCCGGGTCACCCCGGGGCAGGCCCTCGCGGTGGCGTCCGGCCTCACCGCCGCCGGCCTCGGCATCGCCGCTCTCGCCGGTGGCCGCCGAGCCCTGGCGGTGGCGGCGCCGCTGGCCGGGGCGGTCTGGACGTACGACCTGTGGGCGAAGGACACCGCCGCCGGGCCGCCGATGATGGCGCTCTGCCGCGGACTCGATGTGCTGCTCGGCGCCAGTGGTGGCCGGATCCGTGCTGCCCTTCCGGCGGCGCTGACGATGGCCGCGCACACCGCCACCGTGACGGCGCTGTCCCGGCGCGAGGTCAGTGGGGGCAGCCCCGCGCTGCCGGGCGCGACCCTCGCCGCCACCGCGGCCGTGGCCGCTGCCGCCGCCCGGCGTCACGGCGCGTCCGCCGGCCCGGCTGCCGCCGCCCGCCGTCAACCGGTGTCGCGCGGATGGCGGGCCGCGCCGGCCGGGTGGCCGGCTGCGGCATGCGTGGCGCTGGCCGGGTGGTATGCCGCCTGGTACGGCTCGGCTCAGGTGAGAGCCGCCGCCGACCCCTCGGCCTCGCGGATCCGGTCCGCGGTCGGGGCGGGGATCACCGGGATGGCACCGCTGCAGGGGGCGCTCACCGCCCGGGCCGGCAATCCCGTGACCGGCATGGCCGTCGCCGCCGCCGCGCCGGTCGCCGGACTGCTCACCAAGCGGGTGTCAGCGACATGAGGCTCGGGTACGGCACCAACGGCTTCGGCAATCACCGCCTGCCCGAGGCGCTGACCGTGATCGCCGATCTCGGATACGACGGCGTCGCGCTCACCCTCGACACGAACCACCTCGACCCGTTCGCGCCGGACGTCGTCTCGCAGACCGCCGCGGTGGCGCGGGACCTCCGGCGGCTGAACCTCGCCGTCGTGATCGAGACCGGCGCCCGCTACCTGCTCGACCCCTGGCACAAGCACGCGCCGACGTTCATGCACGACGACCCGGCGCCCCGGATCGCCTACCTCCGGCGGGCCGTCGACATCGGCGCCGATCTCGGAGCGGAAGCGGTCTCGTTCTGGGCGGGCATCGCACCGCCGGGCGTGCGGGATCCGTGGGACCGGCTGGTCCGCGGCTGCTCGGAGATCCTCGGCCACGCCGAGCGGAAGGGCGTCACGCTCGGGTTCGAACCCGAGCCCGGCATGCTCGTCGAGGACCTGGCCGGCTGGCGGCGGCTGCACGCGGACCTCGGCGGTCCGCCATCGTTCGGCCTCACCCTCGACATCGGCCACTGTCGCTGCCTGGAGCCGCTGCCGGTCCCTCAGAGCGTCCGCGAAGCCGGCCCCTACCTGGTCAACGTGCAGATCGACGACATGCGGCGGGGCGTCCACGAGCACCTCGAATTCGGCGACGGCGAGATCGACTTCCCGCCGGTCCTGGCCGCGCTCGACGCCACGGGCTATCACGGCCTGGTCGCCGTCGAGCTGCCGCGGCACTCGCACGCGGCGCCCGCCATCGCAGCCCGCTCGATCGACTTCCTGAGGAAGGCGGCCGCATGACCGATGTCGACGATCTGCGCGCCGCTCTGAGCGACTCGCCGTGGCTCACCGGCGCGATAGCGAGGATCCGGGCCGATTCCCAGGCCATTCAAACGCTGTTCCCGGCCGCCGGCCGCCGTTGTGGCCGAGGGGCGATCGCTCCCGGCTGGACGGCCGATGAGGCGGCCCGGGCGCTGATGCTTTCCGCGGCGCCGGACGAGGCGGAGAACCTCTATCGGTACGGCGACGCCGACGAGAAGAGGGCCGTGCTGAAAAGCCTCCCGCTGCTCCCGATCGGCGACTCGGCCGTCGGGCTGCTGCACGACGCCCTGCGGACGAACGACACCCGGCTCGTCGCCGCGGCGCTCGGCCCGTACGCGATTCATCTCGACCCCGCGGCCTGGCGGCAGGCGGTCCTGAAATGCGTCTTCATGGGCATTCCGCTGGACGCCGTCGACAGCCTCCGCAAGCGCGCCGACGGCGAATTGGCCGCCATGCTGCGCGCGTTCGCCGACGAGAGGGCCGCGGCCGGCCGGGAGGTGCCGGCCGACGCCCAGGCTCTATTGGCTGAACTGACTGCTGGATGACCTGATGGGGGCCTGATGCGCATCTTCGATCCGCACATCCACATGACGTCCCGCACCACCGACGACTACGACCGCATGGCCGCCGCCGGGGTGCGCGCGGTCGTGGAACCCGCGTTCTGGCTCGGCCAGCCACGCACCGGACCGACTTCGTTCACCGACTACTTCGACTCGCTGATCGGCTGGGAGCCGTTCCGGGCCGGGCAGTTCGGGATCCGGCACCACGCCACGATCGCGCTCAACCCGAAGGAGGCGAACGATCCCCGATGCCGGCCGGTACTCGACCTGCTGCCGCGCTACCTGGCCAAGGACGGGGTCGTCGCGGTCGGGGAGATCGGGTACGACTCGATGACGCCGGCCGAGGACGAGGTCTTCGCCCACCAGCTCGCCCTCGCGATCGAGCATGATCTGCCCGCGCTGGTGCACACCCCGCACCGGGACAAGGCGCGCGGCACCGACCGCAGCATCGCCGTCGTGTCCGAATCCGGCATCGATCCGGGGCGCGTGGTCCTCGACCATCTCAACGAGTTGACCGTCGCCGCGGCGCTCGACGCCGGGATGTGGGCCGGATTCTCCATCTATCCGGACACGAAGATGTCGCCCACCCGAATGGTCAAGATCCTTCAGGAGTACGGCCTGACTCGCGTGCTGGTGAACTCCGCCGCCGATTGGGGCCGCTCCGATCCGCTGCTCACCGTCCGGACCGCCGAGGAGATGCTCGCCGGCGGATTCACCAAGGACGATGTCGATCGGGTGCTGTGGCGCAATCCGGTCGAGTTCTTCGCCCAGTCCGGGCGGCTGGACCTCACCGGCAACGGCGAGGCCGAAGCCACCTTCGCCGGCAATTCGATCCTGCGGGGAGGCAGTTGATGCACCTCAGCTACTGCACCAACGTGCACCCGGCCGAGGATCTGGACGGGATCATCGGCCAGCTCGACACGTACGCCGTGCGGATCCGCTCACGGCTGAGCCTGGACGTTCTCGGACTCGGCCTGTGGCTGGCCGCGCCGGTCGCCGCCGCGCTGGCCGAGGACACCGGCCTGCGCGGGCGTCTGCGGCGGGAGCTCGACGCGCGGGGTCTGGAGGTGGTCACGCTGAACGGTTTCCCGTACGCGGCCTTCCAAGCCCCGATCGTCAAGAACGCGGTCTATCACCCGGACTGGACCACGCCGGACCGCCTCGCGTACACCCTCGACCTGGCCCGGATCCTCGCCGATCTGCTGCCCGACCGGGCCTCGTACGGTTCGATCTCGACGCTGCCGCTGGCCTGGCGCACGCCGTGGGACGCGACCTACGCCGACACCGCGGCCCGGCGGTTCGACGACCTCGCCAAGGGGCTCGCCGCGATCTCGGGCGCGGCCGGCCGGCCGATCAGGGTCGGTCTCGAACCGGAGCCCGGCTGCGTCGTGGAGACCACCGGCCAGGCCGTCGAGCAGGTGTCACGGCTCGACAACGAGTGGATCGGCGTCTGCGTCGACCTCGCGCACCTGGCCTGCGCCTGGGAGGACCCGGCCGAGGCGGTCGCCCGGCTGACCAGCGCCGGGATACCGATCGTGAAAGTACAGGTGTCGGCCGCGCTGGAGGCCGCTGATCCGTCGGTGGAAGTGCTGCGCGAGTACGCCGAGCCGCGTTTCCTGCACCAGACCCGGAACGCATCGGGTGAGGCCGCCGACGATCTGGACGAAGCGATTGAGCGCGGTCTTTCCGGGCCGTGGCGGATCCATTATCACGTGCCGTTGCACGCCGCCCCCGCCGCGCCGCTCACCTCGACCGTCGCGGTCACCCGCGCGGCGATCCGGCACCTTCTGCCGGTCTGCCGGCATTTCGACGTCGAAACCTACACGTGGAATGTGCTGCCGGCCTCGCAGCGGCCCGGCGACGACGAGGAACTGGCCGCCGGAATCGCCGCCGAACTCGCTTTCGCACAGAACCTGCTCGCCGAGGCGGGCGCCCGATGACCCGGCTCGTGGTGCTCGACATCGTCGGCCTGACCCCGCGCATCCTCGCGCACATGCCCCGGCTCAGCGCCGTCGCCGACCGCGGATTCCAGGCCCCTCTCAGTACGATTCTGCCGGCCGTCACCTGTTCGGTGCAGTCCACATTCCTGACCGGCGAGACGCCGTCGGGTCACGGGATCGTCGGCAACGGCTGGTATTTCCGCGACCTCGGCGAGGTGTTCCTCTGGCGGCAGCACAACGCGCTCGTCGGCGGCGAGAAACTGTGGGACGCGCTGCGGAAGAGGCGACCGGGTAGCACCGTCGCCAACGTCTGCTGGTGGTACGCCATGGGCGCCGACGTGGATTGGACCGTCACGCCCCGGCCCATCTATTACGCCGACGGCCGGAAGGAGCCGGACTGCTACACCCATCCGCCGGAACTGCACGACACCTTGCCGACCTTCCCGCTGTTCAACTACTGGGGTCCGGGCGCCGGCCTGGCGTCGTCGAAGTGGATCTGCGAGGCGACTCAGCAGATCATGGCCCGGCACGATCCGGATCTGACCCTCGCCTACGTGCCGCACCTCGACTACGACCTGCAGCGCCACGGCCCGTCGTCGCCGCAGGCGATCCGTGCCGCCACCGAACTGGACGCGATCCTCGGCCCGCTGCTCGACGCCGCCTTCGCCCGCGACGCGACGGTGGTGGTGCTGTCCGAATACGGCATCACCGACGTGAGCCGTCCCGTCCACGTGAACCGGGCCCTGCGCGCCGAGGGCCTGCTGAACGTGCACACCCAGGACGGCATGGAATACCTGGATCCGTGGACGTCGCGGGCGTTCGCGGTCGCCGATCATCAGGTCGCGCACGTCTACGTCCGCTCGCCACGGGACGTCGCCGCGGTCGCGAAGATCTGTGCCGCGCTGCCCGGTGTCGATCAGATCCTCGATTCCAAGGACCAGGTGGCGTACGGGCTGAGTCACCCGCGTTCCGGGGAACTGGTCCTGGTCGCCGAGCCGGACGCCTGGTTCACCTACTACTACTGGCTGGAGGACCGGGCAGCCCCGGACTTCGCGCGCCTGGTGGAGATCCATCGCAAGCCGGGGTACGACCCGGCCGAGCTGCTCTTCGACCCGTCCGCCCCGGCGGCCGCGAAACGCCGGGCCGCCGTCGCACTGGCCCGCAAGAAGCTGGGCATGCGCTACCTCATGAACGTCGTCGGGCTCGACGCCGGCGCCCAGGCGATCCGCGGCTCGCACGGCCGGCTGCCGTCCGCCGCCGACGACGCGCCGGTGCTGCTCTGCTCCGACCCGGCCGCGGCCCGGATCACCGTCGCCGCCACCGAGGTGAAGGATCTGCTGCTGGAACTGGCGTCATGACCGATGATTTCCGGGACCGCATCGACGCCGTTCTCGGGGACTTCCTGGCGCGGCAGGAACCGCTCTGGCCGGGCGGGGCGCCGTACGACGTGGTCGGCCTTGTGAAGAGGTTCGTGATGGCGGGCGGAAAGCGTCTGCGGCCGGCTTTCTGCTATTGGGGCTGGCGTGGCGCGGGCGCACCGGACGCGGACGAGGTCGTCGTGGCGGCCGGCGCGCTGGAACTGTTCCACGCGTTCGCGCTGATCCACGACGACATCATCGACGGCAGCACGCTGCGGCGCGGGATGCCCTCGGTGCACGAGCAGTTCGCCGTCCGCGGCCCGCGGTTCGGCCGCAACGCCGCGCTGCTCTGCGGAGACCTGTGCGCTGCCTGGGCCGAGCAGATGTTCGGCGAATGCGGGCTGCCGCCGTCCGCGATTCTCCGAGCTCATCCGGAATTCTCGCTGATGCGCACCGAGGTCATCGCCGGTCAATACCTCGACATGACCACCGCGAACGGCTCGGTCGACGCCGCATTGACGGTCGTGAGGATGAAAGGAGCCCGGTACACGGTGACCCGCCCGCTGCGGATCGGCGCCCGGCTGGCCGGTGCCGACGACGCCCTCTGCGCGGCCCTGACCGCTTTCGGCGATCCGCTCGGCGAGGCGTTCCAGCTGCGCGACGACGTGCTGGGTGTCTTCGGCGACCCGGCCGTCACCGGCAAACCGGTCCTCGACGATCTGCGCGACGGCAAACCGACGGTGATGATGGCGCTGACCCGCGCGGCCGCCGGACCGGTGCAGCGGGAACGGATGGCCGCGCTCTTCGGCAACCCCGCCCTGGACGAACCGGGCGCCCGCGAGCTGCGCGACATCATCGTGGACACCGGCGCACTGGCCGGCGTCGAACAGCTGATCCGCGCCGGCCGCGACGAGGCGCTGGCCGCCCTGGACGCGGCCGCCATCCCCGACGAGGTCCGCAAGGAACTCGCCGAACTCGTCAGCGCCACCGTCGACCGCGCCCGATAGCGATCACACTCCGTGGGGCAGCAGCACCTCCGGGGCGTCCGGCATCGGCTCCAGGTCCTCGATCGGCGTGAGGAACACGTCGCTGACCTGTTTCGGCCAGAGGCTGCGGTACTTCTCCCAGAAGACGCGGAAGAACGGCGAGTGCACGTAGACGTAGCGGAAGTAGCGTTCCCAGTCGCCGGAGTACTGGCCCAGGACGTCCTCGGAGACCACGCTGATCTCGGCCAGGTTGCTCAGCGTCGCCGACATGCACATGAGCTCGACCTTGACGAGCTCCTCCTCGGGTGGCGGCTTGTCGCCGTGGAAGTACGCCCAGAGCTGCGGGCGGTCGAGCCACACCTTGTCGAACTCGAGCCACTGGACGGTGATGTTCTGGTAGAACTGCGCGCTGCTCACCTGCGCCGCGTGCTGTAGCTGCCGCCGCAACAGGATGACCTGCCAGAGCGTCGTGCCGAGGGCGCCGAGAGCCACGACCACCCCGGCGATGCTGATGATGATGCCGGTCATTGTTTACCTCCCCGTCCGGCAGCACGGGGACGATCAGCCGGAGGTTCACGCTCCGTGTGCCAGATTGGAAATCGCTCATTGACCGGGCGCTCTACGTTGACCGGCGTGAACATTCGGTATCTCCTGCACAACGCGTACGGGGTCGGTGGCACGATCCGGACCGTCTTCAATCAGGCCAGTGCGTTGTGTGAGCACCACGACGTCGAGATCGCCAGCGTCTACCGCAGTGGTGACGCCGTCCAGTTGCCCCTCGACCCGCGGGTGCGGCTGGTCTCGCTGACCGGCATCAACGAGAACGGCACGCGGCGCGGGCCTGGTCCTCGCCGGGTGTGGCGCAAGGCGCGGATGTTCCGCAACCCGTTCCCGCACGGGCGGGACTTCCGGTACAGGCGTTGGGATCCGATGGTCGACCTCGCGGTGGTCCGCTACATGCGGAGGCAGCGGGACGGCGTGCTGATCACGACCCGGCCGTCGCTCAATCTGCTCTCCGCGTGGGCGGCACCCCGGCGCCTGATCCGGATCGGTCAGGACCACATGAACTTCGACTCCTATCCGCTGCCGCTGCGCCGGGAGATCGTCAAGGGTTACCCGCGTCTCGACGCCGTCGCCGTGCTGACCCGTGCCGACCTGAGGTCCTATCGGGAGGCGCTCGGGGGCGGGACGCGGCTGGTGCGGATTCCTAACGGGATCCCGGTGCGGGCCGGCGTACCGTCTCCTTCTCGCACGCCCGTCGTCGCCGCGGCCGGAAGGCTCAACAGGCAGAAGGGTTTCGATCTCCTGATCGAGGCCTTCGCGCGCGTGCACGTGGCACATCCGGACTGGGAGCTGCACATCTTCGGCGCGGGGAAGTGGCGGGAGAAGCTGACCGCGATGATCGGCGAGCGAGGACTCGGGGGAGTGGTACGGCTGCGGGGGCTGAGCCGCGACCTCGACGGTGAGTTCGCCACGGCGTCGATCTTCGCGCTCAGCTCGCGGAAGGAGGGGCTGCCGATGGTGCTGCTCGAAGCCATGAGCGCGGGGCTGCCGGCGGTGGCGTTCGACTGCCCCACCGGCCCGGCCGATGTGGTGGAGGACGGCGTGAACGGGCTGCTGATCCCGGCCGAGGACGTCGACGGGATGGCGGCGGGACTGGTGCGGCTGATCGAGAACGGTAGTGAGCGGGCGCGGATGGGACTCGCCGCGCAGGCGACCGGTGCGCGGTACGAGATGCCGGCCGTGGTGGCGCAGTGGGAGGAGCTGTTCGGGTCGTTACGGGATGAGGCCGTTCGCGCGTAGCCACGCGGCCGTCCTCTTCATGCCCTCGTCCAGGCCGACCCGGGGTTCGTAGCCGAGCACCCGCCGTGCCTTGTCGATGGAGTAGGTGCCGGTCCGGGCGAAGTAGCGCATCGAGATGGCGTTGAACTCGGAGGCGCTCGTGCCCGGTTCCGCCCATCGGCCGAGGGTCGTGCCGGCGACGGCGGACAGGGCGACCGCAGCCGGGGTGGGCAGGCACAGCGGGCCACCGCGGCAGTGTGAACGACCAGGTCAGCGTCGATGTCCTGCCACGGCCCAGGCGCACTGACATCGCCGGCGGTGATCGGCCGGGGTGGTCCGCCGGCGCTGCTGCCGCCTGCCGTGATCTCCTGTGGTGGTCCGCTCATGCCGGTGTCGCCGGCCGCCGGACGGAGGTCGACTCCGCTGACGGTGTGGCCGTCGGCTCGCAGGCGGGCGGCCAGCGCACGCGCGATGAACCCGTTGGCGCCGGTGACGAAGACCCGCATCCGCCGAGTATGCCAACCATCGACGATCTCCCATAGCGATTGCCGGCGCGTGCCCGGATTGTCGTTCTCCTGTCCCGCCGGCCGGCGGGTCCGGACGTGAACGGGAGGAGCAGGCGGGACTGGTCGCTTCGATAGGCTGGCCTTCTTTCACGGGGGGACTTTCACGTGGCGAACCTGCGGGCGGCGCAGAAGGAGATGACCCGGAAGCTCTTGCTCACCACGGCGCTGGAGCTGTTCCGGACCAAGGGCTATGCGGCGACGACGGTGGACGACATCGCGTCGACGGCCGGGACCACGCGGGTGACGTTCTACGCGTACTTCAAGTCGCGCGGCGACCTGGCGCGCGCCCTGCTCGACGAGCTCAACGTGCTCCTCGAACGGACCGCCTCGCCGCAGCACGGTTCCACGGCGGTCGCGCTCGTCGACGTGGTGCGCAGCGGTACCCATGCCGACATGTCGGCGTGGCTCGAACAGCGCTCGCTGACCTGGGAGCGGATCCGCCCGCACCTCAACGCGATCACCGAGGCGGCCGCCGTCGACCCGGATCTGCGCGGGCTCGTCGACGGCTGGTTCGAGGAGGTCATCGCCGACATCAAGGACGGCCTCGACCAGGCCGGGCGCTTCGACCCGGCGGTGCGGCACTCACGGGCGGTGCTCGCGTTCGCCCAGCTCGACTACCTCGGCCAGCACTGGGTGGAGGGCCGCTGGGGCGTGGACCGGTCGGCGGTGGTGAAGGTGCTGGCGGAGAGCTGGTTCACGCTGCTGGGGGACCGGCCGTTCGAAGGCTGACCGATCTCGGACGCACCCTTTACGTCGCCTGCGTGCCGGAGGACCGTGACGTTCATGAGCCGTCGCTCGATGATGTGGACGGCCGGCGCCGCCGCCCTGGCGCTGGTGGCCATCTTCCTCGTCTTCGTCCTGCCGCTGCTGATCGTGCCGCCGCTCGCCGGTGAGCCGCTGTCCGACTCGCGGCTGAAGGTCCAGAACGAGGTGCGGACCACGATGGTGCAGATGATCGGCGGCATCGTGCTCCTCTGCGGCGTCTTCCTCACCTACCGCCAATATCGGTTGAACACCCAGAGCCAGGTCACCGAGCGGTTCACCGAGGCCGTCGAGCACCTGGGGAGCAAGAGCCTGGCGGTCCGGGTCGGCGGGATCTACGCCCTCGCCCGGCTCGACCGGGACTACCCGGCGGAGAACGAGTCGCTGATGGACGTGCTGGCCGCCTCCGTCCGGCAGCCGTTCGCCGACGACGAGCCGAGCACCCGGCATCTGCGAGCCGATCTCCAGGCGGCCGCGACCATTCTGGGGCACCGCCGCGTGGACCGGCGGACGCGCGTCAACCTGCGCAGGGCCCCGCTGGCGCATGTGCACCTGAGGGATGCGCACTACGAGCGGATGGCGCTGACGAAGGCCGACTTCCGGCGCGGCCAGCTCAGGGGCATCAACCTCGAGGGCGCGCTGCTGCGAGGCGCCGTCTTCGACGAGTCGATCATGGAAGGCGCGTTCCTGACCGGCGCGTTCCTGGTGGGCGCGAGCCTGCGGGAGGTACGCCTCGACGGCGCGACGCTGGACCGCGCATGGCTGCTCGGCGCGCGGCTCGATGATGTCCAGTGGGGGTCGGCACGGTGCGACGCGGCGTACTGTGATCCGGCCCCGATCCTCTCCTGGATGCGCGATCACCTCGGTGCGGCCCAGCCCTGGAAGTGGTCCGCGGTGATGCGACTGCTCGACACCCCGGGTTCCCGGCGTCTCGCCGGCCTGACCGCGCGGCTGCCCGCTGACGATCTTCCCGAGGGTCTGCGGCAGATCCGGCGCCACCTCGGAGGCGCGCTCTCGCTCCACTCCGGCTCGGAGGTGACCGAGGTTCAGATCGAGGGCGCCTTGTCGGTACGGGGGAAGCCCGCGTGAGTTTCGACGCACCGGCGGAATACGGCCGTTTCATGGGCCGCTACTCATCGTTGCTGGCCGTCCCGTTCGCCGCGTTCGCGCAGGTGGAAGCCGGGCAGCGGGCGCTCGACGTCGGCTGCGGCACCGGGGAGCTGACGGCGGTGCTGGCCGCCCGGCTCGGTCCGGGCGCGGTGGCCGCCGCCGATCCGTCGCCGGCGTTCGCGGACTTCACCCGGTCGCGGCTGCCCGGGGTGGACGTCCGGCGGGCCGCGGCCGAGGAGTTGCCGTACCCCGACGGGTCGTTCGGGGTCACCCTGGCGCAGCTGGTCGTGCACTTCATGACGGACCCGGTCGCCGGCCTGCGCGAGATGCGCCGGGTCACCCGCCCCGGTGGTGTCGTCGCGGCCTGCGTCTGGGACCACGCCGGTGGCGGCGGCCCACTGACCGTGTTCTGGCAGGCGGTCCGCTCCCTGGACCCGTCAGCGCCGGGCGAGGCCGGACTGGCCGGCGCGCGGGAGGGCCACCTGGCCGAACTGTTCGACGAGGCCGGCCTGCCCGGCGCCGAGTCCGCAATCCTGACCGTCACCTCGGCCTTCGCCGGCTTCGAGGAGTGGTGGGAACCGTACACCCTGGGCGTCGGCCCGGCCGGCGACTACGTCCGCTCTCTCGACGATCGCCGCCGCGCCGACCTGCGCGCCCGATGTGCCTCCCTGCTCCCGTCCCACGGCCCGATCACGATCACCGCGACCGCGTGGGCCGTGCGCAGCCTTTTCACAGGTTCGTCAAACGCCGCGTCCAACGCCGGCCCGGGACCCTGATGGCACAGGCCGTCAGAGCGGAGGGATCGTCAGTTGACGCAGACCGTTGTCCTCGACCACGAAATCGTCCTCGATCTTCAGAACCACCAGTTCGCCGCCGGACTCCACCGCTGTCTCCGGTTCCAAGGCGATGACGTGCCCGGCCCGCAGCACCTCGTCGCTGTCCATGCGATCGGCGCGGTGCAGGGTGGGCAGCTCGCAGATGCGCAGGCCCACGCCGTGCCCGACGGCATACGGGGTCGGGGCCAGCCCGTGGCCGGTGAGGAAGCCGTTCACCGCGGTCTGGATCGCCGACGCCCGCACGCCGGGGCGGGCCGTGGCCTGGGCGAGCAGGTGGGCCTCCTGCAGCAGGCGGAAGGCGCGGGCCACCTCGGGGCGCGGCTCGCCGACGAAGCCGGTGCGGGCCGCGTCCGAGCCGTAACCGCCGATGCCGTGCATGCCGATGTCGAAGAAGAACGGGTCGCCCTCGCGCAGCGTCGCGCCGTGGGCGAACCAATCCCCGCTGCCCTTGCGCAGATTGCACACCGAGTGGGTGACGAACTCGGCGCCGGCCGCCTGCTGATACCGCATCGCTGCGGCGAGCAGGTCGTGGTCGGTCCGGCCTGGCGCGGCCTCGGCGAGGGCCGCCTCCATCGCGCCGGCGTTGACGGCCGACGCGGCGGCGAGCAGCTCCACCTCGAGCGGATGCTTCACCTGGCGGATCAGATGCAGCTCACGCCCGATCGGCACGAGTTCCTGCCGCAGAGGAGCCAGCAGCACGCTGTCGATCGTGTCGTGGCCGACCCGCCGGGCGCCGCGGCGGTTCAGTTCGGCGGCCACCGCCGCGGTCCAGAAACGAGGGTGGCCGAGCGCGGGGGACCAGGACGGCAGCGGGTGCATCGCGCGCAGCGCGGGCAGTGCCGGATCCGGGGAGAGGATCACCTCGTCGACGTAAGGCGCGAAGACGTCGAACGACCCGGACCGGTCCATGACCACGGCGAACCAGTCCGGCTCGTTGGTCAGGTGCGCGCGGAAATCGGTGGCGAACCGGATGTGGTCGGCGCCGGTGAGCAGCAGATGGTCGAGGTCGTGGGCGTGCATCAGCTCGGCGACGCGGCCGAGCCGGTCCGCACGCAGCGCGGTGGTGTCGATGTCCGGCCAGGCGTGCATGTCAGGCCTCCTTGAGCGAGAGGGAACGGACCACCACACCGGCGGCGCCGAGGACCACGGCCATCAGGAACGGAGCCCAGTTGATCGCCCAGCCGAGTTCGGGGTAACGCGGCCACACGATGTTCACCACTTCGAGCGTCAGCCAGACGATCGCGGCGTAGGTGATCACCGTGCCGAGCCGGCCGTTCAGGAACGGTCCGGGCTGCCAGCGTCGGCGCAGACTGGCGACGACCAGGCCGAGAACCGGGAAGGAGAACGCCGCGTAGAAGCCGGCCGAGGTGAAGGCGACCAGGATCGCGTAGACGTGGTCGTTCTGGAAGGGGAGGTAGAGCAGCGCGCTGACCAGGCCGGTCAGCAGGATCGCGTTGCGCGGCATCCGGTCCTCGCCGGAGAGCTTGACCAGCGTGGCGGAGCCGGGCAGGGCGCGGTCCCGGCCGTACGCCCACACCACCCGGGAGGCGGCTGCCTGGATGCCGAGCAGGCTCGCCACGAACGCGATCACGAAGAGCAGCAGCACGGCCCGGACCACGCCGGCGGGCAGGTGCGCCTCGAGGGTGGCGAGCACCGGGTCGGCGACGGCGCCGCTGGTCACCGCCGCCATGTCCGGGATCGCCATGATGATCGAGAAGGCCGTGAAGCAGACCACGAGAGCCACGCTGACCAGGGAGAAGACCATCGCACGGGGAACCGCCCGCTGCGGGTCGCGGACCTCCTCGGCGATCGTGCTGGCGCTCTCGAAGCCGAGGAACGACCAGCCCGCGAAGCCGATGGCCAGCACGATCGGCATCGACATCAGCGCCGTGCCGGGCGCCACCGAGAGCCCCGACGAGAGAACGGAGAGAGGCTGCTCGTGATGGAAGACGAGCAGGTAGACACCGATGCCGACGCTGCCGACCACCTCGGCGAAGAGGCACAGTCCGACGGTCAGCTTCACCACCTTGCGGCCGATCGTGTTGCCGGCCGTGGTAAGCGCCAGCAGGAGCAGGGAGAGAAGGATCAGGACCGGTACGGACGGGGCCTCCAGCCCGATGACCGCGGCCAGGAAGGTGGCGCCGCTGTACGCCACCGACGCCATCGCGATGACCAGTGTCCACATGTAGACCCAGCCGGCGAACCAGCCGTAACGCTCGCCGACGAGCCGGCGCGACCACTGGTAGACGCCGCCCTCGAACGGCCAGCGGGAGGCGAGCCGGCCGAGCGTCAAGGCGACCAGCAACTGACCGGTGAGGGTGATCGGGAAGCCCCACCAGAAACCGGGCCCGATGCTGGACAGCCCGATGCCGAAGATCCCGTAAAGGGCGACGATGGGGGAGATGAAGGCGAACGCGAGCGAGAACGTGGACCACCCGGTGAACTCGCGGCGGAGTTCCTCGGCAGGGGCTTGAGTCATCGTTGGGCCTCTCGTGCGGAGGACAGCCGGGTGCCCACCACCGGTATGTACGGCAGCTCGGCGGGGTCGGCTGAACAGGGATCGGTGGCGAGGTGGACGAGGTCGGCCCGCATGCCCGGGCGGATCGCGCCCCAGCGGTGCTCCTCGAAGGCCAGGTAAGCGGTGCCGCGCGTGTAGCAGTCGATGCCACGGGCGACGCCGACCCGCTGGTCCGGTAGCCAGCCGCCGCGGGTGGCGGCGGCCGCGATGATGTGCAGCGGTTCGGGGCGGGTGATCGGCCAGTCGCTGGCGAACGCCACGTGTGCGCCGGACGCGAGCATGTCGGCGATGGCGTACTGGCGGTTGCCGCGTTCGTCGCCCAGCCGCGGCAGGGTCAGGTCGGTCATCACGGCGTCCGGCTGCGCCCAGAGCGGCTGGAACACCGCGACGACGCCGAGCTGCCGGAACCGTGGCAGGTCTTGGGGTGCGACGAGCTGCAGGTGCGTGAGGACCGGCCGGCGGTCGCGGGGACCGTTGGCGCGGACGGCGGCTTCCACGGCGTCCAGCGCGGTGCGTACTCCGGCGTCGCCCATCGCGTGGATGTGCAGCTGGAATCCGTCGGCGTCGAACGCCGTGACCGCTGCGGCCAGTTCGGCGGGGTCCCAGTTGGGCAGGCCGCAGCAGCCGGGCGCGTCGTCGTACTCCTCGAGCAGGGCGGCGGTTCCGCCTTCGACGACACCGTCCACGAACAGCTTGACCGTCCGTACCGTGATGGTGTCGTCCTTGACCTGCCTCAACTGCCGGAACTCGGCACGCTGATCCCGCCACGCGTGCGGATCGGCCCGGAGCGCCAGGTTCATCCGGGCGGCCAGGCCCTCACCCTGCGCAGCCAGTAGATAGGCGGGGAGGTCGGCAGGTTCCACCCATGCGTCCTGCACCCACGTGATTCCCAGATCCGCGAGCTTCGTGATGGCCCGGCGCAGGGACGCGGCCTTCGCCGCATGATCGAGAGGGGGTACGAGGGACAGAGCCGGCTGGAAGGCGCCCCATTCGCGCAGCGTCCCGATCGGGCGGCCGTCCGCATCCCGGTCGAGGCGGCCGTCGACGGGATCGCCGGTGAGTTCGAGAAGCCCGGTCCCGCGCAGCGCCGCGGTGTTGCACCAGACGTGGTGAATGTCGTTGGAGCGCAGCACGACCGGGCGGTCGCCGACGGCGGCGTCGAGCCACTCGGCGCGGAAAAGGCCCTGGTCGGCGATGGTGAGCTCGAATCCTTCACCGTAGATCACCTCGTCGTCCGGGTGTGTCCGGGCGTGCTCGCGGACGCGCTCCACGACGTCGGCGACGGTACGGGAGCCGCGGATCGGGGCGTACCGGTCCTCCAGGGCGGCGATCATCGGGTGGGCGTGCGCGTCGCCGAAGCCGGGCAGCAGGGCGCCGCCGTCCAGATCACGGATCGCCGCGCCCGATGCGGGCTTCCGCTCGCCGGGCGGGGTGACTGCGGTGATCAGACCGCCGGCTACGTGGACATCGGCGGCGACACAGCGCTCGCCGTCCCAGACCAGGCCGTTGACGAAGACTTCCACTCCAGCTCCCACCCGCTCTTACTAACGTCGTTAGGATGTCCCCGAATGACGTTAGGTTGCGCGATGATGGTGAGCGCCGTCAAGATCTGATCGTTAGGAGCGTGTTAAATGCGGAAGGTCCTCGACGAGCAGACGATCTGCGCGGCGGCGCTCGCACTGATCGACAGGGAGGGCACGTTCAGCCTCGCCCAGCTCGCGAGCCACCTGGGCGTGCGCGCGCCGTCCCTCTACACGCACGTGCCGAACAAGGACGCCATCGTCGAAGGCGTCCGGCACCTCGTCGTGTCCGGGATTGATTACTCCGCCTTCGCGCTGGAACCGTGGGATGCCGCGCTGGGCGCCTGGGCGCGTTCCTACCTGGACGCGTTCGCCGCCCACCCGAACACGATCCGCCTGCTCGCCACCACACCGGTGCGCGCCGATGCGCTGCTGCGCCAATACGAGGCCGCGGTGGCCTGCCTGCTCCGCGCCGGCTGGCCGTCATCCGAGGTCATGCACGTAATCACGGCAGTGGAGTCGTACGTGCTCGGCTCGGCCCTTGACGTAGCCGCCCCACCCTCCATGGTCGACTCGTCCTCGGAATACCAACTCCTCAACCGTGTCGTGGCCGCCCAGTCGCCATCCCGAGCCCGAGAAAGCTTCGAGGCCGGCCTGACAGCCCTACTGACCGGTTTCACCCAACGCCTGAAGACCGTCACCTGACCCGGGCCCGCCACCGCCAAAAGCCCGGCAGCCAAACCTCTCACCCGCCCGACCCCATCGGCTCCAGCGTGCCGACCACCACCATCCACTCGCGAGCCGTGATGCCGCCCGCGAGCCGCACGCCGCTGGTGAGTCGCGCAGCCGCTCGTCTACCGCAGCCCGACCTGGTGGGATCTTGGAGGGACGGAGCTCCATGAAGCGTCGATTCGAGAGCACGGGTGAAATTCAGGGTCACATCCGCGACGCCGGGCCGTAGTTGAAAGACCTCGCGAGGCTTGCGCTCGCATCTGGGCTACGGCTCATGACCCGCGCCCTGGTTCAGCACCGTTGGCGCGGCCGATTTCGTGGCGGCAGATGCCGGGAGATGCCCTGATCTTGGGGTCGCAGCGCTCCGCGAAGGTCTGAGGGCTCAGCGGCTCGGATTCCCGTGGCTTCGGCGGCACTCATCCCGAGCGCACCCGGCGGCTCGGTGTTACTTGCTGGTAGCGCTGAAGGGCGGAAGTGCGTAAGTTGCGGCGAGTGAGCAAGGGTGTTGTGGTGATCACCGGCGCGAGTGCCGGGCTGGGTGAGGAGATGGCTCGGCAGTTCGGCGCGCTGGGGTACGACCTGGCGCTCTGTGCTCGCCGCACCGCTCCGCTGGAGAGGCTGCGGGACGAGATGCCGGAACGGCGTGTCTCGATCCGGCAGCTCGACGTGACCGATGACGAGGGAGTCTTCCGGGTGTTCCGGGAGTTCGCCGCTGAATTCGGGCGGATCGACCGGGTCGTGGTGAACGCGGGGCTGGGCAAGGGCGCGCCGCTGGGCACCGGGCGGTGGGACGCCAACCGGGAGACCGCGATGGTGAACTTCGTCGGCGCGCTGGCGCAGACCGAGGCGGCCCTGGAGGTGTTCCGGAAGCAGCAGGGCGGCCGATGCCACCTCGTGCTGATCTCGTCGATGTCGGCGCTGCGCGGGATGCGCCGGTCGATGACCACCTACGCCGCGACGAAGGCCGGGGTCGCCGCGATCGCTGAGGGCGTGCGGTCGGAGCGGATCCCGGGAGTGGACGTGTCGGTGATCTTCCCGGGATACATCCGGTCGGAGATGAACGCCAGGGTCCAGCAGGGGACGCCGTTCATGGTGGACACCGAGAAAGGGGTCCGCGCCATGGTGGCCGCGATCGAGAAGCGGAAACCCAAGGCGTACGTGCCCGCCTGGCCGTGGATGCCGATCGGTTTCGCGATGCGGGTGCTGCCGCTGTCCGCCGTACGGAAGATGGTGTGATCTTGTCTCGGATGTTGCTGATCAGACACGGTCAGGCCTCGTTCGGCGCGGACGACTACGACGCGCTCTCCCCGACCGGGCACGAGCAGGCGCGGACGCTCGGCCGCTCGCTGAAGGAGCGTGGGATCCGGCCGGCGATCGTGGTGCGCGGGACCATGCGGCGGCACGAGGAGACCGCGGCCGGGCTGGAGATCGGCGCGGAGACGATCGTGGACGGCGGGTGGGACGAGTTCGACTTCCAGCACGTCGTGGAGGTGCATCGGCCGTCGTTCCGGGACCGGGCCGCCATGATGGCCGAGCTCAACACCCATGATCGGCCGGATCGGGCGTTCCAGGAGATCTTCGAGGCGGCGACCGGGCGGTGGTGCTCGGGCGAATCGGATCGAGACTACGTGGAGTCGTTCTCCGCGTTCCGGGATCGCGTGACGGGGGCGCTGGACCGGGCAAGCGGACACAAGGACGTCGTCGTCGTCACCTCCGGCGGCCCGATCGCGATGGCCGCGGCGCTGCTGACGTGCGGCGCGCCCGGGATCACCGAGGCGTGGACGGCCCTCAACCGGGTCGTGGTCAACACGGGCGTCACGAAACTGATCGGCGGCCGTCGAGGGCTGTCGATGTCGACGTACAACGAGCACACTCACCTGGAAGCCGATCCCCGGCTGCTGACCTACCGCTGACCTCGGAGGATCCGCCATGGCGCGCCGTCTCATCAGTCCTCAGCGATGGACGCCGCCGACGTTCGCCGACGCCGGGCCCACCGGCCCGCTCCGGGTGAAGGAGACGCTCGCGACCGGCGGTCACGGGCCCGAGGACGTGCGGTTCACGCAGGACGGCGCGATCATCACAGGGCTTCAGGACGGTTCGATCGTACGGGTGGAACCGTCCACCGGAACCCGGACCGTCATCGGGTCGACGGGCGGCAGGCCGCTCGGCGTGTGGCCGGTCGACGACGGTGTGCTCGTCTGCGATCACGATCGTGGGCTTCTGCTGCTGCGCGACGGTGAGGTGGAGGTCCTCGCCGGCGGGTTCACGTTCGCCAGCAACGTCGTGCGGGGGGCCGGCGGCACGATCTGGTTCACCACGTCGACGAGCGAGTGGACCGTGGAGGAACACCTCGGCGACATCCTGGAGCACTCGTGCACGGGCCGGCTGATGCGCCGCGACCCGGACGGCGCCGTGACGACGCTGATCCCGGACCTGAAGTTCGGCAACGGGATCGTCCTGGCGCCCGACGAGTCGTACCTGCTGGTGGCGGAGACGGCCGGCTACCGCATCCGGCGGTACTGGCTGACCGGCCCCGATGCCGGCCGCAGCGAGATGTTCGCCGAGAACCTGGCCGGCTTCCCCGACAACATGTCGCTGGGCACCGACGGCCTGCTCTGGGTGGCGATCGCCGCGCCCCGCAACCACCTCGTCGACCGGCTCCTCCCGCTCCCCGGATTCCTGCGGGTGCTCGTCTGGAACCTTCCCGATTTCGTACGCCCGAAAGCCGTGCCGATCGCCTGGGTCATGGCCTTCGGCCTGGACGGCACTCTCGTCTACGACCTGCGCGGCAGCGACGGCTCCTACGGCTTCGTGACGTCGGTGGCCGAACGGGACGGCACCGTGGTCCTCGGCAGCCTGACCGAGAGCACCCTGGCCGTCCTCGCCCGCGACTGACCCACCGTCACTGCTGGCCCGCCGTCACTGCTGGGCGGCCAACACGGCGATGGCGTTCCATGCGGGAGAGGAGGCTTCCGCCGTGGCCGCGGCGAGGCGGGCCGCGGTGGGATCCGAGGGAGCCGCGTCATCCCGAACGTGGGTGGTGAACCAGGCGCGGGTGCGGGAGGCGAGGGCGGGCAGGCGTGGGTCGTCGGGTGACCAGTCGTAGGCGGCGTCGTAGTCGCGGTAGAGCGCGCGGAACTCGGGGTCGGCGATGGCGGCCAGCTTGTCGGCGGCCCAGGCCCGCGCCTGGACGGGGGCCGCCGACTGGAGCAGGATCCACAGGTCGCGTTCGAGCCGGATCGTGCGGTCGCTGATGCCCGCTGCTCGGAGTTCGCCGAGGTAGCGGGCCACGTCGGCGGAGACGAACAGCTGGTCGCCGCCGCGGCCCAGCTCCGCGATCCGCCGCCGGGTCCGCTGCAGCTCCTCGGTCTTGCGCCGCAGTGAGCGGTCGATCTCGGCGGTGGCCGCGGCGAACTGCTCGGGACCGGCGGTGAGCAGCTCGCCGATCCGGGCCAGCGGCACGCCCGCCTGGACCAGGGTCCGGATCTTCACGAGCTGGACGGCGTGCTCGGCGTCGTAGCGGCGGTACCCGGAGGCGTCCCGGGGCGGCTCGGGCAGCAGGCCGCGTTCGTGGTAGACGCGCACCGCCTTGATCGTGGCGCCGGCGTACGCGGCGACCTGCCCGATCGTCAGCCCGATGGTCATGAGGCGGATCGTGTCACACGGCCTCCGGAGGATCGATAGGCGCCGCCGCCGTGGTAGGACACGAGATAGTGCGCGGGCACCGCGGAGAGCGGGATCCCGGCCGGGGCGAACAGGCCCTCGCCGACCGGGACGTACCGCGTCGGCGGCGCGGTGAAGGCCCCACCGGCGAACCCGGTGAAGATCCGCTCCTGGGACGCGTCGGCGGGCTCGTAGAAGACTTCCTCTTCGAGCATGCCGCCGGCCGAACGGACGTCGATCCGCAGTTGGTTGGACCGATATGTCCCGACAAAACTGGAAACATCGGTCGCAACCCGCGCATAGCCGGCGGGCTGCGACGACGTCAGCCACCCCAGCAACTCGTCGTGCAGTGCCAGCGCGGCCGGATCGTTGCCGTAGGCCGCGAACACCAGCCGCCGCGACGGTATGACGACCAGCACCGCGATCCCGCCCGGCGACGCCCCCGACATCGTCAGGACGGTCTCCCCGTTGATCGTCCGGACCAGCCAGCCGAGACCGATCGGCGACGAGTCCGGTGTATCCAGCGAGGCGGTGACCGTCCGCATCCGCGCGACCCAGTCCTCATCGCCCAGATGGAGACGGCCGAACGCGAGCAGATCCTCGACGGTCCCGATCGGCGTGCCACCGGCGGGCGCCCACGTCGGCGGCAGCATGAACATCCCGGTGGGCCGCCCGCCGAAGTGCCCGACCGCGACCGGCCCGAGGATCGCCTGCTCCGCCGACGTGCACGACCCGGTCATCCCGGCCGGGCGGAAGAGTTGCTGTTCGAGCAGTTCGTGGTACGTCCGCCCGGTGCTAACTTCGAGCAGCCGCCCCGCGACGATCATGCCGCCGTTCGAGTAGCTGACCATCTCGCCGGCCGGGAAGAGCAGTCCGCACTCCCGGCCGAGCCGTTCGACGTAGGTGGCGAGCGCGTCCCGGCCGGACGCCTCCGGGAAGAACAGGTCGGCGTCGATCCCGCTGGTGTGGTTGAGCAGGTGCCGGACCCGGATCTCGCCGGAGAGCGTGAACGCGGGCAGCAGATCGGTGACCCGGTCGTCGAGGCCGAGCCCCTGCCGCAGCACGAGCGTCGTCGTCATGATCTTCGTGATCGATCCGAAGAGGAACCGGGTGTCCGCCCGCATCGGCGCCCCGGTGGCGAGGTTGGCCGTGCCGTGCGCGACGACTGCCTGCTCGCCGTCCTGATGGATCCCGGCCAGGAATCCCGGAACCCCGGTCGCCGCGCAGAAGTCGGCGGCCCGCTCGGCGATGTGCTTGATGTCCGTCATGCCGTCGATTCTGGAACCCTGCCCCTGGGGCAAGGTCAATGCGCCTGGCGGAAGTTGTGCGGCCGGAATCGTGACCACTAGGTTGAGGGGGCCAACTGCGGCGACGCGAGGGAAGCCGGTGAGAGTCCGGTGCGGTCGCGCCACTGTGACCGGTCCGTCGAGGGCCGGAAGTCAGGGAACTCGCCCGTCGCAGCCCCACGATCGGGACGCGTCATCCCGTTGGAGGTTCATCTCACCGTGCCCACCGAGCACCGCTTCATATCCCTGCTGCTCCGCGGCCTGCTGGCCGGCTTGATCGCCGGACTGCTGGCGGGCGCTTTCGCCTATACGTTCGGTGAGACCCACATCGACGCGGCCATCGCCATCGAGGAGGCCGCCGCTCCTCCGGCAACCCCCGGCGCCGCCGAGGAGGAACCCCTGGTCAGCCGGGAGGGGCAGAAGGCCGGTCTGGTCCTGGCGACCACGCTGTACGGCATCGCCATGGGCGGGCTGATCGCCACGGCGTACACCCTGCTGCGCCGCCGCCTGCGCACCCCGAGCGACTCCCGGGCGGCGCTCTCCCTGGCCGGCGCCGCGCTGCTGGGCGCCGTCCTGGTGCCGTGGATCAAGTACCCGCCGAATCCGCCGGCCGTCGGTGACCCGTCCACGATCAACCAGCGGACCTGGAGTTATCTGGCCCTGCTGGTGCTCGGCCTGGTCGCCGTCTGGGCCGCCGTCATCGCGTCCCGTACGCAGGCCGCCGAGTGGCGCCGCGCGACCGCCGGTGTCGTCGCGTTCCTGGTCGTCGTCGCGGTGGCCTACCTGCTGCTGCCGTCGATTCAGGAGGTGCCGGACACGTTCCCGGCGGCGCTGCTCTGGGACTTCCGGCTGGTGTCGCTCGGCGTGCAGGCGGTGCTGTGGACGGCGCTCGGGCTCGCGTTCGCCGCGCTGGTGACACCCCGCGTCCCCGCTGCGGCTCAGGTGGAGACGGCAGCCGCGTAGCAGCTCATCGGCCGAGGATCGCCTGCCATTGCCGGCGGCGGTCCTCGGCCGGCACCAGCACACAGTCACCGCACGTGCCGCCGCCGGGGATGCGGTAGTAGAGGCAGCAGTTCCGGCGTACCAGGAACCAATGCCCGTCGGCAGGGTGGTGCAGGGTGGCCATCCCGGCCAGCGGCTCCCGGGCGAGCAGCGACTCCAGGAGGAACGCGCTGCGGGCCGCGTGCTCCGGCACGGCCTTGGCGATCATGGTGTGGGCGCCGCCGAGCGCGGAGGCGACGTTGCCCCACAACACCTGCGGCGACAGCACGAACCGCGTCCGGAAACCGTCCAGGATCGGCGCCACCAGCGTGGTGATCACGTCGACGATCGCGGTGACGTCGTCGGCCTCGCTCGCTCCGAGATCGTCATAGACGATCGGGATCGGGCCACTCTCGACAGCCTGCCAGCGCATCCGTGCGGGGTCGGCGACCGGCACGGCTCCACCGATGACCGCGGCGCCCAGTGGCGGGGACACGAGCCGGGCCGCCAGGCCGAGGAAGACGGTGGAGGCGACAACGCGTTCCTCAAGGCCCGCGGAGGCGCCCAGACGTTGGAGAACCCGCGTGGCGGCAGCGACACGCCCTTCCAGGATCCGGGCATCCGACAAATCGGAAATGTCGGAAAAATGTGGTGGGAATGGGCCCTGCTGCCAGGTGAAATACGGCCCTATCCGCGCCGCGAGGTCCAACGCCCGCACGCCGCGAACGCTATCAAGCGAACGGCTGCCCGCACACGATCGCCAAGATCGTCGGCAACAGGCCGGGGAACCGCGACTCCACCTCGGTCATCCGGAGCTCACACCGGCGGTACTTGCCCTGCTGGCTGATCCGCACGAGTCCACTGCTGAGCAGCACGGACAGATGGTGGGAGAGCGTCGACATCGTCACGCCCACCTGGAATCGCCCGAGAACCACGCCGTCGGCGACGGCCAGCTGCCGGATCACTTCGAGGCGGACCGGGTCGGCGAGGGCGTCGAGCACCGTCGGGAGGTCGACGGCCTCCAAGGACGGGTGCTCGGTCTGGCGCATGCCCTCAGCTTCCACCCACTGACAAAAGGGCGGAAGCCTCGGCCCACATCTCGGTAGCGTGAACCCGTGACTCTGATGAAGCGCAAGCTCGGCACGCTCGAGGTCTCCGCGATCGGTCTCGGTTGCATGGGGCTCAGCCACGGCTACGGCCCGCCCGTCGACACGCCGGACGGCATCGACCTGATCCACGCCGCGATCGACAGTGGCGTCACGTTCTTCGACACCGCCGAGGTGTACGGCCCGTTCACCAACGAGGAACTGGTCGGCCAGGCCCTGAAGGGTCACCGCGACAAGGTCGTGCTGGCCACCAAGTTCGGTTTCGCGATCGGCGACGGCGGCCGCGAGGTCGACAGCCGCCCCGCGCACATCCGGGAGGCCGTCGACGGTTCCCTGAAGCGCCTCGGCGTCGACCACATCGATCTGCTCTACCAGCACCGCGTCGACCCGGACGTCCCGATCGAGGACGTCGCCGGCACGGTCAAGGAGCTGATCGAGGCCGGCAAGGTGAATCATTTCGGTCTCTCCGAGGCGGGCGTCGACGTCATCCGGCGCGCCCACGCCGTGCAGCCGGTGACGGCGCTGCAGAGTGAGTACTCGTTGTGGTGGCGCGAGCCCGAGCAGGAGATCCTTCCGCTGCTCCGCGAGCTGGGCATCGGTTTCGTCCCGTTCAGCCCGCTCGGCCGCGGCTTCCTGACCGGCGCGATCACGTCCGACACGTCCTTCCACAGCACCGACATGCGCGCCGGCCTGCCCCGGTTCACCGCCGAGGCGCGTGCCGCGAACCAGGCCCTCGTCGACCTCGTGTCGGCCATCGCCCATCGCCTCGGCGCCACGCCCGCTCAGGTCGCCCTCGCCTGGCTGCTGGCCCAGAGCCCCTCCATCGTCCCGATCCCGGGCACCACCAAGGTCACCCGTGTCCGCCAGAACGTCGTCGCCGCGTCCTTGCGGCTCACGCCGGACGACCTGACCGAGCTGACCGACGCCGCCCACAAGATCCCGATCGAGGGTCATCGCTACACCGAAGCCATGGAGAAGTGGATCAACAGATAAGATCACGTGCCGGTCGCAGCGGGGCGGTGGGTGCTGACCGCCGCTCACGCCGAGGGCCCGGCGTTCCTCGCCGGCCGCTGCGCGTCCGGACCGCGAGGCACACGCCGGGCGGCGTGCGTGAGCGGTCGCGCCCCTCTCCTCTCAGTCCCCGGGCGCCCGGTCCCGCCACATGACCGGCGTCATCCGGTGCTCGGCCCGGAACCGCCGGATGAAGTAGCTGACGTCCGCGTACCCCACCCGCCGGCCGACGGCCGCGACCGTCAGATCGGTTTCGGTCAGCAGCCGCCGCGCCTCCTGCATCCGCCGCTGCACCAGCCACTGCTGGACGGTCCGGCCGGTCCGGCGCCGCAGCACTGTCGTCACATGTCCCGGCGTCAGCGACACCGCGGCTGCCACATCGGCGAGTGAGATCGGCTCGCCGAACCGTTCCTCGATCACGTCGAACACGGCGGCGAGCAGCGGCTCGTCGGACGACCGCAGCTGCCCGGCCACCCCGGCGGAGAGCCGCGCGGCCGCGACGAGCAGCAGGGTCAGATGCGCGACGGCGGCCTCGTGATATCCGTCCGGCCGGTCCCGCAGTTCCCGGTCCAGGTCCCCGAACCGTCCCAGCCACGAGCCCCGCTCACCCACCGGAACCGTCAGGCGCTGTACGCGATCGATGCCCCTGGCGAACGGGAACAGCAGCGGATGAGCCCGCCACGACGCGTACGCCCCCGGCGGCACGGCGTCGGCGGGGAACCGCACCACCCATCCCTCGTCCACGATCGCCGCAGCTGTCCCGGCCTCCGTCGGGAAGGAGACGGCCTGCCCGGGCGCGATCACGAACAGGTACCCGTCCCGGACGCTCCAGGCCCGGCCGTCGATGCCGACCGTCCCGCCGGCCCGATGCGCGTAGAACATCACCAGGAAGTCGTGCCGGTGCGGCCCTGCGGCAGCCGGATGCCCGGTGGCGCCCCGGTCCGGCAGCCGATAGACCGCAACCGGCGACGTCCCCGGCGACCGGTCGAGCGTGACCAGCGGCGCCCGATCCACATTCTGTCCGGTCGCCCCCACAGATCCGCCGATGTCCGCAGCCGGAGAACGCATGACCCTGAGAGTACGACCGACTTTCGTCCTACCCCAGGGAGCGACCGATGACCGACACCGACTTCGTCCCGGCGATGGGCAAGCGCTGGCTGCTACCGCTCTACGACCCGTTCAGCCGTCTCGCCGGCGCGGGCCGCGTCCACCGGCAACTGCTCGACCACGCCGCCCTCACCGGCGACCAGGACATCCTGGAGATCGGCTGCGGCACCGGCAACCTGCTGACCGCCCTGGCCCGCCGCCGGCCGGCCGCAACCCTGCACGGCATCGACCCGGACCCCGGCGCCCTCGCGATAGCCCGTCGCAAGGCGAGGCGCCGCGGGCTGACGATCCGGTACGAGAGGGCGTTCGCCGGCGCCCTCCCGTACGAGAACGGCGCGATGGACCGCGTCCTCTCCTCGTTCATGCTTCATCACCTCGACGAGAACGCCCGCGCCCGGGCCCTCACCGAAGCCGCCCGCGTACTGCGCCCCGGCGGCGAACTCCACATCGCCGACGTGGACGGCACCGACAAGCACGGCGACAGCCACCGTCATCCGCTGATCGCCGCCGCCAGCCCCGACCGGGTCCTGGCCGCCCTGCGGGAGGCGGGCTTCACCCGGGTGGCGGAGTCACTGCGCGGCACGTCCCGTTTCGGCGCCTACGTCCTCTACCGGGCGACCGCCCAGCGGTGACCGAGCCGTGGCGAGGGCCTCGCGTGCCGACGCCGGACGACGGCCCCGCGGCCTCGGGCCCGACGCCGGGTTGACATCGCTCACCGCTGGGAGAAGGCCGCGTCGAAAGCGGCCTCCGGGAGTCTCCACAGCAGCCTGCGGACCGCGGTGACGGCCTCGGCAGCGCCGTGGAGGCGGTCCATGCCGGCGTCCTCCCATTCGATCGAGATGGGGCCGGAGTAGCCGATCGACGCCAGGGCACGGAAGGCGTCCTCCCAGGGGACGTCCCCGTGGCCGGTCGAGACGAAGTCCCAGCCTCGGCGCGGGTCGCCCC
This sequence comes from Actinoplanes sp. OR16, assembly GCF_004001265.1. Classification (GTDB taxonomy): domain Bacteria; phylum Actinomycetota; class Actinomycetes; order Mycobacteriales; family Micromonosporaceae; genus Actinoplanes. Next base: position 7,007,362 of record NZ_AP019371.1, on the reverse strand, counting down.
AGGGCAGGTGGGAGCCGAGGATGCCGGAGCGGCCGGTCTGCGGGCGGATGCGGGTGTCCTTGCAGTCCACGTGGTAGATGCGGTCGGCGAAGTCGGTGATGAAACCGACGGTGTCGACACCCTGCCACAGCATGTGCGACGGGTCCCAGTTGAAGCCGAACGCGGGACGGTGGCCGATCGCCTCCAGGGTCCGCACCGACGTCCAGTAGTCGTAGGCGATCTCGGACGGGTGCACCTCGTGGGCGAAGCGGACGCCCTCGGCGTCGAAGACGTCGAGGATCGGGTTCCAGCGGCGGGCGAAGTCCTCGTACCCCTCGTCGATCACCGATTGCGGAACCGGTGGGAACATCGCGACATACCGCCAGATGGACGACCCGGTGAACCCGACCACCACGTCCGCGCCCAGGCGACGAGCGACCCGCGCCGCCCGCTTCATGTCCGCGGCGGCACGCTGACGGACGCCCTCATCAGATCCGTCGCCCCAGACAGCGGGACGCAGGATCGCCTGGTGGCGGAAATCGATCGGGTCGTCGCAGACCGCCTGGCCGGCCAGATGATTCGAGATCGCCCAGCAGCGCAGGCCGTACTTGTCCAGGATGTCCACCCGGGATCGCAGATACGCCTCATCCTCCGAGGCCCGCTCGAGATCCAGATGATCACCGGAGGCGGCGATCTCCAGGCCGTCGTAACCCCAGGAGGACGCCAGCCGCGCCACCTCCTCGAACGGCAGATCCGCCCACTGACCGGTGAAGAGTGTGACCGGTTGACGCGCGCTCATGCGATCTCCTCCCAGCGCCCCGAGGCAGCGGACGCGATGACGGCCGCGGTGATCCGGTTGGCCCGCAGGCCGTCGGCGAACGACGGAAGGCCGTCGACGGCCGAGCCCCGGATCGCCGCATAGGTGTCCGCCACGAAGTCGGCGAAGCACTCGTAGTACCCCTGCGGATGGCCGGCCGGCAGCCCGGCCCGCGTGCCGGTCCGAGACGGATCACGCAGGACGATCTCGTTCGAGGACAGCCCGCCGACCCAGAGCGACTCCGGGGTCTCCTGGCAGAAGGCGTACGAGGCGGACGCGCTGTCGAACGAGAACGACAGCGCGTTCTTCCGCCCCGGCGTGGCCTGGCTGACGACGACACTGCCGATCGCCCCGAGATCGGTCGTGAAGGCGACGACCGCGCCGTCCTCCGTGGGGCGCGAGGCGACGGAACGACCGAACTTCGCGGACACGCTCACGATCCGCTGACCCGTCACGAATTCGAGCAGGTCGCACCAGTGCACGCCGATGTCCGCGAAGGCCCGCGACGGTCCGCCGGCGGCCGGGGACACCCGCCAGTTCGTCGCGGCCGGATCGGCGAGCCAGTCCTGCAGGTAGCTTCCGTGCAGCAGCCAGGGCGTGTCCGCGCCGGGCGCCCGCAACCGTGCCCGCGCTTCCCGTACCGACGCGTAGTAGCGGTAGACGAACGGCACCGTCGCCACGACGCCCCGGGCGGCGGCCAGCGCGGTCAGCTCCTCCGCGTCCGCGGACGCGATCGCGAGGGGTTTCTCGCAGACGACGGCGACACCGGCTTCGATCGCCTTCTTGGCGTACGAGTGATGGCTCGTGTTGGGCGTGCACACATGAACGACGTCGACTCCGGCGTCCAATGCCTCGTCGAGTGACCCGGTCCCGAAGGACGCCCCGAACGTGGCGGCGGCCTCGGCCCCCCGGGAAGCGGAGGATCCGACGACGGCGACGAGCGACCCGCCGGCCGTGATGATCGAGCGCGAGTGGACGGCGCCCATGAACCCGGTCCCGACCACCGCCGCGCGCAGCTGCTTCATGCCGCGGCTTCCAGCGAGCGCAGCAGCGCGTGCTGGCGGCGCACCTGCTCGACGCCGCGGTACGGCTCGCGGTCACCCTCGTACTCGCTGGACAGGTAGCCGGAGTAGCCGTGCTTCACCAGCGTCGCCACGATCTCGTCCCACGGGATCTGCGGATCCTGCAAGGAGGCGTCGATGTCGAAGAACTTGGCCTGGATGAAGTGCGTGTAGGGCAGGACCTCCGCAAGATCGGACATCGGTACGGCGAGCGGCTTGCGCCACCCCTCCTCCTGCGCCTCGTCGCTGAGCCCGGCGTGCTTCGCGAACGTCGCCGACCGCTGGAAGATGCCGGTGTCGATGAGGAGCCGGAAGTTCGGCGAGCCGGTCCGCTCGATGAACGCGAGGTACTCGTCGACGACCTCGTGCTTGATCGGCGTCGGGGCGTGGATCTCCGGGCAGATCACGATGTTCAGCGAGGCGGCCAGGTCGAGCGACCGGGACACCACCTCGTCCCAGATCGGGTGTGGCTTCAGGTCCATCGAGATCACACCGATCTTCGGCCGTACCGAAGAGAAGCCCAATGTCGCGGCGAGCCGCAGGTCCCGCTGGAGGATGGAGACACCCTCGTCCACCGTGAGATCGCGGTGCTGCCACATCCGCGAGTCGATCCAGGAGCCGTAGTTCGTCGGCGTGAGGCCGTATCGCGCCAGCAGCGCGTGCCAGGAGTCGATCCAGGCGGCCGGCGGAGACGGATAGCCGGGGATGTTGCCCTCACCGAGGATCTCGATGCCGGTCGCGCCGAGATCGGCGATCTCCGCCATCGCGTCGGAGAGGGTGAGCAGCGTGTACATGTCGCCGGTGTAGCTGTAGAGCGAGACGCCGTACTGGAGGCTCATGGCAGGATCGTGCCCTTTCGCTCGGCGGTGAAGACCGACGGCTGGAACTCGGCGGGGATGTACGGGGCCTGCAGCGCGATGCCGACCGACAGGTGGTGGACGCCGGGGGCGAGCCCACCCGGGTGCGGAACCGTGATGATCGCTGCCTCGTCGAGCTGCCAGCGCACCTCGGTGGAGACGGCGAGCTCGGCGAGGGTGAACTCGCGACCCTGGAGGGTCCAGAGGGGGATCGACCGGTCGAAGTGCAGCTCGTCGTCGACGGACACCGAGACGCCCTCGATGAGGCTGCCCTGGACGCCGCGGTAGTTCGGCATCCGCAGCCGGAACTGGAAACCGCCGGGCACGTTGCGGAACCCGCGGTTCTGGATGATGTCCCTGTCTAGCATCAGATCTCCTCACAGATGGCCAGAGCGCCGCCCACGGCGAGCGCTACACCGGTCAGGGTGGGGTTGCAGGCGGTGGCGGTCGGGATCACGCCGTTGCCCGCGACGTACAGGCCCTTGACGCCCCAGACCCGGCTGTCCGGCCCGCACACCGACGTGCCGTCGTCGACCGGCCCCATGCGCACGCTGCCCTGGTAATGCAGCGAGGCGCCGGCCGGGAACCGCAGCGGCGGCCGGTCGTCGAGCGGGTCGCCGAGGGCTGCCGCGGCCTGCTGGATCTCCTTCTCCGCCGTCTCCAGGTTGGCGAGATCGTGCGAGGTCAGGGAGTAGTGGATCCGCATCGCCGGCATCCCGTGGTCGTCGACCTCGGTGTCGCTGAACTCGATCCGGTCGGACGCCTGGATGTCCTTGGCGCAGAACCATCCCAGCCCGACGATCGAGCCCGGGACGACCTCCCCGGCGAACGGGACCGGGGACGCGTCGAGCTGCATGACCTGGCCGTGGAATGGATGCGCGTCGGTGAACGGGACCCAGCTCACGCCACTGATGCCGGTGTGCGCGGCGGTGGAGGGGATGTCACGGAGCTGTACCGCGTACACGATCTGGGGTTGATCGTTGAGATGGCGGCCCAGCGCCGGGGGACGGATGCCGGAGGCGAAGAGGACCTGCGGGGTACGGAGACTGTCCGCCGCCACCACCACGAACCGGGCCGCGACCTGGTGCTCGACGCCGTCCTCGACGGTGCGGACCAGGACGCCGCGAACCGCGTCGTCCTCGGTCAGCACCCGGGTGACCAGTGACGACGGGTGCAGGCTGAAGCCCGGGTTGGATCGCGTCGCGTCGCCGAAGACCACGTCGCTGCCGGACCAGTGGAGATGCCCGTCCGGTTCGGCGCGGACGGCGAGCGGCATCGGCCGTACCGTCCGGTCGGAAGCGCGATCGGCGTCCAGCGCGGCAGCGAGCCGGCGCCGCACCTCGCCCGCGAGCGGCGCGTCGGCGAGCACCTCGGCGGAGACGCCCAGGAGCCGCTCCGCCTCGGTCAGCCACTGATCGATCGCGGGCAGGAAGCCGATGCGCTCGCTCTCGCCGGGACGCGGGCAGGCGCCGGTCCAGTGCGCGGCCATCCCGCCGACGTTCGCCGACATGGCGGCGGCCGGCATGTCCCCGTCCTCGGGCAGCAGGAAGGTGCCCGGGCGCTGGAGACGGCCGGCGTAGTCCTCCAGGGTGTCGGTCCCGGTGGTCGGGCGCGGTCCTTCGGAGAGCCGCTGTGCCGCGGCGCGCTCCTCCGGGGAGCGGATGTTCTTCACGTGCGCGCCGGGCGGGTCGCTGACCAGCGGACCGGCCTCGAACAGCGCGACCCGCAGGCCCGGCGCCCGCTCGCTGAGGATCCGCGCATAGGTGGCGCCGGCGGGGCCGCTGCCGATGATGGCGACGTCTACAGCGGTGGGGATGGGGTTCATGTCGAGCAACTTACGTTCGCTAGGAACAAAAGACAAGATGCCTTTTTGGGCCGCTAACGGTGGCAGGATGGAAACTCCCAGGAAACAACCCGTTGACTTATGTGCGGGGCGAGCACAAGATGGCTCCACTCACCGCGGTATGAGCCCCATCACCCTGCGCTAAGGACTCGACGATGAGCATCAGCCCCGCCATAAGCCCGGAAGTCCTCGATCCGGCCGACGACCCGCGTGCCGTCCGCGGCCGGGAACGCGCCGCCTTCACGCTCGGCGACATCGCGTCGAACCTGACCTGGACGACGATCTCCAGCTACCTGCTGTTCTTCTACACCGACGTCGCGTCCATCGCGGCGGCCACCGCCGGCACGCTGATGCTGGTGGCGCGCCTGCTCGACGCGTTCTTCGACCCGGCCGTCGGCATGATCCTCGACCGGACGACGACGCGCTGGGGGCGTGCCCGGCCGTACCTGCTCTTCGGCGCGCCGCTGCTGAGCGTCCTCACCGTTCTCACGTTCGTGACGCCGGCCGGCGGCAAGCTGGGCGCGGTGTCCTGGGCCTACGTCACCTTCATCCTGGTCGGCCTGGCGTATTCGCTGGTCAACGTGCCCTATGGCGTGCTCATGTCGATGGCTACGCGTGACTCCGGTACGCGGATGAAGCTGGCCGGTTTCCGGGCGTTCGGTATCGGCCTGGGTCTGATCGTCGTGTCGACGGCGACGCAGCCGTTGATCGCGTTCTTCGGCGGCTCGACGACCTCTCGCACCGGATTCTTCTGGACGATCACGATCTATGCGGTCACCGGCATGGCGCTCTTCTGGGTCGTCTTCGCCTCCGTCAAGGAGCGGGTGCCGCTGACCCCGGTCTCTTCCGGCACCACCAAGGGCGCTCTGAGGACCATGTTCCGCAACGGGCCCTGGCTGACCGTCGTCGTCTTCAGCATCCTGTCCTTCGCCCGGCTCGGCATCATCACCGGCGGCGCCGTCTACTTCGCCCTGCACACGCTGCACAACCCGGGCGCCATCTCGATCATCCTGCTGGCGTTCTCGCTGTCGGCGGTGCTCGGCTCCGTGGTGACCGCCCCGATCCTCCGCCGGCTCGGCCACCGCAACGGCATCCTGCTCGGCCTGGTCGCCTCGATCGTCCTGACGATCCCGCTCTACTACCTGCAGGACGACCTGGCGGCGTTCACCATCGTCTTCTTCCTGGCGAACATCGTCGGCGGCTTCGGCTTCGTCGCGGTCCCGGCGCTCGTCGCCGACACCGTCGAATGGCAGGAGTGGCGCAGCGGCCAGCGCAACGAGGGCCTGCTCTTCTCCGGCTACAGCATGAGCACGAAGATCGGCGCCGCCCTCGGATCCGCCCTGCTCGCCTGGGGTCTGGCCGCGGTCGGCTACCGGCCGGACGATGTCACCGCCGAGGTGAGCGACGGCATCATGCTGCTGTTCCTGGTGCTGCCAGCTATCATCGCCGCGCTGCAGGCGGTGTGCATCGGGCTCTACCGGCTCGAGGCGCAGCTGCCGCAGATCAAGGCCGAGATCGCTCAGCGTCGCGGCTGAGCCGTCTCTTTCGGATGGGGGACTTCATGTTGCTGCCCGCCTCGGTCGCCAGTCTGGAGTCGGCCCCTCTTGCCTTGATCATCGATTTGGTCCGCTCCGGCCGTGCCACGACACGGCCGGAGCTGGTCACGGCCACCGGACTCGGCCGCAAGGTCGTGACGCAGCGGGTCGATCAGGCGATCACTCTCGGACTCCTCGAGGACGGTGAGCTGGCGCCGTCCTCCGGTGGCCGGCAGGCGCGCACGTTGCGCTTCAAATCCCGGGCGGGGTACGTCTACGGCGCACTGGTCGGCGCCTCGGAGTTCACCGCGGCGGTCCTCGACCTCGACGGCTCGATCATCACGTCGCACCACGAGGACTGGGCCGTCGATCTCGGCAGCGAGCGGACCATGCGCCGGCTCGGCGCGGCCTTCGCCGGGATGGCCCGGACCACCGGGCTCGCCCGGCCGTGGGGGATCGGCATCGGGATGCCCGGGCCGGTCGAGTTCGCCACCGGCCGGCTCGTCGCCCCGCCGATCATGCCGGGGTGGGACGGGTTCAGCGTCCGGTCCTGGTTCCGCGACCACTACGACGCCCCGGTCTGGGTCGACAACGACGTGAACCTGATGGCCCTCGGCGAGTGGACCGCCGGCAAACCGCACGACGGCCGCGACATGCTCTTCGTGAAGGCCGGCACCGGCATCGGCGCGGGACTGATCAATCGCGGTCGCCTGCTGCGGGGCGATCGCGGCGCGGCCGGGGACATCGGCCACGTCCACGTCTCGGACGACCCGTCGACGCGGTGCCGCTGCGGCCGGGTCGGCTGCCTCGAGGCGGTCGCCAGCGGCTGGTCCCTGCTGGAGGAGGCGACCCGGCGAGTCCAGGAGAGCCCGCGCCTGTCCGCCCTCGCCGGCCCGCTGGCCCTCGGCGACATCGGCGCCGCCGCGCTGGCCGGTGACCCGCTGGCGAACGAGCTCGTGGACCGCCGCGTGCAGGCCCTCGCCGAGGTGGTCGCCCATCTCGTCAACTTCACCAACCCCGGGGTGCTGGTCCTCGGCGGTGGCGCGCTGCGCACCGGCCCCCGCTTCACCGAGCTGGTCGCCGAGTCGGTCCTGGCCCGCTGCACCGATCTGGTCACCCAGGACCTGGTGATCCGCCCGGCGTCGCTGGATCAGATGGAAGGCGTCATCGGTGCCGGCCTGCTCGCCGGCGGGGGACTGCTGGCCCCGGCCTCACTGGCACACTGGGCGGAATCGGGCTCACCCCTCGGCCACGCCGCCGACCTGCAACGTCTCTCCGCCGAGCTCGGCTGACATGACGCCGCCCACGGTGGAGGAGTTCGAATCCTGGGCCGGCCGCGGGCGCGTACACCGCGCGACCCGGACGGACGTGCAGACCTGGCGGCTCCCGATGCCGGCGAAGGACGCGCTCGTCCTCAGTGGCGTCCCGCTGCTCGACGAGATCGTCCTCGACGTCTCCTTCCGCGCCGCGCCGGCGATGTACAGGCTGGCGCTCCACGACGACGGCTGGGAGTTCGGCGCCGTACCGGAGTCCGGCGAGGTCCGCCTGTGGCCGGCCGGTTCCTTCGTGAACTCCTCGATCAGCCAATGGCTGTGCTCGCTGCACACGGTGGGCGCCCGCTTCGCCGAGTCCACGGCTCTGGACCGCTGGGACGAGAGCGCCGAGTCGCAGGAGCAGGCACTCGCCGAACTGGCCGATCTCCTCCACCGGATCGAAGCCATCGACCCGGCCGCCATCGCGGACGGCGACCATGAAAGCCGATTCTGGCCGGGCCTGCTCGATCGCTGGCTCTTCTGACCTCGGCCGCCCGTCCTCGGAGCGCTCACTCGCGGATCTTGGAGGATGGCTGCGGTGCCGGGTCGGCAGCGGGGGCCGATGGTGGAAGGATCGGGGCATGAGCGACTGGAATGACAAGGTCATCGACGAGTTCCGGGCCAACGAGGGACGGGTCGGCGGGCAGTTCGCCGGCGCGCCGATGGTGCTGGTCCACCACACCGGCCGCAAGTCCGGCCGGGAGATGGTCAGCCCGATGATGTACCTGCCCCACGAGTCCGACGACGACGTGATCTACGTGATCGCCTCGAAGGGCGGCGCCCCGGAGAACCCCGGCTGGTACCACAATCTGACCGCGGCGGGCCGGGCCACCGTCGAGCGCGGCGCCGAGACCTACCAGGTCACCGTCCGCGATCTGGAGGGTGACGAGCGGGACCGCCGGTTCGGGGAGCAGGCGAGCCGCTATCCCGGGTTCGCCGGATACGCGGAACGGACCGCCGGCATCCGGACGATCCCGGTCCTCGAACTCACCCGGGCGTAGGGGCCGGGATTGGCCACCTTCGCCCTGATCCACGGCGCCGGCGACGTCGGCTGGTACTGGCACCGCGTCGAGGCGGAGCTGCGGGCCCGCGGCCACGACACCGTCGCACCGGATCTGCCGTGCGACGACGACACCGCGGGCCTCGCTGACTACGCCGACACGGTCGTCGCCGCGATCGGTGACCGGAGCGGCGATCTCGTGGTCGTCGCCCAGTCGCTCGGCGGTTTCGTGGCGCCGCTGGTCGCCGAGCGGGTGCCGGCGACGCTGATGGTGCTGGTGGCGCCCATGATTCCGATGCCGGGGGAGGCGCCCGCCGACTATTGGACCGACACCGGCTACACGTCCGAGGGCCAGTACGACGACGAGATCGCCCTGTTCTATCAGGACGTCGAGCCGGCCCTGGCCGCTGAAGCCGTGAGGCACGGCCGCCGCCAGTCGGAGGCGCGGTTGAGTGAACCGTCGCCGCTGGTGGCCTGGCCCCGCGTACCCACCAAGGTCGTGATCTGCCGCGACGATCGGCTCATGCCCGTGGCGTTCCAGCGTCGTGTCGCGCGGGAGCGTCTCGGGATCACCCCGGATGAGATCGAAGGCGGTCATACCCCGGCGCTGAGCCGGCCGGGCGAGCTGGCCCGGCGTCTGCACGACTACGTGGCGTAGAAGAATCGGATCGTGGAGATCTCGACGGCCTCGGAAGCCGCAAATCATGAGCTGGTCCTGGCGTTCGGGCGTCTGCAGGGCGCGGCGAACCGGCTCGAGTACATCCTCGGGCGGGCGCTCGAACAGGAGTGCGGGATCAGCCATCTGATGTACGAGGTCCTGCTCATTCTCGGTCGCGCCGGTGCCGAGGGCCTGCCGATGCGGGCGGTGGCGCAGGAGCAGGTACTCACCACGGGCGGCGTGACCCGGCTCGTCGACCGGATGGAGGCGGCCGGCCTGGTCGAGCGCCTGGACGACCCGTCCGATCGGCGGGGGCGGCTGCTGCGGCTGACTCCGCGGGGTGAGGAGACGGCGGTCCGGGCGTCGCGCGTGCACGTGGAGAACATCCGCCGCTACTTCGTGGAGCCGCTGCCCGAATCTGATCGCGCCCGATTCGCCGAGGACCTCCGTATTCTCAGTCACTCGGCCCGGGATGCTCTGCCTCGCCTGCGGTAAACCCTGACTCCTCAGTTATTGTTGCCGCATGCAACTCGTCTACGTCTTCGACGCCTACTGTGGCTGGTGCCATGGCTTCGCCCCTACGCTTCGTGAGGTTGTCCGCCGTCACCCCGAGTTGCCGATCGAGGTGATCTCGGGCGGTCTGTTCACCGGATCGCGGCGCGTGCCGATCGGCCGGTTCGGGTACATCGACGGCGCCAACGCGCGGATCAGCGAGCTCACCGGGGCGGTGTTCGGGCCCGGCTACCGGCGGTTGATCGCCGACGGCTCGTTCGTGATGGACTCGGAGGCGGCCGCTCGCGGGTTCGCCGCCCTGCGTGACGCCGCGCCGGACCGGGCGGTCGAGCTCGCCGAGGCGGTGCAGCACGCGTTCTACGTCGAAGGTCGCAGTCTGTCCGATCCGGATACCTTCACCGCGATCGCCGCCCAGCGAGGGCTCACGCTGGGCGGTCCGGTGGCGGCTGGTGAAGAGCAGGCCGATTTCGTACGTACGAAGCACCTCGGTGTGACAGGGTTCCCGACACTTCTGGCCGTTCACGGTTCGTCGGCGGTCGTCCTCGCCCACGGGCAGGGTGACGCCGACGTGATCAGCTCGCGGCTGGATGCGCTCGTGGCCGGCGGGGCTGCCTGATTCCGGTGGTCACGGGCATGCGCACGGGGGTGCCGGCGTATCGGGGAGGGAAAGCGTGAGGAGGCCGCCTGGCCGGACCGGGGGAGGGCGTGGATCGCGGACCAGACGATCCATCCGGCGCCGATGATCACTCCGAAGCTGATGATGCGGTAGAGGACGACCGTCGCGATGGCCGTGGGGGTGTCGATGCCTGCGGTCGTGAGTCCGAGAATGATCGCGCTGTCGATGATGCCGAGTCCGCCGGGGACGATCGTGATCGTGCCGGCTGCGTACCCCGCGCAGAACGCCAGCAGCAGCGGACCGAGTCCGATTCCGGTCCCTCCGGTCGCCCGGAGGCGCAGCCAGAGGCATGCGGCGTCGAGAAGCCAGTTGAGCAGGGCGAACGTTGACGCGGCGGTGGCGTTTCCCGGGGTGAGGCGGGCGGCCTTGAGCTGCTCGGTGAAGGTCGCGATCGTGGAGGCCGCCCGGGGGAGGCGCCGGCGCAGGAGGCGTTCGATCACGTCGGCGCGCCGGACCGCGATGATCAGCATCGGCGTGCCGGCGGCCAGGACGGCGAGGGTGGTGAGATCCGGCGTGCCGTGCGAAGCGAGCGCACCGGTGGCGCCGACCGCCGCGAGGGCCGCCGCCGAGAGGATCCCGGAGAAGGCGATGCACCAGGAGGCGATCGCCGGACTGGCCCCGAAGCGGCGCATCTGCTGGAAGTTGAACCGCGTCGAGAACGCCGGACCGGCCGGAAGAGTCACGCTGAGTGAGTGAGCGGCATAGGCGACGGCTACGGCGCGGTGCAGCGGCACCCGGACGCCCGCGCTGCGCAGGAGACGTCGCTGCATCCGGGCGTAGGCGGCCATCGCGGCGAGTTCGGCGGCGAGCGCGGCAGCGAGCCAGCCGGGGTGCGGGGTACGGAGATGGGTGAAGGCGCTGGTCAGCGAGGGCCAGGCGATCACCAGCTCGACGGCGAAGAGGACGAGCAGGGCGGCTGTACCGGCGAGGCGGAGGGACCGGCGGGTCGTGGTCGTCATGATCCATCCCTCCCGTGTCGTGTTCTGATCAGACCATTGCAGGTGTCTCGGTGTCAGCCTCGTTTCCGTCGGCGACGCCGGGGCGGCGGCTGCGTAGCGCCCCGGCGATGGCGAGGGCGACGCCCGCGGCCAGCCAGCCGAGCAGGACGATCACCGCATGGGCGCTGCCGTGGCCGTCGAAGAAGGCCGTCGATCGGAGCAGCTGTCCGCCGGCGCCGGGCGGGAGCAACCGACCCAGCTCGCCGGACCAGCCGGGCAGCATCTGCGGTGCGCTGGCGCTGCCGGAGAGCGGGTTGCCGATCAGCATCATGATGGCCGCCCCGATGCCGAGGCCTGCATACCCGAACAGCGACTCCAGACCGAGAATGGCCATCGACGTGGCGGCGATCGTGAGGCTGACGGCACCGGCGTTGGCGAGGTACGAACCGTCCAGCGACCCCAGCCAGAACTGCAGGATCGCGGCCATCGCCAGGCCGCCGGTGATCGCGAAGGCGAGTGCTCCGGCGATCCGGCGGGTGGCGCCGCTGAGCAGGTTGGTGAGCAGGACCGCGGCCAGGATGCCGCCCAGCACCAGCGGCAACGCACCGGCCGTGAGCCCGGCGCCGCGCGGATCGTCGGCGGGCAGCGGCACGACGTCGGTGACCGTGGCCGTCGTGCCGGCGTCGGGGTTCAGCCCCGCGGCCACCGACTGCAGTGTCTGCGCGACCGAGGCACTGGCTGCCGAAGCGGTCAGAACCCGAGGGGCGCCGGTGCTGAGATCGATCGCGCCGTACACCTCCCGGTCCCGGATCAGCTGCTCGGCCGCGGCCGTGCCGCCGACCGCCGTGACCTCGAACCCGCCCGGCAGCCGCTGTTCGAGCGCGGCCGTGACCTGCGCCGTGGCGGCGGCCGGCCCGGCCACGGCGATCGGGATGTCGTGCACCGACGAGCGCACCGACGGCCAGGCGAACGCGGTGAGCAGCACACTGACGACGACGGTGAGCAGGGCGACGGCGCCGGCCACCTTCGGCCAGGGCGACGGGGTGGTCTGGGTGGCCATGTCAAGAGCTCCTTTGGCGAACGACTGTTCGTTTTTGCTTTCGAGCATGAACCCGTGACGGGCCGTTCGTCAAGAACGATCATTCGTTTTGCCGCGATCGGAAAGGCGACAGCGCCGATTCGCGCCGGTCAGGCTTCGCTGCGCAGGGTTTCGCGCAGTGCCTCGGCGAAGGCGCGGAGAGCGTCCGGCGCGATGCGGCCGGCCACGTCGACTGCTTCCAGCCAGCCTTCGGTGGTGAGCGCCTCCGCCAGCAGCGCGTGCCCGAGCGGCGAGGTGCCGTGCTCGCTCTCGACGACGGCCAGGCGGGCCAGCTCGCGGCCCTGCACGGGGCTGGAGGCGATACTCCGGGCGACGTCGGCGGCCCTGCGCTGGTCACCCGCCTCGATGAGCCGGGTCACCAGCGCGGTCATGCTACGCACGTAGTCCTCCTGGCCCACCATGGCCCGGGCGGCGACCGTGTACGCGGCGATCAGGGTCCCGGTCTGCGCGTCGTCGTCGAGAGTCGTGCCGAGCAGGCGGAGGATGATCTCGGTGCGGAGGCGCGCTTGGCCGGCGGGCACGCTCGCCAGGACCCGGCCGGCAGTCGTCCGGTCACCGTTCGCCATGAGGACGTCGACGAGCCGGACCACTGCCGTGCGATAGTCGCCGGACTTCCCGTCGCCGTCGAAGGTGACCGCGCTCGTGACCGCCAGGGCGAGCAGGCGCCCGCCGTCCGGGGCGCGGGCGTCGCACGCTGCCGCCGCGACCTCGACGGACGCGGCGAGGCGCCGCGACGGGTCGGTGATGCCCTGTGCGGCCGTGCCCGCGGCCGCGAACTCGCCGTCCGCCGTCAGGAGCGTGACGGCTCGGCCGAGGACTCCATCGCGGACGCGGTCGTCCTCCACCAGCGGCGCCCAGGCGACGGCCTCCTGGGCGGCGCGCGTCTCGATCAGACTCTGGATGCCGAGGGCGACCAGGTGCTGCGCCAGGCCTTGACCGCCGGCCGCGCCGAGCATCTCCTCGACGAGCTCCCGGGCCTGATCGGGCCGGCCGGCCGCGATCAGCGTCTCCGTCAGCCTCGTCATCATCTGGTACCGAGGATCGTCCGCCTCGGCGCGGCGGGCCATTGCCGCCACCTGGTCGAACAGGCCCAGTTGGAGCAGGACCTCGGTGAGACCGACAGCGGATTCTGGGTCGACGATCGCTGCGGCCTCCGCGAACACCTCCCGCGCCCGGGCCTGCTCGTTGCGTTCCACGAGTTCCCAGGCGCGCCGAACCAGAGCGTCCGCCTCGCGTACTTCGGCCTCCGCCTCCTCCGAGCGTCCTTCCCGCAGCGCCCGGTCAACTCGTCCCGATCGGGGCGGCTTAGCGCGTCCGAGCACCAGGTTCGGCGGAGGGCCCGCATCACGTTCGCTGCGCTCGGTCCGGCGTGCGACTTCGGCGACGAGCATCTCGGCGCGTGCGGCATCGGCGGGGCGCGCCTCGGCGGCGATCAGACGAGCTTCGGCGAGAGGATCATGGCGACTGTCATGCCCGAGTCCGACCCCGAAGTGATGGCCCGTCGGCGCTGGGTTCTCGATCAATTCGGTGGCCATCGCTGAGATCAGCTGCAGCAGATCGTCGCCCTGCCAGAAGGTGTCCGCGAAACCGGTGAGCCGGGGGGAGTGCCGCAGGCGGCGGTACTCGTACTCGTTGGCGCTCCCGGAGAGCTGCGCGGCCAGCCGCAACAGCTGGTCGTGGCCCTGCTGACTGCCGTAGAGCGGCCTGATCATGGCTAGCGACTCCTCGGCCAGCCGGCCGGCGAGGTCCTTCGCGCCCCGTTCGGCGGCGATCCCCACGCCGTCGAGGAGCACGTCCAGGTTCTCCGCCGCCACCGCGTTCTCGACGGCCTCGGCACCGATCCTGGAGTCGTCCAGATCCGGCCAGACCGCCCGGACCAGGGCGGCCAGGCTCAGCAGAGCCAGCGGATCGGAGGAGGCGCGGGCCCGCTGCGCGGCGGCGTCGAGGAAACGGCGGCGTCCCGGTACTTCGGAGGCCCTGAATCTGCCCCCGGCCATGGCATTGATCGCGAAGGCGCGGAAGTCGCCGTCCGGGAGCATCGACTCGGCGGCGTCGAGGTCGCCGCGCGCGATGGCGCGTGCTGCCGCCGTGCCGAGCAGCGCCGATCGGTGCGCCGGCGTCGCCGCCCCGACCAGGCGGAGGACGTCCACGGTCGGCACGGCGTCGAGGACCGTCGCGAAGCTGTCCGCGATGATGTCGCCCTCCCGCCGCGTCGCCGGAGCCAGCGCGACGGCCTCGGCCAGCGCGGTCACTTCGTCGTACAGGCCGAGGGCCAGGAGGGACGGCAGCAGTGATCGGGCGGCGTGGGCCGCGTCCGGGGCGAGCACCGCCATCTCCGCTGCCGCCCAGCGCACCGCATCGGTGTCACCGGCGGCCGCGCCGGCCTCCGCGACGGCGGCGATCGTCTCCGCCCGGCGGGACACCTGCCCGATCATCAGTGCCGGTCGCCGGGCCGCACCGAGGTCGCCGGCCGCCACCTGCCTCTCCGCCACCCGGCGCAGCAGCTCGTCGCGCCCGCGTTGCTCGGTGACGCCATCGGCCAGCTCGATCGTCAGGTCGAGGCGGCCCGTGTCGAGCACTGCCAGTGCGGTCCGGCGGTATACCTCGCTCGCTAGGCTCAGGTCGACGGTCTCCCGGCCGTCCGCCTCGATCCGGGCCGCGACGGCCACGCCGCGATCGACGTGACCGATGCCGATCAGGCCCACAGCCAGCTCGGTGAGGTAGTGGCGGCGCCAATGGCCGTCGGGCAGAGCGATGCCGGCCGTCACGGCCTCGTCGACTTCACCGGAACGCACCGCCTCCCACATCACCGCCCCGAATGCCTGGGCCTGTTTGGAGGGGTCACGGATGGACCGGGCCACGGTTTCGGCGAAACGGTGGGCCCCGATCCCCACGAGGAAGGTGCAGTCCCGCAGGTCCTGTCCCGGGTTCGCGGACGCACGGCCGGAAATCAGCCGCCGGAACTCCTGGCGGAGGTCGTCGGCCCGGCGCGGGTCACCGAGGATGGCGTGGACGGTGGACAGCGCGGCGAGCATCGCCGGCGATCGGTCCTCGTCCTCGGGCACCCGGGCCTCGGCGGCAGCCGCGGCGGCCCGTGCCGCGTCCGCGTCGCCAGCCCGGCGCCACAGCAGGCTGCGGTAGATCAGGGTGGTGAAGTCCTTCTGGTAGGAACTCTCCAGATCCATGGCGAAACGCCTGCAGGTCTCCGGCGTGCCGTCGGTGAGCAGCAGCGGCACCAGGTCTTTCAGCGGGTCGTCGGTGGACTCCGCCACCCTCTGCCGTGCCTCTTCCAGCGCTGTGGAGCAGCGCTCGCCTCCCCGGCGCCGCCCGGCCAGACCCAGCCACACGGAGGCCCTCGCGCTCACCGGGGTCCGGGCCGCGAGGAAGTCCGCAAGGTCCGGGAGACCCATCGCCTCGGCCAGGATCGGCAGCCCGCGCTCGACCTCCGGCATGCCTCCGGCGACGGCCCGGGCCTCAGCCTCGCGGCCTAGACGCAGCAGCAGCCACAGGCGTGCCTCCGGGGTGGCCGCGCCGCCCGGGGCCAGACCGGCGACGACGCGGAACGCGTCGGCCTGCTGCCGGTCCCCGGCCCGAGCCAGGTCGTCGATGGTGGCGGCCACACCGGGATCGTCGCGGGCGACCTGGCTCAAGGCGAGCGCTCGCAACGCCTCCCGGCGGATCTCCGGCACTTCGATCCCGGCTGCCACCTCATGACCGCGCCGGAGATCACCGGCCGCGATGACGGCCACCGCGAGGTCGCCCTGGGCGCGGTTACGCTGCCAGCGGTTCGGGATCCGGGCGATCGCGGTCACCGTGTCCGCGACGATCCGCGCGGTGGTATCCGGGGCGCCGCCTTCCGCGTACGGCTCCACCAGCCTGGTCATGGCCCGGGCGTGGCGAACGGGATCGGCCAGGCTGCGCGCCAGCGTCTCGGCGCGGACCAGCCGGCCGGCCTTCGCCCAGACAGCAGGCAGCTCGGCCGGCAGTTTCGCATTACGGTGCGTCCCCAGACCCCGGTGATATGCGAGCCGCATCAGCGTCGCGAGGTCGGGGTCGTCCTGCCCGACGGCCGCCCGCATCGCCGCGGCGATCTCGGTCAGGACAGGCCCGTCCGCGCCGGTGGCCTCGAGCAATCGCTGATGGCGCCGGACGTCGAGCGCGATCGCCACCATGCGGGGGATGTCCCGATCCTGCTCCAGGATCCGCGGATAACCGAGGAGCAGGTACGCCGGTGTGCTGGTCGGCCAGCCGTCGTCGCGGTAGCCCTCGGCCCAGGTGTGCAGGCGGTCCCGGTGCCGGGCCAGCTCGCGCGGGCCCAGTCGTTCGACGGCTCTGCGGCGCAACTCCTCGTGGCCGAACAGGAACACCGGGCGGGGGACGTCGCCGATCAGGGAGTCGGTGGCCCGGCTCACCACGACCCGGCCGAAGGAGCTGCCGAGCAGCGGATCCATCTCGTACGGCGCGGTCCCGGTCAGCTCCTGCAGTTCGGCGGAGTCGAGCCCGCCGCCGCAGGCGGCCAGCAGTCCGAGCACATCACGTTCCAGGCGGCCGCCGGCCAGCAGCCGGTTGAGTTCGAGGTTGGCCGCGCGTTCGAGCTCGCGGGCGTACGCGGTCTGGCTGAGGGTCCGGATCGGGCAGTCGCGCAACGGGTGGTCGGTGTCGACATCGTCGGGGACCGGCGGGTGCAGCCGCCCGGACACGATCACCCGGAGATGGTCGCCGGGGTTCTTGGGCAGCAGCGCGGCGATGCTGGCCATCGCCGAGTCGGGTGTCCACTTGTCCTCGTCGAGGCCGTCGACCACCAGGACCAGGCGGCGGCCCTGCTCGCCGAGCCGGCGGGCGGCCGCCTCGAACAGGTGGCGGCGATGCGCGTCGAGCGAGCCCGGCGAGACGGCTACAGGCTCGTCTTCCTCGATCACCGCGCTCAGCTGCTCCACCATCGCATTGGTGAAGGCCTCGCTGTCGGCCTTGCCGGCCAGCCGGCCGGTCACGAAGAACGAGACGACCTCGACGCCGGCCGGCGGACGGGAGACGAAGCTGGACATCAGCGCCGACTTGCCGGCCCAGGGATCACCCCGCCACCAGACGTACGGGATCGGTCCCGCACAGAAAGCCGCCAGTTCGTCCAGTTCCGTGTCCCGGTCGCGGAGTCCGCCGAGCGGGACGATGTCGCGAACCTGCGCGGCGTACGCCGAACGCGTGGTCCAGCCCAGCGGATGGGGCGTCACATCGGCGGGTGTGCCGGTGATGTCCATCGCGGACAGGGCCTCGGGCGGGCATCGGTCCAGCCGTGCCACGGTGAGCCGGCCGGGGCCCTCGGCCAGGTGGTCCTCGATGACCACCCCGATGAGGTGGCCGCCGACCAGCACCGGTGCGCCGGACATGCCCTCCCACGGCGAGCCGGTCGGCGCGGCCTGCGGCCCGGTGACGACGAGCTCGGCCCGCCCGCTGCGCCGATCGGCGAGAATCGCGATCGAGCCCGTCAGATAGCTGAGGTCGCGGTACCGTTCGCCGCTCGCAGCGGTCCTCAGCTTCCACAGCGGGAAGCCGGCCGTCTCGGCGGGCACGACGGCGGCCCGATCAGTGAAGCGCCCGATGGGCACGGCACGAACCGCACCGGGCGGCGGGAACGTCAGCACCGCGATGTCCGTCTCCGGGTCCCGCCAGGCGACGGACGCCGTCACCGTCCACTCCGCATCGGTGTCGGCGTCGAAGCGCAGCCCGATCTCGGCGGAGTCGCCGAGGACGTGCTCGGCCGTCACGGCGGTTCCGCTGCCCACTCGGTACGCCGTGCCGCGCGCGCCCGCGAGCACCTCGGCCAGCCGGTGCGGGTCGAGGTCGCCCAGGTAGAACGCGGAGGTCACCGTTCGCGGGGAACGTCGTTACCGCTGACCTTCACCTTCTCACCGGGCTGGCTGAGAAGTCGTGGTTCGAGTGTCAGACGCACGGTGTGGGTCACCATGGAGCGGCGGCGCGCCTCCGCGCCGCCCTCCAGCACCCACAGCTTGATCTTGCCGCCGGGCTTGGTCTCCCGTTCGGCCACCACGGCCAGCTCCAGCTCGATCGGCCCCAGCTCGAAGCCGAGATCCTTGCCCTCGCCGCGCCAGATGGCGCGCTCCAGCTCGCCCCGCAGATCCGCGATGAAGTCGGCGAGCTCAATCGCATCGTCCATGCCGCACCCGTCCGCCGTCCCTGGTGTAGACCACCACGGTACCTACGCGCGTAGCAACGGCACCTCGAGCCGCTCGCTCAGCTCCTCGAAGGAGATGCCGAACGTCTCCCGCACGACCACCCCACCCGGCGTGATGAGGAACGTCGCCAGGTCGGTGTAGACGCGGTCGACGCAGCCGAGGCCGGTCAGCGGATAGGTGCAGTCCGGAACCAGCTTCGGCGAGCCGTTCTTGGCGAACAGCGTCATCATCACGTAGACGCTCTCGGCGCCGACCGCCAGATCCATCGCGCCGCCGACCGCGGGGATGGCGTCGGCGGCGCCGGTGTGCCAGTTGGCCAGGTCGCCGGCGGCGGACACCTGGAAGGCGCCCATCACGCAGACGTCGAGGTGGCCGCCGCGCATCATCGCGAACGAGTCGGCGTGGTGGAAGTACGACGAGCCGGGCAGCTCGGTCACCGGGATCTTGCCGGCGTTGGTGAGGTCCGGGTCGACGGCGTCACCGGTCGCGGCCGGACCCATGTTGAGCATGCCGTTCTCGGTGTGCAGGACGATCCCGGCGTCGGCCGGCAGGTGGTCGGCGACCAGGGTGGGCTGCCCGATGCCCAGGTTCACGTAGGAGCCCGGCTCGATGTCCCGCGCGACCAGCGCGGCCATGGCGTGCTTGTCCAGGCTCATACCGCCACCACCCGATCGACGTAGATGCTCGGGGTCACGATCGCTTCGGGGTCGAGGTCGCCGGTCGGGACTATCTCGCGTACCTGGGCGATGACCAACGATGCGGCGGTCGCCATGACCGGGCCGAAGTTGCGCGCGGTCTTGCGGTAGACCAGGTTGCCCATGCGGTCCGAGCGGTAGGCGCCGATCAGGGCGACATCCCCCTTGATCGGGTACTCCAGCACGTAGGTCCGGCCGTCGATCTCCCGGGTCTCCTTGCCTTCGGCGAGAGGGGTGCCCACGCCGGTACGTCCGTAGAACGCCCCGATGCCCGCACCCGCCGCGCGCATCCGTTCGGCGAGGTTGCCCTGTGGCACGACCTCCAGCTCGATCTTCCCGGCTCGGTAGAGGCCGTCGAAGACCCACGAGTCGGACTGCCGCGGGAACGAGCAGATCATCTTGCGGACGCGGCCCTTGGCCAGCAGCGCGGCCAGTCCGGTGTCGCCGTTGCCGGCGTTGTTCGACACCACTGTCAGGTCGCCGGCGCCCTGCTCGATGAGCGCGTCGATCAACTGCACCGGCATGCCGGCCATGCCGAACCCGCCGATCAGGACCGTGGAGCCGTCGGCGATGCCGGCGACGGCTTCCAGGGCGCTGTCACAGATGGAGAAGGTCATGCCGTCACGTTCTCCAGGACGACGGCGAGGGCCTGGCCCACGCCGATGCAGATGGCTGCCACGCCGTACCGCCCGCCGGTCTCGCGCAGCCGGGCCGCGAGGGTGCCGAGGATGCGGCCGCCCGAGGCGCCGAGCGGATGACCGATGGCGATCGCCCCGCCGCGGGCGTTGACGATCTCCGGATCGATGCCCCAGGCGTCGACGCAGGCGATCGACTGGACGGCGAAGGCCTCGTTGAGCTCGACGGCGCTGACGTCGGACCAGGTGATCCCGGCACGCTTCAGCGCGTGCGAAGCGGCCTCGACGGGGGCGAAGCCGAAGTCCTGCGGCGCGTTGGCGTGCACACCGCGCCCGGCGATCCTGGCGATCGGCTCGAGCCCGACGTGCCGCCCGCCGGCCTCCGATCCGATGATCAGCGCGGACGCGCCGTCGTTCAGCGGGGAGGCGTTCCCCGCGGTGATCGTCCCGTCCGGGCGGAACGACGCCTTGAGGCCGGCCAGCTTCTCCGGCGTCGACCCGGCACGGATGCCCTCGTCCCGTCCGAGATCCACGCCCGGAACCGGGACCACCAGGTCCTGGTAGAAGCCGTCGTTCCAGGCCTTGTCCGCCAGCTGATGCGACCGCGCCGCGAAGGCGTCCTGCCGCTCGCGCGGGATACCGAACCGATCGCCGAGGGCCTCGTTCGCCTCGCCCAGCGAGACCGTCCACTCCTTCGGCATGGCCTCGTTGACCAGCCGCCACCCGAGCGTCGTCGACACGGCCGTCACGTTCCCGGCGGGGTAGGCGCGGGACGGCTTCGGCAGCACCCACGGCGCCCGCGTCATCGACTCGACGCCACCGGCGACGACCACGTCGGCGTCGCCGGACTCGATCGTGCGGGAGGCCGAGATCGCCGCGTCCAGCGAGGAGCCGCAGAGCCGGTTGACCGTGGAGGCCGGCACCGAAACGGGCAGCCCGGCGAGCAGGACCGCCATCCGGCCGACGTTGCGGTTGTCCTCGCCGGCCTGGTTGGCGCAGCCCCACACGACGTCGCCGATCAGCGCCGGGTCGAGATCGGGGGCCTTGGCGAGGACGCCTGTCAGGGCCGCCGCCGCGAGGTCGTCCGGCCGGACCTCGGCGAGGGCGCCCCCGAACCGGCCGAACGGCGTCCGGGCCGCTGCATAGAGGTACGCGGAGTTCATGTTCCCAACCTATGACCTGGCACCGATTGACTCCAATACTGAATCGTGGCCGATTGATAATCTGGACTTATGGAACTGCGTCATCTCCGCTCGTTCCTGGCGCTCGCCGAGGAGCGCCACTTCGGCCGCGCCGCGGAACGGCTGCACATCGCCCAGCCTGCCCTCTCCCAGCAGATCAAGCAGCTCGAGCGCGAGTTCGGGGTCGAGCTGGTCACCCGCACCACCCGCCGGGTCGAGCTGACCGAATCCGGTCACCGCTTCGCCGATCACGCCCGGGCCGTCCTCGGTTCCGCCGAGCGGGCGGCGAGCGACATGGCGCTGGTCGCTTCCGGTCAGGCGGGCCGGGTCTCGGTGGGCTTCATCGGTACGGCGACCTACGACCTCCTGCCCGCCGCCGCCCGGGAGGTCCGTGAGCGGCTGCCCGGGGTGACGCTCGAACTGCACGGTGAGCTCCTGAGCCCGGCGCTGCTCACCGGCCTGCTCGACGGCACCTACGACCTGGTCGTGCTCCGCCCGGACGGCCTTCGGCGGCCCGAGATCACCGAGAGGGTCCTGCGCCGGGAACGCCTGATCGCCGTCCTGCCCGACCGTCATCCCCTGGCCGGCCGGGAGGCGATCGAGCTGAGCGAGCTGAGCGGCGAACCCTTCGTCATGCACTTCTCCGGTCACCGTTCCTCGATGCACGAGCACGTCCTCGCCGCCTGCGCCGCCGCCGGGTTCCACCCCGACCCGATCACCGAGGTGGGGGAGACCGCCACCCTCGTCGTCTTCGTGGCGGCGGGCATGGGCGTGGCCCTGGTCCCCGAGCCGGTCCGCAGCCTGGCGCTGGAGGGCGTGGCCTACATCGAACTCACCCGTCCGCCGACAGTGGACCTGGCGATCGCCACCCGGGCCGCCGACGCCTCACCCGCCGTCAGCCGGGTGGCCGGCATCATCGGCTCCCTCCGCTGAGTTCGGTCCACCATCTGAGGACGCCCGGGACGTAGCGTGGCCCTATGAGCCTCAGCTTCACCCACGAGACGCTGCCGCAGCGGATCGTGTTCGGGTCCGTCACCGCGCTCGCCGACGAGGTGGCCCGCTTCGGGTCGCGACCGTTCCTGATCGCCTCGGAGCGCAGCGGGGTGTCACTGCCGCACGCCGTCCGGCACACCGAGGTGGTGATGCACGTGCCGGTCGAGGTGGCCGCGCGGGCACGCGAGGCGGCGGCGGCAGCCGGTGTCGACGTGCTGGTCAGCGTCGGTGGCGGGTCGGCTGTCGGTCTCGCCAAGGCGGTCGCGCTGACCAGCGGGCTGCCGATCGTCGCGGTGCCGACCACCTACGCCGGTTCCGAGGTCACCCCGATCTGGGGCATGACCGAGAACGGCCGCAAGACCACCGGGCCGGACCCGCGGGTGCTGCCACGCACGGTGATCTACGACGCGGAGCTGACGCGCTCGCTGCCCGGCGATCTGGCCGTGGCGTCCGGGCTGAACGCTCTCGCGCACGCGGTCGAGGCGATGTGGGCGCCGCGCACCGACCCGATCAACCGGGCGTTCGCGCTGGAGGCGATCCACTATCTGCGCGCGGGCCTGCCGCTGCTCCCGTCGTTCCCGGGCCGGCAGGAGACGCTCCTCGGCGCCCACCTGGCCGCTGTCGCGTTCGCCTCGGCCGGCTCCGGGCTTCACCACAAGATCTGTCACGCGCTCGGCGGCATGTACAACCTGCCACACGCGCAGACGCACGCGGTGGTCCTCCCGTACGTTCTGGCCCTGAACGCGCCGGCGGTGACCGACCGCCTGGCGCAGGCGTTCGGCGCGGCCTCGGCGCTGACCGGACTGCTCGATCTGTACGGCGCGATCGGCGCCCCGCGCTCGCTGAGGAGCCTCGGGCTCGCCGAAGAGGCCGTTCCGGCGGTCGTCGACGCCGTTCTCCCGGCGGTGCCGCCCGGCAACCCGGTCCCGGTCACCGCCGCGAATCTCACCGCTCTGCTGCGCCGCGCCTGGTCCGGGGAGGATCCACGATGAGCACCGAGCAACAGCACCGCGAGGCGCGGCTGACCGAGCGGGTCGTCGCCTCCTTCGACGCCACTCCGGATCCGCGGCTGCGCGAGGTGATGCGGTCGCTGACCCGGCACCTGCACGACTTCGTCCGCGAGGTGCGGCTCACCGAGCGGGAGTGGCAGCAGGCGATCGCGTTCCTCACCGAGGCCGGGCACGTCACCGACGAGCGGCGGCAGGAGTTCATCCTGCTCTCCGACGTGCTCGGCGCGTCGATGCAGACCGTCACCGTCAACAACGAGGCGTACGGCGACGCCACCGAGGCGACGGTCTTCGGCCCGTTCTTCACCGACGGCTCCCCGGCGATCCCGCTCGGCGGCGACATCGCCGGCGGCGCGGCCGGCGAACCGTGCTGGGTGTCCGGAACGGTGACCGACACGGCCGGGAATCCGGTCGCGGGCGCGCGCATCGAGGTGTGGGAGGCCGACGACGACGGCTTCTACGACGTGCAGTACGGCGACGACCGGGTGGCCGCCCGCGGCCACCTGGTCACCGACGCGGCGGGCGGATTCCGCTTCTGGGCGATCACGCCGACGCCGTACCCGATCCCGCACGACGGACCGGTGGGCCGCCTCCTCGCGGCGACCGGCCGCTCCCCGATGCGGGCCTCACACCTGCACTTCCTGGTCACCGCGCCCGGCCTGCGCACCCTGGTCACCCACATCTTCGTCCGGGGCGACGCCCTGCTGGACAGCGACAGCGTCTTCGGCGTCCGCGATTCACTGGTCAAGGACTTCGCCCGCCGCCCGCCGGACCGGCCCACTCCCGACGGCCGCGACCTGGGCGGCCGGCCCTGGTCCCAGGTCCGTTTCGACATCGTGCTGGCGCCCGCGAACCCCGCAGCGCCCGCGAACCCCTAGGTGCCGGCGACCCGGGTCAGGGTGATGCGGTCGATCTCGGTGAAGGGTTGGCGGGTGCCGGGCAGGGCGTCGGCGAGGCTGCGGATCGTCATGGACGTGCGGGCGCCCCGGGCGGCCGGGGTGACGTCGACGGCGATGAAGGCGTAGGCGTCGTAGCGGACCTGGGACCAGTCGACCGTCTCCGGGACACGGATGCCGGTCGGGTGGCCGGCCGGTTTGACCACTCGTTTCTCCGCCGACCAGTAGTAGCTGTTCACGATGGTCGTCGTGGTGTTCTCGCCGGGCGGCGGCCGGTATCCGCGGTACCGCTGACCGGCCGGCAGCAGCTGCGCGCCCTCGACCTTCACACCGGCCGGCGCGGGGGCCGCCTTGCCCGGCGCCCGGCGGAACGGGTAGCGCGGGCGGCCTCCGGAGCCCACGCAGATGTACGTGACCCCGTCGGTCGCCGGCGCGATGGTGGAACCGTCGGGCGCCGCACGGGTGCGTCTGCCGTACCGGATCGGGTCGGTGCGTTCCAGCAGATGATTGTGGCCCTGGATGACCAGGTCGACCTGGTGTTCGCTGAACAGCGGGTCGAGCGCGTCGCGTACCCCGCCGTCGGAGGCGTGGTTGTCCGACGTCGCGTACGCGCAGTGGTGCAGGAAGACGACGATGAAATCGATCGCCGGGTCGGCCCGCCACGCCTTCAGTGACCGTCTGAGCCAGCCGACCTGGGCGCCGTTCGAGTAGCCGGCGTTCGTGTGCAGTTCCGACGACAGCTCGTTGGCGTCGAGCGAGATCAGCCCGACGTTGCCGTAGGCGAACCGGTAGACCGACGGGCAGGTGTGCGGCCCGTTCGTCGGGAAGTCGAGCCGTTCCAGCAGGCCGCCGTACCCGTGCGCGGGGCTGTCGCCGAGGAACCGCGTGTTGCCGTAGATCGGTTCCATGTCGTGGTTGCCGGTCGCGAACATCCACGGTGTGGAGGACGCCAAGGGCTCGATCTGATTCAGGAACACATCCCAGACGTACGGATTGAAGAGGTTCTTGCCTTTCGGAGCGATCCTGGTCAGCGCGGTGGTGTCGTCGGCCGGTAGTCCCGACCCGGACGGATTGGCGTAGCAGATGTCGCCGGCGAGGAGCGTGAAGACCGGCTGCTGAGTGGCGAGCAGCATCGTCTGGGTGAGGGCCGGCCGTTTGTCGGTGCCGTGCAGTCCCGCGACCGGATCGTCCGGCAGGTAGGAGTTGTTGTCGAAGACGCCGGCCGGCCAGGTGCCGCCCGCGGCCGTCACCGAGGCCGGATTCCGGTGCCAGGCGAACTTCGGGTCGGCGGGCGCGGTGTTCGTGCCGACGTCGGCGAACGCGGTGAAGGTGAACGGTTTCAGCGACCCCTTGGCCGGCGCCGTGGAGAAGTGGGCCTCGCCGCTGACCGTGCCGTCGGAGAGCCGCACCCGGTAGTAGTAGACCGTCGCGGGCAGCAGTTTGTCGACGACCGCCTTCAGATAGAACTGACTGCCGATCGGGCCGCCCGGGATCGCGTACTGCCCGGTCAGGTGCCGGATGTCGGCGGCGAAACGGGTTCCGTACCGGCCGGGCGCCGAACCGACGTCGACGAAGGCGCGCAGTTTCGCGGGCAGCGAGCCGGTCTTGCTCACCAGTTGCGCGGTGAGGGCCATGGCCGGTCGCAGCGCGCCGTCCGGATCCGGTACGAACGACAGATGCCGCCCGGAGACGACCACCCCGGCCGGCCCCTCGACGCCGCCGCCCGCCGCGAACGCCGCGCTCGCCAGGTGGAACTGGGTGTAGGCGTATCCGGCCGCCGCAGTTTTCAGCAGCGTGCGGCGGCTCACCGCGGAGCGTGCCAGCCGCTGGGTGTTCCACTCGCTGAACTCGTCGATCGTCAGGCCTGCCACGCCCGCCATCGTGCCGGTGAAACGCCGGAAATGTGCGGATTCGGTTTGCGGTTCAGCCGAGCGGGTAGGTGAGTTGATCTAGTGATGAGGGGGAAGAGGATGCCCGACCCTGACAAGTACCCGCCGCTCGACCCGGGAGCGCCCATCCCGGACGACCCCGGCGAACTCTCACCGGACAACCCGGATCCGCTCCCGCCGGCCCCGGCAGAACCGGCCCCGGAGCCCGCGGTCGAGCCCGGCGCCGTCCCCGAACCGGCCTGAGCGACGCCGCGGTCGAGCCCGCCCGGATCGCCGGGATCATCCGGCTGGCACCGCCGGCCGGCGTCGCGCCACGATCACGGCGGCGCTGATGGCGAGCAGGCCGGCGACCGTGCCGATCAGCGTGAGCATCGGCGTCGCGAAGGGCGGGCCGGCCGTGATGCGCGGGTCCGGCGAGCCGTGCGCATAGGTCAGCACCGCGAACGCCTCGCGGTAGAACCGGTAGGCCGGCAGCGTGGCGGCGGCGAGACCGGCGGTGACCAGGACCGCCGGGACCAGGCCCGCCGCGAGCCGGCGGCGGGCGACCGCGGCCACCAGCAGCCAGCCGGTGAGCAGGCCGGCGACGGTCCCGGCGACGGTCAGCGGCCGCAGCACGGCGGGCTCGACCGGCCACACCCTGATGGTGAAGCTTGCCGGGTCGGTGAAGGGGGAGCCGACGAGGACCCGGGCGTCGCCGTACAACTTCAGCCCACCGCTGGTCGCCGTCCACATGCCGTGCTCGACCGGGACGCTGGTGGTCATGTCCTCGCGGGGGATGACGCGGCTCTCCGCTTCCCGGAACGACGTGATCCGCCACCCGGCGCCGGTCAGCCCGTCGCGGACCCGCCAGGCCGACCAGTCGGTGGTGCCGTCGGCCTGGACCGCGACGCTCGGACCCTGCTGCGCCGACGTCTCGTGGTAGAGGGGAGCGTCGCCGGGAATCCCGGTGAGCGCGGCGTTGAGGGCCTGCATCTCCCGGTCGAACGGGACGGCCGCCGCCGTCCGCCAGGCGACCCAGGTCCCCGCCGCAGCGCCGAAGCCACCCAGCACGGCGGCGGCGAGCAGGGCGGCCACCGCGACGAGGGGACGCCGGGCGGGCAGCCGGAAACGCTCCCGCAGGCCGGCGAGGACCAGGTGGACGCCGGGCCGGTGACCGTCCTCGGCCATGTCCAGCAGGGTGGTGAGGATCTCGGCACCGCGGTGGTCCCGGTACGACCGGGGGTAGGCCCAGAGCAGCCGCCGGTAGCGCCGTTCGTCGCGGGTGGTCACAGCCCACCCCCGAACGCGAGCCGCAGCCGGGTGGCGGCCACGTCGGCGTTGCGCCGCAGCCGCCGCACCTGCGCGGTCAGGGCCGCCGCCCCGGACTCGGTGAGCCGGTAGTAGCGCCGGAGCCGCCCGTCGACCGCCTCCTCGTGGTCGATCTCGATGAGGCCCTGCTCGGTGAGCCGGTCGAGCGCGCCGTACAGGGTGCCGGGCCGCAGCACGACCTCGCCCTCGGACAGCTGCTCGACGGCGCGGATCACGCCGTACCCATGGGTGGGTTCGGTGGCGAGCGCGGTGAGGATCAGAAACGTCGGCTCCTGCATGGCGAGCGACACTACCTCAGCCGACATATGACGCCAAGCGTTATATGGACCGCTCAGTCGTTCCGGCGGCCGACCATCTCGGTGATCCAGATCGGGGCGTACGGCGACGTGCAGCCGGGCGGCGTCGGGTAGTCCTTCAGCACTTCGAGTCGTTCGCCGATGGCGATGGCCCGGTCGCGGTGCACGGCGTGCGTGATGCCGATCTGGGCCAGGGTGTGGTTCATGGCCCACTGCAGCCGGTCGGGCGCGTCCTTCATCCCGGCCTCGATGACGTCGAGCAGCCCGGCGAGGTCGAGGCCGTCGGGCTTCTTCGCCACGCGTTCGGTGGTGAGGGCCCAGCCCGCGCTCGCCACGACCGGATCAGGATCGGTCAGCCAGGACCGTCGCAGCTGCTCGGCGTGCGGGCTCTTCTTCACCACGTAGTTGACCAGCCAGTCCTGCACCTTCGGCGTCCGCGAGGCGCGCAGCATGGCGTCCAGCTCACCGGCGTCGAACTGCCGCGGCTTGCAGATCAGCAGGGCCAGCAGGCGAGCGGCGGAGTCGTCGGTGGCCCAGAGCTCCCGGGCGAGATCCGGCTGCGTCTTCAACCGCTTCGCCACGGTACGCAGGGCGCCCAGGTTCACGGCGTGGTCATCGCCGTGCCGGCGGTTCACCTCGAGGAACCTGGGGTCGGCCAGCCCGGCGAGTTCGGCGAGCAGTTCGTCCGTCGTCGTCATCCCACACTCCTACATCCGCAGCAGCGCGTTTCCACCGAGCAGCAGCAGATCCGCTCCGGCGACCAGCATCAGGCTCAGGTAGAGGCGGCGGGCCGACTCCTCGTTCTCGCCGCCGGTCATCCCGCGGATCGCGCTCACCAGCGCGGCCAGGACCAGCGGGATGCCGCCGATCAGCAGGAATCCGACCGATGACGGCGTCTTGCCCTGGACGACCAGCAGGGTCACCATCGTCGCCGGCAGCAGGCCGAAGAAGACCACGGCCAGTCCGGCGTACAGCTTGAGCGGCCCCAACGCGTTCGTCATCTGCGGAATCCTAACCGCGACCGTTTCCGGTCCCGGCAAGCGGGACTTATGTTCGAGGCTGTGACCGGGTTCCGGCTTGCCGACGCGGTGGCCGACGTCTACGGCGACCGCCGGCTGGAGGTCGTGCTGCGCCGGCTGCTGCGGCACACCGCGCGCCTCACCGGCTCGGCCGCGGGCAGCGTGTCGCTCGTCGACGCGCACGCCGGTCGATACACGAAGGCGGCGGAGTACGGCGCGTTCTGCCGGCTCGGCGACTCGTTCCCGCTCGACGAGGGCGCGACCGGCCGGGCGTTCGGGTGCCGCCGGCCGGTGGTGATCCCGGAGTACAGCCAGTTGCGGTCCGGTCATCTCGCCGGCGACGATCCGGCACGGCGCGGCGCGGCGGCGGCAGTGCCGATCTGGTGGCGCGGCGAGGTGATCGCGGTCAGCGTGATCTTCGCGCCGGACGATCGCACGGTCCGGGATCTCGACGAGCTGGAGGCGCTCACCCAGGCAGCGGCGGCCGCGATCGTCCGGTCGGGGAGGCTCGCCGCCCCACTGAGCAATGATGAATCAGGACGAACTCTCCTGACGCATCGCGAGCGCGACGTCCTATTACTACTCAGACACGGACTCACCTATCGGGAGATCGCCAACCGGCTCGGCCTCTCCCCGAAGACCGTCGACAAGCACGTCGGCGCGATCATGCGGAAGACCGGGACGTCGAACCGGACGGCCGCCGTGGTCACCGCCCTCGACAACGGATGGATCGCATAGGGAGTTCTCCCCATACCGCGGCAGCGGCGGCCATGGATTCACTGGGCACATGCCCGTCGTATCCATGAAGGAGATCCTCGACCGCGCGCTGGCCGGCGGTTACGGCGTCGCCGCCTTCAACATCGTCAACGATCTGAGCATCGAGGCGGTCCTGGCCGCGGCCACCGAGGAACAGGCGCCGGTGATTCTGCAGACGTCGGTCAAGACCGTTCGGATGTACGGGCGGAGCGAGCTCTTCTCGATCGTCCACGCCATGATCAGGGCCGCCGGGGTGCCGGTCACCCTGCATCTGGATCACTGCCCCGACCGTACCGTCATCTCTGATTGTCTCGCCGGAGGCTGGAACTCGGTGCTCTTCGACGCCCATGAGCTCGACGTCGCCGAGAACATGCGGCAGACGATGGACGTGGTCGCCGAGGCCCGGCGGACGGGCGCGCACGTCGAGGGGGAGATCGAGGGGATCCAGGGCGTCGAGGACGATCTCGGGTCGGACGAGGCGCCGGCGGTCCAGGACCTCGAGGTCGCGATCGACTTCATCAAGAACACCGGGGTGGACTGTTTCGCTCCGGCCATCGGCAACGCGCACGGGCAGTACCGGCGTACGCCGTCGCTGGACGCCCAGCGGGTCAGCGACCTGGTGGCGGCGACCGGGATCCCGATGGCCCTGCACGGCGGGACCGGGCTCTCCGACGAGCAGTTCACCGACCTGATCGCCCGCGGCTGCGCCAAGGTCAACATCTCGACGGCGCTCAAGGAGAGCTTCATGAAGTCCGGCCTGGAGCATCTGCGGCAGGCCGAGGAGCGCGGCACGTGGGATCCACCGGCGCTGTTCCGGCACCAGCGGACCGCCGTCCTGGAGATGGCGCGCCGGCACATCCGCCTCTTCGGAGGATCGGGGCGTGCCTGGTGACCGCGCTCGTCTTCGACTGCGACGGGGTGCTGGCCGACACCGAGCGGTACGGCCATCTGCCGGCTTTCAACGCCACCTTCGAGCAGTTCGGGCTGCCGGTGCGGTGGAGCGAGCAGGAATACGGCGAGAAGCTGCGGATCGGCGGCGGGAAAGAACGGATGGCGACGCTGTTCGAGGACGGGATCGTGCGGGACGGTGACCGTACCGGGAAGCTCCTGATCTGGCACCGGGCCAAGACCGCCGCATTCCGCAGATTGGTCGCCGAAGGACGCATCCCGCCCCGGCCCGGAATCGCCCGGCTGATCCCGGAAGCCCTCGACGCCGGCTGGACCGTCGCGGTCGCCTCGACGTCGGCGGAGGAATCGGTGCGCGCCGTTCTGGAGAACGCGGTCGGCGCCGCGACGGCCGAGCGGATCCCGGTCTTCGCCGGTGACGTCGTCCCGGCCAAGAAACCCGATCCGGCCGTTTACGAGCTGACCGCCGACCGGCTCGGCCTGGACAAGGCGGACACCCTCGTCGTCGAGGACTCCGGGAACGGCCTGAAAGCCGCGACCGCCGCCGGAATGCGCTGTCTCGTGACCGTCAACGGCTACACCCGCGACGAGGATTTCGCCGACGCGATCCTCGTGGTCGACGAACTCGGCGACCCGGGCCGGCCGCCCGTCGAGGTCCTGGCCAACCGGGGCGCCGCGAAGCCCGGCGACTTCCTCACCCTCGACGACCTGCGCGCCTGCCTGGAAGGACCGCGATGAGCATCACCGAGACCGAACTGGTGGTCCGGACGATCGCCGAGACCGCGATCGCGAACGAGAGGTACTTCGGCGACCTGGATTCGGTCGTCGGCGACGGCGATTTCGGCTACTCGCTGGCCCGCGGTTTCGAGAGACTCCTCGACGGCTGGGAGGACCTGGACCGGTCGAGCGACGGCGCGTTCCTCAAACGCACCGGAATGGTGCTCGCCTCCCGGATCGGCGGCACGTCCGGCCCGATCTGGGGAACCGCGTTCCTGCGGGCCGGCGGCGCGGCGGAGAAAGGCGTCGTCGCCATGCTGCGCGCCGCCGCCGAGGGCATCAAGGCGCGCGGGCAATCCGATGTCGGCGACAAGACGCTGCTGGATGCGCTCGTGCCACTCACCGATCGCCTGGAAACGGAGCTGGCCGGCGGGGCGACGGCGGCGGAGGCGATCCGGGCGGCGGCCGGAACCGCGCGGGAAGCGGCCGGCGCCACCGTCGGAATGGTCGCGAAACGGGGGCGCGCGTCCTATACGGGCGAGCGCAGCAGAGGTTCGGCCGATGCCGGCGCCGTAGCGGTCGCCGTGCTCGCCGAAAGCGTCAGCGAGACCTGGCAGAGTCGAGGAGTGGCGTCGTGAAGAAGTTCGTGAACGATCCGAAGAGTTTCGTCCCGGAGATGCTGGAGGGCATCGCCCTCGCCAATCCCGGAACCCTCCGGTACGTCCCGGCCTACAACCTGATCATGCGGGCGGACGCGCCGTCGGCGGACAAGGTGTCGATAGTGCAGGGCTCCGGCTCCGGGCACGAGCCCGCGCACGTCATGGCGGTCGGGCGGGGGATGCTCGACGCGGCCTGCCCCGGCGACGTCTTCGCCGCGCCACCGATGGACTACGTCTACGAGACCGCGAAGCTGCTCTCCTCACCGCAGGGGGTGCTGCTGCTGGTGAACAACTACACCGGCGACCGGATGGCGTTCGACATGGGCAGGGAGATGGCCGAGGCGGACGGCGTGCGCTGCGAGATCCTCACGATCAACGACGACGTGGCGGTGCAGGACTCGCTCTACACGGTCGGCCGGCGCGGCGTGGCCGGCAACTTCTTCGTCATCAAGACGGTGGGCGCGGCCTCCGAGCAGGGCGCCGGGATGGACGAGCTGCTCCGGATCGGGCGGCACGTCAACGACGTCACCCGGACCATGGGAGTGGCGCTGACCGCCTGCACGCCTCCGGCGAAGGGCTCCCCGCTGTTCGAGCTGGGCGCCGAGGAGATGGAGTTCGGCGTCGGCATCCACGGTGAGCCGGGCCGGGAGCGGCGGCCTCTCGCATCGGCGGACGCCATCGTCGACGACCTGCTCGACGCGATCGTCCCGGACCTGCCCTACCGGTCCGGTGACCGGGTCGCTTTGATGATCAACGGGCTCGGTGGTACGCCGGTCAGCGAGCTCTACCTCCTCTACCGCCAGGCGCATCGCCGTCTCGCCGACCGGGGCATCACGATCGGGCGCTCGTACGTCAACGAGTACTGCACGTCGCTCGACATGGCCGGCGCGTCGATCACCCTGGTCCGCCTGGACGACGAGATCGAGACGCTGCTGGCCGCACCGGCCGAGGCTGCCATCAGGGTCTTCTGATTCGCCGCCCTAATACAGCCATCGATCCAGGACAGCCGGCCAGAAATGGTCGTCGTGGGACCCGTCGCCGACGGCCGGCGGGTCCAGCTCACGGATCTGCTCGAGCAGCGCCGCGATTTCCGCGAACGTCTGCTCCTCGGCCTCCGGCGACTCGTCCCACCGCGCCAGGGCGGCTGAACCGGCCACCCAGCTGCCCACCAGATGCAGCGACCACAGCCAATGCACAATCGACGAGTTGACGAACCGCATCCCCGCTTCGGTGGAATGCTCGACGACCGCGCCGGTCGCCGTCGCGGCCCCGAAGATGCGGTCCTGGCCGCCGGCCTGCGCCAGCTGGTACATCGTCGGTTTGACCTGGAACGACACGACATCGACGAGACCGTCGATGATCGGCACGCCGCTCGTGACGAGTGCTGCCTTCTGCTGTGCTGGCAGTTGCCAGGAGGCAAGTTCCGGTTCGCCGGCGCGTATCACCCGCCCGGCGCCCGCCCACGTCTCGACTGCTTCGAATTCCGGAGGCTGGGGGAGAGCATCGGTAGGCACGATCGCGAGAATAGTAGGACCGTTCGGTCGATGCTCGCCGATATCAGTACGCAGGATCTCATTGTTACCGACATGTGGTTTCTAGCACCAAAACCGTTCAGATTTCGAGAACGAGGGCCCGGTGGTCGGAGACCTCGGGCGTCGCCAGGATCGTGAAGTCCTTCACCGCCGACACGTCGGAGACGAGCAGATAACTCGCG
Source organism: Actinoplanes sp. OR16 (assembly GCF_004001265.1). Taxonomy (GTDB): domain Bacteria; phylum Actinomycetota; class Actinomycetes; order Mycobacteriales; family Micromonosporaceae; genus Actinoplanes. Next base: position 6,974,211 of record NZ_AP019371.1, on the reverse strand, counting down.
TGCCGCACCGGCTTGGGATAGTGCGACGTGCGGGTGCCGGCGTCGCCCACCAGGTCGGTGAGTCCCGCCGCGGCCAGGATCGCGAAGGTCTCGCTGCCCGGCAGCAGGTTGAGGTCGCCGCCGAGTACGACCAGGTCGCGCGGGCCGCGGATCCGGGTCACCAGGTCGGCGAGCACGGTGGCCTGGCGCTTACGGGACGGGGTGTCGCCCTTGCCGGCCGGGTCGCGCAGGCCGTGGACGTGCGCCACCCAGACGGCCCGGCCACCGCCGCGATCCGCCACCCGGACCGCGAGGGCCGCACGGGGACGGTCGGCGATCGTCCACTCCTCGTGGTCGGTGAACGAGCCGTGCACGAAGGCCGAGTCCACACCGGTGACCGGCAGCCGCTCGCTGACGAACGTGGCGACCCCGAAGTCCTGCCGGTACCGCCCGCCCGCGTCGTCGTGCACCGGCCCCGAATCGGAGGCCAGGAAGATCCCCTGGTGGCGGGGGAGCACAGCGCGGACGTCGTCGAAGAGGCCGGCCCGCTGCGGCAGCGACCGTTCCCCGTCGGCGAACCGGGTCCACCCGGCCAGCCCCGGCGTCCGGGTCACCTCCTGCAGGCAGACGACGTCGGCCCCGCTCGCCGGCAGCCAGGCGAGCAGCTCGTCCGCGAGCGCCCCACCCCACGCGTTGACAGTCGTGATCAGCACCCGTCGAAGGCTAGTGCCGGTTCACGCGGCGCACGTCCAGGCGGCCAGCGTGGCGAGGACCGCGCGGATGTCGCCGGTGCTCGCCAGGATCGCGCGCTGCCGGGTGGCGCCGTCCCCGGTCCGGCGGACCCGGTCCAGGCCGGCCGTGACCAGGTCGAGGTCGCCGCTCGCGCGCAGGGCCGGCTCCACAGTGGTGAACAGGTCGCCGATGAGTTGCCAGGCCGGGCGCAGGCGGGCGGTCCGCAGGTCGGCGAGGTCGCCGGAGCAGCCGTCCCGGGCGGCCCGCCAGTGCGCGGCCGCGACGACGCTGTCCCGCAGGTCGCCGGGCCGCCGCAGTTCTCCGGGCTGATGCTGTTCTCCGGGCTGCCGCAGTTCTCCGGGCTGCTGCTCGTCGGGCCGTTGTTCCTCCTCCTGCTGCTGTTCCTCCTGCCGCGGCAGCGGGATGGCCGGCGTACCGGATTCGATCTCGGCGATCGCGGTGGCGACGGCCGCCCGGATCAGCGCCGTGACCAGGACGGCGTCGTCCACGTCGGTGCAGGCGTCGCCGACGCGGACCTCGACGGTCGGATAGGTGGGCGAGAGCCGGGCGTACCAGAAGATCATGCCTTGATCGAGCGCGGCGCCGGTCGCGATCAGGTCGGCCACGGTCCGGTCGTACTCCCGGGCGCTGCCGAAATGCGGGGTCGGCCCCATCCCGGGCCAGCGCAGCAGCTGCGCCGACCGCCAGCTGGCGTACCCGGTGTCGGCACCCTCGAAGAGCGGCGAGTTGCCGGTCAGCGCGTGGATGACCGGCAGCCACGGGCGCAGCCAGTCGCAGACGCGGACGGCGAGATCCCGGTCGTCGACCCCGACGTGCACGTGCTGCCCGCACACCGCCGGGTCCCGGGCCACCGGCCCGAACCGGTCGGTGATGGCCTGGAAGCGGGGAACCGCCGGGATGCCGCGGTCCGCCTCGGCGACCGGCGTGGCCCCGATCGCCACGAGCCGGGCGTCTGCCGAGCGGGCGACGCCGGCGGTGGCGAACCGGGCGGCGACGAGCTGCCCGCGGACGTCCTCCACGTCGGTACAGACCCCGGTGACGAGCTCGATCATGCTGGGGCGGAACTCGGAGCGGCTGTTCGCCCGTACCTCCGCGGGAAGAGCATCCCGCACCTGATCGCCCACCGGGAGATTCCGGCCGGTGACCGGATCGACCAGCAGGAACTCCTCCTCGACGCCGACCGTGAGCGCCCGCGGACCGGCCCGGCGCGCAGCGGAACCGGCGGTGATCATCGAAGTCATGGGCCGGGTTTACCCGTGTGGGCGAACCTTATGTGGGTGGCCGGGGCCACGTGACACGACATCGACGCGACCTGCTCGCCGTGCCGCCGGTCGCCGGGGTCCCGGATCAGTCGGCGAGGACCGGCGCGGATCGAGCCTCGGCCGCGGGCTCCGGCGAGGGCTCGGTCGCGGCGGGCGCTGACGGCTCGGCCGGGATGGAGGCGATGCCGGCCAGGATCAGCGCGCCACCGACCATCTGCAGCGGCGTCAGCGACTCGTGGACGACCAGCCAGGCGAAGATCGACGCGAACACCACTTCGAGCAGGCCGACGAAGGAGGCGAGCCGGGAGCCGAGGAGGCTGGACCCGAAGATGCCGGTGGCGTACGCGATGGCCGTGGCGAAGACGGCCACGACGGCGAGCGGCACATACCAGGGAGCGACCGTCCCGAGCATCGTCACGTCTCCGAACGTGACAGTCATCGGCACGATCCCGGCCAGCCCGGTGAGGCCGAGCACCGCGCCGCCGAGCAGCAGCCCGACACCGGCGAGCGCCACCGGCGGCAGGCCGTCGGCGGGACGGGCCGCCACGACGAAGTAGACGGCGCAGCCGATCGCGGCGGCGAACGCCAGCATGATGCCGGCCGGGTCGACGGCCTGCAGCGCGCCCGGCCCGATCACCAGCACGAGCCCGCCGACGGCCAGCGCCGATCCGATCAGCACGGCCGGCCGTGGCGTCCGCCGGGTGGTCGCCCAGACCCAGAGGACCAGCAGCAGAGGTGCCAGGTATTCCACCAGCAGCGCCGTCGACACCGGGATCCGGCTGATCGCCGCGAAGTAGGAGAGCTGGGTGAACGCCACGGCGATGACACCCATGCCGAGGATCCGCCAGCGGCCACGCCACAGCGCGTCCCAGCGCCCGCGCAGCGACACCAGGACGAACGGCAGCAGCAGGAGCCCGGCGATCAGCGCGCGGGCGGTGACCGCGGCCGCCGGCGACCATCCGGATTCGAGCAGGGGTTTGATGAAGGCGCCGGATGTGCCGAAGGTGGCGGCCGACGTGACGGCGGCGAGGAGTCCCACGGTCTGCGGCTTCATGCGTCCATCCCTGTCATGGGTTAAATTAGGTTCGTCCCTGACGCTAGGCCGGTCTGAGTGAGGAGTCAAATTGCTTTTCGCCCCTGACACGGAGGAGGCGCTGGAGTTCGCCGTGGCACTCGCGAACACGGTGCCCGGCGCGTCCCGTTCCGGCGAGGACGAGCTCTCCACCGTGGAGCAACTGGAACGATTGATGAGCGGCTTCGTCTTCTCCGGCCGCTTCGATCGCGACGAGGCCGAGCTGCGGGCTGTCCGCGCGGCCCGTGACCGGCTACGGGAGGTGTGGACGCTGGACCAGGAGGCGGCCGTCGAGGCGGTCAACCGGATGCTCCGGGAGGCGAAGGCGCTGCCCTATCTGACCCGTCACGACGGCTTGGACTGGCACATCCACGCCACCGAACCGGACGCGCCCCTCGCCGAGCGGTTCCGGGTGGAGGCGGCGCTCGCGCTGATCGACGTGATCCGCACCGGTGAGACGAACCGCCTCCGGGTCTGCGGCGCCGACGACTGCACCGGCATCTTCATCGACCTGTCGAAGAACGGCTCGAAGCGGTTCTGCAGCGTGCGCTGCGGCAACCGGGTGAACATGGTGGCCTTCCGGGCGCGCAAGGCTCACTGACGCAGGATCTGGTCCAGCTCGCGGATCAGCTCGCCCACCCGGCCACCGCCCGCCGGCGCCGCCGGGTACCGCCTCAGCACCGCGACGACGACCGGCGTCGCACGCTTCGCCGCCTCCCGCAGGCCGGCGTCGCCGCCCGCCACCTCCCGGGCCCGGGCGGCGTGGGCGGCCGATCCGAGGATGTGCTTGACCTGAGTCGATTTCTCGAGCGGATGCAGGTACGCCGACCCGGCCGCGGCCATGGCCGCCGACGCGGCGTCGACGGCAGCGCCGCCGGTCTCCTTCGATGCTCTCATCGCACCCCAGGCCGTATCGCGCAGCAGCCTGCCCCGGTGTCCACCGCGGGCGAACTCCCACGCGGCGGCCACCGCCCTTCTCGGCCGCTCGTCGTCCGGGTGCGCGGCCTCGAACAGCCCGAGGACGTCCTCAGCGGCGCCGGCCGCGAAGGCGGTCACCTCCCGGATCTCGTCCAAGCTGAGATCCATCACTTCACCATGCGGAACCCGGGGTGCCGCAGCCACGCCCGCAGGAACTCGGCGTCCCCGACGTGCCAGCCGTCATCGACGGTCGCGAGCGGGCCGGAGGCGATCGTGAAGAGGCGGCCGGGCAGGGTGGCGGCGACCGGCGGGAGCAGGCCGTCGAAGTCGACGAAGCCGTCGTAGAGGACGGCCAGCTCCAGCGCGGTGGTGGCGAGCATCCGGTGGCTCTCCGGCCGGTGCAGCGCGGCGGCCAGGACGATCTCGGTGGCCGGCAGGAACCCGAGGGCGCCGATCAGGCTCTCCGCCTCCTCGAACTCGTCGCTCTCGTAGTCCTCCGGCTCGACCAGCAGCATCCCGGCGCCGGTGTCCGCGTGCGGCGTCCACCAGTCGCCGCCCTCGGAGCGGAACGACCCCTCGAGCCAGCGGCGCAGACGCACCGTCCCCTCCGCGGTGAGGACGTCCGGCAGCAGTACGGAAGCAGCGGGCCCAGCCATGATCCCTATCCTAAGGAGACCCTCTCCCCGGCGAGCGCGGCCTCCGCGTCGTCGTGGCTGGCGAGGACGACGGCAGCTCCCGCGGCGACCCGTTCGGCGAGTAGCTCGTGCACCCGGGCGCGGCTCGCGGTGTCCAGCGCGACGGTCGGCTCGTCGAGGATGTAGACGTCCGCCGGCTGCACCAGCGCCTGCGCGAGCAGCACTCGCTGCCGCTGGCCGCCGGAGAGTTCCCGCAGCCGCCGCCGCCCGAGCGACGTGAGCCCCAGCCGTTCCATGATCTCCGACACTGCCGTGCGGTCGGCGCGGCCGGCCCACGGCCACCGACTCTGAAATCGCCCGATCTGGACGCACTCCTGGACGGTCACCGGAAGGGCGTCGATCTCGCTGGTGCGCTGGGGGAGCAGGGAGACCCGGCCAGTCCGGGCGACATATCCGGATTTAGGAGATATGTCGCCTGCCAGCACGTGCAGCAAGGTGCTCTTGCCCGACCCATTCGGCCCGGTCACCGCCGTAACGGTCCCCGCCGGCACGTCAAGGCTCACTTCCCGTAGCACCGGCACCCCGCCGTACCCGTGTCCGACCCGCACCGCCGACAGCATCCAAGACCCCCTAATGGAAACGATTTTCACTTCCACTATAGTGCCTCACGTGCTTCTCGAACCCTTCACCGTGTCCTTCGTGGCCCGGGCCCTGATCGGCGGCGTGCTCCTGGCCGCCGTCTGCGCCCTCGCCGGCGTCTGGGTGATCGCCCGCGGGATGACGTTCCTCGGCGAGGCGATGAGCCACGGCATGCTGCCCGGCGTCGCGGTGGCGAGCATCGTCGGCGGCAACCTCGTCGTCGGTGCCGGGGTCAGCGCGTTCGCCATGGCGCTCGGGGCCGGCGCGATGCGGAACAGCCGGGAGTTCGGCCGGGACACCAGCATCGGCCTGCTCTTCGTCGGGATGCTCGCGGCCGGCGTCATCCTGGTCTCGCACTCGCGGTCGTTCGCGACCGACCTGACGGCGTTCCTCTTCGGCGACGTCCTGGCGATCCGGTCGTCCGACCTGCTGCTCCTCGCCGGCGCGCTGGCGGTGACCGGCGTGATCGCGGTGCTCTTCCACCGGCCGTTCCTGGCGCTGACCTTCGACGCCCGCAAGGCCCGCACACTCGGCCTGCGACCGGGTCTCGCGAACGCCATGATGCTCGTCTTGCTCACGATCACGATGGCTGTCGCGTTCAGCGTCGTCGGCACGCTCCTGGCGTTCGGCATGCTGATCGCGCCCTCCGCGGCGGCCATGCTCGTGGCGCGCCGCCTGCCTGCCGTCATGGTGACCAGTTTCGGTCTCGGCTCCTTCGCCACGGCTCTAGGTCTCTGGATCTCCTGGTACGCCGGAACAGCCGCCGGCGCCACGATCGCAGCAACAGCCGTCGCCCAGTTCTTCGTGATCCTGGCGGCGCGCTCCGTTCTCCTGAAAGGAACCTCGTGACCACCGCCCGGTTGCTGACAGTGACCGCCTTGACCCTTGTCCTGACGGCCTGCGCAGCACCGGCCGCACCGCGAGCCGAGCACGGCTATGTGGCCGGCGCCGAGGAACTGTCCGAACCGCAATCCGCCATCGCCTATGCGTCGGACGGCGGGACGACGCTGCACCTGCTCGATCTGGCGTCCACCGAACACCGGGCGATAGGGCTGCGGACGACGGCCCGGGAACTGTCCGAGGACGGCCGTTTCGTCTATCTCACCGACGGCGACCGCACCCTGGAGATCGTCGACGCGGGAGTGTGGACGGTCGACCACACCGATCACGTCCACTATTACCGGGCGCCGGCCGCGTCCGTCGGCACCCTGACGACGGAGAAGCCCATCACGTCGGTGGCCGGGAACGGCGCCCACATCGCGATCGGGACGGCCGATGGAACCGTCGTCGTGCTCGATCGGCGTGCGCTGGAATCCGGTGAGATGCGGGAGCTCGCGCGGTTCGGCGCTACGGCATTGGCGGTTCCCTATGCGGATCTGCTGCTGGCGGCCCAGGACGACCGCATCGTCGCGGTCGACGCCGCGGGGAAGCGGACCGGCGCCCTGGAGGCTCCCTGCACGGACCCGGCCGGGTGGGTGGTCCTCCGAGGCGGTGCGCTCATCGGGTGCGATTCCCATGTCGTACGGGTGAAGCAGGAGGGTCCGGAGCTCGCGGCCGAGGTCATCTCCACGGACGGCGCGTCGATCCCTCGCGGGACCTTCGGTTTCCGCCCTCGGAGCAATGAGGCCGCCGTGGCCGGCGAGGACGGTGTCTGGTCGCTGAACGCGCCGAAGGCCACCGCCCGGCATCTCCCGATGGCCGGGGTGCGAGCGGCGGCGTCGCCTGCCGACGGCAGCACGGTGCTGGTCCTGGGCTCAGACGGCACGCTGCGCAGCCACGACCTGGCGACCGGGAAGGTGCTGGCCGGGAGGAAGCTCGCCGCCACGCGGCTGACGCTGGACGTGAACCGCGCCTATCTCACCGACCCGGGCGCGGGCGTCATCCACGAGATCGACTACCGGGACGGGCTGCGGACCGCGCGTACGTTCACCACCGTGGAGCGGCCGGATCTCGCCGTGGAGGTCGGCCGATGAGGGCGCTGCTCGTCCTGGCGATGCTGCTGGCCGGCGCCGCCGCCTGCGCACCGGCGGATCGAGTCCAGATCGTCGTGACCACGAACATCCTCGGCGACGTCGTCCGCGAGATCGCCGGCGACGACGTGAACGTCGCGGTGCTGATGAGACCGGAGGCCGATCCGCATTCGTTCGGCATCTCCGCTCGTGAGGCGCACGCGATGCAGACCGCCGATCTGGTCGTCTACAACGGCCTCGGCCTGGAGGAGGGAGTCCTGCGACATGTCGAATCCGCCGTCGCGGAGGGTGTTCCCGCCGTCGAGGTCGGTGCGCGGATCGAACCCCTGGAATACCGGGACGGTGATGCGGCAGGGCTGCCGGATCCGCACTTCTGGACCGATCCGCTGCGGATGGCCACGGCGGTCGACGTTCTGAGTGACGCCATCCTGGAGCACGTGCCGGGAGTCGGCGGTGACGCGATGCGCACGCGCGCGGCGGCGTACAAGAAGGAAGTGAGTGACCTGGACGCCCGGCTTGCCCAGCGCTTCGCGGAGATCCCGGTGGAACGCCGGGTCATCGTGACGAACCACCACGTGTTCGGCTATCTCGCCGAGCGCTATGAGCTGCGGGTGATCGGCACGATCATCCCGAGCGGCACGACACTCGCGTCACCGAGCGCATCCGATCTCGCCTCGCTGGTGACGGCGGTGCGGGAGCACGACGTGCGGGCGATCTTCGCGGACACCGCGCAGCCGGCGCGCCTCGCGGAGGTGCTCGCCGACGAGGCCGGGCTGACCGTGACCGTCGTCGGGCTCTATTCGGAATCGGTCAGTGCGGCCGGCGGTGAGGCCGCCACCTACCTGGACATGATGCGCTTCAACGCTGAGGCGATCATCGACGGCCTCACTGCCTGACCTTATTTTTTTTGCCCGCCTTACTGAAAACGAACACCGTTAACAACTAGGGAGAACCCGTGAAGAAGCGACTGGCCGCCCTCGCGGCCATCAGCCTGACCCTCGGCGCGTGCGCGTCCGAGTCATCCGAAGCGACCGAGAAAGCACAGGTGAAGGAGCCGCTGACCGTCACCTACGACGGCGGCATCAAGATCATCGACGGCGAGGCTCTGACGGTGGCGCACACCGTCGCGCTCGACGGCTTCAACCGGGTCAATCCGGCCGGCAACGACACCGGCGTCTTCGTCTCCACCGCCGAGGGCTTCCGGGTGCTGGACGCCGCAGCCGGGAAGATGACCGATATCGCCTACCCGGGCGCGAAGCCGGGCCACGTCGTGCGGCACGGCGACCGCACGATCCTGTTCACCGATGGCACCGGTGAGGTGAACAGCTTCGACCCGGCGGCGCTGACGGACGGCAAGCCGGAGGGCAGGAAGTACACCGCGGCGACGCCGCATCACGGTGTGGCGGTGGAGCTGCCGGACGGCACGCTGATCGTCACGCTCGGCACCGCCGAGGCCCGCACCGGCGCGATCGCGCTCGACAAGGACGGCACCGAGATCGCCCGCAACGAGCAGTGCCCGGGCGTGCACGGCGAGGCCGTGGCGCAGGGCGAGGTCGTCGCGCTGGGCTGCGAGGACGGCGTGCTGCTCTTCACCGGCGGCGCGTTCGCCAAGGTGAAGAGCGGTCTCGCCTACAGCCGGATCGGCAACCAGGCGGGCTCGGACGCCTCGCCGGTAGTGCTCGGCGACTACAAGGTCGAGCCGGACGCGGAGCTGGAGCGGCCGACGCGGTTCTCGCTGATCGACACGGTCACCAGGTCGCTGCGCGTCGTGCCGATGCCGTCCGGGGTCAGCTACAGCTTCCGCTCGCTGGGCCGGGGCCCGAAGGGTGAGGCGCTGATCCTCGGCACCGACGGCAAGCTGCACGTCACCGACCCCGCCACCGGGAAGCTGACCAGCTCGTGGCCGGTCGTCGGCGCGTGGACCGAGCCGCTCGACTGGCAGCAGCCGCGGCCCGCGCTGTTCGTCCGCGGATCCGACGCGTACGTGACCGAGCCCGCCACCAAGAAGGTCCACCAGGTCGACCTCGGGACCGGGAAGGTGACCGGCTCGGTGACCCTCGACGTGATCCCGAACGAGATCAGCGGAACCGTCTCCTAATCGCGGCGGTCATCTGCCGGAGGGATTCCGCCCTCCGGCAGATGGGCTGGTGAAAGCTTGGTGATCAACTCTGCCCGGCACCGCGACGGCCAGTCCGGATTCAGCACGCCGAGCAGCTCGAACTGCTTGCGCCACCGGGCGACCCGCTGCTCCTCGCCGGCGACCGGGTGACGCAGCGCCCAGGCGCCGCCCATCGTCCACGTCGTGTAGGCGAGCGACCAGTAGAGGATCTCGTCGCGATCGCGGGTCTCCCGGTGCTCCAACTCCCGGCCGCGCTCGGTCACCCACCAGCGGTAGACGCCGTCCTCGTCCACCGCGACGCACGGCCGGCCGCCGTCGCGGTGCTCGAACGAGACCAGATCGCTCTCCTCGGCGCCGATCAGCGCGCCGAGACGCCGGATCTCCCGTTCGAGGGCGCTCGGGCCGGCGTCCCGCTTGAACATCTTCACCCTTAGACGGTAAGCGGCTCGTAGTCGGTGTAGCCACGGTGGTCGCCGCCGAACGCCTTGGTCTTGTCCGGCGGGGTGAACGGCCCACCGGCGGCGAGGCGGGCCGGCAGGTCCGGGTTGGAGAGGAACAGCGCGCCGAACGCGATCAGATCCGCGGTGCCGTCCTCGATCAGGGCGAGCGACTCCGGCCCGGTCGTCTCCGGGTAGGTGTGCGGGTTGAGGATCAGCGTGGCCGGCCACAGGGCGCGGATCGTACGGGTGAAGTCCCGATCCGGACTCTCCACCACGTGCAGATAGGCGAGGCCGACCGTGGCGAGTTCGCCGATCAGCGCGGTGTACAGCTCGTCCGGGTTCTCCTCGGCGATGTCGTTGTACGGGTTCGCCGGCGAGATCCGGAACCCGACCCGGTCGCCGCCGATCGCCGCCGCCACCGCCCGGGCCACCTCGACGCCGAACCGGATCCGGCCGCCGGCCGAGCCACCCCAGCCGTCGGCGCGCAGGTTCGCGTTCGACGACAGGAACTGCTGCACCAGGTAGCCGTTCGCGCCGTGGATCTCCACGCCGTCGAACCCGGCCGCCACCGCGTTGCGCGCCGCCGACGCGAAGTCGGCGATCGTCGCGAGGATCTCCGCCTCGGTCAGCTCCTTCGGCGCCACGAAGTCCTTCATGCCCTCGTCGGTCCAGAGCTTGCCGGCCGGCGCCACCGGAGACGGCCCGACCGGGTGCAGCCCGTCCGGCAGGATGTCCGGGTGCCCGATCCGGCCGGTGTGCATGAGCTGCGCGAAGATGACGCCACCCTCGGCGTGGACCTTGTCGGTGACCGTGCGCCACGCCGCGACCTGCTCCTCCGAGTGCAGACCGGGCGTGTTGGTGTAGCCCTGCCCGATCACCGACGGCTGCGTCCCCTCGGTGATGATCAGCCCGGCGCCGGCCCGCTGCGCGTAGTAGGTCGCGGTCAGATCGGTGGGGCTGAGCCCGGGCCCGTACGCCCGGCTGCGCGTCATCGGCGCCATCACGATCCGGTTCGCGAGCGTCCGGCCGGCCAGGTCATGCGTATCGAAGGCGTTCGCCATGGTGGTTCCTTGTCGCTGGGGGAGCGGGTAGGAACCAAGTTAGTAGGAAATGCCGTCCCGTGGTGCGCCACGCCACCGACTGCATCGATCGTCACACCTGCCTGATCTCCATCCCGGCGACCAGCCCGCCGTCCAGCCGATAGACGTGCTCGACCATCCGATCGTCGATCAGTTCCCCGTCGAGGTTCCGGACCCTTTGTCGTACGGCGACCGCCACGCGCCCGTCCTCCTCCTGCCGGAACCCGGTGGGCTCGACCGCCGGGTCGATCTCCGCCCACTGCCGTGTCCAGTAGTCCCGCACGGCGTCGTGGCCGCGAACCGTCCCGCCCTCCCAGCGTTTCGGCCACACCACGTCGGGCGTCATGGCCGTGAGCACAGCGTCGACATCGCGGCGGTTGAAGGCCGCGTACAGCTCGGTGAGAAGTTCCATGCCGGAAGTCTCGCCAGGTCAGACGCGTTCCACCAAGCCGATCTGCGCCCAGCAGAACCGTCTCAGGAGAGGAACTCCAGGCGGTTGCCGTGGCAGTCCTCGCTGTGGAAGCGGCGCAGGCCCGGCAGCTCGTCGTTCCCCCAGGTCACCGGGTAACCGGCATCGGTGAGACGCGCGGCCAGGGCGTCGAGGTCCGGCCAGAGCAGGCCCGGGTGCGCCTTCCGAGCCGGCCGGAAGTCGTCCTCCACGCCCAGGTGCAGTTCGATGCCACCGCCCGCGAACCAGCAGCCGCCCCGGGCCGCCAGCGCCGGCGGTTTCGGCTTCTCGGCGAGGCCCAGCACCCCTGAGTAGAAGGCGCGGGACGCCTCCTCCGAACCGCGCGGACAGGCCAGCTGCACGTGATGGATCATGCCGTCCACGCTAGCGAAGTCCGACGTGGAATAGCAAGACGCGCGTACGGTTTAGAGCGTGTCCACGCTGAGGGTGGCCTCGCGGACGTCCGGATCGGCGTGCCGGCGGAGACGGGACAGCAGGTCAGGCCAGGGGTCTCGCCGGCGGGCGGTGGCGCCGTACCGGGCCGGCTGCACGGCGCGCCGGCTCGGCCTGGCGGTCACCCGGGTGCCCGGCTGCCGACCGCTTCTTCGAGGACCTCTCCGGCACCATGCGCGCGACAACCCGATCGTCGCCACGGTGAGGCCGTCCTCACCGTGGCCGGCCGGAGCGGAGCAGGACGACCTCGTCGCCGGCCGCCACCCGGCCGGGCCTTTCGACCGCCGCGACGACGCCGAAGGTGAGATCGTGGTGCCGGCCCAGCAGTTTGAGCAGGTCGCCGCGGTCCGGAAGGTCCTCCTGTGCCAGGTCGATCATCACGCAGCGGGTGAGTGGGCGGACCACGCGGAGGATCAGGTCGGGGCCGATCGCCAGCAGGCGGCCGGGCCAGTCGTCCTCGGCGAAGCCGCTGCCCGGTACGTCGACCAGCAGGTTGGCCCGGAACCGCAGCGGCTCGACGGCGTCGCCGGTCAGGGCGGCCAGCGCCCGCAGCGAGGACGTGGTGATCAGGCTGACCGGGCCCTCGTCGTGGTGCGCGACGGCCTGCTCGGGTGTGAGGGTGACGTCGTGGCCGAGCACCGAGCTGACGGCCCGGTGCCCGGCGGGGTCGTCGGCGGCGAACGTGCGGCCGTCCGGCAGCGTGACGTCGGGTGAGCCGTTCGCCGTGCGGGAGGCGTGGAACCCGAAGAGCCCCGGCATCCGGCGGAACCGGCGCGTGTTCTTGTCGCTGCCGAACTTGCCGTCCTCGTCCCGCACCGCCCACAGCCGGTCGCCGTCCAGGCCGCGCTCACCGACGTCGGCGGCCGGTACCACCTCGCCGAGCATCGACTTGACCGGATACCGGCGGACCTCGATGATCTGCACGCCCCGACCCTAGCGGTGCTGGTTCAGGTGGTCCTGCATCTGCTGGGCGAAACCCTCGGCCATCGCCAGCTGCCGCCGGAGTGTGCCGACGCGCTCCTCGGCGGCCTCCTGGTAGCCGGCGAGGCGTTCGAGCAGGGATTCGCGGTCGCCGGTGCCGGCGGTCAGGTCGTCGAGGACGGCGAGGAGGTCGCGCATCTCGTCGAGGGTGAAGCCGAGCGGTTTCATGCGCTTGACGACGCGCAGGCGGTCGAGGTCGGGTTCGGTGTAGAGCCGGAATCCGCCGTCGCTGCGGGCGGACGGCACGATCAGGCCGGCTTCCTCGTAGTGGCGGATCGTGCGGATGCTCAACCCGACCCGTTCCGCCGCCTCGCCGATCTGCATGTGCCGTCCGGTCATCACGTCAGTAAATCAGTGCCCGGCGCCGAGCTTGCCGGGCAGGTTCGCGGGGCCCAGCATCCTGGAGTGCAGGGCCGCGCTCGCGGTGTTCAAGCCGACGATCGACGCGTGCTTGCCGCGGGCCGCGTACTTCGTGACGATCGCGTCCAGCGCCGCCACCGACGACGCGTCCCACACGTGCGCCTCGCTCATGTCGATGACGACCTCCGGCGGATCCCCGGCATAGTCGAACTGGTAGACGAGGTCGTTACTCGATGCGAAGAAGAGCTCCCCGCGTACGAGATAAGTGTTGTCGATTTTCTCCACCGACGTGAAGTGCGCGACGCGGCGGGCGAAGACGACCATGGCGGTGAGCACGCCGAGCACCACGCCGACCGCGAGATTGTGGGTCGCGAGGGTGCCCACCACGGTCACCAGCATCACGATGATCTCCCCGGCCGGCATCCGCTTGAGCGTCGCGGGCGCGATGCTGTGCCAATCAAAAGTGGACACCGAGACGATCACCATGACGGCGACGAGGACGGCCATCGGGATCTGTGCGACCACGTCGCCGAGCGCGACCACGAGGATCAGCAGGAAGGCGCCGGCGAGGAAGGTGGAGAGCCGGGTGCGGGCACCGGACGCCTTCACGTTGATCATCGTTTGACCGATCATGGCGCAGCCGCCCATGCCGCCGAAGAAGCCGGTGACGATGTTCGCGACGCCCTGGCCCCACGATTCGCGGGTCTTGTCGGAGCGGGTGTCGGTGACGTCGTCGACGAGCTTCGCGGTCATCAGCGACTCCATCAGGCCGACCAGCGCGATGCCGAGAGCGTAGGGCGCGATCAGTTGCAGCGTATCGATGGTGAACGGCACGTCGGGCAGGCCGAAGACGGGCAGGCTGTCCGGAAGTGTTCCCTGGTCGCCGACGTTCGGCACGGCCAGGTGCGTGATCACCGTGAACGCCGTGAGCAGCACGATCGCGACGAGCGGCGCGGGGACGGCGGTGGTGACGCGCGGCAGGAACACCATGATCGCCAGCGCGACGGCCACCAGCGGATACACCAGCCACGGCACGCCGATCAGGTGCGGCACCTGGGCCGTGAAGATCAGGATCGCGAGCGCGTTGACGAAGCCGACCATGACGCTGCGCGGGATGAACCGCATCAGCTTCGCGACGCCGGCGGCGGCCAGGGCGATCTGCAGGAGGCCGCCGAGGATCACCGCGGCGGTCAGGTAGCCGAGGCCGTGCTCCTTCGCGAGCGGCGCCACGACCAGGGCGATCGCGCCGGTGGCCGCGGAGATCATGGCCGGTCGGCCGCCGCAGACCGCGATCGTGACGGCCATCGTGAACGAGGCGAAGAGGCCCACCTTGGGATCGACGTTCGCGAGGATCGAGAACGAGATCGCTTCCGGGATCAGCGCGAGCGCCACGACGAGGCCGGCCAGGACCTCAGTGCGCAGCACGGCCGGTTTCATCAAGATCAAGAGCCTTTCCGGTACGGGTGGACGACCGCGGACCCTACCCTTTCGTAAGAGGAGAGTTCGCGCCGGGTCCGTGGAGGCGTGGGGCGCCGTGGCGATCATCACCCGCGCCGGACGGCCTGGTAGGAAGTATCGATGGATGTGGCGCAGGCCTACGGGAACGTCTCGGATCTCTACATCTCGCTGTTCGGGACTCCCGAGAAGGTGGACCCGGACGACCTCGCCTTCATCGGGCGGCACCTGTCCGGCCGCGTGCTCGATCTGGGCTGCGGGCCGGGCCACCTGAGCGTCTACCTGCGATCACTCGGCGCCGATGTGACCGGGATTGATCTGGTGCCGGCGTTCATCGACCACGCCCGGAAGACAGCACCGGAGATCGACTTCCGGGTCGGCTCGATGGATCGGCTCGACGTCTCGCAGGTGGACGGGATCTTGAGTTGGTATTCGCTGATCCACCGTTCGCCCGGCGAGATCGACGCGGTGCTGGCCGAGTTCCGGCGGGTCTTGAAGCCGGGCGGAACCCTCGTGGTCGGCTTCTTCGGCTTCACCGACGGCGACGAGGTGTCGGCTTTCGATCACCGGGTCACGACGGCGTGGTCCTGGCCCGCCGGCGAGATGGCCGCCCGCCTGGAACGAGCCGGCTTCACCGGGATCGACCGCGACGAGCGAGAGGGAGGCCGGCCGGGACGCCCGCACACGGCGATCGCCGCCAAGGCCGTCTGACCGCGCCCGGTCCCCTTACCGGCGGGGCGTCAGAGCTGTTTCCTGATCAGCGCGATCAGCTGGGGACGGATCGTGTCGTAGCCCAGGTCGCGTTCGAAGCGCTGCTCCTCGTCGCGGGCGGCGGTCAGTGCCTCGACGCCCTTGTCGCTGATCGTGACGAGGGTGCGGCGGCGGTCGGCCGGGTCGGGGGTGCGGCCCACATGGCCGGTGCGGTCGAGCTTCTCGATCGTGCGGCTCATCGTCTGGTCGGTGACGCGGCTGAGGCGGGCCAGTTCCCGTTGCGAGAGCGGCCCGCCGTCCAGGTGGTGCAGCACGATCAGGCCGGCGTGGGTCAGATCCAGATCGGTCAGGAAGCGGTCGAATCGGCCCTCCACCATGCGGGCGGCGGCGGAGAGCAGGCGGCCGGTCGGCCACGAATCGACGTCTTCCACGGTGATCAACCTACAGTCGTCCCGTAGGGCATGCCGGTGACCGGGTCACCGCCCGCTGCCAGCGCCGAGGCGATCGCCGCGGCCGCCGGTGGGTAGGCCAGTTCGCCGAGCCCGCCGATCGGCGCCTCCGACGGCACCACGACGACCTCGATGTCGGGGCAATCGCCGATCCGTGCCCAGGCGTAGTCACGGAACGTGCTCTCCACGACAGCGCCGTCACGAACGGTGATCTGTGCGCCGAGGACCGTCGAGACGGCGTCCACGATCGCGCCCTCCACCTGGGCCTTCACGCCGGACGGGTGCACGGGGACACCGACGTCGACCGCCGCGGTCACCCGTCGTGGCCGGCCGCCGCTCGCCGACACGAGGATCGCGATCGCGGAGCCGTAGTCGAGGTGGCAGGCGGCGCCGTCGGCGTACCCGTGCCGGCTCGCCGCCGCGTCGAGCACGTTCTCCAGCCGGGAGCCGGGCGGCAGCAGCCGGCGGCGGAACTCGACCTGGTCGTGGCCGCCGCGGCGGGCCAGTTCGCTGAGGAAACACTCCTCGGCGTAGCCGAACTGGCCGGCGTAGACGGCGCGCCAGAACCCGGTGCGCAGCGGCGCGGGGCGCAGGGTGACGGTGACGTCGCCGGGGACCGCGTACGGGAAGTGGTCGCCGCTGGCCTTCACGATCGCCGGGTTCGAGAAGACCGGCACGACCGTCAGCGGCCACGTCGCCACCTGGTGGAACCGGCTCACCGGCAGGCCGTCGGTTCCGATCGTGGCGCCGAGGCGGTGCACCGACATCGGCCGGTACGAGTCGTGCCGGGTGTCGTCGTCGCGCGTCCACTTCACGGTGACCGGCCGGTTCACCGCCTTCGAGCAGGCGATCGCCTCGAGGACGGCATCCGGTTCGATCCGCCGCCCGAATCCACCACCGGCCAGTGCCGGATTGACCGTGATCTGCGATTCGGGCAGGGCCAGCAGACGGGACAGCAGCGTGCGCAGCCCGCCCGGGTCCTGCGTCGGCGCCCAGACCGTGATGCCGTTCTCGGTCACGTGGGCGGTGGCGTTCATCGGTTCCATCGGGGCGTGCGCGAGCAGCGGAAGCCGGAAGACACGCTCGACGTCGTGCGCGGTCGTCACCGGTGGTAGCGCCGCTTCGAGTTCGGCCAGCCAGGTCCGGCTGTCCGCCGTGGGAGTGCCACCGGTCCAGCCGACCTGGAGAGCGTCCCGGGCCTTGAGCGCCTCAGCAGTCCTGCCCGCGACGACGGCAACGCCACCCTGCCCGCCGCCCGGCGGCACGAGAGGAACAACCGTCACCGCACCATCGATGCCCGCACCATTGACACCCGCGGCCCCGACACCCGCTTCGCCGATGCCCGCCGCGCCGCCGATGCCCGCCGTGCTGGCGTCCGCCGTCGTGCTGGCGTCGGTCTGCGTCGCCGGCGTGCCGATCTTGGAGACTTGGGCGCCTATCCAGGGCGGCCGTTTGACCACGGCCACCAGGGCGCCGGGCGGTGCCGACTCGACGCCGTACTTCGCTCGGCCGGTGACGATCGCGGGAGCGTCGGTGCGGCCCGCGGTGGTGCGGCCGATGAGGCGCCACTCGGCGGGCGGGATGAGCGTGACCGGGACGGCCGACGGGTCGATCGCCACGGCGTCGGCGACCAGCGCGCGGTAGGGGAGCGGCCGGTGATCCGGGTGGACCACGCGCCCGCGGCGGGCCGTGCACGCGGCGGCCGGGACCTGCCAGCGCCGCGCCGCCGCCTCGACGAGCAGGCATCGCGCAGTGGCGGCTGCCCGGCGGAGTGGCTCGGCGAGCTGGCGGCTGGACGTCGAGTTCTGGATCGTCTGCGGGCCGAACCGTGCCGTGTCGCCCGGCGCCTGCTCCAGCACCACGTCGGCGACCTCGACAGCGAGTTCCTCGGCGACCAGGACGGCGGCCATCGTACGGACGCCCTGCCCGGTGTCCGGCTTCGGCACGGTGGCGACGATCCGCCCTCGCGCGTCGACCCGGACGAACACCGTCGGAGAGAGCACGTGCTCCGGCTCGTACGAGGAATCGGCCCGTGAAATCGCGGAGAGTGACGCCGCCTCGCCCAGCGGAACCGCGACGACGAGCGCGCCCGTACCCCGCAGCAGGCTTCTTCGTGTGATCATTTCCGGCCTCGGCTGATCTCGGCGGCGCGGCTGACGGCGGCCCGGATGCGGGGATAGGTGCCACAGCGGCAGACGTTGTCCTTGAGGGCGTCGTCGATGTCGCTTCTGCTGGGGTCCGCGTTCCGGCGCAGGAGGGCGACCGTGGTCATGATCTGTCCGGGCTGGCAGTACCCGCACTGCGCCACGTCGAGTTCGAGCCACGCCTGCTGAACCGGATGATCGTCGAGGCCCTCGATCGTGGTGATCCGGCTGTCCCGCACCTGATCGACGGTCTCGACGCAGGGCCGCCGCGCCTCGCCGTCGATCAGCGAGACGCAGGCGCCGCACGCGCCGACGCCGCAGCCGTAGCGTGGCCCGGTCAGGCCGAGTTCCTCGCGCAGCGCCCAGAGCAGCGGCGTGTCGCCCGGGACGTCGACCACCCGGCGTTTCCCGTTGACGCGCAGCCGGTACCGGCCCATATCGCCGCCCTCCATCGATGAACGCCCGGTGAGCCGTTTTCAACCCGACATCGAGCCTCAAGCCGCCGGGCCGTGGTTCGGCGCCGGCAAGCGTGGCCCTCGTCAGATTGAAGAGGCTCATTGTTCAGCGTGCTGAGCATCCGCCATACTGCTGCCTGTGGTCAACGATGCGGCATGGCGCAGCGAACGTGCGCTGATCTACGGCGTTCCGGCGGTCGCCCTGCTGACCGGTCTGGTGTGGCTGGTCGGGCAGACGCTGCACGGCGTGACGCTACTGCCCGATCAAGGCGCGAGCTGGTATTACTGGAAGCTGCCCGAGCCGACGGTGTGGACCCGATTCTCGGCGTGGCTGGGTTATGCGGCCCATCAGATCGTTTCCTGGGGCCTCATCTGGTACGCGCAGACGCGCATCCACCGCTACTCCACCGGCCTGAAGCCGATCAATGTGCTCGCCATCGGAGTGAATCTCGCATTCATCGGCCTGCACGCCGTCCAGACGCACTTCTTCTACGACGGCCTCGCCCAGGACGTGTCGATCTTCAGCTCGCAGGGCTCGGTCGTCCTGCTGCTCGTCGTGGTCCTGATCATGGAGAACCGGCGGCGCGGCCTGGTCGCCGGCAAACGCGCGCCGATCCCGGCCATCGTCGTCGACTTCGCCCGCCGCTACCACGGGTACCTGTTCAGCTGGGCTGCGATCTACACCTTCTGGTACCACCCGATGGAGGCCACGAGCGGCCACCTGATCGGCTTCTTCTACATGTTCCTCCTGCTGCTCCAGAGCTGCCTGATCTTCACGACCGCGCACACGAACCGCTGGTGGACCGTCTCGCTGGAACTCCTCGTCGTCGTGCACGGCACGCTCGTGGCCGTGATGAACTCGGGCCTCGACGGTGCCTGGCCCAAGTTCCTCTTCGGCTTCCTCGCCGTCTTCGTGATCACGCAGATGCACGGCCTGGGCTTCGGCGCCGGCACGCGGTGGGCGATCTTCGCCGGTTATCTCGTGGCGGTCGTGGCCGTCTATTCGTGGAAGGGCCTGAGCCACCTCCATGAGGTCCTCCGCGTGCCGATGGCGGAGTATCTGCTGCTGGCCGTGCTGGTCCTGATCCTCTGGCCGATCGCGATCCTGGCGCGTCCACGTGGTGATCGTCAGCTGACCTCCTCCAGGTAGGAGGCGAGGTTGGCCAGCGAGGAGGCGATCCCCTCCTCGTGGTCGGACTGACTGATGCCGGCGGGGACGCCGGTCGCAGTGACGCTCACCTCCGTACCGTGAAGGGAAGGTCTTAAGAGCCAGGTCATCGTCATGGTCCCGGCGAAATCCGGATCGCCGGCCTCGAAGACCGCCTCCTGCACGACGCGCTCCGCCGGAACGAGATCGGCGAAACCCACCTCGACGACGTCGGTCGCGTCGGAGGACTTGCCGGGGCTGCCGGTGGCGTCGAGATAGGTCAGCACCATCCGGAAACCGCCGCCGGGCCGGGGATCCCAGCGCTCGATCCGGCCGCGCATGCCCTCCGGCGGCAGCCATCTCTCCAGCGCGTCGCGGCTGAGGAGTGCCTCGTAGACTGCTGCCGGTGACGCCGCGATGAGCCTGCCGGCCCGGTCGATTCGTGCCATGGCGGGATTCTAAGAGCGGGGTACGACATTCCGGCGCCTCATGGCGCTCAGGGATGGAGGCGGAACTCGTTGCCGTCCGGGTCGGCCAGGATCGTCCCGTCGTCGCCGAGGTCGAGGAAGGTGGCGCCCAGCGCGAGGAGCCGGTCCGTCTCGGCCTGCTGATCGCCGCCCGCGGAGAGGTCGAGGTGGAGACGGGTGCGGCCCTTGGTGTCCATCAGCGGCGGGCCTCCCCAGCTGATGATCGGGCCGCCGGACGGCGGGCGGATCGCCGTCTCCTCGTCCTGGTCCCAGATCAGCGGCCAGCCGAGGGCCTCGGCCCAGAAGAGACCGGTCGCCCGGGTGCCGTCCGAGGAGAGGGCGCCGAGCGTGCTCTGGCCGGCGAGGAACCTGTTGCCCTCCTCGACGACGCAGAACTCGTTCCCCTCCGGGTCGGCCAGGACGACGTGGCGTTCCGACGGGAGCTGGCCGACGTCGCAGTGGCGGGCGCCCAGGGCGAGCGCGCGGGCCACCGTCTCCTGCTGTGGTGACAGGTTGCTGGTCAGGTCGAAGTGCATCTGGTTGCGGTCCGGCGCGGGCTCCTCGGCGGGCACGAAGCGGAGCGCGAAACCGAGTCCGTCGAGGGTCTCCCGGCCGAGCACCGACGTCCAGAAGGCGTCGAGCAGTGCGGGGTCGTCGGCCTCGAAGCGGAGCGCTGTCAGTCGGCTGGGCATCCCCGGAGACTAGGGCCGGGACGGGACGCCCGCATCAGAGTTAAGAGTCAGGTATCGCTGGATCGTCGGCGCCAGCCAGGCCACCGCCTCGTCCCGGTCGAGGGCGACCACCGGTGACAGGCGCAGCACATAGCGGCAGAGGGCGAACCCCAGCATCTGGGTGGCGACCAGGCCGGCGCGTGTCGGCGCCTCGGCCGGGTCGGGGGCGTGCCGCGCGGCGACCGGGCCGATCTGCTCTGCGAAGACGGCCCGCAGCCGGTCGACCGCCGACTCGTTCGACACGGCCGCCCGCAGCAGCGCGACGAGCGTTCCGTCCTCCTCCCAGCGGTGCAGGAAGTGACCGGTCAGCCGGACACCGAGGGTGTCGGCGGGCTCGCCGTGCATGTCGGGCAGCCGCAGGTCGAACTCGGCGGCGGCCGCGAACAGGCCGTCCTTGTTGCCGTAGTAGCGCATCACCATCGACGGATCGATGCGTGCGTCGGCGGCGATGGCCCGGATCGTGGCGCGGTCGAACCCGTCGGCGGCGAAGCGTTCGCGGGCGGCCGCGAGGATCGCGGCCCTGGTGGCGTCGGAGCGGCGTGGCATGCTCCCAAAATACGCCAACATCTGTTTGCCAACGAGCGTTGACTTGATCTCGAAGTGACGCCTATCTTTGCCTACATGCGTTGGCAAACCGGAAACGTCGCGATCATCGGAGCAGGCCCGACCGGCCTCCTCCTCGCCGGTGACCTCGCCCAGGCGGGCGTCCCGGTCACCGTCTACGAGCGCCGCACCGAGACCTCCAACCTCACCCGCGCGTTCGGCGTGCACGCCCGCACGCTGGAGATTCTCGACGCCCGCGGCCTGGCCGAGGAGATCGTCCAGGGTGGCGCCCGGGTCGGCAGCCTGCGCCTGTTCGACAGGGTGCGGCTCGACCTGTCGCGGCTGCCGTCCCGGTTCCCCTTTCTGCTGATCACCCCGCAATACCGGGTGGAGCGGGCCCTCGAGGAGCGGGCCGTCAAGCACGGCGCGACCATCGTGCGGGGCGCCCGCCTCACCGGCCTGAGACAGGACGCCGACCGGGTGACGCTCGACTTCCCCGATCGGACGCAGACCGCGTCGTTCGTGGTGGGCACCGACGGGGTGCACTCCGCCGTGCGCCGAAGTCTTGGCCTGCCCTTCCCGGGCAAGGCGGTGCTCACCTCGATCATGCTGGCCGACGTGCGCCTGACGGATCCTCCGGAGGACGTGCTCGCCGTCAACGCGGTCGGTGACGCCTTCGCGATGGTCGCGCCGTTCGGCGACGGGTGGTTCCGCGTCTTCGCCTGGGACCGCCGCCACCAGGTCGGCGACGACACTCCGATCTCGATCGACGAGCTCCGGGAGGTGACCCGGCGCGTGCACGGCACCGATTTCGGGCTGTCCGAGGCGCGCTGGCTGTCCCGGTTCCACAGTGACGAACGGCAGGCCCCGCACTACCGGGTGGGCCGGGTCTTCCTCGCCGGCGACGCCGCGCACGTGCATTCACCGGCGGGCGGGCAGGGGATGAACACCGGCCTGCAGGACGCGGCGAACCTCTCCTGGAAACTGGCGGCGACCGTGCAGGGGTGGGGTCCGGAGGGGCTGCTCGACACCTACGAGAAGGAGCGCCATCCGGTCGGCAAGCTGGTGCTGCGCAGCAGTGGCGCCCTGATCCGGATGGCCATGCTGCGCTCGCGACCGGCGAGGCTGGCCCGCAACACCCTCGGGTCCGCCCTGCTCAGCCTGCCTGCCGTGGCCCGTCGTGCCACCGGGGTGATCTCCGGGATCGGCATCGGCTACCCGGAGGCGCCGCGGGTGCCCGACATCCCGCTGCACGATGGGGAACGCCTCTACGAGGCGCTGCGCGAGGGCAAGCACGTGCTGGTCACCGGCGGCTCCTATCGTGCGTACGCCGACCGCCTGCGGGTGGCGGCGCCGCAGCAGGACAGCGGCGTGGCGTTGCTGGTCCGCCCGGACGGTCACCTCGCGTGGAAGGGGCCGCTCAGTGGGTTCCCAGGACTGTGATCGCCTGCACGGTGGCGTAACCGCGCCACTCCAGGGCCGCCGCCGGGCTGAAGGTCTGGAAGGACACGTCCCAGCCGCCGTCGGGCTGTTGCTGGGCGGCCAGGCGTTCGCGGTCGGCGGCGATCGCGGCCGGGCTGAAATAGGCGCGGGACGGGGAGTCGTCGTGCGGCGTGAAGTCGAGGGGGAAGAGGACCTCGCCCTCGGCGCCCCCGGCGACCGGGGTGGGACCGTCCAGGCGGACGAAGCCGGTGTAACGCTCCAGCAGCGCCGTCGCCCGCGGCGTCTCGCCGGCCACCGCGTCGAGGAAGAGCATCGAGAACATCAGCTCGATCGCGTGCGGCGCCTCGGTGATCGCCTCCATCGTGTCGAGGCACCAAGCCGTCGCGCCGCGCAGCCACGGGTGATCGCCCGCCCCGGCGCGGTGGGCGTGAGCGGCGAGCTGCGTCGTCATCGTCACCGAGGAGGCCGGATCGGCGGCGGTCCAGTGCGGAGCGCAGCCTTCCTGATCGGTGAACGGCAGGCTGAAAGCCATCCCACCGTCGTCGTTCGCGTGCGCGGCCAGCCAGTCGAGCAGCGCCGGGAGGCGAGACGCATCGCCGGTCTCGGCGATCACTTCGAGGGCGTGCATCGCGCCGACCGGCTGGCTCGTGGCCGAGCGCAGGTCGGGTTCGAGAGCCCAGCCGTAACCGCCGTCCGGGTTGCGATAGGCGTCGAGGGCGGCGAGGACGGCGTCGGCCGGACCGCCGTTGAGCAGGTGATCGAGGCGGCGGCGCTCCAGGATCCGGGCGTGGGTGGCGACGAACGAGACCGCGGCGTGAAGACCTGCGTGCATGCCACCATCCTGGCACGATGTGGCACTGTGGTGGTCATGCGGATCTTGATGACTGGCGCGTCCGGCTTCCTCGGCACCCGGCTCGCGGCCCGGCTGACCGCATCCGGCCACGACGTGACGCGACTGAAACGCGGAGCGGGTGGCTGGAACCCCGCGCGGGGCGAGTTGGACCCGGCGGCGGTCGCCGGGGCGGACATCGTGATCAACCTGGCCGGGGCGGGGATCGGGGACAAGCGGTGGAACCCGGCGTACAAGGACCTGCTGCGCTCCAGCCGCCTGGACACGACCGGCACGATCGCCCGGACCATCGCCGGCCTGCCGGAGAGTGACCGTCCCCGGGCGCTGCTGCAGGCGTCCGCGGTCGGGTGGTACGGCGACACCGGTGACCACGAGGTGACCGAGGCGTCGCCGGCCGGGTCCACGTTCCTCGCCGACCTGTGCCGGGACTGGGAGGCGGCCGCGGGCGGGGCGGGCACCCGGGTGGTGCTGCTGCGTACCGGCCTGCCGCTGTCCCGCACGGGCGGGCTGCTGCAGCGGCTGGTCCTGCTGTTCAAGCTCGGCGGGGGAGCGCGGCTCGGCAACGGCCGGCAGTGGATGCCGTGGATCGCCCTGGCCGACTGGCTCCGCGCCGTCGAGTTCCTGATCGAGCGCGACGACCTGTCCGGGCCGGTGAACCTGGTCGCGCCGCATCCGGTCACGAACACCGTCTTCACCAGATCGCTGGCCCGTGCGGTGCACCGGCCCGCACTGCTGGCGGTTCCCGGGTTCGCGCTCGACCTGGTGCTCGGCGAGTTCGGCGGGGAGGCCCGGCGTAGTCAGCGGGTGCTGCCGGCGGTGCTGGAGGAGGCCGGTTTCCGATGGGAGTTCCCGGAGGTGGACGCGGCGCTGCGGGCCGCCCTGGACTGACCGAGCTGGTCCTGCTCGACCTCGACAACATGCTGATCGACCGGGGCCGAGGTGGCCGCGGCGTCGCGGGAGGTGCTCAGTCGCGGACCGTCAGGCGGTGGGTGAGCAGGCTCGTCATGGCGCGCACGCCGTGCGCGATGGCCCGCTCGTCGGCGGCGAAGTCGGGGGTGTGGGGAGCGCCGTTCATGCCCGTCGCGGCGTCGGCCACACCCAGGTAGAACTGTCCGCCGGGCGCCTCGTGGAGGAAGAGGGCGAAATCCTCGCAGTTGTACGGCCAGGACGCCCGCGCCCACAGGACCGACTCCGGGCCCAGTGCCGCGCTCAGGTGATGGCCGGCCGCCGTGCTGAGATCCACCGCGTTCACCATGGCGGGGAACGGGTCGCCGGGGAACTCGGCGTGCCCGCCGGCCTCCGCGGCGAGCAGGGAGACCTGCTCGCGCAGCGCGGGAAAGCGTTCCTGCGGCCAGACGCGCAGCAGGACGTTCGCCACCGGCCGCCCGTCGGCGGTGCGGTCGGTCCACTGGCCGACACACACGGATTCCTGAAGGGAGGCGTTCATCACCGACTGGAATCGGGTGTGGTACTCGTCGATGCTTCGCGGGTACTCGACGGTGCCCAGGGCAGCCGCCGCTCCGGTGACGCCGGCGACGGCGTCGTCGTCGGGCAGGACGATCCGGATGTGGTCGAGGCCGGGCAGGCCGTAACCGGGGGAGACGGCGATGGTCCCGGCCGGGAACGGGGCGCAGTGCAGCGCGTAGGACTCACGCGGCGCGAGCCGTTGCACCAGTCCGGTGTCGAGCATCGCCCGCGCGCCCTGCAGCGGTTCCTCGGCGGGCTGGAAGACGAACGCCACGCGGCCACGGACCGGCGTCTGCGCGAGGGTCCGGGCGATGCCGACGCCGATCGTGGTGTGCAGGTCGTGCCCGCACAGGTGGGCGGCACCGGGTACGCGCGAGGCGAAGCCGTCGTCGAAGACCCGGTCCGCGCGCGGGAACGGGAGCACGGCCCGTTCCGTGTCGACGGCGTCCATGTCCGCCCGGTAGACGAGCGTCGGACCGCCGGCGGAACCGTCGAGCACGGCGAGGACACCGTGGCCGCCGACACCGGTGGTCACGTCGAGCCCGGCGGCGCGCAGCTGCTCGGCGACCAGGCCGGCCGTCTGCCGTTCCTCGCCGGCCAGCTCGGGATGACGGTGGATCTGGCGGCGGAGTTCGATCAGTTCGTCGTCAAGAATCGGCACTGGTCAATCTATGGCATAGTCGTCCGTTTCCCGCACCAGGTTTTCCGGCCGGACGGCGAGGGCCGCGAGGGCTTCCGGCGGGGTGGCAGGGGCTACGAGGTCGTCCGGCAGGATGGTGGCGATCGCGCGGCGGGTCGCTGACTCGGTGTCGCCGGGTGCGGTGAGTGCCACGGTCAGCACCACCCCCGACACGGCCAGGGCCAGGGACTCCGTGTCGGTGTCCGCGGGTACGCGGCCGTGGTCCTGCTCGGCGCGCAGATAGCGGCCGACGGCGTGCGTCAGCGCTCGCAGGCCGGCGGTCTCCGGGCCCAGCACGGCCGCCACCTCGGCGGTGATCGACGGGCGCAGGGCGGTCAGCCGGAGGAGGGCGAGCACCGACGGCCGGGGCATGGCAAGGATCGCGTCGCTCAGGGTGCGGGCCACCGTGCCGTGCCGGATGGCGTCCCGCGAAGGCGGTGCGCCGGCCACCGTGCCGTGCCCGGGTGTGTCCCGAGAAGGCGGCGGCGTGCCGTGTCCGATCTCGCCCAGCGTGGCCGCCAGTTCGCCGGCGATCTGGAAGCTGCGGTCGACCGCGTACGCCACCAGGAAACCGTCGAAGTTGCGGAAGTGCGTGAACAGCAGCCCGGTGGCGACGCCCGCCTCCTGGGTGACGGCGCGGCTGGTCAGCGGCCCCTCGGCGGCCATCACCCGCTCCAGCGCGGCGAACAGGTGCTGGCGGGCTTCCGGGACGGCGACACCTCGGGGCATGCGGCGATTCTAGGGGTTGCCGCAGAATGAGCATATGCTCATACTCGGGCCCATGAAGAGAGCGATAATCGCCGGCGCCGGCATCGCGGGCCTCGCCACGGCGCTCCGGCTGGAGCAGGACGGCTGGCGCACGCTGATCGTCGAGCAGGCCCCGGCGCGGCGCGGCAGCGGCTACCTCGTCAACCTGATCGGGCCCGGCTACGACGCCGCGGAACGCCTCGGACTGCTCCCGGTGCTCGCTCCGAAGTCCCTCGGCGTCTTCACCACGGTCCTGGTCCGGCCCGACGGCAGTCCGAAATTGACGGTTCCGGCAGCGATCGCCGAGGCGGCGCTCGGCGATCGCGTGCTCACCGTCTTCCGGGGCGATCTCGAGGCGGCGCTCTTCGACCGGGTCCGTGCGGAGGTGCGCTTCGGGACGACGGTCACGGCCGTCGATCAAGACCCTTCCTCGGTACGGGTGAAGCTCAGCGATGGGACAGCCGAGCAAGCGGATCTGCTGATCGGCGCCGACGGGGTCCACTCGCGTACCCGGTCATCGGTGTTCGGCCCGGACTTCCGGGTCGATTTCCCGTACGTGGTCGCCGCCTTTCCGTTGTCCGATCGTGGTCATGAGGGCGCCACCACGTACATCGACGTCGGCCGGACGGCGTCGATCCTCGAGCTCGGGCCGGACCGGTCGGCGGCGTTCTTCACCTACCGCTGCGCCGATCCGGAGGCCGAACTCGCCCGCGGCCCGGCGGCGGCGCTCGGCGACGCGTTCGCCGGCGTGCCGTTCGCGGCGGACCTGCCGATCCCCGGCGACGTCTACTTCGACCGGGTCAGCCAGGTCGTCATGCCGCGCTGGAGTGCCGGCCGGGTGGTCCTCACCGGCGACGCCGCCTGGTGCGTGACCCTCTTCGCCGGCCACGGCGCGGCCCTGGCCCTCGCCGGCGCCGACCGGCTCGGCGCGGCGCTGGCCGGCCGCGACGACATCCCGGCGGCCCTCGCCTCCTGGGAGGACGGACTGCGCCCGCTCGTGATCCGGCGGCAGGCGGTGGCGCGGCGCGGCATGACGCAGTACGCCCCGCCGACCCGCTTCCACGTCCGCCTCAGCGAGATGACGATGAGGGCCGTCACCCTGCCGATCATCCGAGGCCTGGTGCGGCGAGCCGTGGCCCGGCAGTCCCACTGACATGACGCCTCGGTCACATCGTGAGCAGCAGGACGGCTGAACCGGCGGCGAGCGCCAGCCCGATCAGGCCGGAGACGACGGCGAGCGTCCCGCCCAGGCCCATCGACTCGCGGCGGGCGGCGATCACCTCGGTCCGGGTCAGGGTCGTGAGCATGGTCAGTCCGGCGCGGCTCGGGCGCAGGCCCGATGAGGAGAGGCGGCCCAGCGCGAACACCTTGACGCCGCGCGGGACGCGTACCTCGGTGAGGTGTAGGCGTTCGCTCGTGCGCAGGCCGTCCACCAGGTCGGGAGGCACGATGCGCGGCATCCGGACCGGAGTCGCCCGGCGGTATTCGATGTCGGTGGTGACGGCGGCGCGCGGCTCGGTCTGGATCGGGTCGAAGAGGGCACGCGGGTGGTCGAGCAGCCGGGGATCGATCGGCACGCTGCCGGTCTGGTCGGCCAGGGCGGGCCACGACGGTGAGGTGATCTCCAGCAGGACGTCGTGGTCCGAATCGTCGCCGCGGGCGAGGTCGCGGCTGGGCTCGCGGATCAGCGTGACCCGGTACCACGTGCAGTCCTCGCCGCTCAGGGGTGCGATCTGCGGGCCGGCCGGCCCGTACTCGGTGGCGCCCTCCAGCGCGACCCGGCCACGGGCGGTGACCGGGGCGACCGGGATGCGGTGGAGCGTCCAGAGTGCCCGGATGTCGCCGATCATGAGCAGGAGGAAGATGCCGGCGCCACCCACGAGGATCCCGCCGATGCAGAACGCCACTGTCGCGACGACCATCACGAATGTCACGGTAAGGCAACGACGGCAGTCTTCGATGTCCCGCGACCTCAGCCTTTCGGCTGGTCATGCCTCCAGGCGGGACGGGTTCTAGGAACGGGGGAGCATGATCCGCGCGGTGACGCCCTCACCGGTGACGCTGTCCAGGTCGAGCATGCCGCCCTGCGCCTCGACGATGCGGCGGGTGATCGACAGGCCCAGACCCAGACCGGGCAGCTGGTCGCGGATCGCCCGCTCACCGCGGGCGAACGGCATGCCGGCCGTCAGCAGTTCCCCGGCCGGCATGCCCGGGCCGTGGTCGCGGATGATCAGCGTGGGCTGCGGGGCCGCCGCGACCGTCACCTCGACCGGGGCGTCCGGGCCGCCGAAGACCAGCGCGTTCGTCAGCAGGTGACCGATCGCCACCTCGAGCAGCCTCGGGTCGGCGGTGACCTGGACCGGCTCGGCCGGCAGGGAGATGTGGAGGCGGGGGTCCGGGAAGGCCGTCACGAAGCCGCGCAGGTCGATGAGCTGCGGCCGGCCGGTCGGCTCCTGCATCTGGTGGTTGACCGCTCGCAGGAGGCTGTCGACCGTACGGATGAGGCGGTTGGCATTGCGGTTGATGGCGTCGATGCGCCGGGCGAAAGCGGGCGCGACGGCTCCCGGCGTGGCGGTCAGCATCTCCAGGTTGCCCTGAATGTTGGCGAGCGGGGTACGGATCTCGTGGGAGATCGCCGAGACGATGTCGTCGTTGTCCACCGCCACCGGGAACGGCTGGTACGTGAGCATGTGCCGCAGGCCGGTCTCGGCGTCGACCCGGCGGGCGATCCGGGCGAGCAGGCGGCCGGTCGCCTCGGCGTCGCGGCGGCGGGAAGAGTCGTCGAAGACGCAGAGCGCGCCGACGATCTGCCCGTTGTGGTGCAGTGGCGCCGCGCCGACGAACCGGACCCGCTCCGCGCCGGCGACCAGCGGATGCGTGGCGAGCGCCGGGTGCCGGGTCGCGTCGTCGACGATCATCGGGCGGTCCTCGGAGGAGACGATCCGGCACAGCGACACCGAGTGCGGGATGTCGACGCGGGTGCGGATGCCCAGCGTGGCGGCGAAGTGCGCGCTGCCACCGCCGACGACCTTCAGCGCGGCCATCGGCGCCCGGCAGGCCTCGGCGGCGAGCTCCAGGACCTCGGGAACCTCGGCCAGCGCGGTGCGGTAGCGATCGGCGGCGGCGAGGGGAGTGCCGGCTGGCGTGACGGTCATCGCACCAGGGTCGGCGACGGAAGGTGGTGGCGGCGTGTCCCGGGGGTTGCGGTCGGGGAGCGGCAAAAGTCCGATCGATGGAATGAAACGTCCTAAAGTGGTCGTATGGGACAGCGGTTACGCATGGTGGGGCTTCTCGCCGCGCTCCTCGTGGTGCTGCTGGTGCCGATGTGGGTGATCACGCTGAGTGGCTTCGACCGGGTGGAACAGCAGCTCCTGGTCAAGGAGGCCGAGGAGTTGCGAGTGGCGCTGAGCGAGGGCGCCGAGGGTCTGGCGGACCTCGGGATCACCAAGTCGCTGGAGAACGTCGCGTTCTCGCCGCAGAGCAGGTTCGCGGCGGCATTCCCGGCGGCTCAGATGAGCGACATCTACGAGATGTCCGGCATCGCGGGTGTCACCGCGACCGGCGAGCTCACCGTCGGCGGGCTGATCGAGAACGGGACCTACGGCCGGCTGCCGGACGCCTTGCGCGATCCCGCCGTGCTGTCGACCTTGGTGACGCCGGGGGCGACAGTGGGGGAGGCGACCTGCGGCATCACGTCGGCCGGCGGTGAGCCGACCATTTTCTGTAGCGTTCCGACGTACAAATCCGGATTCATCATCTTCTTCCGATCCCTCGACGCCGACGGACTCCGGCTGACGACAGCGAACACCGACGACGAGATCCGGCTGATCGGCGCCGTGCGGGACGACAGCGTCCGGCACGAGGACCTGCCGAGCCGGATCGGGACGCTGGAGGTGTGGACGGCGGCCGTCGGTGTCGACATCGCCGTGCAGGCCATGGTCACCGGCGTCGACGGGGTGCCGGTCACCTTCGAGATCCTCCAGCCGCGCCCGGTCCGCGCCGAGGCGGTCGGGACGCTGGTGTCGATCGGGTTCCTGATGCTGGCCGCGATGGTCCTGTTCAAGATCCTGCTCGACAGGGTGGTCCACGGCAGCGTGCGTGACCGGGTCCAGCCGCTGCGGGAGGCCGCCGCCCAGATCATGCAGACCCGCGACCTGCACGGCCGGTTGCCCGGCTCGTCGCACCCGGATCTCCATGCTCTCGGCGAGACGGTGAACGGGATGCTCGCCGCCTTCGAGATCCAGGCCGAGGAGCTGGCCGAGGAACGCCGGCACACCGAGTCCGAGCAGAGCCGCCGGCAGGGGATCGAGGACGAGGCCCGGGCCGAGACGGTCCGCCGCCTGCAGGCCGAGTCCGAGCAGGTCATCGGCGGGATCGCCTACGAGCTGGGCGACGCCGTCCACGAGGTGGATCTGGTCCGTGCCTCGGTGCAGAACATCAACGCGGGGGCGGCGGCCGCGCAGGACGCCACCGAGCAGATGGCCGAGCACGCGGCCCGGGCCGACCAGGCGGCGGAGGCGCTCAGCGTCAGCCTTCCGGCGGCCACCGAGATGGCGGTGGCGATCGGCCAGATCGCCGGCCAGACCCGGATGCTGGCCCTCAACGCGACCATCGAGGCGGCGCGGGCGGGCGAGGCGGGCCTCGGGTTCGCGGTGGTCGCCGACGAGGTGCGCAAACTCGCCGACGACACGTCCTCCTCGGCCGAGCGGATCAACACCACTCTCGGTACGCTGACCGCCACCGCCACCGACGTGTCCACCGCGGTGGCGACGATGACGGATGCGATCGCCAGTGTGCGCATCGCGATCGACCAGGTCCGGGCGGTCGCCGACGATCAGCAGCAGAGCTTCGGCGGCTTGATCACGCAGGTGCAGAACGCGATCCGCCAGATCGATCAGCTGAGCCCGCAGAACCAGGCCGCGCCGCCTTCGGCCGGTGGCCTGGAGCTGTTCTAGGGTCGGCGGTGTGGCCGACGCTCCGATCCTCGTGGTGATCCGTGGCAACTCCGGTTCGGGCAAGACGACGACGGCCCGTGAGGTGCGGCGGCGGTTCGGTCGCGGCGCCGCCCTCATCGAGCAGGACCACCTGCGCCGGGTGGTGCTGCGCGAGCACGGCGGTAATCCGGTCGCGCCGGCCTTCATCGTCGGGACGGCCCGTGCCGCCCTGGACGCCGGCTACCACGTGATCCTCGAGGGCATCCTGCACAGCGGTCAGCACGCCGGCCCGCTTCGCGATCTGATGGCGGCCCATCCCGGCCCGTCATGGGTGTTCTGGTTCGACGTCTCCTTCGAGGAGACCGTCCGCCGCCACCGGAACCGCGCCGAGCCCATTCCGGTCACCGCCGATCACATGCTTTCCTGGTACGGCGGATCCGACCTGCTGGGCGTCCCGCACGAACAGGTTCTCCCCGAGGAGACCGGTTTCGAGGACGCCGTCACCACGATCCTGCACACCAGCGGCCTGGCCCGGGCTGCGGCACTCACCCCGTGCCCGACGACCTGCCGCCGCTGTGCCGGGAAAGCCGCGCGGTCAGCCTGATCCGTTTCGGCCGCGCCGCCGATGCCGGCTCACCACAGCGTCAGGAGCTGGCCCGCTGCCGCGGCGGTCAGCAGAGTGAGCACGGGACCGCGGCGGAAACCCAGTGTGAGGACGGCCGCGCCGGCCAGGACCGCGTACTGCCAGGTCTCGTCGAGGGCGAGCGCGAGCGGCACCGCCGAACCCAGGATCGCGCCGATCGCTGCCGGCCCCGCACCGTCGAGGAATCCGCGGACACGGACGTTGCCCCTCAAACGGTCGAAGCGGCTCGCGCCGAGCAGAATGAACGCGAACGACGGTCCGAAAGCGATCAGTGCGGCGAGGAGGCCGCCACCCAGTCCGGCGGCCGCGTAGCCGACCACCGCCACCGTGTGCACCACCGGCCCCGGAGTGATCTGCCCGAGCGCCACCGCGTTGAGGAATTCCGCGCCGGTCATCCACTGGTACCGGTCCACCGCGTCGGCCTGCATGATCGGGATGATCACGAACCCGCCGCCGTAGGAGAGCGCGCCCACCTTGAGAGCCGTCCAGGCGAGCGGCGCGATCCCGCCGAGCGCCAGCAGCGACGCACCGAGATGCTGCTTCCCGGATGACGGCACCTTCTGCGCGATCATCTCGGCGAGACCGCAAACGATCAGCAGGAGCACCAGCCATGGCCCGACCGTCGCCGCGGCCAGCGCGCCCAGCAGCAGATATGTCACCCAGCGCCCGCGGTGCGGCGCCCGCCGCCACGCCGGCGGCATCAGGCTCCAGCCGGCCTGCACCGCCACCGCCGCGACCGCCGCACCCGCGCCGGCCCCCGCCGCGATCACCCAGGGTGGTGGGTCACCGAGGAAGAGCGCGGCGAGGCCCAGGATCAGAATCAGTCCCGGTACGATGAAAGCCAAGCCGCCGACCAGCGCACCCGGACGGTCGCGGACCCGCCAGGCGCAGAAGATCGCTAGTTGCGTGGAGGCCGGACCGGGCAGCAGGTTGCAGGCCGCGATCGCGTCCTCGAACTCCTGATCGCCCAGCCACTTCTGGTCCTCGACGCAGAGTCTCCGCAGCAGCGCGATGTGCGCGGGCGGCCCGCCGAAGCCGACGCAGCCGATCCGTAACCATTCCCGCAGGACGGTTCCGAGTGTCGCCTGGTGCACCTAGGTCCCTGCCGGTTGGAAGAGTTCGACCGGGTTGCCGGCCGGGTCGTCGAGCACGATCTGCCGGCCGCCCGGCCCGCTGACCACGTCGCTGCGGAACGCCACCCCCGCCGCACGCAGGCGCGTCACCTCGCCGTCGATGTCGTCGACGAGCAGGTGGATGCGGTTCCACCCGCCGGGGCCGGGTCGCCGGCCGTCCGGCATGGACCGGCCCGCCGAACTCTCCGGGCCGGACAGCAGCAGCCGCAGATTGCCGCGGATCACGTCGGCGAAGGCCGGCGGGAACGCGGTGTTCACGGCGAAACCCAGGTGGGCGGTGTAGAAGTCGATCGCCGCCTGCACGTCGTCCACCAGATAGCGGACATGCACGGTGCCGTCGTTCATGACCCCTCCTCTCCGAGGGTGTGCATCAGGAATCCGATCCGCCGGTCGAGCAGGCCGGCGGTGTCATGGAATTCGGGCAGCTCACGCGGCTCGGCCATGCTCCAGTGCGCGGTGCCGCCGGCACAGTTCTCCTTGGCCCGGTCGCACAGGGTGATGACGTGGTCGAAGTGGCCGTCCATCTCGCCGACCTGTCGCGGGCGAGCACGGCTGATGTCGATGCCCCGCTCGGCCATCACGCTGACGGCGTACGGATGAAGCGGTTTGGGGGTTGTCCCGGCGCTGAAGACCTCGACCTCATCGTCGGTGCGATGGCGGAGCAGCGCCTCGGCCATCGGGGACCGCGCGCTGTTGCCGCTGCAGACGAAGAGCACCCTGGTACGCGGACCGCGCCGAACGGGCGGCGCGGTGAGCCGGAGCGCGGGGTGCAGCGCGCCGCCCGTGCCGGTGATCAGCTCGGAGCAGCGGGCCAGGTCCAGCGCGTAGTAGGTGTCCCGGCCGTCGGCGCTGCTCCGCCGCGCCGTGACGAGTCCGGCCGTGCGCAGCTTGCCCAGGTGGTAGGAGACCAGGTTCTGCGACTGGCCGACCCGGCCGGTCAGCTCGTGCACGGCCAGGTCGGTCCGGGACAGCTCGGTCAGCAGCTGCCAGCGCAGCGGGTGCCCGGCCGCGGTGAGGAACGCCGGAGGGTTCACCCCGGCAGATTACATCAAACCGATTTGATGCAATAGCCGTCAGTCGCGTGCCGGCCGCAGCAGCACCTCGGATCCGATCGGCGTGAAACCCGATGCCAGGAACGCGCGCAGCGACCGGGCGTTGCCGGGCGACACCGCGGCGAAGACCGGCTCACCCGCCGGGACCAGCGTCAGCGCGTCGGCGATCAGGGACCGCCCGTGACCCCGGCCGTCGTGACCCGGATCGGTCAGCTCGATGCTGAGTTCGGTACGCCCGGCCAGTCCCGCGGCGACCACGATGATCCCGCGCTCGTCGCCGTGGATGCGCAGATCGCTGCGCATCTCCCGGGCGTACTGAACCCGCGGATGCTCGTCCACGCCGTCCAGCTCCGGCAGCCGCGGCCGGCCACCGGTCCCCCGGCTCACCAGCGTCGCGTCGATGACGCCGATCCAGCCGGCCGGCCCGGCCAGGAACCGCAGGAAGTCGGGCGACATCGACCCACCGAACCCGTCCGGCTTCCGCGCCCGCACCTCGTCAGCGCTCAGAGCGGTGGCGACCACGGCATGACCGGTGAACGCGACCGAACATTCGAGCCCGCCGGCGAGCGGCGGCACCACGGTCACCTCGCCGTCGACGGGCGGGAAGCGTCCTTCGGCGGCGTCGAGAAAGAAGTTGAGCACGGCGACGAGTCTCCGTCCGATGCCCGCCACCACCTAATCGATCACCGTGCACGACGATCGGCACCGGGTCACGCCCCGGCGTACCGGGCCGATCCTGTCCCGGGCTGACCGGCGACGACGTCGCGGTGGCGCGGTCGTGGCTCAGCGCAGGTGGTCCTCGATCCGGCGGGCCAGGGCGGTGACGCCGTCCTGGACCTTCCGGCGGTAGCCGATGAACAGCTTGTTGGCGAGCGGCACCGCCCAGGCGCCGCCGGCGGCGATGTTGAAGACGCGGTAGGTGAGGGTGGTCCCGGCGGCGGCGGGTTCGGCGCTGATCTCGCCGCGGTACCACCAGTGGCCCTGGAAGCCGGCCACGCCCGGCCGATGGTCCACCTCGACGTAGGCGGCGGCCTCCTCACCGCCGAGGAAGGCCCGCACCGCCCAGCCGTCGTCGATCAGCGCCCGGACCTGCGCGACCGGCGCCGCGACGGCTTCCGACGCCTCGAACAGCTTCTTCATCGCACGCGCTCCCTTCGGGTTACGTCTCCTCGCGCAGCAGGGGTTCCAGATCGGCCACGTCGCCCGGCAGGGGCGGCCAGGTGAGCCGGCCGGTGTCCAGGTCGTCGAGGATCGAGGTCGTCCAGGCGAGTTCGGCGGTGAGGCGGGCCACCTCGAACTCGACCTCCAGCAGCAGGATCCGGGGCAGATCGAGGCCGAGCGCCTCCTTCGCCGGCTGCAGCGAGCGGGTCAGCTCGGCGCGGCGGTCGTGCAGCGCGTCGGCGACCTCGTCGGGTGGCAGGCAGCCGGCGTAGTTGAGCGCCGCGGTGAGCAGTGTCGCGTCCGGGTCCGGAACGGCGAGGAGCAGCCGCACCCAGTCGCGCAGCCGGGCGCGGCCCTGGTCGGTGAGGGCGTAGACGGTCCGCTCCGGGCGGCCCGGGTCGCGCAGGGTCCCGGTGACGACGATGTCGCCGGCGGCGAGCAGCCGGTTGACGGCGTGGTAGAGGCTGCGCGGCAACCCGGTCACGAACGTCTTGTGGGTGCGCTCGATGAACAGGTGCATCTCATAGGTGTGCCGCGGCCCGGTGGTCAGCAACGCCAGGACGGTGAGCGACGTCAGGTCACGGTCCGCTTTCCGGATCATCGCAGCTCACCTCCTATGGCATGTTGCACTATGGCACCCCGCACCAACCTAGTGCAAGGTGCCATAGTGCGCCATGCATGTCAGAGCAGGTACTGGATCCGGGCGGCCAGGGCCTCGGTGTCGGAGAGCGGCGTGAAGCGCGGCCGGCTCAGGTCCTCGGACGGGCGTCCGGTGTGCGAAACCGGTCGGCGGGATGACGGGCGGTCCAGCCACGAGCGGTACGCGGCGACCAGCTGAGGATCGCGGCGCGGCTCGGCGAACGACCGGAACTGTTCAGGGACGCTGTCCACCCCGGAGGCCGCGACGACGGCGTCGGGCCCGCTGTCGACGACGTCCATCGGCTCGTCGACCAGGAGCATGCCGTGCACCGCGAACTGGTCGGCGAACGCCACGGCGAGCGGCGCGGCGGTGGCGTGCCCGACGACGACCGGGGCGCGGCGCAGGCCCAGGCTCTCGACCAGCCGGGCCAGATCGCCGGCCACCTGCGCTGGGCTGAGGCCGGCCGGCATCGGGGTCTCACCGTGGCCGGGCAGGTCCGGGGCCACGACAGTGCAGGAAGATGCCAGGTCGGCGGCGAGCGGCCACCACTGGGTGCGGTCGAAGAGCAGGGCGTGCAGCAGCAGGACCGGGCGTCCGGGACCGGTCCACCGGTCGTAGACGAGCCGGCTACCGGCTGCGGCGAACGTGTGCGTGCTGCGGCAGGGCGGACGGGGGTGCATGGCGGGCTTCTTCCTGCGAGTTGCCGCGCTTCCCGTGCGTCCCGGCGAGGGCCTGCGCGTTCCCTGCGGTCCGGCGCGTTCCCGCGAGTTCCTGTGGTCGGCGGACCAAGGGCGGAGGACCAAGGGCGGGCGGCGACGAGCAGAGGGCGACGGGCGGGCGGCGACGGGCGGGCGGCGACGGACGGAGGGCGGAGGTGGAGGCGGCGGCGTGAGCAGCGGCCTATACCCGCAGGACGGCTCCGGTAGACGTCGGCGGCCGGAACGAGTGATCGCCACGGCGAGCAGGAGGGCGGGGGGAGGAACTGGTCGGCACCACCACGACAGGCGGCAGGACGGCCTGCGGCCGCAGGCGCTTGCCGAGCACGGCATGACCGGCGCCGTCGGCCTGCTCGGCGTGGAACTCCGCGGAGTGCCCGGCCACGTCCGCCGGTGAGACCGCATCGCCCGCCGGAGCGAGCAGGCCGGCCAGGAGGACCAGCAGCAGCATGACCACGGCGGCACGGGGCGAGCGGCGCGGGGTCATGGACAGAAATGTAATCAGGCCGGGATCACATTTCCAGCCGGAACTTTCCGGGGGAGGAGGACGACTGACTGCCTGGTGTCACAGGCGAGGGGAAACACGGGTGAAGCCGGTCATGGCAGCGATCGTCGCGGTGCTGGTCCTGATAGGAGCGCTGATCTTCGGTGGTGGGGTGGATCCGGCGGTCCTGCCCGGGATACCGAGTCCGGGGCCGCTGACCTGGTGGGGGCTGCCGATCGTCAAGCTCGCCACCGACGTGCTCGGCGTCCTGGTCGCCGGTGGCGTGGTCACGGCCGCCTTTCTGCTGCCCGGTGATCGCACGAGCGTGTCGGCGAACGGATGGAGGCTCCTGCGCCGGACCACCTGGCTCGCGCTCGCCTGGTGTTGCAGCGCCCTGGCGCTGATCGTGCTGACCGTTTCCGACATCCTCGGCACGCCCGTCACGGAACTCGGCGGCACGGCGATCAGCGGGTTCGCCTTCTCGATCAACCAGGGGCAGGCGCTGCTGCTGCAGGCCGGGCTGGCGCTGCTCGTCGCGGTGCTGACCCGGGCCGGGGTGTCGCGCGGGCTGGCCGCCGTCACCACACTGGTCGCCGTCGTGGCGCTGGTGCCGCCGGCGTTCACCGGCCACGCGGCCGGCTCGGGTAACCACCAGATCGCCGTGACCAGCCTCGCCATGCACGTGGCGGCGGCATCGCTGTGGCTGGGCGGGCTGGCCGGCCTGCTCGCGGTCCGCACGGCACGATCATTCCCCGCCACGGCCGCGCGCTACAGCAGGCTCGCTCTGGGGTGCTTCGTCGCTACGGCGGTGAGTGGCGCGGCGAACGCGGCGGTGCGGCTCGGCGCGGTGGAGACGGTGTGGACGTCCGGCTACGGCGTACTGGTGATGGTGAAGATCGTGGCTCTGGTGGCCGCCGGTGTGGCCGGTTTCGCCCACCGGCGGCGCACCCTGCCGGCGCTCGCGAACGGCGAGCCGCGTGCCTTCCTCCGGCTCGCCGCCGGGGAGGTCATCGTGCTCGGCGCGGCGATGGGACTGGCCGTCGGGCTGTCCCGGACACCGACGCCGGTGACCGAGAGCGCCGACGTGGACCCGGTGACCGAGCTGCTCGGTTTCCCGATGCCCGGGCCGATCACTGCCGGACGGCTGCTCGGTGACCCGCTGCCGGACATGTTCTTCCTGACGGTCGCCGCGGTGGGCATCGGGGCGTACCTCGTCGGGGTCCTCCGCCTGCGCCGCGCCGGCCATGCCTGGCCGATGGGCCGCACGCTCGCCTGGCTCGGCGGCATGATCATTCTGGCCGCGGTGACCAGCACCGGTCTCGCGCGCTACGCGTATGTGCTGTTCAGCGTGCACATGGTGCAGCACATGGTGCTGTCCATGGTGGTGCCGATCCTGCTGGTGGCGGGCGCGCCGGTGACCCTGGCCCTGCGGACGCTGCGCCGCCCGGCCGACCCGGAGGTGCGTGGCGCCCGCGAGTGGCTGCTGATCATCTCGTCCAGCCGGGCCGCCCGCCTCCTCACGCATCCTCTGGTCGCCCTCGCGATCTACGTGACCAGCCTCTACGGCCTCTACTTCAGCGGGCTGCTCGGCACGCTGATGCGCTACCACATCGGGCACCTCGCGATGGTCGTCCACTTCGTCGCCGCCGGATATCTGCTGTTCTGGGTGCTGATCGGCGTCGACCCCGGGCGGCGCCGGGTGCATCCGGCGATGCTCACGCTGATCCACTTCCTGGCGATGGTGGCGCACGCGTTCTTCGGGTTCGTGCTGTTGCAGTCGGCCACGATCATCGGCCTGGACTGGTACACCGCCGTGCATCCGCCGTGGGCGTCCTCGCTGCTCGCCGATCAGCGGCTGGGCGCGGGGCTGGCGTGGGCATTCGGTGAGCTGCCGGCCGCGATCGTGGTGCTGATTCTGATCAGGCAGTGGATTCGCAGTGACGAGCGGGAGCAGGCGCGTCTCGATCGTGCGGCGGACCGCGCGGCAGCGGCGGGGGAGGAGGATGAGCTGGCGCGTTACAACGCGTTCCTGGCGGCGGCCTCGACCCGGGAACGGTCCTGAGCGTTCTCCAGCAGGAGCGCGGCCGAGGCGGAGAACTCGCGCGCCACCTCGATCGCCTCGATGACGGCGGTCTGTCGTTCGCCGGGCTCGACGCGGCGGGCGGCGGCCAGCTCGCCGCGCACTGTCAGCAGCCGGGACAGGGTGTCATCGAGCAGGTCCAGGATGTCGATGTGCATGCGCGCTCACCCCTCCGACGCCGGAAAAGCTCCCCGATTCCCGATAGCTTAACCGGTCAATGTTGCCGGCGATCGATCATTGTTTGCTCGATGTTGCCTCTTCGGACAGCCGCGCCACACGTGCTGTTCCCCCGATCACGATCAAGACCGCGCACGTCCTTCCCGCGATCACCCGGAGCGCCAGGAGCGGGAACGGGAACAGCGGCCGGCGGATCCCGAAGAGGGCGGTGGCGGCCGGTCGGTAGCCGTCGAGCGTCTCCACGGCTTCGGGATGACCGATTCTGAACAGCTTGGTCGTGCTCGGCTCATCACCCGCGATCGTGGAACTCCGGACCGCCCCGCTTGCCGCGGGCGACGGGGAGGAATGCCGCACTCGGCGGTACCGCCGAGGGCGGCGAGGACGGCCACGACGCCGTCGGCCCTCGCCCGGCCGGCCGCCGCTCCGGAGGCGAGGACGGCCGCGACGACTCCCGCCACCGCGGGTCGTCGCGGTAGGCGGCCGGCCCACCGGATCAGGTGCGGCGGAACGTGCGCCGGTAGGTGTCCGGGGCGACCCCGACCGTGCGGTGGAAGTGGCGGCGCAGCGTCGTCGCGGTGCCCATTCCGGAGGCCGCGGCGATCAGGTCGATGCTGTCCCCGGTGTTCTCGAGGAGTTCCTGCGCCCGGCGGATCCGCTGCGCCGACAGCCACTGCAGGGGTGTCGTGCCGGTCACCGCGTGGAAGTGGCGGGCCAGGTTGCGGGAGCTCATCCGCGCCTGGCGGGCCAGGTCCTCGACGGTGAGCGGCTGGTCCAGGCGTTTCATCGCCCAGGGGAAGAGCGCGACCAGCGGATGGTCCTCGCGGTCCGGGACCGGCGTGGTGACGAACTGGGCCTGCCCGCCGGCCCGGTGCGGCGGGACGACCAGGCGGCGGGCGATGGCGTTGGCGACGGTGGAGCCGTGGTCGCGGCGGATCAGGTGCAGGCACAGGTCGATGGCGGCGGCCTTGCCGGCGGAGGCGAGGACCCGGCCGTTGTCGACGTAGAGGACGTCCGGGTCGACGGTGATCGACGGATAGCGCGCGGCGAGGACGCCGGTGTGCGCCCAGTGCGTGGTGGCGGTCAGGCCGTCGAGCAGACCGGCCTCGGCGAGGACGAACGCGCCGGTGCAGAGCGAGACGAGCCGGGCGCCGGCGTCGGCTGCCGCCCGGACGGCGTCGATCAGGTCGGGGGAGATCGGGGCGTCGACGTCCTCGATCGCCGGGATGATCACGGTGTCGGCGTGTGCCAGCTGATCGAGGCCGGTGTCCGGGTCGATGAGGAAACGGCCGGCGCGGACGGGACCCGGTCCGCACACCGTCACGTCGTACCAGGAAGGGGCCTGGCCCGACGGATCGCGCGCGAAGATCTCCAAGGTCATCGCCGTCTCGAAGTGCAGCATCCCGTCGGTGGCGGCCAGCCCGATCGTGGTCATGTCCGAAAGTGTACGGGTGTTGTCGTTCCCGACACTGGCCTGCTCAGAAGGACGCTGGCACGCTGAACGGCATGCGAACAGTTGCGGTTTTCGGGGCATATGGGCACACCGGTCGTTTCGTCGTGGAGGAGCTCACGGCGAGGGGTTTCGCGCCGCTGCTCCTGGGGCGTGACGAGGCGAGGCTGCGAACGATGGGCCATCCCTATCGCGTGGCGACGATCGAGGACCTGTCGCTCGCCGGCGCCGACGCGGTGATCAACACGGCGGGTCCGTTCGCGTCGACGGCCGCACCGGTGATCGCGGCGGCCGAGGCGTGCACCATCCCGTATGTCGACGTCGCGGCGGAGATCGAGGCCAACGCGGAGACCTTGTCCGGAAATTTCCGGACAGATGTGGTGCCGGCCGCCGCCTTCTTCGGCGGGTTGGGCGACCTGCTCGTCACCACGGCGATGGCCGACTGGGACACGGCCGATGAAGCGCACATATCGTACGGGCTCAGCAGCTGGCACCCCACCTCGGGAACCATAGCCGCGGGTGTGGTCTCGCATGACCGGCGGCAGGGCCGCCGGGTCCGCTTCACCGGCGGCAAGCTGGACTACTACGACCCCGAGGGCGATCTGCCGACTGTCGACTGGGAGTTCCCGGACGGCCCGCGCCCGGTCCTGGCCGGATTCAGCATGGCCGACATCGTCACCGTGCCGAGCCACCTGGACATCCCCGAGGTCCGGACGTACATGACGGTGACCGCGGCGAACGACCTGGCCGCGGCCGGCGAGCGGGCGCCCGAGTCGTTCACCGTCGACGCCGTGGTCCGCCGCGGTGGCGAGCAGCGCCGGGTCACCGCCACGGGTCACGACATCTACGCGGTGAGCGCGCCCCTGGCCGTCGAGGCGGCCGCCCGTCTGCTCGATGGTCGCGCCCTGACCACCGGCGTGGCGGCGGCCGGCGCGATGTTCGACGCCCCCGGCTTCCTCCGCTCGCTCGCCGGGCACCTGACGATCCGGGGATAGGCGCCTCCGCGGCGGTCCGTGCGGGCCAGACTGGGGGTGTGCTGGTCGAAGTTCTGCTGGACACGCCGATCCGGGTGCACTACGGGTTTCTCCGCCTGGGTGACGCCCACGCCGACCTGGGTGATCCTCGCGAGGCGATGCGCGGCCAGGTGAACGGGCTGTGCGGGGCGGCCATCCCCGGGATCCTGCATTTGAAGACCGGCCCGATGAGCGGCGACGTGCAGGTCCGCGTCGAGCTGCACACCGCCGAGCCGGTCGTGGCCGACATCTGGCCGGACGTCGTGGAGGCGCCGTTCAGCACTCGTGCCGAGAACCTGATGCTCGCCGCGTACGACCGCCAGGAGGGCCCGGTCGACCTGCCGCCGGGCAACTACCGGGTCCGCTACTGCGCCGGAGGGGACGCCACCCTGCTGCAGTTCTGGCCGGCGACCGGCGCGGACCGGATCGTGAAGCAGAGCCGGGACATCGGCGGGTACTGGCACGGCGTCGAACGCCAGCCCGCCCTGACCCGGGCCGAGCTGGCCGATCGGATCACCGGCCTGCGCACCCGCCGGGCCGAGCGGCTGCAGGACTACGCCGAGGACCACCTCTACGACATCTGGCAGGGCCGGGTCCCGGACGATCCTCGCCTGCGGGAGGCGGGCTGGTCGGCGGCCCGGCTCTCCCAGCTCGACCCGGACCTGGTGGCGGCGCTGGCCGACGCGGGAGACGAGCAGCGCCGGGCCGTGGCGGCGTGGGCGGTCGAGCGGATCCTCGGCCAGGCCGGCCTGCTGGGTCACCCGTGGGCCGCGGTGGCGCTGGCCGCGCTGCGCGACGGGATGCCGCTGCCGGACGAGGGCGGGATCCGCCGGTCGCTCTCCCACGATCAGGCCGCCGGTCTCGCCGTGGAGGAGCTCTTCAACGCCGCGGTCGGCATCAACACGCTCACCGACGTCTGCGAGGCGGTCGCGATCGCCGCCGACCGCGCACCCGCCCCCGAGCTGGTCCTCACCGGGGTGCGGCAGGCGTTCCCCGATCTGGTCCGGGGTTGATAGGCAAGCGGTTACTTGCCTATTATCGGAGTCGTGAGCGAGGACGACGTCTTCAAGGCGCTCGCCGACCCGACCCGGCGCCGGATCCTCGACGAGCTGGCCGACCGCGACGGCCAGACCCTGTTCGAGATCTGCACCCGGCTGGCGATGAGGCACCAGCTGGCCTCCTCCCGGCAGGCGATCTCGCAGCACCTGGAGGTGCTGATCAGTGCTGGTCTGGTCACCGCCCGCCGCGAGGGGCGATACAAGTTCCACCATCTCGACACCGCGCCTCTGGAACACCTCACCGACCGTTGGAAGAAACCGGAGACCTGACATGCGGATCCACGTGACGAGCGTCCTCGTGAGCAACCAGGAGGAGGCGCTGCGCTTCTACACCGAGAAGCTCGGTTTCGTGAAGAAGAACGACATCCCGCTCGGCGACGACGGTTCCCGCTGGCTCACCCTGACGTCACCGGAGGACCCGGACGGCGTCGAGCTGCTCCTCGAACCGGATGGTCACCCGGCCGCCAAGCCGTGGAAGGAAGCCCTGGTCAACGACGGCATCCCCTTCACCCAGTTCCTGGTCACCGACGTCCGCGCCGAATTCGAGCGGCTGCGCGGCCTGGGCGTCCGCTTCGTCCAGGAGCCCGTCGAGATGGGCCCGGTCACCACCGCCGTCCTCGACGACACCTGCGGCAACCTGATCCAGATCCTCCACATGAATTAGACCATTCCCCGTACGCCGACCCGCCCGCGCGAATCGCCATCCCTCGAATCGGCGGCACGGAACCGATCATCCCCAGCCCAGGACGCACGGCGTCGAAGGCCTGGGCAAGCCGCGCCAGGTCGTCGAACCGACGGTCGCCCTGCCGCACCGGTTCCGCCGCCCATGAGGCCGCTCGACAACCATGAGTCACAGCCCGCGAGAGCCGGCTGTGACTCATGGCTGTCGAGCGCCCGATTTGCGACCCATGGCTCACAGCCGGGCCGCCGCCACGGGACCGGCTGAGCGGCCGGCGCTGGGTCGACGCCCGAAATGTCGCTCTGTGGGACCGCCGGGTGGCGGGACTGATAGGAGGAGGGCGCTTCCACTCACTCAGGTCGCGCTGGGTGAACTCGCGGTCCGGACGCGCAGCGGCCGGCGAGGAACGCGGCGCCCTCGGCGTGAGCGACGGTCTGCACCACCCACCCCGCTGCGACATCAAGGCCGTTGGCTCTGGAGGTATGCGCTTTCGGACGGGTCGCGGGTGAGGGCGATGGCCGCGTCGAACTCGGCGGCGGACTCGGTGGCCCGGCCCAGGCGTTTGAGCAGGTGGGCTCGGGCGGCGCGGGCCGGTTGGAAGCGAGGGCCGGCGTCTCCGGCTTCGGCGATGACGGTGTCCAGCAGGGCGAGGGCGGCCGCGGGGCCGTCCACGTCGGCGGTGGCGGCGGCCAGCGCCACACCCCCGCCCAGGGACGGCGCCAGGCGGTGCAGGGCGCGGTGCAGGTCGAGCAGGGTGGTGCGGTCGGGAGTGCGGTTGTCGGCGCAGTGCAGGGCCTGGATGGCGGCCTCCAACTGGAAACGGCCGAGCCGGCCCTGCGCGTGGGCGGCCCGGAGATGCTCGTGCGCCCGGGCGATGAGACTCCGGTCCCAGCGAGCGGGATCCTGGTCGGCGAGCGGAACGAATCGGCCGCCGGAGTCCGTGCGGGCGGGGGCTCGCGCGGCCGAGAGCTGCACCAGCGCTGCCAGGCCGCGAGCCTCCGGATCACGGGGTGCGAGCCGGGCGAGGACCTCCACGAGATGCAGGGCTTCCGCAGGCGCGCGGTCGATCACGTAGGCGCCGTAGACGGCCTCGAGGACGGCGTCCATCCGGCCCGGGAGATCGTCGCGGGCGGGCAGGCGGAACGGGATGCCGGCCGTCTTC
Source organism: Actinoplanes sp. OR16 (assembly GCF_004001265.1). Lineage (GTDB taxonomy): Bacteria > Actinomycetota > Actinomycetes > Mycobacteriales > Micromonosporaceae > Actinoplanes. The sequence goes on along the minus strand of NZ_AP019371.1, from coordinate 6,929,436 downwards.
ACCCGCTTCTTCGCGCGGACCAGGCGGGTCGCCATCGTGGCCGCCGGCGTCGAGAAGGCGCGGCCGATCTGCTCGGCCGTGTAGCCGAGGACCGTGTTCAGCATGAGCGGGGTGTGCACGGCCGGGTCGATCGCCGGGTGGGCGCAGACCAGCATCAGCTCCAGCCGGCGGTCCGGGATGCGGTCCACGTCGATCTCGTCGAGATGCGCGGGCGAGTCCCGTTCGACGTCCAGGGCGACCGTGCGGCGGTAGGAGGCGGACCGCCACCAGTCGCGCAGCCGGTTGCGGGCCACGGCGAGCAGCCACGCGTCCGGGTTGGCCGGCACCCCCTGCGCCGGCCACGTCGTCACCGCCCGCTCGAACGCGTCGGCCAGGGCGTCCTCCGCGGCGACGAGATCGTTCGTCGCCGCGGAGAGCAGGGCGAGCAGCCGGCCGTAGCTGTCCCGGGCGGCCACCTCGGCGGCAGCAGTCAACTCTGGACGCAACCGTCGGTCCACGCGCCGCCGGTGAACGTCGTGCCCACCGGGCGGATCTCCAGGGTGCCCCACTGCGCACCCGGGCACTTCTGCGCCCAGCCGATCGCCGCGTCCAGATCCGGCACCTCGACCAGGAACACGCCGGCCAGCGCCTCCTTCGTCTCGGCGAACGGGCCGTCCTGCACCCGCAGCGAGCCGTCGCGCAGTGTCACGCTGGTGGTGGCGACGGACGGCCGCAGCACGTCCGCCGAGATCAGGACGCCGGCCTGGTGCAGCGCCTTGCCGTAGGCGTCGAACGCTTGCTGCGCCCCGGTGATCGCCTCCTCGTCCAGCTCACCCTCGGCCGGCTCCTGGTAGTGCATGAGCAACGCGAAACGCATGATTCTCTCCTTCTCGGGAGGCTTCGGGACTACCTTTGCACCGGGATGACGAACGAGCGGAACGGAAATCGTCACCTGGCCGATTTTCCGATCCTCCGGCGTGACTGCGGCTGCCACGATGACCTTGTGACTCTTGAGCGGACGGTTCTCCTCTGGTTCGGCCAGGCCTCGCAGGACGCGGCCACCCACACCAACCTCTCGGCGGTGCGCACCGACGGCAGGGTCGTCTGGCTGGCCGGCGACGAGACGGCCAGCATCGAGCGGCTCACCCCCAACGACGAGGAGAAGCCGTCGGAGTACGCCGACGAGCGCACCTTCCGCCTCGCCGACCTGGTCGACCTGCCGGGCGCCGACCCGGACGAGGAAGCCGACATCGAGGGCATCGCGCGGACCGGCCGGTTCCTCTGGGCGGTCGGCTCACACAGCCTGCGGCGGCGTCAGATCAAGGACCGGCACGCGGGCCCGAAGGCGCTGCGCCGTCTCGCCCGGATCACCGGCCAGGACAACCGGCAGATCCTGGTGCGCATCCCGGTCGTCGACGTGGACGGGCTGCCGAGCCTGGTGAAGGAGAGCGAGGGCGAGCACGCGGCACTGCTCGATCCGCGCGACAACATCCGGGAGCTGCTGCGCGACGACGAGCACCTGGCGCCGTTCCTGGCGATCCCGAGCAAGGACAACGGCCTCGACATCGAGGGGATCGCGGTGCAGGGCGACCGGGTCTACCTCGGACTGCGCGGCCCGGTGCTCCGGGGGTGGGCGTTCGTGCTGGAGCTCCGGCCGTACGTCGTGGAGGCGGACCCGACCCGCCTGCGCCTGCACGAGTTCGAGGACGGGCTGCCCTACCGCAAGCACGTGCTCGACCTGGACGGCCTGGGCATCCGCGACCTCTGCCCGGCCGGTGACGACCTCCTGGTGCTCGCCGGTCCGACGATGGACCTCGACGGCCCGGTCCGCATCTACCGGTGGCTGGGCGCCGGCCGGGCGGCGATGCCGGAGATCGTACGAGGGGAGACCATCCGCCGGGAGCTGGAGCTGACCTACGGGGAAGGCGATGATCACGCCGAGGGGATCGGGCTGATCGGTCCGGCCGAGGACGGGCGGCTCCTGGTGGTCTACGACAGCCCGGCGGCGGCGAGGATGACCGCCGGTGGCGCGATCGTCGCCGACGTCATCCGCCTGCCGTGACCGTCCGGATCGTCCGCGTCCCGACGACCGCCCAGGCGGCGACCAGCGCGACGTAGAGCAGCACCGCCACGATCGCGAACATCGCCGACCCGGTCCGCACGGCCAGTGCCGAGGTGCCGGTCACGCACGTGCCGACCGGGAAGGTGAAGGACCACCAGGTCAGCGCGAACGGCATCCCCCGGCGCACGGTCCGCACGGTCACCGCGAGCGCCAGTCCGGCCCACAGCATCGCGAATCCCCAGAGCGGCACACCGAGGACGATCCCCAGGGCTTCGAAGGCTTTGTCGTACGGGTGGGACAGCGCCGACGAGGCCACGCCGCCCAGCAGGTTCGCGGCGGTGACGGCCTGGCCGATCGGTCCGAGGACGATCCAGAGGGTGGGTGTCGCCCGGGACGGGCCGGTTCCGTGGAGAGCGATCTGGTGCCAGATCATCGTGATCATGATGAGTGCGGCGACCAGGCTGAGACCGAACATCGCGTAGCACGCCAGCAGCAGCGTCAACCGGATCTGGCCGGCCGGGGCGTGCGGCACCAGCAGGGCGCCGGTGGCGGCGGAGACCATCGGCGCCACGACCGGCATGAGCCAGCCGCCGAACGGCTCGCCGCCGGTGTGCCGGGTGATCCGCAGGTAGGGCACGGCCACCGCCACGACCAGGCCGCTCACCGTCCCGGTGATCCACAGCAGCACGGCGATCGCGGTGGCGGCCCGGGCGCCGATCAGGTCCGGGCCGAGCAGCAGCGTGCCGGCGCCGACGGTGAGCAGCGCCATCGGCGGCGCGCCGTAGAAGTGCGCCATCACCGGGTCGGCGCCGTGCACGGCGACCGTCCGGCGGCGGCGGGCGGCGAGGGTGAGCAGGATCGCCAGCAGGGCGGCCGCGAGCAGCCAGGCCGTCGTGGCGAACGGCCGCAGCACCGTCGCGCCGACCGGCAGCGAGACGGCGGCGGTCGCGACGATGCCGGTCGCCATCACCGAGGCGAACCAGTTGGGGGTCAGAGCGGTTTCCACGCGGGGTGGCGCCAGGTCGATCACCGGTCCACCCTCGCGCCCGATCAGCCCGCCCGGTAGCCGCCGCGATGTTGTGGAGTCACAAGTCCCGCTTGTACCAGTCGTCCAGCGGGGTGACCGGGACGGTCCGCTTGTGCCGGGTGCCCAGGAAGATGCCCTCCAGCCGCTCGGCCACCTCCCGGCTGACCTCTTCGCCCTCCAGGTAGGCGTCGATCTGCGCATAGCTCATCCCGAGCGCCTCCTCGTCCGGCAGCGCGGGGCGGTCGTCCTCCAGGTCGGCGGTCGGCACCTTCTTCCAGCAGCTCGGCGGCGCGTCCAGCTCGCGCAGCAACGCCGCGCCCTGCCGCTTCGTCAGGCCGGTCAGCGGGGTGACGTCCACGCCGCCGTCGCCGTACTTCGTGAAGAACCCGGTCACCGCCTCCGCCGCGTGGTCGGTGCCGGCGACCAGCAGGTTCAGCTGGCCGGCGATCGCGTACTGCAGGACCATCCGCTCGCGGGCCTTGATGTTGCCCCGGACGAAGTCGCGGATCTCGCCGCCGCCCTCCAGGCCGCGGGCCGCCTCGGCCGCCGTCGCGTCGGCGCCCGGCTTCACGTTCACGGTGATCGTCCGGTCCGGCCGGATGAAACCGAGGGCCGTCTGCGCGTCGTGCTCGTCGGCCTGCACGCCGTAGGGCAGCCGCACCGCCACGAACGTCGCCTCCCGGCCCTCGGCCCGCAGCTCGCTCACCGCCAGCTGGCAGAGTCTGCCGGTCAGCGTGCTGTCCTGGCCGCCGCTGACGCCCAGCACGTAACCGGTGGCCGGGGTCGAGCGCAGGTAGTCCTTGAGGAATCCGACCCGCTTCCGGATCTCCTCAGCGGGGTCGATGGTCGCCTGCACGCCGAGCTCGGCGATGATCTGATCACGGAGTTTCGCCACTCGGAAACCCTAACGGAAGCGGCGGCCCGATCCCCGTACCCTCGGAACTCGTGACCCTGAGCCCGCGGATGCCGGACCTCGCCGCCCTGGAGATCCTGCTGGCGGTGGCCCGGACCGGCAGCCTCAGCGGCGCCGCCCGCGACGCCGGCCTCACCCAGCAGGCGGTGTCGTCCCGGCTCGCCGCCCTGGAGGCGCAGACCGGCGTACGGCTGGCGACCCGCACCCCGCGCGGCGCCACCCTCACCCCGCAGGGCGCCGTCGTCGTCGAATGGGCCGACCGCCTCCTGCAGCTGGCCGCCGAAGTGGACGCCGGCCTGGCCGCGCTGCGCGAGGACAGCCGCAGCACGCTGCGGGTCAGCGCCAGCCTCACGGTCGCCGAGCACCTGCTGCCGGGCTGGCTCGTCGGCCTGCAGGCGGACGCGGCCCGCCGCGGGCAGACGCCGATCCGGGTGGTGCTGACCGCGACGAACAGCGACCACGTCGTCGAGCAGGTCCAGGAGAACACCGCCGACCTCGGCTTCATCGAGGGGCCGCAGGTGCCGCGCGGCCTGCGCAGCCGGGTCGTCGGGCGCGACGAGCTCGTGCTGGTCGCGCCGCCCGGGCATCGGTGGGCGAACCGGAAGACCCCGATCACCGCCGCGGAACTGGCCGCCACCGCGCTGGTCACCCGGGAACCGGGCTCCGGCACCAGGGACTCGCTCACCGCCGCCCTGCGCGCGGTGCTCGGCGACGATGTCCGTCAGGCGCCGCCCGTCCTGGAACTGTCCACCGCCGCTGCCGTCCGGGCCGCCGTCCTCGCCGGGGCGGCGCCCGCCGTGGTCAGCCGTCTCGCGGTCGGCGACGATCTCCGGTCGGGACGGCTCCGGCACGTACCCGTCGACGGTCTTCGCCTGGACCGTGACCTCCGCGCCATCTGGACCGGCCCGCGTGTCCCGCCTGCCGGTGCCCTGCGGGCACTGCTGACCCACATCATGGCTTCGAGCGCGTAGGCTGGGCTGCGCCTTGCCGTTCGCTTTGGTTTATGAGGAGCAGGATGCCGCTCACCCCTGCCGACATTCAGAACATGGCCTTCAAGGCGCCGCCGGCCGGACGCCGTGGTTACGGCGAGGAGGAGGTCGACGCCTTCCTCGACGAGGTCGAGCAGGAGCTGTCCCGCCTCATCGAGGAGAACAGCACCCTGCGCACCCGGGCCGTCGTCCGCCCCGACGAGGACCTCGCGCAGCTGCGTGGCCTGCTGGCCCAGCTCACCGCCGACCGGGACCGGGCCGAGCAGCACGCCCGTGATCTGCAGGCCGAGCTGGAGCGCAGCCGTGCCGCCGGCCCGGCCGTGCCCGGTGGCGACGACCGCAACCTGCGCGTGCTGATGATGGCCCAGCGCACCGCCGACGACCACCTCCGCGAGGCCCGCGGCGAGGCGGAGTCCGTGGTCGCCGACGCTCAGGCCCGCGCCGACCAGGTGGTCGCCGACGCCCGCGTCTCGGCCGAGAACACCGAGGCCACCGCGGAACGCGACCACACCGCGGCCCTGGACCGGATCGTCGTCGAACGTGCCGCCCTGGAACAGGAGATCCAGCAGCTGGGCCAGCTGGCGTCCACCTATCTGGCGGCGCTGCGCGACCACGTGACCCGGCAGCTCCACGACGCGGACGAGCCGAGCGCCTATCAGTGACCCTGCCGGTCATGAGGTCTCCGAAGGCGTTCACTTCGTGGCCCGCGACGATCCCACCCCGCTCTGGTGCACAGCCGGTCTTGCGGGACGGTCAGAGGGGGCCTGCGGGGAGGTTGCGGCGGATCAGTTTGCCGGTGGGGTTTCGCGGCAGCTCGTCGAGGAAGACCACGTCACGCGGGACCTTGTAACGGGCCAGTGACGCCCGCACGTAGTCCTTGATCTCCTGGGCGTCGAGGGTCACGCCGTCGGCCGGCACCACGAACGCCCGCAGCCGCTTGCCGAACTCCGGGTCGTCGACGCCGATCACCGCGGCCTCGATGACGTCCTCGCGGGCGGCCAGCAGGTTCTCCACCTCCTGCGGGTAGACGTTCTCGGCGCCTGAGATGATCATGTCGTCGTCGCGGCCGTCGATGTAGAGCAGGCCCTCGGCGTCGAAATGGCCCTGGTCGCCGGTGGACATGAAGCCGTCGATGATCTGTTTGTGCTGGCCGTCGGTGTAGCCCTCGAACGGGATGCCGGTACGGACGAAGACCCGGCCGATCGTGTCCGGCGCGGTGATCCGCTCGCCGTCGTGGTCGAAGAGCGCCACGTGCACGGTCACCGGCGGCCTGCCGACCGTGCCGGGGGCGCGGCGGGACTCGGTGGGCTGGGCCACCGACGCCACCGCCACCTCGGTCGAGCCGTAGACGTTGTAGACCACGTCGCCGAACTGTTCCTGGAAGCGGGCGGTCAGGTCGGGGGCGAGGGCGGACCCGGCGACGAAGACCGTCCGCAGGGACGACGTGTCGTACTTCCCGATGGCCTCCGGGCCGAGGGCGAGGATGCGGGTCATCATCGTCGGCACGGCGACCAGCATCTGCGCCCGGTGGGTGGCGATGGCCTCGAGGACGCGTTCGGCGTCGAAGCGGCGCATCAGGATCGCGTGGTTGGCGAGGGAGAGGCCGACCGTCCAGGCGCCGAACCCGGTGCTGTGGAAGAGCGGCGACGCGATCACGGCGGCGCCCTGGCGGGGGAACGGGATCCGGTCGGCGATCAGCGCGCTGGCGAGCGGGGAGACCTTGGTACGGGGCGCGCCCTTCGGCAGCCCGGTGGTGCCGCTGGTCAGGATGATGAAACCGCCGGGCCGGTCGGGCAGCGGCAGCGGGGTGGACGGCCGCCCGGCAGCCAGCTCCTCGATCGTCGTCCCGGAGGAGTCCCCCCAGGTCAGGTAGCGCGGAATCGAGACACCCGCGACCAGGTCGTCGAACTCGGCGTCGTGCAGCAGCACCCGGACCTTCTCGCGCTCGACCACCTGCGCCAGCTGGCCCGGCGCCAGGCCGGTGTTCATCAGGGCCAGCCGCAGGGTCGCGCGGGCCGTGGCACTGATGGCGAGGAGCAGGCCGCGGTGGTCGCGGGCGAGGACGCCGACCACCGAGCGGTCCGGCAGGCCGAAACTCTTCAGCGCGTGGGCCAGCGCGTTCGACTGCTCGTCCAGTTCGCGGTAGGTGAGGGTGCCCCGCTCGTCGGTGAGGGCCGGCGCGTCCGGGTGCTCCGAGGCGGCCTTCATGATCAGGGCGGCCTGCGGACCGAGCCGTCCGTTGTTCCTGGCCATCTTCAGGAGCCGGTCGGGGCGGGTCAGGTTGACGATGCCTATCTGGTGCATCCGCAGGACGGCGTGCAGCTTCTCGGTCGTACTCATCAATGGCCCTTCCAGTGAGGGGCTCGGCCCTCGGCGAATGCGCGGATGCCTTCGGCGGCGTCCGCGGAGCCGATCACCTCGCCGGCGAAGTCGGAGAGACGGTCGAAGGCTTCCGCGGTGCTCCAGTCGCGGTGCTCGTCGACGATGCGCTTGGAGAGGTGGACGGCGAGCGGAGCGTTGGCGGCGATCTCCCGCGCCAGGTCGAGGGCGGTCTCCAGGGCCTTGCCGGGCGAGGTGACCCGGTTGATCAGGCCGAGGTCGTGCAGGCGCCGGGCCGGCAGGGGTGCGCCGGTCAGCGCCAGTTCGAGGGCGGTGGCGCGGGGCAGCGACTGCGCCAGCCGCAGGACCCCGCCGGCGGCCGCCACCAGGCCGCGCTTGACCTCCGGGATGCCGAACCGGGCGTCCTCGGCGGCGACGATCAGGTCGGCCGCGAGCGCCAGCTCGCATCCGCCGGCCAGGGCGGCCCCCTCCACCGCGGCGATCAGCGGCTTGGACGGCGGCCGGCGGGTGATGCCGAGCAATCCGCGTCCCTCGGTGATCGGGTACTCGCCACGGGCCGCCGCCTTGAGGTCCATCCCGGAGCTGAAGGTGGTGTCACTTCCGGTCAGGATCGCCACCCGGGCGCCGGGGTCGGCCTCGAAGGCGTCGACGGCGCGTTCCAGGGCGCGGGCGGTGGTCAGGTCGATGGCGTTGCGGACCGCCGGGCGGTTCAGGCGCCAGACGGTGACCGGGCCGTGCCATTCCACGATCAGGGGCGGTTCGGCGGGTGGGGGCAGGGGCGAGCGGGATCTCTCGGCGATGTCCACCGTCTTCTCGCCGAAGCTCACGGTCCAGCCGAGCGGATCCCCGTCGAAGACGAGATCCTCGACGCGCCGCACGACGCGATCCCCGGACGGGGTCAACGCGGTGATCACGGTCGCGGAGGGGTTGCCGTCCCGGTCGTAGGGGATCGTGTACGCCTCCAGCACGGCGTCACCGACGTAGGAGGAGAGCGCCTTGCGGGCAGGCGGGCGGTCCAGCCGCGGGTCGGCGTCGATGTCCGCGAAGAGGGTGGCGGGCGGTGCCGCCGAGAACACGCCTGCGGCGTGCTTCGTCGCGTACCACCCGAGGGCCGTGGCCAGGCCTTTCGCTTCCGGGTCAGAGCGCAGCAGCGGTACGAGGTTGGCGACCGCATGCCCCGAGTAGTTGTTGCCCGGCCCGCCCGCGAAGGTCAGCCCGCCGGTGACGGTCAGGGGCCGGTCCGGGTCGTCCAGGGGGAGTCCGAGTTCGGCGGCGGCGATCTCGACGGCGGAGGGGAAGCAGGCGTACAGGTCGATGTACGAGATATCAGAAATGTCGGTCGAGGCGTGCGTGAGCACCGCCTGTCCCGCCGCCCGGATGGCCGGCGACGAGGCCAGCGACGCCCGTTCGGAGACGAACCATTCGTCGGTCGCGTGCGCTCCCGCGTGCGGGAACACCCACCGATCCTGCGGGATGCCGAGCTCGGACGCCGCCGCGGCGCTGCACAGGATGGTCCCGGACGCCTGGTTGACCTGGAGGTTGGCGGTCAGCAGCTTGGTGTACGGCGCGGAGATGGGCCGGTTCTCGCCGCCGGGGGTGGACAGTTCCTCGGCGGTGCGCCGCTGCGGGAGCCAGGCGAAGTCGTTGGCGGCGGCCACGTCCGAGAAGCGCGACCAGAGCGCGGTGATCCGGGCGAGATGCTCGTCCGGGGAGAGCCCCGACTCGGCGCGGACCGCCGACTCGATGAGCGCGTACATCCAGATCGGCGCGACCAGGCCGGCCAGCGTCTCCGGCTCGTTGTTCGGTTCGCGGTCCTGGCCGACCACCCGGCTCGGCGCTGTGCCCTCGGCCTGGTCCGGCCAGCCCAGCGCGTGCCCGGCCTTCTCGGCCGCCGCGGCGGTGGCGGCGGCCTCCGCCCCGCCGACCAGGACGATCGACGCGTGCCCGGCAGCGATCGCCGCCGCCGCGTCGTTGATCAGCCGCAGGCCGCCGTCGCCGCCGAACGTGCTGCTCCGGACGGTCTCGGCGGGTGTCGCGCCGACCGCGGCGGCGATCAGGGCGGCGCCGTCCGCGTACTGCCAGGACACGCTCGGCACGTAGGCCACCGAGTCGGCCGCGGCCAGCACCCCGGCGACGCCGCAGTCCTGCTCGGCCGCTCGCAGAGCACGGACCGCGAGAGCGACCGGGTCGGCGTCCTGCGGATCGATGGAGCGCTCGGACACCTGGCCGACGCCGACGATCACCGGTGTCCGGCCGTCGATCTCCCGGCCGGTGCGCTCGTGGCGTACCGGGGCGGGCTGGGCGAGGCGCGGCCGGGGAGAGGAGGCCTGCGCGACCGGCCGGGGACGATCAGGGGCGCCCTCGACCGCCTTCTCCAGTCGCGCCAGCGACTTGACCATGGCGTCGGACAGGTTGCGCGCGACCATCGGACCGAGCGGTCCGTCCGCCGACCCGCCCTCGACGCCGCCGTCGATGCGCACGAGGGTTCCGGACGCGCCGGTCCCGATCGACAGGTAGAGCCCGACGACGATGCCCATCGGACCGGTCCCGTCGAGCCAGACGACGCCGTCCGGCCGTACGCCGGTGACCGTCCACCGCACTTCGGTGGGCATTCCCATCAGCTTCACCCGCTGGGCGAAGCGCTCGCCCTCGGCGAACGACGCGGGCGGCGAGCCGGCCCAGCCGGTGTGCATGGTGAGCCAGTCCGCGAGGCGTGCCGGATCGGCGAGGACCGCGAAGATCGCCTCCTTCGGCGCCGGGATCTCGGCGGACGCGGCGAACGGGTACCTCAGCTCGCGGGGCGGCGCGGCCAGGTCCTCGACGGTCGCCACGGCCCGGGCGCGCCGGGGCAGCGCCGATGTGATCACCGCGTGGAGCATGGCGAGGCGCTCGCGCGCTGGCATAGATGTCTCCCTAACAGTCTGGCGTGACGGTAAGCGAGTGACCGGGGTCACCACAAGGCCTGTCATGACGCTGTCATTTTCGGTGCTGGACCGAACTAACAGTCAAGTCGTACGGTTACTGCCGTGACAGCGGAACAGGGGCGGCGCACTCAGGCGCAGCGCAGCGAGGCGACCCGGTCGAAGATCCTCGACGCGACGGTGCAGTGCCTGGTCGAGCGCGGTCACGCCGAGACCACCACGGCCGAGGTCCTGGCCAGGGCGGATGTGCCGCGCGGCACGCTGCTGCACCACTTCCCGACCAAGGTGGACCTGCTGGTCGCGGCGGTGCAGCACGTGGCCCGGCGGCGCCTGGACGGGATGTCCGCCGAGATCGCGGCGGTGCCGGCCGGGGTCGAGCCACTGGACGCGTTCATCGACGCGGTCTGGCGGCACTTCTCGTCGCCGATCTTCTGGGCCGCGCTCGAACTGTGGAACGCCGCCCGTACCGACGCCGCGCTGCGCGACGCCCTGGTCGCCGTCGAGAAGGAGATCTTCGGGACGCTGCGGGACCACGCCCGCGAGCTGCTCGACGACGATCCCCGCGTCGACACCGTCGTCCACTTCACGTTCGAGGTGCTCACCGGCCTCGCCATGACCGGCATCGTCAGCGGCGACCTGGCGAGCCGGGAACTGCTGATCCGCCGCTGGAAACGGGCCGCCGCGATCCTGCTGGGCCGGCGAGACCCGGCGACCCTGGTCGAGAACCCCCGAAGGAGCTAGGCATGATCGAGACCCCCGAGCGCCAGGCGCTGGCCACGGCGATGAAGCAGTTCGTCGGCCGCGAGATCCTCCCCCACCTGTCCGCGTGGGAACGGGCGGGTGAGATCCCGCGCGAGGTGCACCGGGAGATCGCGAAGGCCGGGCTGTTCGCGATCGGCTTCCCCGAGGAGATCGGCGGCGACGGCGGCGACACCGTGGACATGGTGATCGCGACCGAGGCGTTCCTCGAGGCCGGCGGCTCGTCCGGCGCGCACGCGGCGCTGTTCACCCACGGCATCGCGCTGCCGCACATCATCGCGTCCGGGAATGAGGACCTGATCGACCGGTACGTGCGTCCCGCGCTGGCCGGCGAGCGGGTCTGCTCGCTCGGGATCACCGAACCGGACGCCGGCTCCGATGTGGCCCATCTGCGCACCACCGCGGTCCGCGACGGCGACGACTACGTGGTGAACGGCGCGAAGATGTTCATCACCTCGGGGGTGCGCGCCGACTTCGTGACCACCGCCGTGCGCACCGGCGGACCCGGCGCCTCCGGCATCAGCCTGATCGTCATCGACAAGGACACGCCCGGCTTCACCGTCTCCCGCAAGCTGGACAAGATGGGCTGGCTCGCCTCGGACACCGCCGAGCTGTCCTTCGCCGACGCCCGGGTGCCGGCCCGCAACCTGGTCGGCCCGGAGAACGCCGGGTTCATGCTGATCGGCCAGGTCTTCGTGCCCGAGCGGATCATCGCGGCCGTGCACGCCTACTCGGTGGCCCAGCGCTGCCTCGACCTGACCCTCGAATACGCCCGCGAGCGCGAGACGTTCGGCAGACCGCTGATCGCCCGTCAGGTGGTGCAGCACAAGCTGATCCAGATGCGGCAGCGCATCGAACTCGCCCGGACCTACACCCGGGAGGTCGCCCGGCGGCATGCGGCCGGTGATTTCGTGGCCGGCGAGGTGTGCCTGGCCAAGAACGCGGCCGTCGACACCTGTAAATACGTGGTCGACGAGGCCGTGCAGCTGCACGGCGGGATGGGCTACATGCGGGAGAGCGAAGTGGAGCGTCACTACCGCGACACCCGGATCCTCGGCATCGGCGCGGGCGCTACCGAGGTGATGACCGACCTCGCCGCGAAGATTTTCGGGTACGGTCGTTGATCGACGATCGCCTTTAGCAAGAAGGGCCGTGTCCGTGACCGAAACGACCGACTGGGTTCCCGCCGGTATCGACGTGAACCGGCCCAGCGCCGCCCGCGTCTACGACTACTTCCTCGGCGGGGCGCACAACTTCGCCGTCGACCGGCAGCTCGCCGACCAGATCGCCTCGATGACGCCGAACATCGGCGAGACCATGCGGTCCAACCGGGTCTTCCTGCGCCGGGCCGTGCGCTACCTGGCCGACCAGGGGATCCGGCAGTTCCTCGACATCGGGTCCGGCATCCCGACGGCCGGCAACGTCCACGAGATCGCGCTCGACGCGGCGCCCGGGTCGAAGGTCGTCTACGTCGACATCGATCCGGTCGCCGTCGAGCACAGCCGGGCCATCCTGGCCGGGGTCGGCGGGACCGGGGTGATCTGCGCGGACGTCCGCGACGCCGACCGGATCCTCGCCGAGTCCGCCAAGCTCGGATTGATCGACTTCAGCGAGCCGGTGGCCGTGCTGCTCGCCGGGGTGCTGCATTTCGTGCCGGACGCCGACGATCCCGGCTCGGCGGTCGCGGCACTGCGGGACGCGCTGGCGCCCGGCAGCTTCCTGCTCATCTCGCACGCCACCGGTGACGGCCAGCCGCCCGAGGTGATCGAGGCGCAGCGGCTGTCGTCGCGGACCGGCACCGAGATCGCGCTGCGGACGGGCGCCGAGATCACCGCGTACTTCGACGGGTTCGACCTGGTCGAGCCGGGCCTCGTCTTCATCCCGCAGTGGCGGCCGGACCCGCAGGACCCGGTCGACGAGCATCCGGAGCGGGTCGGCGCGTACGCCGGTGTTGCCCGCAAGGGTTGACGCCGATGTTCGCCCGGCGGTGGCGGCGATCCCTGACCCGCTCGATGTTCGTGCCCCTGGACTCGGCGGATCTGGACGCGCTGCTGGAACGGCTGGCGGCGCGGCTCGACGATGATCCGGAGTCGGTCGGGGCGGGCCTGGTCGAGGCCCACCTGACCGACCCGGAGGTGCTGGCCGCGACGATCCGGATCCTCGACGACAAGTCCGTCGCCGCCCGGGTCGCGCTCGGCTACACCAACGCGCTGCGCGCCGCCACCATGGCCGAGCAGGAACGCCTCACCAAGGCCGTCCTCGCCGCGCACGCCACCGCCGAACGGGCCCTGCGCACCAGCGAGTCCCGGATGCGGGCGGTGTTCCAGAACGCCGCCGTCGGCATCGGCATCTCCGCGATGGACGGCCGGATCGTCCGGGTCAACCAGGCCTTCGCCGAACTGCTCGGCTACACCGTCGAGGAGATGTCCGGCATACGGGTGCCCGACCTCGGCCACCCCACCGATCCGCCGCACATGTGGCAGCTGTACGAGGAGCTGATCGCCGGCAAGCGCGACCACGTGCGACTGGAGAAGGCGTACTACCGGCGCGACGGCGGTGAGGTCTGGACCGACATGACCTCGTCGCTGATCCGCGACGACGACGGCGCGCCCGAGTTCACCATCGCGATGGTCCAGGACATCACCGACCGGCTCCGTCTCCAGGACCGGCTCGAACACCAGGCCATGCACGATCCGCTCACCGGCCTGCCGAACCGGACGATGATCGCCGACCGCCTCGAGCAGATCTTCGCCGAGTCCGGCCCGGACGACCGGGTCGGCGCCTGCTTCCTCGACCTCGACGGCTTCAAACGGGTGAACGACACGCTCGGCCATCAGGTCGGCGACGAGCTGCTCACCGCTGTCGCCACCCGCCTGCTGGACTGCGCGGAAGGCCCGCGGCGGGTGGCCGGCCGGATGAGCGGCGACGAGTTCGTGCTGCTGGTCGCGGACCCGTCCGGCCCGGCCGAGCTGACCACGCTGGCCGCGTCGGTGCTGACATCGCTGTCCCGGCCGTTCCAGCTGGGCCGGCACCGTACCCGGATCTCGGCGAGCATCGGCGTGGTCGACAGCCGGGTCGGCGACACCAGCCCCGCGGACCTGATGAAGGCGGCCGACCTGGCCCTCTACGTCGCCAAGTCGGAGGGCCGCGGCCGGTACGTGACCTACGACCCGGGCCGCGACGCGAAGCAGGCCGCCCGCTACGAGCTGGCCGCCGAGATGCCCGACGCCCTGGACAGGCGTGAGTTCACCCTGGTCTACCAGCCGCTGGTCGCCCTCGCCGACGGCCGGCTGCGCGGTGTCGAAGCCCTGATCCGCTGGCAGCATCCGGTGCACGGGGAGCTGAGCCCGGACCGGTTCATCCCGCTCGCCGAGGAGACCGGGCTGATCGTGCCGCTCGGCCGCTGGGTCCTGGAGGAGGCGTGCGCGCAGGCCGCCCTCTGGGCACGTGAGTTCCCCGACCGGCAGCTGTCGGTGAGCGTGAACATGACCGTCTCCCAGGTGCACGAGCCCACCCTGCCCGCCGACGTCGAGAAGATCCTGGCCCGGACCGGCCTCGACCCGTCGCTGCTGGTGCTGGAACTGACCGAGAGCGCGGTGATGGAGAACGACGCGGAGCCGCTGCGGGCCCTCGCCGAGCGGGGCATCCGGATCGCCATCGACGACTTCGGCACCGGCTACTCGAACCTGGCCTACCTGCGCCGGCTGCCGGTGCACATCCTCAAACTCGCCGGTCCGTTCGTCGACGGCCTGCGGACCGTCTCCAAGGTCGACCTGGAGATCGTGGAGACGATCGTCCGGCTCGCGCACGCCATCGGGCTCACCGTCACCGCCGAGGCCGTCGAGACCCGCCCGCAGGCCGACCGGCTGCGCGATCTGGGCTGCGACACCGGCCAGGGCTGGCTGTTCGCCCGGCCGCAGCGCCCGGCCGAGATCACCGAACTGCTCCGCCGATCACGTGACGTTACGGATCATCTGCTGCAGCACCGCTAGGGCGGCGTCGTAGTCAGCGTCCGCGATGCCCCGGTGGATCCGCTCGGTGATCTCCGGGAGGTGCCGTCGTACGCCGGCGCAGGCCTCGCGTCCGGCCGCCGTCGCCCAGAGCCGGCCGGACGCGTCCACCCGGATGTACCCGTCGTCGAGCAGCGCCTCGGCCTCGGCGGGCAGGTCGTCGGTGGTCGCGATGTGCGGGCGCAGGGCGCGGCCGAGCTCGCCGATCGTCCGGCCGTCCTGTTCCAGCAGGGCGCCGAGCAGGCAGAGCTGCGGATGGGTGAGGCCCAGCGCGGCCTCCCGGGAGCGGGTGAACGCGATCAGCGCCCGGTGCGCCTCGCCGGTCCAGTAGGCGGCCGGCTCCAGCACGGGATCGTTCATGCGGCGAACGCTAAGACCTGAAGCCCGCTTGAGGTCAAACGCCGAACGGGTCGGGCTTTCGGCGGATTCCGGAGTATCGCCCGGCTGCCACACTGGCGCGGTGAAGACGAGCACCCGGCGCCCACTGTGGATCACCGCGTGTGCCGGGCTGGTGGTCCTGCTCCTCGCATTCGGCAGCTATCTCGTCCACCGCGGACTGGAGGACGCCGATCGGATCGCCAGTGTCGTCGGGGTCTTCCTCAACGTCTTCGCGCTGATCCTCACGGCAGGCGGTGTGTGGCTCGGCTGGAAGGCCGGACGGTCCACGCCGGAGCCGGAACCCGGCGCCCTCGTGAGCAGGCTGGCCGGGGAGATCCGCCGCCAGTTGATCCGCGAGGAGGCCGTGCGGCGCGTGCACGACCCGTTCCCGCTCGCCGTGCGGCTGGACCGGGCGGAGGACTGGCTGCAGGACCACGAGGAGAACGTCGGCGCCGCGCCGGAAGCACTGGACGGCACGCTGGACACGATCATCGAGCTGTACCACCGCGTCCCGTCCGGCCGGGTCGTGGTCCTCGGCCGCGCCGGCGCCGGCAAGTCGGTGCTCGCGATGCGCCTGGTGCTGGGACTGCTGGACGACCGATCCGGCCCGGACGACCCGGTGCCCGTCCTGGTGCCGATGAGCTCGTGGGATCCACGGGAGAAGCCGCTGGACGCCTGGCTGTCCGAGCAGATCCTCGCCACCTATCCGTTCCTCGAACCGCTCGGTGACGGCGCGGCGCTGTTCGAGGACGGCCGGCTGCTGCCGGTGCTGGACGGCTTCGACGAACTGGGCGAGACGACGCGCACCACCGCTCTCAAGATGATCAACTACGCGTTCTCACCCGGCCGCCGGATCATCATGACCAGCCGGGTCGACGAGTACGCGGCGGCGGTCAGCGAGGGCGACGTCCTCACCGGGTCGGTAGCGCTGCGGATGCAGGACCTGGATTTCGCCGAAGTGACCCGGTACCTGCCACTGACCGCCCGCAAGCCGAGCGACCCCGGCGCCGGGGGCAAGTGGCGGGCGACGCTTGCCGGGCTGGCGGCGGACCCGGCCTCGCCGCTGCGGGAGACGCTGTCGACTCCGCTGATGGTGAGCATGGCACGGGCGGCGTACAGCGAGACCGCCGCGGATCCGGGCGAGCTGCTGAACCGGGAGATGTTCCCGGACAGCGAGAGCATCCAGGTTCATCTGCTCGACGGTTTCGTGGCCGCGGCCTACGACCAGCCGTGGCAGCCGGGAGAGCCGCGGGTCGAGGATCCGGGGCGGGCGCTGCGTTTCCTGGCGTCCGAGGTCTACGACCTGTACGGCGACGCGATCAATTGGTGGCACTTCAGCAAGGCCGTGCCCCGGTATGGTGCCGCGGCGATCGGGGGAGTGCTCGGCGCCGCGATCGGGGCGCTCGTCACGTTTCCCCGGGATCGAACATCCTCCCTCTTCGCCGTGGGGTTCCTCGGCGTGACCGGCAGCATCGGTGTGTTGCTCGGCAGCGACACGATCGAGCCGCGCAGAGCCTCCACCAGTGTCCGGTCGGTGCTGCGGTCGACGCTGAGCCACGCCCGCTACGCCATCCCCGTTGCGCTCGGCATCGGCGTCGCCATGGGTGCGGCCACGGCATCGCTTGCGGACTATGCCGTGATGATGCTCATCCTCGGCGCCGGCATGAGTCTGGCGGCGGGCGTCGGAGAGACCCGGTCGCGTTCGGAGTCCGGGCAGACTCCACGAAGTCTGCTGGCGGCCGACCGCCGGGTCGCGGTGCTCGCGATCATTCTGCTGGGAACCGTCTTCTTCCTCAGCCGATGGGACCGGGGGATCGGCGAGGCGACCTTGTTCGGGGCTCTCGGTGCGATACTCGCCGCCATCCTCTACGCATGGCCGGCGTTCGTCGTCGCCCGGATCTGGTTCTTCCTGAGTGGCTCGTTCCCATGGCGCGTGATCGGCTTCCTGGAGCATGCCCACCGGCGAGGAGTCCTCCGCCAGGTCGGTGGCTCCTACCAATTCCGTCACGCCCTGCTGAAGGATCGACTCGTCATGCGGGCGCTGGAGGGTAGGTCACCGCCGAGGTGGGCGGACGTGGTCATCGCGGACCGCCGCCGTCCGGCGTTGTGGTACTGGCTCAAGCTCCCCTTCCTGTACATCAACCGGCTGCTCCTCCCGGAGGGCAAGGCTCAGGCCAACGACGTTCTGGCGATCTGCTGGTCGGATCTGGGCCGGTATTCCAGAGCGGTCATCTGCGCTGAGGCCGCAGCGGCGATCGGCGACCCGGATCTCCGCGAGAACGGCGTTCTGCAAACGAATCTCGGGTTGCGGTACGGCGAGGCCGGACGTCTGGATGACGCCTACGAGACGCTGAAGGCGGTGACCCACGAGCGCTGGCGCAGGTTCGGTACCGGTGACCCACATGCGCTGAGTACCCGCCTCAACTTCGCGGCACTGCTGGTGGATGTGGGGCGGATCGCGGAGGCGGAGCCGATCGTGGACGGCCTGGTGAAGGCGTACACCCGTCTGCTGCCGCCGAGTGATGGTCAAGTGATCAGCGCCCGGTCGGTGGTCCTGCGATGGAGGCTGCTGCGGGGCGACGACGACGCGGAGAGCGCGCTGCGCGAATGGATCGATGCGCTGAGCCGAGACGGGCGACTGGCTTCGATCGGCACGGAGACGGCACTCGCCATGCACTGCGCGCGGACCGGGCGGCTGCCGGAAGCGGAACACCTACTCACCGCACTGATCCGGTCATACCGGCCATGGGCCGGTCGTCCGGCGCGGCTGGAACGGCTCATCCTGCGACTCCAGCGGCTGCGGGTCCGGCAAGAGCTCGGCGAACAGGATCTCCTCGCGGAAGCGGAGCGGATCGCCCGGCGGCTGGATCGGTGGCTGGGGCCCGGGCATCCCGACCCGCGGGCCGCGGCGGCGTTCGCGGCGAGCCTCGTGCCGGCGACGGACGGTGCCGCGCTCGTCGCCGATCGGTGAGGCCCGCCCCGCTCGTGGGGTGGTCGCGGGCGGTGAAGCGTCGGGGCGGTCCTCGCACGGGCGAGTCGGCGTACGAGGATCAGGCTCGTGGCCAATCCGCCAAGCGTGAGCGGAGGTCCTGGATGGCGCCCTGATCAAGCCCGTAGAGGGCGAAGCGGGCGTCGTCCAGGCGATCCAGGTAGCGGCCGGCGTCGGCGATGTCGTCCGGGTCGAGTGCCGGGTCGGCCGCGTGCGCGAGGTGCAGGACGCGGTCGAGGGGGTAGCGTTCCAGGGCGGCCGCGACGTCGATGTAGTCGCGGACCTCGCGACGGTTGACCAGCGCCGCCACCTTCGTCGCGACCAGGTCGTCCAGGTGCATGACCGGGCCGACGTCCATGACCACCGGTGTGCGGTGGCGGTCGAGGCGGCAGAGCGTCAGGCGCAGCGCGCGGTCGCCGGAGGCCACCAGGAACTCCTGGATGTCGGCGTCCATGCCCTCGAACAGTTCGTCGGCCTCCTCGCGGACCACCCGGTAGCCGGCCGTCGTCAGCGCCGAGGTGACCTCGCCGGCCGCCGCCTTCACGCCGCCCGCCGTGTCGGTGAAGAGATCGATGTCCTCGGTGGGGCGCGCCACCAGGCCGTTGACCAGCCAGGCGACGCCGCCGCCGAGGACGAAACCGTGTTTGTCGGCGACCGTGAGGGCGATCCGGGCCACGTCCTGGAAGAAGTCGTCGATGGTCACGCCGGCACGCGGGCGCGCAGACGCGGATGACGGGCCTCCCACGCGGCGCGGACGGCACGCGGGATATTCAGATCGGCCCAGACCTTTTCCAGAGTCGCGCCGTCGAGGAATCGTCGCAGTTCGTCGACGCGAATGGCCTCGCGGAGAACGTTTTCATACATCCACAACAACATCGTGTACTGGCCGAGATCGAACGCGCGCTGCGGGTGCCACCACAGGCGCAGAGGCAGTTCGACCAGGCCGGTCGTGGGCCCGTGCAGCTCGGACAGGGTCCCCGCCACGACGACCGGCCGATGGGGCCGGGCCAGGTGCATCACGGGGGTTGCGCTCGCCGACATGCCATCAGACTAAACACGGCCGGCCCTTTCCAGGCAAACCCCTAGGTTCCTAGGACACTTTAGGGGGTGCTGTTTTTCTTTCGTTTCTTCATTGGTACGAGGGAAAGCACGTGGCGAGACCCGGCCCCTCAGAGGTTTCGTTCGCGGATCTCGCGGAGGACGGCGTCTATCCGGGTGCGGTCGGGTTCCCCGGGCAGGGGAGTGGTGGTTCGCGCGTCGTCGAGATCGGTCAGCAGCTCGGCGGACCAGGCGGCCACCTCGGGCCAGGGCACGTCGCCCCGCTTGATCGCCAGGAGGCGGTCGCGGAGCGGGGTCACGTCGACCAGGACCTCGCCGGTGCGCAGGACGTGGGCGCCCGCGATCAGCAGGCGGATCATGTGCATGGCCTGCTTGTGGTTCGTCACGCCGGTGCGGGCCCGCCGGGAGTCGACCTTCTTGAGCTGGTCGCGGGCATAGTTGCCGTACGTCTCGTGGACCCGCCGGGAGAGGAACGCCTGCCGGGCGTCCCGCAGGAGCGCGCCGTCCGGGGTGATCGTCTCGACGAGTGGCGTCCAGAGGACTTCGAGGACCGTCGGGTTGGCCTGCAGGCCGAGGACGCAGAACCGCTCGGCCTCCCAGTTGAACTGCTCGTCGAGCGGGCCGTCGAAGTGGGCCGGCGGTTTGTCCAGGGACCAGAAGGCGCGGGTCGGCGGGACGAAGACGCCCCGCCGGTCGTGGTCGGACTCCGGACCGGCGAGTCCGTAGGCCCGGGAGCCGACCACGACCGACAGTGACAGGTCGTACATCAGGCGTCGAGGACCGTGCCGTCGATGTCGTCCAGTTCCTCGCGGGTGAGCTCCGGGCCGCCGAGGGCCGCGATGTTGTTCTCCAGCTGGCCGACGCTGGACGCGCCGATGATCAGGCTGGTCATCCGCGGGTCGCGCAGCGCCCAGGAGAGGGCGAGCTGGGCGAGGGACTGGCCGCGGCGCTTCGCGATGTCGTCGAGCGCGTGCAGCCGGGTCATGGTCTTGGCGTCGAGGGCGCTCTCGTCGAGGAACACGCTGGTGCGGATCCGCGAGTCGTCCGGGATGCCGCCGAGGTAGCGGTCGGTGAGCAGGCCCTGCTGCAGGGGGCTGAAGGCGATGCAGCCGGCGCCGGCCTCCTCCAGGGTGTCGAGCAGGTTGTCGTGCTCGATCCAGCGGTTGAGGATCGAGTACGACGGCTGGTGGATCAGTAGCGGCGTTCCGAGATCGCGGAGGATCCGTGCGATTTCAGCGGCCTGAGCCGATTTATAGTTGGAAATGCCGACATAGAGTGCTTTACCGGCACGGACGATCGCGTCCAGCGCCGCCGCGGTCTCGTACAGCGGCGTCGACGGGTCGGGACGGTGGTGGTAGAAGACGTCGACGTAGTCCAGCCCCATCCGCTTCAGGGACTGGTCCAGCGACGACACCAGGTACTTCCGCGATCCCCAGTCGCCGTAGGGGCCGTCCCACATGGTGTAGCCCGCCTTCGTCGAGATGACGAGCTCGTCTCGGAAGGCCTTCAAATCGCCGGCGAGCAGCCGGCCGAAGTTCGACTCGGCGCTGCCGGGCGGCGGCCCGTAGTTGTTCGCCAGGTCGAAGTGGGTCACGCCGAGGTCGAACGCGCGGCGGACGATCGCGCGCTGCGTGTCCAGGGCGCGGGTGTCGCCGAAGTTGTGCCAGAGGCCGAGGGAGATGGCGGGGAGCATCAGGCCGCTGCGACCGGCACGCCGGTAGGTCATCGCGTCGTAGCGGGCGGAATCAGGGGTGTACGTCACACACCACACCCTAGGACTGTGATCCAACCGGGTGTGCGCTGGTAGGTTGGTCGTGCCGGCAACACCTGTGCGGAAGAGACCGTCCTCGCGACGGCGCCGAAGGGGCAAACCCTCCCCGGAAAACTCTCAGGCAGAAGGACCGCGTGGGCAGGCGCTCTGAAGTACCCGTCTGGGTATGACAGAGGGGGAGGTTGCGTGTCGACCTTCTCAGCCTTGGAGTCGCCCATGACGTCACCGTTCGTTCCCCGTCACATCGGTCCGGGTTCCGACGAGCAGACCCACATGCTCAAGGCGGTCGGCTACCACTCGCTCGACGAGCTGATGGACGCCGCGATCCCGGAGTCGATCCGTTTCCACGGTGAGCTCGACCTGCCGGCCGGTCTCTCCGAGGAGGAGACGATCGCCGAGCTGGGCGCGATCGCGGACCGCAACACGGTCGCCACCCCGATGATCGGCCTCGGTTACTACGGCACGCACACCCCCGCGGTGATCAAGCGGAACGTGCTGGAGAACCCGGCGTGGTACACGGCGTACACCCCGTACCAGCCGGAGATCAGCCAGGGGCGTCTCGAGGCGCTGCTGAACTTCCAGACCATGGTCACCGACCTGACCGGTCTCACCACGGCGAACGCGTCGATGCTCGACGAGGCGACGGCGGTCGCCGAGGCGATGACGCTCGCCCGCCGTGCTTCCAAGGTCAAGAGCCCCGTCTACGCCGTGGACGCGGACACGCTGCCGCAGACGCTGGCGGTGCTGCGGACCCGGGCCGAGCCGCTGGGCATCGAGATCGCTCTCGTGGATCTTGGAGAGGGCGACCTGCCGGCCGAGTTCTTCGGACTCCACCTGCAGTACCCCGGCGCGTCCGGCGCGGTCCGCGACCACGCCGCGCTCGTCGAGCGGGCACACGCCCAGGGCGCTCTCGTCACCGTCGCCGCCGACCTGCTCGCGCTGACCCTGCTGCGCGCCCCGGGTGAGATCGGCGCGGACATCGCGGCCGGCACCACCCAGCGTTTCGGTGTGCCGCTCGGCTTCGGCGGCCCGCATGCCGGATACCTCGCGGTGCGTGCCGGGCTGGAGCGCTCGCTGCCCGGCCGTCTCGTCGGCGTGTCGAAGGACGCGGACGGGGCTCCGGCGTACCGGCTGGCGCTGCAGACCCGCGAGCAGCACATCCGCCGGGAGAAGGCGACCAGCAACATCTGCACGGCCCAGGTGCTACTCGCCGTGATGGCGAGCATGTACGCGGTCTACCACGGTCCGCGGGGCCTGCGGGCGATCGCTGAGCGCACCCACGACCACGCGCTCACCATCGCCGGCAGCCTGACCGCCGCCGGGATCGAGATCGCCCACCACGCGTTCTTCGACACCGTCACGGCGATCGTCCCGGGCCGAGCTTCCACGATCGTTTCGGCTGCCGCCGAGCGGGGCGTGGACCTGCGCCTGGTCGACGCCGACCGCGTATCGATCTCCACGGACGAGACCACCACGGCCGCCCATGTGGCGACGGTGCTGGAGGCGTTCGGCGCCTCGGTGACCGCGCCGGCCGAGTGCGGTGCGAAGCCCCTGGCCCGCACCACCGGCTACCTCACCCACCCGGTCTTCAACACCCACCACTCCGAGACCGCCATGCTGCGTTACCTGCGCAGATTGTCGGATAAGGACTACGCGCTGGACCGCGGCATGATCCCGCTCGGCTCCTGCACGATGAAGCTGAACGCCACCACCGAGATGGAGGCGGTCACCTGGCCGGAGTTCGCGAACATCCACCCGTTCGCGCCGGCCAACCAGGTCGCCGGGTACGAGGCCCTGGTCGCGCAGCTGGAGTCGTGGCTCGCCGAGATCACCGGCTACGACGCCGTCAGCGTGCAGCCGAACGCCGGCTCGCAGGGTGAGCTGGCCGGCCTGCTGGCGATCCGCGGCTACCACCGCTCGCGGGGCGAGACCCACCGCGACGTCTGCCTGATCCCGTCGAGCGCGCACGGCACCAACGCGGCCAGCGCGGTGATGGCCGGCATGCGGGTCGTCGTGGTGGCCTGCGACGCCGACGGCAACGTCGACATGGACGACCTGGCCGCGAAGATCGAGAAGCACCGGGACAACCTTTCGGCGATCATGGTGACCTACCCGTCGACGCACGGCGTCTACGAGACCCGGATCGCCGAGCTCTGCGCGGCGGTGCACGAGGCCGGCGGTCAGGTCTACGTCGACGGCGCGAACCTCAACGCGCTCGTCGGCTTCGCCAAGCCCGGCAAGTTCGGCGCGGACGTCTCGCACCTGAACCTGCACAAGACGTTCTGCATCCCGCACGGCGGCGGCGGTCCCGGCGTCGGCCCGGTCGCGGTCCGCGCCCACCTCGCCGACTTCCTCCCGGGCAACCCCCTGGAGGAGGGCGATCACCACGCCGTCTCGGCGGCCGCGCACGGCAGCGCCGGCATCCTGCCGATCTCGTGGGCGTACGTGCGGATGATGGGCCCGGACGGCCTGGCCGCGGCCACCGCGTCGGCGGTCCTGGCGGCGAACTACACGGCGGTGCGGCTGCGCGAGCACTTCCCGGTGCTCTACGCCGGCGACAACGGCCTGGTCGCGCACGAGTGCATCCTCGACCTGCGGCCGATCACCAAGGCCACCGGGGTCAGCGTCGACGACGTCGCGAAGCGGCTGATCGACTACGGCTTCCACGCGCCGACCATGTCGTTCCCGGTCGCCGGCACCCTCATGGTGGAGCCGACCGAGAGCGAGGACCTCGCCGAGCTCGACCGGTTCATCGCGGCCATGATCTCGATCAAGGGTGAGATCGACCAGGTCGCGGCGGGCGTCTGGCCGGCCGGTGACAACCCTCTGGCGAACGCTCCGCACACCGCGTCGGCGGTCTCCGCCGACGAGTGGGGTCACGCCTACCCGCGGTCGGTCGCGGCCTTCCCGGCCGGGGTCGACCGGGCTGCCAAGTACTGGCCGCCGGTCCGCCGCATCGACGGCGCGTTCGGCGACCGGAACCTGGTCTGCTCGTGCCCGTCGCCGGAGGCGTTCGAGGACTGAGCCAGGTCTGGCTTGTCGCTTGCGCAGGTCGCGGTCCTCATCCGGGGATCGCGGCCTGCGCCGTCTTCAGATGGTTACGCTGAGTTGCCGTCTTCGGGGTGGAGACTCAGGCGGCCAGGGCGTGCACGGCCGGGCCGCGGTGCGGTTCGATCATCGTGCCGTCAGGGAGGATCTCGCCGGTGTCCTCGAAGATGATGACCCCGTTGCAGAGCAGGCTCCAGCCCTGCTCGCAGAAGGTCACGATGACCTTGGCGGCCTCACGGTCCGTCGCGTCGGCTGATGGGCAAGGGTTCGTGTGCTGGCACATCTCGGTCGTTCTCCGTTTGGGGGCTGTGTGAAGGTTCACAAAGTCGGTGTCGGACGTTACCTCACATGGAACGACGGCGGTTCAACCCGGTGACGCCGATTCCCGCAGAGTCCGCGTCTCCGATGGTCCACGGGACGGGACCTGTTGACCACTGTTCGTCGACTCCCTTCGGGGCTCCTCCGGCGGCGCCGGGCGCCTGCCAAGCCCGTCACCATGCGTTACGTGCCTTCCGGTGGCATCGGGGTGATCCCGGTGACCCTGCCGAGCTTCTGTCCGCCTTCCTGGCCGACAACGGACTGCCGGTGCGAAACCTTGGCCGAACGGATGACAAAAAGAAGACGTTCGGCGATAGCACCATTTGCGGAGCAGCACTCTACGTATCGGCGGATGCCGGATGCGTGATGGCCGGGGCGGCTCTCGGGGCACCTTCTCCGGTGCCCGGTATTCCCGATGTTTATGCAGTCATCTACGAACATTTCTCGAAAAACCGCCCTTTTGGTACGCCGCCTCTCCTGCTCTCTCCGGCATCCCACCGGCTCCAGAGCGGCCTGGCATGGGAGTTGGGGGAGTGGCACGACTCGTGGACCCGCGAGCAGCACGCTGATGCCGTCTCCAGGGTTCGCGCCGCGATCGGCCGGGGCGACGTCTACCAGGTCAACGTCGTAGGCCACGCCTCCGCTGCCTACCGGGGCGACCCCGCGGCCGCGCTGCGTCGCGTGGCCGGACTGCCGGGCGCCCGCTACGGCGGCGTCCTGGCCGGCGACGGCTGGGCCCTCGCCACCGCCTCCCCGGAGACCCTCGTCGAGGTGCGCGGCGGCCGGGTCGTCACCCGCCCGATCAAGGGGACCCGCCCCGCGACAGCCGACGGCCTGCGTGAACTGCTGGCGTCGCCGAAGGAGCGCGCCGAACACGTCATGATCGTCGACTTGGAGCGCAACGATCTCGCCCGTCTCCCGGGGACGGGCCCGGTCGCCGTGGACGAACTCTTCGCCGTACGCCGATGGTGTCATCTCTGGCAGGCGGAATCCGTGGTGAGCGCGCCGCTCGACGGCGACGTCGGCCTCGCGGAGCTGCTGCGGGCCGTCTGCCCCGGTGGGAGTGTCACCGGCGCCCCCAAACTGGCCGCCCTGGCACAGATCGCCGCCTTGGAGCCGGTCGGCCGCGGCGTGAGCATGGGCGCGCTGGGCTGGATCGGTCACGACCACCTGGATCTCGGCCTGAGCATCCGGACCGTCGCGGTCGACGGCGCCCGCGTGCACGCCTGGGCCGGCGGCGGGATCACGGCGGACAGCGACCCGATCGCCGAGGTCGACGAGGCCGCCGCGAAGGCTGGTCCCCTCCGGTCGGCGCTGAAGTCATAGCCCCTTCATAGGCTGCTCCGAGCCGTCTCTACCGGTTACGTGCCACTGTCGGCGTCTGCCCCCGGAACGGGGGTGCGAGCGCGTAGTTTCACCTCGCGCGCTACCCACAAGATCCACAGTGGCATTCTCCGTGCCCGAGAGGCGACACCATGCTTGAGCTGCTCGAGAAGCCGGCAGTCCGGCGGACTGTCCGGTCCGGGATCCGGATCCGGATGATCCCGCCGGCGGCCACCAGGCGTGCCGAGTTCGAGCGGTTCGCGCACACCGTCGTGACCCGGTTGCACGGCAGCGCGTACCAGCTCTGCCACGACTGGCACCTCGCCCAGGACCTCACGCAGACGACGCTCACCAAGTTGTTCCAGAGCTGGGACCGGGTCAGCGACAGCGACAACCTTCCCGCGTACGCCCAGCGCATCCTGTTCCGCGTCTACCTCGATCACCGGCGCCGCCGCAGCTCCACCGAGGCGCTGCTGCCGCCGTTGCGGGAACCGGCCTACGAGATGAGCCCGGACCTGCGGCTCGACCTGCTCGGCGCGCTGTCCCGGCTGCCCGCCCGGGACCGGGCCATCGTGACCCTGCGGTACTTCGCCGACCACAGCGTCGAGCAGGTCGCCGAGGAACTCGGCGTGCCCGTCCAGGTGGTGAAGAGCCAGACCCGCCGCTCGCTGATCAAACTGCGCCACATGCTCGGCGGCGACCGGCCCGCACTGTTCGCGTAGATTCCGAGTCATGACAGTTCGGCCCATCCGCATCTTCGGCGACCCGGTCCTGCGTACCGAAGCCGACCCCGTCACCGACTTCGACGCCTCGCTGCGTGAGCTCGTCAAGGACCTGGAGGACACGGTCCGCGAGCCCGGCCGGGCGGGGGTGGCCGGTCCGCAGATCGGGGTGAGCCTGCGGGTCTTCTCGTACAACGTGGGCGGCGTCGTCGGGCACATGGTCAACCCGGTCCTCAGCGACTTCTCGGGCACCCAGGACGACGAGGAGGAGGGCTGCCTGTCGCTGCCCGGCCTCGGCTACGTGACCCCGCGAGCCTATGCGGTCACCGCGACCGGTTTCGACCAGCACGGCGAACCTCTCGTCATCAAGGGCGAAGGGTTCCTCGCGCGGGCCCTGCAGCACGAGACCGACCACTTGGACGGCCGCCTCTACATCGACACCCTCGTCGGCGACGTCCGCCGCCAGGCCCTGCGCGAGCTGCGGCGGGTGGTCCCGAGATGACCGGTTTCCTGGGCAGGCTGGCCGCCGACCACGTGCGCGCGGGTGACCCGACCGGCTGGTTCGAGCCGCTCTACGCCTCCGGCGCCACGGTCCCCTGGGACGTCCCGCAGGCGAGCGCCCACCTGCGCGCCCACCCGCTGCCCCCGGGCGACGGCCGCCGCGCACTGGTGGTCGGCTGCGGCCCGGGCCGCGACGCCGAGCACATCGCCGCGGCCGGCTATGCGACGACCGCTTTCGACATCTCTCCCACAGCGATCGACCTGGCCCGTTCCCGGCACCCGTCCACCGCCGTCGACTACGTGGTGGCCGATCTGCTCGCCCCGCCGCCGGAGTGGCACCAGGCCTTCGACCTCGTCCTGGAGAGCAACAACATCCAGGCCCTGCCCCGCCCGATCCGAGCGGCGGCGATAGCGGCGGTCGGCTCGTTCGTAGCCCCGGGCGGCACCCTCCTGGTCCTGGCGGCAGCATCAGTGACCGGCGACCCCGAGGGCCCACCGTGGCCCTTGACCAGCGCAGAGATGGCGAGCTTCGCGGTCGATGGCCTCCGCTTGCTGTCCCTGACCCAGACCGCCGCCCCGGATTCCCGCCTGAACACCCGCTGGAAAGCCACCCTGACCCGCTGACCCGCCGGCCTCTCCAGCGACGTGGAAGTGCTGCTGGTCCACGGCTTCCGAGATCTCGGTGCCCTCCCTGTTCCACCCTTCCCTCGCCGTAGCGGGATCGTGGAGCGGGGTGGGGCCTTCTCGTCCGGCGCACGTCCTCGCGTGCTGTCCGCTCGCGTGCTGTCCGCTCGCGTGCTGTCCGCTCGCGTGCTGTCCGCTCCCGCCCTGTCCGCTCCCGCGCTGCCCGTTCCCGCCCTGTCCGCTCCCGCGATCTTGGAGCGCGGCGGGGCCTTCCTACTCGGCGCGCGTCCTCGCGTGCTGCACGCTCCCGCGATCGTGGAGTGCGGTCGCCCGAGCTCTATGTGCTTCGAGATCGCCGGCCTCGGGACTGTGGAGCACGGCGGCCCCGAACGTCCGTAGCCTGATCGTCTTCCCTCGCTGTCTCGGGCGGCGGCCCCGAACTTCCGTCGCCCGCTCGTCGTCCCTCGCGATCTTGGAAGGTGCTGGCGTGATGGGTCTCCGTCGCTGTTCGGTCGTCGAAGAGCGGGGACTGGTCACTCTCTGCTTCGGCACCGGCGGATTGGTGGACGATGGTGGGGCCTGGAGCACCGACAACTTTCCACCAAGCGGCGATGGTCCAAGATCCCTGTCACCCTTCGCTGTCACGGGGCGGGACGGGGCGGGACGGGGCGGGGCGGGACGGGGCGGGACGAGGGACGGTAGCACTCCGGTTCGCGGTCGGCTCCGGCGTGGCGGAGTCCTAGGGCCAGGCGCGTCCCGGTGGACAAGATGATCGTGCGTGCTCATCCGGGCCTTCGTCGAGCGGGTCGCGGCCCTCCGGAACGGCGCGATCAAGGTGCCGCGGTCAGCATGCTGCCGGAGTGGCTGTTGCGGGGGCCCAGGCGCGCAGGGGCAGCGGGAGTTCTCGCGGCGGCAGCGGGAGTTCTCCCGGCGGGCGAACGCGAAAATCCCTACCGCTGGCGACAGCCGGAACCACTCGCTGATCACGACCCGGCAAGGCGCCGTTGCGGGTCGCGGTGAGTTCCGGCAGTCGATCCCTTTGCGGGTCGATGAGCTGCGGCAGTCGATCCCCTTACTGAGGTCGCGTCCTCGGCCTGACGAATAGTGATGGCGCCTTCGACCTAGATTCCTAGGATGCCTTAGCGGGTGTGTGCGGGCGGGACCTTTGTAGACGGCAACGAGCGGTCGTTTGCGCAGGGCGATGCGGGTGGAGGGATATTGGGGCGCGGTGGATTGATTGAGGCCACTACAGTGTGCGCGGCAAACATCGAACGGGGAGTTTTCCTTGCGCGTCACGCGTCTCATCGCCGGTGCACTCGCCGGTCTCACCACCCTCACGGTCATCGCCGGTTGCGCCGGGGAGCAGCTGCAGGCCCTGGAGCCGAAGCTGGAACTGCGCAACGCTGCCAAGCAGCTCGGCGAGGCGAAGCAGGCCGGCTTCACGATCAAGATCAATGGCAGTGCGGACGACCTCGTCGCCGCGGCGAAGCTGGACGCCGGCAAGTCGGGTGATCCGGCTGACGAGATCACCGACGAGGACGCGAAGGTGCTGCGTCAGCTGTTCAACTCGTCGTTCACGATCGCCTACGACC
This sequence comes from Actinoplanes sp. OR16, assembly GCF_004001265.1. Taxonomy (GTDB): domain Bacteria; phylum Actinomycetota; class Actinomycetes; order Mycobacteriales; family Micromonosporaceae; genus Actinoplanes. The sequence continues at coordinate 6,900,111 of NZ_AP019371.1, read as the reverse complement.
AGGCGGGCGACGGCGTGGCCGACGACCGCGGGTCGATCAGCGCGACGGTCGACGGCGTCACGGGCACCGAGGTGCGGTACGTCGACAAGACCATCTTCATCAAGGCGCCGATCGCCGAGCTGGCCACCAAGTTCGGCGCCAGCGCGGACGAGGTCAAGACGCTCAGCGACCAGGCAGTCGGTTCGCTCGGTGGGCTCGACGCGTTCTTCGACGGCAAGTGGGTCTCGATCGACAGCTCGAAGCTCGGTGACCTGGCCGAGACCGGCGCCGGTGTCCCGGCCAAGGACGTCGAGGAGCAGAAGCTCGCCGACGAGCTCTCCGCCAGCGCGGAGAACCTCCTTGAGGGCGCGTCGATCGTCCGCGACGAGAACGACGACACGCACCTGGTCGTCACGTCGTCGACCGCGAAGGCCTACGCCGAGGTGCAGCGCCTCGCCAAGGCCGTCGACCCGACGATCGCCGAGACCCTCACGTCGGAGCCCGCGCCGGCCGACAAGCCGATCGTGCTCGACCTCTGGGTCAAGGATGGCAAGCTGACCGCTGCCGAGATCAACCTGCTGCAGTTCGTCGACGGCGCCACCGGCCGGGTCGCGCTGCGCCTCGAGGTGACCACCGGCGCGGCGATCGACGCCCCGCAGGACGCCACGAAGATCGACGTTGACGCGTTCCTCAACTCGATGAAGTCGCCCGCGGGCGCCGACACGAGCGCGAACGCCGACCTCAGCGAGCAGGACCTCAAGGAACTCGAAGAGCTGCTCGGCGAGGTCACCCCAGCGGCCACCTCCTGATGAGTTCGACGGACACGCGGACCGGGGCAGCCGACCCGGTCCGCGTTCTGCTTCTCGCGCTCGCGGGCGTGGCCACCGCCGTCGGCGCGCTGCGTGACCTGCCGGCCCTCGCGGTGCTCGGCGGGCTGGCCGGCATGCTGCTGCTCGCCTTGGCCCCGCAGCTGCGAGGACGACGGCTGCCGCGTGCCGGGCTGGCGCTGCTCGCGGTGGTACTCATAGCCTCCTACTTCCCGACGCTCGGCGACGACGGCCTGATGGAACAGTTCGTCCGCAGCGTGGTGGTGGCGGTGTGCGCGACAGCGGCCTGCGCCCTGCTGTTCTACGGCACCGGCCCGGGTGGCGGGACCGCGCTCGGCGGGCTGCTGATGGCGCTCGTCGTCTACGGCGCGGTCATGACCGCGGTGGACCACTGGCAGCTCATGCAGGAGCTGGGCGAATACATGTCGAACACGGTCGAGAACGAAGGCGCCGACTTCGGGGCTCTTCATCTTCTGGCAGCTGCCGCCCTCCTCGTCGTCGGTGCTCGCCGGGCGCCGATCACGCGAGCGCGTCCAGCTGTTTGACGGCCGCCCCATCCAACGCGAGCGCGGCTCCGGCGATGTTCTCCCGCAGGTGGGCGACGTTCGACGTACCAGGAATGAGCAGGATGTTCGGTGAGCGCTGGAGCAGCCAGGCCAGCGCCACCGCCATCCGTGTGGCGCCGAGCCGGTCCGCCACCTCGGTGAGCGTGTCGGATTGCAACGGCGAGAAGCCGCCGAGCGGGAAATAGGGCACATACGCGATCCCCTGCGCGGCCAGGTCGTCGATCAGCTGGTCGTCGCCGCGGTTCGCCAGGTTGTAGAAGTTCTGCACGCACACCACGGGCGCGATGGCCTGCGCCTCGGCGATCTGCTCGGCGTTGACAGTGGACAGGCCGAGGTGCCGGATCAGCCCTTGCTCGCGCAGCTCGGCCAGCGCTCCGAACGCCTCGGCGATCGAGCCCGGCTCCGCCTCCTGCAGGCCGCCCATCCGCAGGTTGACCACGTCGAGCGTGTCGAGCCCGAGACGCCGCAGATTGTCGTGCACCTGCGCGCGCAGCTCGTCCGGTGTCCGCGCCTGGGGCCACCCGCCCTGCTCGTCGCGGCGGGCGCCCACCTTCGTCACCAAGTGCAGATCTTGGGGGTACGGGTGGAGCGCCTCGCGAATGATCTCATTCGTCACATGGGGGCCGTAATAGTCCGAGGTGTCGATGTGGTTGATGCCGAGGGCGACGGCGGTGCGCAACACCTCGACCGCGCCGGGACGGTCCCGCGGTGGCCCGAACACGTGCGGGCCGGCGAGCTGCATGGCGCCGTAACCGAATCGGGTCACCTCGAAGTCGCCGAGCCGGTAGGTGCCGCCGGGAAGTGTCGTCGTCTGTGTCATGCCTCCACCTTGCTCCGGTTCCGCGGTGGCGTGCAGAGGTGTGTTCTTCCTAGGAGCGACAGGGCCAGGATGAGGTGTTTCTAGGCTGGTGGCATGAACGCGTTGGGGGAGTACCTTCGAGCGCGCCGGGCATTGGTCGACCCGGCCGAGGTGGGGATCCGCGCGATCGGGGTGCGGCGGACGCCCGGGTTGCGCAGGGAGGAGGTGGCCACGCTCGCCGGCATCAGCGCCGACTACTACCTGCGGCTGGAGCAGGGTCGCGACCGCAATCCGTCGCCGCAGGTCCTGGAGTCGATCGCCCGGGCGCTGCGGCTGGACGCGGCGGCGACACACTACCTGTCAGGGCTCACCGCGGCCCGGCCACGCCGCCGGGTGGTCCGTGACGCGGTTCCGGCCGGGATCCGCCAGCTGATCGACGTGGTGGGGCTGCCCGCGTTCGTGGAGAACAGGCGTTTCGACGTGCTCGCCGCGAACCGGTTCGCCACCGCGCTGTCCCCGGCGATCCGGCCCGGCGAGAACCGGCTGCGGTCGCTGCTGCTCGATCCGGACGAGCGCCTGCTCCACCCGGACTGGGAGCATTCGATCGGCGGGATGGTGGCGTCGTTCCGGGCTTCGGTGGCCGAGGAGGCCGACGATCCCGGGGTGGTGAAGCTGGTCGGTGAGCTGTCGCTGGCCAGCGAGGAGTTCCGGCAGTTGTGGGCGCGGCATGACGTGAAGGCGCCGTCCGGCGGTTCGGCGCGGATGTCGCATCCGCAGGTGGGCGAGCTGATCCTGCGGCGGGAGAAGCTGACCGTGGCGGACAGCGGCGGGTTGATCCTGGCGATGTACCACGCCGAGCCGGGGTCGGAGAGTGCCCGCTCACTGGCGCTGCTCGGCTCACTGGCACTGCCCGGGTCACTGGCCGAGCCGGGGCTCGAGGCCGGACTTGCGCCTGGATCTCTGCCCGGACGGGAGTCCGAGGTGGAGGCGAGGCCAGGAGCTCGTGTCGCGGAGTAGCTGACGGTCGTGGGTGGCGAGCACGACTGCCGCGTTCGTGGCCGACAGTGCCTCGGTCAGCTCGTCGACCAGGGCGATGGACAGGTGGTTGGTGGGTTCGTCGAGCAGCAGGATGCGGGGACGGGTGGCGATGGCCAGGGCCAGGTCGAGACGGCGTCGCTGGCCGGTGGAGAGGGCGGAGACCGGACGGTCCCAGTCGTCGGCGTCGAGCAGGCCGAGATCTTCGGGGTCGGTCGGTTCCCCGGCCTCGTAGATCTCGCGGGCCGTGCGGGCCGGCGGGTGGGCGGGTGACTCCTGGGGTAGCAGGGCGGCGCCGGGAGCTGAGGCCAGCAAGGTGAGGAGGGTCGATTTGCCGGCACCGTTCGGGCCGGTGATCACCAGGCGGGAGCCCGCGCTCAGGGTGATCGTGCCCTGGTGGTGCAGGCGGCCGGGCCAGGAGGGGTCGGTCACCTCGTACGAGATCGCGGTCGTGGCCGGGATCTCGGGCATGTGGAGACGCAGCGGTGGCCTGGGCACGGCCAGGGCCCGGGACTCCAGGTCGGCGCGGCGGCGGTGAGTGGCCTGGACCAGAGCCGGGGCCCGGGTCGCGCGCTTGTGCTTGCCGGTGCCCTTGTCCGGGCGCCAGCCGGTGACCAGCCGGCTGCGGGCCTGCTCCAGGTCGCGGGCGAGGCGGGCGGCTGCGGTCTGCCGGCGGTCGTACTCGTCGGTCCAGCGCCGGCGTTCGGCGGTGCGGGCCGTGGCGTAACCGGTGTAGCCGCCGCCGTAGACGCGCGGGCGGCCGTCGCGGCTCGGGTCCAGGTCGACGATGGTGGCCGCGACGTCGGAGAGCAGGGCCCGGTCGTGGCTGACGAGGACTATCCCGCCCGCGTACTCGGTCAGCCGGGCGGTGAGGAATTCCAGGCCGGAGGCGTCCAGGTGGTTGGTGGGTTCGTCCAGCAGCAGGAAGTCGTGGCCGGCGTTGAGGAGGCAGGCGAGGCGTACGCGGTAGCGGTGGCCGACCGAGAGTTCGGCCAGGGGACGGGTGCGGTCGGTGACGGCGCCGAGGGCTTCGAGGGCGATCTGGACACGGCGGTCGGCGTTCCAGGCGTCCAAGATCTCCGCGGCTTCGAGCGCGGCTTCGAGCGCGGCTTCGAGCGCGGCTTCACGACCGGCCTCGCGTGTGGCGTCGAGCGCGGCCCCCGGCGACTCTGCGAGATCCGATGAGCGGGTGAGCGGAGTGGGCGGCACGGGAGTGGTCGCGGTGGGTGGGGGGTTTTCGATCAGGCGGAGGATCGCTCGTACGGTCGCCAGCTCTTGATCTATGAGGTCGCCGACGGTGCCGGCCGGTGGGATCTCCTGGGCGATGGTGCCGATCGTGCCCGACAAGCGGATCTCGCCGGAGTCGGTGGGCAGGGCGCCGGCGAGGGTCTGCAGGAGGGTGGATTTGCCGCGGCCGTTCTCGCCGACGACGCCGATGCGGCTGCCGGGGGAGACGGTGAGGTCGAGACCTCGCAGGACGGGACGGGCGCCGCGGCTGACGTGGACTCCGGCGGCGACGAGCTGGGCTCGCGCGCGGGCGGGCAGGGTGACGGGCATGCGGATGCTCCCCATGATTCGGGCCCCTGACGACGGCAGGGGGTGACGGGACGGGTCGGGTGGACCGGGTCCCGGAATCAGAGGAACAGCAGCTGCTGTGTCACGGCGCCGACTCTACCGGCGGGCGTCCGGGACGGCCACGGCGTTCTGGCTATCGTGGGCGGGTGGGTGAGGTGCGGGAGCGGGTGGCCGCTCGTTATGCCGAGTTGGATCTTCCGGCCTGGGCGAACCCGCATGCGGACGAGTGGCCGACGCGGGACGAGTCGGAGTATTCGCGGGTCACCGACCCGCAGCGGTACCGGATCGTCGCCGAGCGGGCTCGCCTCTGGGTCGAGGCGCTGGCCGGGCTGCCGGGGGTCGGGCGCACCGATCCTGCGGCCGGGCACACCGTGCTGACCTCGGCGGCGCCGGGCGCGCTTCCGATCCACGTGTTCGTCGACGAGGATCCGCCGGCGGCCCTGCGGCTCGGCGTCGGGCGGCCGGAGATCGTGGACGATCCGGTGCCGGACTGTGCCTGTGACGCGTGTGACTTCGGGTCGGTGGACCTTCTCGAGGCGATCGACGACGGATTCGCCGATCTGGTGGGCGGGCCGGTGGTGGTGCTCACGCATCGGCGCTGGCAGGCGCGCTGGTTCGGGGCAGGGGACGGGCATCTGCGCGTCGGTGGCGCATCCCCGCCCGAGTTCTGGACCGTGCAGGCGTGGTGTGAGCGGCTGGCGGCCGGCCGGGAGGTGGCGCTTCCGGGCGGTACCGAGGCACAGATCGGCCGGACCTTCCTTCCCGGCGGGGCGGTCCTGCCGGACGGGACCGGCTGAGCGGGGTGCTCCGGCCGTACCGCAGTATTGTCACGCGGTGCTTTCCTCCTTGATCGGCAATGCGCTCCTCGGTTATGGCCTGGCCGTGAAGGCGTCGCGGCAGCTGGCCGCGGTGCTGCTGCCGGTGCTCGGCGTGGCGATGCTGGTGATGACCGTTCTCGATCTGGCGCTGGGCGGCGAAGGCAGCGTGATCGTCAACGGTGTGACGGTGCTCGACGCCGATGACGGCTGGTGGCGTCTGGTGCTGGCGCCCGCGTTCTGGCTGGTCGGGCTCTCCGCATCGGCGCTGGTGGCGGCCGGGGTGGAACGCGGTAGGAACGTCCGTCCGCTGCGGGCGCTGGTGGCGGCCGTGCGCAACTTCCCGGTGTTCGCCTCCGGTCTCGTCGCGATCGCCGGGATCACCGGGCTCGCGCTGTGGCTGGTCGCGTCGATCGGGAGTGGCTGGTTCGGGGTGGCGCTGGTCGTCGCGGTGCTGCTGACGGCGGGCGTGGTGGCCGCGCGGATGCTGGTCGGGCTGCTCGCCCATCAGCTCGGCGGGTTCGACTGGGCGATCACCCGGGGGCGGGTCGCGGGGACGGCGGGGGCGTTCCTGCTCGGCGGGGTCGTGATGCCGCTGGTGGCGCAGGCGCTGCTGCCGGGCGAACTGGTGTCGCCCGCGCCGGGATTGCCGGCTCTGGACTGGTTCGTGCGGGTGGCGGGTGCGCTGGCGGTGGCCGTGGTGGTGGGCCTGCAGGCGGGCATCCTGGCGCACGTCTACCTGGAGCAGCCCGACGCGGATCGTGGAGCGCCGGGGGGCACGCCGCCGAGCGGCGCGCAGCCGGGCGGTGGCCAGCAGGTGGATCTTGGACTGGTCGACGCTCGTCTCGATGAGATGGCCGGACCGGCCACCCGCCTCCTGCCCTGGGCCGGCGCGCTGCTCGTCGTCGCCACCCTCGTCGTGCCGGCCGTCGCCAACCCCCTCGATCTGCCGGTGGTGCGCTCGCACGGCGACAGCACCTCCAGCGCCGCCGCGGTGGCGTGGCCGGCCGGGAAGCACCCGACGATCGCGACGATGACCGGGGCGCGGTTCTGCGACGACGATCTCTGCGACCGGTACGAGAGCGTCAACGGCGGACCGGCCGTCTACGACGGCCAGGGCGCGGCCGGGATCAGCGCGGACGGCGAGACGGTGGTGAAAGCCCAGGTCAGCGGTGGGTCGGACAACGGCGGGCCGTACATCAACTATGCCCGTTGTACCCGGGCCGGCTGCCCGGAGGCGTGGGTGCCGCTGCGCCGGTCGGCGAAGGAGAAGGTGGACTGGCCGGAGATCGGCGCGGCGGTCGGGCCGGATGAGGCGTTGTGGTTCGTGCTCGCGTTCCCCGCGGAGAAGACGTACCGGATCGTCTTCGTCCGGTGCGGCGAGGTGGGGTGCGCGCGGCCGCAGCGCTACGAGGCGGGCACCGTGGAGCGGTTCTCCTGGGACGAGGAGTTCACCACCGTGGCGCGGGTGCGGCTGACGGTCGGGGCGGACGGGCGGCCGCTCGCCACGGTGCGTTCCGGCAACGCCGCCCTGTCGGTGACCTGTGATCCGCTGACCTGCGCGAACGTCCGGAAGGGATCGAGTTTCCTGGGCCATCCGGTGTCGGCGTGGGAGCCGCCCACCACGGTCGGCGGGCCGGCGGTGTCGATGGAGCCGGGCCTGTTGCGCGCCGGTGACCTGCTGCTGACGCTGCCCGGTGACGCCGTCGCGGGCGGGTCGGGGGCGGTCGCCGGCACCTATGCCACCGCTGCCGAGCAGGCGGCGCGGCCCGGGTTCCACGTGACGGTGGGCGAGCCGGCGCCGGAGACCGGGTACTGGCGGCAGGTGCTGTGGCGCTGTGATGCGAGCCGGTGCGCCCGGACGCCGCTGGATCGGCTCACCATCACGGCGTCGGGGCATGAGGCGATGGCGGTGGGCGCCGACGGCCGGGTGCTGATCGTGCGCCAGGACGCGATCCTGCTGGTGACGCCCTGAAGAGCCCCTTCCCGGTACGCCGGGAGCACCGAGCCCGGGTCCCGCGACCCCTGCGGCGGCCGAGCCCTATCAACCTAGAATCCTAGGATGCTCTACGGGCAGTGCGGCGAGCCGCACCCCGGACGGAGAACGACGGCTTCGCCGACCACCTACTCCGGTTCCCAGGCTCCGAGCTGGTCGAGGATGACCCGGTCGCCGTCGACGGACGCCACGTCGACCGGGACGCGACCGTGAACGATCAGCTGGATCTCGCTGGCGGTGGCCGTCATCGTGGCGTCGGCCTTCTCCGGGGATTCCAGGCGTTCGACCCGGGCGCCCGCGGCGGAGAGCGTCAGCCGCCAGTCCCGGCCTTCGGCGGCGTGGTAGACGACGGTCGCCGGGTCGTGCGGCCACGGTGATCCGGTGGAGAAGCAGGTGTGCAGGAACTCGTCGACGCCTTCGACGGCGATGGCGGCGGGCAGTGGTTGCGGGGCGCCGAGGGCGAGCTGGGCGTCGTAGGTGTGGACCGCCATCTCCTGCAGTTGCCGCCGCGCGACGGTGCCGACGGTCAGCGGCGACTGCGAGTCGCCCCACCAGCCCCAGGTGCCGGCGTCCGGTCCGGCGGTCACCAGGGCGTCGCGCAGCCGGTCGAACGAGGCGGTGAGCCAGGTGGGCAGGTCGTCCGGGGTGCTCTCCCAGGCCGACGGTTGCGGGGGAGCGGAGGCCGGGCCGGCGGCGACGATGGCGGCCCATTTGCGGCGGCCGTTGCCGACGTGCTGAGCGAGGTCGAGCAGTGTCCAGCCGGGGCAGGAGGGCACCGGTACGCCGAGGTCGGTCGCTCCCGTGACGGCGGCGTGGAAGGCCGCCGACCGGTCGTCGATCAGGTCGAGGAGTTCGGTGAAGCCGAGTGTCTTGTGCACCCCGGGTGTCTATCACCGTGTCCGTTTCCGCGATACCGAATAACGCCATCAGCCTAGAATCCTAGGATGCTATAGGGGCAGTGCGGCAAGCCGCACCTGAAAGAGCTGAAAGGACGGCTTCGCCGACCGGACCTAGAGGATCACGAAAGCGGGCGGGTCGTGGCGCAGGAAGTCGTGGTGGGAGATGTCCCAGCCGTAGGCGCCGGTGCGGGCGAAGACCAGGCGGTCGCCGACGCGCAGGGACGGCACGTGCTGTCCTCGGGTGAGCACGTCGCGGGGGGTGCACAGCTCGCCGACCGCGTCGACGGCCACGTCGGTGACCTCGGGTCGCGGGTACGGGCGGTTCCAGTCGTCGATCGGCAGGACGGTGAACGGGTGGCTGTAGCCCCAGGCGGCGGGGAGGCGGAAGTGGTGGGTGCCGCCGCGGAGGACGGCGAAGGTGCGGCCGTGGGTGGTCTTCAGGTCGAGGACTTCGGCGGTGTACCAGCCGGCGTCGGCGGTGAGCCAGCGGCCGGGTTCGAGGATCAGGTCGACGCCCGGTGGCACGGTGACCGATGACAGCGGGGTGACGTCCATGCTGGCGTCCGATGCGTAGTCGACGCCGAAGCCTCCGCCGGCGTTCACGACACGCAGCGGTATCCCGTACGAGGTGGCGGTCCTCAGAGACCAGCCCACCGCTTCGGTGAGGAAGGCGGCGTGCGCGTGCCCGTCCAGGTTGTTGGACACGGCGTGCAGGTGGAAGCCGATGACGCGCAGGCCGGGTGGTACAGCGGCGAGGGCGGCGGGGAGCTGGGTCTCGTCGATGCCGAAGGGGGTGGGTACGCCGGTCATGGTGTGGCTGCCGGAGAGGGCGGCGCCGGCGCGGTTGACGCGCAGGCAGATGTCGGCGGTGAGGCCGAGGCCGGCGAGGCGGCGCATCTCGAAGACGCTTTCGACGTTGAGGAGCGCGCCTGCTGCGACCGCGGCGGCGAGTTCGGTGTCGGTCTTGCCGGGGCCGCCGAAGACGATGCGGCGGGCGCCGGCTGCGGTGGCGAGGGCGAGTTCGCCGCCGGAGGCGACTTCGAGGCCGTCGGCGGCGGCGGCGAGGGTGGAGACGACTTCGGGCCGGCCGTTGGCTTTGACGGCGTAGAGGAAGGACGCGCCGGGTGGTAGTGCGGAGCGCAGGGTGCGGGCGCGGGCGGTGAGGGCGGGCCGGGAGTAGAGGTAGGCGCAGGCGGGGGACGGCAGGGCGCGTACGGCGGCGCTGACGTCGGCGGGCAGTTCAGCCATGGAGCGGGTTCGCGACGGGGAGGTAGATGTCGCCGTCGCCGTGCAGGCGCATCCGGACGAGGGCTTTGTGGGGCATCGTCGGGGCGATGAAGAAGGCGTGGTCGGGGTGGCCGCCGAGGGCGTCGTAGGTTTCGTCGACGACGCCGCGGACGATGCGCCAGGCGTGGTCCTCGGGCAGGGCGTGGGATTCCTGCAGGCGGATGACGAGTTCGCCGAGGTGGGCTTGCAGGGCGGTGTAGCCGAGTTTGGCGCGGAGTACGTCGTCGTCGGTGGTGCCGATGACGGATCCGGGCCACAGGTCGATGTGGTGGCCGGTGTCGTGCAGGCGGCCTTCGTGCAGGCGCAGGCCGGCGAAGTCGCGCAGGGCGAGGCGGTGGGGCCGGCCGGCGATGAAGGTGGGCAGGCAGTTCTGCAGGTGGGCTTCGAGGGCGACGCCGCGGGTGGCGAGGCGGAGCAGGGGTGGCAGGAGCAGGCGGGTGTAGGCGGTGAGCCAGGCTGCCGGGGTGAGTCCGGAGGTGTCGACGAGGCCGGCGACGACGGTGGTCGCGGTGGTGGGGTCGTGGGCGGGCAGGGCGCCGCCGGGGATGGCGTGTTCGCCGGGTTGCAGGTGGTGGTGCAGGCCGTCGCGGGCGATGGCGGACAGGTCGCGGCCGCTGCCGGCGGGGACGGCGGCGCCGCCGGTCTCGGTGAGCAGGATGAGGCGGTGGCCGTCGGGGTCGTCGGTGACGAGGCGGTGCAGCAGGTCGGAGAGGGCGGGGCCGTTGCGGGTGCTGGCGACGCTGATGCTGCGGCGGGTGGAGGTGACCTGGATGTCGAGGGAGAGTTTGAGATAGGCGTTGCGGGACGGCAGGTAGAGGGTGCGCAGGGCGGCGGTGGGGAGTGCTTCGAGGTCGCCGTCGAGCCGGCGTAGCACGCCGTCGGTGAAGAGGTCCTGGTAGCGGTCGAGGACCAGGTCGTGCTGCCAGGCGTGGACGGGCTGGGTGCGGTAGCCGGTGGGGGCTGGGGGGAGGTCGAGGTGGGTGCCGAGGTCGTCGCCGAGGTGGTGGTCGTCGCGGACGGCGAGGAAGCGGACGGTGGTGTGGCCGGCTTCGAGGTCGTGGGCGAGGACGTCGCCGGTGTCCCAGCCGAGGCGGGTGCGGCCGCAGGGGTGCAGGTTGTGGCCGGCGACGGCGAGTCGTTCGAGGCGGATGGCGTCGAGGTCGGCGTTGTCGGCGGCGTTCGTGGTGGTGAATCGGGACATGGCGACGGCCAGGTTGATCACCGCGTTGCGGATCTCGGCGGCGAAGGGCCCGTTGTCGATGCCGGCGAGCAGATCGACCGGGTCGGTGACGCCGGCGACGGGGAATTCGATGCGGTGGAAGGCGTGGAGGCGGCCGCCGGTGGTGGAGGTGGAGATCCCTTCGCGGACCAGGGCGGCGCGCAGGCGGCGGCCGACGGTGTCGGCGGCGTGCGGGAGGCTGCGCAGGAAGCCGTCGACGAGGCCGGGTGCGTGTACGGCGAGGGCGGCTTCGGTGTGTGCGGCCGCGGCGGCGAGCCGGCCGGTGCTGACACTGCGGATGATCATGGAGACTCCTTCACGCCGCCATCGGGTTGGGCTGGTGGGTCCAGATGTCGTCGAGCGGGTTCGCCGCCAGGCGCATCGCGGTGGTGGCCTTCACCGGCAGGGGTTCGCTGAGCAGCGCTGCGGTGTCGGTGGAGGGATCTGCCCGCATGCCGGCGGCCAGGGTCTTCCAGAGTTTCCCGGGGTCGGCGTCGAGGGCGCCGATGAGCTGGGTGGCGACGGTGCCGAGGGCGGCCGCGGCGAGTTTGGTGCGCAGTTCGGTCTCGTCGTCGGTGGGGAGGTCGCCGTGGAGTGCTGGTGTGTCGATGCCTGCTGCGCGTAGCCGGCCGGCGTGCACCCGTACCCCGCCGAGGTCGCGGTAGAGGACCCTTTTGACGTGGCCGTCCTGCATCACCAGCAGGGTGTTCTGCCCGTGTGCCTCCAGCGCGACGCCGCGGGCGAGCACGCGCGCGAGGGGCGCGAACAGGACTCTGCCGAGTCTGTCGATCAGCTGGTACGGGTCACCGGCCGCGGCCAGCAGCATCGGGGACGTGGCGAGGACGCCGAGGGGGACGGCGGTCTCGCCGGGGCCGAGGCGGGGGGCCTGGCGGACGAGGTGGGCGAGGCGGCGGTCGGGTCCGTCGTCGGTGATGACGGCGCCGGCGGCGGTCTCGGCGAGGACGTCGATGGGCAGGTCGGCGGTGATCTGCTGGAGCAGGGTGGAGAGGATGGGGCCGTTGTGGACGGCGGCGGGGGAGACGGTCCGGACGGCGGAGGTCATCTGGACGTCGACGGCGGTCTTGATGTGGGGTCCGCCGCTGATCGGGGCGACGGTGCGCAGTGACATCAGGGGCCGGACGGGGCGGGTGACGCCGGCGGTCCGCAGCCACGGGTACTGGGCGAGGAGCCGGGGGGCCTGCCAGGGGTGGGCGTAGAGGATCGGCATGCCGCCGCCGTGCCAGCGTTCGGCGGGCACGCGCAGCCGGTGCAGGCGGATGACGGGGCGGTGCTCGGGGGCGTAGGCGAGGACGTCGGCGACGGTCATGCCGGCGCGGGTGCGGCAGCAGGGGTGCAGGGGGTGGCCGTCGACGAGGGATTGTTCGAGGACGGCGAGGGCTTGCGGGCCGTGGGGCATTTCTTCCGGTACGGCGTTCGCCCGTGCGAGGGCGAGGTTGGCGACGCTGTTGTCCACTTCTGTGGCCAGTCGGCTCCCCGGCCAGCGGGTTTCGACCAGGTGCACCGGGTCGCGGGTGTCCACCGTGGCCGCCGGGGGTGGCAGCGGCTCGCGGTCGACGGCGAGGGAGAGGCGGTGCAGGATCGCGGCGCGGGCGCCGGGTAGGGCGGCGTCGTAGGCGGCCACCAGGTCGGGGCGCAGCGCGGTGAGTTCGGCGCGGGTCTGCGCGGTTCCGGCGGTGGGTTGTGGCACTCGTTCATTGTCGGGGTGCGGGGGCGTCGTGTCGTCGGGGGGCGTCACTGCGCGAGAGAGGACACACTCCGGTTTACCGGCGTGTCGTGGCCATTTCCCCCGGGCGTCGAATCCGATAAATTCTCGTATCCGGAGTGGCGGGAGTCACTCCCCTCGCTGGTGCACCATCGGGAAGGAACGATCGTGGACGCTGACGTCATCGTCGTGGGCGCCGGACTGGCCGGGCTGGCCGCCGCGCACGAGCTCACCACCGCCGGTAAGAAGGTGGCGCTGCTCGACCAGGAGAACGCGGCGAACCTCGGCGGGCAGGCCTGGTGGTCGTTCGGCGGGCTGTTCTTCGTCGGCAGTCCCGAGCAGAAGCGCGCCCGGATCACCGACAGCGTCGACCTGGCGTGGCGGGACTGGTCGAACAGCGCCGGCTTTGACCGGCTCGACGACGAGGACGCGCATGCGGTGAAGTGGGCGCGGGCGTACGTCGAGTTCGCCGCCGGGGAGAAACGCGCCTGGCTGGCCTCGCTGGGCCTGAGCTGGCTGCCGTTCGCCGGCTGGGCCGAACGCGGCGACCTGCGCGCCGACGGGCACGGCAACTCGGTGCCGCGGTTCCACATCACCTGGGGCACCGGCACCGGCGTGGTCGCGCCGTTCGCGGCGTCGGCGGTGCGGGCCGCGGAGAACGGGCTGCTCAAGCTGCATTCCCGGCACCGCGTCGACGCGCTGGTCGTCGAGGGCGGCCGGGTCGTCGGCGTGCAGGGCTCGCTGCTGGCCCCCGACGACGCGGCGCGCGGGGTCACCTCCAACCGGGACGTGGTCGGCGACTTCGAGCTGCGCGCGCAGGCGGTCATCGTCACCACCGGCGGGATCGGCGCCAACCACGACCTGGTGCGGCAGTTCTGGCCGGCCCGGCTCGGTACCGCCCCCACCAAGATGATCACGGGGGTGCCGGCGTACGTGGACGGCCGGATGCTCGGGATCGCCGAACAGGCCGGGGCGCGGCTGGTCAACCGGGACCGGATGTGGCACTACACCGAGGGTGTGCAGAACTGGGACCCGATCTGGCCCGGGCACGGCATCCGGATCCTGTCCGCGCCGTCGCCGATGTGGTTCGACGCGCTCGGCCGCCGGCTGCCCGCCCCGTACTTCCCCAGCTACGACACCCTCGGCACGCTGAAGTATCTGCGAACCACCCCGGAGATCGCGCCGTACGACCACTCCTGGTTCATCCTCTCCCAGCGGATCATCGAGAAGGAGTTCGCGCTGTCCGGGTCGGAGCAGAACCCGGACCTGACCGCCAAGGACAGGCGCGGCTTCCTGAAGGATCGGCTGTTCGGCAAGGGCGCGCCCGGCCCGGTCGAGGCGTTCAAGCAGCACGGCGCCGACTTCGTGGTCGCCGCCGATCTGGAGGCCCTGGTCGACGGCATGAACAAGCTGACCGATCAGCCGCTGCTGGACGCCGCGGCGATCCGGGCGCAGATCGAGGCCCGGGACAGCCAGGTGCACAACAGGGTCGCCAAGGACGCGCAGGTGCAGGGCATCCACAACTCGCGCCGCTACATCGGCGACAAGATCGGCCGTACGTCGGTGCCGCACCGGATCCTCGACCCCGCCGCCGGACCGCTGATCGGCGTCAAACTGCACATCCTGACCCGCAAGACGCTCGGCGGCATCCAGACCGACCTGGACTCGCGGGCCCTCGACCTGTCCGGTTCCCCGCTGCCCGGCCTGTACGCGGCCGGCGAGGTGGCCGGTTTCGGCGGCGGCGGCGTGCACGGCTACAACGCTCTGGAGGGCACGTTCCTCGGCGGCTGCCTGTTCTCCGGCCGCAACGCCGGCCGGCACGCGGCGGCCAGCCTCTGACCCCGCAGCAGCCGCCCTGTCGTGACGGGTGGACCGTCACGACAGGGCGCCGCCCGACCAGCCCCGAACCCTAAGCCCTGAAGCCGGCGCGCCGATACAAGGCCCTGGAACGACGCCCACCCCTCTCTCGAAACCCCTCGGGGACAAGCCGAACAGCGATTGCCGCGGCTCAACCCCAGTAGTGACGGTTCCGGTAGTCCGAGCCTCTGCCCGGCCTGCCGATTGCTCCACCACGGAGCAGCCGTCACCGAGAGAGGAACCACATGAACATGCTGGACGACATTCTGTTCGCGCTGAGTGCGATCAACACGCTGATCAGCCTTGCTCAGAAGGCCAAAGCCCTCGGTCTGGCCGAGAAGGCCACGGCGTTCTGGCGCCGCAGAAAGGACAAGGTCGGGTAAGTTCCGCCGAACAGCCCAGGCTCATCCGAGTCCTGGGCTGTTCGGCGTTCTCGCCCCCACCAACGCCGCTGGTCCCTTCCCCGGCTCCGGCCGGTGGCGCCGGCGTGTCGCGCGGGCCGTCGGTGACGACGGAGAGCCGGTCTAGCGGCCGGGATCCAGCAGCGCGGAGACGCTCGCGCGCTGCTGGGCCGGCAGGGCGCGGGCGCTGTCCGGGTTGCGGGTGCTGCCCGGGTGATCACACGACCGGACGCCGTCCACGGTGCGCCACGTCGTCGGCTGTGCGGCGGCGATCCGGGCCGCGACAGTGTCGGCGTCACCGGTGACACCCACCGTGCGCAGCGCCTGCGCCAGTGGTCCTCGCGGCACCCCGGCATCCCCCAGCATCGGCGCCAGCAGCAGCAACGCCCGGGCCCGCGACACCGGCCCGGCCTGCCGAAAGGCCACGCCCGTGAGTTCCGCCCACGACAGGCCGGGCCCGTCGGGTACCCCTTCGGCTACGCCGAGAACGATCGGCTCATCGTCCGGCGGCAGCAGCAGATAGCGGACGTCCTGCCGGCGATACCGGATCGCCAGGGCGGCTGCCACGGTGAACTCCGGCTGCCCGTCGTCGTCGGTCAGCCGCAGATAGGTGCCGCGGAGCAGGCCGAGCGGAACGCCGAAGAGCGCGGCCAGTGCGGCGTCCAGGCCGTCGCCGAGCGCGAGTCCCAGGTGCACCGCCCAGAAGGCGGGCCGGTCCAGCATCGTCACTCCGTCGTTCTACTACATCCGCCAAACTTGCGTGCCACGCATCTTTGCGGGACACGCAAAAAGCGGTATGGTGATGACATGACGGGACTGCGGGAGCGCAAGAAGGCCGAGACACGGGCGGCGCTCGGCTGGGCCGCGATCCACCTCACCGCCGAGCGCGGCTACGACAACGTCCGCGTCGAGGACATCGCCGAGGCCGCCGGGGTCTCGCCGCGCACGTTCAACAACTACTTCTCCAGCAAGGCCGAGGCGATCGCGTCGCGGCACCTCGACCGCAGCCTGCGCACCGCCGCCGCCCTGCGCGAACGACCCGCCGGCGAGCCGCTCTGGACCGCCCTGACCGCGGCAGCGCTCGAGCAGTTCACCGCCGGCCCCGAGGTTCAGGCGATGCCGTCACCCGCGCACGCCCAATGGGCCGCCGGCGTGCGCACCATGCTCGCCGAGCCCGCCCTGCAGGGTGAGCGGCTGCGCGCCGTCGCGACAGCCGAGGCCGAGCTGGCCGCCGCGATCGCCGAGCGCACCGGCACCGACCTCACCACCGACATGTACCCGCGTCTCGTCGCCGCCGCCGCCAGCGCCGCCGTGGCCGTCGCCATGCAGCACTACCTCGACAGCGCCGACCCACCGGCCCCGATCGACCAGCTCATCACCGACGCCTTCACCCAGATCGCCGCCGGCCTGCCCGCACCACGCCGCTAGACCCCTTCTCCCGGTACGAGGGACAGCCCCGCACCGGCACCGCCCGCCCGGACACCGGCCGCACCTCACCCACCTCCGCATCCCAGCCGCGTCACCACCACCGCGGCGGTCCCGCCCTGCGCCCGGACCGCCGCGGCGATCCCGCACGCCCGCAAACACGCACCTCCGCAGCCCTCGGAAGGGACCCACCAGAATGATCGACGTCATCGTCGCCGGCGCCGGACCCAACGGCCTCATGCTCGCCTGCGAACTCGCCCTGGCCGGCGTCCGCCCCGTCGTCCTCGAACGCCATCGCGCCCCCACCGGCGAACCGCGCGCCAACGGCCTCGTCGGCCAGGTCGTGCGCCTGCTCGACCGCCGCGGCCTGCACGAACGACTCACCGGCGACCCCACGCCACCGCGCCCGCAGCCGGCGTTCACGTTCGGCGCGTTCCCGCTCGACCTGGCGATGCTCGCCGACAACCCGCACTACGTGCTCGTTGTGCCGCAGGCCCGGCTCGAAGCCGTCCTCGCCGAGCGGGCCGCCGAACTCGGCGTCGACGTGCGCCGCGGCCACGAGGTCACCGGCATCCACCAGCTTCCCGGCTCGGTCGAGGTGGACCTCGCCGGCGGCGACCGGCTCACCGCCCGGTTCCTGGTCGGCGCCGACGGCGGGCACAGCGCGGTACGCCGCCTCGCCGGCATCGCCTTCCCCGGCGTCACCACGGACCGATCGGTCTCGCGCACCGCCACCGTGTCCGTACCGGCAGCGTCGATCGACCCGGGCACCGGCGGCCTGATCGTGCCCGGCTACGGGACCGTCGCGCCGTTCCAGCACACCCGCACCGCGCACGGCCTGATCGCCTGGGCCCCGTTCCCCGGCCGCCCGGCGATGCTCACCACCACCGAATGGCCCGCGACCACGACCGGCGACGACACCCCCATGAGCCTGGAGGAGATGCGCGCCAGCGCCGCCCGGGTGCTCGGCGCCGCCGTCGACCTGCAGCCACCGGCCGAACCCGGCCTGCTGCGCCGGTTGACCAGCGGCAACACCCGCATCGCCGCCCGCTACCGGGACCGGCGGGTGCTGCTCGTCGGCGACGCCGCGCACGTGCACCCGGCGATGGGCGGGCCGGGCCTCAACCTGGGCCTGCAGGACGCCGCCAACCTCGGCTGGAAGCTGGCCGCCACCATCCACGGGTGGGCGCCGGACGGGCTGCTCGACACCTACGAATCCGAGCGCCGCCCGGTCGCCGAACGCGTCGTGGTGTCCACCCGCGCGCAGCAGGCCCTGATCGCGCCCGGCGACGACGTCACCGGCCTGCGCGACCTGTTCGCCGAGCTGCTCCGCAAACCGGAGGTGACCGGCCACATCGCGGCGCTGATGTCCGGCGCCGACGTCCGCTACCCCGCCGACCCGGCCGACCCCCTGGCCGGGAGCACCGCCCCCGACGTGACGATGAACGGCATCCGGCTGGCCGAGCTGACCCGCACCGCCCGCCCGCTGCTGCTCGACGGCACCGGCGCCTACGCCGAGACGGCCACCCTCTGGAGAGACCGCGTCGAGGTCATCACCGGCCGCCTGCGGGGAACCGCCGCCACCGCGTTGCTGATCCGCCCGGACTGCTTCGTCGCCTGGTCCGCCTCGCCGGGCGGGGACGCCGCCACCGCCGAATCCCTCCACGCGGCCCTGACCACCTGTTTCGGCCCGGCCGCGGCGAACCGGAGGATCCCGGCCGCCAGGGATTGACCGGGGTACGGGCGGCGCACTGGATTCGCGCCGCCCCGCAGGCAGGCGTCAGGGCCGCGGAGCCGACGGGCGGGTCGCGCGGCGCCGCGCCGTCTGGCGGCGGATCTTGGCCTCGGTGCCGCAGTCGTCCATGGTGCACCAGCGGCGGCTGTTGTTCTTGCTGGTGTCCAGGAACAGGCCGCGGCAGCCGTTGCCGGACGCGCAGACCTTGACGCGGTCGAGGGGGCCGCCGGTGAGCAGTTTCGCGGCGGCCACGGCGGCCGGCCACCAGGCGCGGTGCAGGTTGTCGGCGGGCAGGTTCCAGACGAAGGCGCCGTCGCGGTGTTCGAGGCGGGCGGTGGCGAGCGCGGCGGCGTACCCCTGC
Source organism: Actinoplanes sp. OR16 (assembly GCF_004001265.1). GTDB lineage: Bacteria > Actinomycetota > Actinomycetes > Mycobacteriales > Micromonosporaceae > Actinoplanes. Next base: position 6,881,612 of record NZ_AP019371.1, on the reverse strand, counting down.
TGCACGAGGGTGAGGTCCGCGGGGGCCGGGGCCGAGCCGTCCGCCAGGCCCGCGAAGATCCGGAAGATGGCCTCGCGGAGGGTGAGCGCGGCGGCCAGGCTGGCCTGCGCGGCCTGCGGGCGGGCGGCGGCGAGGGTGCGCAGGTGGCGGGTGGCGGGTTCGTCGAGCAGGCCCGCGTACGCCGACCAGCGCACCAGATCGCCGTAGTCGGACAGGTGTTCTTCGAGGGTCCCGGTGCCGCGGGCGTCCACGGTGTTGGCGAAGTCCAGGCACGTATTGCCGCCGTAGAGCGCGGGGAATCCAGTCATTGCTCCCACCAAAATGTGTTTAGGGGGTAGCACGGGAGGTATGCTACCGGCATAAGGAGTTTAGCCCGCATCAGGAAGAGGAGCGGTCAATGATCGACATGATCCTGCCGATGCTGCCCGAGGTGTCCACCCGGGTGAGCCACTCCGCACTGCCGCACGCCCCGGTCATCGCCGATCCGCGACCCGGCCCGCTGCGCCGCGGCACGGCCGGGATGCTGCGGTCACTCGCCGGACGCCTCGACCACGACGAACCGGCCAGACGCTCGCTGCCCGCCTGCTGAGCCGGCGCGGCATCCCGGGAGAGCGGGCTGTAGTCCACGCACCGTGCCACGTTCCCGGGCCACGGCTCGTCAGGCGGACGCGAGCAGCGTCGCCTCCGCCTGCTCCGGCAGCCCCGCCGGCGGCCGATCCGAACGCTGCGGCGGCGGGCCGTCCAGGGACCGCATCCACGCCCACGTGTCGGCGACGGTCTCGCGCACAGGCCGGCAGCGCAGGCCCGCCCCGATCGCCTTGGACACGTCGCCGTCGTGCATGAAGCGGTGCAGCGGGCCCGGCGGCAGCCAGATCGGCAGCTGCGTCCACTCCTCGACACCGGCGCCGGCGATCACGGCGGGGGAGATCCAGCGCAGGTCCGCCCGCGCGCCGGTCACCTCCCGGGCGGTCTCCAGCAGCGAGCCCATGGTGGCCTGCCCGGACTCGCCGACCACGTTGTAGGGCCCGGCCAGCCCGGCGGCCGCCGCACCGACGATGAAGGCGGCCAGGTCACGGGCGTCGATGTACTGCAAGGGCAGGTCACGGGGTCCGGGCGCCGCCGTGGGGCCGCCGCGGGCGAGCCGGTTCAGCCACCACGGCAGCCGGCCGACGTCCTCGCGCGGGCCCAGGATCAGCCCGGCCCGGGCCAGTAGCACCGGGCCGCCGGTTCGCGCGGCCGCGCGTTCGCCGCGCAGTTTGTCCCCGGCGTACCCGGGATCGTCGTCCGCGACCAGGGGAGCGTCCTCGGTGAGGCGGCCGGCGGCCCCGGACTCGTCGAAGTGATAGACCGAGCGGCTCGACACATAGGTGTAGTGCCCGGTGCGGCCGGCCAGCGCGGACGCCGCCGACGCCACCGCCGCCGCGTCCGCCGACCAGGTGTCGACCACCGCGTCCCAGGTGTGCCCGTCCAGCGCGGCCAGGCCGCCCGGCGCCAGGCGGTCCCCGATCAGCAGCGTCGCGCCCGGCACCGGGTCGCGTCTGCCGCGGTTGAACACCGTCACGTCGAAGCCGCGGGCGATCGCGTCGTCCGCGACCGCCCGTCCCACGAAACCACTGCCGCCGAGCACCAGAATCCGCATGCGCCGAGCGTGCCCGATCGTCGTGCGGCGAGGCCAGCTCCGTCTGCCTTCAGCAGATTGCGCCGTACGGGGAAAAGCTAGCGGACAGCGGCGAGCCGTTCCCGCAGCGCCTCCACGACCAGCGCGTGGTCCTGCGCCTGGGGGAGTCCGGACACGGTCACCACACCGATCACTCCGGCGCCGGTCACCCGTACCGGGAAGGCGCCACCGTGAGCGGCGAAAAGCGCAGGGTCCACGCCCAGCTCGGCCCCCAGGGTCTGGCCCTTGGCCGCGAGGCGGCGGCCGACGAGATAGCTGGATGCGCCGAACCGGTGGACCACCCGCACCTTGCGCGCGATCCAGGCGTCGTTGTCGGCGGTGGCGCCGGGCAGGGCGGCGTGGAACAGCTGCTGCTCGCCGCGGCGGATGTCGATCGCCACCGGCAGGGTGCGCTCGCGCGCCAGCCGGACGAGGAGGCTGCCCAGCTCCCAGGCGTCGGTCTCGTCGAACGTGTCGAAGACCAGCTGCTGTTCTTCTTCTTCGATCTGCGCGATCAGCGTTTTCAGGTCGTCGCTCATGAGGACAGTCTGTACTGGTCCCAGCCGAGCTTGATGATCAGGGCGAGGACGACGGTGAGCAGGATGACCCGGACGAAGCCGGAGCCGCGGCGCAGCGCCATCCGGGCGCCGAGGACCGCCCCGGCGATGTTGCAGACCGCCATGCCGGCGCCGATCAGCCAGGCGACGTGCCCGTTGTAGGCGAACACGATCAGCGCGCCCAGGTTGGTGGCCGTGTTGACGATCTTCGCCATGGCGGAGCCGTGCACGAAGTCCGCGCCGATCAGCGTGGTGAACGCCAGGACCAGGAAGGTGCCGGTGCCGGGGCCGATCAGCCCGTCGTAGGTGGCGATCACCCCGCCGGCGACCGCCACCGCGAGGCCGCGCCTGATCCGGGTCCGCTTCGTCGGGTCCTCGTGCAGGCCCATCTGCGGGCGGATCGTCACGAACACCGCGACGGCGATCAGGACCAGCAGCACCACCGGCCGGTACGCGGACGCCGGGATCGCCCCGGCCAGGGCCGCCCCGCAGCCGGCACAGATCAGGGCCAGGGCCGCGGACGGGCCCGCCACCCCCCAGTCGATCTTCGTGCGGCGGGCGTAGGTGACCGCTGCCGTGCTGGTCCCGCAGATCGCGGCGAGCTTGTTGGTGCCCAGCGCGGTGGCGAGGGGGAGGTGCGGTGCGGCGACCAGCAGGGCCGGCAGCAGCAGCAGGCCGCCACCGCCGACGACCGCGTCGACCCAGCCGGCCGCGGCCGCCGCGATCAGGAGCGTGACGATCACCTGCGGCGGGCCCGCTGCAGCCAGATGCCGAGCATCGCGCCGACGACGAAGACCGTCGCGGCGCAACAGAGCGCCTTGATGAACATCCGCTTCACTCCGTTGGCTAGGGTCGGCGTTGTGCGCCTGGCCACCTTCAACCTGCTGCACGGCAGATCGCTGTCCGACGGCACCGTACACGCCGACCGGATCAGCGCCGCGATCGCCGACCTCGACGCCGACGTGCTGGGCCTGCAGGAGGTCGACCGGGCGCAGCCACGCAGCGGCAACATCGACCTGACCGCGCTGGCCGCCACCGCGCTCGGCGCCACCGAGCACCGGTTCGCCGCCGCCGTGGTCGGCACCCCGGGCGAACGCTGGGAGCCGTGGCACGCCGGCGCCGACATCGGCCACCCGCAGTACGGGATCGCCCTGGTGAGCCGCTATCCGGTGTCGCGGTGGCAGATCACCCAGCTGCCGGCCGCGCCGATGCGCTCACCGGTCTACGTGCCGGACGGCGGGTTGCTGCTGCTGCGCGACGAGCCGCGGGTGCTGCTGGCCGCCGTGGTGGAGACGCCGGGCGGGCCGGTGACGGTCGCCACCACGCACCTGTCGTTCGTACCGGGATGGAATGTGCGGCAGCTGCGCGCGGCCGTGCGAGCGATGCGCGCCCTGCCCGCGCCGCGGGTCCTGCTCGGCGACCTCAACATGCCGGCCGGGCCGGTGCGCGCCTTCACCGGCTGGAGACCGCTGGCGAAGGCGGCGACGTTCCCGGCCCCGTCACCGAAGACCCAGCTCGACCACGTCCTCGTCGATCCGCGCGGGGCAGCGGCGCTGGGCCGGGTGGTGCAGGTGCGCACCCCGCACCCACCGGTCAGTGATCACCGGCCGCTGGTGGTCGGGTTCGACGGGCCTCGGTAGATCGCAGGTAGACGTCCTCCAGGCCGTCCTCCGGATCCCACTGCTCGCCGATCTTGAAGAAGCCGAACCCGGCGATGGTGGCCCGGGAGGCGACGTTGTCGGGGCGGATGCTGGCCCGCACCGCCGTCACCCGCTCGTCGGCGTCGGCGCGTTCCAGCAGCGCCGCGAGCATCGCCTTGGCATGCCCCTTGCGGCGGTGCACGGGATCGACGGAGTAGGCGACCTCGACGATGCCGTCGGCGTCCGGCGGGCCGTGGAAGCCGCCGTGCCCGACCACCTCGCCGGTCTCCTCGCTGACCGCGGCCCGGGCGATCCACTCGGCCGCCTCCGGGTTCACCGCGATGTCCTGCAGCCGGATCTCCCACAGCCAGCGTTCCTCGGCCAGGTACGGGCTCAGCCGGTGCCCGGCGGCAGCGCTCGCGGCGTCGAGGTCACCGGCGATCAGCGCGGTCAAGGTGGCGGGGGAGAGCTTCACGAAACGCATTCCGGCATGTTAGCGAGACCACGATTAGTTGTGCACAACTGAATTGGGCACTACGGTTCTGGTCATGAAGGCGAGCACGGCACTGGACGACATGATCTGTTTCCAGCTCTACGCGGCCAGCCGTGGCATGACCGCGCTGTACCGGCCGCTGCTCGACCCGCACCACCTCACCTACCCGCAATACCTCGTCCTGCGCGTGCTCTGGCACGACGGCCCCACCACCGTCCGCGACCTCGGCCACGCCCTGTCCCTCGACAGTGGCACCCTCTCGCCCCTGCTCAAGCGCCTCTCCACCCAGGGGCTGATCACCCGCGACCGCTCCGCCGAGGACGAACGCGTCGTCATCGTCGGCCTGACGCCCACCGGCACCGCCCTGCGCGACCAGATCGGCGACCTCACCCAGCAGCTCGTCTGCGCCACCGGACTCACCCTCGACGACCTCACCCAGCTGCACCACCTGCTGCACAAAGCCCGCAACACCTCTCGGAAGGAAACCGCATGAGCGCCATCTACACCGCCTCGGCCACCGCCACCGGCGACGGCCGCAACGGCCACGTCCGCTCCAGCGACGGCGTCCTCGACTTCGACCTCGCCATCCCCAAGGAGATGGGCGGCCCCGGCGGCGCCCTCACCAACCCCGAGCAGCTGTTCGCCGCCGGCTACGCCGCCTGCTTCCACAGCGCCCTCAAGCGCGTCGCCGGCATGCAGAAGGTCCAGCTCGTCGACACCGCCATCACCGTCGACGTCGGCATCGGCCAGCTCCCCAGCGGCGGCTTCGGCCTCAACGTCACCATCGAAGCCGAACTGCCCGGCCTCAGCGAAGAGACCGCCCACGCCGTCCTCGAAGCAGCCCACCAGGTCTGCCCCTACTCCAACGCCACCCGCGGCAACGTCGAGGTCGTCCTCAACCTCGCCTGATCCCTCTCCCTTGCTGCCGGGCCGCCCCACAACGGGACGGCCCGGCAGAACGCTGTCCACCACACCGGAGACGTGCCGCTGCGCATCGCGCGTCACGAGGCCGAGCCACCACCGGAAGCGACCCGGTGATAAGCCACCGTCACCACCACCAGCGCCACCACCGTCACCGCCGCATCACTCAGCAGCATCAGCCACGGCGCCGCCGCCTCGTACGGCGGCGACAACCACGCCGCCACCGCCGCCACCAGCACACACGCGCCCAGCGCCGCCACCACATGCCGCGGCGACACCGCGAACCGCGCCAGCAGAACCGCCACCACCAGCAGCGTCACCACCCGCAGACCCACACCCCACCACTGCGAGCCGAAGAACCACGACGCCACCTGCGCGCCCGCCACCACCACACCCAGCACCACCGGCGGCACCCCGCCACCCGCCGGCACCACCGCGTCCCGGCGGCGGGGGAGCAGGAGAGCCGCCGTCACCAGCAGCCCGCACACCCCCAGCACCACCACCGCCTGCGCCGGCGAGACCACCCTCCCGGAGTCCGACCAGATCAGCACGCTGCTCCCGGCGTACACCACAAGAAGCGTGACCCACACACCCCGGCCCAGCCACGCACGATCCCGCTCCGCAGGAGCGACACACGCCTCCACCAGCGCAATCGGCGCACAGATGCTCAGCCACACGTGCCCGCCCACGAAATCGAACGCCTGCTCGGCACTCACCCCGAACACCCGCGTCGCCGACGCCGCCTCATTCCACGCCGCGAACTCCGTGCCCGACAACGCCCCCGGATCCAGCAACGACTGATCCACCAGCGCGGCCTGGAACACCCCGAACGCCGCCGCCAGCAGCACGATCCCCGGCCAGCCCGCACCCCGCCGCCGCGCCACCTCACGGATCAGCAACGCCGCACCACCGTAGAGCGGACCCAGGAACAGCAGCACCACCGGATAGGCGGCCACCGTGAACCCACCCCACGCACACTCGGCACACCACACCGCCAACACGAACAACGCCACGACCCGCATACGGCAAACCCTGCCGCGCGGACCGTGGCGCCCGTTAGCTACCTAGGTATAGACCTGACAGACCTTAGTCGTCGTCATCCCCGCCGTCGTCGTCATCGTCATCATCGCCGCCGTCCCCGCCCGGGCACCCGCTCAACGTCAGCAGGCCCGCCACCGCACCCAGCGTGAACAGCGACCGCCGACCCAGCCGCAACCGCTCCTCAGGTTCGTCCATACAGGCATTCTCGCCATAGACCGAAGTCACGCCAACTCCCGCAGCACGCGATTCGTCCGATTGGCACGCACCGCCGCCCGCTGCTGATCCGCCGTCACCTCGATATAGCTCTGCGACGTCGCCAGCGACGCATGCCCCATCAACCGCATGATCTCCGACGCGTTCGCCCCGTCCTCCGCCAGCCGCGTCGCGAACGTGTGCCGCAACGCATGCAACTGCGCACCCCGCGGCACCCGATCACCCACCCCCGCCCGCCGGTAACACGACTGCACCAGATACTGCAGACCACCGCGCTGCAACGCCTCACCCCGCCGATCCACCAGCAGCGGAGCCGCCGCCTGCGCCCGCCCGAACCGCGCACGCCGCGAATCCAGATACCGCCCCACCGCCGCGTCCAGACCGGAATCGATCGGCACCGTCCGCGGCCGGCCACCCTTGCCCGCCACCTCGACCCGCCGCTCACCGTCACGCCCCGACACCGAACCCACCCGCAGCGCCAGCATCTCCGACAACCGCAGCCCCGCACACAACGCCAGCGCCAGCACCAGAACATCGCGCTCCGGCCACGGATCCCGCTGCCGCTCATCCTTCGTATTCACGCTGCGTAACAGCAGCTCCGGGGTGTCCTCACCCTTGAGCGGCTTGGGGGAGAGGGGCACCTGCCGCGGCTTGTCCACCGCCGACATCGGATTGCCCGCCACCACCCCCTCGGTGACCAGGAACGTGAAGAACGCATTCCACGACGACCAGGCGCGGGAGACCGAGGCGGGGGCGCGGTCGGCGGCGAACCTCGCGAACGCCGTCCGCAACACGCGAGGGGAGAGGTCACTCACGGTGACGGGGGCGGGTTCGGCTAATCGCAACACCAGGTTCAGATCGCGGCGGTACGCCGACAGCGTGTGCACGGACGGCTTCCGTGTAGCGCGGGCAGCTAGGAAATCGTCCACGTACGTCCTGATTCCAGTGTCATGCATAAGGACCATTATGCATGATTTATAGGTGTTTGCGCTGGTGAGTCTGGTTTTGATCGCTGGTCGAGATGAATCGTTGTGCGCCGTTATTGGTGTCTTGGTGTCTTGGTGTCGCGGGATCGCCGGCTTGTTCCGGCGCGGTGCGGGTCGACCGTCCCTGGCTCTGGCCCTGGCGGAGGGCGATCTTGGAGCATTGCGGGGGCTCCTGGTGCTCGCTCGCGGGGAAGGGTGGGCTCGCCCCGATGAGGCGGCGACTCTTCCGGGGCCTTCCTGAGGGTCGTTCCGGGCTTCGGCTTGCTCATCGCCGCCCGTTCGTCGTGTGCCTGCGACCGAAAACGCTCAGCTCGTGCCTCAGGCGCGGCATGACTCATCTGGCTCGGCTTGTCTCGGCCACGCAGGGGAGAAGGTGTCTCGGACACGGGGGAACGGCCGCCTGAAGACCCTCTCCTCTGACCCCTCCTGAAGCTAATTTGACATAATGTAGATTATCGACCCAGGAATTATCGGTGCGGAGAGGGGCGCTGGGCGCTCACGATGGCGTTCTCGGCGGTGACGGCGGAGATCCGGTATTTCGGATCCTTCACTTCGGCTCCGTCGCCGGGCTGGGGCGGGGCGCACCGCCCGGGAGCCCTTTCGTCAGCCTCTTCGCCCGCGCTGATGTGGGCCGCTTCCCCCTGCCGTGGGGTGTTGCGGTGATTAAGGACCTCGACCGCGAGTAACCCACGGCGGGGTCGGTTGCCGTTCCGGGAATCGGCGGCCTCTCCCCTGGCTCGGCACATATCGGTCGGCAGTCTGCCGACTACCCTATGTAGCGATCTTCACGCCTGGGGTGTGGTTGACATGCCGCTGTTCCTCGTTCGAGGGCTGTCCGGGGTCCGGAGCGCTGGTTACGGTGAGTAGGTGACAGACGACGGCATCGCTCGCAGGCAAGAGGCCTTGGATCGGCTCGCTGCCGAGCTCGGTGTGCCGGCTCCGGTCTGGACGGAGCAGGACGAGGCGCGCTATCAGGTCTGGGTGACGACTGGTCACGAGGCTGCCGCGGGGATTCGTCGCCGGAAGCGCCCGGCGCCGAGGCGTCGTTCACTGCGTCCGCTCGCGGGTGGCCCCGGGCAGGCCGGACCAGGGCAGGCCGGACCCGGTTAGGGCGAGGTGAGTCACGGCAGGTCGAGCAGCATGTCGACGCCGTCGCCGTGTTCGTCGGTGAACGTGCCGGCCTCGGTGAAGCCGTGCCGCTGGTAGAAGCGTCGCGCGCGGTGGTTGGTGGCCTGTACGCCGCCGAAGAGGACCGCCCGGTCGCAGCCGAGCAGGCGCGCCGCGGCGTAGGCGGCGGGCAGGAGCGCGGCGGCGAGTCCGTGTCCCTGCCAGCGGTCGGCGACGCAGGGGCCGAACCGCACGGTGCGGGCCGGGTCGAGGGTGATGCCGTATCCGGCGTACCGGGTGATCTCGTAGCCGTCCGGCAGGCAGAAGCTGAGGTCGATGACGCCGGCGAGATCGGCGGGCCGGTCCGGTGGATGGGCAGTGGTTTCGGTGAGCTGGTCCGGGCAGTGGGCGACGAGGCGGAGTTTGTCGTAGCGGCCGATCGCGTCGATCCAGTCGGCGGCGGCGTCCGCGGGGTCGGTGTCGCCGTGCCAGTAGCGGCGGCTGGTCGCGGAGAGCCCGGTGAGGAATCCGGTGAGGGCGGCTCGGTCCTCGGGTAGCAGGGCTCGGACGAGGAACGGGATTCCGCGGGCCGTGACGGTGCGGGTCAGTGGGGACGGGTCGGCGGCCAGGGCGGCGATGGTGGGCGGCACCGGCTCACCGTGGCATGGCCGGCGCGACGTGGACCAGTGGGCAGCCACCCGGGCTGTGAGCGCATCCCGGCCGGTCGCCTCTACGCCCGGTCGCGCCGGGGGTGGTCAAGCGGTGAGGTGGCCGCCGATGGCGGTGTGGGCTGGTTGCCGGCCGGTGAAGTCGACGGTGATGCCGGGGTGGTGGTGCTCCCCCAGGATGCTCGCGGTGGCGTCGGTGAGGGCGGCGGCCAGGCGAGTGAGGATGTCGGGGGTGTCGGGTCGGGTGAGGGCGTCGGCGCGGATGCCGAAGGTGATGGCCGGGGCGGGGTCGGGTGCGGGGATGCCGTCTATCCCCCAGTGGCCGGTGGGTACGCCGACGAGGCGTACGTGGGCGTGCGGGCGCGCCCAGTCGCCGTAGACGCTGACGATGGCGTCGGTGAGCGCGGCGATCAGGGCGGGTTCGTGGCCGGTCAGGTCGGTGTCGAGTGCGTGGAGGGTGAGGTGCGGCATACGATCGCTCTCTGTTTGACAACAAAAAGGCTTTGTTTACAAAGCTAATCCGGGGGTGGGTGCATGTCAACGGCGGCCGACGAGACCGTCCGGGAGTTGATGCTGGTGATGCCGCGGCTGGTGGGCCGGGCCAAGCGGATGCCGCCGCCGGAGCAGTTGCGCGAGTTCGACCTGGCGCCCCGGCATCTGTCGCTGTTGTCGTTGCTGGTCCTCGACGGCGCGATGACGGTGTCCGAACTGGCCGCACGCCTGGGCGTCGCCCCGACGACGGTGAGCCTGCTCGTCGGGGACCTCAGCCGCAAGGGCGTCCTCGAACGCCGCGAGGACGACACCGACCGCCGCCGGCGCATCATCGACATCAGCGCCGGTAGCCGCCCTGCGATCACGGAGTGGCTCTCCCCCGGCGCCCGGGCATGGCGGCGTGCGCTGGAGCCGCTGACCGCCGACCAGCGACGGATGTTCGTGGACACGCTGCTGCGCTACGAGGAGGTGGTGGCGGCGCCTGACGAGCACCGGTGAGCGGGGACGCGCCCTCGGCCCCGCTGCGACAGGGGTCTTAAAGATCTCGGACGGCGACTACCTGGTCCTCGCTGAACTCGCCGGTCGGGACGAAGCCGAGGCGGCGGTAGAACGGGCCGGGGCCGCCGTCGCGGGGCTCGTAGGTGACGTAGGCGCGGGTGCCGCCGCGGGCTGCGATCATGGAGCAGACCTGGTCGACGGCGAAGGTGCCGTAGCCGCGGCCCTGGGCGTCGGCGGCGATGTTGAGGCGCCACAGGCCGGAGCGCAGGTCCTCGGGTTGCGGATCGACGGCGCCCCAGGCGAAGTCGAGGAACGCCATGACGAAGCCGACCGGCTCGTCGCCGTCGTAGATCAGCCGTGGCCAGGCGCGGGCGCCGTACACGTAGGCCTCGGCCAGGGAGTGGACCACCGGTTCGACGAGGTCCTGCTGGTCGGGGCGCACGGTGAGGGCCAGCGCCGCCTCGTAGTTCTCCGTGGTGATCTCGACGAGCCGCATGTGAGGGCACGCTAGACGGCGGGTAGTCGGATCGGCGATCGATTTACCAGAATGATCGGATGCGAATCGCGGTGCTCTCCGATGTTCATGGCAATCTGCCGGCGCTGGATGCGGTGCTGGCGGCGATCGAGGAGGACGGCGTCGACCTGACGGTCAACCTCGGTGATCTGCTGTCCGGTTATGTGCAGCCGGCGCAGACCGCTGACCGGCTGATCGCGGCGGGTCTGGCGACCGTCGCGGGCAATCATGAGCGGCAGGTGCTGACCTTTGCGCCGGAGAAGCAGGGCATGGCGGACCGGGTCACCAGCGAGCTGATCACCGATGAGCATCGGCGGTGGATGGCGTCGCTGCCGAAGACGCTGTCTCCACGGCGGGACGTGCTCGCGTTTCACGGGACACCCCGTGACGACCTCCAGTATCTGCTGCACACCGTCGACCCCGGGGGCGGAGCGCGGGACGCCACCGACGATGAGGTGAGCGGGCGGCTCGGGGACGTCGGACGCTACTCGCTGCTGCTGTGCGGGCACACCCATGTGCCGGGGTCGCGGCGATTGACCGATGGCCCGCTCATCGTCAATCCGGGGAGCGCCGGCTGGCCCGCCTATGACGACGACGCACCGTTTCCGCACGTCATGGAGGCGGGGACGCCGCACGCGCGGTATGCGGTCGTCGACGACGCGTCCGGCCGGTGGGAGGTCGATTTCCGGCAGGTGGAGTACGACTGGGAGCACGCGGCCGCGCTGGCGGAGGGGTTCGGCCGCTCCGATGTGGCGTTCGCGCTGCGTACCGGGCGGGTGGCGGCATGATCGTGCGGTGGGTGACCGGGTTCCTCGACACGCCGGCGGAGACCGCGGGCGATGCCGAACGTTTCTGGTCGGCGGTGACCGGGATGGCGCTGGTGGCGCGGCATCAGCGGTCGGTGGCGCTGCAGCCCGAGAAGGGCGACGTCTACCTGCGGATGCAGGTCGTCGGCGAGGAGCCGGCGCGGGCGCATCCGGTGCTGCACGTGGATGATCCGTTCCCGGCGGCCGACGAGGTGGTGGCGCTGGGTGCGACGGTGATCGTCAAGGAGCCGGGGCTGGTCGTGCTGCGCTCGCCGTCGGGGATCACGTTCTGCCTGGTGGCGTGGGAGTACGAACGGGAGCTGACCCGCCCGATCCGCTGGGACGGGCCGCAGAGCAGCCTCGTCGACCAGTTGTGCCTGGACGTGCCGGCCGCCTTCTACGCGCGCGAGATGGTGTTCTGGTCCGAGGTGACCCGCTGGGAGCGGCGGGCGTCGAGCCTGCCCGAGTTCACGTTTCTGCAGCCCCCGGCGCGGATGCCGCTGCAACTGCTGCTGCAGCGCACCGGTGGCGGGCAGCCGGGCGTGCATGTGGATCTGGCGTGTGACGACGTGGACGCGGAGGTGGCGCGGCACGTGGCGCTGGGCGCGTCGGTGGTGCGGCGGGTGCCGCAGGACTGGACGACGCTGACCGATCCGGCCGGCCGGGCGTACTGCGTCACGGCACGGTCGCCATTTAGATGATCATTCCCGTGTGGCTTCCGGAAAGTGTCGGTGGCGGCTGGTAGAAAGGGGGCGCTCTCATACAAGCGTACGAAGGTGGTTGGGGATGGCGGCGCTGAGCGCGGAGGATCTGACGGGCATCGAGACTGCCCTGGCGGCCGGCCGCAAACCGAAAGTGCAGTTCACGGATGCTGCCGGGCAGGTCGCCGGGCAGATCGGCCAGGTGGTGGCGTTGACGGATCGGTCCGAGTCGGACGAGTTCGTGGTGGTGCGGTTCGGCCGCGACGAACTGCCGTTCTCCCCCGGCGATCTCCAGATCGCGCCGCGGGGTGCGACGGCGCCGGCGAAGAAGGCGGCGCCACCGCCGCCCGCGGAGCCGCCGCTGACCGGCCCCGAATTCATGATCGACAAGCCGGTTCCTCCCCCGCGCGCCGCCCCGCAGCCGGCGACCGACAAGGAAGGCGTCAAGGAAGTGACGGCAGCTCCCGCACCGCGCAAGGCGGCTCCGAAACCGGCGAAGGCCAAACCCGGCCCGACGCTCACGGTCACCCTGGCCTATGGCGACGGCGAGTGGACGGTGGCGGCCAACCAGGGCGCCAAGGCGCTCGCCCGGCCCTACGTGATCCGGCCCGCCGAGGCGCTGAAGATCGTGGCGCTGGTCGACGTGCCGGGCGTGCAGGAGGCCGTCGAGCAGATCATGACGGCGGAGCGGGCCGAGGCGCAGGCCCAGGCCGAGCGGCTGCGCGCCGAGCTCGCCGAGGTGGAGGCCCGGTTGGCCGAACTCTCCTAGATCTCCTCAGTGGAAATACTTGAGCCCGGCCACGCCCGCGATCACCAGCATCAGGCAGAGGATCCGCGGGAGGTTGGCCGGCTCGCCCAGCGCCACCATGCCGACCAGGGCGGTGCCGACCGCGCCGATGCCCACCCAGACGGCGTAGCCGGTGCCGACCGGGATGGTGCGCAGCGCATACCCGAGGCCGACCATGCTCAGCACGACGGCCACGCCGAACACGACGCTGGGCACCGGCTTGGTGAAACCGGCCGACCGCTCCAGGGCGATCGCCCACACGGTCTCGAGCACCCCGGAGATGACCAGAACAACCCACGCCACGACAACTCACCTCAACGGCGGTCGTCTTGTCAGGCCGGGTACGACACGCAACTCGTCCGGGAGGCCGCGCAGCCGCGGCATCGTGATCGAGCGTAGCCCGTCGTAGGGGTGGCGGCGCTCGGTGGTGCCTTTTCTCACCGCGCACCCGTCCGCGCTTCGCAAGATCAAGGGCATGTCGCAGCGGGGTGGGTGGTGCCGGCCGCCGCTCCCGCCGAGGGCGCGGCGTCGCCCGCTGGCCGCTGGCGCGTCCAGACCGCGGGCCACCGCCGCGCGACCTGCGTGATCTGGTCGCGCTCCTTCTGCTCTCAGTCCCGTGGTTCGGCGATGGTGCGGACACTTCCGTGCCTTCTGCGGGCGGCAGCCGTCTCCCTTCGTACCGGTCGATCGGTGAATGTGGCAGAGCGGGCCGGTGCCGGGGTCGCCTGGCCGGTTCCGGTTCCGGTTCCGCGTCGGGTCGGGTCGCGAGGTCGACCGTGCCGGCGCAGCGGTTTGCGGTAGGTCGCCGTCGGCACAGCTGGCTCGCGGTGGGCCGCCCCGCCGCGGCCGGCTCGGGGACGACCTCGCCGGTGCCGTTGGCTCGCGGACGGGCGGTTCGGGACGGACGGGTGACAGGCGGACCGGGTTCACGGCGGTCGGGTTCACGGCGGTTCGGCTCATGGTTTCGACTGTTTGTGGTTCGTTGGTTCGGGGAGGGTGATGGGCTTGCCGCGGTCACGGGGGTGCGATCGTCCGGCCGGTAGCGGCCGGGGTGGCTTCGCGTTCGGGACGGGGGCCGCGGTGGCCCGTCCTGCCGGGGCGGCGCGGTGATCCGCCGGCGGTCGTGGCCTCAGGATCCGCAGCTGGCGGTCGAGGTGCTGCGCGCCGAACTGCCGGGATGGCACGTCAGCCACAACAGCGGCCGTTTCCGGGCGACGCTGGATCGCGGTGTCGGGCGCTCGACCATCGAAGCGCCGGACGCGTCGTCGGTCGCGGTGACGATAGACGCGCTGTTCGAGGAGGCGGATCTGCGGGGCCACGAGCGGGCCGGACGGCGGGCTCGGTCGAACGGGCGCTGGGTTTGACGGCCCTCGCGGAGCGGCGACGGCGCATCGCATCGTCGCGCCGGCCGCATCGCGGTGGCTGCCCCGAACGGGCACTGGCCGGGTAGCGCCGGAGGAACGGGGCGGCGTGGTCGTCGTCTGGCTGCGGCACGCCGCGGGCTTGCGGGGTCCGGGGTGAGGGCGGGCGGCCCGCCGTACACGGCCTCGGGGTGATCCACCGCCCTCGCTTGCGCGATCATGGAGCGGCGGCGCGGAACGGCCGTCGTGATCGAGTGACGCGGAGAGTGCGTGAAGGAACAGAGCGTGACCGGCCGCCCGGTCATGACGCCGGGACTGATCTTCCTGTTCGCGGTGGCGGCGGGCGCCGCGGTCGGCAACCTGTACTGGGCGCAGCCGCTGCTCGACTTCATCGCCGCCGACCTGGGCGCCGCGACCGCGGGCTGGCTGGTGACGGCCACCCAGCTCGGGTACGCGGCCGGGATCATGCTGATCGTGCCGCTCGGCGACGTCCTGGACCGGCGGCGACTGATTCCGGTCATGATGCTGTGCGCTGCCGCGACCCTGGCCGCCTGTGCGATCGCCCCGAGTTTCGGGCTGCTGCTGACCGCGATCACGGTCCTCGGG
This sequence comes from Actinoplanes sp. OR16, assembly GCF_004001265.1. Classification (GTDB taxonomy): domain Bacteria; phylum Actinomycetota; class Actinomycetes; order Mycobacteriales; family Micromonosporaceae; genus Actinoplanes. The sequence goes on along the minus strand of NZ_AP019371.1, from coordinate 6,866,564 downwards.
ATCACGACCGTCTCCGGGCAGATCCTGGTGCCGCTCGCCGGTGATCTGGCCGCGCCGGAGAGCCGGGGCCGGGTCGTCGGCGCGGTCGGCTCGGGCATCCTCACCGGCATCCTGGCGTCCCGCACGATCAGCGGTCTGGTGGCCGGCGTCGCCGGCTGGCGCGCCGTGTACGCGGCCGCCGCGGTGCTGACCGTGCTGGTGGCGGCGCTGCTCTACCGGACGATCCCGGTGCTGCAGGCGAAGGCGCACCTGCCGTACCCGCGGCTGATCGCCTCGGTGGTCGTCGTCGCCGCCCGCGAGACGATCGTGCGCTGGACGCTGCTGATCTCCGCGATCCAGTTCGCGATCTTCACGCTGTTCTGGACGGCGCTGACGTTCCTGCTCAGCGGGCCGCCGTTCGGCTACAGCGTCGCGGTGATCGGGCTGTTCGGCCTGGCCGGGCTGACCGGGGCGATCGCGGCGCAGCGAGCCGGCCGGCTGCATGACCGAGGATGGTCAGTGCGCGCGGTCGGTGTCGCGTGGCTGGCGATGCTGGCGTCGTTCGTGCTGGCGTTCTTCGCCGGGAACAGCGTGCTGCTCCTGCTGGCCGTGATCGTGCTGCTCGACGTCGCCGCGCAGACCGCCGGCATCCTCAACCAGGCGCGGATCTTCGAGGTGTCGCACGAGGCCCGCAGCCGGCTCAACACCGCGTACGTGACCGGCAACTTCCTCGGCGGCGCGACCGGGTCGGCGGCCGCGACGATCCTGTGGCAGGCCGGCGGCTGGCATGCGGTGAGCCTGGCCGGGATCGTGATGAGCGTGGTCGCGCTGACGATCTGGGTGGCGAGAATCCGGCATTTCAGCGGATAGAGGGGCCGGTTCCCGCCGTGCGATCATGGCCGCTCTATGGATGACACGACTACCTGGCGGGCGCCGCGGATCTGGCGTCTCCTGCTCGCCCTCGCCCCGTACGTGGTGGCGCCGCTGTGCCGGCTGCGGGTCTCCGGCGACGTGCCCGACGCGCTCCGGCGCGGGCCGGTCGTGCTGGCCGCCAACCACGTCAGCCCGTTCGACCCGGCGGTGCTGATGGCCGCCTGTCACCGGATCGGCCTCACTCCGCGGATCATGGCGACCGGCGGGGTGTTCCGGACGCCGGTGGTCGGGCCGATCATGCGGCGGTGCGGGCACATCCGCGTCGACCGGAACACCGCGACCGCGGCGAACGCGCTCACCGACGCCGCGAAGGCGCTGGCCGAGGGGTCGATGGTGCTGGTCTACCCGGAGGGCCGGATCGGGCTCGACCCGTCGATGTGGCCGGAACGCGGCAAGACCGGCGTGGCCCGGATGGCGGAGATGTCCGGCGCCCCGGTGCTGCCGGTCGCGCAGTGGGGGACGCATGCGGTGATCCCGTACGAGGCCCCGAAGCGGCTGGGCCGAGCCGTGCTCACGGCGCTGCTGCGCCGCCCGGTCGTGCACGTCCGATTCGGATCACCGGTGGACCTGTCCGGCGTGTCCGGGACGCCCGGGGCGCGGGCCATGCGGGCCACCCGGCTGATCATGAGTGGGATCGACGAGACGCTCACCCCGTTGCGGGCCGGCGAGATGGAGCGGCCGACGGTGATCGATACCAGTCGCCCGCACGATCTGTCCCGGGTCCGGCAGCGTTAGTTGCTGCCGTAGTCGTTGGTCTTGTCGCGGAAGACCGTCACCGTGCCGAGCACCTCGATCCACACGTGCGGGCCGTCGACGCGCACGTAGGAGTCGGTCCAGGCCAGCCGGGTCCGGTCGTACTCGGCCCGGTAGGCGTCGAGCAGCTTGCCGGCGGCGGCCCGGTCCAGGTCGCCGGTCTGCGCGGCGATCAGGGCGGTGACCTTCGTCCGCACGGTCTCGCCGAGTTCGGAGACGAGCAGGCCCTCGGACCCGGGGTAGGCGGTGGTGTCCTGGCCGGGGCCTTTGACCAGGTCGTCGGAGACGCCGGTGCTCAGCTGCGCGGCCAGCTTCTCCTGCTCGCTGAGCGCGGCGATCACGCCGGTAACCAGCGCCGCCTCGGCGGGATCGTTTCCGGTCAGGCTCGGCGTCATGCTGACCTGGTCGCCCCGGTAGGTGAGGTTGCGGGCCAGGTGGGTGCCGCCGAACTGGATCGCGAACGGCCCGGCCGCCGACGGCGTCCCGTAGACCGCCAGGTGCGCGTCGGCCGGGATGCTCGCCGTGGCCTGCGAGTAGCCGGGATCGCTGAGCGCCTCGGCGAGCACGGCCAGGGCCGCGGCGCGTTGCACCCCGCTGAGGTCGGCGAACGCGATGCCCGGGCGCGGCACCTGCGCCGCCGGATGATCGGACCAGGTCCGCCGTCCCCGGTCGTCGCCGAGATCATGGAGGACCTGGGTGCGCTGGGTGGCGCCGAGCATGCCGAGGAACTCGGTGACGGCCTGCGCGACGGCGGCGCTGTTCGCCCCGCCGGGTCCGGTGCCCGCGTTGTCCAGGGCGGCCACGACGGGGGGCGCGGAACTCCTGGTCACGGCGGGCGGGGTCGTCGTCGTGACGTCGCCGGTGGAGCTGCAGCCGGCGGCGGCCGCGGCTGCCAGCACGGCGAGAGCTAGGCAGGTGCGCATCCGGACCTCCAGGACATTTAAGGATCAAAGCCCCATTACGGTACGGGAGAATGTCGTACCGGCGTGTCAGCATCCAGGCATGTTGCACGGACGAATCGTGGCGGAGAGCCTGACTCGCGAAACGGTGCTGGTCTTCCCCGACCTGCGGCTGACCCGGTTGCAGCGGGTCGCCGTGACACCGGGGCCCGGGCAGCCGGGCGTGTGGACGCTGATCGACGTGTCCGCGCCGGACGACATCGCCGGTTCCCTGGCCGAGGCCCTCAGCGGGGCGCTCGCCGCCGAGGGCGGGTGGTATGCGGACTTCCGCGTCGCCGGCGAGCACGTGGTGGTCTTCGCCGGCCGGATCTTCCGATACCCGATCGGTGACGACGCCGGCCGGCAGCAGGCGGTGGACTACGGCCTCAGCGTCGGCGTCCCCGCCGATCAGCTGGACTGGAGCGACTTCTCGAACGCCAGCTGATTGTACGGAGACGGGCTGTAATCCGGGATCTCCCGGTATCCACCGCGGCGGTACAGGCCGATCGCCTCGGTCAGCGCCGTGTGCGTGCCGAGCCGGACGGTGGCGACACCGTCCGCGGCCGCGCCCTGCTCCAGGCGCTCGAGCAGCAGCCGGCCGAGACCGAGCCCGCGCGCCTCCGGGGCGACCCACAGGTGGCGGATCTCGGCGACGTCCGGTTCCAGATGCGTCCAGAGTCCACAGCCGACGGGGCGGCCGTCCTCACAGGCCAGCAGCTGCTCCCCGGTCACCTCGGCGGCCGGGGTCAGCGCCGCCGCGTCGTAACCCTCGGCGAACCGCTCGTCGAGCTCCGCGGCGTACCGGCGCAGGCACTCGCGGGCCTGCTCGGCGGCGCCCGGCACGTGCTCGATCGTGACCGTGGCCAGCCGCAGCAGCCGGTGGATCTGCTGCTGCGCGGCCAGCAGCTGGTCGCGCTGAACGGCGTCGAGGCCGTCCAGCAGCCCGGCGATCCGCTCCCGGGACCGGTCGTCGAGATCAGCACGCTCGGCCCGTCCCGCGGCGGTGAGCCGGGCGACCCGGACCCGGCCGTCATCCGGGTGCGCGTCGACGCTGACCAGGCCCTGCTCCTCCAGGGCGCGCAGCAGCCGGCTCAGATAGCCCGAGTCGAGGCCGAGGCGGGCGCGCAGGTCCCGCAGATCGCAGCCGTCGCCGATCTCGAACAGCAGCCGGGCCTGGCCGAGCGGGCGGTCCTGGCCGAGGTACTGATCGGCGAGCAGGCCGAGGCGGCGGGTGTAGTAGCGGTTGAAGTCGCGTATCTGCTCGATCTGCTCGGCCTCCACGCTCTCCGATGCTAGCGGCGATCTCTGACCCGGGTCAGAGGTTTTTCGGTTCGGCCGAGGGCTTGAGTCGACCCCAAGGGCAGGCTTTAACGTCGATGCCATGGACAGCGAAGAACGGCTCTGGCGGGTCGGCGAGCTGGCCCGGGCGACCGGGATCACCGTGCGGGCGCTGCGGCACTACGACCGGGTGGGCCTGCTGGTCCCCTCGTCGCGCACGGCCGCCGGCTACCGGTGCTACACCGGCGCCGACGTGCGCCGGCTGCACGTGATCCTGGCGTTGCGCGGGTTCGGGCTCAGCCTCGCCGAGGTCGGCCGCACGCTCGGCGACGACGCCGGTGACCCGCGGGAGATCCTGCGCCGCCAGCTCGACGCCGCCGACGAGCGGATCCGGCGGGCCATGGCGGTGCGGACCCGGGTCAACGGGATGCTCGGCCTGCTCGACCAGCTCACCGAGCCGTCGGTGTCCGCGTTCGTCGATCTGATCGAGGGGATGGTTCTGATGGAGCAGCGCATGACACCCGAGCAGTTCGCCGCGATGAGCCGGCGCCGGCAGGAGCTGGCGGCGAGCCTCAGCGACGAGGAGCGGGCCGAGATGGACAAGCGCCGGGAGGAGGCGATGGCGGCTCTGAGCCCGGAGCAGATCGAGCAGATGCAGCGGGAGCGAGCCCGGTGGAGACCGGTCGAAGCGTGACCGTGCCGGCGTCGTCCGACGTCGCTCAGGCCTCATCCGGTGCGCGGGAGGCCTGAGCGCCGCCGCCGGCGGTAGGTTCGCGGTGTCGGCAGTTTCATGCCCGCCCACAGCGAAGGATGAGGGAGCAGCCATGGCGAAGCGGTGGAACGATCTGAGCCCGTCGCAGCAGCGGACGATCGTCGCGGTCGGGGTGGTCGAGACCGTCCTGAAGGTCGTGATGGCCGTCGACCTCAAGCGCCGGCCGCCGGAGAAGGTGCGCGGGCCGAAATGGCTGTGGGGCACGGCCACGCTGGTCAACTCGGCGGGGGTGATCCCGGCGGCCTACTTCCTGTTCGGCCGGGTGAAGTGAGTCCCGCCGGAGCGGGCTGGGGGTGACCCGGCCGGCCCCGTTCTCACTCCGGCTGGCGCTGGCGCTGCCTGAGGTATGCCAGGACGGCTTCCCGGGTGGTCCGTACTCCGAAGAGCTGGCGGGCCTCGGCGATCCGGCGGTTCGCGGTGCGCAGCGACAGGAACTCGGCTGCTGCCGCCGCGGCGATCGTGTCGCCGGAGGCCAGCCGGTCGAGCAGGGCACGCTGCTCCGGGATCAGGCTGGCGATCACGTCGCTGCCACCGCCGCCGCCGCTGCCGTTGCTGTCGCCCTCCTGGTTGACGGGCCCGAGCCGGGTCAGGTCGTCGACCAGGGCACGGCCGGCGGCGGACTCGGCGGCGACGACGGCGACCACCCCGGCGCCCCGCGCGGCGGCGAGGACGGCGAGCTGGGCTGTCTCCAGGTCGTCGTCGGCGATCCGGCCGTGCAGGATCAGCCGGGAGCTGCCGACGTCCCAGGACGGATCGGGCAGCGCGAAACCGGACCGCACCGTCCAGCCTTCGCGGGCCAGGCGGCGCAGAACCGTGTCGGCCTCGGCCGAGGAGGCGACTACGTGGCGTGGAGCGTCGGGCTGTATGGTCACCGGCCATCCTCGCTGGTTTCGAAGGGTTCGGGCCGCGCCTCCGGCGCGGCGAAGGCCAGGGCGGCAGCCTCGGTACGGGTGCGGGCGCCGAGTTTGCGCATGCTCGCGCGGATGTGAGTGTCGACGGTCTCGGCGGAGATGCCCAGCTGCCCGGCGATGCGGCGGGTCGGCTCACCGTCGGCGACCAGCCGCAGCACGTCGAGTTCGCGCTGGGTGAGGCGGCCGTGTGAGCGAGGGCTGCGCGTGTCCCGATGGATCTGGTGCCGGCGCAGGCCACGGCGGGCCCGCCCGGCGAGCACGGTCAGCCCGGCCTGATCGGCGAGCTGCTCGGCGCGCAGCAGCGCGGCCACCGCCCGGTCCCGGTCGGTCTCGGTGAGACCGGCGGCGAGCAGGCACCGGATCTGCTCGCGCAACGCGAGCTGCCGCCACCCGTCGGCGGCCGCCGTGAAACCGCTGCCGAGCGCCCAGGCGGTCAGCGTCCGGCGGGCGGCGCCGGGCAGGCTCACCGGGATCTCGGTAGAGCCGGGTACGCCCAGGTCGTGCGCCGCCCACCGCCCGGTGATCGCGTGCAGGCCGGCGAGCAGCCCTTCGGGGGCGGTGGCGGGCGGCTGGACCGCGCGGTCCGGTTGCCCGTCGAGCCAGGCGACCTCCCGCGCCACCCAGGCGGCCGCGGGGTGCACGGTGGTGCCGCTCACGGGCCCGCCCGTGTCGGGGTGCGAACGGGTGCCGGCAGGGGGGCGGGCGTGTGCGGGTGTGCCGGCATCGGGGTGCGGGCGAGCGGTGGCAGGGTGGCCGGTGTTCGGGTGCGGCTGTTCCAGGCCGGCGCGGGCCAGGCGGGCACGGGCAGCGGCCAGCAGACCGGTGTCGGCTTCAATGAGAGCGGTGGAGGCGATGGCGTAACCCAGGGCTTCGGCGGGAACCGCCCGGTCGGTGAGGTTGGCGGCGCGGCGGAGCACGCCTTCGGCGCCGTCCCAGTCGATGACGGAGGCGTCGGCTTCGGAGGGCTGCTCACCGGGCCGGGACGGATCAGCGGGCTCACCGGGCTCGCCGATCGTGGACCTGGGCTCGGCGAACTCGGAGCCGGATCCGCCGATCTCGGAGGACGGGGAGGGATCAGCAGGCTTAGCGGGGCGAGACGGCTCGGCGGCGTGGCGGAGGTCGCCGGCAGGGCGGAGGTCGTGGGCGGGGCGGAGGTCGTCGGCAGGGGCCGCCGGGTGCAGGCCCAGGGCGTGACCGTGCAGGGCCAGCGCCCAGTCGGCGGCGGCCAGGAAGCGGGTCTGCCACCCATAGGCGAGCGCCTCCCCCGCCGACGCGGCCGCTCGCGTGGCGACCTGCGCTGATTCGAGCAGACGGCCGTCGGCGGCGAGGTGTTCCACGAGCAGCCACGCACTCCACCGCGTGATCAGCGGATCGCCGCCGAGCGCGGGACCGGCGCCACGAGAAGCGGTGGCAGGGCCCGCCGTTCCACCGGCAGGGCTGGCCGCGCCACCGGCAGAGCCTTCCGCGCCATCGACAGGGCTGGCCGCGCCACCGACGGAGCCTGCCGAGGCCGCAGCGGGACTGGCCGCAGCAGGATTGGCCGCAGCGGGACTGGCCGAGGCGGTCACCGGGCCGGCGGCGGCGTGGCGGCCGGTGGGGGCGGGACCGAAGGCCGCCTCGGCAAGGGCTTGCTCCCAGCCGGGCAGGCGATGGGTGGCCTGGACGGCGGCGATGGCCGCGGCGATGGCGGGCAGCGGGGCCGGGTGGCGGACGGTGAGCTTGTCGGCCAGGTCGAGGGCGGCCATCGGCTCCAGGGTGAGCGCGGCCAGCAGCAGCACCCGGTCGCGGCCGGCGACGACCGCGGCGCCGGCGGTGTCCGGTACGGGACGGACGGCGTCGCGGGCCGCGGACGCGTCACCGGCCTGCAGCAGGGCTTCGCCGCGCAGGACTGCGGCCTCCAGGGCCAGGGTGGTCGCGGACGGCGGGACCGGGGTCAGTGGCTGCAGCACCGCGGCCGCGTCCACGGGGCGGCCGGCGGCCAGGGCGGCGTCGGCGGCGGCGAGCCGGACCCGGGGGTCGGCGGGGACGTCGAGGGCGCAGGCGAACAGCAGCAGTTCCGCCCGTTCGCCGCCGGTGGCGCGGTCGGCGGCGGCCAGGGCACGGCGGTAGGCGCCGGGAGCGTCACCGGCGGCCGCGAGGTGCCGGGCCGACTCCGCCGGCGGGGTGAGGTCGGCGAGGCGGGTGTGCAGGTCGGCGCGGGCGGCGGCGTCGAGCAGGCCGGCCGCGGTCTCCGCCACGTAGGCCGAGACGGGCAGCAGCGAGCCGCCCGGTTCGGCGGTGACCAGGCCGGCGGTGAGCAGATCGGCGGCGCCGGTGCCGAGCAGTTCGGCCCGGGCCGGGCGGCCGAGCAGGCCGAGCGCGGCCAGCGCGGTGCGGGCGGGACGGGGCAGGTCGGCGAGGGCGGCGGCTATCGCGTACGCCACCTGGTCGATGTCCTCACCGACGGGAGCGCGCCCGGCGGCAGCCTGCCGGGCCAGCGCGATGATCGCCAGGGGGTTGCCGCCGGCCCGGTCGAGCACGGCGGACACCGTGGCGTCGCTCAGACCGGCGGCCGTCGACCGGGCGAGGTTCAGCGCGGCGGGGCGGTCGAGCGGCGGCACCGGGATCCAGGCCGTGGCTGCCTGGCGTAACGCGTCGGAGAGCAGGCGGTTCGGCGTACGCACAGCCACCAGAACCCGGCAGGACAGCGCAAGATGCGGCAGAGCCGCAAGCGTCGCCGGATCGGCATACTGAAGATCGTCGATGACCAGGAGGCCGCCGCGGACGCGGGATCGAACCGCTTCGGCGAGCAGATGCACGTCGTCACCGGGCAGCCGGGCCCGGACCGCGCGGGACAGGGCCAGCGCCGGGACGCCGGACAGCATCGCCAGGCCGCCGCCGAGATGGGCGGGACCGGGCACCGATGCGGCGATCTTGCGGAGCAGGGTGCTGCGGCCACAGCCGGGCGGGCCGGTGAGCACGACGAGTCCGGGCCCCTGACGCAGAATGGTACGGGCGGCCAGTTCTGGCTCGTCCGTCACCTGCGCTCCCCCTCCAAACACCATCACTGGCACGATCTCGGGATCCCCGCCCGATGACCGGGTCCGTAGGCTTGCTGCTGACCAGCGAGCTGAAGCGAAGGGCCCTTTCGTGACTGCGACATCCCCGGTACGCCCATTGTCACCGACGGTGCGGCCGGCTGACGAGTCGTGGTGACCGGACCCCTCACCAGCGGCATCGCGACTCTCTGTCACGAGATGGTCACGAAAATGTCCTCCGAGGCTGGTGGCCAGGTACAACAGATCGGAAACCGTCTTAACGATCCGTTACGGGTAGCGATCGCGGGTCGCTTGAAAGCCGGAAAGTCGACACTAGTCAACGCATTGATCGGCCGTCGCGTCGCCCCCACCGCCGTCGGCGAGTGCACCCGCGTGGTCACCCGGTTCCGGTACGGGCCCGCCGACCGCATCGACGTCGTCACCCGCGACGGCGACCGGCACAGCCTGCCGCTGGACGAGGACGGCATGGTCCCGGCCCGGCTCGGCGTCCCCGCCTCCCGGGTCGCCTGCGTCGACGTCACCCTGACCAGCGACCGGCTGCGCGACCTGACCGTTGTCGACACCCCCGGGCTGGCCTCCACCGACGTCGCCAGCAGTGAGCGCGCCGAGCAGGCCGTCGGCATCGACCCGGACTCGGCCGGGGAGGTCGCCGCCGCCGAAGCCGTCGTCTACGTCTTCACCCAGGCCGTCCGCGCCGACGACCGGGCCGCCCTGGAGGCGTTCCACACCGCGTCCGCCAACCTCGCCACCAGCCCGATCAACGCGATCGGCGTGCTCGGCAAGGTCGACACGCTGGTCGGCGGCGCCGGGGACCCGTGGCCGGTCGCCGGGCCGCTCGCCGCCCAGCAGGCCGGGTTGCTGGCCCGCACGGTCGGTGACGTCGTACCGGTCGGCGCCCTGCTCGCCGAGACCGCCGAGGCCGGCCGGCTGACCGCTTCCGATCGCGACGCCCTCGCCCAGCTCGCCGCCCTGCCCGCCGCGGCCCTGACGCTGCTGCTGACCTCCGCCGACCTGTTCCGCACCCGGCCGGCCCCGATCAGCACGGCCCAGCGGGAGCGCCTGCTGACCCGCCTCGATCTGTACGGCGTGGGCTTCGCGTGCGCCCAGCTCACCGCCGAACCACGACTCAGCACCAGCGAGCTGATCAAGCGGCTGCTCGCCGCGTCCGGTTTTCCCCGGCTGCGCGACACGGTGGACCGCACGTTCCGCTGGCGCTCCGACGCGATCAAGGCCGGCTGGGCGCTGACCCGGCTGCAGCGCCTCGCCGGCTTCACCCCCGATTCACGGGACCGGGCCGCCCTGCGCGACGCCCTGGAAGCGGCGCTGCGGGATCCGGCCTACCACCGGCTGCGGCTGCTCGACGCGGCACAGCGGGCCGCCACCGGCGTGGTGCCGCTGCCGCAGCCCTGGGAACAGGAGCTGGTCAGGCTGGCCACCTCCGACGACCCGCGCTTCATCCTCGGGCTGCCGGCGGCAGACGCCGCCGAGCTGCGGGCCGCCGCGATCGCCGCCGCCGGCCGCTGGCGGTCCTACGCGGTCGACGACGCCGGACCGGCCCAGGCCCGCCTCGCCCAGGTCGCCTCCCGCGGCTTCCACCTGCTCTCCCAGGGGGTCGGGCCGTGCAGGATCTGACCGTCGTGCTGGACACCGCCGTCCGCGACACCCTCGCCTACCTGCGTACCGCCGACCCGGACGCCGCCGCCGACCTGGCCGAGCTGCGCCGCGCCCACCTGACCCGGCCGAGCGTGGTCGTCGTCGGCGAGACCAAACGCGGCAAGAGCTCCCTGATCAACGCGCTGCTCGGGGTGCCGGGCCTGTCCCCGGTCGACGCCGCGGTCACCACCGCCGCGTACCTCGACTTCGTGCCCGGCGACACGATCGCGATGAAGGCGTGGCTCCCCGACGGCGCCGAGATCACCATCGACGACCTCGCCGAATGGGCGACCGGGCGGCAGCGGGCCCGCCGCATCGAGGTCACCCACCCGGCGCCGCTGCTGCGCTACCTGAGCCTGCTCGACACCCCGGGCGCCGGCGGCCTCGACCCGGCGCACGCCACCATCGCCCTGGCCGCGGTCCGCCGCGCCACCGCGCTGCTGTTCGTCGCCGACGCCGCCGCCCCGCTGTCCCGCCCCGAGCTGGACTTCCTGGCCGCCGCGACCGAACGCGTCGACGCCGTCGTCTTCGCCCTCACCAAGATCGACGCGTATCCGCAGTGGCGGGCCATCGCCGCCGACAACCGGGAACTGCTGCAGGCGCACGCCCCCCGGTTCGCGGCGGCGCCCTGGTTCCCGGTCTCGGCGCGGCTGGCCGAGCTGGCTCTCGACGGGGTCCCCGACCTCCTCGACGAGTCCAAGATCGCCACCCTGCAGCACGCCCTCGTCGAACTCGCCGGCCGCGGCCACCAGCTGCGCCTGGCCAACGTGCTGCGTGCCGCCCGCGGCGACCTGGCCCGGCTGCAGGACAACGCGGACGCCCGGGTCCGCGCCGCCGCCACCGACCCGGCCGGGCAGGCCGAGGCCCGCGCCGAGCGCAACGCCCTGGCCGCCCGCAGACGCACCGAGTCCCGGCAGGCCACCCTGCGGCTGGGCACCGAGATCCAGCGGGCCCGGATCGCCACCGTCGGGCAGCTGCGCACCCGCGTCGGCGAAGCCCAGCACGAGCTCGCCGAACGCATCGACATCACCGGCGTCGACGGGCTGCCCGACGACGTCGACACCCGGCTGCAGGCCATCGCCGCCGACGTCTCCGAACTCCTGGAGGACGCCTCCCGGCGGATCGCCGAGCAGATCCTCGTCGACACCGACCGGGCCACGATCGCGCTGCGGCACGCGGTCACCACCACCCCGCCGCGCGGCGCCGCCGGCGACAACATGCTGATCGCCCTGTCGGCCGGCGGGATCGCCCTGGTCGCCGGCCGGGCCGGGGCGCTGGGCATCGCGGCCCTCGGCGGCGCCGGCGGGCTGCTGCTGCCGTTCGCCGGGATCGGGTTGGGCCTGGCCGCCGGCGGATACGTGCTCTACCGCCGCAAGGTGCACCAGGACCGCCGGCAGGCGCAGACCTGGCTGCGCGACGTGCTCGCCGAGGCGCGGGCCGCGCTCACCGACGAGATCAGCCAGCGGTTCACCGACCTGCAGTACACCCTGTCGGTCGCCCTCGACGACAGCATCGAACGACGGCTCAAGGAGATCGACGCGCAGATCGCGGAGATCGACGCGGCTGCCGCCGAGGACGCGGCCGGGCGGGCCAAGCGCCGGGCCGCCGCCCAGCAGGACCGCGACGCCGCCGCGATCCGGCTGCGGCAGGCCGACGAAGCCCTCGCCCGGGCCCGGGCACTGACACCTGCACCGATCGACGACGACCGGGAGACGACGAGATGACCGACCACTGGGGCGACTTCGACTTCGACGACCACCACGAGGCGCCTCATGAGGCGCCGGATGTCGATCACCTCGACGTGCCCGATCTCGATCACCACGATCTTGGACCGGAGCTGCACGACGATCTCCAGGTCGAGGATCATCACCCCGGTTTCGAAGATCCCGAGCCGCTTGCCGCGCCTGACGTCCCGGAACTGTCCGAAACGGCGGGCGCGGAAGACCTCTTCCCACCCGCCCTCGACCTCGGCGAACTCCCGGAACCCGTCGACGGCTTCCCCTGGATCGACACCGCCACCCTGGGCGCCCCCGACGCCGCCGGCTTCACCCCGCCGCTCGACCCGGTCACCCCGGACGAGCTGGCCGCCTACGCCCACACCGGCCAGCCCGCCGACTGGGCCACCCTCGCCGAATCCGACGACCCGGCGACGAGCGCCCTGGCCCGCTGGTGGACGCCCGATGAACAGTGATCCACGTCTCCCCATGACGCCCGGTTAGTGACATCATGTGCGCGCACAAAATCAACACCTGGGAGCGCACGTGACCGTCACAACGACAGCGGGCAGGCGGGAACGCACCGGCTGGTACTTCTACGACTGGGCCAACTCGGCGTTCTCGACCACGGTCATCACCGTCTTCCTCGGACCGTTCCTGACCACGGTCACCGAGATGGCCGCCGGCTGCGCGATCGACGCCGACGAATGCGACGGCACGGTCCATCCGCTGGGCATCCCGGTCGCCGCCGGCTCCTACTACGCCTACCTGGTGTCGCTGTCCGTGCTGCTCACCGTGTTCGTGCTGCCGGTCATGGGCGCGATCGCCGACCGCGTGCCGCGCAAGAAGCCGCTGCTGGCCGGCGCCGCCTTCCTCGGCGCGGGCGCCACCATCGGCATCGGATTCGTCACCGGCGACCAGTACCTGCTCGGCGGCCTGCTGTTCCTGATCGCCAACATCGCGTTCGGCGCCGCGATCGTCGTCTACAACTCGTTCCTGCCACGGCTGGCCGGCCCCGACGACCGCGACCGGATCTCCAGCCGCGGCTGGGCGATCGGCTACCTCGGTGGCGGCCTGTTGCTGCTGCTCAACCTGGTCGCGGTCACCATGCTCAGCGAGGAGGGCAATCCGCAGCGCACCCTCGACCTGGCCCGCTGGTCGATCGTGTCGGCCGGTATCTGGTGGGCGGCGTTCACCGTCGTACCGCTGCTCTGGTTGAAGGAACACCCCGGAACGGAGGCGGTGACCGAAAAGGGCAACGTCCTCACCGACGGCTTCAAGCAGCTCGGGCACACCATCAAGTCGATGCGGGCGTACCCGCTGACGCTGTTCTTCCTCGGCGCCTACCTGATCTACAACGACGGCATCCAGACCGTCATCGCGCTGGCCAGCCAGTTCGGCACCGAAGAGCTGAAGCTGGAGCAGTCGGACCTGATCATCACGATCCTGATCGTGCAGTTCCTGGCGTTCGGCGGGGCGCTGCTGCTCGGCGCGCTCGCCAACCGGATCGGCGCCCGCAAGACGATTCTGATCAGCCTGGCGCTGTGGCTCGTCGTGGTCACCGCCGCGTACTGGCTGCCGGAGGGCGAACCGCTCCCGTTCATGCTGCTCGGCGCCGGTATCGGCCTGGTCATGGGCGGCAGCCAGGCGCTGTCGCGCAGCCTGTTCTCCCAGCTGATCCCTTCCGGTCGCGAGGGCGAGTACTACGGCTTCTACGAGATCAGCGACAAGGGCACCAGCTGGCTCGGCCCGCTCTTCTTCGGCCTGATCTTCCAGCTGACGAACAGCTACCGCACCGGCATCATCTCGCTGATGGTCTTCTTCCTCATCGGCGGCGTGCTGCTCGCCTTCGTGCCGCTGCGGCGGGCCATCACCGCCGTCGGCAACACACCCCCCAGACTGCTCTGATGAACATCACCATCGACCCGGACTCCCCGATCCCGCCCTACGAGCAGGTCCGCTTGCGGATCGCTGCGCTCGCGGCGGGCGGGGAGCTCCCCGCCGGCACGAAACTTCCCCCGGTACGCCAGCTCGCGACCGATTTGAATCTGGCCGCGAACACGGTGGCCCGCGCCTACCGCGAACTCGAACAGGCCGGTCTCGTCGAGACCCGAGGCCGCGCCGGCACGGTGATCACGTCGCGAGCTGCGGGAACGTCGGTACTCGCCCAGCAAGCGGCTGCGGCATACGCCGCACAGATCCGGGCGCTGGGCATTCCGTCCGACCAGGCCTTGGCGCTGGTCAGGGCCGCTTTAGATCATTGAGTACGAGGGGAGCACCGTGGCAGCGCCCCCACCCTCGGATCATCGCCCCCATCCCATCGGGACACCAGGGGCGACGGGCGCGCGCCGTCAAGCGGACGGCTCGCCCCCGGCGTTCTCCAGCAGCCGGACGATGCGAGTGATGCCGACCTTGATCTCACCGACGTCGGCCCTGAGGTGACCGAGGTCCGACTTGAGCTCGGTGTAGTGCTCGAGCTGCGTCTGCCGCAGCGCCTCCAGCACCCGGGTGTGCCCCCGCAGCTCGGCCCTGACCTCGGATACCTCATGATCGGCACCCGCGGCCAGGGCTCGTGCGCCGATGACGTCCTGCTGGATGAACGCCACCTTCGCTTCCAGGGCGGCCACACGCTGCTCGATGTCCTCGTTGCTGTTCACGCCGGAAGTATCCCCCGCCGCGAGGACCACGGGCCAGAACGTCATCCTCCTAGGGACTCGACAGCTGTCTACCCTCCGAACAGCAGGTTCGCGACCACGAAGATCAGGGCCGCCGCCGCACCGGCCGCCAGCGTCCCGGCCAGGAACGGTGATCGCACGCCGCGCGCCACCACGAGCGTGATCAGCCAGGAGACCAGCATGTAGCCCAGCCACAGCGGCGCGCCCGCCACCAGCCCGATCGTCAGCATCGCCTCGGAGCCCAGGCACCAGGACTGGTCCCCGCAGTCCCGGCCACCGGTGAGGATCTCCGACTCCACGACGAGCGTCACCACGGTGACGACGATGCACCAGGCGAGCGCCACGAGGACTGCGCTGTCGGCCCGGGCTCGGTGATCGGTTTCGGACTCCTGCGCCATCCGTGGCTCCTCCCCGCGAGACTTCAGTGTGCCATCGATGGCGCTCGCGGGCCGCCGCCGGAAAATGTCGTAGGCCGGGTCTAGCTTGTCGGCATGGCTCTCGATGTGACTCACCGCCCCACCACCCGCTGGCGCCGGCAGGTCGACGACCAGGCCGCCGCCGTGGCCGCGGGCACCCTGGACGCCGGCAAGGCCTACGCCGCCGAGCTCTGGCCGCCCGCGTTCCTCGCCGCGGCCGATGCGGTGCTCGTGACGTTGGAGCGGGAGGCCGCCGCGCTGAGCGCCACCGCATCCGACGAGCAGATCTGGGCGGTCGTCCAGCACGCCGTCGAGGGCTTGAACGCCGCCGACGACGGCCACATCGAGACCGGCGAGCGAGAAGCCCTGGCCGACTACGTCGACGGCGTCCTCACCGGGGCCGGGATCGACGTCCCCGCCCTGACCGCCCGCCGCGGCCGCGACCGCCACGAACTGACCGACCAGTGGCGGCAGTGGTGACCGCCCACCCGCCGCCGGTGAGCGTGCGCCGGCTTCTCGTGCCCGGCCGTGGTGTCGCCTACCCGGAGCACTGGTCGTGGGAGTGGGTCCGGCGACGATCCGGCTACGAGTGGGCGCCCGAGCCACCGGGCCCTCCCTACGAACCGGCCGGACGGGTGGCCGCCCTCCACGCCGTGGTGGCGGCCCGCACCGAGCCGGCGGTGCTGATCGCGCACAGCGCCGGGTGCCTCACGGTGGCGTTCTGGGCGGAGCGTCACACCGGCCCCGTCCGAGCGGCGCTGCTGGTCACCCCGCCGTTCGTCGGCGAGATGGACGTGCCTCGCCGGCCGCTGCCGTTCCGGGCCGTCGTGGTGGCCAGCCGCGACGACCCGCACGCGACGTTCGAGCAGGCCTCGGACTGGGCGCGTGCGTGGGGTGCCGAGGTCTACGACGCGGGCGCGGTCGGCCATCTCGACTCGAAGACCGGTTTCGGGCCGTGGCCGGCGGGCGAGCGCCTGGTCGACGCCCTGTGCGGAGGTGAGCCCTTGCCGACACCATGACGATCGCGAGCGTGGCGAGTCACGCGCCGGAGTGCGGGCGGCCCAGCAGCACCAGGATGTGCCAGAGATACTTGATCTGCTGGAGACGTTCCGGATCACCGGCGGCGGCACGGGCCGCTCGTCCGATGACCTCGGCGTCCAGGACCGCCCGGCCGTACCGCGCGGCTATCTCACGGGCCAGCGGCGGCACTCGCGGGCCGCGCAGCTCGGCGGGGAACTCGTCGGCGGCGAGTTCGAACCCGGCGTGCCAGAACACCGGCATGCCGAGCGAACCCAGGTGGGCCGCTGCCGGCGTACCCCGCAGTGACGGGCAAGCGACGACGGCCGTGACGTGCTCGCCCAGGACGAGGCCACCGTGGAGCTGGGCTTCGACGTAGTCGTCGAGCGTCCGCCCGGGTGCGAGAGCCGCGAACGGATCGGGGCCGCACGGATCGGGGCCGCACGGATCGGGGCCGCGAGGACGGACGCGGCGGGCACCAGCGCCGGAAGAACCGCTGCTGGGTGGATCTGCGCTGGGTGGATCTGCGCTGGGTGGATCTGCACTGCGAGGACCGGCAGCGCGGACATCGCCGCTGCCGGAACCGGTTCTGCGGACACTGCCGCCGGCAGGAGTGGGGCCATCAGGAGAGAGGTGACGTGAGGAGGGTGACGCCAGAAGAGCGAGGTAGGAATCCCGGCGCTCGCTGACGGCGGCCTCCCAGGCCGCGAACAACCGGGCAGCCGCATCGGTCGAGAGCGCCGATACCGATGACGGCTCCGACGAGACGGGTGGCGAGGCCGGCGCGGACGGCACCTGCCCGGACGACGCCTGCCCGGGCGACGTCGAGGAGCGGGCCGACGACGGCGAGACGGCTGAGGCGGATGTTGCCGATGGCGCGCCGACGTCAGAAGCTGAGGCGGACGCGGCCGATGGCGCGCCGACGTCAGCAGCTGAAGCGGGTGAAGGGGCGCGGACCCCAGAAGCGGACGCGGGTGAAGGGGCGCCGACGTCAGAAGCGGAGGCCGGCGAAGGCGCGGACGCCGGAGGCTGAGGCGCGCGGACGCCCAGGGCTGCGCCGTCGCGGGTCAGCTGGGCGCGCAGGGCGTTCGTGATGGTGCCGAATGCGTCTGCGGTGCCGACCGCTACCGGGCCCCGGTGGCTGTCGCCGTGGCAGAACGTCGCCCGGGTCACCGTGGCGGGCGCCAGCACGAGATGGCAGCTGCCGAATCGGGGTGCGGCACCGTCCGGGTGACCGGCCAGGTTCAGGGCGCCGTAGATCGGACGGCCCGGGACGCCTCGATAGGCGCCGCCGAACATCGCGTGCTCCCAGCGGTCCCGGTCGCCGCCCGGGTAGGCGAGCAGCCCGCCGTTGGAGATGCGGGTCTCGAACTGGCTGCGGTAGACGCCGTCGGCGGCCAGGCAGGCGGCGACGGTACGGCCGTCGGCGAGCAGCCGGTCCGGGTGGAAGTTCACGGTGATCGGCGCGTCCGGCACCGTGCCCGGGGCGCCGAGCGCACGCACGAACTGCAGAGCGGCAGCAGGCGGCGTCATGGATCCAGGCGATCACGGGCGTGGATCGCGGGGCAAACGAAAAACGGCCGGGCAGGACGCCCGGCCGCCTTCCGGACAGCGTTCACTTCGCGGAGATCGTCCCGGTGGTCAGCAGCAGCAGGAGCAGCGAGCCCAGCACCAGCCGGTAGAAGATGAAGATGCTGTAGGAGTGTTTCGAGACGAACTTGAGCAGCCACGTCACCGACGCGTAGGCGACGACGAACGACACCACGGTGGCGACGATGGTGTTGGTCCAGCCGACGCCGCTGGCGATCAGGTCGGCCTCGCTGACGCCCTGCAGGATGGAGGCGCCGGTCAGGGCCGGGATGGACAGGAAGAACGACAGCTTCGTCACGGTCACCCGGTCGAAGTCGCGCAGCAGACCCGCGGACATCGTCGCGCCGGAGCGGGAGATGCCCGGGATCAGCGCCATGCACTGCACGACGCCGATGATGATGGTGTCCTTCCAGGTGACGTCCTTCTCGTGACGTACCTGGGTGGCGGCGTGGTCGGCGAACGCCATCACACCGCTCCACAGGATCAGCGCGCCGGCGACGAACCACAGGCTGCGCAACGTCGTCTCGATGGCGTCCTTGAACAGCAGCGCCGCGATGACGATCGGGATCGAGCCGAGCAGCACGGCCCAGCCGAACCGGAAGTCCGGGTGGTCGCGCTGTGCCTTGTCGAACAGGCCCCGGAAGAACGCCGGCACCACCCGGGCGATGTCCTTGCGCAGGAACAGGATGGTGGCGAGCACCGCACCCGACTGAATGATCACCGTGAAGGCGGTGATGTCCGGGTCGTCGATGGTGTACCCGAACAGCTTCTCCAGGATCGTCAAGTGACCCGTGCTGGACACCGGAAGGAACTCGGTGACACCCTCGACCGCGCCGAGGATCACCGCTTCCACGATGCTCATTTCCGAACTCAAAATATCCCGCTTTCCCCTAGCCAGCTTGAGAGCTTAGGGGGTTCGATCACGCCGGGTCGCGCCGGGACTCGGCGATTCGCCCGCCGTCGACGTGCCAATGCCGGGTGTGTCCGACCGCTTCCGCGAAGTAGCGGTCGTGGCTGGCGAACAGCAGCGTGCCCTTGTACCGCCGCAGCGCCTCCTCCACCACGTCGAGGGCCTCGAAGTCGAGGAAGTTGGTGGGCTCGTCGAGCAGCAGGATCCGCGACGGGCTGTTCACGACCACCGCGAGCAGCAGTCTGCGCAGCTCACCGGCGGACAGGTCGCGGACCGGCGCGGTCCACTGGGATTCCTCGAACTGGTGGCCGGCGAGGAGCCGCTCGGCGTCGTCGATGTAGACCGGCACCCGCTCCCGGAAGAAGTCGATCATCGTGGTGCGGGGGCGCAGCCCCTCGTCGGTCTGCGGCAGCACCGCCACGTCCGGGTGGCGGTCGGCCAGGGCCCGCAGCAGGGTGGTCTTGCCGGCCCCGTTGCGCCCGGTGATGAAGATCCGATCGCCGCGGGTCACGTCCAGGTGGACCCCGTCCAGCAGCACGCGGTCGCCGTACGAGATCGAAAGGTCCTTGATCTCCAGCACGATCTCATCGCCGGCCGCGTCGTCACCGGGGAAGGCGAGGGTCAGCGGCGGCCGGGTCCGGGGCTCGGCGATCCACTTCACCGAGGCCATCTGCCGGCGCAGCCGCCGCTCACGGACCTTGGCCTTGCGGGCGACCAGACGGGCCACCCGGCGCAGGTGCGGCGCCTCCACACCGGACCGGACCGCGTTCTCCACGCCCCGCGCGAACCCCTTGGTCTTCTCGATGTCGGCCTCCCAGCGCAGCCGATCCTTCTCCTGCGCCTCGAAGTCGAGCAGCAGCCGCTGCCAGCGCCGTTGTTTCTCCGCGCGGTAGGCCGTGTAGCCGCAGCCCGGATAGTCCTGCGGCTGCTCGTCGATGCCGTCGAGCTCGATGATCCGGGTGGCGAACTCGTCGAGGAACGCCCGGTCGTGGCTGACCGCGATCACCCCGCCGGGGAAGTCGCGCAGCCAGGTGCGCAGCCAGGCCGCACCCGCGGCGTCCAGATGGTTCGTCGGCTCGTCGAGCAGCAGCAGATCGGGGTCGGCGAGCAGTGCCCGGGCCAGCAGCAGCCGGGCCTGCTCACCACCGCTGACCTTGCGCACGTCGAGGTCGTCGGCGAGATGCTCGATGTCGAGCCGCTGCCGGATCTCGGCGAGCCGCGCCTCCGCCGTCCAGCCCTCCAGGGCCGTCCAGCGTTCCTGCACGGTCCCGAACTCGTCGAGCACGTCGTCGCCGGCGGCCAGCCGCGTCTCCAGGTCGCGCAGCCGCGCGGTCACTGCCGCGAGCTCACCGAGACCCGCGCTGAGGAAGGCCGCCACGCTCGCGTCCTGGCCGAGCATGGCTTGGGGTACGTGGGAGAGCCGCGCGCCGGGAGCAAGCGACACCGTCCCCGCGGTCGCCGGTATCTCGCCGGCCAGCGCCCGCAGCAGCGTCGTCTTGCCGGCGCCGTTGGGCCCGACCACGCCGATCCGGTCGCCGGAGCGCAGCACCAGGTCGAGACCGGTGAAGAGCAGGTCACCGTCATGGGCCATACCGAGGCCGACGGTCTTGAGATGAGTGCTGGGCACGGACGCCTCCGGAGCATGCGGAACCGACAAGACGGGCGGATGAGCCGGTTCGCTCTCACATGATCGGCGTGTGCTCCTCGGGCTGTCGGCGGCGGGCGTGCGTGCAACCCTGCCTCGGCGCGCGGCCGGTCCGCAACCGAGTTTCCCCGCTCGGTCTCCGGTTCCCGGCCGCGCGGCGGCACAGACCGTGCGTTCCGGTCATGCGGCCTCGGAGAAACGGACCGGGATGTCCGAGACGCGCAGCCCCTGCGCGTCGGTGACGCCGAGCCGGGTCGTCATGGTGCTGCGGGCGGCGATCTGCGCGGCGTAGGCGGCCCGGCGCCGGGCGACGCAGCCGTCCTTGGCGTCCGGGACGCGCTTCTGCTCCATGTGGGTGATCAGGCCGTCGCGCAGCAGCGCCAGGGCCTCGGTGCGCAGCTGCGACACCCGGGACTCGGTGACGCCGAGTTCGGCGGCCACCTCCGAGAGCGGGCGTTCCTGCAGGAAGGAGGCTTCGACGACGTAGCGCAGGCGTTCCGGCAGCACGGTCACCGCGTCGTGCAGGTAGCCGAGGCGCTCACGGTGCAGCAGCAGCTCCTCCGGGTTCATGGCGGTCTCGGTCACCAGGTCCTCGGCGGTGCCGGTGGCGAAGCCCTGCAGCGACAGTACGGCGGCGCGCTGCACGTCGTCGTCGACGCTGCTCAGTTCGCCGACCGCGACGCCGAGCAGTTCGGCCAGCTCCTCGGCGGTGGGGGTGCGGCCGAGGTGCCGGGTCAGTTCCTCGCGGGCCACGTCGGCGCGGCGGGCCCGGGCGCGGACCGACCGGCTCGCCCAGTCCATGCTGCGCAGCTCGTCGAGCAGGGCGCCGCGGACCCGGACGGCGGCGAACCGGCCGAACGGGATGCCCCGCTCGGCGTCGAACGACTGCGCGGCCGTGACCAGGGCGGCGTACCCGGCCGAGGCGAGGTCGTCACGGTGGACGTGCGGGGGCACCTTGAACAGCATCTCGCGGACCATGTGCCCGACCAGCGCCATGTTGTCCCGGATCAGCGTCTCCTGCTCCGGCGTGACCGAAGCCGCGGTGCCGGACTCCGGCGCAGCGGAAGCCGACGTGGCAGATGTGTGAACGGTCGCGGTCATTTCGGATCCCCCCTGTGAACTGCTGGCAGGGGGAACTTTTCGCCGCTACGGGTGCAGGAAGCAGGCACTCTCGGTTGCTGCTCGGTTGCACTGCGAATTTCTTCTCAAGTCGAGGTTTGACCGTCTCAGGGGATCAACCAGCCGGTGTCGACCGCGAGACGCACCGCCTCGGCCCGGGTCCGGGCACCCGTCTTGCCGATCGCCGAGGACAGGTGATTCCGCACCGTACCTTCGGAAAGCCGCAGCTCACGGGCTATGTCGGCGACCGTTCCGCCGTCCCGGGCGGCCCGCAGCACGTCGGTCTCGCGTTCGGTCAGCGGGGAGTCGCCGTGGGCGAGGGACTGGGCGGCGAGGGCCGGGTCGACCACCCGCAGGCCTTGATGCACCCGGCGGACCGCGTCGGCGAGCTGACGGGCCGGGGTGTCCTTCACGACGAACCCGTCGGCGCCGGCCGCCATCGCCTGTCGCAGGTAGCCGGCCCGCCCGAACGTGGTCACCATCAGCACCCGGCAGGACGGCAGCTGCTCGTGCAGGACCCGGGCGGCGCTGATCCCGTCGAGGCCGGGCATCTGCACGTCGAGCAGGGCGACGTCGGCGCCGTGTTCCTTCGCGGCGGCCACCACCTCGTCGCCGCGGCCGACCTCGGCGACCACTTCCAGGTCGGGTTCGAGGTCGAGCAGGGCGGCCATCGCGCCGCGGACGAGCGCCTGGTCGTCGGCGAGCAGCAGCCGGATCATGAAGAGGCCTCCATCAGCACTCGGAAGCCCGGCACGCCGTCGTCGCGGTTGCCGGCTGTCAGGTGGGCGTTCAATTCGTCGGCGCGCCGGCGCAGCCCGGCCAGGCCCTGCCCGCCACCCGCGCCGGCCCGCCGCCCGGAACCCGGCGGCGAGGAGTCAGCCCGCCGGCCGGGATCCGGCGCCGACGCGTCGGGCCACCCGATTCCGTCGTCGAGGATCTCGACGCTGGCCGGAGCGAGCCGCACGATCGCGTGCCGGGCGCCGCTGTGCCGCACGATGTTCGTGACCGCTTCGCGGATCGTCCAGGCGAACAGCTCCCGATTGCGGGTCGGCACGTCGTCGGCGGCGCCGGGCAGGTCCGCCTCGACGTTCGCGGCGGCCAGCGCCTGCCGGGCCGCGGCGATCTCGCCGGGAAGTGAGATGCCGCGCATGCCCAGCGCGGTGGCCCGGACGTCGGCGAGCGCGTCGCGGGCCAGCGACTCCAGGTCGTGCAGTTCGGACCGGGCGCGGTCCAGGTCGACGTCGAGCAGCCGCTGCGCCAGTTCGGCCTTGACGGTGACCACGGTCAGCGAATGCCCGAGGATGTCGTGCAGGTCGGCGGCGATCCGGGCGCGTTCGTCGGCCACGGCCAGCGCGGCGATCTCGCCCTGCGCCAGCCGCAGCCGGCGCTGCCGGTCCAGGGCGAGCCGGATGCCGCCGGTGGCGACGGCGGCGAGCACGACGGCGAGGCTGTACCCGTGCCCGGCCGTCTTCCAGCCCGGCAGGGTACGCAGCAGCACCTCGGCGAGCACCACCATGGTCACCGCGACGGCGATGCCCTGCCGGCGGGGCAGGCCCATCATCGCGGTCGCCGCGATGTAGACCAGGCAGGTCAGCGCGTGCGGCCCGGCGCCGGGGGCCTGCAGTGCGCCGAGCACGGTCATCACGACGAGCGCAGCCCAGATGAACAGGTGCCGCCGGCGTGAGCCGCCGTCGTCGTCGGCCGGGGTGGGCGACGCGAGCGTCAACCCCCGGAAGTGCCGGACCCGGGCCAGCACCAGCACGTACACCACGGCGAACCCGGCCAGCGCCGCCAGTCCCACGCTGCGCTGCCAGCCCGGCCCCGCCTTGATCAGGGCGTTCAGATTCTCGCCCAGATAGAACAGCCAGATGGCGGCGAACGCCCAGCCGTAGCGCGGGGCGGGGCGTTCGGCGACCATGTCGGTCACGGTACCGAGGGTCTCAGACGCGGGCGGTGTCGCGGCGGAACCGCCACATCGCGCCGGCGGCGAAGATCGCGGTCCAGACGACCACGTTGAGGACGGCGATCCACAGGTTGCCGTCCTGGGTGAGGGGGTAGCGGGCGATCTCGCCGACCCCGTAGACCGGGGTGAACTCGGCGATGGTCGCGAACGTCGAGCCGAGCTGGTCGACCGGGACGAACAGGCCACCGGCGAAGGACAGCACGGCGAGCACCGGGCCGAGGATCTGCATGACGTTCTCGCTGGGCAGCAGGTAGCCCATGAACAGCCCGAACGCGGCGAAGACCAGCGAGCAGATCCAGGCCAGCAGCGCGCAGCCGATCCAGGCGGTGACCGGCAGTTCGGCGCCCCCGAACGCGCCGACGACGCAGGCCACCGCCACCGACACCCCGCCGATGATCATTGCGAGGGTCATCTTCACCGCGACGTACGCGATCGGCTGGAGCGGTGTCAGCCGCAACTGCCGGGACCAGCCGGCCGCGCGTTCGATGGAGACCATCGCCCCGCCGCTGGTGGTGGCGAGCATCGCGCCGTAGACCGCCATACTGATCAGGATGTAGCCGGTGAGGTTGCCCTCGCCGACCCGCTCGGTCTTGTACTCGGAGCTGCTGCCGAAGAGCAGGAAGAACGCCGCCGGCAGGATCAGGGTGAAGATCACCGTGCGTTTGTTGCGCAGCATCCGCCGCAGCTCGAGCCCGATCATGCCGAGGCTGAAGCCGCCGAAGCGGGGAAGGGAACGCGCAGGAGCAGCGACAGTCATGACTCGTCCGCCGTCAGGGTCAGGAACGCCTCTTCCAGGTTCCGCGAGGTGATCTCCAGATCCCGGGCGGGCGTCGCGGTCAGCAGATGCCGGGCGATGGCGTCGGTGTCCCGCCCGTGCAGATAGACGGTGTCGCCGCGTACCTCCGCGGACTCGACACCGGGGATGACCGACAGATCCGAGATGTTCGGCGACGGCAGCGTCGCCCGCACCGTGCGCCCGGCGGCCAGCGCCTTCACCTCAGCGGCGGTGCCGTCCGCGACGATCGAACCGCGGCGCACGAAGACCACCCGGTCCGCATAGGCGTCGGCCTCTTCGAGGTAGTGGGTAGCGAAGATCACCGTCCGGCCGCCCTGAGCGTCGGCCCGGATGGCGTTCCAGAAGTCGTGCCGGCCACCGACGTCCATGCCGGTCGTCGGCTCGTCGAGGATCAGCAGCTCGGGGTCGGGCAGCAGGGCCATCGCGAACCGCAGCCGCTGCTGCTGCCCGCCCGAGCACTTGCCGACGAGGCGGTCACCGATGTCCGTGATCCCGGCGCGTCGCAGAGCGGAAGCGACCGCCGTGCGCGGCTTGCCGAACAGCACCGCGGTCAGCCGGACGGTCTCCTCGACCGTGTAGTCCTTGAGCAGCCCGCCGGTCTGCATCACGGCCGAGACGAGGCCGAGCGCGACGGCGTCCTGCGGCGTGTGGCCGTACACCCGGACCGTCCCCGCGTCGGGCCGGGTGAGACCTAGCAGCATGTCGATCGTGGTGGTCTTGCCGGCGCCGTTCGGGCCGAGCAGGGCGACCACCTCGCCGGGGCGGATCCGCAGGTCGAGCCCGGCCACCGCGGTGACCGGTCCGAACCGTTTGACGACGCCGCCGAGTTCCACGGCCGGCGCCAGATCGGTTGTCACTGTCATGCGAGAAGCATGCGCCGGGCGTGCGCAGCGAACCTCAGCTATGCGTCACGGACTGACCATGACATCCGTCAGTGTTTGAATGGGTCGGTGGAACCGACGCAGAGCGCTCTGATCGTGCCGATTCCCGAGGCGGAGCCGGCGGTGTCCGGTCTGCGTGAGCGGCTGGACTCCGCGGCGCGGTGGGGCATCCCCGCGCACATCACGGTGCTCTATCCGTTCCTGTCGCCCGCGCAGCTGACGCCGGCGGTCCTCGCGGCGGTGCGGCTGGTCGCGGCGGGTGTCCCCCGGTTCTTCCTGAGCCTGGACCGGATCGCCTGGTTCACCGATCGGGTGCTGTGGCTGGCGCCGGACCCGGCCGAGCCGTTCCGGGAGCTGACCAACCGGATCGCCACCCGGTTCCCGCAGGCGCAGCCCTACGAGGGGGTGTTCGACGAGGTGGTGCCGCATCTGACGGTGGGGCACGACCATCCGAAGGCTGATCTGGACGCCGCCGCCGAGCAGGTCCGGCCGCATCTGCCGATCCGGGCCCGGGTCACGTCGCTGCGCCTGATCACGGGCCTTCCGCAGGGCGCCGGCTCCTGGCATACGGTGACCGATTTCCCGCTGGGCTGATCCAGCGGGTCTAGCTCGCCGGCTCGCGCCGGGTCTCCGCCGGGCCGGCCAGCACGGTCTGCTCGACAGCGGCCTTGTGCACCCCGAGCCGGCCGAGCACCCCGCCGTCCGGCGCCTCCTCCTCGATCAGCGCGAGCAGCAGGTGCCCGGTGCCGACGTCCTCGTGCTGCAGCCGCAGCGCCTCCCGGAAGGTCAGTTCCAGGGCCTTGCGGGCGCGGCCGTCGAACGGGATCACGTCCGGCACCGCCGCGGCGGCGCCCGGCAGTGCCGCGGTGACACCGGACCGGACGGTCTCGATCGTCAGGCCCTGCGCGGCCAGCGCCCGCACGGCGAGGCTGTCCGGCAGGTCGAGCAGGGCGAGGGTGAGGTGCCCGGGCGCGATCTCGGCGCCGCCGTGTGCGCGGGCCTGGCCGGTGGCGCCGACGACGGCGCGCCGGGCCTGGTCGGAGAAGCGGTGGAAGGCCTGGGCGAAGTCGAACTTGCCGACGAACCGTTTCTGCGCGGCCTGCTTGGAGACGCCGAGGCCGGCGCCGATCTCGGTCCATGAGCTGCCGGCGCGGCGGGCCTGGTCGACGAAGTGGCCGATCAGGTGGTCGGCGAGCTCACCGAGCCGGTCGGCGAGCAGCACTGCTTCGGAGAGGCGCTCGATCGGTGAGTCGGGGCGGCTGGAGTTGATCGCCGCGATCAGGTCGTCGAGCCGTACGGGAGAGGTCATGCCGTCAACCATAGGTTGACGGCAGGTCATCGTCAACCGCCGGTTGACGAGCCGTCTATAGTGGCGACCATGACCATCCGTCACATCACCATCGACGCCCGCGACACCCTGGCGATCGCCCGGTTCTGGTCGGAGCTGACCGGCGCCCCGATCGACGCCGAGTCCGACGACGAGGAGGCGCTGGTCGAGTCCACCCCGGGCCTGCTGTTCATCGCGGTACCCGAGGCGAAGACGGTCAAGAACCGCCTCCACCTCGACATCCAGCCGCCGACCGGCACCCGCGACGAGTTCGTCGACAAGGTCGTCGCCCTCGGCGCCACGATCTTCCAGGACCACCGCAAGCCGGACGGCACCGGCTGGGTCACCCTGCGCGACCCCGAGGGCAACGAGTTCTGCGTCGAGCGCAGCGCCGCCGAGCGCGAGCCGGCCGCGGGCTGACGGCCCGCCGCCGACCGGAACGGATCAGCCCTGCAGGCGACGGCCGCGCGGGCCCAGCGGCACCTCGGACATGTCCACCGTCTGCGAGGTGATCCGCTTGAACCCGTACCCCCGCGCGGTCATCCACGCCGCCGCCTTGGCCTCCGCGCGGGCCGTCACCTGCGGGATGTCCTTCTCCTCGTCGACCTGCTCGGCGAAGCGGAAGGTGAAGAACGGCCGGGCCGCGAGGTCGTAGTGCAGGTGGCCCTCGGCGGTGTACTCCACGGCGAGCATGTCGGCGTGCTCCGCCCCGGCCGCGATCAGCTCGGCCTTCTGGTCGGCGGTGAGGTTGTCGAAGGATCCGCGCACGGTGACGCGGATGGTGCGTTTGTCGGTCACGCGGGCCAGTATCGGCAATCCGCGCCCGGATCTCATCCGATAAACGCGGTGGCGCCCCGCAGCGGGGTCGTCAGCACGGCCGCCGCCCGGTCGATCACCAGGCGCACGTCGGTGGGCCGCTGCAGGCCGAGCGACGCCACCGTGGCGGCGGGGAGCGCGTCCACGTCGAGCCCGTCCCGGCGGGCGATCAGAACGCCGAGGTCGTAGCGGCTGACCGCGTCGGCGCCGGCCACGTTCAGCACGCCCGCGTAGTCGTTGCCGGCCAGTTCGAGCAGCGCGTCGGCCAGATCGTCCACGTGCACCGGCTTGCGGATCTCGTCGGTGAACAGGGCGCCCCGGACCCGGCCGGCGACCAGATCGTGGGTGAGGATCTCGTGGGCGCCGTTGCCGTCGCCGAGGATCAGCGAGGTCCGGACCACCGCCGCGGACGGGTCGGCGGCCCGGACCGCGGTCTCGGCGGCCGCCTTCGCCGCGCCGTAGGCGTAGACCGGATCGGGCAGCGCGTCCTCGTCGTAGTGGACGGCCCGGCCGGAGAAGATCGCGTCACTGGAGACGTGCACGAGCCGGACGCCGGCCGCCGCGGCCGCGACCGCGACGTTCGCCGCACCGTCCGCATTGGCCCGCCAGTCGTTGCGATCACGGCCGGCGGCAGCGTGCACCACCGCGTCCGGGCGGACCTCGCGCAGCACCCGCCGCACGTCGGCCTGATCCCGGATGTCCAGCCGCACGCCCGCCCGCGGGCCGGGCGCGGTCAGGTACGTGCCGACCGGCTCCCACCCGGCGGCCACCGCGCGGGCGACGACGCGGCGGCCGAGCGAACCGGTTCCCCCGGTGATGAGAAGGCGCATCGGGGCACTATGCCACGCGGGCCCGCAGCGCGACGTCGCGACCGGTGTACCAGAGCATCGCGTAGGTGATCGCCACAGCGGCCACGGTCACCGGCAGCAACGGCAGATCGGTGCGGGCGAACGGCAGGCTGAGGAACCCGTTCACTCCCCCGGTGACCACCACGATCACCCCGGCCGGGATGAGCGCGAGGACGCCGGATCCCTCCCAGCGGTAGAACGCCATGCCCAGGAAGACGCCGACCATCAGCCAGATCAGCAGCATGCTCCAGTAGGCGCCGAAGATCGTCGCGTACTCCGAGGTGGTCGCGTAGGCGCGCTCATCCTGCACCTTCTGACCCCAGTCGAAGGCCCGGTAGACGGCCGTCTCGATCGCGTACACCCCGGTGATCAGCGCGGCGATCAATCCGGTGGTGATCACCTGGAAGACCGGGTGCTGGATCAGGAACTCGCGGCGGGTCCGGCCGTGCACCAGCACCGTGGCCAGCAGCGCCGCCGTGGTGGTGCCGTATCCGGCGGTCACCCAGGGCAGGATCTGCCCGACGACGTCGACGCCGCTGATCCGGATGTCCCGGAACGTCGCCACCGCGCCGACCACAACGGCGACGAACAGGTAGACGCCGGCCAGCAGGAACACCAGGAAGATCGTGTGGCTGCCCAGCAGGTAGCGGGTGATCGGCCAGCGGTTCATCGGTCGGCTCCCGTGCTCGTGCTCGTCAGGTGGATGAACAGGTCCTGCACGCCGACCGGCCCCAGCTCCAGGCCGGACAGCTTGGCCTGCCGGCGCCGGTCGTCGCCGAGCGCGCCGTAGACCATGGCCTGCTCGGTCGATCCCAGCCGCTGCCGGCCCACCACGGTCAAGCCGGTCACGAACTCCTCGACCACCTCGGCCGGCCCGGTCACCGACACGCCGCGCGAGCGCAGCTCGTCGAGTTCCTCGTGGACGATGACCCGGCCCCGATCGATGATCAGCACCTCTTCGAAGAGCGGGCTCTGCTCCTCGATCAGGTGGGTGGAGATGACGAACGTGCGTGGCCGCTGCAGGTAATCGCGCAGCAGCTCGTCGAGGAACAGCTGCCGGGTCGGCGCGTCCATGCCCAGGTGCGCCTCGTCGAACATGGTCAGCGGCGCCCGCGAGGCCAGCCCGACGACCACCCCGAACGCCGAGCGCTGCCCCCGCGACACCGCGTTCAGGCTCTTCTTGCGCGGCAGCGCGAAACGGTCCATCAGCTCGTCGGCGTACCCCTGGTCCCAGCCCGGCCGCAGGTAGCGGGCCATGTCGAGGATGTCGCCCAGTTTCTCGGTCGGGTCACCCACCGAGCCGTCGTCGCGGATCAGGCAGATCCGGCTGGTCACCGCGAGGTTCTCGAAGACCGGACGGCCGCCGATCCGGACCGTTCCCGACGACGGCTTGCGGAACCCGGCCAGGACGCTGAGCAGCGTGCTCTTGCCGGCGCCGTTGCGGCCGAGCAGGCCGTAGATCTTGCCGCCCGGCAGGTCCAGGTCGAGACCGTGCAGCGCCTCGGTGTCGCCGTAGCGCACCCGCAGGTCGGTGGTGGATATGTCGAGCGTCATCGGCCGTCCCCCCGGAAGATGTCTTCGATGTAGGCCACGATGTCGGCGGCCGGGATGTCCAGGGTGCGAGCCTCGGCGACCATCGGCTCCACGACGTCGGCGAAGAATCGCTCGCGCTTCTCGTCGCGCAGCCGCCGCGGCGCGTCGGCGCTGACGAACATGCCGACCCCGCGCCGTTTGTAGATGACGCCTTCGTCGACGAGTTGCTGGAACGCCTTCGCCGCGGTGGCCGGGTTGATCCGGTAGTCCGCCGCGTACTGATTCGTGGACATCACCTTCTCCTCGGCCTTGAGCACACCCTGGAGCACCTGTGCCTTGATCTGCTCGGCGATCTGCCGGTAGATCGGGCTGTGGTCGTCGAACATCGGACCCGCCCTTCGTTGGTTAGTTACTCCAGTAATGAACCATAGAAGCTGGGGGCGAGGGCGGGCAAGAGCGGTAGCCGTACGCCCGGGGTGGGAATGCGGCCCGCAGCATGCAGCGCCGCCTTGACCACCGTGGGGTTGGGCTGCGCGAACAGCGCCGTCGACAGGCGCGCGAGCCGGTGACCCTCGGCGATTTCGCGCTCTCGCTGGAATCGGACGAAACGCTCGGTCGCCAGGTGCGCGGAGGCGAGGATGCCACCGTGCGCGCCCATCGCCAGCATCGGCGCGAGGAACACGTCGTCGCCGCAGAGGATCGCGAAGCCGTCCGGCGGATCCGCGAGCAGGTCGACCAGATCGGTGTCGATCACACCGGTCGCGTACTTGATCCCGATCACGCCGTCGATCGCGGCGAGCCGCCGGATGGTGTCGCCGGTCAGCGGCTGACCGGTGCGCTGCGGCACGTGATAGACGATCAGCGGGATCGGGCTGCTCGCGGCGAGTGCTTCGAAGTGCCGGATCACGCCCTCTTCGCCGGGCCTGACGAACGGCGGGACCAGGGTCAGCGCGGCGCGGGCTCCGCCGGCCTCGCGCAGTTGATCGGGTGTGTCGGCGCCGACGATGAGGTTCGTGCGGTCCAGGAGATCCAGGACACGCCGCCGCTCTGCGCCGGTGAGCGAGCCGGCTTCCGCGGTCGTGCCGAGCGCGACCAGGTGCGCGCCGGCCTCGCGGACGTCGTGGGCCAGCTTCTCCAGGGCGGGATAGGCGACCTCGCCGCGTTCGTCGAAGGGAGTGATCAGCGGGACGTGAATGCCGGAGAGATCCATGTCCCGGACTCTGCTCGCGACCTTCCTTAAGTTCCAGTTCAGATTTGTACGGGTGACCGTAAGCTGCACTGATGCTCGACGTCCGACGGCTGCGCCTGCTCCACGATCTCGACCGCCTGGGCACGATCGCGGCGGTGGCGAACCTGCACGTCTACACGCCGTCGGCGGTGTCGCAGCAGCTGTCCGCCCTGGAACGCGAGGCCGGGGTGGCGCTGCTCGAACGCACCGGCCGCCGGGTCACCCTGACCGCCGCCGGCCGGGTCCTGGTCCGCCAGGCCGCCGCGGTGCTCGCCGCCCTGGAGTCGGCCGACGCCGCCCTCGCCGCCGTGCGCGCCGGACCGTCCGGTCCGTTACGGATCGGCGCCTTCCCCAGCGCCGTGCGCACCATCCTGCCGCCGGCCCTGGTCGCGCTGGCCCGGGAACATCCGGCCCTGGAACTGATGGTGACCGAACTCGATCCGGCCGCCGTCCCGTCCGCCCTGCGCGACCGCACCGTGGACGCGGGACTGACCCACTCCTACGACCTGCTGCCACTGCCCGGCGGCCCGTCGCCGGCGACGGATGACCTGGAGTCGGTGCCGCTGCTCGACGAAGCGGTCCACGTCGCCGTCCCGTCACCGCTTGCCGACCCGAGCAGCGCGCCGGGCGCGAGCATCGCCGACCTGCGCGAACGGGACTGGGTGATGGCGTCGCCGGGGACGTTGTGCCACGAGGCGGCCATGCTGGTGTGCGCCACGGCGGGCTTCACCCCGCGGATCCGGCACCAGGCCGACGACTTCACCGCCGTGCTGGCCCTGGTGGCCGCCGGCCAGGGCGTCGCGCTGATCCCCGCCCTGGCCGTGACGACACTGCCACCCGGCGTCCGCCTGCTGCCGGCCCCGACCCGCCGCCGCACGCGCATCGCCTACCGCCGCGGCGCCGCCACCCACCCGTCCGTGGCCGCCCTGACAGCCGCCCTGCACACGTCGGCCGCCGCCCTCCCCGCCCTCCTCCCCGGCCCCTGAACCGGCCCCGCGCGTGCCGCGTTCGGACGCGACGCGCCTCAAGGTAGGCGATCTCGACCGGAGGTCTTCGGCAGAATCGTGAGCCGTGCCGACGCATCCCGATCCTGCCGTCCTCTATCCAGAGGTTGCCGCCAGGGGCAGTCTCCCGGCAGCGTTGCGGGCCATCGCCGCCGAACGGGGACTGTTCATCCAGGTGCCGGAGATGGAGTCCAGTTCCTTGTATGGCGCTCTCGTTTCGACCACCGTCGCGCACCGCCGGAGTCTGGAGGTGTCCGCCAGTCGCGTTGAGCGCCGGTGGTTCATCCGCGGCTGCGAACGTGACCAGGATCTGGCCCTGATCGAAGGAGACACGCTGGACCTCGCCCAAGTCGTCCGAGCCGCGCAGGCGTGGCATGACGGGGCAGGTTTGGACGAGTTCCCCGAGGTCGCGCCGTTCGTGAAGTTGACCGGGCGGTTCGAGGTGCCCGACCGCGATCCCGGTCAGATGGTCGAGTCGGAGTGGCAGCACCTGCGCAAGGAAGCAGCCGAGGTCGGCTGGCCCGAGTACCACGCACTGATCGAGGCGGCGTATGCCGAGGCGAGGCTGCGAAAGCTCTACCCGTTCACCAGCCATTGGTCCCTGCGGTTCTCCACCAGGACCCGGCCCCGCCTCTCCCGCGAGGTCAGGATCTGCCTGCACCCGGGGCATGACCAGGACTACATCGTGACGATGGGCTACATGGGACAGGACCTCGGCCGGACCACCACGGCGGAGGAAGCAGTGCTGCTGGCGGTGCGTCACCTGCCAGCCAACCTCAACCCCGTGACGGTGGGCACCGCTGGATCGAGCTGACCCACCCGGAAGCACGGTCGGCTCCTACCGTCAGAAGCGGAGGGCGGCCAGTTCGTCCGCCGCCTGCTCCAAGGTCGCGTCGACACCGTTGGCGAGCATCCCCTGGTAGGTGGGGTCGCCCGCGGCCGCCGTCTCGCGCACCGTCCGGGCCCAGCCGCGGACGCGGTTCTGCGTCGTCGCCGCGAAGTCGGTGGTGGTGCCGCCCCACCCGTACGCGGCAAGGAATGCCCGCAGCCGCCGCGGCCGCTCGGAGAACGCGGTGAAACCCTCCGCCGCGACCACCCGGCGTGCGTGCAGGGGCACCCAGCTGAACGCGACGCCGGCGAGATCGTCCTCGGCGGTGAGCGGCGCGGCCAGGTCCCAGTCGAAGAAGCCGGTGAGGCGGCCGTGCTGCCAGGCCGCGTTGTACGGGGCGGCGTCGTTGTGGCCGATGATCAGTCCCGGTCGCCAGACGCCGCCCTCACGCCAGATCGCACCGGCCGGCGGGCGGAAACCGGCGACCGCCGCGTGGTAGGCGCGCACCCAGCGGGCCACCTGGACCAGCGCGTCCTCGGAGTGCACCCAGGCCGGCCACGGGCGGGTGGCGCCGACCGTCTCACCGGGCAGGAAGGTCAGCTTCTCCCGGCCGTCGGCGTCGAAGCCACGCGCCCGCGGGGCCTGATCGAAACCGGACTGTTCAAGATGGTCCAGGAGGGCGTGCACGGCCGGCGTCCAGCGGCCCGGCGTGCGGCGTACCGTCGCGCCGACCCGGACCGCTCCATGATCCTGACCACCGTCCATCCGACCAGTGTCACCCGGTGGCCCGCTCAGGAGTCGCGCAGGGGCCAGACCTCGACGACGCCCTGGGCCACCGCGCACGGTGTGCCCGCCACCCGATCGATCGCCTCCTGCAGGGACGCCGCCTCGATGATGCCGAAGCCGGCGAGGGGCAGCGGCGCGGATCCGAACGGGCCCTTCTCGACGCGGACGCCGGCGCCGTCGTGGTTGCGGACCTGGACCGGCTCGCCGGCGATCGCCGTCTGCGCGCCGGCCGCGATCAGCCGCTGGTCGTGGGCGTGGGCCCGGTCGCGGACGGCCGGGTCGGTGCGGTCGTAGCCGGCCTGGTCGCCGTATCCGATGGTGATGAACTTCGGCATGACGCTCCCACCTTCCGGTTGCATTTCGCAATCAGTCTACTCCTGGAGCAGCCGCCGCAGCATCCGCTGCGGATCGGCCAGGAACGTGCGGGTCAGCGCCACCGCCTCGGCCTGGTCGTAGTCCACCTCGCTGATCAGGCCACCCGGGCCGATCTCGACGATCGTCGCGTCCGGGCAGGCGAGCAGGATCGGCGAGTGCGTGGCGACGATGAACTGGCTGCCGGCCGCGACCAGTTCGGCGATGTGCACCATCAGCGCGAGACAGCCGTTCACCGACAGCGCCGCCTCCGGCTCGTCGAGCAGGTAGAGCCCGGCCGGCCCGAACCGGTGCGCCGCCAGGTCGAGGAACGACTCGCCGTGTGAGCGTTCGTGCAGGGAGCGGCCGCCGTACGAGCCGGTGGCCCGCAGGTCGTCGATCTCGGTCGCGACGTTGTAGAACGACTCGGCGCGCAGGAAGAACCCGGTGCGCGGACGCCGGCCCGGCGTCCGCGACAGCGTCAGATGCGCACCGAGCACGGACTCGCTGGCCCGGGTCGCGAAGCGGAACGCCGTCGTCCCGCCCTCGGCGTTGAACCCGGCGGCCACCGCGATCGCCTCGATCAGCGTGGACTTGCCGCTGCCGTTGTCCCCGGCGAGCAGCGTGACCGGCGAGGTGAGCCTCAACCCGCCGCGGTCGCGCAGGTCACGCACGACCGGCAGATCGAACGGGTAGCCGTCGCCGGGAGCGTCGTCGAGCCGGACCGCCTTGATGAACACGCCGCCAGTGTAGGAACGACGGCGGCCCGGGCCGACCGACCCGGGCCGCCGTCACCAGCGCTGCTACTTCTCGGTGTCGGATTCGGCCGCCGGGGCCGGGGCCGGGGACGGGGACGGGGACGGGGCTTCGGCCACCGGCGCCGCGGCGGGCTCCGTCGCGGTGTGCTCGGTGGCCGCCGGCGCGGTGCTGTCATCCGTACCGGCGTGGTGGTCCTCGCCGCCGTGGGACTTGCGGTGCAGGGTCACGCTCAGGATCGCCACGATGATCGCGCCGACGATCAGGCCGATGATGGCGCTGGCGATCGTGTTGACCAGCCAGCCGACCAGGCCGCCGAGCGCGCCGGTGGCGTCGTGCGCGCCCTCCTCCAGGTGATGCACGAACTCGTAGAGGAAGTGCAGGCCCAGCTCGTCGGAACCGACCAGCAGGATGTGCCCGCCGACCCAGAGCATCGCCGCCGTGCCGACCACCGTCAGCACCGTCAGCACCTTCGGCATCGCCTTGACCAGGCCGCGGCCGAACCGGGCCGCGCCCTTGCTGTCGAGCTGCGACAGCCGCAGGCCGACGTCGTCCATCTTCACGATCAGGCCGACGACGCCGTAGACCAGCACCGTCATCACCAGCGCAACGACGCACAGGATCAGCAGCCGCGACACGAACGACTCGTCGGCCACCTCGTTCAGCGAGATCACCATGATCTCGGCGGACAGGATCAGGTCGGTCCGGATCGCGCCGGAGACCAGAGTCTTCTCGTCCTGCGCCTGCGCGTCGTCACCGTGCGCCTCGTGATGGGCGATCTTCGCCCACACCTTCTCCGCGCCCTCGTAACACAGGTACGCGCCACCGATCATCAGCAGCGGCGTCAGCAGCCAGTCCACGAACTCGCTGAGCAGCAGGATGACCGGCAGGATGATCAGGAATTTGTTGCGCAACGATCCGAGCGCGATCCGCTTGACGATCGGGATCTCCCGTTCGGCGGCCAGGCCACGCACGTACTGAGGGGTGACGGCCGCGTCGTCGATGACGACACCGGCCGCCTTCGCGCCGGCTTTCGCGGCCGCGGCCCCGACGTCATCGACCGACGCGGCGGCGGCACGCGCCAGCACCGCCACATCGTCCAGCAGAGCTGCGAGTCCAGCGCTCAAGAAAGGGTCCTTCCGGGTCCGGGGGACGGATGTCCAGGCTCATTCTCACCTAGAGGCTCCTGTTTTCCCCGCCCGGCCCTCACCAATCCAGGGCCGCCATGTCGGAGCGTTCATTGAACAGCGCCGACGTGCACTCGTCGCTGACCGTGCCGTCGTCCGGCCCGTCGATCACCATGGCCACCGGGTAGTCCTCGTACTCGGCGACACACACGTACCGCGGGGTGCCGTCGTTCGCCACCACCGACCCCTGCGCCCACGCGCCCAGCACGTCACCGCTGCCGAGCAGGGTGAACGGGTCCAGGGAGACGCCGATCCAGTTCGCGTACAGCTCGGCCACCGCCGGATAGCCGGCCGACGACGACCGCCACACCAGGCCGTACTTCGCGCCCGACGAGCCGGTGCACCAGGTGGTGCGCCGGTCGACGCCGGCGTCGTAGAAGCCGTCGACGACATCGCAGGAGCTGGTCGCGGCGATCGCCGGCCAGACCACGCCGCTGTCCGAGATCACCGACGAGGTGCAGCCGCTCTCCGACAGGTCGCAGCCGGCCAGCCCGCTCGCACCGGTCGTGGTCGTCTCGGTCTCCGCAGGCTCGACCGTCGCGGCCGTCTCGGTCGGTTCGGCGGTCGCCGTGTCGGTGGGATCGACGGTGCCGGTCAGGCTCCCCTCCGTCGTCGACGGGCAGTAGTAGGAGTCGCTGACCTCGGTGCCGTCCGAGCAGATGTACGGCTCCTCCCGGTTGGCCGCGTACGCCGCCACCCCGACCCCGCCGAGCAGCACCGCGAGCGCCGCCAGGACGGTGACCGTGCGGCCCCGGCCACGCCGCCGCGGCGCCGCCGCGAATCCGGGACCCGGCACCGGAACCGGCGGCGGATCTGCCGGGGGCGGCGGTGCTGCCGGTGGCACCGAGACCGGCGGCGGCGCCGGCTGCGCCTGCGATCGGGCCTGCGCCGACGCGGGGGCCTGCTCGCGGACGTGGCGCAGGCAGAACTCGGCGGCGCCGTACGACACCGCGATCGTCGGGTCGCCGTGCTGGATCGGCGGCCGACCCGTCCTCTCGATCACGAGGACGCCGAGGCGGCTGATCCGCGACGAGCCGCCGACCAGGAACACCCCGCCGAACGGCGGCCCCGGCGGCGCCTCCCGCATCGCCCGGTCGACCAGGCCGACCGCCTCGGTCAGCCCCGGCCGGTGGCCCGGGCCACCGTTGATCAGCTGTTCCAGCTGGTCCCGGCTCACCTGCACCGGCACCGTCTCCGGCAGTTCCGGCGGCGACCGGTAGACCTGGCCGTGCACCACGGTGCGCTTCGACAGCTCCTCCTTGACGGTGCGGGCGTGCGCCCGCAACTCCACGGCCCGTTCCCGCTGATCCGGATCGGACGACGCCGACATCCGCTGGAACAGCCCCGGATGGCCGACCTCCTCGCACATCCACTCGGCGAGCCGCAGATCGAAGTCCTCGCCGCCGAGCGAATCCAGACCGGCCGGGCGGCCCACCACGGTCACCGTGCTGGCGCGCCGGTCCACCACCGACACGTCCACGGTGCCGCCGCCGAAGTCCAGCACCACCAGCCGGACGTGAGCGGGCACGTCCGGGACGCCCAACGTACGCTGGGCCGCCGCCACCGGCTCCGGCAGCGTGACCGGCTCCGGCCAGCGGCGTTTCTCCGCGGCGGCCCGCAACGCCTGCCGCAGGATCTCCACCCGGGGCGCCGCCCACGACGCCGGATGCGTCAGCAGCACCACCGCCGGCGCCTGCCGCGGGAACTGACTGGCCGCCTCCTCCACGAACGGGTGCAGCAGCGCGGCGATCGCGTCGGTGACCGGCACGTCCCGGCCGCCGAGGAAGATGCTGCCGGCCGCCACGCACTTCTTCGGGTTCGCCTCGAACTGGTCCAGCCGGCGCCGGGCCAGGTGCACGGCCGGTTCGCCGACGGTCCACGAATCCGGCGACCCGGGCCGGTCCACGCGTTCCAGGAAGACCGCGGACGGCATCACCGGACGGCCGTCCACGTTGAGCGTGCGCACCCCGGAGTCGTCGCCCACCGAGGCGACGGTGTTCGTGGTGCCGAAATCGATGGCGAGCACCCACGGGTTCATGATCCGGTGCTCCTCTCCTCGAACGGGCCGGACAGCTGCCGCAGCAGGGCATCGGTCCGGGCGGTCAGCGGCCGCAGGGTGCGGTCCACGTCCTCGTACCGGCGGGCCGCCTCGGCCCTGGCCCGGTCACCGGCCACCCGCAGGGCGGCCAGCTGCGACCGCAACGCGGTCAGCTCCGCCTGTTCGGCGGTGAGCAGCTCGGTCAGGGCGGTCTCGGCGTACCCCCGGGCCTCGCGGATGCGGCGGCGCATCTCCCGGGCGAACGAGGTGGTCGCCTCGTCCTGCGCCGCGGTGATCCACGCGCCCAGCTCGGCGCGGCGCTGCTCCTCGTTCTCGCCCCACACCTTCCACCAGCCCGCGCAGGCGGCCACCGCGATGCACGCGGCGATCACGCCCGGCCCGGTCAGCACCGCCACCACCGCCGCGGACCCGCCGACCAGCCCGGACAGCGTCGGGAAGATCCCGGCGGCGTGGGCCAGCGCCGAGCTGACCTGCGGGCGCGACAGCTCCGGCAGGGTCAGTCCCAGCTCCAGCGCCGCCGGCCCGGCGAGGGTGCCCGGGTACGCGCCGCCGCCCGCCGCGTCGATCAGCTGCCGCATCACCTGCCGGGTCTGCTCGGCGGCGTCCTGCAGCGCGGCCGACCCGGCGGCGGTCAGGTCCGCGGCCAGCCGGGGCGCGAGCGTGCTCAGCTGCGCGGCCGGACCGCGTTCGGCCTCGGTGCGGAACCGGTCGCCGAGCACCGCCGCCCGGTCCCGGAAGTCCTCGGCCGGTTCCTCGCCGAGCCGGGCCAGATGCTGCTGCACCATCGCGCGCAGCCGGTCCCGGTCGGCGAGCAGGTCCCGCACCCCGATCATGCGGTCGGTCAGCTCCCGCTCGGAGGCCAGGCTCGCGTCCGCCTCCACCAGCCAGCGCCGGGCCCGGTCCAGCAGCAGCCGCGCCACCGTCGCGGTGCGCTGCGCCGCGTTCGCCAGCCGCAGCGCGGCACTGTCCGCCGCGGCCTGCCGGCGCAGCGCCGCGGTCAGCGCGGCCATCCCGGACAGTTCGACCAGGCGCCGGGCGAGCGCCGGGTTCTCCACGTCGGCGGCGTTCTCGGCCAGCGCCGCCGACACGTCGATGACCGGCACCCCGGCCAGCCCGGGCTGCGCCGCGACCCGCCTACGGGTCTCCTCGACGACCACATCGGAGCCGGTCAGGTCGGACTTGGTGACGGCGACGGTGATCGCGGTGATCCGCTGCGCGGCCTCGCACAGGAACGCGATCTCCGGGGCCAGGATCGGCTGCGACGCGTCACAGACGAACAGCAGCGCGTCGGCGCGGCCCAGCGCGGCCAGGGTGATCCGGGAGTGCCCGGCGTGCAGGCCGCCGACCCCCGGGGTGTCCACCAGGACCAGGCCGTCCAGGGCCGGTGACGGCAGGCGTACCTGCACGCCGAGCACCGGGGCGGTGACCTGGTCGAGGGACACGTAGTGCTCCACCTCGTACACCTCGATGGGCCGGCGCACCGGCTGCGCGGGCACCGCGGGATCGGCCAGCAGCACGTCCGCCTCGTCGCGGTCGCCGCCGCTGAACTCCACCCAGCAGGCGGTGGTGACGTCCACACCGACCGGGCTCAGCCCGGGCCGCCCCACGATGCTGTTGATCAGCCGGGACTTGCCGCGTTTCGTCTCGCCGGCCACCACCACGCGCAGGCCGCCGTCGGCGGTGGTGGCGGTGTCCAGCAGGTCCGCGGCGTCCTGCCAGCCGTGCCGGGCCGCTTCGGCGTACACCCGGCCGCGGCAGTCGGCCAGCTCCTCGCGCAGGCCGTCGATGCCGGTCATGGCGTCGCGCCCTGATCGTCGTAGACGACGACGCGGGGATGCACGACGACGTGCCGGCCGTCGGTGTACCCGGGCCGCACCGTGCGGGCGATCACCCCGGCGGCGCGCGGGTCGGGGGCCCGCTCGGTGCCGACCGCATGATGCAGCGCCGGGTCGAACCGGGCACCGTCCGGCCGGACCTCGCTGACCCCGGCGTCCTGCAGGATCGCGGTGGCCTGCCAGGCGATCGCGTCCGGCATCTGCGGCACCAGCTCCGCCAGGCCGCGGATCATCGCGGACCGCTGCTGCGCCACCCGCCGGTCCTCACCCGCTGCGCTGTCGACCGGCGGTGAGCCGCGGCCGGTGCGCGCCGGGCCGGTCCCGGCGGCGGCCGGCGGGGCGCCGGCCAGCATCGTCACGGCCAGCGCGGTGAGCAGCACGGCCGCTGCCGCCGCCGACGCGGCCAGGCGGGGGCTGCCGGTCGCCGGGATCGCCACCACCACGGACATGCCGGAGCCGTCACCGGCCGCGCCGAGCACGGTCAGCGGGCTGCCCGCCGGAACCGTGCCGGCGCCCAGCACCTGCCGGGTCTCCCCGGCCCGGAACCGGATCGTCCCGGCGTCGACGGTCAGGTCCGCCCAGCCGTGGTCCGGTAGCAGCCGCGGAATGCTGGTGTACTCCTGGCGCTGCGCGGCCGCGAGGACCTCACGGGCGGTGTCCCCGGCCCGGTCCGGCTGTGGCGTCAGCAACATCACCAGCAGGTACGCGGCGCCCGCCCCGATCACCGCGACCGCGACCAGCGCGGCCCGGCGCCGCCACCGCAGCAGT
Source organism: Actinoplanes sp. OR16 (assembly GCF_004001265.1). Classification (GTDB taxonomy): domain Bacteria; phylum Actinomycetota; class Actinomycetes; order Mycobacteriales; family Micromonosporaceae; genus Actinoplanes. The sequence goes on along the minus strand of NZ_AP019371.1, from coordinate 6,826,255 downwards.
GCGTGCCTCATCGCCAGGACCTCCGTCCCGCATCGGCGGCCAGCTGCCACGCCCGGATCATCACCCGGGCGACGGAGCGGCCGGCCGTATCGGTCAGCGACGCCCAGTGCCGCCACTGCGCCACATGCGCGGCCGCCTCCTTGGCCCGTACCGGTGACAACCCGACGGTGACCGCGATCCACGCGTGCTCGGCCAGCCCCGGCGGTGGTGTGACCCGCCCCGACGCCAGTTGCCGGGACACGTCCAGCAGCTGCAGCGGGAACATCTCCGGGCGGTCGAGCAGCTGCTGGGCGGCCGCGTACACGTCGTCGTCGCCGGCGACGAGGGCGCAGTCCATCAGCTCGTGCAGGGCGGCCCCGGCCTTCATCACGTCGGCGCGGGACCCCAGGGTCATCCGCAGCCGGCGTTCCATCTGGTCGTACCCGGAGGCTTCCCGGGCCGCCGCGGTCAGCGCCCCGGCGTCGGCGCGCGGGCTGGTCCGCAGCACCTCCAGGAGCTCGCCGACGCCGAACCGGCCGAGCATCGCCATCAGCTCGCGGCGCCGGGCGGTGTCGACCGGTCCCGGCATCTCGTAGAACAGCACGTCCTTCTGCAGGGCCGTGCCGGCGTCGTCGACGGTCCACGCCGCCGCCAGCTCGGCCAGGGCCGCGGCGTGCCGGGCCCGCAGCGCGCCGGTCGTCGCGGCCTCGGCGAGCAGCCCCACCACCGGGAACACGCCGCCGAAGATGTCGGCGTGGGTGCGCGACATCCGCTCGGCCAGCGACTCGGCGGCCTTCAGCGTCAGCCGGCGGTCCTCGCCCATCTCGTCGGCCTTGGTCAGCACCGCGACCGCGGATCCGCCGGCCATCCGGACCTTGCTGCGCCCGGTACGGAACGTCCGCACCGCCGTCTCCTCGTCCTCCTTGATCGGCCCGTTCACGCAGAACAGCAGCGCGTCGGCGGCCACCGCGGCGTCCATCGTGTCGCCGAGCATCCGCTCGGTGACCGCGGAGTTCTCCCGGTTCGTCGACTCCAGGCCGGGGGTGTCGAAGACGGTGGCGCGTTCCAGGATGGGCACGGTCAGCGTGACGTCGACGCGTTCGATGGCCGCGGCCGGGTACGGCAGCGCGTCGGAGAGCCGGCTGCCGGTGAACGGCAGCGGCCTGGCCGGCAGCGCCGGGTCGCGCGGGTGTGCCATCGCACCGGTCCATCCGCCGTACGCGAACACGTAGACGACCCGGGTGCACTCGTTGCCGGCCGTCGGCGAGACGGCCGTGCCGAGCACCGCGTTGACCAGCGTGGACTTGCCGGCCGACACGCGGCCGACGACGGCGACGCCGAGCGGGCGGCGCAGCCGGCGCAGGGTGGCGGATCCGGCCGCCGACAGGCCGGCGTCGCGGGAGGCGACGGCGCGTTCGGCGACCTGGATGACGGATTCGGTCAGCGGCCACCGCGGACGCTGGGTGACCATGGCGGGTCACTTCCTCGTGCTCGAGTGCTTTCGGTGCGGGCCCCCGTGCTGCGACCACCGTCGCGCCGCGGCGCCCCCGGACGCAATCGGATTATCGGATTGCGATTATCAGTAATCCGATAATCCGATTGCAGGGCCGGGCGGCGAATTTCGGGGCGTAAGATAATGACCGTTATCCTTCAGCTAGGATGATCACGTGACAGACGACCTCGTGATGGCCGCGCCGATCCCGGCACCGGCGATCCCGGCCCCGCAGCTGACCCGCCTCGCGGAACTGACCACCATGTGGCTGAGCCGGCAGCGGTCCGTCCACACCCGCACCGCCTACCGGCGCGATCTGTGGCAGTGGGGTGACTGGTGCGCGGCCACCGGCCGCAACCCGCTGACCGCCCGCCCCGCCGACCTGGACGCGTGGATCGTGGAGCAGCGCGTGTCCGGCGCCCGCGGCCGGCCCGCCGCCGAGTCCACGATCGCCCGCCGGCTGTCCGCCGTCGCATCGTGGTACGACTACCTGGTCGTGAACACCGCCGCCGACCCGGAACCACTGGTCCGGCACAACCCGGCGCAGGCCGCCGCCCGCCCCCGCATCGACCCGGACGACAGCAGCACCGTCGGCCTCGACCGCCCGCAAGCCGACCGGCTGCTCGCCCAGGCCCGCGCCGACTCGCCGGCCAGCCACGCGCTGATCCTGCTGCTGCTCGTCGCCGGCCTGCGCGTCGGCTCGGCGATCGGCGCCCGGATCACCGACCTCGGCGCCGACCGCGGCCACCGGGTGCTGAACCTGACGGTCAAGGGCGGCCGCCGCCGCCGGGTGCCGCTGCCGCCGGCGCTGTCCTACGCGCTCGACGAGATGCTCGCCGAGCGCGGCACCCCCGCCGACGGCCCGCTCTTCCTCACCCCGACCGGCCTGCCGATCTACGAGCTGTACGTGCACCGCCTGATCCGCCGCCTGGCCCGCCACGCCGGACTCGCGTCGGCGGCCACGCTGAGCCCGCACTCGCTGCGGCACACCGCGATCACCGAGATCCTCGACGCCACCGGCGGCGACCTGCGCCGCGCCCAGGACTTCGCCGGGCACGCCGACCCGCGCACCACCCGCCGCTACGACCGGCGCCGCGACCAGCTCGACAACCACGGCGCCTACCTGCTCGCCGGCCGCTTCGGCGACACCCGCGACGACGACTGACGGTTCTGTCAGAACGATCCTCCTGGGATTTCGCCGACGCCGCCGATCAGGCCACGAGCAGCCGCAACCCCAGCTCGGCGGCGTCCAGGCCGGCCAGTTCCCGGTTGCGTTGCTCCCACCGCCCGGTCGCCAGGTCCTCCCGCAGCCGCGCCACCGCCCGCCGCTCCGCCTCCGGGCCGACCCGCGTCCACACCGACACCGCCCGGCGCACCCGCTCCTCCAGGTAGGCGGCCGGCCGCCGCCAGTACGCCTCGAAGAACCCGTCGGCGCAGTCCCACGGGACCAGCACCGGCTCGAGCCGCGCCCCGATCGCCGCGGCCAGCTGCACCGCCGACGGCCGCCCGGCGACCAGGCCGGCCGTCTCCGGCAGATAGTCACGGATCAGCCAGAACCGGTTGCGCCACCCGGCGTCGCTGGCGTCATGGGTGAACACCACCACCCGCCGGGCCACCCGCCGCATCTCCCGCAGCCCGGCGATCGGATCCTGCCAGTGATGCACGGTGCTGAACGCCATCGCCGCGTCGAACGACTGATCCTCGAACGGCAGGCGCTCCGCCCGGGCCGCCACGCACGGCGCCGACCCCGGCCCGCGCAGCGCCCGCATCACCGCCGACGGCTCCACAGCGGTCACCTCCCGGTCGGCGGGCTCGTAGGAACCGGTGCCCGCCCCCACGTTCAGCACCGTGCGGGCGTCACCGAGCGCCTCCCACACCCGGGCGGCGATCCGCGGTTCGGTGCGGCGGGTCGCCGGATACGCAGCGCCGATCTCGTCGTACAGAAACATGGTCAACTGCTCCTCCGGTGTCGTCGTGATCCCCTGGGCGCGGACCCGCAGCTCCTCGTCGATCGCGGCCACCATGGCGGCGGCGCGATCCCGCTGGTCGAGCAGCAGCCCCCGCAGCCGGCGCAGATGGGCGAGCGCGTCGGTGGCCGGATCGTCGACCAGGTCCGCGATCTCCCGCAGCCCGAACCCGAGCCGCCGGTAGGCGAGCACCTCCCGCAGCCGCTGCACATCGGCCGCCGCATAGGCCCGGTGCCCGGCGCTCGTGCGCGCCGACGGCCGGACGAGCCCGATCTGGTCGTAGTGGTGCAGGGTGCGCACGCTCACGCCGGTCAGCCCGGCCACCCGCCCCACGGTCAGCTGTTCTGCCACGGCGTCGATGATGGCCCCTGACGCCGGGTGAGGAGCAAGCCCGCCGTCAGGACGCCGGACGCAGCGCCGGATGCGTGGAGAGGGCCTCGGCCAGCGCCGCCTGCTCGGTGTCGCGGTAGGCGAGGAACCGGATGCCGGTCAGGTGGGTGGCCGGCGTCGACTCCAGGTGGTCCACGGCCGCGGCGACCAGCTCGGCGGCGGTGCCGGGCACCGACGACCCGGCCATACCCGCGCCCAGCAGCGGGAACAGGATGGTCCGGATCCCCGGGTCGTCGGCGGCCAGCCGCTCGGCCAGGGCCAGCGCGTTCGCCACGCACGCGCCGACCTGCCGCACCTGGCGGAACCCGGCGCCCGGCTCGCCCTGCACCGCCGCCACGTGGATGATCCGGCGGACCGCGTGGGTGCCGGCCAGCGCGCCCGGACCGGTGACGAACGCGGCGCCCGGCGCGACCGGCCGGTGACCACCGACCGCGCCGGCCAGCTCACCGGCGATGGTGTCCTGCACGACGTGACCGGCCGCGTCCCGGCGCGCCCCGTGATACCGGATGATGCCGGAGATGGAGAACTCGTTGAACCGGGCCATCTCCATGTCGGTGTTCTCGCTGTTCACCCAGATGTCGGCGTCGTGGACCCGCAGGATCCGGCCCGGACGGATCCCGATCACGCAGGACGGCCCCCGGCCGCCCGCCAGGACGTACGAGAACGCCGCCGACGGTGAGGACACCACCGGCCCGGACCACAGCCACGCCCGCCGCCGGTACTCCTTGGCCTGCACCTCGACCGGCCGGAACTCCTCGGCCCGCAGACCGGCATGACCCTCCCGGACCGCGTAGTCGTACAGCGGCGACGAGATCAGCACGACCAGGTCGGCGCCACCGGACAGCGCCTCCCGCAACGGCGCGCTGTCGACCATCCGCCCGGCCTCCACGATCGCGTCACCGGAGAACCCGATCGCGGCCGGCCCGAGCGGGCCGATCACCGCGGCCATCCGCAGCCGCATCCGATCCCGGTACCGCTGGTTGTCCTCGGCCAGCGCCTCCGCCGCACCGCGCAGCAGCCGCGCCAGAGCCCGGTGCACCTCGACCTCACCGGGAAGGAACACCACCATGCCGTCACCGGTGCCGTGATGATAGGTCTCGTCGAGGCGCAGCCCCTGATCCCGCAGCAGCTCACCGACGAGCGCCGCCACCCGCTGCTGCACGTCGGTCTTCTCCCGGGCGGTGCGGCGGCCGTAGCCCACCACGTCGATCACGAATCCCATCCGGACGGACGCGGCGAACGACTCCATGCCCCCATTGTGGACCGCCCCCACTGCCCGGCCGCACTGTGCCAGGATCGGCGGGGTGACGATCGCATCGACCTACGCCGAGTTCTCCGCCCGGGAGGCCAAGGGCATCTCGCCCACCTACCAGCGCCTCGCCCTGGCGATCTCCGACGACCCGCAGATCATGGAGCTGCTCGCCACCGTCCCCCCGGCGAAACGCCAGCCGAATCTGCTGCTCGGCGTGGTCCGGCTGCTCGGCGGCCCGGTCGAGGACCCCGGCGCGTTCCACGAGTTCACCGTCACGAACTGGCCGGCGATCGAAGCGAACCTGCTCACCCGCACCACCCAGACCAACGAGGCCGGCCGCTGCGCCGTGCTGCTGCCCCTGCTGGCCCGGCTCCCGCAGCCCCTCGCCCTGCTCGAAGTGGGCGCGTCCGCCGGCCTCGGCCTCTACCCGGACCGCTACACCTACCAGTACGGCGAGCACCGCCTCGGCGACACCGGCCCGGTCCTCACCTGCGACCTCACCGGCATCGACCCGCCCACCGCCAAACCGGAGATCGTCTGGCGGGCCGGGCTCGACCTCAACCCCCTCGACATCGCCGACCACGCCGACGTCGCCTGGCTGGAAGCACTGATCTGGCCCGAGCACCACCACCGCCGCGACCGCCTGCAGAAGGCCGCCGCGGTCGCCGCCGAGGACCCGCCCGCGATCATCCAGGGGGACCTCGTCGACGACCTGCTCACCCTGGCCCGGCAGGCGCCACCCGAGGCGACCCTCGTCGTCTTCCACACCTCCGTGCTCTACCAGGTGCCGCCGGCCCGCCGCGACGCCTTCACCGCCCTGGTCCGCACCCTGCCCGGCCATTGGATCTCGGTGGAGGCGCCCGACGTCCTCGATCTCGGCCCGCTGCCCGACGCCCCCGACGCCACCCTGCACAACGTGGTGGCTCTCGACGGCGTCCCGATGGCCTGGGCCCGCGGGCACGGCCAGGCCATGACCTGGTTCGCGACGGACAACCCCTGAAAAGAACATTCCTCCTTTTACGCCGGCACCCCAGCTCTCCCCGACGCTCCGCGCCCGCGACGGCCGCCGTCCTGGTGACGGACCGACGTCCACCCCTCGAACGGGCCGGCGCGGAAACGTTCCCCCGGCCACGCCGCTGGTCCCCGTACCGGGAAAGGTCTCGCATGAATCTCTTCGGCCGCCGCCGGGACGTCGCCGTCGACAGCGACCCCGCCGGCGACGACGTGCCGCTGCGGCAGGCCGTCACGCGATCCCGCGACGGCGACTGGGAGCCGGCCCGCGACCTGCTCGCCGCATCCCGGCACGACTACGACCGCCGCGCCCACCTGATCGCCGTCATCGCCGCCTCCACCGCCCGCGACGGCGACACCGCCTGGCCGGACGTGTGGGCCGGCGTCGAACCCCGCAACCCCGACGCCCTGCTGCTGCACGCCCGCTCCCTGATCGCCCGCGACCGGCGCCTCCCCGCCGCCCTGACCCTCACCGAGCAGGCCGCGAACCTCGCCCCCGACGACCCCACCCCCTGGTCACAGCGGCTGCTGCTGATGACCGCCCTCGGCGCCGACCGTGCCACCCGCGACGCCGGCTGGCACCAGGTCATCGCCCGCGACCCCTGGCACCGCGAAGCCCACGGCCACCGCCTCACCCACCTGTGCCGGCGCACCACCGGCGCCACCACCCACGACGACATGTTCGCCTTCACCCACGAGACCGCGTCCGCCGCCCCGACCGGCTCCCCGCTGCTCGTGCTGCCCCTGGCCGCCGCGAACGAATGGGCCCTCTGGGAAACCCACCACGGCGACGGCGCCGGCACCATGAACCGCGCCCTGCAGGTGATCCGCGCCCAGCGCGGCAACCCGGGCTTCCACGCCGCCGTCGAGACCGCCTACACCGGCTGGTTCCAGCAGCCCGCCACCCGGCACGCCCTCTGGCACCACGACCTGAACCTGCTCGCCCAAGCCCTGCACCGGGCCGAGCAGCACACCCGGGCCCGCCCGGTCTTCGACGCGATCGGCCCCTACTTCGACCCCGAGCCGTGGCGGTACGTCGGCGGCGAGCAGACCTTCCAGGACGCCAGCCGCAAAGCGTCCCCGTCGTGACCTCAGGGCTGCCAGCGCGGATTCCGGCCGGTCAGCGCGAGCAGCCTCTCCAGCTCGCCGGCGTCGTCGGGGGCGGCCACCTCCGGACCGAACGCGCCCATCTGCCGGCCGGTCTCCGCCATGATCCCCAGGAACTCCGTGGTCGCGGCGAGCAGCCGCGGCGGCACCGCATAGTCCTGGCCGGTCGCCCGGGCCAGATCCCAGCCGTGCACCACCAGATCCACGACCAGCATCAGCCCGAGCACCCGCTGCGGCAGGCCCATCCCGGGTGACACCCCGTCGAGAACGTCCGGATCGGACCAGCCGGCCCGCACCCGCTGCACGTCGGCGGCGAACGTCTCCCGCCAGTCCCCGGTCAGCCGATCCGGGCCGGGCGCCCAGTCGGCGTCCTCCCGGCGCGCCAGGGCCTGGAAGTTCACCGCCACCTGCAGCAGATGATTCAGCAGGTCACGCACCCGGAACTCGGCACACGGCGTCGCCGCCCCGAGCTGGGAATCGCGGGTGCCGCGCACCACGCCGGTCACCGCCGGAGCGGCCTCGTCGATGAGTTCGCTGATCTCAGTGGACACCCGCACCAGAGTAGGGCCCCGCCGGAGATCTTGGGCACCTCTCGGTTGTGCCGGTGACGGCCGGGCTCTAGGTTGAGGGGACCAGCTGCGGCTACGTGAGAGAAACCGGTGCAAGTCCGGTGCGGTCGCGCCACTGTGAACGGCATCCCCGGGTGCCGTGAGTCAGGACGCTCACGTGCCGCAGGCCCCACGAACGGGACGCGTCATCCCGCAGGAGGTTGATCTCACGGTGCCCAAGGCCCCGAACCCCACCATCGCCGTACCGGCCGTCAACCCGCGCCTGGTCGCCGCCGCGGCCACCGTCACCGGAGTCATGCTGCTGCTCGCCTACCTCGTCGCGTTCGACCAGGGCGCGCTGTCACAGTCCGGCATGTACCTGCACGAGCTCATGCACGACGGCCGGCACCTGCTGGGCGTCCCCTGCCACTGACCGCCCAGCCTCACCGCGGTCGGTCGATCGTCACGGCGGCCGGGTGGTCCACCAGGAACGGGGCCACCCGATCGCCCGCGACCGCCCGGAAGAACCCGGCCGCGTCCAGGCGCTCCCCGAGGTACTTCCCGGACTCGTCGAACACCGGCGCGCCCGGCAACCCGACCGTCGTCACATCCCGCACGTCCAGGCCCTTCAACGCGGCCGCCCAGTCCCGGATCCCGTGCCGCCCGCCCACGAACGTCAGCACGTCGCCGGCCGCCATCAGGATCCGCCGCAGCTCACCCGGCCGCGCCTCGTCCAGCCGCTTCGCCACCGCGGTGAGCAGCTGCCGCTGATGCCGCTGCCGGTCGTAGTCGGAGTGCGGCAGACCGTACCGCTGCCGCACGTAGTCCAAGGCCTCCCACGGCTCCAGCAGCACCGGTGCATCACTGCGCGGGTACGACTTCTGCGGACCCGTGTACGGCCGCAGGCAACTGTTCCCCGGCACCTGGCACTCCGGCAGCCGGTCCCGCGGCGAACCGTCCGGCTTACGATGCTCCGACACCACATCCTGATCGATCACCATCCGGATCCCGCCGAGCGCCGCCACCAGCTTCGTGAACCCCCCGAAGTCGATCACCGCGCCGGCGTCGAACCCCGGGATCCCGGTCACGTCACCGACCACCCGGGCCAGCAGCTCGAACCCCTGCGCCGGGTCGTACCCGCCGCCGTCGCGCTCCTTCGCCCCCAGAGCCATCGCCGCATTGATCTTGGAACGTTGCGCCGCGCTCCCCGACGCCGCGAACGCCGGAATCGAGACGACCAGATCCCGCGGCAACGAGAACACGAAGACACCCCGCCGATCCGCCGGCACATGCACCACCACGATCGTGTCCGCCAGCGGCGCCACATGCGAACCCCGCGGGTCGATCCCGGCTAGCAGCAGATTCACCGCCCCGCTGATCCGCACCTTCTCCGCGTGCGCCACCGCCGGCGCCACCACCAGCGCCGCTCCCATCAGCAGAGCCCCCGCCGCCACACAGATCCGGCTGCGCACCGTCCCCCTGACCGAACACCTGCCCACGCGAACCCCTTCCACCCGCCGACCAGCGCACGTTCGCACACCGACCACCGGCCGGCCGGGCATTTCGCATTTGTCCCCCGCCCCGAGTGACCCCGCAGCCCCCCGAACCCGGCCGCCCGAACGGTGCGCGGGCTACGGCTCGCGGGTCAGCGCCACCACCGGCAACACCCGCCCGGACCGGCGCTCATAGCCGGCCCACCCGGGATCCTCGGCCACCGCCCGCGCGAACGCCCCATCCCGCTCAGCACCGGCCAGCACCGACGCCACCGCCGGATACGACGACACCCCGTCCTCCACGATCACCCGCGGCTCAGCGACCAGATTGTGGAACCACGCCGGATGCCGCGGCGCCCCACCAGCGGAAGCGATCACCAGCAGCCGGCCCTCACCGGCAGACAGGAAACCCAGCGGCACCGTATGCGGCCGCCCCGACCGGGCACCCACCGTCGTCAGCAGAATCAGACGCCACCCGGCGAACATCCCGGACAGCACACCACCACGCGCACGGAACTCTTCAATGACAGCGGAATTCATTCTCAACCTTCGACTCGGACCAGCACCAACACGAGAGGAAGCGAGAACGCGGGCGGACCCCGCCGCCGGATCAAACGCCGGCCGGGCGCCCCACTCGGTAGTGGCCCAAGGCCGACCCGGCAGTCACGACCAGCACCCTACCGAACACGCCGCTGCGCCGCGACCACCGCGACCACGTTCACCGCCACCACCATCGCGATGCCCGCCCACTCGTGCAGCGCCAGAACCTCACCCAGCAGCACCAGACCCGCCAGCGCCGCGAACACCGGATGAACGCTCATCACCACCCCGAAGAACCGCGGCGGCACCGTCCGCAACGCCACCAGATCACACGCGTACGGAATCACCGAACTCAGCACACCCGCACCCACCGCGAACAGCACCGCCGGCCACGACCACGACCCCCGCGCCACCAGAACCAGCACCACCGGCAGATACATCAGCGCCGACACCGACGTCGCCGCCGCCGGCGCCTGCAGACCCGGCAACCGCGCACCCAACATCCGATTCAACAGGATGTAAGCCGCCCAGCACCCCGCCGCCAGCAGACCCGACCCGATCCCGAACCAATCACTGCTCCCACCCGGCAGCACCAGCACATACACACCGAGACCAGCACCAAGAGCACAGACAAGATCCAGCCTGGTACGCGAACCCGCCAGCGCCACCGCCAGCGGCCCCAGAAACTCCAGCGTCACCGCCAGACCCAGCCCGATCCGGTCCACCGCCGTGTACAGACTCAGATTCATCGTCGCGAACACCGACCCGAGCAACAACGTCGGCCACCACTGCGCCCACGTGAACCGCCGCAGATTCGGCCGCGCCACCGGCAGCAGCACCGCCGCCGCCACGAACTGCCGCACCGCCACCACACCCGCCGGCCCGATCACCGCGAACGCGTGCGCCCCCACCGCCGCACCCACCTGATTACACGCGGCACTACCCATCATCGTCGCCAGGCCGGCCGCCAGCTTCCGCCCACCCGGTGCCACCGCGACCGGCCGCTCCAGAACATCAGCACTCACGCGAACCAGTCTCGGCCGCACCCCGGCGGTGAGAGAAATACGGCCGGTGCCCGACTTATACGCTCAGCGCATGGACGTCCAGCTGCGGCACCTGCGCGCCCTCGTCGCCGTCATCGACACCGGCACCTTCACCGACGCCGCCACCGAACTCGGCATCTCCCAGGCCGCCGTCTCCCGCAACATCGCCGCCCTGGAGACCGCCCTCGGCGTCCGCATCCTGCAACGCACCACCCGCCACCTAGCCCCCACCGCCACCGGACTGCAGATCCTCGCCGGCGCCCGCCGCATCCTCGCCGAAACCGCCCACCTGCACCGCATCGCCGAACAGTCCCGCACCGAACTCCGCGTCGGCTACGCCTGGGCCGCCCTCGGCAAACACACCCGCAGACTGCAGCGCGCCTGGTCGGCCGTCCAACCCGGCACACCCCTGGTCTTCGTCCAGTCCAACACCGTCACCGCCGGCCTCAGCGACGGCGCCGCCGACGTCGCCGTCGTCCGCCGCGGACTGCCCGGCGACACCACCCGCCCCGCGCCCGTCGACCCCACCCTCACCGACCCCCGCTTCGCCACCGCACTCATCGGACTCGAGAACCGGTGCGCCGCCATCGCCACCGACAACCCCCTCGCCCGCCGCCGCACCCTGCGCGTCGATGACCTCACCCGCTACACCGTCGCCATCGACGCCCGCACCGGAACCACCACCCCCGACCTGTGGCCCACCGGCGCCGCACCCGCCATCCGCCCCACCCACGGCGTCGACGAATGGCTCACCCTCATCGCCGCGAACCAGGCCGTCGGCATCACCTCGGAAGCCACCGCCAACCAGAACCCCCGGCCGGGCGTCGCCTACCGGATGCTGAGGGCCGTACCCCAGATCGAGGTCTGGCTCGCCTGGTGGCGCGACGACCCACCGGCCCAACTGGCCGACCTGATCCGGCTGAGCCGCCAGGCTTACACCCGTACCGATCAATCAAGCTCTTGATCTTCTGAGGCTTGTCGTTGATTCCTTTTTGTTTTTAAGGCCTCTCCCCCTGAGGCCGAGCGCACACCGCGTAGAGCATCCTAGGATGGAATTCTGCTGCCACCGTGCACCGCCGCACCCCGCCTAGGGCATCCTAGGAAGATAGGATAGGGCGTCGGCGGGTATCTTGATCTGCGCGGATACTGGCTGAGGAGGGCTCCATGCGGACGGTCAACCGCCGGCACACGCTCACCCGGGCGGACATCGACGACGGCGTCTGCCCGTTGCCGGACGAGCTCGCCACCCGCCTGCCGCACCCCGAGGCGGTCACCGTCGTCGTCGAGCACCGGATGCACGGCCTCGACCCGGCCGGCGAGACCTTCACCTGCCCGCTCTCCCAGGAGATCGCATGGCAGGTGAGCGGGCTCGTCTGGCCACCGGACGTCCACCCGGGCACGCTGGTGATCATCTCCTGGCAGGCCGCGAAGGACGAACTGCACCTGCGGACCATCGTCCTCGACGACCCGATGCGCGTGGACGGCGTCGACTACTTCCACGAGTACGATCCCCGCGTCGTGACCAGGGAATTCGATCCCGGCCGGTCGAACCGCGGCCAGGTACTCAACGTGGTCCGCCGCCAGGGCCGGGTGTACGAGGACGGCAGCGCCCTCTACCCCGAAGCCGGCCTCGCCGCCGCCTGCGGGCTCGGGCGCGGGCAGAAGGGCGCGTTCCTGCTGAAGAACGCCGTCGACCAGCTGCTCCGCGAAGGCTACGTGACCCGGGTGACCGGCAGCCTCAACGCCGACGGCTACCCCTCCTATCCCCCGGTCGACGACGAGGAACAGGCCGAGATGCTGTTCTACGCCCCGCTCGTCGAACCGGCCCCCTACCCCGGCGACTTCGGCGGCGACGGCGGCGGGGAACGCCGCGAGCACTGGGTGAAGGGCTTCGTGCGCAAACTCCCGCCGGGCGCGCAGGCCACCGAACGCCAGCAGTCCCTGCACGCGAAGGCCATGGAGACGGCACAGATCGACGAGCCCCTCGAGCCCGGCTACACCTTCGTGAAGAAGCACCACCGCCACGGCTGAGCCATCGGCGATCCGGAGCTGGCAGTCGATCGGTTCTCACCATGGGACATGCCGTCACCGTGATCGCGGGCAACTCAACGCCGCGGACGGATGGTGGGATGCGTTGGTGGCCCGGTTCAGAAGGTCAGGACCACACGGCCCCGGATACCACCTTTTTCCAGGAGTTGGTGCGCTTCGGTAGCTCGTTCGGCAGGGAAGGTGGCCGCGACTCGTAGGGTGAGCGTGCCGTCTTCTGCTTGCTGTCGCAGCCGGTCGAGGGCAGACCGGTTCTTGTCCATGTCGGCGACCAGGGTGGGGAAGTATCGCAGGCCTCGCTCGTCGGGCCCGCGGTAGTTGCGGACGGTCGCGACGGCACCGCCGTCGGCGACAGCGGGCAGGGCGAGCGCATCCAGCAGCGCCCCGTCGGCGAGCCCGGCGACGCCGTCGGGGAACTTCTCGCGGATCCGGGTCGCGACGTCGTCGCCGCGCGGGACGACGAGGTCGGCTCCGAGCTCGTGCACCAGCTCGACGTCCTTGTCGGCGGCGTCGGCGATGACGGTCAGGCCGTCGGCCTTGGCCAGTTGGACGACGTATCCACCGAAGGCGCCTGCCGCCCCGGTCACGGCGATCACTTGACCCGGCTTCAGGGCCATCTTGTCGAGGGCGAGGCGGGCGGTGAGCCCGTTCATCGGCAGCGTCGATGCAGCAACGGCGTCAGCACCGGCCGGTACCCGCACGACGGAGTCCGCCGGCAGGACCTTGTCCTCGCGGTAGGCGCCTTGCGGCACCACCAGTCCCATCACGAGATCCCCCACCGTCAGGTGATCCACGCCGGGGCTGAGTTCGGTGACCACTCCGGCGACGTCCATGCCGGGAATCCACGGGGGCGACTCATCGGGGTAATAGGCCGCGTAGGCGCCGGCGCGGTACTGCGTGTCGGTCGGGTTGACCGCTGCCGCGTGTACCCGCAGTCGTACCTGGCCCGGGCCGAGTGGCTCGGCTGGCACGTCGACCATGTGCAGGGCCTCCGGCCCTCCGAAGGTGGTGACACCGACGGCACGCATGGTGATCCCTTCGTTTGTCGGTCGGTCGTCGCGTCAGGACCGATGCTCTTCTGCGAACGGTGTGAGATGCGCACCCTGCGGCGCCCGTCCTGGTGTCCGTGCGGCGAATCCCGATCGCATCAGCCGGCGCAGCGTCCGGGTCGAGGACTCGTCCGCCAGGGCGGCGCCGCGGACCCAGGCCGCTGCCAGGGCGTTGAGGAACAGGTCACGGCCTCGGACCCAGGGCTCGACGGTGCCGTCGCGCTGGGCCAGCGCAAGGAACTCGTCGGTGGTCGTGACGAACCATTGGCAGCTCATCGTCAGCGGTGAGGCTTCCTGATCCAGCGCATCACGCAGCGGCTCGGGCAGCCCGTCGAAGGCGGTCACCCATTCGTCCAGCGCGTCCAGCCATCGCTCGAGCGCGACACTGGAATCCTTCTCCTCGCGCCGGATGGTGTCGCGGCGGGCCACCAGGTCGTCATAGCGCGCCTGCAGCAGAGCGGCCAGCAAGGCCTCCCGGGTCGGGAAGTGCCGGTAGAACGTGCCGGTGCCCACCCCGGCCAGCTTGGCGATGGCCTCCAGCGACCCGCTGACACCACGCTCGGCGAAGAACCGTTCGGCGACGTCGAGGATCTGCGCATGGTTGCGCAGCTTGTCCGTACGCGGCCGGCGGCGGCGAACCTGATCGTCGGTCATTGACTGCCCCCTCACTCACTACCTGGAGGCTACCTCCGGATGGACGGCCAGTGCCTATGAGGTGCCCTCATCCCGGCCGGGCCACATCGGGTGCAGCTCAGGTCAGGCGCGGGTCCAGACCGATTTGTTCGGGGAGGCCGAGGTGGTCGCGCAGCGTCGTGCCCTGGTAGTCGTCGGGGCGCAGGCCGCGCTTGCGCAGGACGGGGACGACCTGGTCCACGAAGGCGTCCATGCCGTCGTGCAGGTCGTCGATGACGACGGTGAAGCCGTCGGCGGCGCCCGCCTGCACCCATTCCTGCAGCGTGTCGGCGATCTGTTCGGCGGTGCCGAGCAACGACGGCGATTGGTCGAGCACCCCGTGACCGAGGATCTCGTGCGGTGTGCGCCCTTCGCGGGCGAGATCGAGGGCGCGGGCTGCCGGCGTACCTCTGAGATGGGAGTTCAGGGCCGCGATCTGGGCGCTGGTGAGCGGCTTGTCACGGTCGGCGGGGTCCAGACGCAGGCCGAGGATGGCCGACAGCTGAGCCAGGCGCTTGTCGATGCCGGCGGCCTCCTCCAGCACCATGCGCCGCTCGACGGCCTCCTGCAAGGTCGGTCCGACGCTGAGGTGGAAGAAGTTGAGAACCTTGACCTCGTCGGCGTCCCGGCCGGCTTCCACCGTCATCGCACGCATCATGTCGCGTTGAGCCTTGGCGTCCTTCATGGAGGAGGCCATGGAGATGATGCCGTTGGCGTACAGGGCGGCGGCCTGCACACCGAGGCCGCTGGCGAACGGCATGAAGATCACCGGTTGCCCCTGCTCGGACGGCGGGATCTGCAGCGGCCCGCGGGAGGCGACGTGACGGCCCTGCAGGTTGACGGGGCGGATGTGGGAGGTGTCGGCGAACCGTCCGGTGGCCTTGTCGGGGGTGCCCGCAGCCCTGTCCCAGCTGCCCCACAGCGCCTGGGTGATCTGGATGGCCTCGTTGAAGCGTTCGTACTTCTCGTTCCGCGACGGAACGGGGCGTCCGTAGTTGGCGAAGGCCTCCGCTTCGTAGCTGGGGATGGCCTGCCAGCCGGCGCGACCATGACTCATCACGTCCAGCGCCCTGAGCTGCCGGGCGAGGGTGTACGGCTCGACGAAAGAGGTCGACATCGTGGTGACCAGGCCGATGCGCCGGGTGGCGGGGGCGATCGCCGCCAGTGTCAGGGTCGGCTCCATCGTCACGATGGGCGGTCGCGACTCCAGATCCCCCCAGATGAAGACCCGGTCGGGGAGGAAGATGTAGTCCAGTCCGCCGCGTTCGGCGCTCTGCGCGGCGCGGACGAGGGCCGTTACGTCGGTGTAGGCGTTCGGATCGGCCGCCGGCATCCGCCACGCTCCCGGGTGGTTGCCGTGCATCTCTCCCAGTACCGCTCCGAGCAGGAACGAACTCTTACTCATGACAGTCGTGTCCTTACGTCGTAGGTGATCGCCTCGGGCAGGATCGCGATGGACGCGCCTGGTTGCGGGGCCCCGGTCTACTTCTGTTCGTGGTGCAGGGCGCAGATGTGGCGATCGTGATACGTCAGCGGAGCGGCATCGTCGTCGCGCTGGTGGTCGACGACCTCGAACAGGACCAGTTCGTGGTCCCCGGCCGGGATGTGCCGGTAGGGCCGGACGATCAGGGTGGCCGCCGCCCGGGGCAGGAGGCGTGCCTGGGCGGTGGCGCGGTCCAGGACGATGCCGGCGAGCCGCGCGGGCCCGGACAGGCGCAGCTGCGCCACCAGGTGCGCATGGGACTCCCCCAGGATCGTGATCCCCAGCTCCCGCGCCCGCCGTAGCTGGGGCCACGTGGTCGAGGTGTGGGTGAACGCCATGGAGACCAGCGGCGGGTCGAGCGAGACGCTGGTGAACGAGTTGGCGAGCATCGCCTCGTCACGGCCATCGACCTCGGCAGCGATCAGTGCCAGGCCGGTGGGGTAGGCCGCGAAGGTGTGACGCACACCGGCGGCCGATGAGGTCTGCATTCGTCTTCTCCTGTGATGCGCGGCAGGCGACACGACGGTTCGTCGCCGGGAGGCGGGCATTCGTGGCGCAACCAGCGGTGCCATCTCCACTGAAGAGGAGGGACCCTCCGTTAGTGACTCACCAAAGTTAAGGAGGGTGGCTCCGTTTTGTCAACGAGAGGGGCCGTGTCGTGGCCGGGAGCACAACATCTCGCCGGCGTCGGCCGCGCTCAGACCAGTACTTCACCGAGCACGGCGTCGGCTCAGGCACCCTCTACCGGCACTTCCCACGCGGGAATCGCCGCTGCAGGCGCGCGACGGGGAACTGGGCTTCCGTCGCGAGGTGATCCGTCTGGAGCCGGACGCCGCGGCGGCTCTCACCCTGGCGGCTGGAAGCGCTGAGCGAATGCCCCTTGGCCAGCTGAGTCTCCAGATCAGCCAGGGCGGTGTGCAGCTCGTCATCGGCCGTAGCGAGCGCGGCGGCGACCACGGCCGGTTTGCCGACCAGGTGGCAGAGCTGCACGCCGGTGGCGTACAACCCGGCCAGCATGCTCACTGCCTGCAGCAGCTGCTCGGTGCCCGGCCCGCCGGCGAACTGCACCGCGGCGAGCACGGCCGGGGCGAACTGGCGCAGGTACGACATCGACACGTCGAGCATGCTGAGCTGGCCGTGGTCGCGGCGTTCAGCCCACGCCGTGCGCATCCGGTCCAGGCCGATGGCGGTGCGCAGCATGGTGCCGTCTGCTCGTCGCCGATCGCGCTGTCGAGCACGATGGTCAGGATCTCGTCCAGCAGCGCCTGCCGGGTCTCTTCGCTTCGGTGCGCCACCACCCGTAAGGCGTCCTAGGAGGCTGGGTCGTTAATTCGTTTGCCTCGCGGATCCGCTGCTGGTGCGGTGTGCGGGTGGATCAACAAGAAGTGCTCGCGCTCTACGACCGCCAGGTTCGCTACGGAGCCCGCCCCGAGACCCCCGCCGCACGGATCGACCGCACCGACCGGATCGTCCGGCACGTCGGCGGCGGCCAGGACTGGAACGCCGTGGTCTGGTCCGATCTCGGCGAGAGCACGGCCGACGAGGTGATCGCCGAGCAGGCCGCGTACTTCCGGGAGCACGGCTGGGACCTCGAATGGAAGCTGTACGCACACGACCAGCCCGCCGACCTGGGAAAACGCCTCGAGGCAGCGGGCTTCACCGCTGACGAGCCGGAGACTCTCATGGTCGCCGCCGTCGACGAGCTGGATCGGGCCGTGCGGCTTCCCGACGGCGTACGCATCGACGAGGTCACCGACCCGGCCGGCATCGACCTGATGGTGACGGTCAGCGAGCAGGCCTTCGGGCACAGCATCCCCTGGCTGCGTCCCCGGCTGCTGGCCCAGCTCGCCGGCGCGCCGCAGAACACGCAGCTGCTCGTCGCGATGGCCGGCGACACCCCGGTCAGTGCCGCCCGGATGGACCTGATCCCGGGTACGGCGTTCGCCGGCCTCTGGGGCGGCGGCACCCTCGCCGCATGGCGCGGCCGGGGAATCTACCGCGCCCTCGTCGCTCACCGGGCACGCCGGGCCGCCGAGCTCGGCTACTCGTTCGTCCAGGTCGACGCCACCGACCAGAGCCGGCCCATCCTGCGGCGACTCGGCTTCTCCGCCCTGACCACCACGACGCCCTACAACCTTTGAATCTTCCCTCGTACGCCGGCGCCGAAGCGTTCGACGGCCCGCGACGCCGATTTCACGGACGCCGTCCGAGGCCGGCCGGAAGATCAGGCCTTCGTCACCGCCGTCCTGGTCACCGCCGCCAAATCGACACCGTGCTTCGCGTAGTAGCCGAGCAGGACGACGGTCACGTGCTGATCGCCGTGCGCCACCGTGGCGATCTCGGCCTCCATGACGTCGACGTACGTGGTCTGCGAACCGGCCGCCTTCACCCAGAAGACGACGCGCAGCGCGGTGGAGGCGTCACCGATCGCTGGCATCGGCTGCGGTTTGACGTGCACGGTGTAGCGCGGCGTCTCGAAAGTCGGGCAACGCTCCGGCAGGGCCGCGGTCTGCGCCACCAGTTCGCGGGCGGCGGTGGCGCCGGGCCGGGCCAGGTGCTCGGTCAGGGATTCGACGTCGAGGGCGTAGTCGTCGTCGGTCACGAACGTCGCACGCTCGGGTTTCGCGGGCTGGGGCAGGCGGCAGGTCTCGCTCTGCAGGGCGTCAATGACGGTCTGGTACGGATTCCGGTCCGCTGCCTGGTAGCGCTTCGGCAGATCGTTCTCGGTCAGCAGGTTCGCACTCAGAAGGGTGGCGGTGACGAGGATGGCTAGGGTCCGCATAGTGGATCATGTTAGGTCCGTGCCCGATATTTCCTGATTTTTCGTGACGGCTCGTCAGGGCTACGGCGATTCTCAGGGCTACGGCGATTCCCAGCGCGGCCTCGACGAGATACGGGCCGGGGTCCAGCGTCCAGTGGATCACCTCACGCCAGCCGGGGACGATCCTCGCGGCGACGATCACCAAGGGTTCCAGCATCAGCAGCAGGGCCGTCACGCGCAGGGCGGCCCGCCGTACGTCAGGAGCGAATCTCCTGGTCATCGCCCCGAAAGCGCCCATCGTCGGGCCACTCAGCAGACCCGCGTAGAGCCAGAGCCGGTTCTTGTGCAGCACCTGTCCCAGGTGTTCGCCCAGGGTCGGCGAGTGGTCGTCGGTGGTGATCGCGACGACGAGGTAGAACCCGGCCAGCGCCGCCCCCGTCGCACCCAGTCCGAGCAGCGCGCCCCGGCCGGGACGTCTGGTGGTGAGCCCGGCCAGATACGCCACCAGCAGCCACGGTGTGCTCAGGTTGCCGACGGTGTCGCGCAGGCCGTAGTGGTCGCCCTTGACGGCGGCCGCCGCCATCCCGAACCCGAGAGCCGCCCCGAGAACACCTGCCAGTCGTCGCACATCCACGGCGCCCCAGTACCCAGTTCCCCACCCCGGCCGACCGTGACCCTGATCAACCCCTCCTCACTGAACCCCGTCGCGTCGACGCCCGAACTACCGCTCTCCGGTACGGCCGGGCTTGGCAACCGGTTCGCGACGATCACGCACCGGCATGGTGATCCAGCAGGCGCGTGGTGGGCCGAACTGAACGGTGTAAGCACGGGACATCGTCGAAAGGGACCTCTTGCGCAACGTTCTTCGCCGCTTCGCCCTGGCCGCCGCTCTCATCGCCCCGGCCGCTCTCGGCCTCGCCACGATGACCGCCGGATCCGCACAGGCCGCACCGGTGAAGGCCAGCGAGACCACCCTGCAGACCGAGATCAACCGCCTCATCAACGTCGAGCGCACCAGCCGCGGCTGCGCCGCGCTCAAGACCGACGCCAAGCTCACCGTCGCCGCCCGCGGGCACAGCGCCTGGATGGCGCAGACCGGCACGTTCTCCCACACCGGGCGCAGCAACTCGAACTTCGTCGCCCGCAGCAAGGCCGCCGGCTACGCCACGCCGTCAGCGGAGAACATCGCCTGGGGCTACCGCACCGCCAAGCAGGTCGTCGACGGCTGGATGAAGAGCCCCGGCCACCGCACCAACATCCTCAACTGCAAGTCGAAGACCGTCGGCGTCGGAGCTGTGTTCTCCGCCAACGGCACCCCGTACTACACCCAGGACTTCGGTTACTGAAGGTCCTGACACGAAGACCAGCGATGCCCCAGCCGATCCCCCTGCGGCTGGGGCATCGCCGTCTATCGTCTACCCGTGATCGATCCGGACACCCCGGCCGCGACCTTCTGCGATACGGCGGAAGCTCCTAGATCCCCTTGCCCGGATTGAGGATGCCGAGCGGATCGAAAACGGACTTGATCTGCTGCTGCAGGGCATGCTGGACCGGTCCGATCTCACGGGCCAGCCACTCCCGCTTCAGCACGCCGACACCGTGTTCCCCGGTGACCGTCCCGCCCAGCTCCAGAGCCAGCCCGAAGATCTCGTCAGCCGCGCGGTGCGCCGAGTCGGGAATCGGCGAGCCGGGGGAACCGGCCACGATGATCGGGTGCAGGTTGCCGTCCCCGGCGTGGGCCAGGGTGCAGATCGGCACGGCGTGGCGTCGCGAGATGTCCGCGATTGATCGTACCGCCGAAGCCAGTTGAGACCGCGGGACCGCGATGTCCTCGATCAAGGGACGACCGAGCCGCTCGATCGCGGGCAGCGCCTGCCGGCGGGCGGCGAGCAGCGAGTCCGGATCACCGTCACTGCGCACCGACGTGGCGCCCCGCGAAAGAACCGCCACGGCATGGGCCGCCTCGTCGTCGCCGCCGTCGGTCTGGACGATCAACAACGCGCCGCCGTCCTGCCGCAGACCCGTCCCAGCCAGCGCAGACAGTGTCGCCTCATCGAGAAGTTCGGCCATCACCGGCTGGATCCGCGCCTCGGCGAGGGCCACCGACGCGGCCGCCGCGGTCTCCACATCGGGGTACGACGCGGCGATCGTCGCCGTCGGCGCGGGCAACGTCCGCAGCCGGAGCGTCGCGCCGACCACCACTCCCAGCGTTCCCTCCGAGCCCACGAAAAGGCCGGTGAGGTCGTACCCCGCAACGCCCTTCAATGTGCCCCGACCGGTATTGATCAGCGTGCCGCCGGCCAGCACCACGTCGAGGCCGAGCACCGAGTCGCGGGTGACGCCGTACTTCGCGCACCGCAACCCGCCCGCGTTCGTCGCGATGTTGCCGCCGATCGTGGAGAGTTCGAGGCTCGCCGGGTCGGGCGCGTACCGCAATCCGACGGCCGCCGCCGCCCGGTCCAGATCCGCAGTGATCACGCCGGGTTCCACGACGGCTACGCCGTCTGCCGCCCGGATCTCCACAATCCGGTTCATCCGCGCGAGGTCGACCACCACGGCGCCGGCTCCGGCGGCGCTCCCACCGGTGAGTGCGGTGCCGGCTCCGCGAGGGACCACAGGGGTACGGGTGACCGCGGCACCGCGAAGAACGCTCCGCACCTGCTCGACCGTCCGCGGATACACGACGGCGAGGGGCCGGCCGTCGGGCTCCCACCCGGAGCGATCGAGCCGCTTCTCGCCGAGCACCGCCGCGTCCGTACTCCACTCAGCCCCGGTCGCGGCCAGCCATCCGAGCCCATCACCGTGCGCGCGACCGTCCGCTGTCTCCACAACGGCGGATGAGTCCGCCAGGCAGGGCGACCCGCTCGCGGGACCGCCGGCGGCAGCCCCGTGGCCGGGCGCCGGACTCATCACGGCTGCCGCGGGATCCGGAGAAGCGGGCGGAGTCGGTGGGGAGGGCGCGGGGCCCGGAGAAGCGGGCCCCGCTGAGGTGGGGCTGGTCACGGCTGGTCGCCGGTGGCGGCGGGGCGGTCCGGGTCGGAGGACCAGGCGGACCAGGAGCCCGGGTACAGCGCGGCGTCGATGCCGATCGTGGCGAGGGCGGCGATCTGGTGGGCGGCGGTCACGCCGGAGCCGCAGTAGACGCCTACCCGGCCGGTGACGTCGGCGAAGCGGGCCTGCAGGGCTTCGGCGGTCTTGAAGTACGGCACGCCGTCCTGCAGGTTCTCGCCGGTCGGCTTGCTGATCGCGCCCGGGATGTGCCCGGCGCGCGGGTCGATCGGCTCGACCTCGCCGCGGTAGCGTTCGCCGGCCCGTGCGTCGAGAAGCGTTCCGCCTGCCGGCCGAGTTCCGGCAGAGGACCGGTCTCCCGGGGACGAGCTCGCGGCGAACGGCAGGGCCGCGGCCTCGTCGGCGGTGAGGGTGGGCAGGTGACCGGCGGACAGGACGACGTCGCCGGGTTTGCGCGGGCTCGCCGATCCGGTCGCCTCGGCGTAGCCCGCCGCCCGCCACGCGGCGAGGCCACCGTCGAGGATGCGCACGTCACGGACGCCGGCCCAGCGCAGCAGCCACCACGCGCGGGAGGCGGCCAGCCCGCCGCTGTTGTCGTAGACCACCACGCTGCCACCCTGGCTGATCCCCCACCGGCGGGCCGAGTCCTGCAGCGCCGCCGCCGACGGCAGCGGGTGACGGCCGGCGCCGGGGGCGTGCGGTCCGGCCAGTTCGGTGTCGAGGTCGACGTAGACGGCGCCCGGCAGGTGACCTGCCCGATAGTGCTCGGCGCCGTGCGGGTCGCCGAGGGCCCACCGTACGTCCAGCAGCTCCGGCGGGTTCGGCTCGGCCACGCGCCGGTGCAGTTCCTCGGCGCCGATCAGCACGGACGCCCGAGCCGCGGCAAGCTCTTCCGCACCGCCCGCCCCCGCGGCGGCGACAGAGGCCGCGCTGAGCCCACCGCCCGCCCCCGCGGCTGCGACGGAGGCGGCAGCGGGAGTGGCGACAGCCGGCGCCGGGACGCTCACGGTCGGCAGGGTCGCGGACAGGTCGTCGTCGCCCAGGGCACCCGCCTGCACACCGGACGCCACGGCGCGGTGGACCCGGGACTGGACGGCCTCGGCGAGTGGCGCCGGTACGCCGTGGAGGCGGGCCAGCAGGACGATTTCGCCGTCCAGGTAGTCGGTCTCCGGGACGACGGCGCGGGTGAAGGACTGCCGCGTCGAGTTGCCCTGGCGGGTGTAGCCGGGGATGTCAACCGACCGGAAGTCGCCGGGATCGGGTGTGGCCGGGACGATGCCGGCGGCGGCGTACACGGTTCGGGCCTCGGCGCGCAGCGCGCGGACGGCGGCCTCGCGGAGCGGAGTCGGCTCGTAGAGGGCGTCCAGGCTGTTCAGCAGGTTGCCGATCAGCTTGGCGGCCTTGTGCGCGGTGATGTCGGCGACCTCGTTCACGGTGAAGCCGCCCCGGCGCAGGTCGGCAGCGATCGCGGTGGCCGTCGCGTCCAGCCCGGAGGGGTAGCGGCCCAGCCAGAGGACGGCCGGCACCGGCTCGGCGTGGTTGACGATCTCGCCGGGGGTCACGAAGGTCGCCGGGATCCAGACGACGATCGCCGTGACCGACGCGAACGAGCGCAGCGCGATCCGCTCGGTCTCCAGGCCGTTCTGCACCGTCACCAGCGGCAGGTCGGTGGCGGCCAGACCGGCCGAGCCGTCGGCGCGCTTGACCGGGCGCCACGCCCAGTCCTGGACGGCGCCGGCGCTGTCGGTGCTCTTCGTCGCCAGGATCAGGACGTCGTCCTCGGTCAGGTCCACCTCGGCGGGGCCGGCCGCGACCGGGACGGTGAGGTGGTGGGCGCCGTCCGGGCGTACATAGGTGAGGCCGGAGGCGCGCAGGGCCGCGAGTTGCGCGCCGCGCGCGACCAGCACGGTGTCGATGCCGGCGCGGTGCAGTTCGGCGGCGAGGGACGCGCCGACAGCCCCGGCGCCGATGATGATGTAGCGGCTCATGCGGACACCTCGGTTGCGATGACGGGCAGGGAGGCGCCGAGTCTGAGGCGCTCCAGGAACAGGATGATGGTCGCAGCCGCGGTGCGGTGAGTGACGTCGTTGAGGATGTCGTGTCGGCCACCGGCGATGCCGACGAGCCGCCCCGGGTACGCCGGCCGCGCTGAGGCGAGCGGGCTGATCGGGTCGTCGGCGCCGTGCAGGCCCAGCGTGGGAATCGTCACATCACCCGGTTCGCCGATGAGTTCAGTAGGAATTTGGGCCGAGAAGAGGGCGCCGGGCGTCACGGCGCCGGCGGCCAGCACACCCCGGTGAGCCGGGCACCCGGTCCGCGCCTCGAGCTCGCCCTCCCAGCCGATCAGGTCAACGCCCGGCGCCTCGGGAAGGGGGATCCCGGCCACCACGACGGCGTCCAGACCGGGGGCCGCGCGGCGGGCCAGCGCGAGGGCGAACAGCGCACCGGTGTCCGAGCCGACGATCACCCTCGGACCGGGCAGACCGTCGTCCACCAGGAGTTTCTCTGCCGCGGCGAAGGACGACTCCAGGTCGGGAACGACGTCCGGCAGCAGCCGCACCTTGTAGCCGTCGGCCGCGATCCGCTTGCCGAAGCGCTGATAGGCGTCGATGGTCTCGCCGCGACCGGCGGCGACGATCACGGTCCCCCGGGGAGCGATCCCGGCGGGCTCGTCGAAGGCGTTCGTCATCTGACTTCCTTAAGAGTGGTGGATGCCGGTCAGCATCACCTGATCACGGCGGACGTGTCCAACACCGATCCCGGATCGGAACCGAACACGAGTTCTTATCAATTGGTTGTTAGCGTCCGCCGCATGGCACAGGTTCTGGACATCCTCGCGCTGCGCAGCCTGGTCGCGGTGGCCGACTGCGGCGGCTTCCACCGGGCCGCGGCCACGCTGCGGGTCAGCCAGTCGGCGGTGAGCCAGCACGTGCGTCGGCTGGAGAAGGTGATCGGACGGCCGATCGTCGAGCGCCAGGGTCGCGGGACCACGTTCACCCCGGACGGTCAGGCGCTGCTCGGCGAAGCCCGGCGGATCCTGACCGCGCACGACGACGCGCTGCGCCGGCTGGTCGGCCCGGAACGGCCCACCGTCACGGTCGGCACCACCGAGCACGCCGCCGACCTGATCCTGCCGGCGGTCACCGCGGCGCTGCCCGGTCACCAGGTGCGGTTCCGCATCGATCGCACCCGGCGATTGGACGCGGCGGTCGATCGCGGCACCCTGGATCTGGCGGTGCATCTCACCGAGGCTTCGAGCGCCGAGGGTACGCCGATCGGCTCGTTGCCCCTGAGCTGGTACTCAGCGACCGGGTGGGAGCCGCCGGCCGGCCGGGACTGGCCGGTCGTGGCGATCGAGGAGCCCTGTGTTCTGCGGCGGCGTGCGCTCACCGCTCTCGCAGCCAAGGGGTTCGACCCCTATGTCGTGTGTGACAGCGGCTATGTGGCGGGTGTCCTGGAGGCGGTGCGGGCCGGGCTCGGCGTGGCGCTGCTGGCCACTGCCACGTCCACCCCGGACGGGCTCGCCGAGCGCGGTGACCTGCCCGGGGTGCCGCCGGCCACGATGAGCCTGCGGGCCCGCTCGGGCGCTGATCCGCGGATCGCCGAGGCGGTCACGGCGGGCCTGCGAACGGCATTGCAGCCGGTACCACGATAGGACCGACCGATAAGCGATCGTGATCACGTCGATCGCGGATCGTCGTTGGACACTCTTCCCACAAACCTATTAGGTTGATAGGAGTTATAGGGATGCCGCGGTAGCCGAACCGCTGCATGAGGGGTGATTCCAGGGCCGGTGCCCGGGAGCACTCGCCGAGAGGACCGCCGCATGAGCATTTCCGAGATCCCGACGACCGCCTCCGGAGAGGTCGAGTTCATCAGCCTCTCGCACCTGAACCCGTCGACCGAGCTGAACCCGATCCCCACCCGGGGCATCGACCTCGAATACTTCCGCAGGTACGTGCGGTCCCTCGAGGAGGGCGGCTTCGATTACACCCTTCTTCCGTACGGGTCGGGCAGCGCGGATTCCTTCGTCACCGCCAGCGCGGTCGGTCAGCTGACCGAGCGGATCAAGCCGATCGTGGCGCTGCGGCCGAACACCACGCCGCCCACGGTCGCCGCCCAGAAGCTCGCCACCCTCGATCAGCTGACCGAGGGCCGGGCCGTCGTCCACCTGATCTCCGGTGGCAGCGACGCCGAGCAGGCCCGCCAGGGCGACTACCTGCCGAAGAACCGCCGGTATGCGCGCACGTCGGAGTACATCGACCTGCTCCGGCAGAGCTGGACGTCGCCCGAGCCGTTCAGCCACGACGGCGAGTTCTACCGGTTCGACGATTTCGGGCCGGGCTTCGCGCCCTACGACGGACCCATCCCGATCTCGATCGGCGGGCAGTCCGACGAGGCGTTCGCGGTGGGCGGCGCCAAGGCGGACATCTTCAGCTTCTGGGGCGAGCCGCTCAGCGACCTGCGCAGCGAGATCGACCGGGTGAACGGCATCGCGCAGGCCGCCGGACGGCCGAATCCGCGGATCTGGGTGACGTTCCGGCCGATCATCGCGCGGACCGACGAGCTCGCGTGGAGGAAGGCCCACGAGTACGTCGGCAAGCTGCGGGTGCTGCGGCCGGGCGACCCGGAGAACGTCGGCTCGCAGCGGGCGCTCGCCCAGGCACGGCAGGCCGACCTCTACGACCGGGCGCTGTGGACCCGGACCGCGGCGGCGACCAACGCGGGCGGCGCCTCGACCGCGCTCGTCGGCTCGCCGGAGACGGTCGCCGCGGCGATCCTCGACTACGTCGACCAGGGCGCCTCACTCGTCTCGATCCGCGGCTACGACACCCTCGCCGACGCCGTCGACTACGGGCGTCACCTCCTGCCGCTGGTCCGCCAGGAGATCGCGCACCGGAAGGCGACCGGTCAGCGCGGCACCCTCCAGAACGACCACCCCGGCAACTACGGCCCCGAGTACCGCGCGTATGCCGAAGCGGGCCGTCCGTGACCGGCCCCGACCTCTCCCCCGACGCGCTCGCGAAGGTCACCGCCGAGATCGCGTCGACCGCCGCCGAGTACGACCGGACCGGCGACCTGCCCTGGGCCGGCATCGAGGTCGCCCACCGGGCCGGCCTGCTCACCGCCACCGTCGCCACCCGGTACGGCGGCCCCGGCCTCGGCCCGCGCGACACCGCCCGCATCCTGACCGCGCTCGGCGAAGGCGACGCCTCGGTCGGCCTGCTCGCCGCGAACTCGCTGACCACGCACGCCGCGCAGGCCGCGTTCAGCACCTGGCCCGAGCACTACTACGAGGACCTGCTGCGCCGCTCGCAGGACGGCCCGGCCCTGGTCAACGCGATCCGCGCGGAGCCGGAACTCGGCGCTCCGGCTCGCGGCGGCCTGCCGAGGACCACGGCGACGCTCGACAACGGCGAGTGGGTGCTCAACGGCCGCAAGGCGTACGCGACCGGCGGGACCGGCCTCGCCTACCACGTGGTGTGGGCCGTGGAACCGGAGACGCAGCGCGTCGGGCACCTCATCGTGCCCGGCGACCTGCCCGGCATCACCTGGGTGGACAGCTGGGACCACCTGGGGTTGCGCGCCTCGAACACGCACGACGTGATCTACGAGGACGTGCGGGTGCCGGCCGACGCGTTCCGGGAGATCCCCCGCCAGCCGGACGGCGGCTACCGGGACCCGGCCACCGCCGCGGGACCGGGCAGTTTCGGTCACCCGGCCCTCTACATCGGCGTCGCCCGGGCCGCCCGCAGCGCCTTCGCGGCCTTCGCCCGGGAACGCGTTCCGGCCGCGCTGGGCAAGCCGATCGCGCAGACCGAGCGGATCCAGGCCGTGGCCGGCGAGATCGACCTGCAGATCGTGCAGGCCGAGACACTGCTGCACGGGGCGTTGCTGCGCCTGGAAGCCGGCGACACCGCGATCCTGCCCGACCTCTCCGCGATCAAGGTGGCGATCGGCCGCTCGGTGATCGCGGCGACCCAGACCGCGGTGGCGGCGCTCGGCAATCCGGGGCTGTCCCGCCACCACTCCCTCGAACGGCACCTGCGCGACGCGCTGTGCATCCGTGTCCACCCACCTCAGGAGGACGCGGTCCTGCTTGCCGCGGGCCGCCGGGTGCTGGGCTCCTGACGTACGACATGAAGGATCCGACATGCGATATATGAAGACCCTCGCGGTAGCGCTCAGCGCCTCTCTCACCCTCGCCGCCTGTGGTGGGACGGAGACCGGCACCGCTGCGGACGGCACGCCGAAGTCCGGTGGCACCCTCAAGGTGAGCTTCTGGCCGGACAACCCCAACTTCTCCTGCATCGACCCGTTCCAGGTCTACTGGATCGAGCACCGGTCGATCATCCGCAACTTCGCCGACTCGCTGACCGACCAGGACCCGAAGACCGGCAAGATCGTCCCGTGGCTGGCGGAGAAGTGGGAGATCAGCCCGGACGGCCTCGACTACACGTTCACCCTCAAGGACGGCGTCACCTTCAGCAACGGCACGAAGGTCGACGCGCAGGCGGTCGCCGGCAACGTCGCCGGATGGATCGACACCGTCAAGGCGACGAACGGCGCGGCCTACGGCGCCAGCTACATCCAGGGGCTGACCGGCGCGACGGTGATCGACCCGCTCACCGTGAAGCTGACGCTGAGCAAGCCGAACTCGTCGTTCCTGCAGGCCACCTCCACGACGAACCTGGCGATCACCGACCCGTCCGAGTTCGCGCTCACCCCGGCCGACCGCTGCACCGGCAAGGGAGTGATCGGTTCCGGTCTGTTCGTGCTGGACCACTACACACCGAAGACCGAGACGGTACTGACCAAGCGGGCCGGCTACGCCTGGGGCTCGTCGCTCAGTGAGAACACCGGTGAGGCCCGCCTGGACAAGGTGATCTTCAACTACGTGGCCGAGGACAGCGTCCGCACCGGCAACCTGACCAGCGGCGCCATCGACGTCGCCTGGCCGCGCAACCCGTTCAGCCCGCAGGACGAGACGCTGATCGAGAAGTCCGGCAAGACGATCGAGGAGCGGTCGCTGCCGGGCGTCTCCTACACGCTGTTCGCGAACACCACGGCCGGCAAGCCGCTCGCCGACAAGAACGTGCGGCTCGCGTTCTCCAAGGCGATCGACCGCAAGACGTACGGCGAGACGATCTACGGCGCCGGGTACCCGGTGGTGCAGGGCGCGTTCAACGCGACGACGCCGTACTTCACGTCCGAGGCCGACAAGCTCGCCTACGACCCGGACGGCGCCGGCAAGCTGCTCGACGCCGCCGGCTGGACGCTCGGCCCGGACGGCATCCGGGTCAAGGACGGCAAGCAGCTGACCATCGACTACCCGCTCACGTCGTTCGTCTCCAGCGCCGAGCTGCTGCAGGCGCAGGCCAAGAAGGTCGGCATCAACCTGACGCTGCGCCAGCTCACCCCGGCACAGCAGGCCACCTACCTGGCCGAGGGGCAGTACGACCTGACCTCGACCTACTTCACCCGGGCCGACCCCGGCGCGCTGCAGTTCATCCTGAACCCGGACGTCGCGAACTCGAAGGCCCTGGCCCGGCAGTCGTCCACGCCGGAGTCGGTGATCAAGATCCAGGAGCTGTTCGCGAAGGCTCTACAGACGACCGACGAGAAGCAGACCGCGTCCGCCTATGCCGAGCTGCAGGACTTCCTGATCGACGAGGGCATCACCCTGCCGCTCAACGAGCGCGTCCAGAAGGTCGGCCTCAGCCAGAAGGTGCACGGATTCGCGTTCACGTCGGAGAGCTTCCTCAAGCTGAACGACGTCTGGAAGGGCTGATCCACCGATGACCCGGTATGTCGCGGGCCGCGTGCTCCAGGCGATCGTCGTGCTCTGGGCCGCGTACACCCTCACCTTCGCGATCCTGTACCTGCTGCCCAGCGACCCGATGGAGTTGCAGCTCGCGGCGGCCGGGCTTCAGCTGGACTCGCTGACCCCTCAGCAGCTCGCCGAGGGCAAGGCGCGGTTCGGACTCGACCAGTCCCTCTGGTCCCAGTACCGGCACCACCTGTGGGCGGCGCTGCACGGTGACTTCGGCATCTCGCTGACCCAGCAGGTGCCGGTCACCGACCTGATCGGGCAGCGCATCGGCCAGACCCTGCTGCTCAGCGCCACCGCCGCGGTGGTGGCGCTGATCGGCGGGTCGGCCCTCGCCTACCTCGCCACCTTCGCGAGATGGACGCCGCTGCGGACCTTCCTCACCCGGCTGCCGGCGCTGGGCGCGTCGTTCCCGCAGTTCTTCATCGCGCTCTTCCTCATCCAGTTCTTCTCGTTCCAGCTCGGCTGGCTGCCGGCCACCGGCACCGAGACGGCGTCGTCGCTGGTCATGCCGGTGCTCACGATCGCGGTGCTGAACTCGTCGATCCTCGCCCAAGTGCTGATCAAGAGTTTCGACGAGACGCTCTCGCAGGCGTACATCACCACGGCCCGCGCCAAGGGCCTGTCCCGCTCGGCGGTGCACGTCAAGCACGCCTTCCGCAACGCGGTGCTACCCGCCATGACCATCCTCGGCGTGATCGTCGGCCTCACCGTGACCAGCGCGATCGTCGTCGAGACGGTCTTCACCCGGGAGGGCGTCGGCAAGCTCGCACAGGAGGCGGTCCTGGCCCAGGACGTGCCGGTGGTGCTCGCCGTCGTCACCATCGCGGCCGCCCTGTTCGTGGTCGTGAACCTGATCGTCGACCTGTTGTATCCGCTGCTCGACCCGCGTATCTCGCACACCCGTGCCCGTGTCGATCCGGAAGTGGTGACCGCTGTATGACCGCGACCGTCGCTGTCACCGACATCGCCGTCCCGAAAGCACGCACCGAGTTCCGCTCGGCGCTTGATCAACTCATACGCAAGCCGGCCTTCCTGGTCGCCATCCTTTATGTCGCTTTTGTCGCCGTCTCCGCGTTCCTCCCGGACGTCTTCACCACATGGGGCCCCTACGACACCTATCCCGAGTCGGCGGCCCTCCCGCCCGGCGCCGAGCACCTGTTCGGCACCGACGTCTACGGCCGGGACCTGTGGAGCCGGGTGCTGCACGGCTCCGCGCTGACGATCAAGGCGACCCTGCTGGCACTCACCATCGCGGCCGTCGTCGGCCTCACCGTCGGCGTGATCTCCGGGTTCTTCGGCGGCGCCGTCGACGCGGTCCTGATGCGCGTCGTCGACGTTCTGCTGGCGATCCCCGGCCTGCTCCTCGCGCTGTCGATCGTGACGGCGCTCGGTTACGGCACCCTTCCCGTCGCGGTGGCGGTCGGCATCGGCATCGTGCCCGGGTTCGCCCGCACCACCCGGGCCGAAGTTCTGAGGGTCAAGACTCTGCCGTACGTCGAAGCCGCCCGTGCCGGAGGCGCAGGCTGGACTCGCGTGCTCCTGCGTCACATCCTGCCGAACTCGTGGGGTCCGGTCGCGGTGCTCACGGTCCTGGACGCGGGTGTCGCGATCCTGGCCATCGCCTCGCTCAGCTTTCTCGGGTTCGGGGCCGCGCCGCCCGCCGCCGAATGGGGCACCCTGATCGCCGACGGCCGGAACTACCTGGTCACCGCGTGGTGGCTGAGCCTGCTGCCGGGTCTGTTCGTGGCGCTGCTGGTGCTCAGCCTCAACCACATCTCCAAGACGCTGCAGGAGCTGACCCGATGAGCCTCGTCCAGATCCAGGGCCTCGACGTCGGGTACGTGCGGCATCGCCGGGTCCAACCGGCCGTCCAGGGTCTCGACCTGACCGTCGGCGAGGCGGAAGTGGTCGCCATCGTCGGCGAGTCCGGTTCCGGCAAGACCACCACGGCCAACGCGATCATCGGCCTGCTCCCGGCGAACGGCCGGATCACCGCGGGCTCGGCGATCGTGGACGGGGTCGAGACGGCCGGCGCCCGCGAACGCACGCTGCGGCGGCTGCGCGGCTCGGTGGTCGGCCTGATCCCGCAGGACCCGATGGTCGGGCTCAACCCGACGAAACGGATCGGCGCGCAGGTCGCCGAGGCCGTCTCCCTCCGCGGCGGCACCGAATCGGCGATCGACTTCCTGTCGCAGGCCGGTGTTCCCGACCCCTCGCTCCGGGCGCATCAGTATCCGCACGAGCTCTCCGGCGGGCTCCGGCAGCGGGCGCTCATCGCGATCGCCCTGGCCGGACGGCCGAAACTGATCATCGCGGACGAGCCGACGAGCGCGCTGGACGTGACGGTGCAGAAGCGGATCCTCGACCACCTCAGCTCGCTCGTCCGGGAGCAGGGCATCTCGCTGCTGATCATCACGCACGACCTGGCGGTGGCGGCCGACCGCGCCGACCGGGTGGTCGTGATGCAGGGCGGCCGCAAGGTCGAGGAGGGCACCCCGTCGGAGATCCTGGAGGATCCGCGGGATCCGTACACCCGCCGGCTGATCGGCGCGGCGCCCCGGCTCGCTCACGCCGGGCGGGTGGTTCCGCGATTCGACGTACGGGATCAGCCCGTCCCCGATCCGGTCCTCGTCCTCACCGACGTCAGCAAGACGTTCCCGGTCGGCGATCTCCGGCGCGGCCGGCGGGGCTTCAACGCCCTCGACGGGGTCAGCGTCACCGTGCCCCGCGGCCGCACCCACGCCCTGGTCGGCGAGTCCGGCTGCGGCAAGACCACCACCCTGCGGATCGCCCTCGGCCTGGAGAACGCGACGAGCGGCTCGGTCGTCCTGAACGGCACCGAGATCAGCGGCCTGTCCTGGAACCGGATGCGCCCGCTGCGCCGCACCGCCCAGCTCGTGCACCAGGACCCGTTCGCCACCCTCGACCCGAAGTTCACCGTCGGCCAGTCGATCACCGAGCCGCTGGTCTCCTTCAAGGTCGGCGACCGCCGGTCCCGGCGGGCCCGGGCCGTGGAGCTGCTCGACCAGGTGGCGCTGCCCTCGTCGTACCTGGACCGGCTGCCCAGCGAACTCTCCGGCGGCCAGCGGCAGCGCGTCGCGATCGCCCGCGCGCTGGCCCTCTCCCCCTCGCTGCTGATGCTCGACGAGCCGGTGTCCGCGCTCGACGTGCTCGTCCAGGAACAGATCCTGCGGCTGCTCGCCGACCTGCAGAGGGACCTCGGGCTGTCCTACCTGTTCGTCTCGCACGACCTCGCCGTGGTCGCCGAGGTCGCGCACACCGTCTCGGTGATGAGCGAGGGGAAGGTGGTCGAGGAGGGGCCGGTCGCCGAGGTGTTCACGAATCCGCGCAGCGCGTACACCCGTGAGCTCATCGACGCCATCCCGGGCCGCCGTGTCGCGGCTCCCTGACACCGGCCGGGCCTCGGCGCTGCTGGCTCAGGTCGCCGGTGCCCGGGCCAACCCGGGGGCGGCGGCCGTCGCCACGGTCACCGGGCTGATCAACGGGGCGACCATGGTGGCCGGGGCGGCGGCGATCGGATGGTCGACCGATCACCTGGTCGTTCCGGCCCTCGCCGGGGACCCGGTGCCGGCGGGGGTGTGGTGGGGCAGCGCGGGGCTCGTACTCGGCATCTCCGCCGCCCGCTGGAGCACCATCTTCCTCCGAGGGCTGGCGACCGGGCGGGTGCAGTACCGCGCGCAGGCCGAGACCCGCCGGGCCGTGGTCCGCCGCTACCTCGCCCTCGACCCGGCCTGGCACCGCCGGCACTCCCCGGGCAGGCTGCTCGCCCACGCCATCTCCGACGTGGACGCGCTCTGGTCGCCGACGCAGTTCGCGTACTTCGCGTTCGGCATGGTGTTCATGCTGTTCCTGGCGCTGACCGAGCTGTTCCTCCGGGCCCCGGTGCTCGGCTTCACCGGCCTCGCGCTGGTGTCGCTCGTGCTCGTCCTCAACGTCTCCTACCAACGGCTGCTCGCACCGCGCGCCCGCGACGCCCAGGCGGCCCGCGGTGTCGTCGGCGGCGTGGCCCTGGAGTCGATCGAGGGCGGGCCGGTGGTCCGCAGCCTCGGGCTGGCCGACCGGGAGGACGCCCGCTTCGCCCCAGGCGTGGAACGCCTGCGCGCCGCCGACATGCGGATGGCCGCGGTCAGCTCGATCTTCGACCCGCTCCTCGAACTGCTGCCCACCGCCGCCGTCCTCGTCGTCCTGGCCGTCGCGGCGCCCCGCGTGCAGCAGGGCACGCTGAGCGTCGGCGATCTCGTGGGCGTCGTCTATCTGCTGATCACCGTGGCGATCCCGCTCAACGTGATCAGCCGCTTCCTGTCGATGCTGCCGATGTCGGGGGCGGGCCGCACCCGCGTCCAGGCCGTCCTCGGCAGTCCCGACCTGACCGGCTACGGCACGCGTCACCTGCCTCTCGACAGTCCGGAACCGATCACCGAGCCCGCCGCACGCCCGCGGGCGTGCGGCGGGCGGGCCGGACCGGACGCCCGCCGGGGCGGGCTGCGGGTCGTGGTCCGGGGAGCGGAGGTCACCCGGGACCGCCGAGTGCTCCTGAGCGGCGTCGACCTCGACCTCGAACCCGGCACCGTCACCGTCGTCGTCGGCGCGGTCGGTTCCGGCAAGACCACGCTGCTCGACCTGGCCGGCGGGCAGAGCCACCCCACCGCCGGCACGGTCCTCTTCGACGGCGTCGACGGACGGCACCTCGCTCCCGGCGTCGTCGCGGACGCGGTGGCGGTGGTGTCACAGAGCCCGTTCCTGTTCGCCGAATCGCTGCGGGACAACCTGGCCCTCGGCCGGCCCTACGACGACGCGGCACTGTGGCGGGCCCTCGAAGCCGCCTCCGCCGACGACGTCGTACGCGGCCTGCCCGACGGTCTCGACACCGTGGTCGGCGAACGCGGCGCGACCTTGTCCGGCGGCCAGCGGCAGCGGATCTGCCTGGCCCGGGCGCTCGTACGGCAACCTCGCCTGCTCGTCCTCGACGACGCCACCTCGGCCCTGGACAGCCGGGTCGAGCAGCAGGTCCTCGGCTCCCTCGACACCCTGGTCCACGGCGGTACGCCCGCCCCGACCGTGCTGATCAGCACGAACCGGCCGGGTGCCGTCGCGATCGCCGACCGGGTCGTGCTGGTACGGGCGGGACGGATCGTGGCGACCGGCACCCCGGCGTCACTCCTCGCCGTGGACGAGTACCGACGCATCGTGACCGCCTATCAGGACCCCGCCGGACGCGACGAGGAGGCGGCAGGCGATGCCCGCACCAGTGTCTCCTGACAGCCTGACCCCTCTCGCCGGCCGTGAGTTCCTCCGGACCGCGCTGCGCCACTCGCCGCGGCTGCGGCAGGGACTGGCGTTCACCGCCCTGCTCGCGCTGCTGGCCGGCGCCGGGAGGATCATCGCGCCGCTGACCGTCCAGCACGCGATCGATTCCGGACTCGACCCGGACACGGTCGGGCCGGCCGTCGCCGTCGGCGCGGTCGCGGTGATCGTCGCCGGGGTGTCGTCGTTGCTGCTCAACCGGCGTCTGCAGGACCGGGTGGAGAGCGCGCTGGCCGGACTGCGGCGGGCCGGGCTGCGGCGCGTGCACGACATGGCCGCGAGCACCGCCGACCGTGTCCCCAGCGCCGACCTGGTCGCCCGGCTCACCAGCGACGTCGACCAGGTGACCACGTTCCTGCAGGGCGGCGGCATCCAGCTGGTCACGAACTCCGCCCAGCTGGTCATCGCCGGCGGCATCCTCGCCGTCGTCAGCTGGCAGCTAGCCCTGCCCGTCCTGCTGCTGTCCGGGGTGCTGCTCAGCACCATGATGCTGATGCAGCGGGTGATCGCGCGCCGTTACGGACAGGCACGCCGCAACCTCTCCCGGCTGCAGAGCGTGGTCGCCGAATCGGTGGCCGGCGCGCCGGTGATCCGCTCGACCGGCACCCAGCGTCGTACCCGCGACAAGCTCGACCACGCCGTCGACCAGGCCCGCGACGGCCTGCTGCGCACCCTGATCCCGCTGCACGGCAACACCGCGCTCGGCGAGATCACCATCGGGATCATGACGGTGACCGTGCTGCTCGGCGGCGTCTGGTTCGCCCTCTCCGGGCCGGGACCCGCACCGCGGCTGAGCTCCGGCGAGGTCGTCGCGATGATCTTCCTGGTCACGTTCTTCGTGCGGCCGCTGCAGTTCCTCGTGCAGAGCCTCGGCGAGGCACAGAACGCGCTCACCGGCTGGCGCCGGGCCCTCGAGCTGGTCGCCACCCCCAGCGCGGCGGTGCGTGACGGCTCGGCGTTGCCGTGCGGTCCTCTGGGGGTACGGGTGACGAAGGTGTCCGCGCGCTACGCCTCGGGGCCGGCCGTCCTGCACGACGTGTCGGTGACCATCGAACCGGGTTCGCATGTGGCGATCGTGGGCCGGACGGGTTCCGGCAAGTCGACCTTCGCCAAACTGCTGACCCGCCGGCTGGAACCGTACAAGGGAGAGATCCTGATAGGCGGCATCCCCCTGGAGCGGATCTCCTCGCTGGCCGGGCGCGTCGTGATCGTGCCGCAGGATCCGTTCCTGTTCGACGGGACGCTGGCCTCCAACATCCGGCTGGGCGCCTCCGCGTCCTCGCCCGCCGTTTCCAAGATCGCTGCGGCCGATGTCGACGTTTTGCGGATCTTGGAGGATCTGGGGCTGCGGGACTGGCTCGCCGGACTGCCGGACGGCCTCGACACGCAGGTCGGCCTCCGCGGCGAACGGCTCTCCGCCGGCGAACGCCAACTCGTCGCCCTGGCCCGCACCGCCCTCGCCGATCCCGACCTGGTGATCTTCGACGAGGCGACGTCCGGCGTGGACCCGGCCACCGACGTCGCCGTGCAGCGGGCCCTCGCCGTGCTCACCGCCGGCCGTACCACCATCGCCATCGCCCACCGCATGATCACCGCCGAGACCGCGGACCGGGTGCTGGTCTTCGACAACGGCCGAATCGTCCAATCCGGCCCGCACGACGTCCTGTCCACTCAGCCGGGCGTGTACACCGCCCTCATCGCCGCCTGGAGGCACCACTCCTGACCCCTCGACAGCGCAGTGCGACAAATCGGGCGCGGAACCACCCGGCTGTGACCCATAGCCGCCGCACCGCCCTCCAGACAGCCATGGGTCACAGCCAGTGCGGTCGGCTGTGACCCATGGCTGCCAAAACCGCCGCAACACAGCCACCAGCCACAGCCAGGCGCAGTCGGCTGTGACTCATAGCTGCCAAAACCGCCACAACACAGCCATCAGCCACAGCCAGGCACGGTCGGCTGTGACCCATAGCTGCCAAAACCGCCACAACACAGCCATCAGCCACAGCCAGGCGCGGTCGGCTGTGACCCATGGCTGCCGGAACCGCCGCAACACAGCAATGAGCCACAGCCGGGATCGACGGCTACGGGCGGCCGCCGCGAGTAACCGATCGGCGACGACGGATCAGCGCCACGGCCAGGGACAGCCAGAGGAAGCCCGCCAGCACCCCCTTGGCCACCCGCTCATCGGCGGGCCGTCCGGAGCCGAGCAGCGCGTCACCGGTCCAGATCAGCAGGATCGGCAGGAGGAACCAGTACCACCGGAAGCCCGGCAGCTCATCAGGTGCAGCCCGGAACGCGCCGACGAGGACGGCGACTCCGAGGACGAGGCAGACGGCGGGGAACATCGACCGCCACTGTAGTGATCGATCACCACGTCAGCGATGATGGTCGCCATGATCAAAGTTCGGGGCGCGGCGGCAGCGCTGATCCTCGCCGGCGCCCTGCCCGCAGCCTGTGCCGACCAGAGCGCTCAGGCCGGCTGCGACCCCGCCACGGCCGGAATCCGCTGGGCGGAACCGGTCACCGGTTCACGCCTCATCGAGGTGACGCTTCACCGCGAACGAGCCCGGATGCCGCCGGAAGGCGAGGAGGTGCTGTCCGACCCGTTCGGCCCGTCGATCACCGGGCTGGAGGCGCCGGCCTCCTGGATCCCGGTGCTGGCCGGCTCCCTGGGCGCCGAGATCAGGCGAACC
Organism: Actinoplanes sp. OR16; assembly: GCF_004001265.1. GTDB lineage: Bacteria > Actinomycetota > Actinomycetes > Mycobacteriales > Micromonosporaceae > Actinoplanes. Next base: position 6,788,561 of record NZ_AP019371.1, on the reverse strand, counting down.
GTCGGTACGGGGACGGCGGAGCTGACCGGCAGCCGATCCGTGTTTCTCGCGGGCGGCCTGGACGATCCGACCAACACCGACTCGCTGTTCTGGACGGGCGTGACGACGGTGTCGGCCGGCTTCACGGTCGGCTGCGCGACACCGGCGTCCGGGACGTTCACGTCCTGGACGGAGACCACCGCCGGGGCAGTCACCTGCGGTTCCCGCAGCGAACCCGACGAGGAGCTGGGCAGGCAGGCCCGCGGCCACTGCCCGCGTACGCCTTCGGAAGGACCGGCGCCGTACCTGAGGCTGCCCGACGGCTACATCGGCTCACCGGCACCGGAATAAGAACCAGCACCGGAACAAGAACCGGCACCGGAGTGAGAACCGAGGCGATCAGCCGGGCAGCGGACGGCCGACGATCCGCCGCGCGTCGCCCTCCGCGAGCCCGAAGAGCCGCAGCACCCCCAGGGCGGTCTGATCGGCGGCCTGATCGGACCGCCCCAACCGAACCGTCCCCAGCACCGCTCCCCCGACGCAGGCGAACGCCACCTCGGTGTCGTCGAAGCACAGCCGGCCGACATCGTGGGCGTGCCGCAGGAAGGCCAGCGCCGCCGACGACAGGGGTTGCAGGTAGGCGAACCCGGCCCGATCCATCACGGCAGCGATCGAGGGATGCGTGGCGGGGAACCGCGCGGTGAGCCGCACCGCGACCGACAGCACCTCGGCGGGGTCGGTCAGCCCGGCGACCGCCGAGGAGAGCAGTGCCAGATGCTCGGCCGCGACCTCGGCGATCGCCTGCTCGAACAGCGTCTGCTTCGACTCGAAGTGGTTGTAGAAGCTCCCGAACCCGACATCGGCCGCGTCGGTGATCTCCTGGATGGACACCTCGGCCGGCACCCGGAACACCAGCAGGTCACGGGCTGCTCCGAGCAGGGCCGCGCGCGTACGGGCACGGCGCCGGTCGAGGCGATTCTCGGTCACCCCCGCATCCTAACTGTTGAGGAATTCATCAGAACTGATAGCGTACGACGGTATGAAGAAGATCCTGCAGGCCGCTCTCGGCGCCACCCTCGCCTTCGCCGGGACCACGCACCTGACCGTCGCCCGCGAGGAGTTCCAGGCACAGGTGCCGTCCTGGTTCCCGATCGACACCGACTTCGTGGTGCTCGCCTCGGGAGTGGCCGAGATCGGTCTCGGCGCCGCACTGCTGACGGTGTGGAAGCAGCCGTACCGCGGTCTGGTCGGCGCGGCAGCGGGCACGTTCTTCGTCGTGATCTTCCCGGGCAACGTCGCCCAGTGGCTGGAACACAAGGACGGCTTCGGCCTGGACACCGACACGAAGCGGTTCGTCCGCCTCTTCTTCCAGCCGCTGCTGGTGGTCTGGGCGCTGGGCGCGACCGACGCCGTGCGTACCGTGCGGGATCTCGTCGGACGGAGGAAGCAGCCCTCCGCGTCCTGATCCTCCGTCCGACGATGGTCCGCACACGTCAGGGTTTGAGCACGACCTTGATGCAGCCGTCCTCCTTCTTCTTGAAGATGTCATAGGCGTGCGGCGCCTCGGCGAGCGGCAGCCGGTGCGTGACGAGGTCGTTCACGCCGAGCGGGTCGTCGTCGCCGCTGAGCAGCGGCAGGATGTCGTCGACCCAGCGCTTCACGTGGGCCTGCCCCATCCGCATCGTCACGCCCTTGTCGAACAGGTCCATCATCGGCATCGGGTCGGCGTTGCCGCCGTAGACGCCGATGATCGACACGGTGCCGGCCCGGCGTACCGCGGCGAAGGCGGTCGTCAGCGCGGCCATCCGGTCGATGCCGGCGGTCTCCACGGCCTTGCGGGCCAGCGGGTCGGGGAGCATCCCGGCCGCCTTCACGGCAGCGGACTGGATCGGGGAGCCGTGCGCCTCCATGCCGACGGTCTCGATCACCCGGTCGGCGCCCCGGCCCTTGGTCAGCTCGTAGACGGCGGCGGGCACGTCGACGTCGCTGTCGTCGAGCACCTCGATGCCGTTGCGGCGGGCCATCTCGAGGCGTTCCGGCACGCTGTCCGAGGCGATCACCCGCTCGGCGCCGAGGTGGCGGGCGATGCGGGCGCTCATCTGCCCGATCGGCCCGAGACCGGTCACGAAGACGGTGTCGCCGGGTTCGACGTCGGCGTACTTCGCCGCCTGCCACGAGGTGGTCAGCACGTCGGACAGGAACAGCCAGCGCTCGTCCGGATGGTGATCGGGCACCTTGATCGGGCCGAACTGGGCCTGCGGCACCCGGAGGAACTCGGCCTGACCGCCCGGGACCTGCCCGTACAACTTGGTGTAACCGAACAGCGCGGCGCCCTTGCCCTGCCCGATGACCTGCGTGGTCTCGCATTGGGCGTAGAACCCGCGGGTGCACATCCAGCAGTGCCCGCAGGAGATGTTGAACGGGATCACCACCCGGTCGCCGGGCTTGATGTGGGTGACCTCCGGGCCGACCTCCTCGACGATGCCCATCGGCTCGTGCCCGAGGACGTCGCCCTTGTCGAGGTACATCCCCAGCACGTCGTAGAGGTGCAGGTCCGAACCGCAGATCGCGGTGGAGGTGATCCTGATGATCGCGTCGGTGGGTTCCTGGATCTTCGGGTCCGGCACGGTCTCGACGGAGACCTTGCCCGTCCCCTGCCACGTCAAAGCTCGCATGTCAGTGTCAATGCCCACCAAAAGGCTTTCCTATCGTACGAGCGGAGCCGACCTTTCCCGGCCACCCTCGAACGACCGCCTAAGCTCTCGGGATGACCGACGGGCACGAGGTTCTGCGAGTGATCGCGGAGCGGGTGAAGAACGGCAACCGCGCTGACGGGAACCGGCTGGCGCTGGCGATCGAGGGCGGCGGCATGCGCGGCACCGTCTCGGCCGGCATGGCCCTGGCGCTGCACGAGGCAGGGGTCACCGGCGCGTTCGACGCCGTCTACGGCGCGTCGGCCGGGGCGATCACCGGCGCCTGGCTGCTCAGCGGCACCCCGGAGAAGCTGTCCGGCTGGGCCGAGCCGTCCTACGCCCGCGCGATGATCCGGTTGTCGAACGTGTGGCGCGGCAAACCGATGGTCGACGTCCATCACCTGGTGGAGCACATCTACGCCGAGGTGGAGAACATGGACTTCGCCGCCATCCTCGGCAACGCGATCGAGTACCACCCGCTCGCCACCGACTGCGCCACCGGCGAGTCGACGGATCTGCGCCCGCTGCTGACCGGCCCGGCCGAGCTGCGACTGGCGCTGCGGGCCAGCGCGGCGCTGCCGCTCCTGGCCGGCCCGCCGGTGCGGCTGGGCGGCCGGCGGTTCTACGACGCGGGCCTGGCGGAGTCGGTCCCGTACCGGACGGCGCTGGCCCAGGGTGCCACGCACGTGCTGGTGCTGCGCTCCCGGCCGCCGATCACCGCGGCGGCCGGCCCGGCGGCGGAACCCTCGTGGGGCGCCCGCATGATCGCCCGGACCGCGCTGCGCGGCCACACCCCGGAACTGCACCGCAGCTACCTCGCGCGGGCGCTGCGGCTGCACGAGGACGAGGCGACCCTGGCCGAGTACGACCGGTCCGGCGCGGCGGTGCTGTCGATCCGGCCGCCGGCGAGCGCCCCGGTGGTCGGCCGGCTGACGAAGGACGGCGCGGTGCTGCTGGCCGCCCTCGAAGCGGGCCGTTCCGCCGCTCGCACGGTCTTCGCGTGAACCTCCGCGGCCGCTGCCGCGACTGTTGAGGTGTGAACGCCGATCGCGTCCAGCGGGACGCCCAGCTCGTCGTCCGGGCCCAGCTCGGCGATCGCCGTGCGCTGTCCGAACTGGTCGGGCACTGGCATCTGCCGCTCTGGCGGTACGTGCGCCGGATGACCGCGGACGCCGACGACATCACCCAGCAGGCCTGGGCCACCGCGCTGGGGTCCCTCCCCCACCTGCGCGAGCCGGATCGGTTCGCGCCGTGGCTCTTCACCATCGCCAGGCGGCGGCTGATGGATCAACTACGGCAGGCGTACGGGGTACCGGAGCACCCTGATCCCGCCGTGCCGGAGGGCCGCGACCCGCTCGACGGGGTCCTGGACCGGGCACAGATCGCCGAGGGCCTGGACGGCCTCGCCCCGCCCGAGCGCGAAGTCATCGAACTGTTCCACCTGCAGGAACTGAGCCTGCAGGAGTGTTCGCAGGTCCTGGCCGTGCCGCCGGGGACGGTCAAGTCCCGCCTGCACCGCGCCCGCCGGCAACTGCGGGACGTCCTCATCGCGAAGGGGTACGCATCGTGACCGACACCCCCGGGTTCACGCCGGAGACCGTTCTGCGCGGCATGTCGCTGCGCCGCCGGGTCGGCCTCGTGCTGGTCGCCCTGGCCGGCGGCTGCGGCGCGGCCCTGCTGACGCTGCTCGCGCTGACCGAACCGGAACCGCTCCCGCTGCGGACGAAGGCGGCGTTCGGCGCGCTGGCGGTGATGAGTTCGTGCTGGTCCGCGTACGCAGCCTGGTGCCTGAGACGCATGCCGCTCTTCGCGGCAGACCGGGTGATCGCCGGCTGGCTGGCGTTGATCTTCACCACCGTGACCGCGATCGCCGTCCTGGCCGTCGCCGTGACCAGGCCGGGTCCGGTGCCGCTGACCGCCCTGGCGACGGCGCTGCTGAGCGTCGCCGTGGCCGGGTGGCTGCTGCACCGGGCGACGGCACGACGGAAAGCCCTGCTCAGATTCCGCGGCGAGTGGCCGATGAACCGGTGAACGCACGTCGCCGGGCCGGCGGAAGCAATGGCTCCCTGGATGTCACAGCCACCCACCGGCCCTACGACCGCACGATGTCGATCAGATAGTCGATGGGCCGGGGGCTCCACTCGATGGCGGCGACGGGATCGCCGCCCTGCCGGACGATCCGCTCGACCAGCCACGTCCGGTCCAGGTCGATTCCCCAGCCGTCGCGCACCTCGTCCGCTACGAAGCCGTCGGCGACGCTGAGCCCGGCCCGCATCCGCACCCGGCTGCCCGCCGCGGGAACCGGCTCCTCCGGATCGGAGCCGGCCAGACGGTGATGGTCACCGGGTTGCCGCCGCGGCGGATCCGGCGGAAACGACGACTCGAGGACGTGGAACGGCACCCCGCCCGTGGTGAACACCCAGCCACCGAACATCGACTCCCGCACCGGCGGGACCACGACGCCGTCGAGTTCACCCGGTTCGGCCGCGCCGTCGCGGCGGCGGTAGAGGCAGTACGCGCTCAAGGCCAGCGTCACCTCCCGGCCGGTCTGCGCCCGGAACCCGTCGCTGGCCACCGCCTCAGCGAAGACACTCACACCCGTCAGCCTCACCACTCCATGATCCACAACACGCGCAAGACGTCATCCGCGCACGACGACGAGCAGGCGGGACGGGCGGAAGCGGCGGATCAGCAGCTCGGAGACCGCCGCGATGACGGCGCCTTTCGCGAGCATCGACCACTGTCGGCGGACGACTTCAGCGGGGCAGCTCCACGCGCACGGTGGTGCCGGGACGCCGGTGGTTGGGGGTCACCGTGATCGTGCCGTGGTGGCGCGACACGATGAGTTGCGCGATGGCCAGGCCCAGCCCGGCGCCCGGGATGGCCAGCTCGGTGGTGATCGCGCCGCGGAAGAAGCGGTCGAAGATCAGGGGCCGCTCGTGGACCGGGATGCCGAGGCCGGTGTCGGTCACCTCGACCACGGCGGTGGCGTCACCGCCGGTCACCGTGACGGCGACCGAGCCGCCCTCCGGGGTGTACGTGATCGCGTTGTCGACCAGCGCGGTGACCAGCTGGTGCAGGCGGCGCGGGTCGCCGGAGAGGGGCAGCCGCTCCGGTTCGGCGAAGGTGAGCGTGAGGTGCTTCGCGGCGGCGGACGGCTCGATGTCGGCGACGGCGCCGCTGACCACCGCCGCCAGGTCGATGTCGCTCATCTGCAGCGGGCTCTTGCCGGCGTCGAAGGCGGACAGGTCCAGCAGCGCCTCGACCAGGCGGCGCAGGCGTTCACTGCCGCGCCGGGCGGCGGCGATCATCGGCAGCAGGTCGGCGGCCGGGGTGTCCGGGTCGCTCTCGTTGAGCAGTTCCAGGTACGACCCGATGATCGTGACCGGGGTGCGCAGCTCGTGGCCGACCAGGTTGAGGTACTCGTCCTTGCTGCGCGCCAGCTGACCGGTGAGTTCGGCGGCCCGGCGGGCCTCGGTGACGTCGTGGAAGACGGCGACCGCGCCCATCCGCCGGATCGGGTGCGCGTTCACGACGAGTTGCCGCCGCTCGCCGTCCCGGCCGTGCAGCACGTAGTCGGCGCCGCGCACGTCGGTACCGGTCAGCGCCAGTAGCAGCGGCAGCTTCGCCGGATCGACCGGGGCGCCTTCCGGCGTGGTGAGCGGCAGTTGCCGGACCCACTGCTCGACCGGACCTTCGGTGATCGACACGCCGAGTTGTTCCCGCAGCGAGCGGTTCACCAGCACCAGCCGGCCGCCGGTGTCGCAGGCGGCCACCCCGGTGTCCAGGCTGTCCAGCAGCGTGTCCAGGAACATCCGCTGGCGGTACTCGGTCTCGTGCGCGCGCAGTTCGGCCACGAACGCGGTGCAGGCCTGCGCGCCGTCGTCGACGGCGGTCAGCTCCTCGGGCTGCCAGTGCCGTGGCTGGTAGTCCATCACCGAGCAGGTGCCCATGATCCTGCCGTCCGGGTCGCGGACCGGGAAGCCGGCGAAGGCGCGGATGCCGACGGTCCGGACCGGCGCGTCGGCGGGAACGCGCTCGTCGGTGTTCACGTCGCTGATCACGACCGGGAAGCCGGTGCGCATGACCAGGCCGCCGAGCGTGGCGGAGACCGGCACGTCCCGCATCGGCTCGAAACCGGTGGGCAGGTTGTAGCCGCCGACCAGCCGCAGGTTCCGCTCGTCGACCAGGTGGATGAGCCCGCAGGCGGCCCGGGCGCCGTGCACGGTCAGCGCGGCGAGCCGGTCGGCGGCGGAGTGCGTCATCCCGCCCGCGGTCATCTCCATGGCGGCCGGCGCCGTCCCGGTCTGGTCCATGTTTTCCCATTCTCGTCACGACGGTGTCCGGGCGGGGCCGGTTGGACGAATCCTCGTAGGGTGAGCGGATGCTGCCGCCCGATGTCCAGAAGACGTGTCAGGACTATCTGGCGCTCGCCGACGAGCACGCCCCCGATCTCGTACGCGGTCTCTACCTGCAGGGGTCCGTCGCCCTCGACGACTACCGCCCCGGGGTCAGCGACATCGACTTCGTCGTCGTGACCGGCCGCGAGCCGGCCCCCGAGGAGCTGAGGACGATCCACGGCCTGCTGCGGGAGTCGCACGGGGAGACCTGCTTCGACGGCCTCTACGTGACCGCCGACGATCTCCGCCGCGATCCGCAGGACACCCCTCCGGGACCGGCCGTGCACGAGTGGAAGGTCGAGGAGCGCTCCCGCTTCGAGCGCAACCTGGTCACCTGGCACGTCCTGGCCCAGGGCGGTGTCCCGGTCCGCGGCCCGGAGCTCGACGTCCACACCGACTGGCCGGCGCTGGCCGAACGGACCCGCGCGAACCTGGCCGGATACTGGACGAACTGGCGGACCGCGGCCGCCTTCACCCCCGGCACCCGGACCACCTGCTGGGGTGTGCTCGGCATGACCCGGCTGCGGCACACCCTGGCCGCCGGGCGGGTCACCGCGAAGACCGAAGCCGCCGCGTTCGCCCTGGAGACCTACGACCCGCGCTGGCACCGGATCGTCAAGGAGGCGCTGCGCCTGCGGGTCGGCGGCGAACCGGAGTACCGCAGCCCGGTCCACCGCCACCTCGACACGCTCCGCTACACCGCGATGGTCCTCGAAACGTGAGGGTGCGTCTCGTCACCGGAGCCGCGAGGGGAATGGATCGGAGGCTGCCGGAAAGCGCAGCTCACTACGAACATCCGCCGATCGGTTGCCGCGAATGGTGGCGACGGCTGTCACATTGACGCCCTCGTGAAGTGATCGTGACGATGGGCGCTCCACGGAGACATGGGGGCGCCTCTATGACGAGAATCGTCGACAACCGACGGCTGTTCGCACGCATCGCGACAGCCGCCATCGCCGGATCGCTGATGGTGGCCGTCGCGCCCCAGGCGAGCTACGCAGCGCCCGCTGAACAATCCGCTACCCAAGCCGCGGTTCAGGCTCAGGCCAAGCGCAAGACAGTGGCGCTGACGTTCGACGACGGGCCGTCGAAGTACACGCCGCAGATTCTCGACATCCTCAAGAAGAACAACGTGAAAGCGACGTTCTGCATGCTGGGGAACAATGTCGGGCCGTACAAGAAGACCGCGAAGCGGGTCGTCAAGGAAGGGCACCGGCTCTGTAATCACAGCCGCAACCACCCGGACTTCACGACGCTGTCGAACAGCGCCGCCCGCTCGCAGATCGTCTACACCCAGGGCAGGATCCGTGAGGTCACGGGCCGGAGCCCGAAGGTGTTCCGATTCCCGTACGGATCGAGCAATTCTCGTGTCCGCAAGGTCGTCCGGAACCAGGATCTGCGCATTCTGGGCTGGACCGTCGACACCCGGGACTGGTCGCGGCCGGGCACCAGGGTGATCGTCAGCCGGGCGGTGAACAACACGCGGCCCGGTGGCGTGATCCTGATGCACGACGGCGGCGGCAACCGCACTCAGACGGTTGCCGCCCTCGACAAGACCATCAAGAAGCTGAAGGCGAAGGGTTACACCTTCGTGCTCGCCTGAGAGGACGCCCGCAGCCGGGTGATCTCGCTGCGGGCGTGCTCCACGCCCTCGCTGTCGTGCCCCCGAGCCGCCGCGATCTCCTGGGCCAGGTCGTTCGCGGCCGCGAGGACGTGCCTGGCCCGCTGCCGCTCGTGATGGCCGTGCTGCGAGTGCCTATACCGCCGCCGGGCCCGCCAGCCGCCGGCCGCCGCCGTCACCTCGGCGTCGGTGAGCAGCCCGGACTCGGTCTCCGGGGCGAGGATGTCGCGCAGCCACGCCTGTTCCTGCGGCACCGCGAGCCGGAACGCCACCCCGAGCAGCAGCAGGTCGGCGACCGGCAGCACCACGACCATCAGCAGGACCACCCCGACGCCACCCAGCGCGGAGTAGCCGAGCGCGGCGACGTCGTCCCAGAGCCCGTGCGCGATCATCGCGGCGATCATCAGCAGCAGGCCGCGCAGCCGGTGCGGGCGGGGCCCCCGGCCGAGCAGCCACATGATGCCGGAGCAGAAGACCGCGCTGAACAGCACGTGCCCGACCAGCCCGGTCAGGCTGCGGACCAGGAAGATGTTCCACGCCGAGCCGGCCTGGTCGGCGCCGAAGTTGCCGGCCGTGCTGTTGTACGCGTAGAGCACGTCCTCGACGACCTGGAAACCGAGCCCGGTGTACGCGCCGATGATCAGGCCGTCGAACGGGCTGCGGACCAGCTTCGGCGCGAGACCGATCAGCAGGATCAGCGCGAGCCCCTTGCCGGCCTCCTCGTTGATCGGCGCGGTCAGGCCGGCGCCCCAGTCGCTGACCCAGGCCTGGCCGAACGCCTTGCCGTAGAGCGACAGGAACGCGCCGTTGGCGGGCAGCGCGATCCAGAACGTCGCGGCGGCACCACCCCAGACGAACGCGGTGAGCAGCAGATCGCCCGGCAGCCGGGTGTAGCGGTTGTGATAGGCGAGCAGGATCAGCCACGGCACGGTGTAGAGGGCGAACGCCAGCACGCCGACGCCGAGACCGGTGCCGTACGCCGAGGCGCCCGGTCCGAAGTAGCGGACCAGCTGGTAGAGGCCGCCGGCGACGCCGAGGGCGTACACCCAGAAGCAGAGGTTGCGGGGCTGGACGAGGCGGAACGGCGTCCCCCAGCCGGACTCCTCGAGCGCGGTGGACCTCACTTCTGGGCCTCCAGGGTCACGCTGCGCAGCACGGCGTCGATCTCGCCGGCGTGCGCGGCCAGCTGGTTCGCCGTGCCGACCACCTCGATCGACATGCCGCGACCGTCGGGGAAGGTGTACGCCGCGAGGATGCCGTCGTTCGAGGTGCTCCCGAACTGCTCGGCGACACCGGTGACGCCGCCGGCCGCGGTGATCGTGGCGCGGTCGCTCGTGACGGTGATGTGCTTCCTGTCGTTGCGGTTCAGCTGGTCCAGCAGCGCGTTCGCATCCCCGGAGAAGTTCGCGACCTGGATCTGCGCGCCGACGCCGCCGGTGCCGAACGCCGCGGTCGCCGATCCGGCGCCGGGCTGCACGGTGTTCGCGCCGACCAGGATCCCGTCGGTGAGCTGCCAGCCGGCCGGCGGCGCCACGGTGAGCCCGGCGTTGAGGTTGAGCCGCTGACCGGCTTCGATCACCGCGCCGCCCGGCACGGCCTGGTCGATCAGCGGGATGATCGTGCGCAGCAGCAGGGCGATGCCGAGGACCACCAGCCCGGGGAGCAGCGTGCGGCGGTCGAGGCCGAGCCATCGGCGTTCGACGGGTATCCAGGTGTCCTTCAGGACGTGACGTCCCCCGTATGAGCTGACCATGCGATCACCCTGGCACGGCGAGGATCGTGCTGCCTGTTACCGGGACGCTACATCGCGGTGATCCACCTCTCGTCCGTGATTCGCCCGATGGGGTGTCCCGCGTCGCTCTCCCCCGCGCCGCTCGTTATGCATAGCCGCCGCCGGACGAATTCCGCTCACTTTTCACGGGCGGTCACCAGAATGGTGAGAACAGACCGGAGAATGCTCGTGTTCGGACACCGGAATCGGCCGCGAAAAGGACCGGCCGCTATGGTCCCCGGATGCGTAAAGCGCTTTTTCTCCCCGCTCTTCTGCTGATTCTCCCGGGCTGTGGCGCCGAGCCGGCCGAGGCTCCCGAACCGGTCGCCCAGACCGACACCAACAAGGTCGCGTGTGCCGCGGTGACCGAGGTCAACGTGGCGAAGGCCCACCTCGATCCGGCGCGCACCGGCCAGGCGGCGCAGGTCGCGGCGCAGGCCACTCAGGAGTCGATCCGCACGGCGGCCGGCGAGGTCCGGGAGACCAGCGCCGCGGTGGCCGCCGCCGCGCCGAAACCCGAGCAGAAGCTCAACCTCGCGATGGCCCAGGCCTGGCTCGATCTGTCGAGCGCGTGCGGCGAGCTGTACGGCGGATAATCACGCGGCGAGCACCCGTCCCCATGGCCCATCCTCACCGGCAGGGGCGTTCCCCCAGACGCCCCGGCCACCTACTCGGCAACCATCCTTATGCAACACCATCGAAAGGCCACAGTGGTGTTGTACAGTGTTCTGGTGATCGACCTCCGGGTAGTCGAGGAGTTTCTGAACACTCTCGACGAGCGCACCTTCAGCCGCCACGGCGTGCCCCATCAGGGCGCCGACACTCTGTCCGCCTGGGTGTCCACTCACCAGGTGGCGGACTCGGCCGGGGCCGCCGAGCTGCGAGCGGCCTTGCGTACCAGTCTGTCAGGCGTCGGCGTCGACCCGCTCGCCGCCTTCCCGATCCGCCTCGAGACGTTTCCCGACGGCCGCCTCCGCCTCGCCTCCACCGTCCCCGACCCGGCCTTGGCGGTCATCGTCGTCGCCGTGGCCCACGCCGTGGCCGACGGCACCTGGCACCGCCTCCGCCTCTGCGCGGCCCCGGACTGCCGCCGCGCCTTCCTCGACACCTCCCGCAACGGCGCAGGCCGCTGGTGCTCCATGGAGGTGTGCGGCAATCGCAGCAAGACGCGCACCTACCGCAACCGCAAGAACACCTGAGGATCACATCCCTGCCGCCGAGGGCCCGGCCCGGGCTCATGTGGCGAGGCAACGGCGCGCACGTCACCCGGACAGCGGATCTTCCGGGAATCTGGCTCGCGGAAAGGCTCGGCCGGCCGACGCTCGCTGGTGTGATGATGCTGCTGACCGCTGCCGCCCTGACCGCCGTCGTCGCGCCGCTCGGCGTCGTGCAGGGCGACCCGGCTGCCGTCACCACGCCGGTGCCGCGGCTCGACGTCGCGCAGTACGACTCGCCAGGCAAGGACACCCGCAGCGCGGAGAGCCTCAACGCCGAGTGGATCTCGCTGGTCAACGACGGGGCGAAGCCGGTCTCGATCACCGGCTGGTCGATCCGGGAGCAGGGTGGGCGGGCGTACACGTTCGGCGTGGCCACGATCGCCGCCAAGGGGCGGATCTGGCTGCACACCGGGCGGGGTGCCGACACGGCCACGCACCGATACTGGAACAGCGGCAACTACCTGTGGAACAACCCCGGTGACACGGCGACCCTGCGGGATACGACCGGCAAGATCACTGACACCTGCGAGTGGACCCAGAAGACCGGCCGGACACAGGTGACCTGCTGATCCAGCGCAGTCTGATTCAGCGCAGTCTGATTCAGCGCAGTCTCATTCAGCGTGGAGACGCCGGACGCAGACCGGCGACCACGGCCGACTTCTCCGATATCTCAGACATCGCCCGCACGCCCGGAATCGCCTCCGCCCGCCGCCGCCGCTCAGCCAGGACCGCGGCCAGATACGCGTCCGGCGGGGTGCCGGCCGGAGGAGCCGGGCGTACCGCAGCCGCCACTTCGGACGCCAGTTCATGACCGAGCCGGGATCGCTGCGGCTCGCGCAGCACCGGCGCCCGCGACAGATACTGCCGGACGGCGAGCGCCAGCCCGTCGTCGAGCGCGGACAGGTCGGCGACCACCGCCCACGGGCCGAGGGCGGCCGGCATGGGCGGGACCGGCAGCCACGGGTACGGCCGCCGCACGTGCACCACCATCGTGCCCGCGGCGAGATCCCCGATCCGGCGCCCGCGCGACGAGCCGATCATCGTGCCGAAGCTGATCATCCAGGTGACTAGGGGGAACAGCAGGCCGGGCCACTCGATGGCGAAGCCGACCAGCGAGCGGGTGAACGCGTGCCGCACCCGGATCGGCCCGCCGTCCTCGCGGACCACCCGCAGACCGACGACGAGTTTGCCGACGCTGCGGCCGTTCGTCAGGGTCTCGATCAGCGTCGGATAGCCGAGCAGCACGATCACCACCACGACGCGGATCACCGTGTCGGACAACGCGTCGTCGACGATGCTGGGCGGCAACACACGCAGCGTGATGGAGGTGAGCAGCAGCAGGAACAGGGCGAGCACCACCTGCGCGCCGATGTCGAAGGCGAGCGCGAGCGCCCGGGAGCCGAGCCGGGCCGGGCGCACGTCGAGCGCCACCGCCTCCGCGTTGACAACCCGCCCGTCACCCAGCACAGTCACCCGGACAGTAAACACGAAAGGCCGACGGGTGGATCTGGACGCATACGTGCTGGACCGCGCCGGCGAGTGGGACCGGATGGAACAGCTCGCACGGCGTCGCCGGCTCAGCGCCGCGGAGGCCGACGAACTGGTCATGCTCTACCAGCGGGCCGCCACGCACCTGTCGGTGCTGCGCCGCCGCTCCCCCGACCCGGTCGTGCTCGCCGATCTCTCCCGGCAGCTGATGGCCGGTCGCGCCGCGATCAATCGCGGACAAGGATTCGTCTGGCGGTCGATCCCCCGGTTCTTCCTGCGGACGTTCCCGGCGCAGCTCTACGCCGCACGCCACTGGTGGATCACCCTCGGCATCCTGCTGATGATCGCGGGTAGCACGCTGACCTGGTACATCAACGCGTACCCGCAGGTCCTCGCGCCCTTCCTCAGCGAGCAGCAGATCACCGACCTGGTCGGCGGTGACTTCGTCGGCTATTACAGTCAGTATCGGCCGCAGAACTTCGCCGGCCAGGTCTGGACGAACAACGCCGTGCTCACGGCCCAGTGCATCGCGGCCGGGGTACTGATCCTGCCGGTCTTCTACCTACTCGGCGTGAACCTGCTCAACATCAGCATCACCGGCGGTGTCCTCTTCGGCAACGGCGCCGGCGGCACGTTCCTGACCTACCTCGCGCCGCACGGCCTCCTGGAGCTGACCTGCGTCTTCATCGGCGCGGCGGTCGGTCTGCGGATCGGCTGGGCCTGGATCGCCCCCGGCCCGTCGCGGACCAGGCGGCAGGCCCTCACCGATCGAGCACGCTCCGGCATGCTGATCGCTGTCGGTCTCGTTCCGGTGCTGGCGATCGCCGGCGCGCTGGAGGCGTATCTCACGCCCTCGACGCTGCCGCCGGCCGCCCGCATCGGTCTCGGCGCGGTGGTCTGGCTCGCGTTCCTCGCTTACGCACTGCTACTGGGCCGGGCGGCCCAGGCACGCGGCGTCCCCGACGACAGCGCACGCTACGAGCTTCCCCAGGTCTGACCCTTCCTTGTACGAGGGACACGCCCGCTCTGCTGCGCACCACCGCCGGCGAGGAGAACGCGACGACGAGCGAGGCCGGCGCCGGAGAGCCCTAGAGGCCCGCCATCTCGGAGCGGACGAGTTCGAGGAGACGGCCCATCCAGTTGCGGCCCTCCTTGCCACCACTCCAGTAGGGCGAGCTGACGTTGTACTCGATCCGGCCGTCGCCGGTGCCGGCCAGCACCGCGGCCAGGTCGGGGTGCTGCTGGAACTTCGCGCGGACGACAGTGTGCATGGCGGCCAGCCGGACCGCCGGCCAGTCGTCCCGCACACCGAGTTGCTGCGCCACCACCGAAGCGTCGGAATAGTGGGGCGCGTCGCGAACCGCGAGCCGGTCCGTGTCAGTGGTCACGGCCAGCGCCCAATAGGCGTGCAGAGCCGTCGGATAGGTGATCCCGCCGAGCTCGATCGGCGCCGGGCACTCGTTGCGCAGGCATTCGACGCCCGGCGGCGACGGGAAGCGGCCGGGGATCGTCGCCAGTTTCACCGTCGGCCCGGAAACCCGATCGGCGGCCGAGGCCGGCGGGACCCAGCCGGAGAAGTAGGCGACCGCCTCCGCGTACTCCGCGAAGGTGATCTTCTCGTCGGCGTCGGCGTCGGCGTCGTCGACCAGGTCGGCGACCGGGGTGCAGAGGACTTCGAGGGGCCAGTCCCGGTAGTCCATGTCGCCGAGCGCGTAGACCCGCAGATGAGACGGGATCGCGCGATAGGCGGCGGCCAGCAGCTCCCGGTTCCCCTCGGTCCGGTCGGCGAGGAAGACGGCGAGCGCCCGCAGGCAGCGCCGCGTCGCATCAGGACGGCCATTGAGCGTGTCGATCTCGTCGGCCACCTCGCCGACCAGGTCCTCGGCGGTCACGTAGCCGGCCGGGTCGGTGACCGTCCAGGACGCCAGGTGATGCGCCGAGACCGGAATCCCGGGCTCCGGAGTGGTGGTGACCTTGCCGCTGGCGAGCTTCGCCCGCAGGCCGTCCAGATCCACCCAGTCCCAGCAGTAGATCAAACCGTCCGCGTAGATCAGCAGGTCGGTCAGGAACTGGTTCCGCCCGTTCCGGATGAAGACCGGCCGCCAGGTGCCCTCGATCTGCTCACCGTCGACGATCCGATAGGTCCTGCGATCAAGCGCCACCGGCGCATTGTAGAGAAATCAGGACCCGGAAGATCATCCGCGGTCGCGGAGGTCGTTACATCGCGCGCTGAGTCGTCCGCCGCCGCGCCAGCGCGGCGGCGGCCAGGCCGAGTCCCGCCGCCGCGGCGAAGAAGGATCCGAGGATCACCAGGGCTTCGGTACGGGCGTCGTGCACCAGCGGTGGCCTCCCGATCGCGAGCTCGATCCCTCCGTCGCAGGTGACGGTGCGGTCCCCGGCCGGCCAGGACTGCAGGGTGAGGACGCCGTACCAGGTGGTGCGTTTCCTCTCGATCCACAGATCCTGGTCCCGCATCGACACCTGCGAGAAGCCGCCGTCCTGGTCGGGGTAGTCGCACCACACCGCCGTCCTGGTGGTGGCCCACACCATCGTCGCCTCCGGCTTCAGCGGCAGGACCACGGGTTCACCGGGCTCGAACCCCTTCTCGATGCTGCCGCGCACCGGCACGAACAGCAGCGAGGCCAGACCGGCAGCGGTGACGAACAGCAGGGCTGCGACGGCGGCGAACCGGGCGGCGGGCTTCATGCCCGGCATTATGGCGCGAAGATCGTCAGAACGACAGCATGCCGCTGACCAGCGCCTGCCACGTCATCGGACCCACGATCCCGTCGACGGCCATGGACGGCACATCGGCGTGGATCGCCTCCTGGAAGCCGCGGACCGCCGCCTCGGTCTCGGCGCCGAAGACGCCGTCCACCTGCGGACCCTTCGACGGGTCGCCGGACAGGTCGCGGAACTGGAACTCCTCCTGCACACCGCGGACCGCGTCGCCCTCGGAGCCGCGCCGCACCTCGATGATCAGCGCCGACCAGGTGTTCGGGCCGACGACGCCGTCGACGGTCAGCTTCCGGGACTTCTGGAAGGCCCGGACCGCCGCATCCGTCTTCGGCCCGAAGATGCCGTCCACAGTGATCGTCTGCCCGCGTGCCCGCAGCAGGTACTGCAGGGTGATGACGGGATGTTCCTTGTCGCCCTGCCGGGTGTTCGGCCACGGGCTCAGGGTTCCGGCCATGGTGAGGTCTCCTCTCGACCCGTCCGAGCCTCCGCCTCCCCCGGCTCCGGGGCATCATTTGCGCCGTGATCTGACAGCAGGCCGAGGACCATCGCCAGCGGCGGCCAGGTCAGGCGTCCCCGCTTGGTCCACGCGAAGATCCGCAGGTGGATCGCCGGATCACGGAGCGGCTGGACGACGACGCCGGGACGGGTGGCGCGGCCGATCGGCAGCAGGCCGACCCCGCTGCCGGTGACGATCAGGTCCTCGACCAGGTCCAGGCTGTCGGCGTGGTGGTAGAGGCGCGGCTCGAACCCGGCCATCGCGGCGATCACCCGCAGCGCGGCCTCCTCGGCGGGGTTACGCGGATTGCCGATCCACGCCGTGCCCGCGAACCGGGCGAACAACTCCGGCGACGGCAGGCGCCCGGCCCCGGCGGCGTGCTCGGCGGGCACCCCGAGACCCCAGTCGCTCTGCCACAGCGGCCGCGACGCGAACGACGGGTCCCGCGCGGCCGGCGCCAGGTTGTAGTCGTACACCAGGGCCAGGTCGATCTGATTCGTGAGCAGCGCCTCGGTCGCCTCGCCGGGTTCCAATTCCGAGACCAGCACCTGTACGCCGGACCGCCGCCCGGCCAGCGAGGTGATCACCGGAATCACGGCGCGCCGCAGCGTGGTCGCCGAGCCGGCCACCCGCACCACGCCGGCCGGCTCGGCGTCCGGGTCGAGATCGGCGCGCGCCGCGTCGACGGCGGCCAGGATCGTGACCGCGTGCCCGGCCAGGCGACGGCCCGCCGGGCTCAGCCGCACGCCCCGGCCGTCGCGTTCCAGCAGTTCGGCACCGGCCTGCCGGCCCAGGGTGGCGATCTGCTGGGAGATCGTCGAGGTGCTGGTCCGCATCACGTCGGCGACCGCCCGCATCGAGCCGAGCCGGGCGAGCTCCAGCAGGACCGTCAAGAGCTTCGGATCCATTTCCCGATCGTACGCAAACCGTGGACGGTGAGTTCGTGACCGCCACGTGGACGTGAACGGTCGGTGGCTGATCCACTGGCCCCCATGAGCACCGCCACCAGCCGCGACGGGGCGCTCCTCGCGCTCGCCTCGATGTTCACCATCCAGATCGGCGTGGCCGGGTCCGTCCGCTTCCTCGACGACCTCGGCCCGCTCGGCGCCGCGTGGCTGCGGCTGACCTGCGCCGCCCTGCTGATCGTGGCGATCGTCCGGCCGTGGCGCTACACGTACTCGGCCGCCGCCCTGCGGGCCGGAGCACTGCTCGGGGTGGCCTCGGCCGGAATGGCGATCTTCTTCATGTCGGCCGCGGACCGGCTGCCGCTCGGCACGGCCGGCGCCATCGAGTTCCTCGGCCCGCTCACCGTCGCGGCGCTGACCGGCCGCCGCCGCGCCGCCTGGGTCTGGCCGGCCGTGGCGGGCGCCGGGGTCCTGCTGCTGACCCGCCCGTGGACCGGCGCCCCGGACCTGCTGGGCGTGGTGTTCGCGCTGCTGTCGGCGGTCTGCTACGCCGGGTACATCGTGTTCACCGAGCGGGTAGGCGACGAGAGCCACGGCATCAAGGGCCTGGCCGTGTCGATGCCGGTCGCCGCCCTGGTCATCACGCTGGTGGCCGGGCCACCACCCCTCGGCGAGCTCACCTGGTCGCTCGCCGTGACCGGATTCGCGCTCGCGGTCCTCGTACCCTTCCTGCCGTTCCTCCTGGAACTGCTGGCGCTGCGGCGGCTGCCCACGGCGGCGTTCTCCACGCTGATGTGCCTGGAGCCGGCGTTCGCTCTGCTGGCCGGGCTGGTGCTGCTCGGGCAGGGCGCCGGCCTGAACGACCTGGCCGGAGTCGCCGCCGTGGTGGTCGCCGGCATCGGCGCGGTGCGCGCCCCTTCTTGCGATCATATTGACGACTCTCTATCCTCGCCAGGAAAGCGCTTTCCCCCCGCTTGAAGGCGCTCCGCCCATCCCCGCATGAAGGTGAGAGATCGATGAGAAGACCCGTCGCTCTGCGATGGATCGCCGTGGCGGCCACCGCCGTCACGAGCGCCGCGATCATGGTTGCGCTGCCGTCGGCGCAGGCCCTGGCCGCGGACAACCTGAGCCTCGGCGCCGGCGCCGACGGCTCCAGCAAGGCCAGCGGCACCAGCTACGGCAACGTCCGGGACGGCAACACCGGGACCTACTGGTCACCGGCGAGCGCGACCGGCTACGTCTCGGTCAAGTGGAGCAGCGCGACGACGGTCTCCTCGGCCGTCATCAGGCAGGCCGCAGGCGGTGGCTCGATCAGCGCCTGGCGTGTTCTCAACGCCGACAGCGGCAGCGTGCTCTCCTCCGGCAGCGGCAGCCCGAGCACGATCACGTTCTCGGCGACGTCGCTGAAGAAGCTCACGTTCGAGATCACCAGCGCGTCCGCCGCCCCGCGGATCGCCGAGTTCGAGTCCTACAACGGCGGCTCCACGCCGACCAGCAGCCCGACGAGCAGCCCGACGAGCAGCCCCACCAGCAGCCCGAGCCCGACCAGCGGCACCGGAACCCCGACCGGCGCCTGGCCGTCCTCGAAGGGCTCGGTGTCGATCAGCAGCACGGTCGACGTCTCCGGCACCTTCGACGGCGGCATGAAGACCTACTGCTGCATCGGCGACGGCTCGCAGAGCGAATCGCAGGACCCGATGTTCAGCATCGCCAACGGCGGCACCCTGCAGAACGTCATCATCGGATCCCCCGCCGGCGACGGCGTGCACTGCGAAGGCACCTGCACGATCCGCAACGTCTGGTGGAACGACATCGGCGAGGACGCCGCCACCTTCAAGGGCACCGGCGGCGGCACCAGTTACGTCATCGGCGGCGGCGCCAAGGGCGGCAGCGACAAGACCTTCCAGCACAACGGCAACGGCACGGTCAACATCTCCGGCTTCTACCTGAGCGGATCCGGGAAGCTCTACCGCGGCTGCGGCAACTGCACCAACTCCTACCAGCGCCACGTGAGAATCGACAACGTGCTGCTGAACGACATCGACATGGTCGCCGGCATCAACAGCAACTGGGGCGACACGGCCACCATCACCCGCGTCACCCTGACCAACAGCTCCGGCGCCACGGTCTGCGGCAAGTACCAGGGCGTCGCCAAGGGCAGCGAGCCCAAGTACCTCGGCGAAGGCTGGAACGACGCCAACTGCAAGGTCACCCAGAGCGACATCACGTACAAGTAGCAGCGCGGGGCGCCCGCCGTCCGGGCGGGCGCCCTCCCGCACCCGGGTCAAGGGACGACGAGACCGGTCCGGTACGCGACGATCACCAACTGCACCCGGTCGCGAGCGGCCAGTTTGGTCATCAGCCGGCCCACATGGCTCTTCACCGTGGGGGTCGTGATGTGCATCCGCTCGGCGATCTCGGCGTTGGTGGCGCCCTGCCCGATCAGGGTCAGCACCTCGCGTTCACGCTCGGTGACGCCGTCCAGCGACACCGGGCCGTCCGGCACCGGCGACGGATGCTTGACCACCATCGCGATGAGGCGCCGGGTCACGCTCGGGGCGATCAGCGCATCCCCGGTCGCGACCACCCGGATGCCGGCGACGATCTCTTCGAGCGCCATGTCCTTGACCAGGAAACCGGATGCCCCGGCGCGCAGTGCCCCGTACACGTTCTCATCGTCGTCGAACGTGGTCAGCACGACGACGCGGGGCGCGCCGGGTTCGGCGGTGATCCGGCGGGTCGCCTCGATGCCGTCGAGGCCGGGCATCCGGATGTCCATCAGCACCACGTCGGGACTCAGCTCACGGCTCAGCCGCACGGCGTCGGCGCCGGTCCCCGCCTCACCGGCCACCTCGATGTCGCCGGCGTCGGCCAGGACCATCTGCAGGGCGCTGCGGATCAACGCGTGGTCGTCGGCGAGCAGCACTCGCACCGCCGTCATGGCCCGACCGGCAGCCGCGCCGCCACCTGGAAGCCGCCGCCTCGCCGTGCTCCCGCGGTGATGGTGCCGTCGGCCAGGGCGACCCGCTCGCGCAGGCCGGCCAGGCCGAAGCCTCCGGTCGCCGGGTCGCCGCCGCGGCCGTCGTCGGTCACCTCGATGGCCAGTTCGCCGGAGCCGTAGTCGACCGAGATCCGGCAGGTCTCGGCGCCCGCGTGGCGCAGCACGTTGGTGAGCGACTCCTGGATGATCCGGTAGGCGGAGAGCTCGATGTCGGCGGCGAGTGGCCGCCGATCGCCGCTGACGGTCAGCGCGACCGCCACGCCCGCGGCCGTCGTGGCGCCCACGAGCTGCTCCAGATCGGCCAGTCCGGGTGCGGGCCGCAGCGCCGCCTCGGCGTCGTGCCGCAGCCCGGCTTCCGTGTCCTCCCGCAGCACCGCCTTCGTGTCGTGCCGGAGGCCGCCGAGCATGCGGCGCAGCCCGGACAGGGTGTCCCGGCTGGTGGCCTCGATGGCGCGCATCGCCTCACGGGCCCGTTCCGGCTGGGTGTCCATGACCCGGGCCGCCGCCCCGGCCTGCAGCGCGATGACGCCGACGCTGTGCGCGACGTGGTCGTGCAGTTCCCGGGAGATGCGCAGCCGTTCGGCCGTCACGGCCTGCTCGGCGGCCTGCTCGCGGAGCCGCCGGGCGTACTCCCCGGCTTGCCGGACCGAGTAGCCGAGCAGGCCGGCGACCAGGGCGGGCAGCACCGCGTATGCCAGCCAGACGGTCCCGTCGACGACGGCACCGGCGTCGGCGCCCGGGAAGGGCTGCCCGAAGACCACCCGCAACAGCGCGGCGGCCGGCAGGGCGGCGAGCACCGGGAGCAGCGCGGCACTCCACGCCAGGGGCGGCCGGGCCATGACGACACGGGCGAGCACCAGGTCGGCGGCGAGCAGGAGCAGGCCCAGCATCTGGTCCGGATGGGCGGCGAGGCCCGGCGGGCCCACGGCGAGCACCAGCGCGACGGCGGAGACGACCAGTGAGTACGACGCTGTCAGGGGACGACGGCGCACCTGAGTGCTCGCGCCGAGCCCGGTCACGGCCGCGGCGGCGACGACGGCCCAGCACCAGGCCGGCCGCGGGGACACCACGGACGGCAGGCCGGGCAGTCCGGAGTAGCCGCGCAACGCCCAGAACACGGCGATCGACCAGAGCAGCGCCACCCAGCCACCCGGCGGCAGGCTGCGCGGCGGTTCGGACATGTGGCGAGCCTATCGGCGCGGCCGCGGGGAGGACATCCGACCACGGGCGTACGACCACGGTCGGTATCCCCCGGGCTGCTGTGGTCCGATGACGCGGCCGGCGACGACCGGAACAGTGACCGGCATGATTGAAGTCGATCGACTGACCAAACGGTACGGATCCACCACCGCGGTGGCCGGGCTGTCGTTCACCGCCCGGCCCGGCCGGGTCACCGGGTTCCTCGGCCCGAACGGCGCCGGCAAGACGACCACACTGCGGGTGCTCCTCGGCCTCGATGCCGCAACCAGCGGCGCTGCCACGATCGGTGGAGTGCCGTTCCGCTCGCACCGGCGCGGTCTGCGGCACGCCGGCGCGCTGCTCGACGGCCGGCAGGCGCATCCCGGCCTGTCCGCCGCGGTGCATCTGGCGGCGCTGGCCCGCAGCAACGGCCTGCCGGGAAGGCGGGTCGGCGACGTGCTCGCCGAGGTCGGCCTCACCGCGGTCGCGCACCGGCTCGTCGGCACCTACTCCCTGGGCATGCGGCAGCGGCTCGGCGTGGCCACGGCCCTTCTCGGTGACCCGCCGGTGCTCATCTTCGACGAACCGGTGAACGGGATGGACCCGGAGGGAATCCACTGGGCGCGCGGGCTGTTCCGGCGGCTCGCCGCCGAGGGCCGCACCGTCTTCCTCTCCAGCCACTTGATCGGTGAGATGGCGGCGACCGCCGACGACGTCGTCGTGATCGGCCAGGGCCGGCTCCTCGCCGCCGGCTCGATCGATTCGTTCGCCGGCGACTCCCTGGAGGACGTCTTCCTACGCTTGACCTCCGCCAGCGTCGACTACCGGGCCGGTGGTGCGTGATGCGCGACGTGATCGCGGCCGAATGGATCAAGATGCGCTCGTTGCGCTCCACCCGGTGGACTCTGGCAGGGACCACTTCGGCAGTGGTCGGCTCGGCGGTGGCCGACGCTTACACGAGCCCGCCGGAGAACGGGTTCCAGCTCAGCGACGCCTTCCCGGTGGCCGGCTTCCTGGTGCTGATCGTGGCGGCGACGGCCTTCGGTTCCGCGGCGATGCTCGGCGAGTACGGCAGCGGCCTCATCCGGGCCACCTCGGTCGCCGTGCCGGCCCGCGCCGAAGTCGTTCTGGCCAAGGCAGCCGTGATCGCCGCCGTCTGGACGGTCGCCGGCACGGTCATGGCCGCGAGCTCGTTCACCGTCACCGGGCTCATCCTCGGCGATGTGACGCTCAGCCGTCCCGGAACGGGCGCCGCCCTGCTCGCGGCGATCCTGATCGGACCGGTGTGCGCTCTGACCGGCCTCGCTCTCGCCGTGCTCGTACGCCATGCCGGCGCCGTGTACGTCGCCGGGATCCTCCTGCTGGTCCTGGCGCCGCAGATGGTCGGCACCCGTCAGGAACCATCGCGGATGATCAACCATGCGATGCTGCTCCCGGCGTGGCAGCGACTGACTCAGGCGTACGGGTCGCCGGAGGCGGTCGGCGACATCTACGCGACCGCCACCACGGCCTGGCTCGTGTACGCGCTGTGGCCGCTGATCCTCCTCGCAGCCGCCGTGTCCGTGCATCGGCGTCGCGACGTGTGAATCCCCGGCCAGGCCGCGGGACAGCAGGGATCGGCCGGCCGGAAGCCATCCCGAAGCATCGGGCGCGGGTCTCAACCCGAGATCTCGGAGGACTGGGCGATCAGATTCTCGGCTGGCGGGGTGGCGGCCCCGTCCGGCCGGCCGGCTCGGTCGTGGGCGGCGCGCAGCGCGGTCAGCACCCGCTCGGCCTGGGCGGTGTCGCCCAGCGCGGTCGCGGCCACCACCCGGATCAGCAGGGCGGCGGTCACGTCGGGCTCGGCCGACGGCGCGATGCCCAGCAGGATCCGGCGAGCGTCGGCGGGCCGGTCGTTCCGCAGCTCCACGATCGCCCGGGCCACCAGATGCCAATGGTCGCGTGGTCGTCCACCGCCCCCGGCCAGGGCCGAGGCCGTCGCTGCGAGCCGGGCCAGCGTCTGCGGGTCGACCGGCCGGCCGTCCACCACCATGCGATGCAGTTCAGGGAGTCCCGGGATCACCGCCGGCGCCGGATTTGCGCCACCGGCCGAGGCGGCGGCTCGGGCGCGGGCCGGGCGGAAGAGCCAGCGCAGGACGTGGGTGCCGTCGCTGTGGAGCGTGCCGAGCCTCTGCGGGAGCAGGCTCAGCAGGCCGATCAGTCCGGAGGCGAACGCCGCCATCAGCGCGCACTCCCGGACGGTCATCGGCAGATCCGCCGTTCCCGCCTTCGACAGGCCGGCCGCGAGCAGCACGTTCACCGCCGGTCCGGCCAGGTGGAACAGGACGAACCGCAGCGGCAGCAGAGGGCTGCCGGGATCGGTGGTGACGCGGACGTAGGCGGGTTCGGCGTACCGGATGCGGGTCTCGATGATCTTCAGACGCGTGACGAGCGCCGCTAGTAGGTGGCCGCCCTCGTGCAGCGGGATGCTCACCAGCACGCAGGCCGGCACCGCGATGATCGGCAGGACCCAGCCGGCGAGACCGCTGTCCAGTGTGTCGAGCGCGAGCTTGACCAGGAGGGTGAGCACCGCGGCGAGGAGCAGCCAGCCGCTGAGGGTTCGCCCGCGTGAGATCACCCGGAGAGCGTAGGGCGGAACCGCAGCCGCAGCGACCCCGGCGCCCGGGTGAACACGCCCTGCGGCACCGGTGGCTCGGCCAGTTCGATGTCGTCCATCGCGTCGAGCAACGCGTTCACCGCCACCTCCACCTCGGCCTTCGCCAGCATCGCGCCGACGCAGAAGTGACGGCCCAGGGCGAAACCGGTGTGGTCGGCCGCGGCGGTGAACGCCTTGGCGAAGTCGAGGTCGGGGCGGGTGACGTCGAAGCGGTCCGGGTCGGCGTACCGGCGGGGATCCCGGTTCGCGGCCGCGATCAGGCAGACCACCGTGGCGCCCGCCGGGACCGTCCCGCCGGAGAGCCGCACGTCCTCGGCCGGCTGCCGCATGATCATCTGTACGGGCGGCGAGTGCCGCAGCGTCTCGGCCAGGGCGTGCGCGATCAGCGACCGGTCCGCGCGCACCAGGGCCATCTGCTCCGGATCGCGGACCAGGTTGAGCATCAGGTTGGCGAGCGCCTTGTCGGTGGTCTCGCCGCCCGCCACGAGCAGCAGGCTGACGAACGCCTTGATCTCCAGCGCGGACATCCGCTCGCCGTCGATCTCCGCGGTGCCGAGCACCGACAGCAGGTCGTCGCGGGGGTCGGCGACGCGTGCGGCGATGCGCGGAAGGAGGTACGCCTGCAGCTCATCCTTGGTCAGCAGCCCCCGCTCGGTCACCTCCGGGTCCTGCGTCAGGTTCGCCAGGAACGCCATGATCGAGGTGTACCAGCGGTGGAAGAGCGCGTGGTCGGACTTCGGCAGCCCGAGCATGTCGACGATCACGTTGATCGGATAGCGGGTGGTGAACGCGTCGACGAGGTCCACCTCGCCGTCGTCGCGGAAGTCGTCGAGCAGCTCCCGGCTGTTGCGCCGCATCACCGGGACGAACCGGGCGGTCAGTTCGCTGCCCCGGAACGCCGGGGTCACCAGCCGCCGGTGGATCGCGTGCTCCCGGCCGTCCATCTGCAGGATCGTGCGCCCGTGCACGGGCTCCAGCTGCCAGCTGTAGTTGTCGCTGGTGAACGCCGGGTCCTTGAACGCGCGCTCGACGTCCTCGTAGCGGCTGATCACGTACGCGTTCATGCCCTCGTGGAAGGCGAGCGGCCGGGTCTCCCGCAGCGCCTCCCACACCGGGACGGGGTCGGCCATGCACTCCGGGGACAGGATGTCGGTGACGGTCATCGGCTGCCTTTCCAGGCGGTGTCCACTGCGGACACACTGTGCGACTCCCGGTTAACTTACCGGCCCTGCCGCTCGGCGGCTACTGCTGAGCACGCCAGCGGAACTGGTTGGCCGGCCCCTCCCGCCACTCCAGGACACCGGCCCTCACCAGGGCCAGCAGCATGCCGCGGAGTTCGTTTCCGAGGGGGTTGTCGGTCCAGAAGACGTGCCTCACCTCGGCGAAGGTGCGGCCGGCGAAGAGGCCGAGGACCTGGCCGAGCAGGAATTGCGCCCCCTCGGCGTCGGTCCACTGCGCCAGGCCGGCAGCGAGCGTGCCCGGTCCCGCAAAGCCGTGGACGCCGGGCGGGGCGGGATAGCCGGGCGGCGGCTGGTGATAGGCCGGCGGAGGCGCGTAATAGCCCGGTGGCGGCGGCGGTGCGTAGTACGGCGGCGGATATGGAGCCGGCTGCCCGTATCGACCCGGTGGCACCTCCCCCACCGGCCCGACCTCCCGCTCGACGACGGCGTAGACCTCGGCGGCCGTGATCCCGTAGCGTGCCGCGATCCCGTCCACGTCGTGCCCGTCCCCGAACTCCGCGACGATCCGATCGTCCCTGCTCTGCTCCACGCCCACCCCGCCACGCTAACCGGCGCGCCCACCCGCGACCGCCCGGCACGAAAACAGGATGAACCCGCGACGCGCGACTGCTGTACTCATAGTCAGCGAACCGGCGCTGAGTGTTACTGAATCGGCCTCGGCGCCGGGCGCTTCGAACTGTCTCGCAGGACACACACCGGGCTGAAATATCGACCCCGGCGGATCGGTTGTAGCGGTCGATCACCCTGGAGGTCAGTCATGCGAAACGGAATCCACCCCGATTACCAGCCCGTCGTGTACCGCGACCGGAACGCCGACTACGCGTTCCTGACCCGCTCGACGGCCACCAGTGACAAGACTGTCGAGTGGACGGACGGCGCCACGTACCCGGTCGTCGACGTGCAGATCTCGAGCGCGAGCCACCCGTTCTGGACCGGTCGCAGCCGGGTGCTGGACACCGCGGGCCGCATCGAGAAGTTCCGGGCGAAGTACGCGAAGTTCACCGGGTAAAGCCGCGGACGGCCGCCTCTCACATCAGGGAGGCGGCCGTTGTGACATTCGCCGCTATCCACTTTCGGTGCTATTCACGTTTCGGTTGCGTTTCTAAGCTCGGACTCCCGCTGCCGGAATACGTTGGAGTACTCCGTTGGACATCGCCCTCATCCTCACCGGCGCACCCGGTTCCGGCAAAGGCACCCAGGCCACGCACCTGGCCCGACGCCACGACCTGACACATCTGTCCACCGGAGACCTGTTCCGCGACCACATCACGCGGGACACCGAACTCGGCCGGACGGCACGGCAACTCATCGACGCCGGACATTACGTGCCCGATGAGCTGACGAACGAGATGGTTCGCGACCACATCGAGCGCAATGCCCCGGACGGGCGCATCATCCTCGACGGCTATCCGCGTACTCTCGCCCAGGTCGACTTCCTGGACACCCTGCTCGACGGGCTGATCGTGGTGAATCTGGTGGTCGCGCAGGCCGAACTGCAGGACCGCCTGGAGCGCCGGGGCCGCAGCGACGACCTCGCCGACGTGGTCCGCCAGCGGCTGGCGATCTACGCGACGGAGAGCGAGCCGGTCCTCGCGGCGTACCGGGAGCGCGGCCTGCTGCACGACGTGGACGGTTCCGGGGACCTCGACGAGATCGCCCGGCGGATCGACGACGCGCTAGCCACGGGACGATCGATAGCGGTGGACCGCTTCTGATCGGGAGCGGGCGCCGAGCCGTACCATCAGGGCCCGCATATAGGTCTTCACGGTCTGCTCACTGAGCCCCAGCCGGGCGCCGATCTCGGCGTTGCGCAGCCCGATCCCCGCCAGTTCGATCACCTCACGCTGGCGGGGTGTCAGCGGATCGGCGACCGCCGGCCGGGGTTGCTCGACGAGTTCCAGCAGCTCCTGCCGGGTCGCCGCGTCGGAGGTGCGGCCGGCGATCGCGCGCAGCCGCTCGCTGAAGTCGCGCACCGAGATCGCCAGTGAGGCCGCCTGCCCCTCCGCGGCCAGCGCCGACACGATCTCCGGGGTGAGCGCCTCGCCGTCACGGGTGCCGGCGTAGAGCAGACCGCGCACGTGACTGCCGCTCATCAGCGGCACGACCGCCAGCCCGACGATCCCCTCGCTGAGCACCGGCTCGTCGTAGTCATGGGTGATCCCGGGCGCACTGTCGTACCTCGGCAGCGCCAGCAGCCGCTTCTCCACGAGCGCCTTGCCGCCCAGCCCACGCTCCGGCCGGATCACCAGCGAGGTCAGCGCCGACGTCCGCCCGCCGATGCTCACCGTGACCGGCACGTCAGTCGTACCGACGCCACCGAAGATCAGCGGAATCCCCGGCACCCGCGCGAGATTGCCCGCCGCCCGCGCCAGCAGCGCACGATCGTTCTGCCTCAGCGACCCGTCCATCGGATCAGCATGGGACATGGCCGGCCTGCTGCGCCACTTGCGCTCTCCTTCGCCGAACACCCTTGTACGCCGGCAGCGCTGCTCATCCCCCTCCTACGCCGGGATGGGTGGCGTCCATCCGGGTAGTCATCGGGGTGAGCCGTCCAGGGGAGGAGACATCATGAAGCCCGTCGCGATCGTCACCGGCGGGGCCGCGGGCGTCGGACACGAGATCGCCGCCGCCCTGTCCCGAACCGGTCACCGCGTTCTCGTGGCGGACACGGCGCCGGCGCCGGGCGACGCCATCCGCGCTGATGTGCGAGACCCCGCCGACTGCGAGCGGATCGTCGCCGCCGCCCGCTCCTTCGGCGGCCCGCACGTCCTGGTGAACAACGCCGGCGGCTGGACACCCGGCCCGCAGTACCCGGACGCCGCACCCGCCGACTGGTCCGCGACGATCGCCCTCAACCTCACCGCGCCGATGCTGCTCAGCCAGCTCGTCCTGGAGCCGATGCGCGACCTCGGTGGCGGCGCGATCGTCAACATCTCGTCCAGCGGCGGTGTCGGCTCCACTGCGTACGGCTCCCCGGAGTACGGCGCCGCCAAGGCCGGCCTGATCCGCTTCACCACGTCCTCGGCCGCGCTGGCACAGACCCACGACGTGCGGATGACCTGCGTCGTCCCGGACTGGATCGGCCTGGACCGCGCCCAGGCCGAGTGGCGGCAGCGCGGACCCGGCACTCCCCCGCTGATCCCGCCCTCGACCGTCGTAGCCACCGTCCTCGACCTGATCGCCGACGGTCGAGCCGGCCGGGTCGTCGAGCTCGTCCCCACGGTGTGATCCGATCGCCGCTCCCCGTGTGATGCGATAGCCGTATGCGGGTGATCGTGGAAGATGTCGCGTCGCTGCGGTTCGGCGACGGCTCACCGGTGCGGGCCGCGTCGGCGATCGCGGCGTTCGGCGGCGGCTGGCTCGTCGTACAGGACGACGCCACCCATGCGGCCTGGTGGCGCGGCGGCGCCGTCACGCCGGTCCGGGTGGTGCCGCCAGTGGCGGGGCTGGACGAGTTCAGCGAAACAGCCGGGACCAAACACCTGAAACCGGACTTCGAGGCGGCCTGCGCCCTGGAATCCGGCGCGGTGCTGCTGCTCGGCTCCGGTTCCACGGCGGCGCGGACGCGGGTCTCGCTGGTGACCGCCGGCGGGTTCGCGGTCACCGACCTGACGCCGGTCTACGCGTCGGTCGCCGCTGCTCTCGGTATCCCGTCCGCGCAGCTCAACCTGGAGGGCGCCGCTCTGATCGGCGACAGGCTGCGCTGGTTCCAGCGAGGGAACGCCGCGGCGGGGATCCCGTCCGCCAGCGTCGATGTCGACCTGCCGGCACTGCTGTCCGGCGACCCGGCGGTGGCGATCGGCAACCCTCGCCGCTACGACCTGGGCACTGTCGACGGCGTGGGCCTCGCCGTCACCGACGCGGTGGCGCTGAACGACGGCCGCATCCTGGTGTCGGCCGCCGCGGAGGACACCCCGAACGCCGTCGACGACGGCCCGGTGGTCGCCTCGGCCCTGGCCCTGCTGGACGACGGCGGCGTACTGGCAGTGGCCGAGATCCCCGCCACACCCGCCGGACCGTGGAAGGTCGAGGGCCTGGCGATCGCCGGCCAGACCACGACCGGCGTACGCCTCGTGGCCGTGGTCGACGCCGACGACCCGTCGGCCGCGTCGAGCTGCCTGACGCTGCACGTCCTCTGGTGACCCGCGGGCGGCCCGCAACCGGACCGCCCGCGAACCCGATCATCGCTGCTGGGTGTCGCCGTCCCCGGTGCGCTGCTGCGCCGCGTCCACACCCTTGTCGATGTGATCCGAATACTTCTGCCCGGTCCGCTGATCAGCCTGGTCACCGGCCTTCTCGAGACCCTCGTCAACCTGCTTGTCGTGGTCGTCCGCGAAATCCTTCGCCTTGTCCAGGAAACTCATGCCTTCCGCAGTGCCCGCCACCACCCCACCCAAACAGCAACCCCACCTCCGCACCGTGCAGTGCGGTCCCAGGAGGACACATCATGAAAGGGCTTCGGCTATGGCGTTTCGGGCGGCGTCGCGGAGGGATTCCTTGTCCGGGTAGGAGGAGGGGTGCAGAGGTGCGAGGACCTCGACGCGGACGTTGATGCGGTCGCGGAGGATGACACCGTTGCGGGGCAGGGCTCGGCGGGTGCCGTGGACGGCGATGGGGATGAGCGGGACGTCGTGGCGCACGGCCAGGTCGAAGGCGCCGTCCTTGAAGGCGCGCAGTGAGCCGTCCGACGTGCGGGTGCCCTCCGGGAAGATCATGACGGGTGAGCCGGCGGACAGCAGGCGGTCGCAGTGGGCCATCATCTCGCGGACCGAGGCGCCGCTGCCCCTGACGAGCGGGACGTAGTCGTTGAGGCGCATGTTCCAGCCGATCACCGGGACCCGGAAGATCTCCTGCTTGGAGACCCATTTGAACGGGCGGAAGAGGGCGAACAGCACCAGGATGTCGATCAGCGAGGCGTGGTTGGCGACCAGGACGGCGGCGCCGTGCCAGGGCAGTGCGGAACGGCCGCGGACGCGGAGACGCCAGAGCGGGTTGATGTAGACGTAGAAGGACGCCCACGCCGAGGAGTACAGGTGCAGGGCCACCCGCCGGCGGTCGAAGGGCAGGGACAGCACGAAGACGACGAGCGCGCCGGCGAAGAAGATCGGGCACGTGACGACGATGAACGCCCAGTAGAGGACCGAGAAGATCCGGAGCACGCGCTCATTGTGTCAGTTGCGGCTTCAGCAGCGTGATCCGCCGGGCGCCCAGCTCGGTGACGTAGAGATCGCCGGTGGTGCGGCTCTGCGTGACGTCGAGCGGCTGGTTGAATCCGGCCACGACGCTCCTGGGGTTCGACAGCGCCCCATCGGCCGCGACGTCGAACATCTGGATGTCCTGCCCGTCGGAGTAGCGGACGACGAGGAGCTTGCCGTCGAGCGCGCCGCCCCGGTATTCGACGGCGCCGTTCGCCGAGGCGTGCAATCCGGCGTCGTGAATACCGGGAAGGTCCAGGTTGGGGTCCGGCTGCGTGCCGACCGGATACGCGTTGACCTGGAACGGATCGACGCCCGGCGAAGGATTGGCCCCGGCCAGGATCCACTCGCAGCGGGACGGGTTCGGGTGCCCGTAGTACCGGCCCGGCTTCACGTCGAACACGTAGTCGGTCTCGGCCTGCGGGTTGGCCCGCAGCCCGGCCACGACCGGCCCGGTGTAGCCGCCGCGCCGTGAGCAGGACGCCGGCAGCGGGCTCGGCACGTCGGGGGTGTTGCCGCCGGCCGCCGAGCCGTTCGTCGGGACGTACAGATGACCGTTGCGGTGCCAGACCAGGTCGTAGGCGTTGCGGACCCCGGTGCCGTAGAGGGTCAGCGGCGCGCCGGGGGCGTAGGGGTCGTAGGTTCCGCCGTCCTCGGTCTTCACGTCCAGCGGCAACGCGGCCGGCAACCTTCCACGGTCCAGACGCAGCACCGCCGCTGTCAGCAACCGCTCCGGACGATCACGCCAGGAGGCGTCCGGCGCGCCCATCGCGTTGTTCGCGCCCTGGCTGATGTAGAGCGCGCCATCGGGCCCGAACGCGATCGAGTTCGTCTCATGGTCCTTCACCGAGCGCGGCAGCCCGGTCAGCACCGGCGTGTAGACGCCGAGATCCGGTCCGGAGAGCCTGGCCAGGACACTGGAGAAGTCCGGTACGTCGTAGGTGCCGGTGAACGGGTGGTTCGAGGTGATCCAGAGGACCGGGTCCGCCGCCGTCGAGGCGGGGTCGAAGGCAAGGCCGATGATCGTACGAGCCTGCACCGTGTCGATGACCGCGGGAGTTCCCAGCGTGCCGTCCGCGGCGACCGGATAGCGGTAGATCCGGCCGTTCAGCGTCGCCGCGTAGAGCCTGCCGTCCGGCCCCATCGTGACACTGGTGTAGTCGGCGGCCACCGACCCCGAGGTGACCTTCGTGAACGCCGGCCCGCCGCCCGAGGCCGCGCCGGTCGTGAACACCATCGAGTACGGCGCGAACGCGACACCCCGCACGTCGGTCACCCCGGAGGTGACGTCCAGCCGGTAGAGCGTCCCGGCAGCGAGCGGCGCCAGCGGCGAGGCGTTCACCACGTCGCCGCCGCCGCTGGTGATGGCGTTGATCGGCACGGCCGCGCCGTCGGCGACCCGGGTCAGGGTGACCGCCGCGCCGTCCAGGGAGTCCGGGTCGACGGCGCCGTTCGGCAGCGTCAGGTCGGCGACGATGCTGGTGGTCGTCTCGACACCGGTCGACAGGTTCGCCGGGCTGACCGTGCGGACCGCCGGGATCGCCCCGGGCGCGGGCACGCTCGCCACGTCGGCGTAGTGGAACTTCGTGTTCGTCCCGGCCTTCGGGCTGAGCGTGAGCCGGCCGTCGGTGACCTCGACCGTCCGGACGGCGGTGACGTGCTTCGCCGTGGCGGTGGGCCGGAACGCCGCCACCGCGTTCTGGTCCTCGACGTTCAGGTAGTGCACGCTGTCGGTCGCGGTCCCCGAGTCACCGACCGCGGCGGTCACGGTGTACAGCCCGTTCGGCACGGCGATCTCCCAGGCGCCTTGCGGCTTGCCGGCGGCTTGGCTGTGCATCAGGCGGGTCAGTCGTACGTCGGAAGCCGTGCCCGCACCGCGGTTCCGCCCATTGCCGACCAGATCCAGTGGACCGCGATCCTCCAGGTCGATCCAGCCGAAGCCCTGGCTGCCGTAGGCCTGGCCGTAGTCCTTGACGTACCCGGCCGGCGGTGTGCTCGCCTGGTCGGAGAACGCGACCTTCGCCGTGAACGCCACCGGCGTGGCGGCGGTGGCGGCCGACCGCGCCGACTCGTTGCCCGAGGTGTCCACGGCGCTGATCGCCCAGCTCCGTGCGGTCCCGTTGGCGACGCCGATGTCGGTGAAGGCCGGCGCGGTCACCACACCCGGACCGGAGATCAGCGTCCCGTCCCGGTACACCCGGTAGCCGAGCAGGTCCGCAGCGGTGCTCGCGCTCCAGCTCAGGGCCACCTGGTGGTCGCCGGCAGCCGCGGTGGGACCGGCCGGCGCGGGCGGGGCCACGGTGTCGTCGACGACCCGGCCGATCGTGAGGCGGGTCAGCTTCGTGTTGATGCCGCCGACCGCGTCGACGGTCAGCATCCCGTCGGTGACCGGGACCGTCACCGACCCGGTCCGGTACTCGGCCGCGGCCGTCGACGTGAAGTGGTCGACGGCGGTGGCGCCCTCCACCCTGATCACGTGCGTGCTGTCGTACGACGGCTGGTCGCCGACCGTCGCCGTGACCGTGTAGGTGCCCGGGGCCACCGCGTACTGCCAGGCTCCGGCGGTGGCGACGCCGTTCGTGCCGCCGACGTCGCCGTACTGCAGGTGGATCACCGTGTTGTCGAGCGGGTCGACGCCGGTCCGGTTGCGGTTGCGGGTGTTCGCGGCCAGCTCCAGCGGCGTCGGGGCGGCCAGTGTGGCGGTGTCCTGGCGTACCCACCCGAAACCACGGGCGGCAGTCCAGGCCGCGCCGGTGTCAGCGGTCCAGCCGGTCGGCGCGGCCGTGCCGGCCGGCCGGAAGTCGACACTGGCGATCAGGGTGGTGGCCGCGCTCGCCGGTGCGGCGAATCCGGCGACGGCGAGAAGGGTGACGGCGGCCAGAGCCCTGATTCTCATCCCGCCAGCATCACATCGACCACCGTCGACACCGCTTCCACTGTGGATGATCGGTGGGCGGGAGTGGCCGGGTAGCCCGCTGTCAAGCGTCCGTCCGGAGGACGAACGCGGCACGGCCACAAGGTCTGGGCTGTCGGGTCACCGCCCACCGTTGCTACTGCGCCGTCGAGCGCCCGGCGGTGATGGGGCAGTCGGGACGCTGGGTCACAGCCGACCGCAACCGGCCGGTGGCTATGGGACGGCACGCCTCGGCAGGAGATGTCCGGCCAGGACGTGGCCCTGCTCGACGACCGCATGACACCGGCTACGCGGCGTCGTGGATCGCCAGCCAGGCCTGGTCGCTGTAGGTGGCGCTGATCCGCGCGGTGCCCAGCATCACCGCCAGCTCGTCACGGGTGAGGAAGTGGTGCGACGCGGCGTTCAGCAGCCTCGCGTTGATCACACCGACGGCCAGCAGCGGCAGGATGACCGGCACCAGCGAGAGCAGGCCGCGGTCGCGCACGTGGTCGCGCAGGATCGCGGTCACGCCGGCGCCGGCCCGGGGCGTCGTCACGATCAGGCGGCCGCCCGGCGCCAGGCGGCTCTTCAGCAGTGCCACTGTCCGTTCCGGATCAGCGACGGCGTAGAGCACGTTGCCGCACAGGATCACGTCGAACGCGCCGCTCAGCTCGCGCAGGTCGCCGTCCAGGTCGGCGCGTACGTGCGTCACCCCGGGATTCTTGCGGCGGGAACGCTCCAACATCACCGGTGACAGATCCGCCGCGACGACCTCGCCCGGCCGCCGCTCCCGCACGGCTCGCGTCAGGTTGCCGGTTCCGCAGCCGGCG
Source organism: Actinoplanes sp. OR16 (assembly GCF_004001265.1). Classification (GTDB taxonomy): domain Bacteria; phylum Actinomycetota; class Actinomycetes; order Mycobacteriales; family Micromonosporaceae; genus Actinoplanes. Next base: position 6,754,257 of record NZ_AP019371.1, on the reverse strand, counting down.
TCGAGCACCCGCCCCGGCTCCTCCGGCACCGCGTCGATCATTCTCAGGACCATTTCCCGGTACGGCGTGAGCCCCGCGATGACGTCGTAACACCAGGCGTACACGTCCCACAGCCGACGCCTCATCCGAGGGCCCGGTCCTCGAAACGGGCAGCCACCGCGTACAGGAGATCCCGCCTCTGCGCAGTGGAAGACGCATCCCCGGCCGCCCGGATCCGGTCGGTGAAGCCGTCCACCACGCCCCACGCCGGATGAACGACGACGCCGGGCCGCACCTCGGGATGCAGTTCGGCAACCTCCACGGTCCGCGGACTCACCACGATCCCGCCCTCCATGAACCGCTCCAGCACCGCCCTGACCGGCGGAATCACGGTCATCACCCACACGCGCTCACCGCGGTCGAGGCTGTCGTGGTACATCGCCCGGTACAGAACCAGCGTGGCGTCGAGCGGCACGCCCGCGGCCTTGGCGACACCCGACGCCTCGATCACGCCGCCGGCACTCCCCCGCGAGATCTTGGAGGCTACCGCGGCGAGCCGGCCGTCCGCCGCGTACACGCCGAACCACCGTGCGACCCGGTCGTGCCAGGGCAGCCAGCCGTCCGGGGTCAGCGACGACGCGGCCAGGTGCCCGTACCGCACGTGGGCCCGGCCCTGGAGACGCTTCGCCTCGCCGATCGCGGCGTCCCCGGCGAGCACGCGGGAGATGAACATCGACCGATGAGACCACACCGCGTGCGAACTGTGCTGATCATGGGAAAGACTGGGGCACCCACCATTGGAGGAGCGACGTGCCCCGCATCGCAGTGACCGGCGGCAGCGGCAAACTCGGCCGTGCCGTCGTGAGAGAGCTCGTGCAGCACGGGTACGAGGTGCACAACCTCGACCTGGCGGCGCCCGCCGAGCAGCTCTGCCCCTACACCCGAGTCGACTTGACCGATTTCGGTCAGGTGGTCGGCGCGCTGACCGCTGTCGACGACCGGTACAGCGGCATCGACGCCGTCGTGCACCTGGCCGCGATCCCCGCACCCGGGCTGCGGCCCGACGCGGCGACGTTCACCAACAACGTGACGTCCAGCTACCACGTGTTCGCCGCGGCGCGGACGGCCGGCATCCGGCGGATCGTGTGGGCGTCCAGCGAGACACTGCTCGGCCTGCCCTTCGACACGCCGCCGCCGTACCTGCCGGTCGACGAGGAGTACGCGGCACGGCCGGAGACGTCGTACTCGCTCTCGAAGCACCTGGATGAACAGATGGCCGCCCAGTTCTGCCGCTGGGACCCGGAGTTCACGGCGGTCGGGCTGCGGTTCTCCAACGTCATGGAGCCGCACGACTACGCCGCCTTCCCCGGCTTCGACGCCGACCCGCGGCAGCGCATCTGGAACCTGTGGGGCTACATCGACGCCCGCGACGGCGCGCAGGCCGTGCGGCTCGCCCTCGGCTACGACCGGCCCGGCTGCGAGATCTTCGTGATCGCCAACGCGGACACGGTGATGAGCCGCCGCACCGCCGACCTGGCCGCCGAGTACTTCCCGGACGTCCCGGTCACCCGGGAACTGGGCGAGCACGAGACGCTGCTCTCCATCGAGAAGGCGCGGCGGCTGCTCGGCTACGAGCCCGCCTTTTCCTGGCGGTCGGCCCTTCAGTAGGTCATCGCCCCGCCGATAGGACCTGCCCCGGCACACGAGGAGGAACTATGGCGGCTACAGCTGCGGACATCCTGGTGATCCACCACCACGACGACCACGTCAGCCGGTACGAGGAGGTCACCTACTGCGCCTGGCGGGGCGGCATCACGGTCTACCGCGACGGCGCGGAGGTGGCGCGGCACGACGACGTGCTGAACACCCAGGCGCTCAAGCTCGCCGGTTAGCTCGTTCGCGGCCACGTGCCGGCTCACCGGCCATCCGACCGGTGAGCCGGCCGTGGCCACGCCCGACCGCTATTCAGCACGGGCACGCAAGCGCAGGACGTAGGCGGCGGTGACAGCGACCGCCCGATCACCGTCCTGTGCCAGTTCGACGAGCGCCTCCTCCGCCGCTGCGCCCGGAATGTCGGCGAGAGCCTCCGCCACCCGCCGCCGAGCCGCAGCCTCCCCGCCGGACGACGCCAGGCGGCTCGTCAGGCCGCCGGCTATCCGGTCGGCGAGGGCGGGATCGCGGGACAGTGACGCCAGAGCATCGGTGGCGTCGCTGTCGTTCACGCCCTCCACGATCATGTCGAGCAGTGCCGGCACGGTCGCCGCCACACCGTGCCGGCCGAGCGCCAGGGCCGCATGCCGCCGCACCACCACGTCGGCATCGTCGAGCGCCTGCCGCAGAACATCCTCACCGCCGGGAATCCGTGCGATCGCCTGTACCGCGCGCCGCCGCACCTCGGCCTGATCCGACCGCAGCCCCTCGGCCAGCAGCGGCAACGCCTCCGGACCCGCCTGCGCCAGCGCCCACCGCAGGGCACCACCCACATTGATCTCCGACTCGGCAAGCGCCGCCTCGACGAGCGCCCCCACCGAAGCCGAGGCGGAACCCGAAGCCCGCCCGACCACCGAACCCGAAGCCCGCCCGGCCACCGAACCGGAAGCCCGCTCGGCCACCGAACCGGACGCCGAACCCGCAGCGGAAGCCGACGCCGGGTCCACGGCCTCTTCCGGTAGCCCGGCAGCCGCCGCCGCGCGCGATGTGCCGGCACCGCCCCGGACATCCGGGAACGCCGCCGACAGTGCTGCCCGCTGCCGCTTCCCCGCGCTCTCCGACCCGAGCGCCTGCAGCAGGGCCACGATCCGCAGCACGTCCTCCCACCCGGCCGGTGAGGCGGCGTCGATCCTGGTGAGGTGGGTGAGGAGTTCGGTCTCGGCCGCGATGCGTTCGCGGGTGCGCCGGATCAGGTCGTCGACGAGCCCGGCCGGCGCGAACCCCGGATCGTCGAGCGCACGGCCGACGTCACGCAGCGACAGGCCGAGCGACCGCAGGCTCTCGATGTGGAAGATCCGCCGGATGTCCTCGTCCGAGTATTCCCGGTAGTTCCCGCCGGACCGCCCGGTCGGCCGCACCAGCCCCAGCGACTCGTAGTGCCGCAGCATCCGGGCGCTGACCCCGGATCGCCGCGCCACCTCACCGATCAACAATCAGGCCTCCTGCGGAATGGGCGCGGGCATGCGAGGCCCCCGTCACGGTGAAGAAGGCTCCATCATCGGCGCGCCGTCCAGAGCCACGATCCGCTTCGCCTCCTCGATCGCGTGCGCGAATCCGGCGTCCGGGTCCCGGCCGAGGCGGTCGGTCGCGATCGCGTGCCGGCGTACCTCCTGGCTGGGATTGTTCATCGCGGCCCGGAGAGCGGGCGCGGCGGCGTCGGCGAGCGCGAGCAGGGCGCGGCTCAGGCTCAACTGCGTTTCTGGTACGCCGCGCCCGAGCTGCGCGGCCAGCAACCCGGCCAGCATCGGCTCGTCGGCGGCCGGGACCAGGACGACGGCCGCTCGCCAGGCGGCCCGGGCCACCTCGTCGTCGGCGTCCCCGATCAGCTCCGGTGTGATCGCCGGCCACGCCCGCCCGTCCCTGATCTTGGACAGCGTGTGCAGCGCCTGGCTGCGGGCCTGTGCCGTCGCCGACGCCAGCTCCTCGACGAGCGGAGGAACCGTGACCGATGCCGGATGCCGGGTCAGCGCCCAGGTCAGGTTCTCCCGGACGAAGAAGTCCGGCTCGATCGCCGACCTGCCGATCAGCGTGCCGACGTACGCCGCATCGGGGTTGGTCCCTGCCGCCAGCGCCGCCTGCAGCCGGGTGGACGCGTTCGGGCTCTCCAGGGCCTTGAGGATCCCCGTCGTGGTCATCAGTACCACCTCCTGCGCCCAGTGAAGAGGTTGCCACAGTGTCAATGTCAAGCTTGCCCGACGCGTAACCTACTGGTTACGCTTCCTGTCATGGATGCCGTGGCGAACGCGATCGCCGATCCGGTGCGCCGCGAGATCCTGCTGATGCTGCGGGACGAGCCGCGGACCGCCGGGCAGGTCGCCGGCCGGTTCGCGATCAGCCGCCCCGCGGTGAGCCGTCACCTGCGGGTGCTGCGCGAGGCCGGCCTGGTGCGTGACGCCGCGGACGGCCGCCGCCGGGTCTACACGCTGGTCACCGGCCCGCTGGACGAGCTCGCCGGCTGGCTGTCGGAGTTCCGGCGGCCGAGCGCGTGGGATCGGCACTTCGACGCGCTGGAGACCGAGGTGTACCGGACCCGCCGCTCCCGCAGGCTCGCCACATCGAACGACCGAGAAGACCACCGAGACGAGGAGAGCGCATGAATCCCACTCCCACCGGCAGGCTGTTCGGCAAGGAGCTCGTGCTGACCCGCACGTTCCGCGCTCCCATCGACGACGTCTGGGCCAGCCTGACCGAATCCGATCGCACCGCTCGCTGGTACGGCCCGTGGCAGGGCGACGCCGCGCCGGGCCGGACCATCAAGGTGCAGATGGCGCTGGAGGAGGGCAAGCCGTGGATGGACATGACGGTGGACGTGTGTGAGGCGCCGCGCCGGCTGGCCCTGTCGTCCGGTCCCTGGCGGCTCGACCTGGTGCTGACCGAGACGGCGGGCGTGACCGAGCTGCGCTTCACCCAGCACCTGTCCGGCGACGAGAACGTCGGCGAGATCGGCCCGGGCTGGGAGTTCTACCTGGACGCGCTGACCGCCTCCCGCGACGGCCGCCCGCTGCCGGACTTCGCCGACTACTACCCCGCCATGAGATCGCACTTCGAGTCCCAGGCCGGCTGAGGTCTGCCGACGGCAGAAGCCCGGTGCCGGTGCCGGGTTCCCGGCGGGCGGCGGATGGTGGCAGGCTCGGCGGATGGCTGGTGACCTGTTCCTCCGGGCGTTCGACGAGGCCGCCCGCGACTTCGAACGCCTCGGCGAGCATCTGTGGAAGCCCATCGGCGCGGCGACGGTGGCCCGGACCGCGCCGGCCGCCGGCGAGCGGGTGCTCGACGCGTGCTGCGGCACCGGCGCGTCGGCGATCCCCGCGGCCCGGCGGGTGGGCGCGACCGGGCACGTCGACGCGATCGACCTGTCCGAGCCGCTGATCCGCGTCCTGACCCGGCTCGGCAGCGATCTGCCGCAGCTGCGTCCGCGGGCGGCGGACGCGACGACCTGGGCCGAGGACGGCTACGACGTGCTCCAGGTCGTGCTCGGCGTCTTCTTCCTGCCCGACATGGACGCCGGCGCCGACCACCTGGTCAGCAGGCTGCGTCCCGGTGGCCGGGCCGGGATCACCGTCTGGCGGCGCGGGGCGGTCGCGGTGGCCGGCCGCCACCTCGGCGACGCCGTCACGAAGGTGACCGGCAAGGAGGTTCCGCGGCGGGCGTCCGCACCCCTGGACCGGATCAACGAGGAGGCGGCCTTCCGCTCGTGGCTGGAGCAGCGCGGGCTGACCGGGGTCGAGGTCGCCGTCCACGAGCTGCGGCTGGACCTGACGCCGGAGCCGGCCTGGCTGCTGGTGACCGGTTCGGGCTACGTGGCGGCGCTGACCGGCCTGACGCCGACGCAGGTGGACGCCGTGCGGGAGACCTATCTGGCGTCGCTGTCCCGGGACGGCGTCACCGAGCTGGACGCCACCACGCTGATCGGCACCGGCGTCCGCTGACCGGCGACGCGCAGGTAGAGCAGCGCGCCGCCGGTGACGACCAGCGCCCAGATCAGGTACACCCCGGTCATCGCGAGCAGGAGCAGCACCGCCGCCATCGCCGCCACGGCGGCGGCCCGGCCGGCGGTCCTCCGGGGCAGCAGGCGCAGCGCGGCCGCCACCCCGACGGCGTAGACGGTCACGAACGAGCCGGTCGTGAGCAGGACCAGCGGCTCGGCGCCGACTCCGGCCGCCACGACGACGGCCAGCGAGAGGAAGGACAGCCCGGCGTTCACGGCGAGGCTGCGGCGCGGCACCTCCCCGGCCTGGCTGCCCCGGGCCAGCCAGGCCGGCAGCGCGCCGTCGCGGCCGAGGGCGGCGCCGAGTTTGGCGGCGCCGGCGTAGTACGCGTTCATCGTCCCGAACGTGAGCAGCAGCGCGGCGGCCGCGGCCGGGTAGCGGGCGGTCCCGCCGAGGCCGGCCGCCATCAGCTCGCCGAGCGGCGCCTCGGTGTGCGCCGCCCGCGGGCCGAGCACCGCGACGACCGCGAACGCCACCGCCAGGTAGAGCACGCCGATCAGCAGCACCGCCGCCGTGGTGGCCCGGGGTACGTCCCGGTCCGGCCGGCGGAACTCGGCGGTCAGGTGCGTGATCGCCTCCCAGCCGACGAAACTCCACACCAGAAGCGCGGCGGCGGCGGGCACCGCGTCCCAGCCGTGCGGCGCGAACGGCCGCAGGTTCGCCGCGTCCGCCGACGGCAGCGCGACCAGCACCGCCACGATCAGGAACGTGACGAGCAGCGCCGCGGCGGCCAGCTGAACCCGCCCGGCGAGGCGTACCCCAGCGGCGTTCGTGACGGTGACCGCGGCCATCAGCAGCGCGGCCGTCACCGCGGTGGTGGCCGCGCCGCCGCCGACGGCCGCCGCGACGTACGCGCCGCCGAACAGCGCTGCCGCCGCGGCCCCGGGCGGCACGGCGAGGTAGAAGCACCAGCCGACGACGGCGGCGGCCTTCTCGCCGAACGCGAGCCGGGCGTACGTCGACACGCCCCCGGAGTCCGGATGCCGCGCGCCGAGCGCCGCGAACGTCGCGGCCAGCGGCGCGGAGAGCACCACGAGCAGCAGCCAGGCGAGCAGCGACGCCGGTCCTGCGGTGGCGGCGGCCAGGGCCGGGAGGGCGATGACGCCGGTGCCGAGGACGGCGCCGACGTAGAGGGCGGTTCCTTGCAACGCGGTGAGCATGCTGTCAGCCTCGCCGGGGCGCACACGACCGGACAGTGGCAGAAACGCCGTCGTCCGATAGATTCCTGCCATGACCTCTCACGTGGTCGCGGTCGCGCTCACCGACGGACTGCCGATCTTCGAGCTGTCGGTGCCGTTCGAGGTGTTCGGCAACGACCGCAGCGACATCGTCTCCCCCTGGTACGACCTGCGCCTCTGCTCCGAGGACCAGCGCCCGCTGCGGACGACTGGCGGGCTGACCGTCACGCCCGAGCACGACCTCGGCGCGTTGGCCGCAGCCGGAACCGTCCTGATCCCGGCGCTGCCCCGGGCCGGCCAGATCGCTCCCCCGCCCGCACTGGTCGACGCGGTCCGCACCGCCTACGACGCCGGCAAGCGCATCGTCTCGATCTGCACCGGGGCGTACGTGCTGGCCGCCGCCGGCCTGCTCGACGGCCGGCCGGCGACGACGCACTGGATGAACGCGCACGACCTCGCTCACCGCTACCCGGCGGTGAAGGTCGACGCGAGCGTGCTCTACGTGGACGACGGCCAGGTCCTGACCTCGGCCGGCACGGCGGCGGCCATCGACCTCTGCCTGCACCTGGTGCGGCGCGATCACGGCACGGCGGTGGCGAACGAGGTGGCCCGCCGGATGGTGACCCCGCCGCACCGCGAGGGCGGGCAGGCGCAGTTCGTCCGGCCGGTGCAGCCCGGCGGCGAACGCGGCGACCTCGGCCCGGTGCTGGAGTGGGCCCGCCGGCGGCTCGATCAGCCCCTCGCCGTCGCCGACCTGGCCGGGCGGGCGCACCTGAGCCCGCGCACGTTCGCCCGCCGGTTCCGCGAGGAGATCGGGGTGACGCCTCTCCAGTGGATCCTGGAGCAGCGGGTGCGGCTGGCCCAGGAGCTGCTGGAGACGACCGACGAGCCGATCGAGCGGGTGGCCCGGCGCGCGGGGTTCGGGACCGGCGCCGGCCTGCGCCAGCACTTCGGCCGTGTGCTCGGCATCTCCCCGCAGTCGTACCGGCACGTCTTCCGGCACCGGGCCGCCGCGGCGCTCAGCTGAGGAAGTCCCGCAACGCCGCGCTCACCTCGTCCGGCGCCTCCTCGGCCTGGTGGTGACCGCTGCCGATCAGCCGATGCTCCAGGCCGCCGGCCGTCCACGGCCGCCAGATCGCCACCGGGTCGCCGTGGATGTCGATGTCGTCGCGGGCGGCCTGCAGCAGCAGCATCGGGCAGCGGACCTGGCGCCCGGCGGCACGGTCGGCCTCGTCGTGGGCGCGGTCGATGCCCAGCCCGGCCCGGTAGTCCTCGCACATCCCGTGCACGACGGCCGGGTTCCGCAGCGCCCGCCACACGTCGGCGTGGTTCTCCTCGCCCATCGCCGCCGGGTCCGGCGTGCGGTACCACGCGTCCGGATCCGCGCAGATCACCCGCTCCGCGGGCTGCTCGGTCTGCCCGAGGAACCACCAGTGCCACCACGTCCGGGCGAACCGCTCATCGGTACGTTCGAGGTGCTCCACGAGCGGCAACCCGTCCATGACCACGAGCCGGGACACCGCCTCCGGGTGGTCCATCGCGGTCCGGAAGGCGACCAGCGCTCCCCGGTCGTGGCCGACCACCGCGAAACGGTCGTGGCCGAGATGGTCCATCAGCCGCACGACGTCGCCGGCCATCGCGCGTTTGCTCGACTGCGCGTGATCGGGTTCGTCCGGCGGGAGAGTGCTCTCCCCGTACCCCCGCAGATCGGGGGTGACCACGGAGAAGTCCTCGCCGAGGCGGCGTGCCACGGCATGCCAGGTCGTGTGGGTGCGCGGATGGCCGTGCAGCAGGACGACCGGGCTGCCGGAGCCGCCGTGGCGCACCCGCACGGTGACGTCGCCGAGATCGACGTGTTCGAGCCGGAACATGGGTCCCCAATGCCCACTCGCCGGCGGGTCACGCGTGTCTACAACCGGCCGGTCGCCTTGAGCAGCAGGTAGACGTCCGCGACCCGGCCCGCGAACGCTCCCGCGTCGTCGTCCACCACGATCGCCCCGAACCGGGTCAGGACGTCGCGGACCCGGTCCCGCTCGGTGAGCACCCGCTGGGCGGCGGCCGCGAGATGCACATCGGCGGCGGTCGCCGGCGCCGTGGACGGCAGGACGGCGAGCTGCGAGACGGCCGGATCCCGTACGCCCGCGACGACGACCTGGTGCCGGGCGGTCAGCCTGCGCAGCAGCGGCAGCAGACCCTCCACGATCGGGGCCGGCTCCAGAGCGGTGAAGACCACCACCAGCGACCGCTTCTGGTCACGCTTGAGCAGGTGGGCGGCGAGCGCCGTCCAGTCCGTCTCGTCCGGGGCGGGCGTCAGCGCGGCCATCGCGTCGATGATCCGGTCGACCTTGGAGCCGGCGGCCGACACCCGGGCCCGCACCACGGCGTCCAGGGCGAACAGATCCACGCGATCGCCGGCCCGGGTGGCGAGCACGGCCAGCAGCAGCGCGGCGTCGATGGCCGCGTCCAGCCGGGGCGCGTCGCCGACCCGGGCCGCGGACGTCCGGCCGGTGTCGATCACGCAGATCACCCGGCGGTCGCGTTCCGGGCGCCAGGTCCGCACCATCACGTCGTTGTGCCGCGCGCTGGCCCGCCAGTCGATCGAGCGGACGTCGTCGCCGATCACGTACTCGCGCAGCGCGTCGAACTCGGTGCCCGCGCCCCGGCCCCGGGTCACCGCCGAGCCCTCGATCACCCGCATCCGGGCCAGCTTCTCCGGCAGGATCCGGCGCGACGGGAAGTGCGGCAGCACCCGCAGCACCCAGGGCGGCGAGATCGCCGCGTTCCACGTGCGGCTCCTCTGCCGGTACGCGACACCGAACGGCCCGACCGAGCGGAGGGTGACCTGGACCGCGGGCCGGTCACCGTGCCGTACCGGGTTGAGCTTCACCTCGAGTCCCTGGTGGGCGCCGCGCGGCAGGAACACGTCGTGCTGCGCCGGCCACGCCCCGGCCGACGGCACCCAGCCGTCCCGGACCTGCAGGCGCAGCGGGCGGCGGCCGGTGTTCGTGACGGTGAGCGTGACCGTGGCGGTGCCACCGAGCCAGACCGTGCGGTCACCCGAGCGGGACAGCCGGACCGCGGTGAGCGGGCCCGCCACGAACACGTCGAGCAGCGCCACGGCCACCGCGAAGCCTGCCACCAGCAGCAGGCCGATCCAGGGCGCGGGCAGCAGCGCCGGCAGGGGCAGCCCGGCGAGGAGGATCAGGGCGAAGCGGCGGGTGACCATCAGCGCGGCGCGGGCACGGCGGCGAGGATGCCGGCCAGCACCGCGGGCACCGTCGCGCCGTCGAGTTCGGCGTCGGCGCGCAGCCGGACCCGGTGACGCAGGGCGGGGACGGCGTACGCCTTCACGTCGTCGGGCAGCACGTACTCACGGCCGTTCAGCCAGGCGTACGCCTTCGCGATCGCGAGCAGCGCCGTCGCCCCGCGCGGGGATGCGCCCAGCTCCAGGGCGGGCGCCTGCCGGGTGGCCCGGCACAGGTCGACGATGTACGACAGGACCGGCTCGGCCACCGCGACCCGCTGCACGGCGGCACGACCGGCGGCCAGGTCGGCCGGACCGGCGACGGCGGTGACCCCGGCGGCCTTGAGATCCCGCGGATCGAACCCGTGGTGGTGTGCCCGCAGGACGTTGAGCTCGTCCTCGCGCTCCGGCAGCGGCACCGACAACTTCAGCAGGAACCGGTCGAGCTGGGCTTCCGGAAGCGGGTAGGTCCCCTCGTACTCGATCGGGTTCTGGGTCGCCGCGACCAGGAACGGCTGCGGCAGCGGGCGCGGCGTGCCGTCGACGCTGACCTGGCGTTCCTCCATGGCTTCGAGGAGCGCGGCCTGGGTCTTCGGCGGCGTGCGGTTGATCTCGTCGGCGAGCAGCAGGTTCGTGAAGACCGGGCCGGGCCGGAAGTTGAACGCCGAGCTGCGCGCGTCGTAGACCAGCGAGCCGGTCACGTCGCCGGGCATCAGGTCCGGGGTGAACTGGACGCGCTTGGTGTCCAGCGCGAGTGCCGCGGCGACGGCCCGGACCAGCAGCGTCTTCGCCACACCGGGGACGCCTTCGAGCAGCACGTGCCCACCGCAGAGCAGCGCCACCACGACGCCGCCGACCACCGCCTCCTGCCCGACGACGGCCTTGCCGACCTCGGCGCGCAGCCGGCTCAGCGCGAGGCGGGCCTGTTCGGATTCGGCGGTCACAGACGGTTCCCTTCATCAGGCCTTTTCACGACATCAAGAACAAGCTTCGGTACGTTCTCAGCGGCCGTGACGAACTGCGCGTCCGTCTGCGGCCGATCGCCGTCGAGCACCTCGCGTACCCGGCCCGGCGGCAACCCGGCCCGGTCCGCGATCTCCTCGGGCGAGGCGTCCGCCGGCAGCCCCAGATGCTCGGTGAGCTGCCGCCGTGCGGCCGCCCGCAGGATGTCCAGGGACGGGCCGCGGGCGCGGGCGCGCCGGTAGAGGCCGGCGTGCCCGAGCATGGTCTCGTGCGCCGGCACGCTCGACGGCAGCGGCTCGGCGACCGGGCTGCCCAGCCGGCGGGCCGCGGCGGCGGCGAGCGCGACCAGGACCAGCACCGCGAGCGCGAGCGTGGCCCAGACCGCGGCCGGGAACGCGTCGCTGATCGGCGGCTTCGGCGGCTGCCCGTCCCCGGCGCGCGGCTGCTGCCCGGCGCCGGTCGCGGTCGGTCTCGGCGTGGACGCGGGGTCGTCCTCCTCGGCGGGCGGCAGCTCGAACGGGCTGGTGGACGCCTCCGCCGACGGCTCCGGATCCACCGGGCCGTTCTCCCGCTCGTGCAGGCTCAGCCAGATCACCCGGTCGCCGCCGAGGACCGTCGTCGCGAACGCCTCGTTCGCGTGCTCGCCGATCCGGTCGTTGCGGAACGGGTCGGCCGCCCCGACCAGGATCACCGTGACCGGCCCGTCGGTGAACGTCGCGAGCCCGCCCTGGAAGCAGACGCTGCCCTCCGGGGAGGCGTACCGCTGCCGCAGCACCGCGGCCGGGCCGGGCAGCGGGATGTCACAGTCCGCGCCGACCGCCTTCGCCGCCCACCGGGTGCCCTGGTGCGACACCGTCCACCCGGTCCGTTCCAGGTCACGCTGCTCGGCGCCGGCCACCACGATCCGGGTGCCGGACGGCAGCCCGGTCGCGGTGGTCAGGTTCTGCAGGTCGGTGAAGGAGGGCGCCGGGACGAAGAGCGTCGCGCCGGGCCGGTACCGGACCGCCGTCAGCGCGCTCTCGACGGTCGCGGCTTCGGTCACCTCGGTGCCGCGCGCCCGGAGCGCGGCGGCGAGCCGGTCACTCCCGGTGCCTTCGCTCGCGCCGGGTCCGAGGTACGAGGGATCGCCCGGATCAGGCTGCTGCCCGGCATGGACCAGGAGTGTCCCGAGGACGATCACGAGCAGGGCCGTGAACGGCCAGACGATCCGCATCCGCCGGTGGGTCCGGGGATCCAGCCGGCTCACCGCGCGCCTCCGGCATCGGTGCGAACCCCGTGGCGGCTCACCGAGCGCCTCCGACGTCGGTGCGGACCTCGTCGGTGAGGCGGCGCATGTGCTCGTCGTGCTCGGCCCGGGCCGGGCGGTCGCCGTACCAGACCTCGGAGAACAACGCAGTGGCCGCGTCCATGGCCGGGGCGATCCCCGGGCGGCTGCCGGCCGCCGCGTCGGCGAGCTCGGCCGCCGTGGTGCCGGGCTCCGGGGCCACCACGCCGGCCCGGGTCAGGTCGGTGACGGTGTCGCGCATCCGCTGCCGGATCGCCTCGTCGTAACGGCCCTGCGACGCCAGGACGTCGGCGCTCTGGCCGGTGAGCGGGGCTTCCGGTCGTACCGGCGAAGGGGTCTTGATCTCCTGGGTCTCCGCCTCCGGATGAGGGGCCGGGCGACGGCGGCGGCGCCATCGGGGCAGGCCGGGCAGGCGGAGGCTGATGCGGGGCATGCCGCGCGGGATCCAGACCGGGAACGAATACCAGAGGAGTGAACCGGTCAACGTCGCGAGGAAGAGCAGGAGCAAGACCGTCCGGCCCGGTACGACATCGAACAGGTCCGCGATCCACTCGTCGTATCGCCTGCTCACGACGCGTCCACCAGCGCGCGCGAGCCGTCGCCGCCGCGTGCGCGCTCCCGCTCGATCTCGATGTCCAGCCCCTCGGTGCGAATGCGGGCCTCCACCAGCAGGGCCGCGTCCAGGCAGGCTAGCGCCGCATAGGCGACCGTGTTCGCGATGCCCCAGGCGATCGGGACGGCCCAGGTCAGGATCGATGTTCCGATGGACCATCCGGCCTGGCCGGCGACGGCCACCCAGGCGGTGCCGAGCGCGAAGCGGATCAGGAAGAAGGTGAAGTAGGCGAGCAGCCTGATCAACGCCGGCCGGGCGCCGTCCCGGATCGCGAGCCGGGCCGAGCGGCGCAGTGGGCGGTTCGTGCGGTTGAGGGTGAGCGCCGCGGTGACGAAGCCGGTGAGTCCGTAGAGGATCAGCCACGGGACGAAGCCGGCATAGGCCGCCATGGCGGCCGATATCCCGAGGAACGCGGTGGCCGTGATCGTCGCGATCGGCCGGGTGCGGGACCAGAGGGCGCGGTGCTTGACCGGCTTGCCGAGCAGCGCCGGACCGGCCGCCGCGCCCGCGTAGGCGCCCAGCAGCGCGATGATCGCCGCCTCGATCCCGAGCCCCGCCGCGGTGATCGTCCACCAGGTGCCGAAATCCCCGAAATCCGGCATGTACGTCGGCGCGCCCAGCCCGGCGCCCTCCCGCCAGCGGCCCAGCAGCACCTGTTCGGCGGCGGCGAGCGGGGCGGCGAGCGCGAGCATCGGCAGGGCCCGGCGGCGCAGCAGAGCGGCGCCCGCGTCGAGGAGTTCCCCGGCGGTCATCGGCCGCATCGGCAGAACTTCGGGCGCCATGGCGGGCAATCCTAGGTGATCACGGTCCAGTAGTGTGTGCGGCTATGTCAGGGGGCTCACGTTTGCAGCACGTCCTGGTGGTCGACGACGACCCCGCGGACACGATGATGATCGAGGAAGCGCTGCTCGCCGTGCCCCTTCCGCCCGTCGTGCACTCGGTCGAGGACGGCCGTGAGGCGCTCGACTTCCTGCGCCGGCTGGGCCGGTACGCGTCGATGCCCCGCCCCGACCTCGTCCTGCTCGACCTCAACATGCCCCGGATGGGCGGCCACGAGGTCCTCAACGAGATCAAGCACGACGACGACCTGAAGAGCATCCCGATCGTGGTCCTGACGACGTCGACTGCCGCGCCGGACATCACCGCCTCGTACGCGAAGCACGCCAACGCCTACGTCTCCAAGCCGTTGGACCTGGACTCGTTCGAGGCGGCGGTCCGCCAGATCAACCACTTCTACAGCGAGATAGCCGTCCTCCCGGAATAGCCCCCGGCTAGTGGACCAGGGTCACCAGGCCGGACTCCAGGTCGTAGCGGGCGCCCAGCACCAGCGTCTCGCCGTGGGCGACGCTCTCCCGGACGATCGCGCTGGTGGACAGCAGCGCCTCCGCCTGGGCTCGCACGTTGGCCCGGACCGCCGGTTCGACGCCACCGGGGTCGTCGGCATAGGGGGCGACGGTCGGCGTCAGGGCGTCCACGATCGCGGCGATGTGGCCGGGCGGGGTGGTGCCGGTGCGCAGCGATTCCAAGGTCGCCGACACGGCTCCGCAGCGCTCGTGGCCGAGGACCAGGATCAGGGGCGGGGCGAACTCCTCGACGGCGTACTCGATGCTGCCCAGCAGGAGGTCGTCGACGATGTTGCCGGCCACCCGGTTGTCGAACACGTCACCGACGCCCTGATCGAAGACGACTTCCAGCGGCACCCGTGAATCGGCGCAGCCGAGGACGATGACGAACGGGTGCTGCCCGGTGGCGGTCTCCCGGACACGGGCCGGGGTCTGGTGGGGATGACGCGCGTGACCGGCGGCGGAGCGGGTTCTGCGACATGGGAACTCCAACCCATCGACGGATGACGAGACATCCTGCCTCCGGAGGCGCGGCGTGGCCCAGTCATCTATCGATCATGTGACATGAATAATGAGGACATGGGGCTGGTGGACGACGGGTTCGACGTGCCGGAAGTGCACACCACGAAGGACTTCCGGCTGGAGCTGCTGGGGCCGGAGCACAACGAGTCCGACCACGAGGCCTGGATGGCGAGCATCGAGCACATCCGGGCGACACCGGGGTTCGACAGCGGCTGGCCGCCGGTCGGCGGCATGACCGCGGACGAGAACCTCGCCGACCTGCGCAGCCATGCCGAGCGGTCGGCGCGGCGGGAGGACTTCGCCTACGCGGTGCTGGATCCGGCGACGCGCGAGGTGATCGGCTGCGTCTACCTGAAGCCGGGACCGCCCGGTGACGTGCGGGTGCTGTCCTGGGTCCGCGCCGACCGCGCCCATCGGGACGAGGAGCTCACCGTCGTGGTGACGCGCTGGCTGGCCGAGTCCTGGCCGTTCCCGGTGATCAGTTACCGCTGAATCGGATTGCGTCACGAAGGTCGACGCCCGATGCTGTCCGGCATGGAACCACCAGAAATGATCAATGCCGGCGATCTCGTGCTGAAGCGGTGGGAGCCGGAGTGGGCGGCCGAGGCGGCCGCCGCCGTGCAGGAGTCCCTGACCGAGCTGAAGCCGTGGTTGCCGTGGGCGATCGACACCTACGCCGACGCCGATGCGCTGGACTACATCACCCGGTCGGTGGACAGCTGGGCGAAGGGCACCGAGTTCAACTACGCGATCTTCACGGCGGTCGGTGACCTCATCGGCTCGATCGGCCTGATGACGCGGGTCGGCCCGGGAGCGCTGGAGATCGGCTACTGGATCCGCACACCGTGGGCCGGTCGCGGTCACATGACGGCCGCGGTGAAGGTGCTCACGCGGGTGGCGCTGCAGCTGCCCGGCATCGAACGGGTGGTGATCCGCCACCACGAGCTCAACGGCGCTTCGGCGGCGGTGGCCGCGAAGGCGGGGTTCGAGGAGTACGGGCGCGAGGGCGAGGACGTCCTGCGCGCGTGGAGTCCCCGGCCTGCCTGAGGCCGGGGACTCCTCTCTGGTCAGCTCTGCAGGGTCGCGGTGTTGAGCAGCCGCCGGCGATCCCGGCACCTCCTAGCTCCGGCCGGTCTCGCCACGTCCTGTCGTCGAGCGGGGCGTGGACACCAGGGCGAACAGTGCCAGCAGACCGGCCACCAGCACGGCGGCGCCGATGACGAAGCCGCGGTCCACGCCACCCGGCGCGAAGGCGAATCCGGCGACCGCCGCCGTCGCCGCCCCGGCGAGCATCACCGTGCGGGCGAGCCGTCGCCGGCCCAGCATCGCGGCGATCGAACCGGCGGCGCCGGCCACTCCCCCGATCAGGAACGCGAGCGGAAGCCCCGGCGAGTCCGCCCCGGCCAGCCCCGCTCCGGACCACGCCATCAACAGGAACACCAGCACCGCGAATCCGTAGCGCACCCTCATGGCGATGAGGATAGGTGCATCGACGCCGATAACTGATACGTTCGCGCGATGGAGGACCGCGTCGGCGCCTTCACCAGCGCACCGGCCCGGGAACGGTTCGACACCGCGTACCGGGCCGCCCTGTCCCGGCTGCTGCCCGGCGGCGACGACCCGATCCGGGCGGGCACGAGCTTCGGCGAGGCCGTCGCCTATCGCAGCGGCGCCCCGGCCGGCACGCCGATCGTGCTGCTGCCGGGCGCCGGCGGGAACGCCGTGACCTGGTACCACTACGCCGCCCGGCTCGGCCGCACCCACCCGGTGATCGCGCTCGACCCGATCGGTGAGCCCGGCGCCGCCCGTCAGACCCGGCCGATGTCGACCGCCCGCGACGTGGTGGCGTGCCTCGACGAGACGCTGACCGTTCTCGGACTCGACGGCGCGCACCTGGTCGGCATGTCGTACGGCGGCTGGGCGGCGCTGCGCTACGAGGTGGAGCATCCCGGCCGCGCGGCCAGCCTCACGCTGCTCGACCCGGGCGGGTTCGGCGCGGTCGGCGCCCGGTTCTGGATCTGGCTGGCCGCCGGTGGGCTCGCCGGGATCAGCCCTCGCCCGGTGCGCCGCCGCCTCGCCGGAGTCGTCCGCAACGCCACGTTGCGTGACGACGAACTGATGCCGCTGCTGCCGCTCACCATGCGGTTCCGGCGGCGGTTGCCCGTTCCCGTGCCGCTGACCGACGCCGAATTGGGGGCGGTGAGCGTACCGACACTGATCCTGATCGGCCAGAAGAGTGCACTTTATCCGGCGTCCGAGGTGGCGGCGCGACTGGAACGGGTCATGCCGGATGCCCGGGTGGAGACCGTTCCGGGCGCGTCGCACGATCTGCCGGTGCACTCGCCGGACCTGGTGGCTGCGCGGATCACGGACTTTCTTGCGCGGGCGTGACACGATCCTCTCGTCCCGTCGCACCGGCCCTGAGGAGCGCGAATGTCGCCTGCCAGCCACCGTCACCTCGCCACCGAGCTACTGGCGAGCGTCTCCGGCAAGCTGCCCGGCACCCCCGCCGTGATCGCGGCCGCGCACGCGCACGCGGTGCTCGCCCTCGCCGACGAGGTGGCCGCTCTCCGCCAGGCCCTCCAGGGCAAGGACGGCGATCCCCGCGGCTAGGGTGGCGCGGTGTCCGCTTTTGACGAGCTCTTCGCCCAGCACGCCGCCACCGCCTACGCCCGCCAGCTGGCCCTCGCCGACCTGATCGGCGACCGCGACTGGCAGCTGGACCTGAATGCCGGCGTCGCCACGTTCGGAGACGATCTGCGCTTCCCGATCCAGTTGCTCGGCACCGAGAGTCACATCGACGGCAGCTGGCTGTGGGCCTGGGCGAACACCGGCAGCAACCTGCCGCCGCAGCTGCTGCACCTCAGTGAGTGGCTGCGCGCCGTGGGCGAGGAACGGTCCGTCGCCGAACTCACCGAGCCGGGCTTTCCGCTGTCCCGCGCCGACGGCGCCCGCCTCGCCCTGATCGCTTCCGGTCTCACCGACCGCTGCTACTACCGAGGCCCCTACGACGGCGGGGCGGTCTTCTTCCACCTCGGCGACCTGCCGGCCGAGATCGTCGCACCGGTCAGCCCCGAGCGGGCGTTCCTCGTCGTTCCCCAGGTCATCGGCGTCTTCGAACTCGACCACCGGCTGACGCTGCTCTCCTTCCTCCACCAGCAGGGCTGGTCGATCGCGGACAACACGCCGTCCCTGGTGGTGGGCAGACACTCCTCCGGCAGCGAGATGCGCGTCGCATTCGACGACCAGAACCGGATGACCAGGGTCTCCGGCCAGATCTGACCATCGGGCACGCGGCCTGCACGGCGCCGAGAGCACCGTGCAGGCCGGCGGATCCTCCGGCTGTCAGATCATCAGGGCGTGGTGCAGCTGACCGTCGACGGTGCCGAGTTGGTGGTGCCGGACGAGGCCGTGAAACCCCAGCTCGTCGAAGCGCCGGCCGCCAGCGACCCGTTGTAGGGGGCGTTCTTGGCCGTGACCACCTCACCGGACGTGGTCACCGAGGCGTTCCAGGAGTTGGTGAAGCGCTGACCGTTGGGCCACGTCCAGGAGACGGTCCACCCGTTGATCGCCGCCGAACCGGCCTTGACGGTCACCGTTCCCTGGAAACCGCCCGGCCACGAGTTGCCGGCCGTGTAGGTGGCGGTGCAGGCTCCGGCAGGCGGAGGCGGGGACGACGGCGGCGTGGAGACGGACGGCGACGGGGACGGGGACGACGACGAGGACGGCGGCTGTCCACCGAACACCGACGCCTCCACGGCGGTCGCCTTGATGCCGTTGGCGCCGTTGAAGATGCGCTGGCCCCAGGTCGTGAGCGCCGAGGCGTTGAAGTTCGTGACCATGTCGAGGTATTCGACGCCGCCACCGTTGCCGCTCCACGACCAGCCGAGATAGCCGATGCCGCGGGCCTGGGCGGTGGCGAAGATCGTGTCTTCGTCCGGGTCGCCGTCCGAGTGGTTGTACCCGAACTCGCCGATCACCAGCGGCAGCCCGGCCGTCTGGAAGCGGCCCACGTAGTCGTTGATCTCCGCGGCGGTGTCGAAGACGCCGTACATGTGGATGGAGAAGACGGTGTTGCGGTTCGGGTCGGCCGCGAAGACCGATGCCGCGTTGTCGCGCATGATGAACTGCCAGTCCTGGCCCCAGTTCGGCGCGTCGACCATGATCTGGTGCTGGAAGCCGGCGCTGCGCAGGCGGGTGATCGCGGACTTCGTGTCGGCGGTCCACGAGGTGGCCGCGCTGCCATTGCCGTACGGCTCGTTGCCGATGTTGAGGATGACGTACGACTCCTGGCCGTCCAGCGCCGACTTCACCGAGATCCAGTAGTCGACGGCCTGGGCGAGGGTGGCGGCGCCGGCCTGTTCGCCGTAGCCGGTGGTGTCGTGCACTTCGAGGACGCAGATGAGCCGGTTCGCCTTGCACTGGCTGATCACGTTCGCGACGTCGGACGCCTCGTTCTTCGTCCACCGCTGACCGCTCGCGAGGACGACGCGGACGGTGTTGGAGCCGAGCGCCTTCGCGCCGGCGAGGGAGGAGCCGAGCTGCGAGGCGTACCACGTGTGGGCGTGGTTGACGCCGCGCATCACGAAGGTGTTGCCGTTCGCGTCGAGGATCTTGGTGCCGGAGACGGTGAAGCCGGTGGCGGCCTGTGCGGGCTGGGCGGCGACCAGGACGGCGGCCGTGCCACAGAGCAGGGCGAACAGAGCGCCCCACCATTTGGATCTCATGGGGGAACCTCCAGCGAGGGGACATTCGGGAGCGCTCCCAAAATGCACCCGGGGATCCACGGCTGTCAACGTCCCGCACCGAGAAACTTAAGTTATTTACGAATAGCCACGGCGACCGTGCCGAAGAGCGCCACGCCCGAGCCGACCCCCGCGACCAGCCCGATCGCCGCGTCCGAACCGTCCATCGCGTAGATCGCGAAGCCGGCCAGTCCGAGAACGGTCATCACCGCGCCCAGCCCGTGGTAGAGCGGCATCCGCCACGCCCGGGCCAGGCCGAAGAAGTGGATCCCGACGACGGTGGCGATCCAGGCGACGCCCAGCGACGGCCGCCCCCACACGCCGTTGATCAGGTAGAGGCCGCCGAAGAGCGCGATCACCTCGGCCGCCAGGATGATCCGGAACCACTTGTCGGAGAAGCCGCGCGCGGGCGGGCCGCCGGTGGTGGCCCGGTCCTTGCGGAAGACCGCGATCAGCAGGACCACGGCGGCGATCGCGCCGGCCACCCGGATCACCAGCGGCCACGGCGCCGGCAGCCCTCCGCTGTTGACCATGATGAAGACGGTGCCGAACGAGATGGCGATCAGCGAACCGGTGACCAGCCCGGATGGTCGCCTATCGGTCGATGTCGAAGTCATGCGCGTGAGTCTAGGAACGCAGCACCATGGCGGCAGCCCCGGTCGCGGACGCCGTGGAGGCCGCCGACGAGACGGTCACGGTCACCGAGCGGCGCCAGGTCGCGGCGTCGGCGGGTGCGATCCGGCGCTGGATGGCCGGACCGTAGACGAACGACGCCGCCGCGAATCCCGGCCCGGTGAGCACGACCAGGTCGAGGTCGAGCAGGTTCACCACGGACTCCGCGGCCGCCGCGACGAAGGCCGCCGACTCCTCGAGCAGCGCGAGGCAGGCGGGCGCTCCGGCGCGGGCGGCGCGGGCCACGGCGGCGAACCCGGCGGCCACGCCGCGCGAGCCGGTGCCGAGTCCGGCTTCTGCCGCGGTCACGGCGTCCGATGTCGCCGCCTCCACGACGGTACGGGGGCCGGCGACCGCTTCGAGACACCCTCGCGACCCGCAGGAACACGGGGGCCCGTCCACCCGTACGCAGAAATGGCCGAATTCACCGCCCCGCAGCACCCGGCCGCCCACGACGATGCCGGCGCCGAGCCGGCTGCCCAGATGCAGCGCCGCGAAGGAGCGCTCCGGCCCCAGCCGCGCCACCCAGTACTCACCGAACGCCGCGGCCGTCGCGTCGTTCTCGGCAAGCACCGGAAGGCCGGTGGCCACGGACAGGCGCGCCCCGAGATCGCCCGCGCCGTCGAACGAGCCGGTCAGGCCGATGCCGAGGCAGCGTGCGGCGTCCACTCCGGAACCCGCGAGCAGCACAGTGACCCCCGCGGCCAGCTCGTCGGCGGTCGCCGGGGTGCTCGCGGGCCGGGCCAGCCGGGAGATGATGCCGCCAGTCTGGCCGGTGAGCACGAAGGTGGCGCTGCCCGCGTCCAGGTGCACGCCGACCGCGATGCGCGCCGACGGGTCGAGCCGCAGCAGCGTGCGCGGCTTGCCGGCGGTGGGCCGCCGGCCGGTCTCGACGACCAGGCCCTCGTCGAGGAGGCGGCGGACGGTCATCGATACGGCGGCCTCGGTGAGCCCGGTCGCTGCCGCGATCTCGACCCGGCTCAGTGGCTCAGCCGCGCGGATGGCGTCGAGGATCGCTTCCCTCGCCCGGCCACGCGCCATGCGGCCCCCTTCGTTGACGGACTTAGTTCAGCAGCTTAAGAATATGGCTATGCGCAAGACCGAGCTGCACACCGGCTGGACCGTACGAGCGACCGGCGGCCCGGTCCCGCAGGAGATCACGGGGCGCACGGTGCCCGCCACCGTCCCGGGCACCGTGCACACCGACCTCCTGGACGCCGGCCTGATCCCGGACCCGTACCTCGGCGAGAACGAGGCCGGGCTCGCCTGGTTCCACCGGTCGTCGTGGCGGTACGACACCGTGCTGCGGGCCGATCCGGCAGCGCCGGGTGAGCGGGTCGACCTGGTCTTCGACGGTCTCGACACGGTCGCCTCCATCGAGCTGGACGGGGTGGAGATCGGGCGCACCGCGAACATGCATCGTGGCTACCGGTTCGACATCGGGCACCTGCTGACCGGCAAGGATCAGACGCTGACGGTACGGTTCGCCTCCGCCCTGGAGTACGCCGAACGGCTGCAGAAGGAGATCGGCGAGCGGCCCCGGCCGTACCCGCATCCGTTCAACGCGGTCCGGAAGATGGCCTGCTCGTTCGGCTGGGACTGGGGACCCGACCTGCAGACCGCGGGCATCTGGAAACCGGTCCGGCTGGAACGCTGGCAGACCGCCCGGCTCGCGAGCGTCCGCCCGCTGGCCACCCGTACCCACCTGACCGTGGCCGTCGACGTCGAGCGGTCCGCCGACGTGAACCTGGTCGCCGAGGTCTACGTCGGTGAGCACGGCCGGCGCCGCCTGCCGATCCCCGCCTCGGCCGGCTCCGCGACCGTCGAGATCGACCTGCCGGACGCCCCGGCCTGGTGGCCGATCGGCTACGGCGAGCAGACCCTCGTGCCGATCACTGTGAAGCTGCTCTACCAGGGCGAGAACCTGGACCGCTTCGACACCCGGGTCGGCTTCCGCGACGTGCGGCTCGACGAGACCCCGGACGAGCACGGCAACGCCTTCACCCTGGTCGTCAACGACCAGCCGATCTTCGTGCTCGGGCTCAACTGGATTCCCGAGGACCATCTCCTCACGCGACTCACCCGTACGAGATTGGCAGCCGCCGTCGATCGCGCAGCCGCCGCCAACGCCAACCTGCTGCGGGTGTGGGGTGGCGGCATCTGGGAGAGCGACGACTTCTACGACGTCTGCGACGAACGCGGTGTTCTGGTCTGGCAGGACTTCCCACTGGCCTGTGCGGCGTACTCGGAGGAGGAACCGATCCGGACCGAGATCCTCGCCGAAGCGCGGGAGAACGTCGCCAGGCTCGCCCCGCACCCGTCGCTGATCCTGTGGAACGGCGGCAACGAGAACATCTGGGGTCACGAGGACTGGGGCTGGAAGGCGGCGCTCGGCGATCTGACCTGGGGCGCCCGCTACTACTACGAGGATTTCCCGGCGCTGCTCGCCGCGCTGGACCCGACACGGCCCTATCACCCGGGCAGCCCTTCGAGCCCCGGTCACCCGGAAGCGCATCCCAACGATGATCGGTACGGCACCCGGCACGAGTGGGAGGCCTGGAACCGCGAGGACTACACCTTCCACGACCAGTTCGTGCCGCGGTTCTGCTCGGAGTTCGGATGGCAGGCGCCTCCGGCGTGGGCGACGCTGACCTCCGCCGTCGACACTGCTGATCTGCGGAAGGACTCGGCCGCGTTCCTGCTGCACCAGAAGGCCGAGGACGGGAACGGCAAGCTCGACCGGGGACTCGCCCACCACATGCCGGTCCCGTCCGATTTCGCCGACTGGCACTGGGCGACCCAGCTGAACCAGGCCCGGGCCACCCGGCATGCCGTCCTGCACCTGCGGTCGCACGCGCCGCGAACCATGGGCAGCATCCTGTGGCAGCTCAACGACTGCTGGCCGGTCACGTCGTGGGCCGTGGTGGATGGGGCCGGGCGGTTGAAGCCCGCCTACTACGCGTTGCGGTCGGCGTATGCGCCGCGGGGCCTCGGGTTCGTCATGAGGGCCGGGGTTCCGGTGATGGTGGCGTTCAACGACACGTCGTCGGCGTGGAGTGGGGACGTTGCCGTCGGCATCTCCGACTTCTCCGACTCTCCGGGCAGCCCGATCCTGGTGCCGCTGGAGGTTCCGGCTCGGTCGGTGCGGCTGCTGCAGGTACCGTCGGCGCTGCTCACTCCCCCGGATCCGGCCCACTCGGTCCTGGTGGCGTCGGTGGACGGCGTGCGGGCCACGCACCTGTTCGCCGAGGACTTCGATCTCCGGTACGACGCGACGCCCCCCGCGGTCACCGTGAAGCCCGTCGACGGCGGTTACGCGGTCACGGTGAGCGCGTCCTCGTACCTCCGCGATCTTGCTCTTCTGGTCGATCGGGTGGCACCCGACGCCACCGTGGACGACATGCTGATCGACCTGCTGCCGGGCGAGAGTCACACGTTCTCGGTCACGACATCAGCGACGGTGGATCCGTCCCGGTTCGCCGACCCCACCGTGCTGCGATCGGCGAACTCACTGTCGTCCGCATCGGCGGGCTGACGTGGGCCGGCTGATCGGCCTCGTGCTGACCGGTGGGGCCGCCCGGGTGGGCGTCGAGCCGTTCTTCTCCGAGCTGATCGCCGGGATGGAGGAAGCCCTGGCACCCCGCGGTGCGACGGTGTTGCTGCTGGTGGTGCCGGACCTCGAGGCCGAGCGGGACACCTACCGCCGCTGGTCGGCCGATCACACCGTGGCCGCTGTCGTCGTCGTGAACCTGACCCACGACGACAGCCGCCCGGCGTGCCTGCACGCGCTCGGCCTGCCCGCCGTCCTGGCCGGCCGAAGTCCCTGCGCGCACTTCCCGCGCGTCCTCACCGACGACGCCGCCGCCATGACCGCAGCCGTCGAGTCCCTGATCGAACTCGGCCACCGCACGATCGGCCGGGTCAGCGGGCCCACGGCCCTCGTCCACACGGCCGAGCGGTCCGCCGCCCTGGCCGCGGTGGCCTCACGTCATGGCGTACGGGTCGTCGAGGTCGAAGGCGACTACGGCGCCGCGTCGGGTGTGGCGGGCGTCCGCGCCCTGCTCGCGGCAGCGCCCCCACCCACGGCGGTGGTGTTCGACAACGACGTCATGGCCGTGGCCGCGCAGCACGAGCTGTCCCGCGCCGGGGTGACCGGCGTGAGCCTGCTGGCCTGCGACGATTCACCACTGTGCGAGCTGGCGGCCCCGCCGCTGTCGGCCCTCTCCAAGAACGTCCACGCGCACGGCCTGATCCTCGGCGAAGCGGTCCTCTCGGTCCTGGCGGCCACCCCACCCCGCGACTTCCCCGGCCCGCCCATAACGATCCTCCACCGGGCGACGACCACCCCACCACCACCTCCCGGGCCGTAGCCCCTCTCCCCCGCCGAAGCCGGCTGTGACTCATCGCCGTCCACCGGGTGCGCGGACAGCCACCGATCACGGCCGGCCCCATCCGGCTGTGACCCATCGCCGTCGATCACGCCGTGGGGCAGCCATGCGTCACAGCCGGGCCGGGGGGTCAGGCGGCCAGGAGTGCCAGGGATGTCAGCAGTGAGCGCCGGACATGCTGCTGGGCGGGATCGTCGGTGGGGTGCCACGGGGCGGCCACGTCCAGGGCTGCCACCCGGCCGGTGGCGAACAGGCGAGCGCACGCGGAGAGGACCTCGGCGGCGGTGGGGCCGTGCGGGGCGGGGAAGCGAAGGCCCGGCAGGCCGGACGGGTCGATCACGTCCAGGTCTATGTGGATCACCAGAGGGCCGGGTGGGACCGATTCGGAGGTGATCGACGGGACGGGGAGGCGGCGGGTTTCGCCGGTCGCCAGGTACTGCGCTTCGGGCGGGTCCAGGTCGCGGGCGTCGGCGAGGACGACGTCGCGGGGTGGGAGCGGTGTCAGGCCGAAGACGGAGGCGTACCGATCGGGGTGGGCTCCGGTCAGGACCCGGACCGAAAGGCCGCCGAGATAGCCGGACGTGGTCGTCTCCAGCGTGTGCACGTCACCGTGGGCGTCGAACCAGACGACCGACGGGGTGATGCCGGCCTGCTGGACACCGGCCACCGTGCCCCCGGCGATCAGGCAGTCGCCGGAGAAGACGATCGGGACGACGCCACCGGCGACCACCGGGGTGACCGCTGCCGCGGTGGCCGCGCAGACGGTGGTGATGCGCTGCCACATGTCGCCGGTGAGGGCGCCGGGCGTCACCGTGACGTCGGCGGAGATCGGGATGTCGTCGTCGGGCAGGCGTTCATCGTGGTGGTACGGCACCAGGATCGTCGTCACCCAGCGACCATAGAGCATGTGCACACCGTGGAACTCCTCCTCGATCCGGTCCTCGACGACGCCGTGCGCGCACTGTGGCGGCGGCTGCACGAGGCGGGTCTGCGCAGCCTCGCCACGCACACGCACGCCACGAACCGCCCGCACGTGACCCTCACGACGAGCGCGGAACGACCCGCAGGAACCCTGACACTGCCGGTACCTGTCCGATTAGGCCCAGCGCGCTCGCTCGGGCGGGCCCTCGTACTGGAGGCTGATTCCCCCGCTTTGCGAAGGCTGCACGCCGCGGTGTGGCAGTCGATCGGCGGCCTCAACCCGCTGCACGCGCCGGATCAGTGGGTGCCGCACGTCAGCCTCGCTCTGAACGTGCCCGCGGACCACCACGAGAGAGCGCTCGATCAACTGCATGACCTCCCCTTTCTGTACGGCGACAGCATCGCCGCCCGCACCTACGACACCGTGACCCGCACAGCCGAGCCGCTGTGAGACCGAAAGCGCCTACCGTTGACTGATGCCGGAACACGCGAAGGAACTCGCCGCATCGGTCCGTGACGAGCTGCGCAGCGCCGGGCTGACCGTGCTCGGGCCCGAGGATCGTCACGGCGGCGCGGAGGTGGACACCGACGGCGACGGCGTCTGGGTGTGCTGGCATCCCGGCGCCGAACTGGTCGACGCCGGCCTGGCCGCCCTGCGCCGCGGCGCCTACCGACCCGGCGGGGAGCAGCACCGGTCACTGCGGCACCGCGGGGTCGTCGACGAGGCGATCACGAGGGCGATCAAGGAGATCCTCGAGGCGGCCGGGTTCACCGTCCGCGAGGGCGCCGACGAATACCACCGGCCGATGCAGCTGCTGGTGGAGTCCCGCCGGGACGTCGCGCACTGGCGTGACCCGATCGGGCCGGATCTCGACGGCGCGTCCGGATTCGTGCCCGGGCTGCGGGTGCGGGTGCTGGCCGGGGAGTTCGCCGGCGCCGAACTGGAGGTGGCGGCCGCCCGGCACCGGCTCGGGTCACTGGAACCCCTCGGCTACGAGCTGCGGCTTCCGAACGGCGGCGGCGTCATCGAGGTGGCGGCCGGCGACGTCGTGTACGCCGGGGACGCCGAGAACGGCGGATGAGCAGACGAGGAGGAGCAGCGCGTAGGGTTGATCGGTGGAGATGCCTTCGTTTGACAGCAGGTTCGCGCGGGAGCTGCCGGAGATGGCGATCCCGTGGCAGGGCGCCGACTTCCCCGATCCCGCGATCCTGGTCCTCGATGAGGAACTCGCCGCGGACTGCGGCTTCGACGCCGCGTGGCTGCGCGGCGCCGGCGGCGTCGGGCTGATGACCGGAAGTGAACCGCCCGCCGGGACCACCGCGGTGGCGCAGGCCTATGCGGGCCACCAGTTCGGCGGTTATTCGCCGCGGCTCGGTGACGGGCGGGCGCTGCTCGTCGGCGAGTTCACCGACAAGCACGGCAATCTTCGCGATCTGCACCTGAAGGGGTCCGGGCGAACGCCGTTCGCGCGGGGCGGTGACGGTCTCGCGGCGGTCGGGCCGATGCTGCGGGAATTCATCGTGAGCCGCGCCATGCACGCGCTCGGCATTCCGACGACCCGGTCACTGGCGGTGCTCACCACCGGCCGGATGGTGCGTCGCGAGGAGAACCTTCCGGGTGCCGTTCTCGCCCGGGTCGCGGCCAGCCATCTGCGGGTCGGCAGTTTCCAGTACGCGCGGGCGACCGGCGATCGCGACCTGCTGAAACGACTGGCCGACCAGGCGATCGCGCGGCATCACCCGTCGGCTGCGGAGAGCGGCGAGCCGTACCGCAGACTGTTCGAATCGGTCGTGCGCGCCCAGGCGGCACTCGTCGCGCAGTGGATGCTCGTGGGCTTCATCCACGGCGTGATGAACACCGACAACATGACCGTCTCCGGTGAGACGATCGACTATGGGCCGTGCGCCTTCCTCGACGTCTTCGAGCCGTCGACCGTCTACAGTTCGATCGACACCGGTGGCCGTTACGCGTACGGGAACCAACCTCCCGTGGCGCACTGGAACCTGGCCCGGCTGGCCGAGGCGATGCTCCCGCTCTTCGACGACGACGAGGAGAAGGCCGTCGGGCTGGCCACCGAGTCGCTGAACCTCTTCGGCCCGGCTTATGACGAGGCGTGGACCAACGGCATGCGCCGCAAGCTGGGCCTCGATGATGCGGTGGAGGCCGGAGATGCCCGGAAGATCGCCGAGCGTCTCCTCGTCCACATGCGCGATAGGCGCCTCGACTACACGTCGACGTTCCGCAACCTCCCCGCCGCCGTCCAGGATCCGGAATGGCTGCGGGACTGGCGAGCGATGAACCCGGACGTCGACGCGTTGAAGCGGGTGAATCCGATCTACATCCCCCGCAATCACCTCGTCGAGGAAGCACTCGGAAGCGGCGAGATCGACGACCTGATGACCGCGATCAGCGACCCGTTCACCGAGCGCGATGGCCTCGAACGGTTCGCCGAGCCGGCCCCGGAGGGATTCGGCGCTTGCTACCAGACCTTCTGCGGCACCTGATCACCAGTTGACCTGATCCGGCGATCCGGCCGCGAGCCACGTCTCCAGGTTCACCGGCGCGAAGACCTCGTCGAGCGCGAGGGCCACGGCGCCGGTGACGCCGGCGATCTCCTCGGGCACACTGGACAGC
Organism: Actinoplanes sp. OR16; assembly: GCF_004001265.1. Taxonomy (GTDB): domain Bacteria; phylum Actinomycetota; class Actinomycetes; order Mycobacteriales; family Micromonosporaceae; genus Actinoplanes. The sequence goes on along the minus strand of NZ_AP019371.1, from coordinate 6,726,070 downwards.
TCGATCCGCAGGTCACGGGTGGCGAGCGGCAGCGCCCGCTCGTGGATCACCTCGCGGACCGCGCCGAGCACGGGCGTACCGCCCCGGGCGAGGCTGCCGCCGAGCACGAGCAGGTTCGGGTTGTAGAAACTGATCAGGGTGGCGAGGGTCCCGCCGATCAGGGCGGCGCGCACCGGATCGGAGATCGCCACGCCGCCGGCCACGGCTTCGAGGCAGCCGATGTTGCCGCAGCGGCAGATCACGTTGTCGCCCTCGGGGATCGCGACGTGTCCGATGTCGCCCGCTGACCCGTTCGCGCCCCGGTAGAGCCGCCCGTCCATCACGATCGCCGCGCCGATGCCGACGCCGGCGCGCACGTAGAGCATGTGCCCGGCCGCCCCGGATCCGGCGTGCAGTTCGCCGAGCGCCATCAGGTTCACGTCGTTGTCCACCCAGACGGGCGCGCCGAACCGCGCACGAAATCGGTCACGGATCGGGTAGCGGTCCCAGCCCGGCATGATCGGCGGCACGACCGGCAGTCCGGTGCGGAACTCCACCGGCCCGGGCACGCCGACACCGGCCGCCCACACCGGTCTGCGCCGTGTCCGGCAGAGTTCAGCCGCGAGGGTCTCGGCGAGGGTGAGCACGGCCTCCGGGCCACGGGCCACGTCGACGCGCTGCTGCCGCGTGGCGAGCACGGTCCCGGTCAGGTCGGCGATCCCGACGACGACCTCGGCCGGCCCGATGTCGACACCGAGGATGACGCCGCGCCCGGCCCGCAGCCGCAGCCGCCGCGGCGCGCGCCCACCGGACGACGGCCCGAACCCGGCGCCCTCGATCAGCCCGGCCTTCTCCAGCTCGGCGACCCGCTGCGCCACGACCGACCGCCCGAGCCCGACACGTTCGACGAGTCTCGGCTGCGTGATCCCGGTCTCGGCACGCACCGCACTGAGCACCGCGGCCAGCCCGTCGATCCGTTCACTCGCCATGCATAGACCTTAGTCAACTTCTTCCGGGCAACGGAAGAAGAGCATTCCTTGTACGAGGGACAGCGCTGCTCTTCCCTCGCTCACCCGAACAGCCGCGCCCCGTGGCGACCGATCGCCCGGGGCGCGGCGGACACCGTCAGGACGCGGTGCAGCTCAGGTCCGGCGTGGAGGCCGAACCGTTCGCCAGGAATCCGAACTGTGCGGTGGCGCCGGATCCCAGACCCCCGTTCCACGAGACGTTACGGACGGTCACCGTGGATCCGGCCGTCGTCGCCGTCCCGTTCCACGCCTGGGTCACCGACTGCCCGGAGGCGAGCGTCCACGACACCGCCCACCCGGAGATCGCCGACGACCCCGCGGTGACGGTCACCTCGCCCTGGAAGCCACCCTGCCAGGTACCCGCGACCCGGAACGCGGCCGAGCAGGTCTTCCCCGTGGCCGGCGAGCTGCTGCCGGCACTCGGCGAGACGCTCGGCGACGTGCTGGGCGAGGAACTCGGCGACACACTGGGCGACGTGCTCGGCGACGACACCGACGGCGACGGCGACGGCGGGTTCGGCGCGCTGCCGGCCAGGCTGTACGCCAGATCCGGCTGGAACGAACCGGCGGCGTACCGGCACCCGTCCGCCTCACCCGGCGGCTTGACCCACAGGTAGCCGTCGATGTTGCCGTCCCCGGTGTTCACGGTCGGGTACTGCCCGATCCGCCGGTCCGTGTTGTCGTCACCGCACCAGTCACCGCTGGCGCCCCCGTTACGGCTCGTGTCGATGACCTGCCGCTTGCCCGTGACGCCCCGCCCGGACAGCGAGCTGATGATCGACCGCCCGAAGGCGGCCTCGGCGCTCGTCGGGTTGAAGTTCGAGACGTTCGTGTAGAAGCCGTCGGCGTCCCCGATGCCCGCCGCGATCAGCCGACCGGCCTGCTCAGAGGCGCTGTTCCAGGTGGAGTGTCCCGCGTCGAGGTAGATCTTGGCGTTGGGGTTACCTGATTTCAGCGTCTGCACCGCCGTACGCAGGGCCTGGTTTCTCGCCGCGAGATCGCCGCTGCTCAGGCAGGTCTGCAAGGCGATGGAGTCGGGCTCGAGAATGATCACGACGGTACGGCTGCCGAGCGAGGACGCCACACCGGAGATCCAGGTCTGATATTGACCGAGGTCGGGCGCGCCACCAGAGCTGGCGCCGCCGCAGTCCCGGTTGGTGATGCCGTAGACGGTCAGCACCGGGATCTGGCCCGCCGCGTTCGCCGCGTTAACATATCCGGACACTTCGCTGCGAACCGTCGACTGGTTGAAGTTGGACAGCCAATGTGAGGCCGGTTGGCTGGCGACGCGGTCGCGAATGACCGGCATCCTGGAGTCGGACGGGTTGGCCGCCACCCAGCGGGCGACGGCGGTGTCCGGTTCACGATAGAGCGTGCCACTGATCGTGCCGGCCTCGGCGGCGCCGGCGAGGCCGACGGCACCGGCGGCCACCAGCAGACCAGCGGCGGCGGCCAGGGGGAATCGGGTCATGGAAGGAACCTCTCCTGGGGATTGGGAGCGCTCCCAAACGTAGCCCGACCTGGCACGATAGGCAACGGTCGATTACGATTTTGAAGATCTACATTGCGGGAATGTCACTGCAAGCGCATCGAAGCCACGCTGGGCCCGTTGCGATCAGGCCAGTGTTGGCGCCGCATCTGCAAGAGATCATCGAGTCCCTGGCAACAGGCGAGACCGCCAGGGAGGCGGCGGCGCGATTGTTCATCTCGCCGAACACCGTCAAGTCCCGGCTCAAGACGCTCTACCAGCAGTTGGGCGCACGAGATCAGGCGCACGCGGTCGCCATCGCGTTCCGCTTGGGCATCCTGCGCACGACCGACGAGCCTCATCTGCAGCCCGTCGTGATCGGAGGCCTCAATCCGGACCGGCTCCGGACCACGATCGCCGACCTCACAGCGCTGCTGCGAATGGCCGAGAAAATCCCTAATGGTCCCGACTACCAGGATCTGCTGCGCGAGGTGGCCGAACTCGCCGCGGACCCGACCGCTGACCCCCAGGTCACGCTCCAGAAGATCGCCCGACTAGCCGAATCCGCCGGCGACGAGCCCTCAGCGGCCGCCGCCTGACCCACCACCAGCCACACGGACCAAGGGCTTCATCCCGCCGGGGAGGCGTCGGGGTGAAGCCCACCCCATGAGCGGACGGGTGATGACACCATCGGGCCACCGCTGGGACGATGACCGCGTGCGTCGCACACTCCTCCTCGCCGGCGGACTCGCCCTGATCCTCGTGCTGATCCTGGTGTGGGCCACCGACGACACCCTCGACGATCTGGACCGCCTGGCCAGCCTCGGCGCCTTCCTCGTCGCGATTCTCACCCTCGCCGTCACCCTGCGGCAGTCCCCGGACGGCGCTCCGGCGCCCCGGCGCGGCGTGCTGTCCCGGTCGAAGCGCCGGTAGCCGATCACCAATGCCGAGTACGCCCTCTTCGCCGCCGGACGAATGGGTTCCCGATGATCCACCTTCCTTGAAGATCACCGGACACGACGACAATTCCGGCAGCCTGCTCGCATGCCTCAACGCTGCGTTCATCGACTCCGACCACCCGGCATCGCCCGGAGGCTGCAGGACGTCCAGAACATGCGCGGCGTGGACCGCACCGATGGCCTTGACCTCTTCGCATTCGCCGTGGAGGTGGCGTCGTGGAGACACGACGGAATCCTCAGCGCCGCCGTGGAACTGCGGGACGCCGCGATCACCCGGGGCTGGCGAACTCAAGGACCGGCGCCCGGCCCCGAACTCTGGATCACCCGCCGCGAGATCACGCCGCCGGAAGGTCAGATCGCCAGCAGCATCTCCACCGCCCCTCGCCCTGATCGGCGGCGCGCTCTGCCTCACCGGAGCGGCGGTGGCGGCCGTCAGCCGGGCGCCCGCGTCGACGCCCCCGGTATCTCCAGCCGCACGGTAGCCCCTCCCCCAGGGCCGGAACCGACCGTGAACGAGCGGGCCACCCGCCGCGCGATGTCCAGTCCCAGCCCGGTCGAGCCGCCCGCCGACACGCCGCGCCGGGCCTCCGACGACGGGAACCCGGGGCCTTCGTCGGCGATCACGAGGACCGCGCCCCCGCGATCCGTGTCTCCGCGATCCGTGTCTCCGCGATCCGTGTCTCCGCGATCCGCGGCGGACAGCGTGACCGAGAAGGACGTGCCGTCCGGCGTGTGTGCGAAGACGTTGCCGAGCAGCGCATCCAGCACCGCTCCGAGATCGTCGGCCGCCACGCTCACCGGGAGAGGACCGTCGGGCAGCGATTGCTCCAGGTCACGGCCGGTGTCCTCGGCGAGCACCGCCCAGAACGCCACCCTGTCCCGTACGACGGCGGTGGCATCGCAGGAACCGGGGACCGCATCGCGGTGGCGAGCCTGTTCGATCAGCGCGGTGACCGCTCGTGCCAGGTCGTCGGCGGCGGACGCCACCCGGGCCGACTCCTCCGGGTCGCGCAGGGACTCCGCTTCCAGGCGCAACGCCGTCAGCGGGGTCCGCAACCGGTGCGAGAGGTCGGCGATCTGTTCCCGTTCCGCGGCGAGGAGTTCCTGGATGCGCCCGGCCAGGTGGTTGAGCGCCCCGGCCACCTCGCGCAGCTCCCGGGGGCCGGACGGGTCGGCGCGGGCGGTGAGTTCGGCGTTCGCCAGCCGGTGGGAGGTCGCGGACAGGTCGGTGATCGGCCTGGTGATCGCGCGGGCCAGCCGGTCGGCCATCAGGAGCCCGAGCAGCACGAGCGCCAGTCCGAGGGCGGCGAGGGTCAGCCAGGCGCGCGTCACGCCGTGGGTCAGCGCGGACTCGGTGACCAGGGTGCGGACGACCGTCGTGCCACCCGATCCGACCACCGGCACGACCAGTTCGCGGCCCTCGTCGGTGTCCACGCTCAGGGCACGGCCGCGCGCTGCGGCGAGGCGGACCGCCGGGGTGGGCGCGGCCGGCGTACCGATGACGCTCCCGTCGGGAAGGAAGACCGAGACCGGTACGGGCTGAGCCGTCACCGACAGCCGGAGTCCGTCGATGTCGCTGACCAGCGGGACGATCGTCTGCACCACGTCACCGGCGCGGCTGAGGGCCCGGTCCTCGGCGAAGTCGCGGACCAGCACGGCGAGCGGCACCAGGAACGCCAGCAGGACCAGCATCGTGGTGCCGGCGACGAGCAGGGCGAGGCGGGACCTCACGCCGGGCTGCTCAACTTGACGCCGACACCCCGCACGGTGTGCAGGTAGCGGGGTTCCTGTGCGGTCTCGCCGAGCTTGCGGCGCAGCCAGGACAGGTGCACGTCGACGGTCTTGTCGGCACCGCCGTACGGCACCTGCCACACCGCGCTGAGCAGGTCCCGCTTCGTCACCACCTGGCCGGGCCGCTGCGCGAGGTGGTGCAGCAGGTCGAACTCGCGCGGACTCAGCTCGACGGGCGCACCGTCCAGGGTGACCGTCCGCGCCCCAGCGTCGATCGCCAGCCCGCCGATGGTCAGGACCGGGCTCTCCGCGGGTCCGGCCCCGCGCCGCAGCACCGCCCGGATCCGGGCGTCGAGCTGCGCCGCGGTGAACGGCTTGACCACGTAGTCGTCGGCGCCGGCGTCGAGCAGCCGCACCATCTCGGTCTCCTCGTCCCGGGCGGTCGCGATGATCACCGGGATGGCGCTGACCGCCCGCAGCATGCGCAGCAGCTCGCGGCCGTCGAGATCGGGCAGGCCGAGGTCGAGCACGATCAGATCCGGTCGCTCCGCGAGGGCGGTCTGCAGCCCGTCCATCGCGGCCGGTGAGGCGGCCACCGCGTGTCCCCGCTCGCGCAGCGCACGCAGCAGGGTGCCCCGGATCGCGGGGTCGTCCTCGATCAGCAGGAGTCTGGCCACGGTTGCACCGTATCCACTTAACCGTCTCTTATCGTGTCCCGGTGCCGGTCTTAGCCACGGCCGTCGCATAGTTCAGTGGTGCGAAGGCTTCTCATCGCGACCGGCTGGCTGGTCACCGTCGTCATCGCCATCCTGGTCGGGGTGGTCGGCATCAACCTGGTCGGCAGCGGTCTCACCGAGCAACAGGCGACACCCATGACCGAGGATCAGGTACGCCGGGAGCTCCGTGCGATCTCCTCGACGCCGGCCACCGCGCCCCCGTCCGCCGCCGCGTCGTCGCCGCCCGCGCCCGCCGGTGGCCGTTCCTTCAGCACCGAGGGCGGACTGGTCGTCGCCGACTGCGCCCGGATCATCTCGATGGCCCCGGCTCAGGGCTGGTCGATCGGCGAGCAGGACGCCGACGAGGGCGAGTTCCGTTCGGTCGGCGACCCGGCTGTCGTTCTCGACGTGGATCTGGAGTGCGTGAACGGCGCACCCCAGATCCTGGTCTCCCCCGGCGACTGACGGATTATCAGTCGTCGTCGTCGTTGTCGTCGTCGGCGTCATCCTGCTCGGTGTCCTGGTGCAGCACCTCGCCGGTGGCGGCGTCGATCTCGAACTCGTGCTCCGTCGTACCGGCCTTGACCTCGACGTCCCAGACCGCGACCTTGTTCTCGGTCTCCTGCTCGATCTCCTCGACCGTGCCGCCCGGAACCGCGGCCAGAGCGATCTCCCGGGCCCGCGCCTCGCTGATCGCCGTGCCGCTGCCGGTCGGCGCACCCGAGCCGGTCGCCGCGCCACTGCCGGTCGGCGCACCGGAGCCGGCGGTGGAGGGCGCGACACTCGACGGACCGGATGTGGACGGGCTGGGCGTGTCCATCGCCAGCGCCGTCCCGGTGATCCCGAGGGCGGCGATCGTGCCGGCGGCCAGGACCACTGCGGACTTCTTGAGCATCTGAAATACCTCCCGGTTCGTGATGACGTGTCCACGATCGCCGGGAGCGCCCTATGGCCGCGCTGTGTGATCGTTAAGAGCCGGATAAGGTCGGCGACTGAACGATTTCGGTCACCCGCCGGGTCCAGGGGCGGACGCGAAGGGTCACCGCCTGCCCGTCAGCCAGTCCGCCGGTCATCGCGCTCGGCAGCCCCCAGGCCGTCGTCCGGTCGGTGCCGTCGTCGATCGCGAGGTAGTACAGCCACGGCCGCGGCGGCTCGCTGCTGTCCGGCCCCGGCCGGTGGTGACGCCACTCCTGGAGCCAGAGGATCCGCCCGGTGACGGTTCCCGGAGACAGGAGATCCTTCACGGTACGGCCGAGCAGGAACCCTCCCGTCAGCACCGCCGGGAGCCCGGCCCACAGCAGCGCGGTGGCGACCGGGCTGTCCCGGCTCTCCAGATCCGCCACCAGGGAGAACAGCCACGCGCCGAGTGCCAGCCAGCCGGCCGCGATCAGGAGCAGCGTCCTGGTGCTCGTGCCGTAGGGGAACCGGTCCGGCGGGTAGTCCACGCGGACCCGGCGCCACCGCCCGCCGTGCGACGACCAGACCAGCCCGCGGTCGCCCCGGCCGAAGCGGACCGGCGGGCGTTGCAGGCCGAGCGCCACCCGGTACGCCGGCTCGTCCGCCTCGTCGGCGCGCCACCGCTCGGCGGCGGCCTCCCCGGCCGGGGTGAGGATCTCCTCCGGCCCGCGCGTCGCCAGCGTCATCAGCAGCGGATAGCCCAGCAGGAAGACGATCAGCGCGGTCGCCGCCGACCAGCTCAGCACGGTCAGGGCGAGGACGCCGGCGACCACCGCCGAGACGATGTGCCGGATCCGGGTCTCGCGACGGCCGAGGCGGGGGCGGGACAGGCCGCTCGCCCGGGCGTCGGCGACCACGTCGGTCCGGAAGCGGGCCGCCCAGTCGGGCTTCTCGTCGCCGCGGAACGGCAGGGCCCCGAGCGGCGCCGGTCCGGCGTCCGGAATCTGGACGGCCACGACCCTCTCCAGGACCATCCGCTCGTACCCCCGCAGGAGCGCGCCCTCCCGCAGCGGCCGCACCGTCTCGCCCGCGATGGCGAGATGCCCGCGGGCGTGCAGGTCGAGGAGGGTGGCGGCGGGCGCGTCGGTGGTCGGGACGCCACCGTTCAGCAGCAGCGTGACGACTGCCGGGGACTCCATGGATCCTCATGATCAAGCAATCCCGGTACGGCCGGAAGCCACTGTCGGCGATCGGACCGTCCGGATTCCGCCGGTCACACGCCGGTCACGGGAGTGGCCGCACCGGGACCGGCGCCGGTCCCTTCAGCCTTCGAGCCGTTCCTGCCTGCCGGACGGCCCGGCGGGCAGGCCGGCGGCGCGCTGATCGTCGTCGCCGCTCCGGTGTCCGAGCTGGGCCGCGAGCCGCGGGTCCCCGCGGTTCCGCAACCCGATCGCACCACCGTTGCCGGAGGGCAAACGCTTTGAAGCGTGAAGATCGGACCGATCTAACAGCACGTGCGCCCCTTCGACAGCCTGCGGCGGGATCCGGTCCTGCTGACCCTGCTCGGGATCACCCTGCTCGGGTGTGCGCTCTTCTACGTGTTCGCCGGCGACGCCGACACGCAGACGCGGGTCTACTGGGGCACTCAGGTGCCACTGGACGCCGCTCTCGCGCTCGGCGGCTGGCGTCTGCGTAGTCTCGCGCACGACCGCTACCGCCGCTTCTGGTCCATGATCGCTTTTGCGGGCGCGTCCTTCACGGTGGGCGACACGTACCACTTCCTGGGAACGCTCCTCACCTCCGGCACGCCCTCGCTCAGCGGCGGCAGCGTGCAGACGGTGTTCTTCGCGGTCGGCATGAGCAGCAACGTGATCGCCTGCCTGATCTTCCCGCAGGGTCTGCGCACCCACCGGGAGCGGTTCGTCTTCTGGCTGGACGCCACCACCGTGCTGGTCGGAGGCGGCGTGGTGGCCTGGTGTTTCGCGTTCAACCCGATCGCCAGCGTGCACGTCGACCGGGTCAACGCCAGCGTCACGGCGGCGCTCGTGCTGGTCGCCACGTTCTCGGCGACGAAGGTCGCGCTGATCAAGGCGCCGCCGATGGCCCGGATCGCCGCCTGGCCGATGGTCAGCGCCGCGATGGTCCAGGGCGTCAGCACGTTCCTGCCCGGCGATTTCCAGGGCACCGATCATGCGTACGTCTTCGTCATCCGGCTTCTCCCTTCCGTCCTGATCGCGATCGGCCCGTGGATCCAGGTGGTGCTGATCCGTATCGGGGCGATCCAGGACGCGCCGAAGCGCCGGCCGTACAGCCTGCTCCCGTACGGCATGATCGCCGTGACGTTCCTGGTGTTCTTCCTGATGCTCCCGGACACCGCGTCCTCCCAGCTCATCGGCGCGACCATCGGCGTCGTGGTGATCACCTTCCTGGTGGCGGGACGGCAGCTCGTCGCGTTCCACGACAACATGCAGCTGATCGGCCGGCTGGACGCGGCGAACGCCACCGACGCGCTCACCGGGCTCGCCAACCGCACCGGCTTCAGCGAGGAGATCCCCCGTCTGCTGACCCGCGGGTCGTCGATGCTGCACATCGACCTCGACGACTTCAAGGAGATCAACGACACGATGGGGCACGCGGCCGGCGACACGCTGCTGGTCGCTGTCGCCGAGCGGCTGCGGGCCGCCGTACGCCCCGGTGACCTGGTGTCACGGCAGGGCGGCGACGAGTTCGCGATCCTGCTGCCCGGCGCCGGCCCGGACGACGCCGCCCTGATCGCCGAGGAGATCCAGCGCCGGCTCGCCGTGCCCCTGGAGATCCAGCACCACACCGTGGTGACCGGCGCGAGCATCGGCATCGCCCCGGCGCAGCCCGGCGACGAGCCGTCCGCGCTGCTCAGCACGGCCGACATCGCCATGTACGAGGCGAAGCGCCGCGGCAAGGGCGTCTGGGTGCACTACACCGACGAGATGGGCGCCCGGATCAACGCCGAGGCCGTCCTGATCCGGGAGATGGCCCAGGCCATCGAGAACGAGGAGTTCATCCTGGTCTACCAGCCGATCGTGCGCCTCGCCGACGGCCGGATCACCGGTGTGGAGTCGCTGATCCGGTGGAACCACCCGGTCCGCGGCACGGTGCCGCCGGTGGAGTTCATCCCGCTCGCCGAGCGGACCGGGCAGATCGTGCCGATCGGCCTGTGGGCGCTGCGCGTCGCGTGCCGGCAGGGCGCCGAGTGGCGCCGGACCGAGCCGGAGGCCCTCACCATGTCGGTCGGTGTGAACGTGGCGGGACGTCAGCTGCGTACCCCCGGGTTCGTCGCCGACGTCGCCGCGGTGCTCGCCGAGACCGGCCTGCCCGCCGCGAACCTCACCATCGAGGTGACCGAGACCGCCGTCCTCGACGACGAGGAGTCGAACCAGGCGCTGATCGGCCTCCGCGCGCTCGGCGTGAAGCTGGCCCTCGACGACTTCGGCACCGCCGCGTCGTCGCTCGGCCTGCTGCTCACCACCCCGGTCACGTCGCTGAAGCTGGACCGCTCCTTCGTCGAGTCGATCACCACGGTCGGCCGGCAGTCGGCGGTCGCGACGGCGGTCAGCCAGATGGCCCGGGCGCTCGAGTTCTCCTCGGTGGCCGAGGGCATCGAGACGGAGGAGCAGCAGGACCTGATCAAAAAGCTGGGCTATGAGTACGGGCAGGGCTACCTGTATTCCCGGCCGGTCCCGGCGGAGAGGATCGTCGAGCTGTGGGCGGCGGCGCGGGTGTCCTCCTAGATCCGTAGGGGTGGGCGGCACCATCCAGGCCCGCACGCTCCTGTTTGCCGCCATGGAATGAATCGTGGTTCAATCCTTTCGCTGGCTTTTCACCGCTTGGAGGACGCCGCGTGCCATACCGGCAGACCGCTCTGACCAGGAAGAACGCCTCGGAGAAGCGCGATGGGTTGCTGCGTGCGGCGCGCGGGCTGATCGCCGCTGACGGGTTCAAGGCGGCGACCGTCGCGGCGATCGCGGCACGGTGCTCGGTCAGCGTGGGGTCGGTGTACTCGTACTTCGACAGCCGGGACCGCCTGCTCGCCGAGGTGTTCCGCAGCGCCGCCAACCACGAGATCGACATGGTGCGGGCGGCCGTCGCGGACACCGGGCAGCAGGCGAGCGAGCGCATCGGTGAACTGGTGCGGATCTTCAGCGGGCGGGCGCTGCAGGGGCGGCGGATGGCGTGGGCGCTGCTGTTCGAGCCGGTCAGCCCGGTCGTCGAGGAGGAGCGGCTGGTCTACCGCCGGTCGTACACCGAGATCGGCGAGCAGATCATCCGGGACGGTCTGGGGCGCGGCGAGTTCGTGCCGCAGGACGCCGGCCTGGCCGCGGCGGCCGTGATGGGCGCGGTCTCCGAGGCCCTGGTCGGCTGGATCCGCCCGGACAGTCCGCCGCCGTCACCGTCCGCGCAGGCCGACGTGATCGACGGCATCCGGCTGTTCTGCTTCCGGGCGCTGGGGGTGGCCCGGTGACCGCCTCGCTCGCCGTCGCGCAACGCGTTCTCGCTGATCAGTCGGTGACGCGGATGCTCGGCACACGTCTCGTGTCGTTCGGTTCCGGCGGCGCTGTCGTGGAGCTCGACATCCGCCCCGAGATCACCGACCATCACGGCGCTGTCCACGGCGGCATCATCGCGTACGCCGCCGACACCGCCCTCGCCTTCGCCGGCGGCGCGACCCTCGGCCCGGACGTGGTCACGTCCGGTCTGAGCATCGACTACCTGGCGCCGGGCCTCGGCGTGACCCTGCGGGCGCACGGCATGGTCCTGAGCTCCTCCGGCCACCGAGCCGCCGTCCGCTGCGAGCTGCACACCGTCGACGCGGACGGCGCCCTGACACTGGTGGCGGTAGCCCAGGGAACGACCGTGGCCGCGCCACCGTCCACCGCCCGCGGCTCATCCCCTCGGCGCGTGAACCGGCCGGCCGCGTCCAGCGTTCACGAGATCCTGCTGGAACGGCGGCGCAGCGGGGACCTCGACGACGGCGCGACGGTGGCGCTCGTCGTCGAAGGCGGCGGGATGCGGGGCATCGTGTCCGCGAGCATGGCGGCCGTCCTCGAACAGGAGGGTGTGCTTCCCACGATCGACTTGATCGTGGGGACCTCGGCGGGTGCGGTGAACGCGGCCGCTCTCGCCGTGGGCAACGCCGCCGCGATGGCCGACTCGTACGCGGAGATCTTCTCCTCCCCCGAATTCATCGACGTCCGGCGGATCGCGCGCGGCCGGCCGGTGATCGACGGCGCGCGGATCGTCGGCCGCGTCGACGAGCTGTTCGGCGTGAGCGCCGCCGCCGAGTCGGCCTGGCGGACGCGGCTCGCCATGGTCGCGACCGACGTGGACACCGGCCGCGCCGAGGCGCTGACCGATTTCGCCGATCGCGCCGACCTGATCGGCAGCATCCATGCGTCGGGCCTGCTGCCCATGCTGGCCGGAGAACCGGTGACGCTGCGTGGCCGCCGCTGGCTCGACGGCGGGATCGTCGAGGCGGTGCCGGTGCTGACCGCGGCGTCGCTCGGCGCCACTCACGCGATCGTGCTCGCGACCCGGCCGCCCGGCACGCAACCGGCCTACGGCGCCGCCGACGTGCTGGCGGAACGGTACCTCCGGCGCCTCAATCCGGAGTTGGCCGCCGCCTATCGCGGTCGGCCGCACCGGTACCGGGAGACGCTTCAGCAGGTGCGCGACGGTCGCTGTCATGGGGTGTCGACAGTGGCGCTGACCCCTCGTACCAATGATCCTCTGCCGTCACGCCTGGAGCGTGACCAGACCGCCCTGCGTGCCGCCCGTGCGGCCGCCGCGGAAGCGGCCCGGGAGCAGCTCGCCTTCCTTCTCGCCTAAGGAGACACCGTGACCCACGAGGTCCTGAACCAGGCGCCGCCCCGGGCCGGGCTCAACGAATACCTGGTCAACCCGGCGATGACCGAGGCGATCAAGCGGTACGACGCGCAGTGGGCGACGACGCGGCTGTCCGAGGCCGGCGCGCTGGTCGGTCAGGCCGGCTTCCAGCGTGACGCCGAGCTCGCCAACATCAACCCGCCGATCTTCTCCAGTCACGACCGGTGGGGCAACCGGGTGGACGCCGTCGACTTCCACCCGGCCTACCACCGGATCATCGGCGCGGCGATCGAGCACGGCGCCCACACCAGCTGCTGGTCCGAGCCGCGGCCGGGCGCGCACGTGGCCCGCGCGGCGATGTTCATGCTCTTCGCGCAGATCGAGCCGGGTCACGCCTGCCCGGTGAGCATGACCCACGCGGTCGTCCCGTCGCTGCGATTCACGCCCTCGCTCGCCGGGAGATGGCTCCCGCGAGTGTTCTCGCGGGTCTACGACCCGCAATTGCGCCACGACAAGGGTTCCGCCGTCTTCGGCATGGCGATGACCGAGAAACAGGGCGGTTCCGACGTACGGGCGAACAGCACCCGTGCTCTGCCCGGTTCCGATGGGACATGGCAGCTCACCGGTCACAAGTGGTTCTGCTCGGCGCCCCAGTCGGACGCATTCCTGGTCCTGGCGCAGGCGCCGGGCGGGCTGAGCTGTTTCCTCGTTCCGCGCGTTCTCCCGGACGGTTCCCGGAACGTGTTCCGCATCCAGCGGCTCAAGGACAAGCTGGGTAACAAGTCGAACGCCTCCTCCGAGATCGAACTCGACGGCACCACCGGCTGGCTCGTCGGTGAGCAGGGCCGCGGCGTCCGGACGATCATCGAGATGGTGGCGCAGACCCGCCTCGACTGCGTGCTGGGAAGCGCCGCCGGAATGCGGCAGTCGGTCGCCGAGGCCGCCTGGCACGTGCGGCACCGCAGTGCTTTCGGAGCACTCCTGATCGACCAGCCGGCGATGACGGCGGTCATCGCGGATCTGCAGCTCGAAGCGGAAGCGGCGACCTGGACCGCGCTGCGACTGGCCGCCGCCTACGACAGTTCCTCCGACGAGGACGCCGCTTTCCGCCGGCTCGCCACCGCCGTCGCCAAATACTGGGTGTGCAAACGCGGGCCGAACCACGCCTACGAGGCGCTGGAATGCCTCGGCGGAAACGGCTACACGGAGAGTTTCCCGCTGGCCCGCCGCTATCGCGAACAACCCGTCATGGCCGTCTGGGAGGGATCCGGCAACGTGATCGCCCTCGACGTCCTGCGCGCCATGTCCCGCGAGCCCGCGTCGGTGGAGGCGCTCGATCGCGAACTGGCGTCGGCGCTCGGGGCGTACGCCGCCTACGACACGCACGTCGCCGCCACCCGCAAGCTGATCGCACAGGTCGCCCGCGACCCCGCCGCGGCGGCCGGCCAGGCACGCCGGGTCGTCGAGGCGCTGGCGCTCGCCCTGCAGGCGTCGGTGCTGATCCGCGAGGCCCCGGCCCCGATCGCCGACGGCTTCGTGGCGGCCCGGCTCGGAGCGGACCGGACCTTGGAGTACGGCGCCCTGCCCCCGAACCTGGACCTCACCGCCATCGTGGCCCGCGCCTGAGCTGCCCGGACTCAGCTCGACTGCTCCGACGCGAGTGGCATCGATGGCGGGCTATCGGCGTACGAGGATGATGATCTTTCCTGTGGGGTGGCCCTCCTCGAGGTAGCGCATCGCGTCGGCGGCCTCGGCCAGCGGATAGGTGCGGCCGACCACCGGGGTGATCGCGCCGGACTCCAGCAGGCCCGTCAGCTCGTCGAGGTCGCCGTGCTGCTCCCGGGCGGTCACGCCGGTGACGCGGGCGCGGCCGAACGGGGAGATCAGCGGCGCCGCCAGCTGCCGGCCGAAGCCACCGAGGATCGCCCCTTTCGCGTGGCCGCCGCCGACGAGCGCGATCACGCCGGTCGGGGCGATCACGCGGCGCAGCAGTGAGAGCGGGCGATTCCCGGCGGTGTCGATGACGGCGTCGTACAGGACACCATGGGCGTCGATCTCGTGCTGGCTGTAATCGATCACGTCGGTGGCACCGAGCGAGCGGACCAGGCTCACCTTCGCGGGGCCGCAGACGCCGGTCGGGATCGCGCCGCGCTGCTTGGCGAGCTGGACCGCGTAGGTGCCGACGCCGCCGCCCGCGCCGATCACCAGGACGCGGTGCCCGGCACGTACCCTCGCATCCTTGATCGCCTGCAGGGCGGTGACCGCGGAGATCGGCACCGCGGCGGCCTGCTCGAAGGTCAGGTTCGCCGGCATGCGTGCCAGCCGCCGCTCGCGCGCCCGGGTGAACTCGGCGAACGAGCCGCTCTCCGCCGTGCCGTAGACCTGGTCGCCGGTCCTGAACCGGGTGACCTTGGAACCTACGGCGGCCACCACGCCCGCGACGGCACGCCCGAGCACCGGCTGGCGCGGCTGCTTGACGCCGGCCGCGAGCCGCACCGCCAGCGGCCGTCCGCTCATCATGATCCAGACGCCCGGGTCGGCGCCGGCCGCGTGCACCTCCACGAGCACCTCGCCGGGGCCGATCTCCGGCGCGGCGACGTCTCGCAACATCACTTGATCAGCTGATCCGTATCGGTCGGAAACGATGGCCTTCACTGTCACTCCCCGGGGTATTGGAAGACGTCGTCGAGGGGCACGCCGAACACTCTCGCGATCTTGAAGGCGACCTCGAGGGACGGCGAATACCTGGATTGCTCGATGGCGATCAGCGTCTGGCGGGTGACGCCGACGCGTTCCGCCAGGTCGGCCTGGGTCATCTCGCCGTGCGTCGTGCGCAGTGCGCGGATGCGATTCGTGACCAGGGTCGGCTTCACCACTGCGGCACGCCCGTGCGGTAGACGACGACCTTCGCCGCTCCCCCGATGATCGCCGACAGCGCGAACCCCAGATAGATGACGTTGGCTATCCAGAAGGGATCGGTCTCGGTCATCGCCAGGATCATTCCGGCCAGCGCCCCGATCACCACGAAGGCCTGCCCTACATGATCCCCGAGTCGTCCGATCTCCCGGTCCCGCTCATCGCCGCCGCGCTCGACCTCGGACGTCCGCCCGGCGAGAACCCCTTCCGCACTCCCCGCGACGACGACCGCCGCGAGAGCAGAGACGATCAGAGCCTGCGCGTACGGCACCCCGCCGATCACCCCGGTCACGTAGCCGGCATAGGCCACCACCACGACGACCAGCCGGATCCAGGAGCGTTTCTCTTCGTACGTCACCGCGCCCGCCCTCGCCGTGTAAAGAATCTTTGACAGCACGAGCGTAGCACCGATGTACAAAATCTTTGACATGGGTCAGTGGCGGGGCCGCTCCCCGGTCGAGCGGCCCCGCGCGCTCACTCGGCTCGCAGGGCGGTCGACGCCCGGGTGCGGGCGGCCCATCCTCCCGGCACCAGGGCCCCGAGCACGGCCAGGACGATGCCGCTCGCGGCCAAGGCCACCAGCGTCCACGGTTCGTACACGTCCAGGATCGACTGCGGCAGCACCAGACCCGCCGAGCCGGCCATCACCGGGAGGGCCCAGCCGTGCAGCGCCAGACCGAGCGGGACGGCCAGCACGCCACCCACCGCGCCGATCAGGACGACCGAGCTCACGACCAGCAGGCGGATCTGGGCCGGTGTCATGCCCACCGACTTGAGGACGCCGATCTCGTGGACCCGTTCGCGGGTGTTGAGCATGACCGTGTTGAGGACGCCCAGGCCGGCGACCGTGGCCAGCAGGACGGTCAGCGTGGCGATCAGGCCGATCATCACGGCCACCACCTCGTTCTCCTGCGTCTCGGCGCTCAGCTGGGCGTCCGCCTGCAGGTCGCCGAGGGCCGAGCGGAGGGAGGCGATGTAGGACCGGTGATCGGTTCCGGGCGCCAGGCCGACGTCGAAGATCTGCGGGGTGAGGCCGGGCAGGGCGGCCATGTCCATCAGCAGGGTCGCGTCGGAGCCGTTGCTGAACGCCTCGCCGACGATGGTCACCTTCTGCCCGGTGCCGAGCGTGACGGTGTCGCCGATCTCGGCGCCGGTCAGGGTCAGCATCCGGGAGCCGGCCACCGCCTCGGTCGTCCCGGAATACCAGCGACCTCGGAGCAACGGATAGCCGGCCCAGGAGGCGTCACCCTGGTACGCCCGGACCGACAGTGGCTGGGAGTAACCGGCCATCGTGGTGTCCTGCTCGGTCTCACCGGCCACATGAGCAGTACCGGGCTGCGCCTCGATGATCTCCCGGATCGCGGCGGTGTCCGAGGCCTCCGGTGTCCAGCCCTGCGGCATCGGGCCCCGCGGGTGCACACCGACCCGGACCGGGACCGCGTCGAGGCGGCTGCCCAGTGAGGCGACCCTGGTCAGCGACGCCGCGAGGCCGGTCGCGAAGACCACCGTGGTCACGCCGAGCACCACCGCCACGACGGTGACCAGGCTGCGGGCGGGCCGGGCGAACGGCGTCCCGAGTCCGAAACCGATCGCACGGGGCAGGGGCAGGGCGGCGAGCATCCGGCGGACACGCACACCACGGTCGCCGGTCGGGGCGCGGCCGACGGTGATCGCTCGCACCGCGGAGAGGCGGCCGGCCCGCAGCGCCGGACCGGCGGCGGCGAGCGTGACCAGCAAGATCACTCCGGCCAGGACGGCGGCGTCCACCCCGAGCGGCACCGACGGCGCGCCGGTCACCTGGTAGGCGTCGCTGGTCTGCCGCAGCAGCGGGATCGAGGCGAGGTGGCCGGCCGCGACGCCGAGCAGCCCGGCCGGCACGCTGACGATCAGGACCTGACCGGAATAGATCGCAGTGATCTGGGCCGGTATGAAGCCCAGCGATTTCTGCACGCCGATCGTGCGGAAGCCGGCGACCACCGCGCCCGCCACCACATTCACCACGATCAACACGGCGAGGACCAAGCCGAGCAGGGCGAACGCGACAACGAACGGGACGAACGTACGAATGACGCCCTCGATCTCGGTCTTGATCGCAAGCCAGCTCGTCGAACCCACGGCGGGAAGGCCGGCCGTGACCGTCTCGATCCCGGCGTCGACGGCCTGCGGATCGGCGAAGCGGTAGAGCATCTGCCAGTCGCCGCCGGTCAGAACGTCGTCCTGAGTGGGCCAGACCCAGGCGGTCGCGGTCTCGGTGGCCGAGGAGGCGATACCGACGACGGTGAGAGCGACGCCGTCGACCGTGACGGTGTCGCCGACCTTCCATGCGAGATCGTCCCAGCCGGCCGCGCCGGGACTCAGCACGATCTGTCCGATTCCGGTCAGCCAGGCGCCGTCCGTGACCTCCAGCCGGTCGATCGTCGAGTCAGCGGTGTCGCGGCCCACGACCGGACCCGGCTGGCGATCACCGCGCGCGCCGCTGAGCCGGGCGTCCACCGTCTTGTACGGACCGGCCGCCGCGGTGACGCCGGCCCGGCCCGCGGTCGCCGCGAGAGCGTCGCCCCCGCCCTCGAACGTGACCGCGGCATGCGCGCCGTTCTGCCTGGTGAACGCCGCGTCGAACGGCGCTCCGGACGCGATGATCAGCCCCAGCGCGAGCACGCCGGTGGCCGCCGACAGCAGGACGACAGCACCGATGACCAGGCTCTGCACCCTCCGGCGCCGGGCGGCGGCGGCCGCGGCGCGCAGCACGGCCGTCATGCCGCCACCCGCTCACGCAGACGCCCGTCGCGGACGTCGACGATCCGGGTGGCGCACCGGCGCGCCAGCTCCGGATCGTGCGTGACCAGCAGAACCGTCTGCCCGCCGCGGTTGATGTCCCGCAGCAGCTCCATGACCTGCTGCCCGGCGGCCGCGTCGACAGCGCCGGTCGGCTCGTCGGCGAGCAGCAGCCGCGGCCGGTTGATCAGCGCCCGCGCCACGGCGACACGCTGCCGTTCCCCGCCGGACAGCTTCGCCGGATAGGCGCCGGCCCGGTTCGCCAGCCCCAGGCTGCCGAGCAGCTCATCGGCGCGGGTCAGCGCCGCGCGCCGGTTCGTCCCGGCAAGCTGGGCGGGCAGCACGACGTTCTCCCGGGCGGTCAGCTCGTCGAGCAGGTGGAAGAACTGGAAGACGATCCCGATGCCGGTACGCCGATGCCGGGCGAGGGCGGTCTCGGACAGTCCGGTGAGCACGGTGCCGCCGACAGCCACCTCCCCCGACGTCGGCCGGTCGAGCCCGGCGACCAGGTTGAGCAGCGTGGACTTGCCGCTGCCGGACGGACCCATGACGGCCACCGCCTCCCCCTCGGAGACGGTCAGGTCGACGCGGTCGAGGGCGGGCGGACCGGCGCTCTCGTACTGTTTGGTGACGGCGTGAAGGCGTACCGAATCAGTCATGAACCGGGACGCTAGGCCCGGCCTCCGGAGTCGCGGATCGGGCGCGAGACGGCTTTTCCGCGGCGGCGTCATCCCCGCGATCTACGACCTGGGTCCGATGCCGGGCGGGCCGGGCGGCGGCACAATGTGGAGCGTGTCGCGAATCCTCGCCGCGTGGCGATCCGGTGAGCACGCGGTCTGGTTCGACCTCGTGCTCGTCACGGTGCTGTCCGCCGCCGCGATGTGGATGACCAGCGAGGGCCGCGGCGACATGCCGGCCCTGCCGCCCGAGCTCCTGCGCCCGGGCGACGTGTTCTACCCGGAGCAGACGACCGGGCGCGACATCGCGGCGAACCTACTTCTCACACTGCCGCTGCTGGTCCGGCGACGATGGCCGGTCGCCGCCTTCCTGTTCCAGCTCGCCGCGCTGCTCGCCGTCGACCTCGACGGCAACATCGCGAACCTGATCGCGCTCCTGATCGGGGTCTACGCGGTCGCGATCCACGGCCGGTCGGCGGTGCTGTCGATGGGCGTGCTGTTCACCGTGTGCGTCGTCACCGCGGCGGCGCAGGGCGAGACCTGGCCGAGCCTGCCCGACTGGGCCGGCGTGTTCGTGCTGGTCATGCCGATCGGCCTGCTCGGCGTGGCGGTCCGGGCCGCGCGCAGCCGGGCCGAGGTGTCCGAGCAGCGTGCCGTCGCGGTCGAGCGGGAGCAGCAGGCCGCCACCCGCCTCGCGGTCGCCCACGAACAGGCTCGGATCGCGCGCGAGCTGCACGACATCGTCAGCCACCACGTCAGCGTCATGACCATCCAGGCGGGCGCGGCCGGCAAGGTCCTCGCGCGCGATCCGCAGCTCGCGCGCACCGCCCTCGCCGCCGTCGAGGCGAGCGGGCGGGAGACGATGGCCGAGCTGCGGCACCTGCTCGGCGTGCTCGCCCCCGGGCCCGACGACGATCTCCTGCATCCGCAGCCCGGTCTCGGTCAGCTTCCGTCGCTGGTGGAGAGCGTGCGCCAGGCCGGCCACCCGGTCGAACTCACGGTGTCCGACATCGATCTGCCGCGCGGGCTCGACCTGACCGCCTACCGCGTCGTGCAGGAGGCTCTGACGAACGCCCTGCGCTACGCCCCGGGCGCGCGCACCATGGTCACCGTCCGCCCTCTCGACGGCGATCTCGTGGTCGAGGTGATCAACGACGAGCCGGCGCCGGGCGCCGCCATCACTCCGGCTTCGTCCGGCGGCGGCAGCGGATTGCTGGGTCTTTCCGAGCGACTCCGGTCGTACGGCGGCAGTCTCGTGAGCGGGCGTCGCGTCGGAGGTGGCTTCCGCGTGTGCGCGACGGTCCCTCTGGCCCTCACCGCGTCCGACCTCGCTCCCCCGACGCCCAATGCCGATCCCTCAGCGCCGGTTCTCGCCCCGCCGACGCCCGACGCCGACCCCTCAACGCCGGTTCTCGCCCCGCCGACGCCCGACGCCGACCCCTCAGCGCCGGTTCTCTCTCCCCCGACGCCCGATGCCGATCCCTCAGCGTCGGTTCTCGCCTCGCCGATGCCTGATCGCGTCATCCCAACGTCCGAACGTGTCACTCCTGCGTCCGAGCAGGCCATCCCGGCGGCTGATCGCGTCATCCCAGTGTCCGAGCGCTCCGCCCCTGGGTCCGAGCTCGCCGTCCCGGGCTCCGACCTTGGTGCGCGGAGTGCCGGTCCCGGAGTGCCTGCGGCTGGTCCCGGAGTGCCAGCGGCCGGTCCCGGAGTGCCAGCGGCCGGTCCCGGAGTGCCAGCGGCCGGTCCCGGAGTGCCAGCGGCCGGTCCCGGAGTGCCGGCGGCTGGTCCCGGAGTGCCGGCGGCTGGTCCCGGTGCGCCGGCGGCTGGTCTCGGAGTGCCGGCGGCCGATGAAGGGCGAGTGGCATGACGCGGGTGGTGATCGCTGACGATCAGGCGCTGGTGCGGACCGGGTTCGCGATGATCCTGGCGTCCGAGGGGATCGAGGTGGCCGGCCACGCGGCGAACGGTCATGAGGCCGTCGCCGCCACCCGCCGCCTGCGCCCCGACGTCGTGCTCATGGACATCCGCATGCCGGAGCTCGACGGTCTCGAAGCCACCCGTCGCATCCTCGCCGATGCCCCGGTCACCACCACCGGCGAGCCGATCCGGGTGGTGATCCTGACGACGTTCGACCTCGACCAGTACGTCTATGCCGCCCTCACCGCCGGCGCCAGCGGTTTCCTGCTCAAGGACGTCACACCCGACCACCTGATCCACGCCGTCCGCCTCGTCCGCAGCGGCGACGCCCTGCTCGCCCCCACGATCACACGCCGCCTGATCGAGCGGTTCGCCCAGCCCGACCCGGTCCGCGCCACCCTGCACCGCGACCTGGCGACCCTCACACCCCGGGAGTTGGAGGTGCTGACCCTGCTAGCCGGCGGCTTGAGCAACCCGGAGCTGGCCACCACCCTGAACCTGAGCGAGGCGACAGTGAAGACCCACATCACGCGGATCCTCACCAAACTGCAGCTGAGGGATCGGGTGCAGGCGGTCGTGGTCGCCTACGAGACGGGGTTGGTGACCCCGAGTGCCCGCCGTCCGGCCGTCTGACTTCTCAGTTAGCAACCCACCACCGCGTCGTCCTGGGCGCGCAACGTTCCAGGGGCGGCGTTCCCAGGCACAGCGTCCCTAAGGCTTGGCGTTCCTAGGCACGGCGTTCCTAAGGCTTGGCGTTCCTAGTCACGGCGTTCCTAGTCACGGCGTTCCGAGGCACGGCGTTTCTAGGCACCACGGCGTTCCTGAGACTTGGCCTTCCCAGGCACCGCGTTCCTAGGCACCGCAGCGTTTCTCGGGCTTGGCGTTCCCAGGCACGGCGTTCCCAGGCACCGCGGCGTCCCTGAGGCTTGGCGTTCCTAGGAACGGCGTTCCTGAGACTTGGCGTTCCTGGGCACGGCGGTCCCGGGCGCGGTGGCCCTGAGCGGGAGTCGTCAAGCGCTGAGTTCAGGACGGGCCGCGGCTATGGCGTGGATCGGAGGGCTACGTCGTGGCTGTTCAGCCCGAGGTTGCGGGAGGCGGGCAGCGAAGCGACTAGGGGTGGTGGGGGGGCGGGGCTTCGGGCGTACAAGGGAAGGAGGGTTATCGCAATGCTCGGCCGCTGACCGCTAGGGTCACGCGGCGCGGCATGATGGTGGCCATCGCTGAGGTGACGGTGTTGAGCGGGCCGGAGACGAAGCTCGGGCGCGGGCGGGAGCGGTCCAGTTCGCGCATGGTGCGGGAAACGACCTGGTGTGCTGTCTCGAAGCGGCCTACGGCGGCGTCCTTCGTGCCCACGACGTCGAAGAACTCGGTGCTCGTCGGGCCGGGGCTGACCGTCGTGACCGCGAGGCCAGAGGTGCGCGTCTCGTAGGCGAGGGCCTCGGTGAAGCTCAGCACGAACGCCTTCGTCGCACCATAGACGGCCATTTGCGGGCAGGGCTGGTACGCGGCGGTGCTCGCCACGTTGACGATCACGCCGGAGCCCGCGGTGACCAGGTCCGGGAGGAATTCGCGGGTCAGGCCGACGAGGACATTGACGTTCAGCGAGATCATCTGCTGGATGCGGGCCGGATCCTCGTCGGCGAAGGGGCCCTTGGCACCGAAACCGGCGTTGTTGATCAGGGACTGGATGCGGATCCGTTGTCCGTCGAGCATGGTCCGCAGTTTCGCCGGGGCGTCGGCCTGGCTCAGGTCGAGGGCCAGCGGCGTCGCGGTGATCTTGTGGTCGCGCTGCAGGCGGGCGGCCAGTTCGCGGAGCCGATCTTCGCGGCGTGCCACCAGGACGACGTCGGCGCCGCGGGAGGCGAACTGGGCGGCGAACTCGGCGCCGAGGCCCGAGCTGGCGCCGGTGATCAGGACGTGGGTGCCTCGGTATGACCTCATGGAGACCGAATGTAGGCAGTGGTCGCATTGTTGTCAACGCCTACATTGGGATAGGGTTCGGGACGTGAGCGAACGTCCTTATCACCACGGGAACCTCCGGGCCGAGATCCTCGAGCGGGCCTGGGAGGTGGTGGATCGGGACGGATTGGACGGATTGTCGCTGCGCGGGCTGTCGCGGGACATCGGGGTGAGTCATGGCGCGTCGGCGCGGCACTTCCGGGATCGGCAGTCGCTGCTGGATGCGCTGGCGAGGACGGGCTTCGAGCGGCTGAACGCGGCATTGACCGGATTCAGCGGGACTTTCGAGTCGCAATTGCGTGCGGCCGGACAGGCGTACGTGGCGTTCGCCGTCGACCATCCGCGGATCTTGGACCTGATGTACGACGCCAAGCACCACCCGGATGCCAGCCCCGAACTGGTGGAGCTCAGCCACGTGGCGATGGCCGACCTGGTCACCATGATCGGCGCGGCACAGCGGGCCGGCGAGGCACGGGACGGCGATCCGCAGGAGCTCGCGCTGATCGTGTTCGCGAACGTCCATGGGGTGGCGACGCTGGCCACCGACGATCTGCTCGACGGGGTGCCGTGGGAGAAGGCGGCAGCCGCGGTGATCGACTTCGCGTGGCGAGGCATCTCCTCTTAAGCGGCTCATCACGTCGGTCGGAAACATGCCGGCAACATCTTGACTACCGGAATGTTATCGCTAACCTTCGATGACAAGCGGGCCGGCCGTGAGCACCTCTGAGAACGCGCACATCGCTGTCGAGAGGACCGCCATGTCCCCGTACCCCCGTCGCCTGCCGGCGGCCCTGGCCGCCGTACTACTCGGCCTGCTCGCCGCCGTCTTCTCCCCCGGATCACCCGCGCAGGCCGCCCCCGCCGTCCACTACACCAACCCGATCGCCAACCAGCGCGCCGACACCCACATCTACAAGCACACCGACGGCTACTACTACATGACGGCGACCGTCCCCGAGTACGACCGGATCGTGCTGCGCCGGTCCACCACGCTGCAGGGGCTGTCGACCGCGTCCGAGACCGTCATCTGGCGCAAGCACTCCAGTGGGATCATGGGCGCGCACATCTGGGCGCCGGAGATCCACTTCATCGACGGCAAGTGGTACGTCTACTTCGCCGCCGGCGCGACGACCGATGTCTGGGCCATCCGGATGTACGTGCTGGAGGGCACCGGCTCCAACCCGCTCACCGCGACCTGGACCGAAAAGGGTCAGATCACGACGCCCTGGAACACGTTCGCGCTGGACGCCTCGACGTTCGTGAACAACGGCGTGCGCTACCTGATCTGGGCGCAGCAGGAGCCGGGCATCGCCACGAACTCCAACGTCTACATCGCCCGGCTGTCGAATCCGTGGACGATCACCGGCGCCGTCGCGCGGATCGCCGTTCCGACGCTGGCCTGGGAGACCCGGGGCTACAAGGTGAACGAGGGCCCGACCGTGGTGATCCGCAACGGCCGGGTGTTCCTGACGTTCTCGGCGAGCGCCACCGACGCCAACTACTGCCTCGGCCTGCTGACCGCCTCGGCCACGGCTGACCTGCTGAACCCGGCATCCTGGACCAAGTCGGCGAACCCGGTCTTTGCCAGCAATGCCGCGACCAGCCAGTACGGGCCCGGCCACAACTCGTTCACCGTGTCCGAAGATGGTCAGAGCGACATCCTCGTCTACCACGACCGGAACTACCGGGATATTTCAGGAGATCCCCTGAATGACCCGAATCGGCGTACCCGGATCCAGAAGTTCTACTGGAACGCCGACGGCACGCCCAACTTCGGCATCCCGGTCGCCGACGGCGTCACACCGGTGCGCCTGCGCTCCTACAACACCGCCGACCGCTACGTGCGCCACTGGGAGTACCGCGCCCGCCTCGACACGAACGTCACCGTCCTCGCCGACTCACAGTTCCGGATCGTTTCCGGACTCGGCGGCTCCGGGACGATCTCGCTCGAATCGACGAACTTCCCCGGCTACTACCTGCGGCACCGCAATTTCGAGGTCTTCGTGGAACGCAACGACGGAACCGCCGGATTCAAGGGCGACGCCAGTTTCTTCCAGCGCGCCGGCCTCGCGAGCAGCACCGGCGTCTCCTTCGAGTCGCAGAATTACCCCGGGCGCTATGTGAGGCACAGCAATTATCTCTTGTACGTCCAGACAGTGTCCGATGCGACCGGGCGCGCCGACGCTACGTACATCCTGGAATAGATCGCCTGCCGTCCCTCCGTCCGCCCTCGGGCCGGCCCCGGCGGACGGAGGGTCCGCGACGTCAGCACTCGCGCCCATCGCCGGTGGCGGGGTTCCTCCGGCTCGAGCCGTTTCGCTGCGTCGTCCGATCGGGCCGCCTGTGGACGACCTCCCAGCCATACGGTGCACTTCGGACGCCCCTCACGGCTGTGACTCATCGCTGTCGTTCAGTGCTCGCACTGGCGATGAGTCACAGCCATGTGGTTTCGTTCGCGAGAACGGCGCGATGCGCGCTTCTGCCGTGGTGACAGATGACGAAGTGCTGCGATCACTTCCGTTGGCCGGACGTTCCATAGGCGGCGTTTCTCGGCCGTCGGTGACGGGCGGCGGGCGCCGCCTTGCGCGCAGGCTGATTTGTCTTTCGGCAGTGTCGGGCGGCAGCGGCAGCCCGTACCGTCGCCTCGGTGAAGCGAGCAACGATCAAGTCCGCGCTGACTGCCGTTCCGGCAGTCAGCGCACGGGCTGTCGACCCGGGATTGCTGCTGACCGGGGCGGCGGCGGTGTTTGCCGGTTTGAGCACGGTGAGCGGGTGGTGGTTGTTGCCGACCGTGGTCACCGCGTTCCTGGCCGGGCGGCGCCCGGGGCGGACGGGTCCGACGGCGCTCGCGCTGGTGGCGGTGCTCTCGGCCGTTGTGGTGGTGCTCTCGGTCGTGCCCGGCTGGTTGCCGCTGGCGAGCCGGTTCCTGATCGTGTTCGTGGCCGCCACGATGTCGCCATGGTTCGCGGGACGATTCTGGCGCCAGTACCAGGATCTGGTCCGGGCTGGCTGGGAACAGGCCGAACAGGCGCAGCGTGAACAGCGGCTGGTCGCCGAGCAGGCGCGGCTGCGCGAACGGGCGCGGATCGCCCAGGACATGCATGACCTGCTCGGCCACGACCTCAGCCTGATCGCGCTGTCCGCGGGTGCGTTGAAACTCCGGCCGGACCTTGCCGAGCACCACCGGCAGGCGGCCGCGGACCTCAGGGCCCGGGCCGGAGCCGCGGTGGAGCGCCTCGGCGAGGTAATCGGCGTCCTGCGCGAGCAGACCGACAGCGCCCCCATGGAGGTCTGCGGCCCCGATCTCGCGGCGCTGACGGTCGCGGCTTCCGCATCGGGACTGGTGGTGCGGTTGCGTATCGATGGCGAGACGGGCGATCTGCCGCCGATGGCCGAGCGGGCCATGCACCGGGTCGCGCAGGAAGCGCTGACCAACGTGGCCAAACACGCGCCCGGAGCGACGGCGACCATTTCCGTCACGCATACGGCGACCGAGACGACGATCGTGGTGGAGAACGGTCCGCCACCGTCACCGGGCGGCGTTCAGGTCCGGCCCTGCGGCGGCGGGCATGGGCTGGTCGGCCTCGCCGAACGGGTGCGATTGGTCGGCGGCATTCTCGAGTACGGCCCGCACCACGGAGGTTTTGCGGTCACCGCGCGGATCCCCCACACACCCGCGCCGCCACCGGTGACTCCGTGGACCGACCGGGCGCTGCCGCAGGAACATCGCCGCGCCCGGCGGCGTGCGGGACGGACCCTGGTTCTCGCGGTCATGGTGCCGCTGGTCACGGGTGCGCTGCTGAGCGGGGTCCTGGCGGGCTGGGAGACACTGTCCGCGTCACAGGCGGTCCTGGCTCCGGGTGACTACGCCCGCCTTCGCATCGGGCAGGATCGTTCCGAGGTGGAGCGTCTCCTGCCACGCAGGCAGACCCGCTACCGACCGCTGACCACCGAACCGACCGAGGACGGGCTGACGTGCGAGTACTACGCGATGACGGCAGACCGCTTCGACGACCGGTCCGGAGACGCCTACCGGCTCTGCTTCCGCGACGACGTGCTGGTGTCCCGGGACACGGTCACCCCGTGAGCCGCCGATGATCCGCGTACTGATCGCCGACGACGAACCGATGATCCGTGCCGGACTACGCGCAGTCCTCACCACCGCCGCGGACATCGACGTCATCGGCGAGGCCGGCGACGGACACCACGCCGTCGAACTGGCGCGACGGCATCGGCCAGCGGTAGCCGTCCTCGACATCCGCATGCCCGGTATGAACGGCATCGAAGCGATGGCCGAGATCCGCAGGACCGTACCGGCTACACGAGTGATCATTCTGACCACGTTCGGGGAGGACGACTACATCCTGCAAGCGCTCGGCGGCGGCGCCGCCGGCTTCCTGATCAAGTCCGGCGAGCCCGAGGAACTGATCATCGGGGTACGCGCGGTGGCCGACGGCGCCGCCTACCTGTCACCGAAAGTCGCGGCCCGCGTCGTAGCGCACCTCGCCGCGACCGGCGCGGACAGCACGGCCACGCGGCGTTCCAGCGCCTGGGACCGGGTCGACGCCCTCAGCCCTCGGGAACGGGAGGTGCTCGCCTTCCTCGGTAGTGGACTGTCCAACGGGCAGATCGCCCGACGGCTGCACGTGGTCGAAGGAACGGTCAAGGCGCACGTGAGCTCCATCCTGGCCCGGCTGAGCGTGGAGAACCGGGCCGCGGCCGCGGTGGTCGCCCACGAAGCGGGAATCGCGATTCCACCACCTGCCCAGCAGTAACGACACCGCCTGCTGGGCAGGTGGCATGAGCCCCAGCAGGGCAGCCGCCACCACCGCGCCGCCGAGCAACGCACCGGCCAGAACATCGTGCGGGTAGTGCACCCCCACCAGCACGCGCAACAACGCGGCAGCTCCAGCCAGGGGCAACGTCAGCGCGGCAAGGCGTGGCCACAACACCGCCAGCCCGACTGCCAGCCCCGCGGCCAGCGTGGCGTGGTTGCTCGGAAACGACCAATCCCCGCTCTGGGGACAATCGGCGATCACCTCGATCCCCGTATGCAGCGCACGACACGGTCGCTCCTCATCCACCACCAACTTCACCGCCTCACTGACCGCGTACGCCACCACGGTGCCGACGCCGGTCAGCACGGTCCCGGCAACCCCACGCACATCCCGGCGGCGCATCGACGTCCACCACATCGCGACCAGCAGCACGCCCAGAACCGCCAGAGTGCCCTCGGTAGCCACCTCCAGCGCCGGGCCGAACCACGACGGTGCGCCCGCCGCCGCCCCGGCGACCGCTCGGTACCCGGACACCGAAACTCCGTCGGTAACCTGCACGGCCCCGGCCCGGCCCAACCCGCCCGGAGAAAGCCAGGCGACAGTCACCGCGACCGCGCCCACGACGCCGACAGCAGCCAACAAACGGCCAGCCCCGCTGGTTGCTCGTGTTTCTCGTTTCATAGGGGCCGACCGTAGAAACGAAAGCGGCAAGAAACCCGAGCCGAACGGCAACCCTGCACCCCCGACGATCGTCAGGGTTGACCGCCTTATGGGGAGCGACGCTCCGGGCAAACGTATGCAGCGTGTCTCCGGCCATCACCATGCGTAAGCGGACCCGTTCGCGAAGACAGGCGTGGTAGGTCTAGCCGGACGGTGGCGCCGGAACTCACGAACGTCGGAGGCTCGTCCGCCGCCGAGGTGCGGCCTACGCTGCTGCTCTGCTGGCGCTGCCACAACCGCTCGTGGCGTCCTAGGAGGCTAGGTTGAGGCTGGGCGGGCACGGGTCGGGTAAGGCTGGGTACAGGTGGTTGGTTATGCCGTGGACCGTTCGGCACTTGAGGGGTTCGGTTCGGGGAGTCCTTGGTGACGGCTTGAGCCCTGGAATTCGGGGAAGGAATGGGGATGAGGCGGGCTTTGTTCGTGCGCGGCGGATGGGCGGGGCATTCGCCGTACGAATGTTGTGGGATCTTTGAAAAGGGGTCAAGCGAATTCGACGTCGAGGTTTCGGACAGCCTGGAGGTCTATGAAAGTCTTCCGGATGTCGACCTCATCGTTCACTGCTGGACCCACGGGAATCTGACAGACGCCCAGGAAGAAGGGCTGGTCAGCGCCGTTCAGCGCGGTGCCGGGTTCGCCGGGTGGCATGGCGGGGTGCTGGCTTTCGGTTATGAGAACTCGCGCTATCAATACATGATCGGCGGGCGATTCCTGTTTCATCCCGGCGGGTTCACGCCTCATCGGATCGACATCGCCGGGGAGCATGAGATCGTGGCGGGGATCGAGGGGTACGACGTTTGCACCGAACAGTATTACTGCCATTTCGACCCTACGAACGAGGTGCATGCCACTACGACGTTCGCCGGGGTTGACGAGGCGCCGGAGACGGCCGGCGTCGTCATGCCCGTCGTGTGGACGCGCACGTTCGGCGCGGGCCGGGTCTTCGTGAACACTCTCGGACATTCGCCGGAGGATCTGTTGCTGCCGCCCACCCGGACCATCACCGAGCGTGGCCTCCGGTGGGCAGCCGGCGGATGAAGCGGCGGGACTGGTCGCGGGTGTCGACGTAGCCGAGACGCTCGTAGAAGAGGTGGGCCGGGGCGCGGTGGTTACTGCTGGTGACCTCGACGAAGAGGCAGCCCTCGGCTCGTGCCCGCTCCTCGACCGCGGAGATCAGCAGGCGGCCGACGCCCTTGCCACGGTAGGACTCGTCGACCACGAGGGCCGCCAGCCGGCCGAACTTGCCGGTGATCTCCAAGATCGGGGTGACGTGCAGGGCGGCGACACCTACGAGCGAGCCGTCGTCGTCCGCGCCGAGCAGGGCGCTCGCCCGGTCACCCAGCCAGTAGTCCATGCGCAGGCGGACGTCGCGCTCGGCCGACGGGAAACCGAGCTGCTCGAGGAGGAGCGCCAAGCGGGCCGCGTCGCCCTGGTGGATGGGCCGGATATGCATGCCAAGACCATATTCGGTTCGGCGGCCGTTTGTTACTCGCCAGTTTCGTTTTGATGGCCGAACTCGCGAGCCAAGAAGGGCCGGGGTCAATCGGCGGAGAGACGGTTCAGCAGGTCGGGGACGGCGTGGAGGATCGCCTGTTCGTCCGGGGAGAGGTGCCGGCTGATGGCGGCTGCCACCCATCGACGCCGGGAGTCGCGGTCGGTGTTGAGGGCTTCGGTGCCGGTGGGGGTGAGGGTGATCAGTACGGCCCGGCGGTCGGCCGGGTTCGGGGTGCGGGCTACGAAGGATTGTTTCTCCAGTTCGGTGACGGTTCGGCTCATGCTCTGGTGCTTGACGCGGCAGTCGGCGGCCAGCCGCGCGATCGTCTGCGGGCCCTCGCGGTCGAGGGCGCCCAGGGCTGCGGCCTGCGGGGGCGGCAGGGTGTCGGCCTGGGCGCGGACCGTCCGGACGAAACGACCGATCGACTGACGGAGGCGCTCGGCGATGTCGACATCCGGCGAAGCGCCGGAAGAAGGCGAAGCGCCAGAAGGCGAAGCGCCGGAAGAAGGCGAAGCGGACGGCCCCAGCGCGGAGGACCGGCCAGGGGAAGAAGACGGCCCAGGGGAAGAAGACGGAAAAGTGGCCGGTGTCATGCCCCCAAAAATACAGCCTAGCTGTATTTTTCGAGCATGGAGCTCACCAAGCACGCCCACGCCTGCGTAACCTTCACCGACGGCGCCCGCACCCTGCTCGTGGATCCGGGCACCTTCACGCCGAACGCCGCCGAGCTGATCTCCGCGGCTGATGCCGTGCTGATCACGCACGAGCATTTCGATCACTTCGACGAGGCGGCGCTCAACGCCGAGCTGGAGCGGCGGCCGGGGCTGCGCGTCTTCGGGCCGGAGAGCATCCGGGCCAAG
This sequence comes from Actinoplanes sp. OR16, assembly GCF_004001265.1. GTDB lineage: Bacteria > Actinomycetota > Actinomycetes > Mycobacteriales > Micromonosporaceae > Actinoplanes. Next base: position 6,695,336 of record NZ_AP019371.1, on the reverse strand, counting down.
CTGGGCGGGCGGGCCGAGGTGGTCCGCAAGGGTGACCGGTTCGAGGCGGCGGGCTTCGAGGTCGCGACCCACGGGACCACCCACGCGATCATTCACGCCGACATCCCGGTCATCGACAACGTGGGATACCTCGTCGAGGGGCGTGTCTTCCACCCGGGTGACTCCTATGCCACGCCCGACGCAGCGGTCGAGACGTTGCTGCTGCCCACGAGCGGTCCCTGGACGAAGTTCGGAGAGGCAGCGGATTTCGTACGGGCGGTGCGCCCGGCCCGCGTCGTCCAGATCCATGAGCTGATGCTCAGCGAGCTCGGACAGAACTCGGCACGCATGCTTCTCGGCGAGAAGGGCCTGACGGGCCTCCCCCTCGAGAACATCCCGTGGGGCGAGTCGATCACGCTGTGAGAACGACCGGGACGATCTCGGCGGCGGGCACCGGGCGGGCGAAGTGGAAGCCCTGGGCGTACCGGTAGCCGAGGGCGTGCAGACGATCGGCCTGGTCCTGCGTCTCCACGCCCTCGGCGACGGCCCGCAGTCCGAGCGTGTGGGCGATCCCGCTGAGCGAGGCGGCGATCGCCTCCTGCTGCGGGCTGCCGTTCAGCTCGTCGATGAACGACTTGTCGACCTTGAGGGTGGTGACCGGGCAGGTGCGCAGCAGCGTCAGCGACGAGTGGCCGGTGCCGAAGTCGTCGAGGGCGATGCCCACCCCGAGGTCGCGCAGCGCGAAGACGGTGGCCAGGGCGGGACCACCGGCGAACACGGCCGTCTCGGTGATCTCCAGGGTGAGGCGGGCGGGGTCCAGCCCGTGCCGGGACAGGGCAGCGGCCACCAGGCCCGGCAGGTCCGGATCCAGCAGCTGGCGGGCGGAGACGTTGACGCTCACCCGCGGGGCTGCCGGACCGTGCAGCGAGAGCCAGGCAGCCGCGTCGGCGCAGGCGGTGTCGAGGACCCACGCGCCCAGGTCGATGATCATGCCGGTCTGCTCGGCGACCGGGATGAACTCGGCCGGCGAGATCGGCGCGTCCCCGTCCGGGTGCCAGCGGACCAGAGCTTCGACGGCGCTGACGGCGCCGTGCGGCAGTTCGACGATGGGCTGGTAGACGACGCGGAACTCGCCCCGGTCGAGACCACGGCGCAGGGCGGCGGCGAGGTGGGCGCTGTGCTGCGCGTTCTCGTCGAGGGCGGCGGTGTGCTGCTGGTAGCGGTCGGCGCCGACGCGCTTGGCGGCCTGCTGGGCGAGTTCGGCGCGGCGCAGCAGGTCGGGGATCTCGTCGCCACTGCCGGAGGCGACGCCCACGGTCACCGTGACGAGCAGGTCGTGACCGTCGGCGGGCAGCGGCGCCTGGAAGGCCCGGAGCAGGACGTCAGCGGCGAAGTCCCCGGGGACCAGGATGCCGAACTCGTCACCGTTCAGGCGGGCCACGACGGCGTCCGGGCCCAGGGAACGGACGATCCTCTCCCCCGCCTGGCGCAGCACCTCGTCGCCGGCCCGGTCACCGAGGCTGTCGTTGAGCGCGGCGAAACCGTCCAGGTCGCAGACGGCCACGACCACGGCCCCGGACGAACGCTGCAGGGCGGCGGTGAAGGCGCGGCGGTTCGGCAGGCCGGTCAGGTCGTCGCGGCGGGTCTGGTCGGCGAGGCGGTCCAGCAGCAGGACGTTGTCGGAGAGCGCGACGTGCTGGCGGACGACGACCAGCAGGATCAGGACCACCGCGCCGGCGGCCAGGCTCGCCGAGAGCCGGCCGGTCGCGACGATCACGCTGGTCAGCATGATCGCGGTGGCGAGGACCGCGACGTACGGGATCGCGCTGATCCCCCGCCGGCGCGAGCCCGGAGCGACCCGGGCCGGGCGGGCGGCGCTGCGGATCTGGGAGTACGCGGCGAGCGTCAGCAGCACCGCGAACGGCGGCAGGATGATCACCGTGGCGCTCAGGTGCGGCCACCGCTGCACCATCGGCGCGATGACCAGTGACGCCGGGGCGAGCACGCCGATCGGGCTGAGCAGCCACAGGGCCGGGCCGTGCACCGAGCCGGTGGCGCTCATGCTCACCTTCACCACCGCGACCACGGCGGCGGACGCGGCGGCCAGAACGATCACCCGCAGGGCGGTGGCGAGGGCGCCACTGGGCAGCGGCATCGGCAGCAGCGCCAGCAGGCGGGTCAGCACCAGGCCGGAGGCGACCGCGACGATCGCCACGTCGAGGAAGAGCGCGACGGTTCCGCGCCAGGTGCGGCGTGCGCCCGGCAACCGGACCAGCGCGAACACGCCGATCCCGACGGCCGCGAGATAGAGCAGGCCGGTCAGCGGCGAGAAGGCCAGGACCTCCGACAGGTTGCGGAGGGTGTCGGCCATCTGGCTGGTGGCGCCCGCCGCCAGGAGCGCAGCGGCGTACCCGAATCTCCTCCAGAAGATCGAGCCCGCGCCGCCGCAGGAAGAGGAAGCGAGCACGCAGGCCGCGGCGGCGAGGAGCACGGCGAGGACGGCGCACGGCCAGAGCGACCACGCGGGTACGGCCGACCGCGTGCCGAGGACGCCGAGCACGACGACGGCGAGCGTCGCGATGATCGCGCCGGCGACGAGGGACCAGATCCGGAGCAAGCGGGCGCTTCCCTTCAGGTGTGACCGCCTCCCCTATCGACCGGGGAGGCGGCACATCTGAGGTCACTTCTCCGCGGGCAGCGAATCCATGAACGAGCTCACCGAGAAGACGGCGTTGCCGGCGCCGGCCGGGCCGTATCCGGGCGGGCTGGACAGGCCGTAGTGCTCCATGGTCGCGCGGTACGACTCCAGGAGGCGGATGTGGTACTCCAGGGGCGCGCCGTTCGGGTTCGTCTTGCCGAGCGGCGTGGTCGGCTCCGGGCACCAGGTGGTGAACCGGGGCGTGATGCCCTTCGACATGAAGTAGTGCAGGCCCTCGGTGGTCGAGTCGATCGCCTCGTCGACCGAGGTGAAACCGAACGGCTCGGCCATCTCGATGCCCGCCACGAAGTTCGGGATGACGTTGCGCGCGCCGAAGATCTCCGCGGAGTCGAGGATGCGGCGGTGCCACTCCTCACGGCCCACGTAGCGCTCCTTGCCGGGGCAGTAGAGCTCGAACAGCCGCTTGTCCCACACCTCGTAGTTGGGGTGGTAGATCTGGATGCCGTAGTCCTTGAACCGCTGGACGTCTTCCTTCGGCAGCGCCTGGGCGACGACCTTGCCGATCCAGCGGCCGGGGAAGCGTTCCTCGATCGCCTGGGCGTACTGCCCGTAGAAGTCGGCTTCCGTCTTGCCGCCGACCTGCGACGTGACGCTGCCGCCGGTCAGGGTGTAGGCGGTCGACGTCTTGAGGGTGTCGTGCTTGTCGATGATGGCGAGCGCCTCGAGGACCTCGTCGATCGGCTTCACACCGGTGTAGGGACGACCGGCCGCCTTGTGCTGGCGCCAGTTGTGGTTGATGTCGCAGTACTGGCACTCCTCCTTGGCGCCGAAGTACTGGCAGACGCGGAAGACCGTCAGGTAGACGAGGTAACCCCACTGGATCGTCGGGGCCACCTCCATGACCTGCTTGCCGTTCTCCAGGGTGTGCCGGTAGTAGTCCGGCATCGGCGGCAGGCCGACGTCGGCGATCGGCTTGCCGTCCAGGAAGAGCTGCAGACGGCCGTCGGCGTCCGGCTTCACGCGGTAGGGCGATGACGGGTTGATGCGGACCGAGACCACCGTGCGGCGTAGGTCGTAGGGCCCGCCGGTCAGCACGATCTCCTCCGGCGGGCGGCGCAGCGCGGCCTCGCCCAGCTCCGGAAGGGTGCGGTGGTCGAAGGAGAAGATGAAGTACGACTTCGGCTTGACGTCACCGTTCTCGTTGTCGGTGAGCGCCGACTCGTCGAACGCGAGACCACCCCGCAGCAGATCTTCCTTGATCACCGCTTCCCGCGGCACGTGAGGAAAACGCGCCATCAAGTCTTCGACGAGATCGGTACGCGACTGCATGCGTCCTCCTGTAGCTGCTCCGGACCGTTCCAGCCCATCCCATGTCATCACACTGCGGCGATCTCACGGGGTCGGCAAATGGAGACGTTCGCGACAGCGTACGCGCGGCGGGAATGAGTCGATCACCAGGTCGCCAGCACGCGGGCCTGTCCGCCCGAGCCGTTCACGTAAGGGATGAGACCCACGACGATCCTTGCACCGGTCGCCGGGAGCCGATCGACGTTCGCCAGGTTCTCGATGCCGTAGCGGTCGCGCCGGGCCAGCGCCAGGTGCGTGTCGAACGTCTCCGAGGTGCCCGGATCGATGCTGAGCGTGTCCACGCCGAGGCTCCTGACCCGGCGCTTCGCCAGCAGCCACTCGCAGGCGTCGATGCCGAAACCCGGGAAGATCAGATCATTCCGGTACGCCGCCGCGCTACCGCTCCGGGCGCCCCAGCCGGAATTCATCAGCACCGCGGCGCCGTCCGGGATCCGGCCGTGCCGCCGCTCGAAGGCGCGCAGGTCGGCGACCGTCACGACGGTGTCCGGATCCGTCGCGGCCCGCGCGGCGATGTCGACGACGACGGCCGGCAGGATCAGCTCGGACGGCCGCAGCTCGGTGGAGTCCCTGCCGCCGGCGGCGAAGTGGATCGGCGCGTCGACGTGCGTGCCGACGTGCTCGATCATCGTCCACTCCTGCATGTAGTAGCCGTCGGCCTCGATCGTCTTGACGGTCCGCCGCGCCGCCTCCTCGCCGGGTTCGAAGCCGGGGAAGGACGGCCCGAGCGGATAGGTGAGGTCGAGGACGCCGTGCCGCGGCGTGGCCTGAGCCGCGGCGGCGGTCCCCGGGCTCGCGACGGCGGCGGCGGTCAGGATGGCGGCGCCGCCGAGAAGGGCGCTGCGTCGGGAAACGTGGCTCACGCACATAGGCGTCATCGTGCAATGAAGTCGATGATCAAATCGATGATCCGGTCCAGGTCCGCTGCGTCGGGTAGGTGATAGTTCCCCTCGGGAGCGACCGTCCTCTCCACGGCGGCACCCCTGTCACGCCGCAATTGTTCGCGCTAACAACATGCGGTAGAACATGACGATGACCGCCGACATCCGTAACATCATCGAAACCGGCCGCACGGCGATCGGGATCGAGCTGGGCTCGACCCGCATCAAGGCCGTGCTGACCGGTCCGGACCACACGGCCCTCGCCGTGGGCAGCCACGACTGGGAGAACCAGTTCGTCGACCGGGTCTGGACGTACTCCCTGGAGGCGGTCTGGGAAGGCCTGCGGGCGTGCTTCGCCGCGCTCGCCGACGACGTCCGGCGGCAGCACGGGGCCGAGCTGCGCACCACCGGCGCGCTCGGCGTCTCCGCGATGATGCACGGCTACCTCGCCTTCGACGCCGACGGCGAGTTGCTCACCCCGTTCCGCACCTGGCGCAACACGAACACCGGTGACGCGTCCGAGGCGCTCAGCGAACTGTTCGGCTACAACATCCCGCACCGCTGGAGCATCGCCCACCTCTACCAGGCCGTGCTGAACGGCGAGGAGCACCTGAGCCGGCTCGCGCACCTCACCACGCTCGCCGGGTACGTGCACTGGAAGCTCACCGGCCGCCAGGTCCTCGGCGTCGGCGACGCGAGCGGCGTGTTCCCGATCGACATCGCGACCGGCGGCTACGACGCGCGGCGCATCGAGCAGTTCGACGAGCTCGCCGCCGGCCGGCTGCCGCGCAAGCTGGCCGAGCTGCTGCCGGCCGTGCTGCCCGCCGGCGAGCCGGCCGGGACGCTCACCGAGGAGGGCGCCCGGCTGCTCGACCCGAGCGGCACACTGCAGCCGGGGGCGGCGCTCTGCCCGCCGGAGGGGGACGCCGGGACCGGCATGGTCGCCACCAACTCGGTGGCCCGGCGTACCGGGAACATCAGCGCCGGGACCAGCATCTTCGCCATGATCGTGCTGGACGGCGAACTCAGCCGGGTGCACCCCGAGGTGGACCTGGTCACGACGCCGGCCGGGGACCTGGTCGCGATGGTGCACTGCAACAACGGCGCGAGCGAGCTGAACGCGTGGGCGGGTCTGTTCGCCGAGTTCACCGCCGCTCTGGGTGTCGACGTGGGCTCGGACAAGATCTTCGAGACGCTGTTCCGCTCGGCCCTGGCCGGCGCCCCGGACGGCGGCGGGCTGCTCGCCTTCAACAACCTCTCCGGTGAGCCGATCACCAAGCTGCACGAGGGCCGTCCGCTGTTCCTGCGCGTGCCGGGCAGCTCGCTCTCGCTGGCGACGTTCATGCGGACCCAGATCTACGCCGCCCTCGCCACCCTGCGCATCGGCATGGACGTGCTGCAGAAGGCGGAGAACGTCCAGCTGGACCGGATGTTCGCGCACGGCGGCCTGTTCAAGACCCCCGGGGTCGCGCAGAACCTCCTGGCCGCCGCGATCGACACGCCGGTGTCGGTCGGCGACCTGGCCGCCGAAGGCGGCGCGTGGGGCATCGCGGTGCTGGCCGGCTTCCTCCGCGACCGCGCTGAGGGCCAGACCCTCGACGACTTCCTGAACACCGTCGTGTTCGCGGACGCGCGCCTGGAGACGGTCTCCCCCGACCCGGCCGACGTCGAGGGCTTCACCGCGTTCATGGAGCGGTACGCCGCCGCGCTGCCGATCCAGCAGGCGGCGGTCGACCACAGCTAGTGCGGCTGCTAGTTTTGCCGGGGCCGGACGACGACATCGAGGAGGTGGTACCCGTGAACGTTGCGACATGGGTGCTCCCCTTGGTGGTCACGGTCGGGCGATAGGTCGCCCGGGAGCGCCGTTCACGAGCACTCCCGGAAGGCACGACCATGCGATTCACCACTGAGCAGCGCCTCGACGACGGCGTCCTCGAGCGCGAATTCACCCTCGGCGAGATCCCGGGCATCCTCTGGACGCCCGGATCCGCATCCGCACCGGCCCCGCTCGTCCTGCTCGGCCATCCCGGGCTCGGCTTGCGCCGGATGTATCCCCGTCTGGCGGCTCGAGCGCGGCGCTGCGCGGCGGACGGCTTCGCCGCGGCCACCATCGAGCTTCCCGGCAGCGGCGACCGGCCTCGCTGGGCCGCCGCCGAGCGGGCCCGAGCCGACCTGCGCCGGGCGCTGGAGGCGGGCGGGCCGGTCAGCGACGAGATCATCGACGAGCTCGTTCTGCCGCTCGTCGATCACGCGGTCCCGGAATGGCAGGCCGCCCTGGACGCCCTGCTGGCGCTGCCGGAGATCGGCGGCCCGGTCGGGTACTCGGGCGGGGTGATCTCCATCGGCGTCCGCTTGGCGGCGGTCGAACCGCGCATCGTGGCCGCCGGGCTGTTCGCGGGCAGTTTCGTGCCCCGCGCCATCGTCGAGGAGGCCCGGCAGGTCACCATTCCGCTGCACGTCCTGCTGCAGTGGGACGACGAGGGGAACGACCGGCAGGCAGCGCTGGTCCTGTTCGACGCCTTCGGCTCCCCGGAGAAGACGCTGCACGCCAACATGGGCGGGCACACCGGCGTCCCGCCGTTCGCCGGAGAGGACGCGGCCAGGTTCTTCGCCCGGCATCTGCGCTAGCGGGAACGGCCCGGCTCCCCCGAGAGAGCCGGGCCGATCTCATGATCACCGAGGGTCAGCCGGCGATGCCGTAGACCTTCGGGACGGTCAGGGTGCGCTTCTTCGCGGTGCCGCCGATGACGATCTGGCGGAGCGCGGAGTTGTTGCCGGTGCTGAGCTCGGCGAGCTTGTTCGACGGGTTGGCCAGCACCTGGATGTAGTAGGTGCCGTTCTTCAGGCCGGTGATGTCGAACGACTGGCCCGGGCGATCCTGGCTGTACGTGTCGCCGTTGCCGATGTCGAGCACCTCACGCACCGCGACGACGGTGTTGGCGCCGCACGAGGTGGCCAGGTCGGTGTTGTCCGGACGCCACTTCGCGCCGGCCATCGTGTAGTCGACGGCGTCGGTGTTCGCCAGGCAGAACGCCTCCTTGCCGCTGCGCACGGCCAGCTTCTTGTCGGCCTTCAGCAGGTTGTACTGCGCGAAGTCGGTGAAGTGCCAGTGCAGGTGCCCCTCACGCGGGTCCCACTGCATGGTGCCGGCCGGGCGGGAGCCGACCTGCTTGCCCTTCGCGTCGAAGAAGTACTGGTACGCGTCCATCACCTCGGTGCCGGTGCGGCGGAAACCGTCCACGAGCAGCGGCGACGTGCCGGCGTTCCAGACCGTCGCGCCGAAGTTGACGTACCACTTGCCGGTCGTCTTGCCGGTCTTCTCGTCGACGCCCTCGGCGAGCGAGATGCCCCAGGCCGGCAGCGACCGCAGATCCGGCTTCGGACCGGTCTTCGGCGTCAGCGGCAGCTGCTTCGGCTTGCTCGCCGCCGCCCGGAACTCCGGCAGGTACGACGACACCTGGCGGCTCGCGTCCCCCTCGCCGTGGTGCAGGCCGTGGCCGGTCGCGGCGTGGCTCTCCAGGGCGGTGGCCTTCTTCGACCGGGCCAGCTTCGCCTCGTCGTACTTCACGTCGACGACGTTGACGGTCACCTTGGCGGTCGCCTTGTTCGCCGGGATGCCGAACAGCTTCTGGTACTTGGCGTCCACCGTCGCGGTGACCGTGTACTTGCCGGCCTTGAGCTTCGACAGCCCGCCCGGCGTCGACGGCTGGTCCTGCACGGCGGCGTCCCAGCCGGCCTGCACACCCCAGACCGCGCCGAGCGTGAACGGGTTCTCGCCGCCGCACCGCGTCGGGTACGGGTTGGTGGCCGGCGCGTCCCGGCGGGTCCGGCCCGAGCTGTACGAGTTGCCGCAGAACGGCGTGGAGTACTGCGCGACGACCTTGCCGGCCTTGTCCTTGATCACGTACGCGGTGAAGTCCTTGAGGCCGGTGAAGTCCTTGACCGTGCCGGCCGGGAGCGCCACCTGCGTCTTCTTGCCGTTCTTCACGACCGACCGGGTCGCGGTGATCGGCTTGTCGTACCCGGTCCGCTTCGCCCGGACCTCGAACGCGTCCTTGCCCGCGATCAGGTGCAGGCCCAGATCGAGGTACAGGTACGCGTCGTCGCCCTCGACGTACCGCTCGGCGGTCACCGTGTTCGTGGCGGCCACGAACGAGAGCGCGGGCGGTGCCGCGGCAGCCTCGGCCACTCCCACCCCGGACGCCGTCAGCACCACGGCGCCTGCCGCGGCGCCGAGGGCGATCCGGCGCCGCCGCTTCTGCGAATCAGTCATGCGGTCCTCCCCGTTGGGCGGCCGCTCGATGACACGGCCGCTGCGGCACATCGAACGCGATCGGCTGTGAAAACCCTGTGAAGCACGGGAGGGTTGGCACGTACCCGGGAGATCACCGTTATCGGGTTGCCGCCGCGGGCCCGCCGCCACCACGATGGCGCTCATGCCGACGAATGCCGCATCGCTGCGGGCCACCGCCGAAGCCATGGCACAGGCCGGATCCGCCGCCGCCGTGGTGCTCGTCGAGGGGATCACCGACCGGATCGCGCTGGAGACGGCGGCACGGGTCCGGGGCCGGGATCTCGCTGCGGAACGGGTCGTCGTCGTGCCGATCGGCGGTGCGCACGCGATCGGGCGTACCGTCGCGGAACTGGGGCGCACTCCCCTGGCCGGACTCTGTGACCTGCGGGAGGCCGCACTGTTCCGGCGCGAGGTGACCACCTTCGTCTGCGACGGTGACCTGGAGGAGGAGCTGATCCGCGCGGCCGGTGTCGACGGCGTGATCGAGCTCTTCGCCGATCAGGGTGATCTGCGGTCGTTCCGGTCGTTCCAGAAGCAGCCGGCCTGGCGCGGGCAGGAGCCGACGGCCCAGTGCTACCGGTTCATCCGCAGCAGCTCGCGCCGCAACGTGCGCTACGCCCGGCTGCTGACCGAGATCGCCGTGCCCCCTCCGCTGGACGATCTGTTGAAACGACTCATAGCTGAATAGACGCAACAAGCCGCCTCAACCACACGTGCGCCGCCTCGCGCTCCCGGGAGGCGTGCCACCAGAACGCCATCCGGATCTCGCCGGCGCCGGTCGGCGGCGGCAGGATCCGGATGCCACCGAGCGCCAGCAGCCGCTCGGCGAGCCGCCGCTGCAGCAGGCCGACGTGGCCGGGTGAGGCGGCGAGCACCAGCGGCATCGCGAGGTAGCTCGGGACGACCACCTGCACCTCCGCCCGGATCCCCCACGACTCCAGGGTGGTCAGCACCGACGGGCCGTGGAACGAGCTGACCCACCGCATCCCGCCCAGCAACTTGGGCGTCATCGTCTCCGCGCGCAACGCCGAGTCCTCCGCCACGACCATCACGAACTCGTCGCTCCACAGGTCCTCGGCGGGGTGGCCGGCGACGATCCCGCGCGGCAGCACGAGACCGTCGACGGCTCGCAGGGTGGCGTCGGCGTCGCGCACGGCCGGGTCGGTCAGCGGCACGAACTCCAGTCGCAGGCCCCGCGTCCCGGCGAAGACCGGCAGCAGGTGCGGGGCGAGCAGGGCGAGCGCGCCATCCGAGGCCATCACGGTGAACGTCCGGCGCGCGGCGGCCAGGGCGAAGCCGTGCGCGCCGAGCAGCACCGACTCGGCGGCGGCCAGCGCCTCCTCGACGGCGGCGAGCAGGCCGGCGGCGAGGGGCGACAGCTCGTACGCCGTGCCGGTCCGCACCAGCAGCGGGTCGCCGAAGTGCCCGCGCAGCCGGCGCAGCGCCGCACTCGTGGCGGGCTGACCCAGGCCGAGCCGGGCGCCGGCCCGGGTGACGCTGCGCTCCTGGAGCAGCGCGCGCAGGGCCGTGAGCAGGTTCAAGTCGAGCGATGCCAGGTCGTCGGACCCGGCATCGACGGCGGTGATGACGGCATCGATTGAGTTCATGGCCGCTCCGCTCTTGTCCGCCCGGGCCGGGTCAACGGATGATTTCCGTCACGTTAACAGGCTCATTATTTGAAACGATTCACGGAAGGATGTCAATGAAGAGATTCTTTTCCGCGGCGCTCGCCCTCGCGCTGACCCTCCCTCTGTCCACGGCGGCACACGCCGGTGGCAAGCCCACCCGGTTCGCCGCCGACTTCGCCGCCGCGAGGTCCGAGACCAGCGCCATGTTCCGCTGGTGGTGGCCGTCGTCGGTGGACGCGGGCACCGCCGTGAAGCAGCTGCGTCAGGTGGCCGCGGCGGGCTACAAGGGCGTCGAGATCGCCATGGTCATGGACGGCACCGATTACGTCGTCGACCCCGACGAGCACTCCTACGGCGACGCCGATTGGCGCAAAGCGGTCAAAGCAGTCTTGGCCGAAGGCCAGAAGCTCGGCGTACAGATCGATCTGACCTTGGGAAGCCGCTGGCCGGCGGCGATCCCCGGCCTGGACGTCGGCAGCGCCGCGGCGAGCCAGGAACTGGTCACCGCCGGCGCGGTCGTCGCGGGCGGCGCCACCTATCGCGGCGCCGTCCCGCAACCCGCGGCCCGCACCTACCAGGACCGGACCGTCACGAACGGCGTCGTCACCAGCACCACGAGGACGTCCGCCGCGAGCATCGTCACCGCGACCGCCGCCCGCTGCGTCGCCACCTGCGCCGAGACCACGCCGGCCATCGACCTCGGCACGGTCATCGACATCAGCGGCGGCATCCGCGACGGCCGGATCACCTGGACCGCGCCGGCGACCGGCACCTGGACGATCACCGGCTACTGGAAGCGCGGCACCGCGCAGCGCAACGACGCCCCGTTCGGCAGCACCGTCTCGCCGCTCTCCGACCCCGAGTCCCGCGTGATCAACCACCTGGACAAGGCCGGGACCAGCGCGTTCCTCACCTACTTCGACGGCCTTCTGGACGCCGAGACCCGCCGGTTGCTGCGCGCGAACGGCGGATCGATCTTCGAGGACTCGCTCGAACTCAACGGCGCCCAGCTCTGGACGACGAGCTTCCTGTCGGCATTCAAGAGCCTTCATGGGTACGACCTGAAGCCGTACCTGCCGGTGATCGCCCGTACCGCACCGAGCAGCCCGTTCGGCTCCCCCAGCCCGAACTACACGTTCGCGGCCGGGCAGTCCGAGGCGGTCGAGCGGATCCGGCACGACGTCGAGGCCACGATCAGCGAGCTGTACCTGACCAACCACCTCGAACCGATCAAGGCGTGGGCGAACCGGCTCGGCCTGAAGTACCGCGCCCAGCCGTACGGCGAGCCGATCGACCTCGGTGACGCCGCGAAGCGCCTGGACATCACCGAGTGCGAGTCGCTCGGCTGCTCCGAGGCCCGGATGCGCACCACCACGACCAGCGCCGCCGTCGCCGGCAAGAGCCTGGTGACCAGCGAGATGCTGCCCGGCGGCTTCGGCAACCTGTACGGTCTGACCCCCGCGCAGATCGTGGCGCTGGCGAACCGGGAGTACGCGCTCGGCATCAGCCAGATGGTCTTCCACGGGCTGCCGTACCCGGCGATCCCGCCGAGCGCGGACGGCACGATCACCGACAACGCCGCGTACTGGCCGGGCTTCCACGGCTTCGGCAGCAACATCGGCGAGGCGTTCGGGCCGCGCCAGGCGACGTGGACGATGGAGCCGGAGCTCGCCGACTACTACAGCCGCATGCAGCAGACGCTGCAGACCGGCCAGGCACGGTACGACGTCGCCGTGCTGAACCAGACGTTCGGCGGTGACGAGCCGACCCACGACGGCACGTTCCTCGCCCGGGCCGGATACACCTACGGTTACGTCACTCCCGGCGCGCTCGGCGGGAAGACCTCCTATCGCGCTCTGGTCCTTGACAGCTCGCCGATGTCCCTCGACTCGGCGCGGGCCATCGCCCGCAAGGCCCGGGACGGACTCACCGTCGTGATCATCGGCGCCGGGCCGCAGCACACCATCGGGTACGCCGGATCCGCCGCGGCGGCGGCCGCCGGCGACAAGGCTCTCCGTGCCGTGTTCACCGATCTCCGCAAGCTGCCGAACGTCCGCACCGCCACCGGCGACGCGGACGCCCTGACCAAGCTCGGGGTCCGCCCCGACGCGCGGATCGGCGACCGGGCCGTCACCTCGACCGTCCGCGTCGACGGCGCGAACCGGTACTACGTGCTGGTCAACGGCAGCGACCGGGCCGTCACCACGACGGCGGCGCTGGCCGGCAGCGCGGGCTCGGTCGCCTACCGCCTCGACCCGTGGACCGGTGACATCACGGCGGCCGGCGACAGCAACTCGCTGCGTGTCTCGCTGCCCGCCGGCGCGGCCACGATCATCGCGCTGGCCGGTCCGGCGTTCACCGGGAAGCGGCTCGCCCCGGTGCGCACGGGCACGTCCGGCGCACCGATCGCTCTCGGTCAGTGGTCGCTCAGCCTCGACGAATGGCTCCCGGGAACGGCCGCCGACTCGTCGTCGACGACCATCCACCGTACGACGTCGGTCCCTGACCTTGATCTTCGCCCGTGGAACGAGATCCCGGGGCTCGCCGACGCTGTCGGTGTCGGCACCTACCGCACGACCGTGACCGTGCCGTCCACCTACCGTGGCGCGCGGTTCCAGCTGGACCTCGGCGGCGTGGGCGGCTCCTACCAGGTGTTCGTGAACGGTCGCCAGGCACGGCCCGCCGACCAGCTCTCCACCGTGATCGACCTCGGCGACGCGCTGAAGCCGGGCGTCAACACGGTGACCGTGAAGGTGGCCAGCACCCTGCTCAACCGGTTGCGGGTGCACCGCCCGGCCGAGTTCGGGGCGCGCACCCCGACTTCGAACGGCCTGTTCGGGCCGGTGTCCCTCACGGTGAAGTGACAGTGGTGGGCCAGGGTTCCTCAGCCCCGGCCTGCCATCGCCTTCCCGACCGCTTCTTCCGGGGTATCGGCCTGATCGATTCCGGGCACGGCGACACCGTCCGCATCGACGACGCGCCAGCCGCCGCCGAGCGCGATCACCGGAATCCCGCCGCGGCGCACGGCCAGAGCGACCTCGCTGAGCGTCCCCCACGAACCACCCACGCTGATCACGGCGTCGGCGCTCTGCACGATGATCGCGTTCCGCGCCTCCCCCATGTTCGTCACGATCGTCGCCGACAGATCAGGCGAGGCTTCGTCACCGCCGTCAGCGCCGTCGGCGCCGTCAGAGCCGTCACCGGGCCGGATCCCGATCACGAGCCCGTCGCGGGCGCGCACCCCGGCGGCGACAGCGGCCATCACCCCGCCACCGCCGCCGCAGATGACGACTGCTTGCCGCGCGGCAAGCAGTTCCCCGACCCGCCTGGCCAGCGCGGCTTCCGCGTCCGTGCATTCCCGGGGACCGCAGACCGCCACGTGCAGAGCCACCACCGCCGCCCTCCCCATGAACCGTCCGAGATCTGCTGTTGGATGCCACCGGTGCGAGGCTTGATGGAAAGTCGGAGGTGCCCTGGGCCCCACGACTCTCCATCAAGCAACCGAAGCACACGACCCACCACGCCGAGAGGCCGTCCGAGCAACACAGCGACCGGCTCTCAGAGCGACCGGCCCTCAAGGCCCCCGGCTGTCGCAGCCACCGCCGACCTCCGCCTCGTCACCTGCCCGGGGAACATCCAAGATCCGCAACCGGCCGTGCGCATCGTCGCAAGCTTGGTGGAAAGTCAGAGATCCTCGACTCCCACCTCGTCTGCAACGGCCGTGCGCATCCTCGCGAGTCTCGGTGGAAGGTCGGAGGTGTCCTGAGCCCCACAACATTCCACCACGCGTCGAACCCGCCGGGCGTCCTAGGAACCTAGGTGCTTGGCCGTCGTCTCAGCGGCTCCGCAGATCGCTCAGGGATTCCGGGCGGTGGGCGTGGCGACCTGTGTCCCCGCGGCCGTCGAAGGCTACCGGGTGCTTTCGCGGGAGGCCGTCGATCAGGTCGTCGAGGCGTTTGAGGTGGGCGTCGCCGGCGTCGGCCAGGTAGTCGTCCGGGGTGGTCGCGTCCAGGCCACCTTGGTGGCCGGCTGCTCGCAGGAAGAGGGTCATCGCCACGACCACGGCCAGGTTGACCAGGAGGGCGACGATGCCGACGTAGATGGTGGCGCCGTTACCGAGGGGCCAGGAGGAGCCGCCGAAGTGGCCGGTGCCGGTGGTGGGGTTCGGGATGTCGTAGAGCATCCACATGCCGGTGGCGAGTCCGGAGAAGAGACCGGTGAGCAGCGCCGTCCGGTGGAACCAGCCGGTGAGCAGGCCCAGGAAGACGGCCGGGATGGTCTGCAGGATGATCACACCGCCGATGAGCTGCAGGTCCACCGAGAACGTCGGGTCGACGGCGAGGATCAGGGCGGCCGCGCCGAACTTGACCAGCAGCGACACCCATCGGCTGACCCGGGCCTCGGTCGCCGGGGCGGCGTCGGGGCGCAGGTAGGGGCGGAACAGGCTGCGGGTGAACGCGTTGGCCGCCGCGATGGACATGACCGCTGCCGGGATGAGTGCTGCCACGCTCAGGCCGGCGTACGCGATGCCCGCTGACCAACTCGGGAAGTATTCGTGGATCAGGCGCGGGATGACGGTGTTGAGGTCGCCGTCGACCGGCGTGATCCCGCGGGAGAGCGCGAAGAAGCCGAGCAGGGCCATCAGCGCGAGCGCGATGCAGTAGATCGGGAGGGCGGCGGCGTTGCGGCGTACCGTCGCCCGGTCCTTCGCGGCCAGCATGCCGACGAGCGCGTGCGGGTACGCGAAGATCGCCAGTGCGGAGCCGATCACCAGGGTCAGGAAGCCGAGGTGGCCGGTCGGCGGCAGCAGCAGGCCGTCGCCCGGGTTCGGGGTGGCGGCGAAGTGCTCGGCGGACTGCTGGAAGGTGTGGTCCCAGCCGCCGTACATGGCGACCATCAGGACCGCGGTGAGCAGCATCCACGCCATCAGCACGTCCTTGACCACGGAGAGCAGGGCCGGCGCCCGCAGACCGGATCGGAAGGTGCAGACCGACACCACTGTCACCGCGGCCAGCAGAGGCCACTCACCACCGAAGCCGACCGTCCGGAGGACCGCCTGAAGGGCCAGCAGCTGCACGGCGACGTACGGCATGGTCGCAAGAATCCCGGTGACCGCGACCGCCGCACCCAGCCCGGGCGAACCGAACCTCGCGCTCGCGAACTCGCTCAGGGTGACGAAACCGTGCCGGCGCGCCACCGACCACGCCCGCGTCGTGAACAGGAACGTCAGCGGCGTCGTGATGATCGCGAACGGCACCGCGAAGTAGCCGACGGCGCCGATGCCGTAGGTGAGGGCCGGGACGGCGATGAACGTGTACGCGCTGTACATGCTCCCGCCGATCAGGAACCAGGTGACCCAGTTGCCGAACGACCGGCCGCCGACACCCCACTCCTCGAGGCTGTGCGGATCCTCCGGCGCCCGCCAGCGCGCCGCGCCGAAGCCGAGCACCAGCACGAGTCCCATGAGGACGAGGAACACCCCGACCTCGACCTGACGATCACTCATCGACGCCCTCACGGGTCGCCAGGTGCACGCCGGTGATCACCGCGATCGCGAAGAGCGCGCAGGCGAACTGGTACCAGAAGAAGAACGGCACGCCCAGCAGGGTCGGCTCGATGCGGTTGGCGAGAGGAGTCAGAAGAGGCGCAGCCACGGGCAGAACCAGCAGCCATTGCCAGTGACGCGAACGTGGAGCAGGTGTCGGCATCGCCGCACCATAATCAGGTGTCGATGCGTTACACCATGATTAACAGGAAAGCTGCGACAGCTGTCTCAGCAAGGTCCTCACCGCACGTTCGGCCAGGGCCAGATCGGCCGGCCGTCCCGCCACCAGCTCGGCATAGAGGGCCGATTCGATGATCCGGACATAGAGGTACGCCACGTCAGCGCCCGCGCGATCCAGCCCCACCTCCTTGAAGATCTCCAGCTGGGTGACGACCACCCGTTCGGTCACGCCACCGGCATGGGTCAGCAGGATCCGCGCGGCGGCGTCCGGCTCGGCGGCGAGGAACCGGCGGAACGGCTCGGAGGCCTGCAACTCCTCGGCGAACCGGTGCGTGACCTCGATGGCCCCGTCCACCCCGTGCTGCGTCCTGCGGCGCCGGGCCTCGGCGAGCATCCGGTCGGCGAGTCGCCACAGCACCTCGCCGAGCAGCCGGTCGCGCCCGTGGGTGACGCGGTAGAGGGTCGCGCGGCTGATGCACATCGCGGCGGCCAGGCCGTCCATGTCGACGGTGCCGTGCCGCAGGAAGAAGAAGCAGCCGGCCCGCGTCACCTCGTCGTCGCTCACCACTCGGCGCCCGTTCACGCCCAGCACCGTACCGGTTACTGACATGATCGTCCTATGTACAACGATCTCGCGCCTGAGCTGATCGAGGCGCGGCAGAGGACCGTGCTTCTGACGGACGAGTACAACGCCTCGTTCGGCCGTCCCGCCGCGGAACGGGAGGCGATCCTGGCGAGGCTGCTGAAGACCGTCGGCGCCGGCTGCCACTTCGAGCCGACGTTCCGGTGCGAGTTCGGGTCGGGGATCAGCATCGGGGACCACTTCTACGCCAACTTCGACTGCGTGATGCTCGACTACGGCGGGATCACCATCGGGGATCACGTGCTGTTCGGGCCGCGGGTCGGGATCTACACCTCGAACCACGCCATCGACCCGTGGGAACGGATGGCCGGTGGGTGCTATGCGGCGCCGGTGGTGATCGGGAACCGGGTGTGGGTCGGTGGTGGTGTCACGATCAATCAGGGGGTGACCATCGGCGACAACGCGGTCATCGGCTCGGGGGCGGTCGTGACGCGGGACGTGCCGGCGAATGTGATCGCCGTCGGGAACCCGGCGCGGGTGCTCAGAGAGATCACTGAAGCGGACAGGACAGGGTTCACGCCGACGTGAACAGCAACGATACGTTCTGCCCGCCGAATCCGAACGAATTGCAGATCGCGGCCCGCACCTTCTGTGCACGCGGCTCACCGGCCACCACGTCCAGCTTCACCTCAGGCGCCTTCGACTCGAGGTTCAGCGTCGGCGGGATGACCCCGTCACGAACGGTCAGCACGGTGAGGATGCTCTCCACCGCGCCCGCGCCGCCGACCAGGTGACCGAGGCCGGACTTCGGCGCGGTCAGCACCACGTGGTCGCCGAGCGCCGCCTGGATCGCCGCCGCCTCCCCGAGGTCGCCGACCACGGTGGACGTGGCGTGGCAGTTCACGTGGTCGACGTCCGCAGCGGTCAGCCCGGCCGCCGCCACCGCCGCCCGGATGGCCCGGATCTGCCCGGTCCCGGCGGGGTCGGGTCCGGTGATGTGATGGGCGTCGGCGGTCACCCCGAACCCGGCGAGCCGCCCGTGCACCCGCGCGCCCCGGGCCGCGGCGAACTCCTCGCGCTCCAGGATCAGCACTCCCGCGCCCTCCCCCAGCACGAACCCGTCCCGGCCCGCGTCGAACGGCCGCGACGCCCGCTCCGGATCGTCGTTCCGCTTGGACAGCGTGCGCGCCTGCGCGAACCCCGCCACGATCAGCGGCTCGATGCACGACTCCACCCCGCCGGCGATCACGACGTCGGCGTCACCGTCGCGGATCAGCCGGACGCCGAGACTGAGCGCCTCCGCCCCGGACGCGCAGGCCGAAGCCGTCGTGAACGTCCCCGCCCGCGCCCCCAGCTCGATGCTCACCCAGGCGGCCGGCCCGTTGGGCATCATCATCGGGATGGTCAGCGGCGAGATCCGCCCCGGCCCCTGCTCCTCGATCAGGTCGTCCTGCGCCAGCGCGGTCGACACCCCGCCGATGCCGGTCCCGATCACCACCGCCACACGCTCCGGCTCCGCCCCGGGATTCCCGGCGTCCGCCCACGCCTCCCGAGCGGCCACCAGCGCGGCCTGCTCAGCACGATCCAACCTTCTCGCCTGTACGCGGGGAAGCACCGTGTCGGGAGATACCGCCATAGGAGCCGCGATCACCGTCGGCAGCGCGAAACCTCGCAGCAGATCGTCGACGCGGCGCACCCCCGACCGGCCGTCGAGGACGCCCTGCCACAGCGATGCCACGTCCCCGCCGAGCGGCGTGGTGGCGCCCATACCGGTGATCACAACGCTCATGTGGATCCCCTCAGGTGGTGGCGGCTGCCTCCACCGTAGATGCCGGAACGACATCTGTGGATGCCACCGCACCGCCCAGCCGCGCCGCCACCAGTGCCGCGAACGGCGTGACCAGCAGCGCCGCGCCCGGAACCACCGAGATGCCGTCCGCCGGATAGCCGAGACCTTCGATCGCGAACAGCAGATCCGGCACCATCGACAGGAAGAACGCCGACCCCAGCCACAGCGCGATCGTGGCCGGCGCCCCGGCCGCGGCCATCAGCACCCACAGCGCGGCCGTCCGTCCTCGCGGCCGTGCCCGGTGCCGCCGCAGCAGCCCGATCGTCAGCACGGCGAGCGGCAGTCCCACGGTGGCGCCCCACAGCGCCGACCCGTTGTCCTCGGACGCGGCCGGCACGGGAGACAGTCCGGCCACGGCCACCGCCACCACCGGAACGACGAGCACCAGCACCGCCACGCCGACCGGCAGCCGGCGACGGCTCAGCGTCACCGCGGCCACCGACGCCAGCACCACTCCGAGCGCCGCCAGCCCGGTGGTGGTCCACACCAGTCCGGCGGGCAAGTAGGGATGGTTCACGCCGGGGGTCCCCTGGAACAGCAGCTGAGGCGCACAGACCGCCCCGATGACCGCGGCGGCCGCCACCCGCCGCCGCACAGCCGCATCCCGCCGGCCACCTGTCTTCAGTCGTCGCCCGGCGGCGAACCAGGCTGCGACCGTCGCCACGGCGGCGGTCAGCAGGGCCAGCCGCAGGCCGCCGCCGCCGCTCACGCCGGCACGGACCAGCACGCCGTCGGCCAGCACCAGCAGGACGGTGAGCACGACGGCGGAGATCCCGGCCCGCCACCGGTCGGCGGCCGCGGCCAGCATGCCGACGGCAGCCAGCAGGATCGCACCCCAGCGCAGCTCGGCCACCCACAGGTAGATCTCGCCGTCCCCACCCGGCATCGGCGCGACGGCCGAGACACCGGGCATGGCCGGACTGAGGACCGCGAGGGTGTAGGCCCACCCCGCCACCCCGAGCGCGACCACCAGAGCGCCGGCCACCGACAGAATTCCGGCGGGCGGCGCGACCTGCTCGTTCTCCGGCCGGGGCACGGTGACGACGGCCGGAGCCGGTCGCCGGGCACCGAGGCCGTAGGCGAGCGCCAGCACACCGAACACCGCCAGCGTCACCGCCCACGGGCCCATCCAGTAGAAGGAGCGGCTGGACAGCTCGCCGTCCGGCATCACGGTGAACTCGGACGGCGGCTCGCCGCTGAGCATCGAGGCGATGAACACGGCCCCGGGCGTCGTACTGGTCAGCATCTGCGGCACGCCGGCGACGGCAGCCGCGGCGACGCTCACCAGCGGCACCCCGGCCAGCAGGGTCCACCGCAGGCGGCCGCGAACCGCCGCGACACCGAGCACGGCGAGACCCGGAACCCAGATCGCCAAACCGGCCAGCACCGCGACGACGTAGAGCGGGTCCTGCCCGATCACCGCCTGGGTGAGCAGCGCCGGAGTGAGCAGCAGCGGCGCGAACGCGGCGGCTGTCGCCGTACCGAATCGCTTGGTTTGCCCTATCGGCAATCGGCGGCCGAGCCGATGACCGGCCAGCACGCACCAGACCGCCACGAGGACGCCTCCGAGAAGCGTGCTGCTCCAGCTCCCGCCGTAGGTCTCGTATCCGAGGAGAGGAGTCAGGTAGCCGACCAGCGATCCGGCCAGCATCGTCACGCCGAGCGTGAGCATCCCGGCGAACACGACAGCGAACGCGGGCGCCATCGGCGGCGTGGTCTCACCCCATCCGCGCGGCGCGCCGCTGCCGTCCCGGAACGGGGGCGAGGCGAGGAGGCTGAACGCGTACGCCAGTCCCTCCCGTGTCCCGCCCGGCTCGGCCTGGATCGCGGCCAGCTCGGCGTGCCACTCCTGCGCCATCTCGTCGCGGATGCCGGCCGGCCAGCGCTTCGCAGCCAGGTCCAGGAATCGGTGGGCGAGCCGGTTCCGCGCGCTCATGCCAGCTCCGGTTTCGGGACGCCGCCGAACGCCTTGTCCAGTTGCTGCCGCAGGGCCGCCAGCTCGGTACGGGCGGCGGCGAGCCCGTCCGGGGTCAGCTTGTAGTACCGCCGCGCGGGTCGGCCGGCCACGACCGGGTCGATCTCCTCCCACTGCGTCTCGACCCAGCCGGCCTTCTGCAGCCGGAGCAGGATCGGATAGAGGGTCCCGCTCGGGTGCCCGCTGGCACGCATGAGGTCGAGGCCGTAGCGGTAGGCCCCGGGATCTTCGAGAAGTGCCGCCAGCACCTTCGACACGGCTGCGGTCACTCGTACGGGATGGGTCATGCCGCAGACCGTAACCTACCCTCACAAGTTTTTCTACATAGGGTGTGAAGTGCGGTCTCGTGAATTCGTCGTACTCAGCCCCTAACGTGTGGGCCATGGCATGCCGTGGAGTGTTCTTCGCGCTGACTCGTGAGCAGGACGACGCGCTCGTCGCCACCGCCGACGACGACGAGGTGCGCGACTTCGTCGAGTCCGTCGAGGAGCAGTGGGACGACGCGTGGCTCTGCGAGGTCGACAAGTCGTGGGACGCCCTGCACCGCTGCCTCGGGGACGGCACGCTGCGCTGCGGTTACGGCCGGCACGGCGGCGGCCCGCTGGAGACGGCGGTGCTCGGTGGCGGCCACCACTACGAGGGTGCTGACTACGTCGTGGCCCACGTCCCGGCCGCCGACGTCCCTGCGGTGGCTACGGCGTTGCAGGGAGTCGACGAGGGGTGGCTGCGGGACCGCCACCAGCGTGTCGGCCAGGGTGGGATGGAGGATTTCGACTACCTCTGGCACTACTTCCGGGAGGTTCGCGACTTCTATGGGAGGGCGGCGGCAGCGGGCAGATCAGTGATTTTCACCGTCGACCAGTAGGCCGGTGCGCGGGCGGCTACGTGGTGACCCTGCGCCGGGCCGACCACGGGGGAGGGCATGGCCGTCTGATGCCTGACCTGTGTAGCTGCATGGCCTCTGGACCGGGGTCTGTCTTAACGGGACTGCTTGACGGCGAGGCTGCCCGACGGGGACCGTGTGACTGCGGAGATGCCTGACGTGTGGACCTCAGGACAGCTCGCCGGGCGTGTGCCGGATTGTCCGGATGGCGGCGCTACTACTCAGTCTGGCCGGCCCTCTCACCTGCCGCGTGACGGGCCGGACTCGCCACCATGTTGCGCATGACCGCGAGCGCGCCACGACTTTGCGCATGACCGTCCGGACTCGCCACCACTGTGCGCATGACCGTCCGGACTCGCCACCACTGTGCGCATGACCGTCCGAGCGCGTCACTACAGGATCGCAGTGGCCTGATCGCGGTCGGCTCGCCGGACTGTGACCGCATGCCCGCTCGGCTCCCGCCCGCGATGGTCACCTGCCTGCTCGACCGCATGGCCGCGCGAGCGCCTTGCCCGCCAGTAGCGATCTTGGGCGATTCTGCATCCCCCGAGATGGAGGATCACCCAAGATCGGTGCGGGAGGGCGGTGGGCACTCAGTCGCCCTCGCCGATAGCTTCCTGCACGTGCGACCGTCAAGCCGCGCCGCCTCAGCAGATCTTGAGCGATCCTGGACCCCACGAGGTCGCGGATCGCTCAAGATCTGCGGCGGTGTGGGGCGGCGGTACGCGCTCAGCCGCTCCTTCGAGACGACTGTCTGCACGCGGGACCCTGCGACCGCCTCGTCGTGCAGGCGGCACGCGACACGCGGCACACGGCACACGGCACACGGCACACGGCACACGGCAGATCTTGGGAGGTGCTGGACCCCAGGATGTGGAGGATCGCTCAAGATCTGCGGCAGCGTGGGGGCGAACGGGAGCGAGAGCGCGCGGCGCGTACTCAGCCGACCACCCGCCTGGCCGCCAACGCGCACGGCTGAAGCGTCTATGTGGGCTGCCGACACGTACGACCGTCCCACCACTCGACCACACGAGCGGCCAACAGCGGCTCTTGGGCGATTCTTCACCCACGAGTTAGAAAATCGCCCAAGATCTGCCCGCGGGCGAGCAGGAGAGACGCCGGGCGGCAGGCCAGCGGACCAGCAGGCCAGCGGACCAGCAGGCCAGCGGACGAACAGGCCAGCGGACGAACAGGCCAGCGAACCGACAGGCCGTGGCCCCCGCGCGCGTGCCGTTCAACCACATCGGCATTGACGCGCGCGGGGGGACTGCGGCGGACCGGCGGTCAGCCGTTGAAGGTGGACGGGTGGGGGCCGGTGCGGCCGTCGGACTCCAGGGCGTCGATGGCTGACAGTTCGGCGGCGGTGAGGTCGAAGCCGAAGACGTCGAGGTTCTCGGCGATGCGGGACGGGGTCACCGACTTGGGGATGACGACGCGGCCCTGCTGGAGGTGCCAGCGCAGGACGACCTGGGCCGGGGTCACGTCGTGGGCTGCGGCGGCGGCGACGATCGGGGCCGCGTCGAGGACGCCGCCCTGGGCGAGCGGGCTCCACGCCTCGGTCACGATGCCGTAGCCGGCGCCGGCTTCCGAGGCTGCCCGGTTCTGCAGGAGCGGGTGGACCTCGATCTGGTTGACCGAGGGCAGGCTGCCGCCGAGGCCGGCTACCCGGTCGAGGTGGACCGGCTCGAAGTTGGAGACGCCGATGCTGCGGGTCAGGCCTTCGGACTTGAGCTGCTCGAGGGCCTGCCAGGCATCCAGGTAGGCGTCGGTCTTCGGCGCCGGCCAGTGGATCAGGTAGAGGTCGACCTGGTCGAGGCCGAGCCTGTCGAGGCTCTTGCGCAGCGCGTCCCGGGCGTTGCCGAGGTCGCTGATCCACAGCTTCGTCGTGATGAACAGCTCGTCGCGCTTGATGCCCGACTCGGCCAGAGCCCGGCCGACGCCCACCTCGTTGCGGTAGACCGCCGCGGTGTCGATGCTGCGGTACCCGGTCTCCAGGGCCGTGGTCACCGCCGCCGTCGTCTGGTCGTCGGGGATCTGGAAGACGCCGAAGCCGAGCTGCGGCATCACGACGCCGTCGTTCAGGGTGATGGTGTTCATGATTCTCTCCTGGAACCTAGAGTCGACCAAGACGATCTTGCCCAGCGGCGGCAAGGGAAAACCGGCGGAACTCGCCACCGGGCAGAACCGCGGCGAGGAGGAAGACCAGCAGTCCTGCGAGGGTCACGGCGGCGCCGGCCCAGAGCGGTGCGGTGTAGCCGAGCCCGGCCGCCAGGGTGAGCCCGCCGATCCAGGCGCCGAACGCGTTTCCGACGTTGAACGCGGCGATGTTCGCGCCCGAGGCGAGCGTGGGCGCGCCGGAGGCGTGGGCCAGGATGCGCATCTGCAATCCTGGCACGGTCGCGAACCCGAACGCACCCATCAGGAGCAGGGCCACGATCGTGGCGACCTGGCTTCCGGCCGTCGCGGCGAAGAGGGCCAGTACGACGGTGAGGCCGGCGAGCAGAGCGGTGAGCGTACGACCGAGGTTGTGATCTGCCGCCCTGCCGCCGGCGATGTTGCCGGCGAAGAGACCGACGCCGAAGAGGACGAGCAGCCACGGCACGGCGGCGCTGCTGAAGCCGCTGACCTCGGTGAGCGTGTAGGCGATGTAGCTGAACGCGCCGAACATGCCGCCGAAGCCGAGCACGGTGACGATCATGGAGAGCCAGACCTGCCGGTTCTTGAAGATGGCGAACTCGTCCAGGAACGAGGAGGAAGCGGCGGCCGGCGTCGGCTTGACCAGCAACCCGATGCCGATCATCGCGGCCACACCGACGACCGAGATCGCCCAGAACGTGGCACGCCAGCCGGCGGCCTGCCCGAGGAAGGTGCCGAGCGGCACGCCGAGCACGTTGGCGATGGTCAGACCGCCGAACATGATCGAGATCGCGGCGGCCTTGCGGTTGGCCGGCACCAGGTCGGCGGCGACGACCGAGCCGATGCCGAAGAAAGCGCCGTGGCAGAGGGCGGCGAGGACGCGGCCGAGCAGCATCAGCTCGTAGGAGGGCGCGACGGCGGAGAGCAGGTTGCCGGCGATGAAGAGGATCAGCAGGCCGAGCAGGGCCTTCTTGCGGTCGACCCGGCCGAGGGCGGCGGTCAGGGCGATCGCCCCGACGGCTACCGACAGCGCGTAGCCGGAGATGAGGTAGCCGGCGACGGCCTCGGTCACGCCGAAGTCCGCGGCCACCTCCGGCAGCAGGCCGGCGATGACGAACTCGGTGAGCCCGATCCCGAACCCGCCGATGGCGAGCGCGTAGAGCGCGATGGGCATGTTTGCCTTCCAACGAAGATAGAGCGCGTGTGCAACAACCTCAGCGATAGTTGCACGCGCGCTATATCGGCGCAAGGCGGTGTATCCTCGGCCACGTGGGGATCACCGATGACGCGATCGAAGTACGCGCACAGGGCTGGCGGCGGCTGGCCGCGCTGCACGGACTCATCGAGACCGAGCTGGAGCGGCGGCTTCAGGCGTCCCATCAGCTGTCCGTGGTGGAGTACACGGTGCTCGACGCGCTGAGCCGGCAGGACGGCTGGCACATGCGCATGCGTCAGCTGGCCCGGGCCGCGGCGCTGTCGAGCAGCGCGACGACCCGGCTGGTCACCCGCCTGGAAGACCGCGGCCTGCTGACCCGGATCCTCTGCGCGGACGACCGCCGGGGCATCTACACCGAACTGACGCCGGCCGGCCAGGCACTGCTCGACCAGGCCAGGCCGACGCACGACAAGGCGCTGACCGAGTCGCTGCGGGAGGCGACGAAGACGCCCGAGCTGGAGAGCCTGGTCGCCTTCATCCAGACCTGATCACCGCCCGCGCGAAACTCCAAGATCCGCGACGCGGGGAGATCCAAGATCCGCCGGGTGCGACGCGAAGCTCCAAGATCCGCGGGGGGCCGGACGTGAAACTCCAAGATCCGCGGGGGACGGACGTGACGCTCCACGATCCGCGGGCTCAGGCCAGCATCCGCGCGAACTCCTCCGGGTCGATCACCGGGATGCCGAGCTGCGCCGCCTTCTTCGCCTTGCTGGTGCCGGTCTCGGCCGTCACCAGCGCTGTCGTCTTCGCCGAGACGCTGCCGCTGGCCGTGCCGCCGAGCGCCTCGATCCGCTCGCTGACCGTGGTGCGGGTGTAGCCGGGCACGCTGCCGCTGACCACGTAGACCTGCCCGGCGAGGGGTTTGACCGATCCGTCGTCGACGACGGCCATGGCGAGGCCGGCGGCACCGAGCCGATCGATCACGTCACCCATCGCCACCAGGCCGTCCACCACGTGCTGCGCCTTGATCAGGCCCATCTTGTCGATCTCGGCGATCTCCTCGACCGAGGCCGCCCGGAGCGCGTCCATCGTCTTGAACCGCGACGCCAGCCAGCGGCCCACCGAGCGGCCGGTCATCCGGATGCCCAGTGAGGTGATCACCCGGTTGAACGGCTGCTGCCGGGCGTGCTCCAGACCGGCCGTGATCCGGCCCGCGACCGAGAGACCGACCTGGCGGTTGCCGTCGCCGGTCCGCAGCGTCGCGAACTGCTCGAGGGTGACGTCGAAGAGGTCGGCGAGATCACGGACCAGCTCGGCTTCGACGAGGGCGATCACGATCTCCTCACCGAGCCCGTCGATGTCGAGGCAGTCGCGTCCGGCCGCGTACGTGATCAGCCCGACGAGCGAGCACGACGCCGTGTGGCATCGCCACAGCAGGCTCGACTTGTCCCACGGCTCGCCGCACTGCGGGCAGACCTCGGGCGGCGTCCACGGCGTGAGGCCGTGCGGCTGCTCGCCGATCGGTGTGGTCACGCGCGGGATCACGTCGCCGGCCCGCCACACCGCGACGGTCTGGCCGACGGCGAGGCCCTGGTCGAGAACCCACTGCGGGTTGTGCAGCGTGGCCCGGGTGACGGTGGTGCCGGCGACGTAGACCGGGTCGATGATCGCGCGCAGGGTGATCCGGCCGGTCCGGCCGACGCGGACCTCGATGTCGCGCAGGACGGTCGACGCCGTGTCCGGCGGGTATTTGAAGGCGGCCGCCCAGTACGGCGTGCGGCTGGCCAGCCCGAGCCGCCGCCGGGTCGACTCCCGGTTCGCCTTGATCACCGCGCCGTCGATGGGGAACACCAGGTCGGCGCGCTGCGCCCCGATCGCCTCGATCGCGGCGGTCACCTCCTCGGCGGTGACCCGCTCGCCGGCGACGGCCGGGATCAGGTCGCACGCGGCGGGGAAGCCGAGGCCGGCCGCGAACGCCATCCGCTCCAGGTGGCTGCCGAAGTCGCCGCTGAGCTCGTAGGCCGCGAAGGTCATCGGCGTCTCGTAGGTCCGGTCGATGCTGCGGATCGACCCGGCCACGGCGCCGCGCGAGTTCACGAACGCCTTGGCGCCGGCCGCGACCCGGTTGGCGCTGGCGGTCTCGAAGTCGGCGACGGTCATGTAGACCTCGCCGCGCACCTCGCCGGTCCACGGAGTGCCCAGCGCGGTCGGCAGCCCGGCCACACCGCGTCTGACCTGGGCGGTCACGTCCTCGCCGGTGCTGCCGTCACCGCGCAGCGCGGCGAGCACCAGCCGGCCCCCGGCGTATTCGGCGCGAATGGCCAGGCCGTCCAGCTTCACCTCGACGAGGCAGCCGTCGCCGCCGAGGGTGGCGACGAACTCGCCGACCTCCTCAGTGGTGGTGATCTTGTCGAGCGAGAGCATCGGGGTCGGGTGGCGCACGTCCCCTCCGGCCGACGCGCCGGCGGCGACCTGCGTGGTCACGCCCTGGTCGTCCCAGCCGGGGTGGGCCACGACAGCGGCGGCGATCCGATCGGCGAGCGCGTCGTAGTCGGCGTCGGTCATCAGCGCGTCGCCGGTGTCGTAATAGGCCTGCGCGGCCCGGCGCGCCTCGGTCACCGCTTGCTCGAACTCGTCCCGCGTCTCGATCATGCTGAGCAGCCTAAAGCCGGGGTACGACAGTTCCGATAGTAAGGCGTGGCGGGTCAGCTCTATCTGCTCGGCAACCTGATCATCATGGTCGCCTACCTGGCGATCATGGTGGCGATCGTGGTGCCCGTGAGTCGTGCCGGGCAGCTGCGCACCAACAAGCTGGCCGTCGCCACCGCCGGGATCTTCTTCAGCTGCGCGGTCGGGCACGGACTGCACGCGCTCATGGTCCTCCGCGGCGCCGGGCACCCGGTCCACTCCCCCGGCTGGCTCTGGATCACCGCGGTCTGGGACGCGGTCACCGCCATGATCGGCGTCTTCTACTGGTCACTGCGGCGCAGCTATGCGGTGCTGCTCGGGCCGGGCGCGATCTACGTCGACCCGTGGGGTCAGCACCGGCTCGACGAGGCGAGCGCGCGGGAGCAGGCGGCGGTGAGCGCCGCCGCCAACCATCAGGCCATTCTCGCGACCGTGGTGGATCACATCGACGACGCGATCGTGGGTCTGACCCCGGACGGTCTCGTGACGGCCTGGAACCGCGGCGCCGAGAAGCTGTTCGGGCAGGCCGCGCCGGACATGCTGGGCAGGCCGGTGACCGTCCTGGAGAATCCCGCCAAGCTGCTCCAGCGGATGGGTGAGGGCGCCGAGGGGATTCATTACGAGACCGATTTCGTACGCCGGGACCGCCCTGCGATCCGGGTCTCGTTCGACATGGCCCCGATCCACGACCTCCACGGCACGGTCATCGGCGTCTCGGTCGTGGCCCGCAACATCACCGCCCAGATCGAGGCAGCCGAGCAGCAGCGGGCCATGGCCGAGCGCAGTCACCAGGCGCAGCGGATGGAGAGCCTCGGCAAGCTGGCCGGCGGTGTGGCGCACGACTTCAACAACATCCTGGCGATCATCAAGAACTACACCGACTTCGCCGCCGAGCAGAGCGAGGACCCGGAGGTACGCGCCGACCTCGCGCACGTGCAGACCGCCGCCGACCGGGCCACGAACCTGACCCGCCAGCTGCTCACCTTCACCCGTGGTGACACCATCCAGCCGCAGGACATGGACCTGAACCCGGCCGTCGCCGAGGTGCAGGGGATGCTCGCGCGCACGATCGGCGAGGACATCACGCTGATCGCGGTGCCGTCGGCGAAGCCGGTCCTCGTGCACGCCGACCCGGGCCAGATCCACCAGGTGCTGCTCAACCTCGCGATCAACGCCCGGGACGCGATGCCGGCCGGCGGCACGCTGGTCCTCGAGGTGAACACCGCGACGCTCGGCGGCGACGAGCTCGACCTGCAGCCGCCGCTGCCGGCCGGTGTCTACGCCCGGGTCGTGGTGAGCGACACCGGCGAAGGCATCCCGCCGGCCGTGGCGGAGCGCATCTTCGAGCCGTTCTTCACCACGAAACCGCGCGGCAAGGGCACCGGCCTGGGCCTGGCCACCGTCTACGGCATCGTCGCGGAGGCGGGCGGCGGCATCAACCTGTACTCGGAGGAGGGCATCGGCACGACGTTCCGCATCTACCTGCCGCTCGTGCTGACCGGCACGGCCACCGTGTCCACGGCCCCGAAGCCCGTCCCGCGCGACGGCGAAGGCCGGACCATCCTCGTGGTGGAGGACGAACCGGCCCTGGCTCGCGTGATCACCCGCATCCTGACGGGCGGTGGTTACCGGGTGGTCGCCGCGCACAACGGCCCGGAAGCGCTCGACGCCTTCGCCCGGCACCCCTGCGACGCGGTCGTCACCGACGTGATCATGCCGGAGCTGTCCGGGCCGAGGCTGGTGGAGCAGCTCCAGGAGAGCCGCCCCGACCTGCCCGTCCTCTACATGTCCGGGTACAGCAACGGCCTGCTCGGCACCACCCACGTCCTGGACGGCGACATCGCCTTCATCGAGAAGCCGTTCACCGCCCAGGACCTGCTGCTGAAACTCGACGCAACGCTGCGGGTCAGCGGGCCTCGGACTCCAGGCTGAGACCGTTGTCGGCGGCCGGCTTGGTCGCCCGGGCCTCGCCGAGCTTGGCGAGCAGGCCGGCCAGGTCGACGCCGGTGAGGTCGGAGCCGAGCTGCAGGCCCTGCGCCACGTTGTTCGCCACCGACTTGGTCAGCGACGACGCGCCGTCGGACGAGATGACCGTCATCTTGTCGATGGCCGCCATCGGCGCCGCCGCCGCCTCGACGACCTGCGGGAGAACCTTGACGAGGAGGTCGAGCACGGCTGCTTCGCCGTACGACGAGAATGCCTCTGCCTTGCGGGCCATCGCCTCGGCCTCCGCCTGACCGCGGGCCAGGATCGCCGCGGCCTCGGCCGCACCCTCACGCTCGATCGCCTCGGCGATGGCGGTACGCCGGCGCTGCTCCGCCTCACCCTCCTTGGCGCCCTCGATCGCGTGCGCCTCGGCGAGCGCGGCACGACGGGCGCGCTCACCCTCACCGGTCAGGCGGGCCTGCTCGGCCGACGCCTGAGCCGCGGCGATGGTGGCCTGCCGCTGCGCGTCCGCGCCGATGACCGAGGCGTTGCGCGCGGCCTCGGCCTCCTGCTCCACCTTGTATCGCGCGGCGTCGGCGGGCTTGCGGACCTCGGTGTCGAGCTGGCGCTGCTTGAGCTCGGCGTTGCGCTCGGCCACCTTCTGCTGCTCGGCGAGGATCTGCTGGTCGCGCTCGGCCTGGGCGAGCGGGCCGGCCGCGTCGGACTTCGCCTTCGCGGCGTCGATCTCGGCCTGGATGCCGGCCTTCTTCAGGGCGAGGTTCCGCTCGGCCTCGGCGATCGCCTCCTCGGCGAGCAGGCGCTCCTGCTCGGCGGCCTGCCGGGCGCGGGCCTCGGCGATGGCCGCGTCCTTGAGCACGCGGGCGGCCTCGGGACGGCCGAGGTCCTGCAGGTAGGAGCCCTCGGCGAGGATGTCCTGCAGCTGGAACGTGTCGAGCACCAGACCCTGGTTGGTCATCGAGTGCTCGGCCTCCTCGGCGACCGCGCTGGCGAACGCCGCCCGGTCCCGGATGATCTCCTCGACGGTGAGCCGGCCGACGATCGACCGCAGCGCGCCGGCCAGGACCTCACGGGTGAAGTCCTCGATCTCGTCCTGCTGGTGCAGGAACCGCTGCGCGGCGGCGCGGATCGCGTCCTCGGTGCCACCGACCTTGACGATCGCGACGCCGTGCAGCTCGGCGCGGATGCCCTGCTTGGAGACGGCGCCCTTGATGCTGACGTCGATGCGGCGGCTGGACAGGTCGAGCGACTGGAGACGCTGGACGACCGGCATGACGAACACCGAGGCGCCCATCACGACCTTCTGCCCGGAGAGGTCGGTGCTGCTCGTGCCGTCGGCCGACTGGGTCACCCGGCCCTTGCGCCCGGTGATGATGAAAGCCTCGTTCGGCCCGGCCACCTTGATCCGGGTGAGCACGAACAGGACGAGGAGGATGACGAGCAGGACGGCGCCTGCGATGGCGTACAGCACGGGTGACATCTATACCTTTCCGGTGTGCGGGGTCGCTTCGACCACGACGCTGGTGTCGGTGGGTGCTTCCACCACGAAGATCGGGGTGCCGGCCGGCAGGGCCTGGTCGGCACGGGCGTAGAGCTTGACCGGCTGCCCGCCGAGACGCACGCGCACTTCGCCGTAACCACTGCCGGCCGGGACCCGGGTCACCACGACGCCGATGGTGCCGACCAGGTTCTGCCGGGTGGGTGTCGCGTCGGTGCGCATGTCGCGGGCCGCGCGGGAGAACCTCAGCGCGAGCCAGGCGGCGGCGAAGGCGGCGACGAGCGCCACCGCGACTGCGATCAAGATCATTGAGGGGGTACGGGCGGACAGCAGCTCTGCGGTGATCGCCCCCGCGAAGCCGAGGGCGCCCAGGAAGCCGGCGACCGCCTCGACGGGCACCAGCCCGTCGGCGCCGAAGTGCCCGAAGTTCGCGATCTCGCCGCCGAGCAGGGCGAACGCGAGGATGGCCAGGCCGGCGCCGCCGATCACCAGGAACACCACGGTCGCCGTCGTCACTCGAAACCCCTGCCTCGTCCACGCCGGTGCTCGACCGGGGACCACAGCGTAGGGCAAGCGCGCTAACAGCGAAATTACAGCTTCTTGACAATCTCTCAAGATCCGGCTGTCGCCGCCGATCGATGCGGCCGTGAAACCAGACGGCCTCCCGGCCCGGATCGGCGTGCCGATCGGGTTCCTCGTCGTGGCCGCGGGTTTCGCCACCGGCTATCTGGTCGGGTCGGAGGCGGTCCGGCTGCTGCTCATGATGCTCTCCGGCGTCATCGCCGCTCTGGGCATCGCGGCCGGCGTACGGGTGCATCGCCTCCCGGACCGGCGCCCGTGGCTGCTCACCGTGCTGGCGCTGATGATGCTCACCGTCGCCAACGCGGCCTGGTACCTGCCGGCCGCCGTCCCCGGCGGCGCCGACGTCCCGCAGCCGCTGCTGGCCGTGCTGCCGCCGCTGTTCGGTTACGTGTTCTTCCTGGCCGCCAGCTTGATGATCGTGTTGCGGCACACCCCGCGCGACGCGAGCGGCACCATCGACGCCGCGGTCTGGGGCATCGCGGCGGCCACGCCGGTCTGGGAGTTCCTGTTCCGCCCGCAGATGCTGGCGAAGGGTGACTCGACCGCCACGCAGCTGTTCGCGCTCACCCAGTTGCTGGTGCTGTTCGGCATCTGCGGCGCGCTGCTGCGGGTGGTCCGGACCAGCGGCCGGGGCCAGGTCAGCCTCCTGTTCCTGTTCGGCGCGCTGGGCCTGACCGTGCTCGGCACCGCCGTGGTGAACATGGCCTCGACCGATTCCGGTCAGGGTTCGGCGCCGGCGCTGCTGTTCGCCCTCGGCTACCTCAGTCTCGGCGCGGCCAGCCTGCACCCGAGCGCCGCCCGGCTGATGAACCCACCGGCGCGGGCCGTCGACCGGGCCCCGAAGATGCAGCTCAGCGTGCTCGGCGGCGCCATGCTGCTGATCCCGGTGGTCGGTGCGGCCGGGCAGCTCGCCGGCTCGCCCGCGGACGGCCTGCTGCTCACCATCGCGCCGATGCTGACGATCCCGCTCGTCCTGATCCGGATCGGACGGCTCAACGCGCTGCGGTCCCGCGACCGGGAGGCGCTGGCCCGCCAGGCCGCGCACGACGAACTGACCGGCCTGGTCAACCGGCGGCAGCTGTTCGCGATGATGGAGAAGGCGATCGCCCGGCACGCCGCGGGCGAGGGCGGTGACCTGGCGCTGCTCTACTGCGACCTCAACGACTTCAAGCCGATCAACGACCGGTACGGGCACGACGCCGGCGACGCGGTGCTGCGCGCCACCGCCCGGCGCATCACCGATGTGGCGCGGTCGACCGACGTGGTGGCCCGCATCGGCGGCGACGAGTTCCTCGTCTTCTGCCCGGACGCTGACGGCGACACCGCGTACACCCTGGGCGCCCGCATCGTGCGCGCCGTGGCCGAGCCGGTCGCCTGGCGTGGCGAGACGCTGCGTGTCTCGACCGCCCTCGGAACCACCGTCTGGTCCGAGCGGCGGGTGATCGCCCCGGACGACCTGCTGGCGCGGGCGGACGCTCAGATGTACGAGAACAAGCGCGCTAGTGTCACGGCTCCCCGCACTACTGCTGCCCATGGAGCCTGAGATGGAACTGCCCGAGGACGCCTCGGCATTCGACCGCCGCGTCGTGTCCGGCGGCCTGTTCGACGACGAGATCGCGTGGCTGCGCTCGCGCCGCGCGGCCCTCGCTGAGCGGACCGGCGGGCCGGACGACGCGCGGGCGCTGGTGGCCGCGCACACCATCAGCGTCTATCCGGACAAGTGGACGGGGTTCGGCTTGACGCTGCCCGCATCGGTCAGCCGCGCCCACGTCGCCGCTGTCACGGACCCTCTCGAGCTGCTCAAGACCTCGTTCGCCTGGGGCTCCGGCACCCGGCAGGCCTACGGGCCGCACCGCCTCGGCGAGATCCTCGTCGACGCCCAGCCGGCCAAGCTGGACGCCGCAACCGCCGCCCTGCAGAAGGACGGCCCGGTCGCCGCCTACCGCGTACTCCTCTCCGGCGAACACAAGATCGCCGGGCTCGGCCCTGCCTTCTTCACCAAGTTCCTGTACTTCACCGACAGCTCGGCCCTGATCCTCGACAAGCAGCTCGCCGCTGCCATGCGCCGCTTCTGGGAGCGCCGTCACACCGCGGGTGACCCGGATCCGGAGTGGCTGTGGCGTCCACCGACCTGGAGCTCCTACCGCTACCACGTCTACCTGGCGTTCATGACCATGGCGGCCGCGCGACTGTCCGACTCGTCCGAAGCGTGGACCACTGACCTGATCGAACGGTTGTTGTTCGGCACGCCGCTTCCGTCCTGACATCCACCGATCCGTCTATTGCCCGGATGTCACACACTCGCCCACACTGCGAACAGGTCGCAAAAGGAAACATCGGGGGGCGGCTGATGACGAATCGCCGGAACTTCATCCGGGCGAGCGCCGTCGCCGGCGGGGCCATAGCAGCGGGAATAGCCGCCGGCGCGGCCACGGCGCCGGCGGCCCGCGCGGCCGGTGACGCGGCGCCGGACCGGCTGGCGCTGCTGTCCTGGCACGCTGCGCTGGCGAACCGGCGCTACCAGCCGGCGGTCGTCGCGGTGATCGGCTCGTCGAGCACCGAGGGCGTCGGCTCGGTCCATGGCCGCGGCTACGTGGCAGTGCTGGCGGAGAACCTGCGGCACGCGTTCCCGGTGGCCGGCGCCGCCGGTGGCGCGAACTTCGTCGCCGCGTGGGGCCGCCCGGACCGCTGGCCGGTGATCGCGAGCGGCGGCGGCCGGCCGGCGCCGCCGGATGACGGCTGGGCGCTGAAGGGCTGGGAGCTGACCGGCGGCACACTCACCCACTCGTTCACCGGGACCAGCGTGCGGGTGTGGCACTCGCCCGCTGCCGCGCTGACGGTGACCGTCGACGGCCGCCCGATCCCGGCGTCCGGCTCCGGGCCGCTGGCCGCGGGCAGTCACACCGTGACGGTGAGCGGCACCGGCCGGGTCAACGGCTTCGTCACCTTCGACGGCGACGAGCACCGCGGCATCCAGGTGTGGAACGGCGGTCACGGCGGCCGCACCACCGGCAGCTTCGCCGCGCAGACCTCCGCGTGGGCGCCGAGCCTCGCCGAGATCCGCCCCGACCTGGTGATCCTGCAGCTGGGCGTCAACGACTGGCGTACCGGCGTGCCCGCCGCGACCGTCAAGCGCAACCTCAAGGCGATCATCAAGGCGGCACGGTCGGCGGCCGGAACAGACCCGTCGTTCGTCGTCTACGGCTCGCCCCGGGTGGGCCCGGGCCGGGCCGAGGGCTTCGGCCGCCTGGCGCAGGCTTGGCGGGAGGTCGCGGCCGAGGACTCCGGGGGGTACGGGGGTACGAGCGCCGTGACCTACTTCGACCTCGCGGCCCGGCAGCTGCCCCCGTCCGGCGACAACCGGCTGGGCCTGTACTGCGACGACCTCATCCACATGACCGACAAGGGCGCGGCGCACACCGCCGACGCGCTGACCGGCTTCCTCACGCCCGATTAGTTCGGCGGGCCGGGAGGTCCTACCGTCATGCCCACTGTTCAAGCAATCGTCAGCACCCCGAAGATCGACCGCCTGCTCGCCTTCGACCAGCAGCTGCTCGGCGCCGTCGAGGTCAACCTGACCAGCGCGATCAGTTAGACGAACGCCAGGCGGAGGCGCGCGGGCAAAGTCGGGATCGCGATGGAGCAGATCGCCGTCTACTGGGACCTGTCCCTGCAGCAGAACGTCCCCCGCGCGGTGCTGGCCCGGGTGTACAGCTACGACGCCGTCGGCTCGTTCGCCGCCGTCCCGCTCGGCGAGGCGGTCGTGGGGCCACTCGCCGAAGCGGTCGGCATGCGCACAGAAGATCAAAGACCTTGAGCCAGTCGTACGATCGTCGACGCCACCGCGCCCGGCTCGACGAGCATGTGCAGGTGCTCGCCGGTCAACGTCTCGACGGCCCACCCCCGGGCCCGCGCATCAGCCTGCTCCTCGGCGTATGTGGACCCGAATCCCACGTACGCCGCGGGATTGTGATCCCAACCGGCGGAAACCTTGACCCGGGCAGTGAGGTAGTCGAACGGCACCCGCTGCTGCTGGGCCTCCACCGCCGCCCGGGTCGCGGCGTCCGGGAACAGCGCGGCGACGTCCGGCTCCGGCCACCAGCGCGTCCACTCCGGAAGCAGCCCCTCGTCGTCGGTCTGCTCGCGCAGCAGGTCGCGCAGCCCCTCCGGCGCCACCGGCAGCTCGCCCTCGGCCGGCGGCAGCACCGCGTCCACGAACACCGCCCCGCGCACCGGCCGGCCACCGGCCAGCGCGGGCACGTAGAGCCCGGCGTTGCTGTGCGGCACCAGCACCACGTCGCCGGACTGCGGGAGCTGCTCGGCCAGCCGCGCCAGCACCACCGCCGGGTCGGCCGACGCCGGAACCGGCGGATCCACGAGCACCGCGCTCACCCCGAAGCCGGCGCGCAACGCGGCGGCCACCGGCTGCCAGACGGCGGAGCCGAGGAACGGGCTGGGAAGCAGGACGGGCGTGAAAGTCATGCGTTCTCTCCTACCATCCGCGCCTCTCGTCACGCTCGCCAAGCCGCGCCCCGAGGGCTCTGACCATGAGCGTGGCGATGGCCGCCTGCCCCACCGTGGCGAAGTGGATCCGGTCGCCGCTGAGCAGGTTCGGGCGGTCGTTGAGCCGGTGGTCCCAGCAGTCGGCGACGACCGCGTCGTATTCGGCCGCACGTCTGCGGGTGATGTCGTTGAGGCGCGCGACCCGGTCGGTGAAGTCCGGGAACGCGGGAACCACGAAGGCGCGTCCGAGGGTGAACACGCTCAGCCGGGCGCCGGTGGACGCCGCCCACACGTACATCGCCCGCAGGTCGTCCTCGATGCGCGTCCAGTCGGGCCGGCGGCGCATGATGTCGTTGGCGCCGCTGTTGAGGTGCAGCAGGTCCGGGGCGAAGCCGGTGATCCGCTCGGCCTGCTCGGCTTGCGCCTGCGCTGTCGTCGCGCCGACGCGGGCGGTGTTGAGGTAGGCGAGTCCGGGCTGGACCTGCCGCAGCACGCGCGCCATCCGGTCGGCCCAGCCGAGGCTGTCGTATCCCGGGGTCGGGTCGCCGACGCCGAGCGACAGGCTGTCGCCGAAGACGGCGAAGCGCCGCCACGGCGCGTCCGCGAGGATCCGCGCGGCTGCCTGCGGTATGAGGACGTCGGGGTCGGTGAGCTCGGTCAAGGCTGTCATCACTGGGTCACCGTCCTTGTGCTGGTCTGCCGGATGAAGAGTGCGGTCGCCGCGCTGATCAGCACCAGCGCGGTCACGAAGACCCAGCCGGCCGCAAAGCCGCCGCCGACCTGGTCACCGAGGATGGCCACGAGACCGGCGATGCCGAGGGCGTAGCCGGTCTGGCGGGCGGTGTTGACGACGCCGCTGCCGGTGGCCGCGTCGCCCGGTGACAGGTCACTGGTGGCGGAGGCGATCAGGGTGGGCATGGCGATGCCGATGCCGGCGCCGATGATCAGCCAGGCGGGAAGCACATCGACGGCGTACTGGCCGCCGCCCCGGATCGCCAGCAGCAGCGAGCCGGCGCCGAACACGACAAGGCCGGTCGCGATCACGTAGCGGGGCTGGGCGCCGCCGGCCCGGCGCTGGGTGAGGGCGGCGAACAGCGGCACCATCAGCGGGCCGGGCAGCAGCGCCAGTCCCGCCCGGAACGGGCCGTACCCGGCAGTCGTCTGCATCCACAGCGACACGCTCAGGAAGACGGCGCCGAAGGCGCTGGTGAAGACCAGGATCGTCAGGTTGGCGATGCTGAAGCTGGGCACCCGGAACAGCCGCCGTGGCAGCACCGGCGCCGCATGCGTCCGCACCCGGTGCACCAGCAGCCCCAGCGCGGCCAGGGCGAGCCCGGCGACCAGCAGCAGCGGCCCCGTCTCCCAAGCGCCGGCCATCACCAGGCCGAGCGAGACCGCGCCGACGGTCACGGCGATCGCGGCCGCGCCGACCGGGTCCGGCATCCGCGCCGTCGTCGCTTGCGCGGACGCCGGTAGCAGGCGCGCCGCCAGCACGAACGCGACCATGCCGATCGGCAGGTTGAGCAGGAACGCCCACCGCCACGACACGTCGGCCAGCAGCCCGCCGATCACCGGCCCGAACGCTCCCGCGAACGACGACGTGGTGGCCCAGATCCGTACGGCGCCGGGCCGGCGCGTCTCCGGCAGCACGCTGAGGATCAGCCCGAGGCTCGCCGGGGTCAGCGCCGCGGCGCCGACTGCCTGCACGGCCCGGAACCCGACCAGCGCCCACAGGCCCGGCGCCACCGCGCAGCCGAGACTGGCGACCGTGAACAGCGCCAGCCCGGCGAGGAACGCCTGCTTACGGCCATAGCGGTCGGCGAGCGCGCCGGCCGGGACGAGCAGCGCCGAGTAGACGACGATGTAGGCGTTGAGCACCCAGCTCAGATCGGCCAGCGAGGAGCCGGGGTAGGTCGCGCCGATCGACACGAGCGCGACGTTGACGATGAACAGGTCGAGCATGGTCATGAACGCGGCCGCGCACAGCAGCACTGTGGTCCGGGTGGCGGCCTGGTGTGAGACCTGCGTGCTCATGCCTTCTCCATCGACGGTTGTGTTTTCAAACCGACCTCATCGTGCGGTCGTAGGTTTGAAAACACAACCCTCTTCGGGAAGAATGGCGCTCATGCCGGCCGCGCCATCCGAGAGGACACCGAGGGACTGCACCATCGCCGACGCCCTCGAGATCGTCGGCGACCGGTGGAGCCTGCTGATCGTGCGCGAGCTGTTCTACCGCCAGCAGCGCTTCACCGAGATCGTCCGCAACACCGGGGCCCCCCGCGACATCGCAGCGGCACGGCTGCGCAAGCTCGTCGACCACGGCGTCATCGCCCGCGAGCAGTACAGCGAACGCCCGCCGCGCTACGAGTACCGCCTCACCCGCGCCGGCCGTGACCTGTCACCGGTGCTGCTCACCCTCAAACGCTGGGGTCACGAGCACGTCCGGCACGGCGACGACCCGGTCCGCTTCGACCACACCTGCGGGCACGAGTTCGTGGCCGAGGTCCACTGCACCGCCTGCGGCGATCCACTCGGCAGCGGACAACTCAAGCTCCAGGACCCACCGGCCTGAAATCAGCGCCCCGGGAGAAGCCGGGGTGATCTCGCCGGGACCCGCCGGCACTCGCGAACGAGGCAGCGCCCGGCTCGGCGAGCAGGCGCACGTGATCGCCGGCCGTCACCTGCACAGCTCATCCCCTCCCCCACTCGTCACGCCGGCCGTGCCGCCCGGCGGCTCACGTGGGCGTGGGCGTTCGGCGGGAAGGTCCGCTCGACCCGCGACACCGCCGTGGAGACTCCTCAGGGGTTACGCGCGCAACCGCTCCACGGGCAGGACCGGTACCAGGCCCGCGATCCGGCCGGCCAGCGCCGCGTCGACCGTGACCAGGGCGTCGGCCTGCAGGCGGGTCACCGCGGCGTACTCGGCGTCGCGCAGCGTCGCCCAGCCCTGCTCCCGCGCGATGCGCCAGGCCACGGCCCGTGACACCCGATCGTTGAGCGCCCGGATCTTCAGCCCGGTGAGCAGCTCGTGCGCCCGCATCGCCGCGTCGTCGTCGCGGGCGCCGTTGCGCACGTCGTCGAGCAGCAGCTGCAGCGCCTCGGAGCGGATCGACGCGGGCGCCACCAGTCGATGGCCAGGGTCGACGGCGACCTTGTGATCGACGAGGTGCAGCAGGGTGGGAGCGTCGATCACGTACCGGCTCATGCGGCCAGACTACGCAGCAGGGCGGTCATCGCGTCGTTCTCCGCCGTCTGCTCGTCCGCCTCTACTGCGAGGACCTCGTCCACGTGACCGACAAGGGTGCGGCGCACACCGCCGACGCCCTCACCGGTCTCCTCTCCCCGGGGTGAGATCCTTCGCCATGTTGCGGCCTGTCTCGGCGAACCCGAGCTGCTCGTAGAGGGCCCGCGCGCCGGTGTTGTGGGCGAAGACGTGCAGGCCGAGCCGGGTGAGCCCACTCTCCGCGCACCAGCGCTCGGCGGCCAGCATGATCGCCCGGCCGTAGCCCTGTCGTCGCTTGTCCTCGTCGACGGCGACGTTGTGGACGAGCGCGGATCCGGTCGCCTCGGTGACCACAATCCAGAGGAAGCCGACCCGCAGGTCGCCGTCGTAGGCGTACCAGAAGTGGTTGCCCGGGGTGTCCCGCTCGCCCGGCAGCAGTCGCGCATAGGTCTCGGCCGCCTGCCGGGCCGCGTCCCGCGACGACCGGCCGGTGGCTTCGACGCTGCGCGCATAGTGTGCCTCGGCCTCCGCCCGCCACGACACGTACTCGTCCTCGGTCATCGGCTGCAGACGCACTTCGATCATGCCGGTCAACCTACGCCCGGCGGTCAGGCCGCCCAGTCGGCGGCCTCGGCCAGGGCGCCCAGCACCGATCCGGCGACGATGACCCACCACAGTGCGGCGACCCGCCGGAAGTGCTGCACGTCGAAGGTGGTCTCGCCGGGGATCGGCTTGTGCCACGACGACGGCAGCACGTGATGCGCGGCGCCGGGGATCCGCCGCCGCTCGTGTTCGGCCTTGGCGAGCGCATGCCGGGCCTGCAGAACGCTCGCGCCGCCGAGAAGCAGCGCGGCGACGAAGGCGGCCAGGTGCTGAAACTGTTCCATGGCCTCCATAGTGGAGGAGTGACGTTCGACCTCATAGCGGCAGCGGCGAGTGACAAGCCGAACCCGGCGTCGGCGCGCGTCATGGTGATCTGGCACGTGGTGGTCGCCGGCGTCCTGCTCCTGATCTGGCTGCAGCCGTTCGCCTTCCTCCCGTTCGTCTCGCTGCCCTTCCTGCTGCCGATGGCCGTCCTCTACCTGCTCGGCGCCGCCTTCTACGCCTGGAAATACTGGACGAACCACGCGGTCGGCGTCGCCCCGTCCGCGGAGCTGCTGGTGGAAGGCGACGGGCAGACATTGCGTGAACGTCTGATGTCCGCCCTGACCCTGATCGGCGCGGAGATCGTCGCCTTCGACTTCACCGACCCCGCGGCCGGCCGGGTGACGGCCCGGACCAGCGGCGCCCTGATCACCGCGTCCACGACCGCCGAGAAGGACGACCACCACCTCGTACGGATCGAGGGCACCGCCACCCGCCGCGTCGACGGCCTGCCCCAGGCCCGCCAGCGCGTCGACGACTTCCTGAAGGTCTTCCTCGGCTGACCGACGAGTTCCCCGAACGAATTCAGCGGGATGTCGTGGGGGGCGCGTCGACTTCGATTCCCTTTCCGTGGTCCTGAATGTCGCTACTCCTGCGCCGAGAAGAAGAAGCGTGAGCGCGGTGGCGAAGAAGTTGACGGCTTCGTCTATCGGCTGGGGATGGGGGCGGCCAGGGAGAGGACGGCTGCCGCCTCCGACCAGAACTGGTCCGGCGCCAGGGAATGGACGCGGTCGCCCACCGGGATCGTTGCGAGGCGGCGGACGGGATCGCTGCGGCCACGGCTGCCAGGCGGCGGGGTGGGACGCAGCTGGTGCGGCCTCCGGAGAGGATCAGGGTCGGCTGGGTCACCGACGGCAGGGCTGACCACCAGGCCGGGTCGGGGCGGGCGAGTTGGTGGAAAATCGTGACCTTCACTCCTAGATCGCGGCTTGCTGAGACGCGCGCGCCCGCTGAGCACAGGCCGGCCAGCGCGCTCT
This sequence comes from Actinoplanes sp. OR16, assembly GCF_004001265.1. GTDB lineage: Bacteria > Actinomycetota > Actinomycetes > Mycobacteriales > Micromonosporaceae > Actinoplanes. The sequence goes on along the minus strand of NZ_AP019371.1, from coordinate 6,653,884 downwards.
GGAACAGCGACGGCGCGCGCGGCGGCGCCGCCAGGTCTTCCAGGATCAGCCGGCTGGCGAGCGACGGGGACGCGAGGGCCGCCGCCAGGGCCGCGTGGACGCCTACCGAGTGGCCTACGAGCACGGCATCGCGCAGCGAGAACGCCCCGAGAAGGCCCAGGACGTCGTCGCGCAGGGCCGGCAGGGAGTAGTCGTCGACGCGGGAGCTCGACGCGTGGCCTCGCAGGTCGGCGGCGATCACGCGGTAGCCGGCGGGGGCTACGCGCAGGGCGAAGCGGTCCCACGTACCGGCATGGCTGCCGGTGCCGTGCAGCAGGAGCATCGTGGGCGCGCCGGTGGGGCCGGCCGGAATCCGGCAAGCCGAGCGCGCCCGGAAATAATCACCTCATAGGGTCAGGTGGTGATCTCCGCGCCGCTCCGCATCGCCCTGTTGTCGTATCGCAGCAAACCGCACAGCGGCGGCCAGGGGATCTATGTCCGGCATCTGTCGCGGGAACTGGCGCGGCTCGGCCACCACGTCGAGGTCTTCTCCGGGCCGCCGCTGCCCGAGATCAACGAGGACGACGGGGTCGGTCTCACCGTCCTGCCCAGCCTCGACCTCTACCGGGAGCCCGATCCTTTCCGGACACCAAAGATCAAGGAGTTTCGTACGTCGATAGACCTGCTCGAATGGCTGTCGATGTGCACAGGGGCGTTCCCGGAGCCGTTGACGTTCTCCCTGCGAGCGTGGCGGCACCTGAGGGCGAGGCTGGCCGAGTTCGACGTCGTGCACGACAACCAGTGCCTGGGCTACGGCCTGCTGCCGCTGGCCCGCACCGGCACCCCGGTCGTCGCCACGATCCACCATCCGATCACCGTGGACCGCGATCTGGAGCTGGCGGCCGCGCCGGACTGGAAGCGGCGGCTGTCCCTGCGGCGGTGGTACGCGTTCACCCGCATGCAGGGCCGGGTCGCCCGGCGGCTGGGCTGGCTGACGACGGTGTCGACGGCTGCCCGGGACGAGATCACCGAGGCGTTCGGGGTGCCCGCGGACCGGATGCGGGTGATCGGCGTCGGTGTGGACGTGGACGTGTTCAGCCCTCGGCCGGGCACCCCGCCGGTCGACGGCCGGATCGTGACGGTGGCCAGTTCCGACGTACCCCTGAAGGGCTTGAAGGAGCTGATCGAGGCGGTCGCCAAGCTGCGGGCGGAACGCGGGGTCGAACTGGTGGTGGTCGGCTCGGTGCGCCCGGACGGACCCGCGGCGCAGGCGATCACCCGGCTGGGGCTGGACCGGTCCGTGCGGTTCGTGTCGGGCATCCCGGATGAGGAACTGGCTGATCTTTTCCGGTCGGCGTCGGTGGCTGTGGTGCCGTCGAAGTACGAGGGTTTCTCACTGCCGGCGGTCGAGGCGATGGCGTGCGGGGTGCCGCTGGTGGCGACGACCGCGGGCGCTCTGCCGGAGGTGACCGGGCCGGACGGGCTCGCGTCGCTGCACGTGCCGCCGGGCGATCCCGGGGCGCTGGCGTCGGCGATCGGGAGGTTGCTCGACGACGAGGGACTCCGGATGACGCTGGGCGCTCGTGGCCGCGAACGAGCAGTGGAGAACTTCACCTGGCGGCGGACCGCGATCCGGACCGCCGAGTGGTACACAGAGGCGATCTTGGAGAAGAAGGCAGGGAGAACCATTGCTGACCGTCGACTATGACCGCCTGGACGTCCGGCCGGGAATGCGGGTCCTCGACCTCGGATGCGGCGAGGGCCGGCACACCTTCGAGGCGTACCGGCGCGGCGCCGACGTCGTCGCCCTCGACCTGAACGAGAAGGACCTGGCCACGACCGCCCAGTGGTGCGCGGCCATGGAGATGGCCGGCGAGGTCCCGGCGACGGCGAGCGCCACGACGGTCCACGGTGATCTGCTCGATCTCCCGTTCCCGGACGCCGGCTTCGACCGGATCATCGCCTCGGAGGTCCTCGAGCACATCCCGGACGACAAGACGGCGATCACGGAACTCACCCGCGTGCTCAAGCCCGGCGGTCTGGCGGCGGTGACGGTGCCGCGCTGGCTGCCCGAGCGGGTCTGCTGGGCGCTGTCCGATTCGTATCACGCCAATGAGGGTGGGCACGTCCGCATCTACAAGGAGGACGAGCTCGCCGCCAAGCTCCGGGAAGCCGGGCTGACGGTGACCGGCAACGGGTTCGCGCACGCGCTGCACAGCCCGTACTGGTGGCTCAAGTGCGCCATCGGCGACGCCTTCCCCACCAGGGCTTATCACAAGCTGCTCGTCTGGGACATCGTCGAGAAGCCGGCGCTGACCCGGGTCGTGGAGCAGGCGCTGAACCCGCTGATCGGCAAGAGCGTGGTCATCTACCTGGAGAAACATGCCTGACCAGATCGCTGAGACCGTCGCCAGCATCGCCGCGCAGCAGCAGGACGACGGGCTCATCCCCTGGTATGCGGGCGGGCAGGCCGATCCGTGGGATCACGTCGAGGCGGCGATGGCCCTCGACGCGGGCGGCGAGCACGAGCGGGCCGCCGCGGCCTACGACTGGCTGCGCCGCATGCAGCGGCCCGACGGATCATGGGCGTCCCGGTACGACCCCGGCAACGTGATCGCGGACGCGACGGCCGAAACCAACCATGCCGCCTACGTGGCGGTCGGATCGTGGCACCACTGGCTGTCGACCGGGGACAGCGCGTTCCTGGAGCGGATGTGGCCGGCCGTGCGGCGGGCGCTCGACTTCGTCACCGGCTGTCAGGCCCCGGGCGGCGAGATCGGCTGGGCGGCCGGCGATCCGACCGCCCTGCTGACCGGATGCTCGAGCATTCATCAGGCGCTGCGGTGCGGAGTCGCGATCGCGACGCTGCTCGACGAGCCGCAGCCCGACTGGGAGCTGGCCGCGGATCTGCTGGCTTCCGCGCTGCGGGAGAGGCCGGCGGCGTTCGCCGACAAGAGCCGCTTCTCGATGGACTGGTACTACCCGATCCTGGGAGGGGCGATCCGGGGCACGGCGGCCCTCCGGCGGATCGAGGATCGCTGGGAGGAGTTCGTCGTACCGGGAAAGGGGATCTTCTGCGTCTCCGACCAACCCTGGGTGACCGGCGCCGAGACGTGCGAGCTGGCCCTGGCCCTGGACGCCATCGGCGAGCGTGACGCGGCGTCGGCCCTGGTCGCCGACATGCAGCATCTGCGCGAGGACGACGGCTCCTACTGGACCGGCCTGGTCCTGACCGACGGCGTGCGCTGGCCGGTCGAGCGCACCACCTGGACGGCCGCCGCCGTGGTCCTCGCCACCGACGCCCTGACCGGCGGGCATCCCCGCTCGGCGATCTTCCGCGTCACCGCTTCCGGCGCAGAAGCCGCAGCGAACCCTGCCCCGTGAGCTCGGCGTATTCGCCGCTGTCGATCGCCTGGCGGTAGATCCGGTACGGCGCCTGCCCGCCGTCGGCCGGATCCGGGAACACGTCGTGGATGGCCAGGACGCCGCCGACCATCAGGTGCGGCGCCCAGCTCGCGAGATCCCGCCGCGCCGACTCGTCGGTGTGGCTGCCGTCGAGGAACACGAACGCGAGCGGCGTCCCCCAGATACGCGCGAGATCCTCAGACCTCGCGATGACGGCGACGACCACATCTTCGGCCTTCGCCGCAGCGATCGTACGGCGGAAGCCCGGCACCGTGTCGATCAGCCCGACAGCGGGGTCGACGAGGCCGGGGTCGTGATATTCCCAGCCCTCCTGATGCTCCTCCGACCCCCGGTGGTGGTCGACGGTGACGACCGTGGTGCCCTTGACCCGTGCCGCGGCGGCCAGGTAGAGCGTCGACTTGCCCAGATAGCTGCCCACCTCGAGGATCGGCCCGGCCGGCGCTGCGAGCGCTGCCTCGGCGAGCGCCAGCCCTTCATCGGCGGGCATGAACCCGGTCGCGGCTTCAGCGGCGGCCAGCAGGTCGGTATCGAGCATCGCCACAGCTTACAAAGCAGCCTACGCGACCGTCCTCTGCGATCAGTCACTTACGCGCCCGCTACTCTCGGGGATCGTGAGCGCCCAGGACGATGTGCAGGTCGTGGTTCTGACCGCACTGCCCGTGGAGTACGACGCAGTAGCACGGCACCTGCACGGTCGCGTAGTACGCCGCGATCGAGTCGGCACACAGTTCGAGGTCGGCTCGATCACTGGTGGTAGCCGTGTAGCGGTCGCCGAGCTGGGACCGGGCAATTACGCCGCAGCGCTCGTGACCAGTCATGCCATCGAGATGTTCCATCCGAAGGCGATTCTGTTCGTGGGCATCGCCGGGGCCCTGCACAGCGATCTCCAGCTCGGCGATGTAGTCGTGGCACCCAGGGTCTACTCGTATCAGGGTGGCATGGCGAAGGGCGACGATTTCCTCGCCCGCCCTCAGTCCTACAACGGAGACTGGGCGCTCAGCCAGAGCGCGCGTGCCGCAGCCCGGGCCTGGCGTGCCGCGCCACTGTCCTTCGCTGTGCACCACAGGCCTATCGCCGCAGGTGAGGTCGTGCTCAACTCGCGCACGCATCCGCTGGCCGAGCAGTTGAGGCGCAACTACAACGACGCCGCAGCGATCGAGATGGAAAGCGCCGGCATGGCTCACGCGGGCCAGATGCACCAGACACCGACACTCACCGTACGCGGTATCAGTGATCGGGCCGACGGGGGAAAGGAACTAGTCGACGCCGCAGGTTCACAGCCGGCTGCGGCCGACCATGCCGCGGAGTTCGCGATGGCCGTCATCACCGACTACCTCGCTGGGGTGATCGGTTCTCCCAACCAGGTGGCGGTTGCGGGCGACGTACGCCGGCAATCCTCGCACCGCGAGGTCGCCGCGCACGATCCCGCAACGCACACCGGGCCCTCGTGGCGCAGGGAAAGTGGGCCGCTCGATGTTGCCTGGCGGTCGGCCATCACTCGGCGAAGGCAGAGTTTCGAATCACCAGCGTTGGAGTTGCATCTGGTTCCGATCGATCCGGCGCCTCACATCGAGGTCCGCCGCCTGGCCGCCCTTGCCGAGGAACTCGCCGCCCATCTTCCGGCGAGGGTCCCGGTCGAGACCGATGTCGACGATCAGGGTGCCCGGGCGGTCTCGTCCGACAGCACCTCCGGACCGCACGGGCTGTTCGTCGGCCGCCACGGGCAGCGGTCCGCCTGGGAACCCCTTCCCAAGGATTCGATGGGCGCTGTCCTTGACGAGACCTGGCTGCTCGACCATCTGGCAGCATCGATCATCACTTTGATCACGCTCAGTCCGCGGAGTGCAGCCCGATATGCGCCTGCACTGGCTGTCATGCCGGCCGACATGCTGACCGTCGGGCGGCTCGACCGGATGCCACGCTCCCACGGAAGCGGGTTCCTGATGAGGGCCAAGCTCGAGGTCCCGCCCGAGGAATCAGTGCCGGCCGATGACCTCGGCGATCTCGCATCCGACGTGGCTGCCGAGCTGGCAGCCAGGCTGCTGATGGCCTTCCATCGGGGCAACCGCTAGCGGCCGGTTGCCTCAGTCGTGATGCTTACTGCGCGATCCTGACGACACGCCGCGGTGCCACGATTGCTCGATGAATAGCGCCATGTCCGGTCCCTGGGCCGTCTTGCCGACGCCGGCTCTCATGGCGCAGCCCGCAGAGATCTCCGCTGAGGACGGCCTGGACAAGCTCGTCGTAGACCTCGCCCAGGTGGCAGGCGCGGTTCTCAGCTTGGTAGCGATCGTGATCGCCGTGCTGGCGATGGCCAAGTCGAACCGGGACCTGGCAAAGGAGCGACGCAGGCAACACGAACTGGAGGTGTTGCGTGACATCGCGGAGATCCTGGCTCGTCTGGACCGGGAGACGGCGCATACCGCCGGTGACCTGATGGCCCCGTTCGACGAAGTGCAGCATCTCAAGACGCGGCTGATTCTGATCAAGTCCAATGACGACTTTCCCATGACACGGGCAGCGATCGGCGCTCACCCTGCTGAGCGCGGGGCTGAGGCCTTCGCAGCACGGTTCCGAACCGCCGTCGAGCGGAAGGAGAAGGAATTCCAGCAAGAGGAAGCGCGCGGGGGGATCGCGGAGTGGCGGAACATCGCCTTCGAGCTGGCCGCCTTTCGATTAGGGCTGGTGGTCACCCCGCAAGAAGGCGGTCATGGCTCGATCCTGGCGCGGGAATTGGACGATGCCATCGAGAAGCGGATGAAGAGCCGCTGAGCCGAGCGCAGGCATCCGACGGATCGTCACCTCGGGCGACCTGGTCCACTCAGGTCGGAGCCGGGCGTGGGGACGGGTCCGCCACGAGGGACTTCGCGGGTTCCGCCCGATCAACGACAGACTCGGCGCGGCCGGTTGCCTACCATGCGTCCATGCTCAACGGAGCAACGGTGCTCTATGGCCGCGATCCGGAGTGCCGCGTGGTGGACGAGTTGCTCGCCGGGCTACGGTCCGGGGTGGGCGGCAGCCTGCTCTTCACCGGTGATCCGGGCATCGGCAAGAGCGCCCTTCTGGGGTACGCCGCCGAGCGCGCCTCTCCCGCGCCCGTGCTGACCGTGCACGGGGCGGAGGCGGAGCGCGATCTGCCGTTCGCCGGGCTGCACGCGTTGCTGGCCCCGGTGCGCCACCTGCTGCCCCGCATCCCCGAGCACCAGTGCGCGGCCCTGTCGGCCGGTCTCGGGTCGGGCCCGCAGCCCGACACCGATCCGTACGCGGTCGCCGCCGGCACCCTGAGCCTGCTCACCGCCGCCGAACCGGGGCACGGCCTGCTGCTCGTGGACGACCTGGACCTGCTCGACCAGATCTCCCGGAGCGCGGTGCTCTTCGTGGCCAGGCGGGCGGCCGGCGCCGGCGTCGGCGTGATCGCCACGACCGGCCGCGGCGACGGACCGTACCCGCTGGAACCGCACCGCCTGGAACCGCTGGACGACGGCGACGCCGGTGCGCTGCTGCACCACGTGTCGCCGGTTCCGCTCGCCGGCACGGTGCAGCACCGCCTGGTCCGTGCCTGCGCCGGCCTGCCGCTGGCGCTGGTCGAGGCGCCCGGCGTGCTGGCGCCGTCCGAACTGGGCGGTGGGGCGCCGCTGCCCGAGCCGCTGCCGGCCGGTCCCCGGCTGCTGCACGCGGTACGCCGGCGCGCCGCCACGCTCACCGACGCGGACTGGTCGGCGCTGCTGGTGGTGGCGGTCGCCGGTGACGCCGGGCTGCAGGCCGTCCGGGCCGTGCTGACCGAGCTCGGCCTGCCCGCCGAGACGCTGGACGCGGCCGAGGCGGCCGGCATGCTCCGGTGCCACGGCAACGAGGTGAGCTTCCGCGACCCGCTGGTGCAGCGGGCCGCCTACGAGCAGGACGACGTGTCCCACCGCCGCCGGGTGCACGCCCTCTTCGCCGAGGTGACCAGCGGCGCCCGTCGTGCCCGCCACCTCGGCGTCGCCACCCTGGGGCTGGACGAGCGGGTCGCCGCCGAGCTGGAGGGCACGGCCACCCAGCCGTACGCGGCCGGGACGATGAGCGAAGCCGCCGGGCTGCTGGAGTGCGCGGCCGAGCTGACCGCCGACCCCGCGGCCCGGGCCCGGCGGGCCATGGTCGCCGCCGAGTGCTGGCAGCTCGCCGGCTACCCGGACCGGGCCGCCCGGATCGGCGACGGGATCACCCACCGCAGCGACGACGTCGGGGTCCGCTCGGACGTGCAGGCCATGCTGGCCCGCTCCGACCGCATCCGGGCACGGCCCGACCAGGCCCGGCGGACGCTGCGCCGGGAGGCCGTGCGGGTGCGCTCGCTCGACCCCGGCCGGGCCTCGGCCATGCTGCTCGCGGCGGCCGACTCGGAGGCGCTCGCCGGTGAGCCGCGGGCCGCGCTCGCCGCCGTGACGCAGGCCGGCCGGATCGGCGCCGGATCCGGGCCGCCGCCCGACGTGCTGGCCGGGCGCCGGGCCGCCGCGGAGGCCTGCGCCGGCGACCTGGCCGCGGCCCGGGACCTCTGGTCCGGGTGCCGGGACGCGCTGGACCGGCGCACCTGCGACGGCCTGCTGCCGATCGGCTGGCGCGGCGACCTGTGGCTCTGGTACCCGCTCCTGCTGCTGCGCCTCGGCGAACTCGCCCTGGCCGCCCCGCTGGTCGAGGAACTGGTCTTCGAGGCCCGCCGCCGGGAGATCGGCAGCCTGCTCGCCGGGTTGCTCGCCGTCCAGGCCGAACTGCACGTGCGCACCGGGGCGTGGGAGGACGCGCAGGCCGAGGCTGCGGAGTCGGTGCGCCGCGCCGAGCGGCTCGGGCAGGGGGCGTACGAGGCGATGGCCCGGCTGGCCCTGGCCCGGATCGCGGCCGCCCGCGGCGCCGGGGAGGAGTGCCGCGAGCTGCTGGCCCGGGTCCGGCAACTGGTCACCGGTCTGCGGCTGGGCGGCCTGGTCGTGCTCACCGAGGCGACCGAGGGGCTGCTCGAGCTGAGCCTGGGCGACGACGAGGCCGCGTACGCGAGGCTGGCCGCTGCCGCCCGCTCGGCCGAGGCCCGCGACACCGGCGACCTCGGGCGCCTGTCCTGGGTCGGCGACCTGGTGGAGGCGGCCGTCCGGGCCGGGCACCCCGGTGAGGCGCAGCGGCTGCTGGCCGCCGTGTCCCCGGCCGAGGCCGGCTCGCCACCGCTGCGCGCGGTGCTGCGCCGCTGCGCGGGACTGGTGTACCCGGACCGGGCCGCCGAGGAGTTCCGGGCCGCGTCGGACACCGGCGAGCCGTTCGAGGCGGCCCGCGCCCGGCTGCTCCTGGGCGAATCCCTTGCCACCCTGGGGTGCCCCGGCGACGCCGAGCCGCCGCTGCGGCAGGCCCGGGACACGTTCGCCCGGCTCGGCGCGCGGCCCTGGGTGAGCCGCGCCCAGCGGACCCTCGACCGGAGCGAGCCGGCCTCGGCCGAACCGCCGAGATGGCGGGTGGCCGGGCTGACCACCCAGGAGCTGCGGGTCGCCGAACTGGTCGGGCAGGGCGCCACCAACCGGGAGACCGCCCAGGAGCTGTTCCTCAGCCCGAAGACCGTCGAGTTCCATCTGCGCAGCGTCTACCGCAAGCTCGGGCTGCGCTCCCGGGCCGAGCTGGCGCACCTGCTGGGCCGGGACCGGTGAAAACCCCGGACGCGCGGACCTGGGGTTCCGGCCGGGGTTCTCATCGGCGCGATCCGGGGACGCCTGCGCCTAGCGTCGGGCCGTCATGGCGGATCCGGCGCGGGGAGGCTCGGGGTGGGCGATCACAACGTCATCGCCGACGTGTCCGAGATCCTGCTCGGGGTGCTGCAGGACGCCGTCCGCCCGCTCGGCACCGGTGAGCCGTACGCGGTCCTCGACGACCTGTCCGGCACCGTCCCGACGAACCCCGCCAAACTGAGTCTCTTCCTGTACGAGATCGCCGAGGATCCCGCGTCGCGCAACCGGGCCTGCATCCGCGTCGATCCGATCGGCGACGACCCGCGCACGCGGGTGCGCAAACCCCCGATGGCGCTGATCCTGCGCTACCTGATCACCGCGTGGGGCGGTAACCAGATCACCCAGCACCAGATGCTCGGCCGGGCCCTGGAGGCGCTCTACAACGACGCGATCCTCACCGGCTCGCGGCTCGGCAAGAGCCTGGCGGGCAGCACCGACAGCCTCCATCTGACGCTCACCCCGCTCACCCTCGACCAGAAGTCGTACGTCTGGTTCGCCCTGCAGAAGCCGTACCGGCTCTCCCTCAACTACGAGGTCCGGGTCGTCAACCTGCAGGCCGGCGAGCGCCCCGGCACCGGCGTGGTGACCGGCCGCGCGCTCGACTCGGGCCGGCTGCGGGAGCCGTGATGAGAGATCGGGTCCGGATCGAGATCAGCGCCGGGTGGCTGGTGCTCTGGGACGACTTCCACCGGGATCGGTACGCCGGGCGGATCGGCACCCGCCTGGAGCGCTGGACCGGAACCGAGTGGCTGCCGGACGACGCCCGGCCGCTGATCACCACGGGACGGGTGCTCACCTACCCGGGGCTGGGCCGGCGGCACCGTCCACGCGCGACCGAGCGCTCCCTGTACCGGGTGCACGTCGAGGCGCCCGGATACCGGCCCCTCTACGAGCCCGAGCAGCCCGATCAGCCGGACCAGACCCCGCCCGACCCGTGGGCCGACCGGGGCCGGCAGAAGCCCGAATCGTACGGGCGCCTGGTCTTCACCACAGCGGCGGACGGGCGCGAGATCGACGTCGTGCACTACGACGCGACGACCCCGCCGGACGCCGGGGCGGCGCCGAAGCCGGAATTCCTGCCCCTGGTGCCGGCGATCGACTTCGCGTATCCCCCCGGCACCCGGGTCGTCACCGGCCGGGTCCAGCGGCCGGACGGCGCGGGAGTCCCCGGCGTGCTGGTCCAGGCGGTCACCTCCAGCGAGCTCTCGCACGGCGACTGGTACGAGCGCACCGTCACCGACGCCGGGGGCCGATGCCGGCTGGCGCTGCGCTGGCGGGGCGCCGTCGACGAGCCGCTGACACTGACCCCGCAGCGCGAGACGTTCCTTGTTCACGCCTACGAGTCGCCCGGACGCTCCGGCACCGCCGACGTCGTCATCGATCCCGCGGAGGCGCAGCCGGGCCGTCCGCGCGAGCCATTCGTCATCGAGATAGCCGATTAGGCCCATTCGCCAAGGAGCAGCGGCATGCCCGAGTACCTGAGTCCCGGTGTGTTCATCGAGGAGATCGACGCCGGCCCGCGGCCGATCGCGGGCGTGAGCACCAGCACCGCCGGCATGGTGGGCGTGACCCGCCGCGGGCCGGAGGACGGCAAACCACGCCTGGTCACCAGCTATCTCGAGTTCCAGCGCACTTTCGGCGGCCTGCTTCCCGAGCCGTCGGCGACGACCGCCGCCAGGCTGGGCGACGCCGAGGAGGGCGGCAAGTGGTGGGCCTTCCCGCTCGCCGTGCGCGGCTTCTTCGAGAACGGCGGCCAGCGCCTCTACGTCAAGCGGGTGGTCAGCGCGGAGGGCACGCGCGCGACCGTGAAGACGGGCCGGGGCCTGCGCAGCGAGATCACCCAGGACGCCGCTCCGGACGCCGCCACGATCGAGGTCCGCCATCTGCTCGGCTTCACCGGCATCGGGCAGACGGTGGCGATCCGCCGCGGCGACACGGATGCGGAGCTCGTCGCGGAGGCCACCGTGCAGTCCTACGAGCAGGGCGCGCGGACCAGGGTCACCCTCGCCGCCGCGGTCGGTACCGGGCTGAGCGCCGCGCGCGGGGACTACATCGTGCCGGCGAGCCCGGTGGCGGCGGCGGACACGGTGACGTTCGCGGCGAGCAGCCGGGGCGGCTGGGGTCAGCGGGTCCAGGTGCTCGTCCGCCCGGTGGCCGGCGAGCAGCTGCCGCTGCTGCCGGACTCGGCTGCCGGCGACTTCTTCGTCACCCGGCTGACGAAGGACGTCACCGCCGCCGCGCACGACGTGTTCGTGCCGAAGGCGGACGTCGCCGGAGTCGGCGCGCAGGAGGACTTCTGGGTGCTGATCAGGGGCGACGTCTTCCAGGCCCGGAAGGACGCGGAGTCCGGCGACGACGTCAAGCTGACGATCACCGACCTGCCCGCCGATCCGCGGTGGAAGGCGGACGACCCGGTCCGCCGGGTCCGCTTCGCCAACGAGCCGGGCGCGACGGCGCTGCGGGTGGGCGGGGCGGGCCGCCTCTACCCAGACGCGCTGCTGCAGTTCGACGACGGCGAGAAGCTGCTGATCCGGCGGGTCACGCAGATCGACGGCGACGTCGTCACGGTGGACGCGCCGCTGGCCGCGCGCTACTTCGACAACCAGCGTGTCTACCTGGTCGAGGCCGAGGCGGCGGCCCGCTTCACCGACGAGGACGGCGACGTCACCGACGAGACCTTCGCCAATCTGCACTGGAACGCCACCGAGGCCGTCGGCCTGGTACGCACCGTCGCCGGCCGCTCCGAACTGGTCACCGCCTCGGTCACGGCCGGCACCACGCTCGCCGGCGGCAGTGATGACGCCGGTTTCTGGTTCGCCGGGGGCGACGCCGGCTGGACGTCGCTCGGTGCGGACGGCCTGGACGGGTTCGACGAGCTGAAGGTCAGCGACTTCGTCGGCGGCGAGGACCCGGAGACCGGCCTCACTACCGGCATCGCCGCTCTGGAGAGCATCGATGAGATCGCCATCTGCGCCGTACCGGGAATCTGGTCGGGAACCGTGCAGCAGAGCCTCATCGGGCAGTGCGAGGACCTGAAGGACCGGTTCGCCGTGCTGGACCCGCGCGACGGCCTCACCGTCGACGGCATCCGCGACTTCCGCGCGCCCTACGACACCAAGTACGCCGCCATGTACTACCCGTGGGTGGTCGTCAACCACCCGATCACCGGGCTGCCCTACACGGTGCCGCCCGCCGGGCACATCGCCGGCGTCTACGCGCGCACCGACGTGGAGCGTGGCGTCCACAAGGCCCCCGCCAACGCCATCGTGCGCGGGATCAACCTGCGCGACGGCCTGGCCACCGATCTGACCCGGCGGCACCAGGACATGCTCAACCCGAAGGGGATCAACGCGCTGCGCTTCTTCCCCGGGATGGGCAACCGGGTGTGGGGCGCCCGGACCCTGTCCTCGGACAGCGCCTGGCGCTACGTCAACGTCCGGCGCCTGTTCATCTTCCTCGAGGAGTCGATCGAGGAAGGCACCCAGTGGGTGGTGTTCGAGCCGAACGCCGAGCCGCTCTGGGCGCTCGTCAAGCAGACCGTGGAGAACTTCCTGGACACCGTGTGGCGCAGCGGCGCGCTCGCCGGCACCACCCCGGACGAGGCGTACTTCGTGGCCTGCGACCGCACCACCATGACCGAATCCGATCAGCAGAACGGCCGCCTGGTCTGCGTCATCGGGGTGGCGCCGGTGTTCCCGGCCGAGTTCGTCATCTTCCGGATCCAGCAGAAGACCCGCGAGACCCAGCCCGCGTGAGAGGGGAGCGACGATGCCGCCCACATTCCGTGCCGATCCGTACGCCGCCTACAACTTCCAGGTCATCGTGACGAACGTCAGCGACGACGGCACCGCCGTCGGCGGCGCCTTCACCGAGGTGTCCGGGATCGAACTGGAGATCACGCCGATCGAGTACCGGACCGGCGCCGAGGACATCACCGTCCGCAAGGTGCCCGGCCTGAAGAAGTACACCAATCTCAGCTTCAAGCGCGGCATCACCGGCGACGTCGCGTTCTGGAACTGGATCGTCGAGGCGCTCAACGGCAAGGTCCGGCGCACCGCCGGGTCGGTGATCCTGCTCGACGAGAACCGCCAGGAGGTCATGCGCTGGAACTTCGACCGGGCCTGGCCGACGAAGTACACCGGGCCCTCGCTCGGCGCCGGGAAGAACGAGATCGCGATGGAGACTCTCGTCCTGGCCGTCGAGCGCCTGGCGATCGCGGTCTAGGCGGCGCCGGGCATGAACCTCGACCTGCTTCCCGGCCTGCGGGTGACCGTGGTGCCACCGGAGCCCGGACCCGACCCGGCCCGCACCGACGTGGCCGTGCTGCTGGGCGGGTTCGCGCGCGGGCCGGTCGGCGTACCGGTGCGGGTGAGCGGGTGGACCGAGGCGCAGCAGGTCTTCGGGCCGGCCGGCGGCCCGTGGCACACGCCGTACGCGGTCCGGGGGTTCTTCGCCAACGGGGGCCGCACCGCGTGGCTGATCCGGGTCGGCGGCGACGGTGCGCGAACCGCCGGGGCCCGGTGGACACCGGGCCGCACCGGGTTCGGCCACACCGCGTACCTGATCAGCGCGACCAGTGAGGGTGCCTGGGCCAACCGGACCCGTGTCTCGATCACGTTCCGGGCCAGCAGCGTCGCCGGGCCGCCGGTGGTCGGCTTCCGCGTCGTCACCCCGGGCGAACCGGTCGAGACGTTCCCGAACCTGCCGACCGGCGAGATCGTGGACCGGCTCGCCGCGTCCCGGCTGATCCGGGTCACCCCGGCGCCGGACGCCGGTGCGCCGCCGGACGGGCCGCGCGGGCCGCTCAGCAGCACGTGGCAGGTCGTGCTCGGCGACACCGAGGCCACCGCCGGCGCCGATCCGGTGGTGACCGCGGCCGGCTACACCGCGGCGATCGGCAAGCAGGCCGAACTGAGCGAGCCGGCGCTGGTCGCGCTGCCCGACCTCGGCCGCGACCTGGACGACAGCACCGGGACGGCGCTGGTACGCACCCTGCTCGCCGAGATCGCCCCGCTGCGCGACCGGCTCGCGGTGCTCGACGTCGCCGCCACCGGGGCCGATCAGGCACGCGACTGGGCGCTCGGATTCGCCGGCGGCGAGGACCCGGAACTGCTGCGCGCGGCCGCCGTCTATCACCCGGCCGTGCGGGTGCCCGACCCCGCGGACCCGGCCGGCGTGCTGCGCACCGTCCCGTGCGCGGGCCACGTGGCCGGCCTCATCGCCCGCCTCGACATCGAGCGGGGCCCGCACCACACCCCGGCCAACGCCGCGCTGCTCGACGTGGCGGACCTGGAGACGCTGTACCCCGTCGAGCAGGAGGCCGTGCTCGCGGCGACCGGGGTGAACCTGCTCCGGGCCCCGGCCGGGCGCGGGCCGCTGGTCTGGGGCGGGCGTACCCTGCTCACCGCACGGCCCCCGCTGCCCGGCGAGCCACCCACCGGCGGCCGGTTCGTCGCCCACCGGCGGCTGCTGCATCTCCTCGTCCGCTCGATCCGCCGGGTCGCCGAGCCGCTGGTCTTCGAGGTCGCCGGGCCGGAGCTGCGGTTCACGCTGGTCCGCGGGATCACCTCGGTGCTGCTCGCCGCGTACCGGTCGGGGACGCTGGCCGGGGAGCGGCCCGAGGACGCGTTCGCCGTCGTCTGCGACGACCGCAACAACCCGGCGGGCGCCGACCCGGCCGTCGTGGTCTGCGACGTCACCGTTCAGCCTGCCCGTCCCATGGAGGTCATCGACCTGCGCCTGGTGCTGGGCCAGGACCGCCCGCTGGAGGTGATCGAGGCGTGAGCCAGCCCGACCCGCTCGCCAAGCACCGGTTCCTGGTGACCCTCGACCCGGGCGACGCCTATCTGCCACCGGCCCAGGCGCTGATGCTGCCGCTGCTCGCGGCCGGGGCGTTCCAGGAGGTCACCGGGCTCGGCGGCCAGCTCGAGGTCGTCTCGTACGCCGAGGGCGGCCACAACGACACCGTGCACCAGCTGCCGCTGCGCTACAGCTGGAACCGCCTCACCCTCAAGCGCGGCGTGACCCGCGGGCCGGGCCTGTGGGCCTGGTACGTGGCCGGGCTGGGCGACTCGCTCGGCGCCCGCCGCGACGGCGCCGTGGTGCTGCTCGGCGCGGACGGGACACCCGCGGCCGCCTGGTCGTTCCACGGCGGGCTGGCCGCCAAGTGGACCGGCCCCGACCTGCACGCCGAGCAGAGCGCGGTGGCGGTCGAACAACTCGAGATCGCCCATGAAGGGCTGAGCCAGACCGGCGCCGACGCGGTGCTGCGGTCCTGAAGGGAGCTGACATGGCCTCGGTGACGATTCGCCACCTCGAAGTGCACTTCCAGGTGGAGGGTGACGACGACGCGGTCTTCGCCCGGCTGTTCGAACGGCACATCAACGCGTGGAGCCGCGCGTACGCCCGGGAGTGCGAGCGCCAGGCCCGCACCGAGGCCGAGCGCTCCATCGGCGACCGGCAGGCCGGACGATGACCGCGCCGGTGGTGGCGGCCGGGCAGGCGCTCGCCCGTGCCCACCTGGAGATCGTGCGGCCGCGCTCGGCCGACGCCGTCGCGAACCTGATCCCGCTGAAGTTCAACCCCACCGACTTCAAGATCAGCAAGTCCAACACGTTCGCCGAGATCGGCATCCCCGGGCTGGAGACACCGCCGATCCAGTACGTCCGGGGCGGCAGCGAGACACTCACCTGCGAGGCGCTGGTCGACACCACCGACACCCTGCTGGACGTCCGGGTCGTCTTCGTCAGCCGGCTGCGGGCGCTGATGACGCCGGACAGCCGCGAGCACGCCCCGCCGATCGTCCGGTTCGTCTGGGGCCCGACCGTCTTCACCGGCGTCCTGGAGAAGCTGGACATCACCTACCAGCTGTTCACCTCGGCCGGGGTGCCGCTGCGGGCCAGACTGGACCTCGGGCTCAAGGAGTACCGCGAGGTCTCGCGCCAGGTGAAGGATCCGCCGCGGTCTTCGCCGACCGAGGTCAAGACCTATCTGGTACGCCGCGGCGACACCCTTCCCGGCATCGCCGGCGCGCTCTACCGTGACCCCGGCGCGTGGCGGGTCCTGGCCGCGGCGAACGGCATCGACGACCCCGGCGACCTGCGGCCCGGCCGGCTGCTGACCGTTCCCCGGCTGCGGTGAGCGCGATGCCGAGCCGACGCGAGGTCGCCCCCGCCGACCGGTACGCCCCGGCCTTCACGGTCGTCATCGACGACGTCGAGTGGGACCCGGCGACCAAGGGCGACGTCATCGACGTCAAGGTGCGCCGCGAGCTGGAGGAGATGTCCGGCTTCGACCTCACCCTGAACAACTGGGACGACCGCAAGCTCACCTTCAAGCACAGCGACACGTTCCCGATCGGCGGCCCGGTGCGGATCAGCCTGGGCTACGCCGAGACCGAGCTCGCCGTGTTCAGCGGCATGGTCAACACGATCAGCCCGGCGTTCCCGGACGGCGCCTCCCCCACCATCGCGGTCAGCGGCGTCGACGTCATGAACAAGCTCAAGGACAGCAAGCCGGCCGAGTCCGATCCGCGGATCTACCGGAACATGGCCGACTGGCAGATCGCCGAGAAGATCGCACGCCTGCACGACCTGGACTTCGCGGCCACCCGGGAGGGCCCGGTGCACGAGCGGATCGTGCAGAAGAACCAGGACGACGCGGCCTTCCTGCAGGAGCGGGCCAAGCGCATCGACCTCAACTGCTACGTCATGCCGGCCAGCGAGCGCGGCGCGAAGGACGTGCTGCACTTCGACCGGCCCGCCGACGGCCGCGACTCCGCCTCGGTGCGGGTCTTCCAGTTCGGGTACGGGCCGGGGCTGTCGGCCGGCGCCCAACGCGAGCGCGGCCGGGTCCTGCCGCCACCGCCCGGGACCGCGGCCCAGCCCGCCGGCATGGTGCCCAACCTCGTCACCTTCACACCCACGATCACGCTGTCGAAACAGGTCGGCAAGCTCACCGTGCGCGGCTGGGACCCCCGAACCAAGAAGGCCATCGCCTACACCGCCGACGCGAACGACCTGCCCGCGGGGCTGGACGGCAAGGCCGGCGAGAGCGGCCCGGGCAGCGCCGGCGCGAGCCTGGAGGGCCGTCAGGACATGGTGATCGACGCGCCGGTGGCCACCGACGAGGAGGCCAAGCGGCTCGCCATCAGCCTGCTGCGCGAGCGCGCCTACGAGTTCATCACCGCGACCGGCCGGGTCCCGGGCCTGCCCGAACTCCTCCCCGGCGACAACGTGGAGATCTTCGGGGTCGGCGCGCGTTTCTCCGGTTCCTATTTCGTACGGAAGGTGGAGCACTCCTTGAGCAGCAGCGGCTTCTTCACCGAGTTCGCCGGGCGCCGCGTCTGGTCGGGTGATCGCCCGTGAGCGCGACACCCCGGTCCCGCAGCACCGACCAGCGCTACTACGGCGTGGCGTCGGCCATCGTCGAGGTGGCCGAGGGCGACGACGAGTGCCGGGTCAAGGTGAGCCTGCCCTGGTTCGACCCCGGCACGGTCTCCGACTGGGTGCCGGTCGTGCAGCCGTACGCGGGCGGCGGCTACGGCTTCTGCTTCGTACCGGAGAAGGGCGACGAGGTGCTGGTCGCCTTCGTGCACGGCGACATGCGCTTCCCGATCGTGATCGGCGGCCTCTACAACGGCGTCGACAAACCGCCGGCGGCCCGCAAGGACGGCCGGGACCAGAAGCTGATCCACACCAGGCACGGCCACCAGATCCTGATGGACGACGAGCAGAGCCAGGCCGCCGTACGGATCACCTCCGCGGCCGGGCACGTCGTCGAACTCGACGACCAGGGCAAGGCGATCCGGGTCACCGCGGCCGCCGGCGCGCAGGTGTCGGTGACCGCCGACGGGCAGATCACGCTCGAGTCGAAGGCCGGCGTCACCCTCAAGGCGCCCACGGTCTCCCTGGACGCGGCGAGCGTGTCGATCGGCACCGGCGCCGCCCATCCGGTGCTGTTCGGCGACACGCTGGTCGGCCTCTTCAACGCGCACGTGCACGGCTCCGCCGCGGGTCCGACCACGACGCCCGCCGTGCCGCTGCTCTCCCCCGCCGTCAACTCACCGGGGGTGAAGACGGCATGAGCGACGACTTCACCGGCACCGGCTGGTCGTTCCCGATCCTGCCCGACGAGGCGGGCCGGCTGCCGTACGTCTCCGGCGGGGACAGCATCCGCGCCTGCCTCAAGGCGCTGCTGCTGACCGCCAAGGGTGAGCGGGTGATGCGACCCGACCTGGGTACCCGCGCGCCGGAGCTGCTGTTCGCCCCGGACAGCGCCCGCAACCTGCGCGACCTCGAGGACTCGATCCGCGAGGCGATCCTCGACTTCGAACCGCGCGTCGAACTCGACGAGGTGAGCGCCGAGCCGGTCGGGGCGAGCCGGGTCGACGTGCGGATCGAGTACCGGATCCGGCACACCGACACCAAGGCCAACCTGGTCTTCCCGTTCTACGTGGACGCCGCCGGGACGCTGCCGTGACGCTGCCACCGCTGGTCCTCGACGACCTCACCTGGGAGACACTCACCGACGCGGCCCGCCGGCGGATCCCCGCCGCCTCCGACGGCCGGTGGACGCTGCACGCTCCGGTGGATCCCGGGATCACCCTGCTGGAGCTGCTCGCCTACCTGCTGGAGCAGCGCCTCTACCGGCTCGACCGGACACCCGACGACCTGGTGCGGGCCGTCCTGGAGCTACTCGGCGTCACCGGGCCGCGCCCGGCCCGGCCGGCCGCCACCGTGCTGCGGCTGTCCGCCGACGGCGTCGTCGTCGTGCCGGCCGGTGCCGTGGTGTCCCGCGACCCCGTCCAGCAGGTCACCTTCGCCCTCGACGACGCGGTGACCGTGCTGCCGCTCTCCGGGGAGGCGCCGCGGCTTCTGGTGGACGGCCGCGACCACAGCACCGACCTGCGTGAAGGTCGTGGCGTGCCGCTCTCCGCCGACTTCCAGCTGTCGTTCACCCGGACCGGCGAGCCGGCGGCACCCGAGGCGGGCACCACGTTGTCGCTGCTGCTCGACCTCGACGCGCCGGACGCGAGCCCACCGTCCTGGCATCCGGACGCGGTGGCGGACGTCCCGCCGCCTGCCGTGCTCACGTGGCATTGGTTCGACCCCGGCCGGGACGGCGAACGGCCGGTCGGCGGCGTCGTCGACGGCACCGCCGGGCTGCGCCGCTCCGGCGTGGTCGAGCTCCCCCTGCCGGCCGCCTGGTGCGCCGACGGCGCAGGACCACAACCCGCGGCGTACGGCCTCCGCGTCCGTGCCGAGGACTTCACCTGGTCGCAGCCGCCGATCCTGCGCCAGGCCGTGCCCGACGTGGCCGTGGCACGCCACGCGGAACAGCGCCGGGTGACCGACGCCGACCTGGGCCGGCAGCTGGAGTCCTGGCGGCGGCTGCCCGGCCGGCGGATCGTGCTGCCGGACGCGGCGCGGCGCCTGCTCCCCGGCCCCCGGTTGCGGATCCGCCGCGGCGGTTCCGCGCAGGACTGGCGCGAGGTCGCCACCCTGGCGTTCAGCGGCCCCGGCGACCGGGTCTTCACCGTCGACCGGGAGGCCGGCGCGCTCTGCTTCGGCGACGGCCTGACCGGAGCGATCCCGGTGCCGGACGCCGCTTCCAAGGACCCGGTCGTCCGTGTCGAATACCGGCTGGGCGGCGGCGAGGCGGGCAACGGGGGTCCCGGCGGCGGCTGGCTGCTCGCCGAGCAGCCCGACCCGAATACGTTCGTGGACGCCACCGCCGTCACCGCCGCCGAAGGCGGCCGCGAACCGGAGACCGTGCAGGAGGCCCGCACCCGCGCCACCGACGACCTCGCCACCGGGCACCGCGCCGTGACCGCCGAGGACTACGCCGCGCTGGCCCGCGCGACGCCCGGCGTGGCGGTGGCCCGGGCTCACGTGGCGGTCGGCGCCGACCCCGGGTACCCGTGCTCCGACGTGCCGGGCGCGGTCACCGTCCGGGTGCTGCCCGAGGTCGTGCGCGACGACCGGATCCTGGCCGACCCCGCGGTGCCCGCCGCCGTCCGGCCCGACCCGGGACTGCTCACCGCGGTCCGCGCCCACCTGGCCGGCGCCCGGCTGCTCGGCGCCGAGGTGTACGTGGACGGCCCGCGCTACCGGACCGTGCGCCTGCGGGCCGAGCTGGGCGGCCGGCCCGCCGACCCGGCCCGGGTACGCGCCGCGCTGCGGCTCGCCCTGCGCCGTTACCTGGATCCGGTCGTCGGCGGCGACCGGGGGGACGGCTGGCCGTTCGGCGATCCGCTGCGGCCGACGGCACTGATGCGGATCGCGCAGCAGGCGGTGGCCGATGCGGCCGACGTGGTCGCGGTCGCCGTCGGGCTGGACGGCGCCGAGCCCACCGCCGACTGCGGCGACACCCCGCTGCGCGACGACGAGCTGCCCGCGCTGGCGAGCACCACGCTGACCGTCCGCCCGCCCGGCCGTCCGGGAGGTGCGCGATGAGCGACGCCGCCTGGTGGGGCCGGGAGAGAACCGGAGGTGCGCGATGAGCGACGCCGCGTGGTGGGGCAGGGAGACGACCGCTCGGACCCCGGAGCCCGGTGACCGCCGGCCGGAGCTGGTCGACGCGCGGACCGCGGCGATCCGGGACCGGATCCGGTCCCGGGTGCCGGCCTACACGCCGGACTGGACCAGCACCGATCCGGCCGACCCGGGCGGCGCGCTGATCCGGCTCTTCGCCCTGCAGGCCGAGCCGGTGCTGCGGCGCCTCAACCGGCTGCCCGAGAAGCTGCTCACCGAGACCCTGCGGATCGCCGGCACCGCCGCCCGCGGGCCGTCTCCGGCCGCGGCCGTCCTCCAGTTCACCGTGACCCCGCCGGACGGGGCCTCGGTGCTCGTCCCGGCGGGCTTCCAGGCCGGCGCCTCCCCGGCGACCGGCGACGGCCGGCAGGTCGTCTTCGAGACCGAGCGGGACCTGTGGGCCAGCCCGGCCACCCTGGCCACGGTGCTGAGCGGCAGCGCCGGCCGGCTCGACCCGGTGCGTCCCGACCGGACGTTCGCGCCGTTCGGTCCCCGGCCGCAACCCGGGGACGTGCTGTGGCTGGGGCTGGCCGGGCCGCGCGCGCCGTACCCGATGCTCACCGTGGAGGCGGTCGTCGAACCGGCCGGCGACCCCGAACCGGTCGCGGCCGGCCCCGGCGCCGCGCCACCCGGCCTGACACCGCTGCTGACCTGGTCGGTGCTCGACGGCAACCGGTTCCGGCCGGTGGAGGTGGCCCGGGACGGCACCTCCGCGTTCCGTGTCACGGGCACGATCGACCTGCGGCTGCCCGAGACGTGGGGCCCGGGCCGGCCGGCGTCCGCCCGGCCGCTGCCCGAGCTGCTGTGGCTGCGGGTGGTGCTGACGTACGGCGCGTACCGGCGCGCCCCGGCGCTGGCGTCGCTGCGGCTCAACGCGGTCGCCGCCGCGGCGGTGCAGACCGTACGCGACGAGGTGCTGCTCCCGTCCGGCGGCGGCCCGGCCGACGGGCGCACCCGGTTGCTGCTCAGCGCCACCCCGATCGTGCCCGGCAGCGTCCGGATCGAGGTCGACGACGACCTGGCCGGGGAGTCGGCGAGCGCGCAGTGGCAGGAGGTGAGCAGCCTGTCCGGGCGGGCCGGCGACGAACGTGTCTTCACCGTCGACCCGGCCTCCGGCGAGGTCACCTTCGGCGACGGCCGGCAGGGCGCCCGGGTGCCGCCCGGCTTCCGCAACGTGCGGGCCACCCGCTACCTGGTCGGCGGCGGCCGGGCCGGCGCCGTGGCCGCGGGAGCGATCAGCGCCACGGTCACCTCGCTGCCGTTCGTCACCGGCGTCACCAATCCCCTGCCGGCGACCGGCGGGACCGACGCCGAGCCGGTCGCGCGGACCCTGCGCACCGGCCCGGCACGGCTGCGGGCCGGTGGCCGGGCGGTCACCGCGGACGACTACAGCCAGCTCGCCACCGGTTCCCCGGGCGTGCTGGTGGCCCGCGCGCACGGCGTGGCCGGTCTCGACCCGGCGCGCCCGGGGGTGCGTACCCCCGGGGTGGTCGCGGTCTTCGTGGTCCCGGTGCGGCCGGAGGACGGCACGCCGCCGGTGCCGGCGAGCGCCGACCTGGACGCCGTCGCCCGGCACCTCACCGCGGCGGTCGCGCCCGCCGGTGTCCGGGTGGTCGCCGCCGCGCCCCGCTACCAGCAGGTGCGCGTCGAGGCCCGGATCGCCACCGATCCCGGCTTGAACCGGGCCGAGGTCTTCCAGGCCGCGGGCGAGGACCTGCTCACCTACCTGCACCCCGTTCGCGGCGGCGCGGACGGCGACGGCTGGCCGCTCGGCGCGGCGCTGTCCTATGTGGCGCTGATCCGGCGGCTGCTCGCGGTCCGCGGCGTCACGGCGGTGCCGCTGCTGCGCCTGAGCGTGGACGGCCGCGAGGCCCCGCTCTGCGCCGACGCGCCGCTGCGACCCGACGGGCTGCCCTGGACCGAGCGGCCGGTGCTCATCCCCGCGCCCGGCGGGAGGCGGCCATGACGTTCCGCCTGCTGGACGCGTACGTCGGCTGGGATCCGTCCGGCGAGCCCACGCTGGCCGGGCTGGACGACCCGGCCGGGGTGCGGCTGCCACGCCTCGGCCCGGCGCCGGACGGGCCGGGACGCGACGAGGTGCTGCCCTGGTTCCCCGACCGCCGGCTGGCACCGGCCGGCCGCGCCGCCTGGTACCTGCTCACGGGCGACGCCGTGCGGCGGCGCGACGGCTGCTCCGCCGGGTTCGCGCCGGTCCGGTCCTGCGGCCCGCAGCTGCGGGAACCCGTCGCGGTGGCGGCCTGCGGGCACTGGCTGGCCGTGGCCGGGGCGACCGGACTGCTGATCTGGTGGCGCGAGGGTGACCAGGTCACCGGGGTCGCCCCCGGCGTACGGGCGGCCCGCCTCGCGGTGGCGGCCGACGGGACGGTGCTGGCCGCGGACGCCACGGGAACGGTGCTGCACGCGTACGCCGCCGACGGCCGGCCGCGCTATGCCTGGGAGACCGGACTGGACGGCCGGATGGAAGGGATCCGGTTCGGCCGGCAGGGCCGGGTCTGGCTGCTCACCGCGGAGACGGCCGGCGGCCGGGAGAGCGTACGGCTGTGGTCGGCGCAGCGGATCGGGTCCCCGCCGGGCGAGGCCGCTCTCGCCGATCTGGCCGCCGAGCTGCCGCCGAGCACCCTCGCCGCGGTCACCGGCGACGGCTTCTGCCTGAACCGGCCGGAGACCGTCGACACCGACGCGGGTACCGACTGCTTCGACTGGCGGGGCGAACCGGCGACCGCGGCGCAGTCCCCCGCCGCCGCGGACCTCGCCGTCGAGGGCGAGCTGAACACCGTCGCACTCGACAGCGGCATCCCCCGCTGCCGGTGGCACCGGGTCCGCGTCGACGCGGACGTGCCCGACGGCGCCACCGCCGAGGTCTCGGTCGCCGCCACCGAGGATCCCGGCGACGCCGGCCTGCCGCACGAGTCCGACTGGCAGCTCCTGCCCGCCGGCGCCACCGACGCGCTCGTCGACCAGCCGCCGGGCCGCTACCTCTACCTGCGCCTGCGGCTCACCTCGGACGGGCGGGCCACCCCGCTCGTGCGGCGGATCCGGCTCGACTTCCCGCGGGCGACCAGCGCCGACCTGCTGCCGGCGGCGTTCCGCGAGGACCCGGCGGCCGACGACTTCGCCGAGCGATTCCTGTCGCTGTTCGACGCCACGGTCGGCGACGCCGACCGGATCATCGAGCGCTATCCGGCCCTGCTCGACGGCCGGGGCGTACCCGGTGAGGTGCTGCCCTGGCTGGGCGGGTTGCTGGGGCTGGCCTTCGAGGCGGGCTGGAGCGAGGGCGTACGCCGGGAGCTGATCGCCGCCGCGCCCGAGCTCTACCGGCGGCGGGGCACCCCGGCCGGGGTCAGCCAGGCGGTCCGGATCGTCTTCGGCGCCGACCCGGTCATCCACGAGCTCGGCGCCGCACGGGCGTGGATGCGGCTGGGAACCGGCGGCCGGCTCGGCGTGACGCACCTGTTCGGCCGGTCACGGGCCCGGATGCGGGTCGGGTCGGCGCTGGCCGGGGCGCCGCTCGCCAGCCAGGGCGATCCGTACGGCGATCCGCTGGCCGAGCACGCGTACCGGCTGCGGGTCCAGTTGCCGCCGACGCCCGGGCGCCGGCCGGACCTGGACGCGCTGGCCCGGCTGGTGCGGTCCCAGGCGCCGGCACACACCGTCGCCGAGGTGCACGGCGGCGGTCTCGGGTGGGTGGTGGGCGCCCGCTCGGTGGTCGGGGTGGACACGGCGCTGGTGCCGCTGCCCCCGGCCGTGCTCGGCTCGGCGGCCGCCGAGCCGCTGAGGCTCAACCGGCAGAGCGTGCTCGGACCGGCACGGCGTGGGCCGCACCGGGGCATCGCCGTGGGCGAGCGGGCCACGGTCGGCACGACGACGGTCGTGTGGTGACGACAAAGGGGATGGACATGACGACCACCGATGGCATCGACTTCGACGCGGCCGCACCGCGGCGCCTGCGCTACTTCCACGGCCGGGCGCTGAACGCCCCCGACCTGACCGGTGAGCAGGAGTACCTGCAGGACAAGCTGCGCCGGCAGGTGCGGTGCCTGCTCGGGTACGGCGTGGCGCACGGGCTGTTCGTGCGCGGCGCCCCGCACGACTCCGGCTCCGCCGACGTCCCCGCCGAGACCCAGGACAAGGATCATCGGTACGGTCCGCCGCGCGCCACCGTGCAGGTCACCGCCGGCCTCGGCGTCGACGCCCTGGGCAACCAGATCGTGGTGCCGGGCGACTGCGAGGTGGACCTGTGGCAGCGGCTTCCCGCCGCGGACCAGAACACCGAGGATCCGCCGAAGGTCGTGTGGCTCGGCGTCGCCTACCACGAGCGGGACGAGTCGCCGACCCGCTCGGTCTTCGTCTCCGACTGCGGCGCCACCTCCGACTGCGAGTTCGGCTGGACCCGGGAGACGTACCGGATCGTCGTCACCGCGAAGCCGCCCGAGGACGACGAGCGCTGCGACACCTGCGAGCCGCTTCCCGGCGGGCACCACCCCGTTCTCTGGCTCGCCCGCCTGGAGCCGGACTGGCACGGGCCGGTCCGGCGGGAAGGGATCCACATGAACATCCGCAGGCTGTTCGGGCTGAGGGTCCCGACCGTCATCACCGGCGTCAGCTGGCAGCACGGCAAGGCGTACACCGTCGACGAGGCGAAGCGGCTGCTCGGCACCAACGACCGCGCCGGCGGCCTGCGCATCGAGTTCTCGGCCGGCGTGCACGCCGACGGCCTGCAGCCCGGCGTGCTGGAGGTGCAGGTCATCGAGGGCGGGCCGGGCCGCAGCGGTGGCAGCTGGTTCATGGGCGGCGAGTTCACCCGGAAGTACACGCCCGGCGGGGAGCCGGCGCAGGACCGGTACACGAAGGACCTGACCTGGCGGCAGACCACCCGCGAGTCGCTGCAGGTGGCCGATCAGGTCTGCGTCCGGCTGAAGACCGCGTTCCTGCTGGACAAGTGCTGCCGGCCGGTCGAGGGCACCAACGCCGGCGGCCGGGTGCCGAAGATCGACGGTCCCCGGCCGGAGTACGACCACTGCCGCCGCCCGCCGTCCGGCATCGGCCCGTGGACCTCCGGGGGCGGTGGTGGGGACGTGTTCGAGAGCTGGTTCTTCATCGCCGACGACCACGGCTCCGGGGACGAGCGGTCATGAGCGCCGTGACAGCCACCGGATGCACCTGCGGCGGCGCGTGCGCGGGCGCCGGGACAGCGGCCTCCAGCGGCGCCCTGCAGCGGCCGCTCTTCTTCGCCGGCCAGCTCCTCACCGAAGACGATCTTCAAGCGCTGACCTCGTACGTCGCGGCGAAGGGGCGGCTGCACAACCGCATGCTGTCCGGCGCGGGCGTGGTCTGCGGCCTCGACGTCGTCTGTGACCCGTGCGGGAACGGCGGCATCGGGGTGCGGCCCGGGTACGCGCTGGACTGCTGCGGCCACGACATCGTGGTGGAGTCCGCGGCCCGTCTCGACGTCGCCGCGCTGCTGCGCGACCTGCGGCACCGGTCCCTCGGCGTGGACTGCGGCGACCCGTGCGCCACCCCGGGAGCGGACCCCGACGACCGCGACTACGGGCTGTACGTGCGGTACGCCGAGGTCCGGGCCGAGCCGGTGGCGGCGTACCCGACCGGCGACACCTGCGGCGGGGAGTGCCAGCCGTCGCGCGTCCGTGAGACGTACACGTACCTGCTCAAGTCGATCGACGACCACGACCACACGACCGACCCGGCCGCGCGGCTGGAACGGTCCCTGGGTGACGGCGAGCGGTTCCGGGAGATCCGCGGGCGCGCGTACCGGCTGGATCTCTTCCGGCCCGTGCTGCGCCGAGCCGCCGCCGGCGGCCCCGTCGAGTTCCGGGAGGAGCATCTGGTGCGCTTCCGGGCTGCCCTCCCCGCGGTGCAGGACCTGCTGAAGAAGATCGGCGATCAGACGCCGGCGCCCGCCGACGCGCGCTCGCTGGCCGAGCACGTCCGGTCGCTCGCCTCGGTGGTCGCCCGCTTCGACCTGACCGACGCCGACACCCGGGGCACGTTCACAGAGGTGGCGGACGCCCTGGAGACGACCAGGCCGCTCTTCGCCGGCGCGGCGGAGATCCTCCGGCCGCTGGTCGAGCCCGGCGAGCACGTCTGGGACGATCCCGGCCTGCGCGCCACCGTCCGGGCCGTGGCCGAGGAGGCGGTGGCCCGCTGCGGCACCCCGCCCGCGGGCGCGGACCAGGAGCGCCGGATGCTGGCCGCCGGCCTGCCACTGACCGCGGAGGTACGCGCGGACCTGCGCCGGCTGCGGGAGTGGCTGCTCGTACGCCTGGAGAACGTGCCCGACCGCAGCGACTGCGCCCTCCCCGCGGAGGTGACGCCGCCCGTCCCGGACCCGGCGTCGGGGACCGGATCGGCCACCCCGGAGGAGGTGACGGTCCTCGCCGCCGCGGCCGACCGGCTGATCGGTGCCCTGCGCCGGCTGCTCACCGACTTCGCGTGCCGCAGCCTGCTCCCGGCCTGCCACGACTGCCCGGACGCCGACGTGCTGCTCGCCAAGGTCACCCTGCGCGACTGCGCGGTCCTGCGGGTCTGCACGACAGTCCGGCCCCAGGTGCACGCCGGCCCGGCCTGGAGCCCGGCCCTGCACCGGGCCCGCGAGCTGGCGGCGAAGATCTGCTGCCCGCCCGAGGCGCCGGCCCGGGACGAGCTGCCCGACCCGGCACCGGGGCTCGCCTACGTCGAGGGCCTGCTCGACGAGCCGGTCCACGCCGGCGACCTCGACGAGCTGCTGCGGCTGATCCGCGAGCCGCAGCGCGACGAGCTGGCCGAGTTGCGCGAGCGGATCGCGAAGCTGGAGGCGGGACGGTGACCTCCGTGCTGCGGCCCACGTTCACCGAGGGCCAGATCCTGGCCGCCGCCGACCTGGAGGCCGCCGTCACGCACGCCCGCGCCCACGCCGCACGGCACGACCGCTACCTGCACCGGTGGGGCATCGCCGAGGGCCTGACGCTCGTCACCGAGCCGGCCCAGGATCCCGGCGGCGAGGAGTACGTCCAGGTGACGCTGCGGGCCGGGGTGGCGATCGACGGCACCGGGCGGGAGATCGTCGTACCGGAGCCGGTGGTCCTGTCCGAGACCGCTTTCACCGACGTCAACGGCGGTGACGAGGATGCCACCGAGCTGGATCCGTACCCCGTCTTCGTGAAAGGTCTCGATGAGGAGCAGGTGCCGTTCTCGCTCACCGCCGACCGGTGCGGCGCCGGGCAGCCGCCCACCCGGTTCGACGAGACGCACGTCATCGTCTTCGGCAAGCTCGGCGAGCAACTGATCACGTTCGACCCGGTGGCGATCGGCGACGGGCCCAAGGACGACGGCAGGTGGCCGATCCTGGTCGGCTACGTGCATTGGAACGGCCGGCACTTCGTCGGCGTCAGTGAGAAGGACGAGCAGGAGATCGGGCCGCCGCGGGCCGGGGTGCGGGCCGCCGAGGTGATCGCTCCGGCCGGCGGGCTGCTGCTGCGCACGAGGCCGCCCGGCGAGGCGGGCTCGGTGCTGCGCATCGACGACGAGGACGGCTTCGTCTTCGGCACCGTCAGCGCCGGGGACAGCGTGACCGAGCTGGCCAGCGTGTCGCCGAAGGGCACGCTGACCGTCCGGGGCGCGATCGCCGAGGCGCCCCGCGGCGGTGACGTCGTGGTCTCCTCCGGCACGATCGGCAACGGCTGCCTGCTGCCCCTGCCGTCCGGCGTGGACCCGGGCAAGGTGACGGAAGGCAGCGTCAAGCTGCACATCTGGCTCCGGCCGCACCTGCCGGACACACCGCCGCCGCTGACCCCCGTCGTGATCGACACCCCGGTGGTCTGCGCTGTCGACAGCGAGCGCCGGGTGACGTGCCTGGTCCGCCGGGTCACCTTCGCCGATGACGAGCCGACGCAGGAGGACGTGCCGGTTCCGGCCGACTTCCTGATGGTCGCGGTGGCCGCCACCGAGAAGCGGAGCTGAGGGCGATGGCTGTCGCGGTGGTGCACACGACACGGACCGGCCACGTCCTCGCCGCCTTCGAGGCCGTCGGGCGGGAAGGGCCGCCGCCGACGGTCGCGGAGCTGGTCGGTACCGGGCTGCCGCTCACCCTGGGCGCCGGCGGCTCGCTGGTGGTGACCGCCGAGCAGCTGGCCACGGCCGAGGCCGAACGGGTGCCCGGGCTGCTCGACCAGCCGCTGACCTTCGGCGTCGGGACCGGGCGCACGCCGATGCCGCTCAGCCCCTGGATCAGCGACGAGCCGGTGAGGCTGACGAAGGACGGCGTCCACCTGATGCTCGACCGGACGTCGGTGGGGCAGCCCACCAAGGTCCTGGTGGTCCTGACCGGGCCGGGCCTGACGCCTGAGGTGACGCTGCTCGGCCAGGTGTTCACCGGCCGCAAGGCGACCACCATCGGCCTCGCCTTGGCCGAGGAGGGCCGCTACACGGTGCTGACCCTGGCCGAGGGCTGGCACGGCCGTCTCGAGACGCTGGGCGTGACGAAGTGACCGAGCCGTCGGTGGTCGTCGAGCGCTGCGTGGTCCGCGTGCTGCGCCGGGGCGGCTGGAGCTGGGGCCCGCACCCCCGCGACCTGCCGCCCGGCCTGGCAGAGCTGCTCGCCGGCCTGATCGCCACGCGGTTCCGGGCGGAGCTCGCGGCGGATACCGACGTGGAGATCACCGAGCCGGTGCGGATCGCGGTCCGGCTTCCCCTGCGTGCTCTGTACGCCGCG
The DNA here is from genome assembly GCF_004001265.1 of Actinoplanes sp. OR16. Taxonomy (GTDB): domain Bacteria; phylum Actinomycetota; class Actinomycetes; order Mycobacteriales; family Micromonosporaceae; genus Actinoplanes. Next base: position 6,624,479 of record NZ_AP019371.1, on the reverse strand, counting down.
CCGCGCGACCGGCTGCCGACGCCCCCGTCAGCAGAGGCCGCCGGCCTGGACGCCGGCATGCCGGAGTCGTTCACCGTGGCGCCGGAGCCCACCGGCGTGGCCGCGGCCTGTTCCGCGCGGCTGCCGGGCCGCCGGTCCTCGATCGGCCGCCCCTCCGCTGTCGCGGCCGATCGTCTCCGGCCGGACCCGGACCTGACGGCCGGCGAGCGGCAGCCGCCGCTCCCGTACGTCTCCGCCGCTCTTCCCGCCGTGGCCCTGGCCCGGCTGCTCGCCGCCGTACGTGCCGGTGGCGCTCTCGACGACCTGCTCCGAGCACTTCCGGCTGAGACGCTGGATCGTTACGCCGCCATGCTCACGCCGCCGCCCGACGCGCAGCACCGGTCCGGCTCCGCGCACCTGGCGGAATCCACGCCGGATGTTCCCGTCAGGCACGAGCATCACCTCCCGGACCCCGCCGTGCCGGAGCCCGCCCGCTCCGGCCCGCTGCGCCCGGCCGACGCCGCTGACCGGTCCGCCGCCCCGGAGACCCCGCGTCTGCGGCTGGCGGCCGCCGCCCAGATCGCCGCCACCGCCGGCGACGACGACCGGGCTCTGGCCGCCGCGCTGACCGAGCGGTTCGGACCGCCTGCCGAGCCCTCACCTGCTTCGACGTCCGCCTTCACGTCCCGGGTCACGTCCGCGATCGCCACGCCGCGTCCGGCCGGTCCGCTCGAGGTCCGCTCGGCGCTGCCCTTCCTGGTGGCCGCCGCCCTGCATCGGATCGGGGTCCTCGAGCAGATCGGCGCCGCCCTGGCCGGGGCCGGCCTGGCCGCCGACGCTCCGCTGTTCGCCACCGCCCTCGCCTACCAGACCCTCGGCCCCCTCGAACGCGGCTGGCGCCGCCACCCCACGGACCAGCAGGACGCGGCCGTCTTCGCCGGCCGTCTCCCGGCCGTCGCCGAACCGGGCCCGCACGCCGCCGGTGGTAATCCCGGCCTGGTCACCGCCGGCGGTGAACCGGACCTGGTCGCCTTCGCCCGCCGCGCCCGCTCGGCACTGCCGCTGGCCGACGCCCTGCTCGGGCTCGCCGTCGCCGGAGGCCACCAGCCCGGCCGCCCCCTCGTGGCGGCCCGCACCGCCGACGAGCACGGCGGCGGTCTGCTGCTGGCCGAGGCCGACGGCGCCTTCCCGATCGCCTGGACCGACTCCCCCGCCGGCCTGCTCCCCGGCTGGCGCGCGGCCGGGCAGCCGTTCGTTCTCCTGGCCGGCCCGTCGATCGGCGCTGCCACGATCCGCGCGCTGACCGCCGCGGGCGTACCCCTGCTCGCCGCCTTCCCCCCGACCCGCGACGAGCGCTGGCGCCGCCTGCCGGGCCGCCGCCGCCTCTGGACCACCGCAGCCGCCCGCCACGCCGACGCTGCGCCTGCGCGGCTGGATCCGGACGCGATCGCCGAGACGATGAGCCGGCAGACCGCCGACGCCGCCTCCCGCTCGGCGGTGCCACTCGACGGCGGGCGGGATCTGCTGCGCACCGTCACGCTCGCCGCCGGCATCGGCCTGGCCACCATCGCCTGGCAGCTCTGGGGCGCGAACGAGCCCACCGACGCGCCACTGACCGTCGAACGCTTCGGTGACCTCAGCGCCGTCGTCACCTCCACCCCGGACGCGGTGCACGTCCGGTTGCCCCTCGGCCGGCGTCACGCCGACCTGGACCACAGCGGCATGCTCGCCGACGTCCCCGCCTTCTGGCTGGACGGCCGCACGCTGCTGTTCAGCGGAGGGTAGCCATGCCCGAGCCGACCGACCTCGCCCTGGCCCACCTGCGCCTGCGCCTGCGGCCGCTGCATCAGGCCCTGCGCGCCGCGGCCGACCGGCGCGCCGCCCTGGCCGCCCGGCTGACCCGTCCCGACCTGACACCGTTCTGCGTCACCGACGACCAGGTCGGTCTCCTGCTCGACCAGGTCGACGCGCCGGATCACGCCGTCACGCCGCCCGGCCCGGAGCACTCCGGCGAGGAACAGGCGCTGCGGCGGTCGGCCTCGGCCGCGGGTCGCCCGCTCCCGCTGGACACGCTGACGGCCCGGCTGCGACTTCCGGCCGCCGATCAGGACGTGCTTCTGCTGGTCGCCGCACCAGATCTTCATCCGGCGTACGAGCGGATCTACGCCTACATCGTCGACGACCTCAACCGCCGGGCAGCCACCGCGGAACTGCTCGGCGAGGTCGTCGGCCCGGCGGTGACCCCGGCGCTCGCCGCATGGGGGCCGCTGCGCCGTTATGGTCTGCTGCGCGTGGTGCCCGGCGAGACGTCGTGGCAGGTCCGCGAGTACCGGCTCGGCGACGGTGTCCTCGAACTGCTGCGCGGCGAACCCGGGGACCTCGGACTGGTCGCCTGCGATCCGGGCGAGGTGCCGGCGCCGCCGGGCTGGAGTGCGCCGCCACACCTGGATCCGGCCGTGCCCGGGAGGCTCGGCGCGGCCGTCCGGAGTGGACGCATCGACATGATCGGCATGTGGGGCGCCGCGGCTGCCGGTCGTGACGCCGCACTGGCCGTCGCCGCCGCTGCCGGCCGGCCGCTGCGAACCCTGCCGATTCACGAGGCGCCGGACGGCATCGGCGCCGCCGCCCGGATCGCCGCCGGGCTGAACGCGCTGGTCTGGCTGCCCACCGAGGACCTCTGCGACGGGAGCGCCGCCGCGGTCGTGGACCTGGTCGCCCGGACGCGCATCCCGGTCATCCTCACCGGCGTCACACCGTGGCGCCCGGTGTCCCTGCTGGCCTGCCGCTCCTACGCCGAGGTCACGCTGCCCGCCCCCGATCACCGGCAGCGCCGTGCCGCCTGGTCCGCCGCGCTGCCACAGCTCGCCGACGACCTGCTCACCGACCTGGCGGTGCGCTACCGGATGGGCGGTGACGAGCTGCGCGCCGTGGCCGCGGTCGCCGAGGCGGGAGCCCGGTACGCGGGCAACGGACGGCCGGACCCGGTCGAGGACCATCTGCCGCAGGCCGTCGCGGCCGTGACCCGCGGGCACACGTCGGCGTACGCGAGGGCGGTCGCTTCCCGTCGTACGATGAAAGATCTGATCTTGGCTCCGGAGCAGGAGAACAGGGTACGGGAGATCGCCGCGGCGTTCCGGGCCTGGCCGCGAGTGGCGGAGGCGTGGGGTTTCCGGCGGCGGACGGGCGACGCGGGCGTCAAGGCGCTGTTCACCGGCGAGCCCGGCACCGGCAAGACGCTGACCGCCGAGATCCTGGCCGGGACGCTCGGGCTCGACCTGCTCACCGTCGACCTCTCCCAGCTGGTGTCCAAATGGGTCGGTGAGACCGAGAAGAACCTGGAGCAGGTGTTCCGCCAGGCCGAGGAGAGCCAGGCGGTGATGTTCTTCGACGAGGCCGACTCACTGTTCGGCAAGCGCGGCGACGTACGGCACGGCACCGACCGGTACGCCAACCTCGAAGTCGGCTACCTGCTGCAGCGTCTCGAGGCGAGCGACGCCCTGATCATCCTGGCCAGCAACCTGTCGGAGAACATCGACGTCGCGTTCACCCGGCGCTTCCACTTCGTCGTCAACTTCGTCCGTCCCGGCCACGCCGAACGGCTGCGGCTGTGGCGGGCCGCGTTCCCGCCCGAGGCGCCGGTCGACCCGGACGTCGACGCCGGCACGCTCGCCCGCCTCGACATGACCGGGGCCGCCATCGCCTCGGCGGCCCGCAACGCCGCGCTGATCGCCGCGGACTCCGGCCGGGACATCGCGATGCGGGACGTGGTCGCCGGGGTGGCGCGGCAGTACCAGCGGGAGGCGCGGCTGCTGCGACCGGCCGACCTGGGCGTGCACGCGAGCCTGCTGACCGGACAGGGCTGAACCATGCCGCCACCGGCGAAGACGCGGATGCCCCGGCCCCGGCCGTCCGGAACCGGCCCGGAACGCCGGCCGGCCCCGGCGCGGACGCCCGCACCCGCCGGTCCGACCACCGCCGGTTCGGCCGCCTCCGGGCCGGTCGCCGCACGCCCGCTCGCAGGGAACGCCGCCGTCGCGTCGATGCTGCAGGCGCTGCCGCCGGGGGCGCCGGTCGCCGAGGCTGGCCGACGACTTGCGGGCGGGCCGCCGGTGGCCCGGCCCCCTGCTGCGGCCAGGCCGACGCCGGGCACCTCGACCCGGGAAACGTCTTCGCCGGATGCCTCGACGCTGGGTGCCTCGGCCGGTCCTGCCGCCACGGCTGTCTCCGTGCGCCCCGCCACGGCCGGCCCAGCAGCTGCCACGGCCGCCGCCGCACAGGCAGCCCCCACTGCGGCAGCAAAGGCCGCAACCGCCGCCACCGCCGCGCAGGCCACGGCCGCCCCCGCCGCCGCGCAGGCCGCAACCGCCCCCGCCGCCGACGCCGCCGCCCCGGCCGGTAGGCGGGCCGGGGCCGGCGCGGACCCGAAGTTCCAGGCGCTCGCCACGGACGTACGGCAGAAGAAACGCCGGATGGCCTCGAGTCACCCGCCCGCCCGGGCCGAGGCGGCGGCGGCCGGCGCGGCGGCGAAGCAGCCCGCCGACCACCGGGTCGCGGAGGGTAAGGCCGCCCAGGCCGACAACATGGATGCGGCGAAGCCCCGCGAGTTCGATCGCAACGCCTTCGTCCAGGCCGTCGAGAAGGCCATCGCCGCTCGTGCACCGCAGAACCTGGAGCAGGCCGACGAGTTCGCCGAGTCCGGCAAGGCCGCCGAGGTCAAGGGTGAGGTGCAGGGTCAGGTCGAGGCCGGCAAGGCCACCTCGGCCGGCGAGATCGCGGCCACCACCGCCGCCGGGCCGGACACCTCGGGAGTGGTGGACAAGCAGGTCGTACCCCTGGAATCGGACCGGCCGCCCGGCCCGCCCGGACGCCCCGACCCGCGCCTGGCCGTGCCCGACCCGGCGCCGGCCGCCGCGACCGACTTCTCCGCCGGGCCGCGCCGGATCGACCAGCAGATGGCCGACGCGCAGGTCACCGAGCCGCAGCTGGCGACGTCGAACGAGCCGCAGTTCACCGGAGCGCTCGACCAGCGCAAGACGGCCGGGACGCACTCGGCGGAGGCCCCGGGCAGGGTACGGGCCGACGAGCGCGCCACTCTGGCCGAGGGCAAGGCCGCCGCGGGCCGGGAAGGCGCCGAGGGCATGGCCGCGATCGCCGCCGACCGGCGCGCCGCGGGTCAGCAGGTCGCCGCCGGCAAGGGTAAGGCGCAGAGCTCCGACGAGCAGAAGCAGGCAGCCGTCACCGCGCTGCTGCAACGGGTCTTCGACGCCACGAAGAAGGACGTCGAGGACATCCTCACCGGCCTGGACCACAAGGTGGACAGCCAGTTCACCGAGAAGGAGAAGGCGGCCCGCGACGCGTTCACCGCCGAGCACCGGCGCGAGATGGACGCGTACAAGGATCGCCGGTACAGCGGGGGCCTCGGCTGGTACCGCTGGGGGCGCGACAAGCTGCTGGGCCTGCCCAAGGAAGCCGACGACATCTTCGTCCGGGCCCGCGCCGGCTACGTACGGGCGATGCGCGGCGTCATCGAGTCGATCGCCGACCTCATCGCCGCCGAGCTGGCCCGCGCCAAGCAGCGCATCGCCCAGGGCCGCACCGAGCTGCAGGCGGCCATCGACAAGCTGCCCGCCGATCAGAAGGCGATCGCCCGGGAGGCCGCCGCCGAGTTCACCGGCCGTTTCGACGACCTGGCCCAGTCCGTCGACGACAAGGGCACCGAACTGGTCGACACCCTGGCGACGAAGTACAGCGACGCGCTCAAGGCCGTCGACGACGAGATCGCTGCCGAGAAGGAGAAGAACAAGGGCCTGGTCGCCAAGGCGATCGACGCGGTCAAGGGCGTCATCAAGACCATCCTGGAGCTGAAGGACCTGCTGCTGGGCGTGCTGGCCAAGGCGGCACAGGCGGTCATGCTGATCCTGAAGGACCCGATCGGCTTCCTGCGCAACCTGGTGTCCGCGGTCGGCGCCGGGCTGAAGGGCTTCCTCGGCAACATCTGGAAGCACCTGCTCGACGGCATGCTCACCTGGCTGCTCGGCGCGGCGGCTCAGGCCGGCCTGCAGATCCCGCAGAAGCTGGACGCCAAGAGCCTGCTGCTCATGATGGCGAGCCTGCTGGGCCTCACGATCCAGGCCATCCGCGGCCGCATCGTCAAGAAGCTGCCGAAGCCGATGCAGCAGGCGATCGGCTACATCGAGACGGCGGTGCCGATCCTGGCCCGGATCGCCCGCGAAGGCGTCGTCGCGGTCTGGGACGACATCAAGACCCGGGTCGGCGACCTGAAGAAGAACCTCTTCGAGAACATCGCCACGTTCCTGGTGCCGGAAGTCCTCAAGGCCGGCATCATGTGGATCATTTCGCTGCTCAACCCGGCCTCGGCCTTCATCCGCGCCTGCAAGCTGATCATCGACATCGTCCGTTTCATCGTCGAGCGCGGCAAGCAGATCATCGAGTTCGTCAACGCGGTCCTGGACGCGGTGATCGCCATCGCCCGAGGCGGCTCGGGCGGCGTCCCGGCTCTGATCGAGAAGGCCCTCGCCCGCTCGATCCCGGTCCTGATCGGCGTCCTGGCCGCGATCCTGGGCCTGGGCGGGATCCCCGCCCGGGTGAAGGGCTTCTTCACCAAGCTCGCGGGCACGGTGGGCCGAGCCCTCGACTGGGTCATCGACAAGATCGTCACCCTGATCAAAAAGGCCTGGACGAAGATCAAGGCGATGTTCTCCAAAGGACGGAAAGGCAAGAAGGCTCACGCGGAAGAACCGGACAAGTCCGCGAAGATCGCCGCAGGGCTGGCGCAGATGCGTCGAGAGCAGCGCAAGCGTCTCAAGCAGGGAAAACTCACCCGGCAAGCGGCCGATCAGGTGGCCGGCATCGTCAAGCGGTCGCATCCAGTCTTCAAATCATTCGGTGTCGTCGATGGAGGGAAGAATTGGGATTATCGTTACTCTGCTTCGCCCGAGGAGAAGGCCGAAGGCGCGGACAAGGCCACGGAATTGACGGCTGAAGAGGCGCACAACCAAGTGATGAGCGAGGCTGGCGACCGACGCCGGTACCTGGAGGGTCATGGTTCGCACGCACAGGTAGAGGCTACTGCTGCCCAGACTTTCAGCAACGATGTGCGCAACGCCGTGGACGCCGTGGGCTACGCCGACGACGGCGGTGATCACTCGGATAGGAGCATTACAGTTCCCGGCACCGGGATCCGTCAAAAGGGCACCGATTCGGAGATCGCCGGCAAAGACAATTGGGTTCCCGACCATCAGCCACCGGTGAGCGTCGTTCGAGCCGGAGCTGAAGGGGGCTTCCGATTCTACCCGCATTCTGCGACCTCGCGCGGTAAGCAAGCAGGCACCGTGACCACGTGGTACGTGAAGCCAATGAAGAAGCTGAGGAACCTTACCGACAAGTGGGCGGAGGGTGTGAAGAGTGCCTGGTTCTGGAAGTGATCTCGGAGATTCGATCGGCCGACTGTCAGAGATTCTTCAACAAAGCCCATTCGGCGCCGATCCGTTCACACGGCCGGGCTGTTCACCAGAGGCAATCGCCGAACTCGAAAGCACCGTCGGCATAGAACTTCCGGCTGACTACCGGAATCTGCTACGCACTATCGACGGCCAAGATCCGAACATCGACTTGGGCCTTCCACCAGAACGGTCCCGGCTGCTCAGTGCCCGCGAGGTCGGACTGCGTTGGCGCGAATTGCTCGAATATCACGATCAGGAAGATCCGGCCGAGGCCCTCCAAGCCAACGGAGTCCGAGAGATCCCGTTCCACCCCCGGCGGATCCCGATCATGGAGGACCGATCGGCCGGTGTCTTCCTCTTTCTCGACTTCCTGCCCGGCGAGGGCGGGCGTGACGGCCAGATCATTACGAACGCGACGGAGTCAGACATGCTCCTCGTGGTTGAGAACGTCACCGAGCTCATTGATTCGTACATCCGGATACTGACGGAGGGCGAAGCCCGAGTCGAAGTCGCTCCGGACGATTATGGAGGCGGCTTCTGGGTAACCAGTCATGGTCAATTAGTCGACGTTGACAGATTTCTCGGCTTGATCCAACCCAGATGAGTGGGCTCGAACCTGCTACCCGTCGCCCTCATTCGAGCGCCTCCGCTTCCCGCCCGGCTGAACCGTCAGCCGCGCGGCAGGGGTGGCAGCGCCGGCCGATCGAGCCACGCCGCGAACAACCCGTCCAGCGACCCACTCGCGAACTGCGCCGCGTGCGCCCGGAACTGCGCGTCCGTCACGGTCTGGTGCCGGTACGTCGCCACCCAGGAACGGACGAACGCGAAGAACGCCTCGTCGCCCAGGCGCACCCGCAGCGCGTGCACGGTCAAGCCGCCTCGTTTGTAGACGACCGGGTCGAACATCCGGTCCACGCCGGGGTTCGCGACGATCACGCGGGAGGGCTGGGACGCGGCCCAGGCATGCCACCGGGCCGCGAGGGCGGCTGCGGGGAGGTCGCCGGAGACCTCGGACCACAACCATTCCGCGTACGTCGCAAAGCCCTCGTTCAGCCAGATGTGCCGCCAATCAGCGACCGTCAAGCTGTTGCCGAACCATTGGTGGGCCAGTTCATGCACGACGAGGCGTTCGTGGGTGCGGCGGCCGTCGACGTGGTTGCGGCCGAAGACGGCCATGCCCTGGGCCTCGATGGGGTCGTCCAGGTCGTCGTCGGCGACCACCACCACGTATTCGTGGAACGGGTACGGGCCGAACATCGACGACAGCGACGACATGATCTCGCCGTGCCGGGCGAAGTCGTGGCCGAAGAGCCTGCGCAGCCGGGGCGGGATGGCGGCGCGCTGGACGACCGGGCCGGACGCCGCCAGCGGCACCACGTCGTAGCGGCCCACCTGGACGCTCATCAGGTAGGGCGCGGTCGGCTCGTTGCGCTCGTACACCCAGGTGCTCGCGCCCGCCCCGCGCCGTCGCGAGATCAGGTCGCCGGTGACCACCACCGTGTACGGCGCCGGCGCCGTGACCGAGACCAGGAACGTGGCTTTGCCGTCCGGCCTGTCGTTGCACGGGAACCAGGACGGGGAGCCGTTCGGCTGGCTCGCGACCAGGGCACCGTCGGTCAGCTCGTCCCACCCGATGTCGCCCCACCGGCCCGAGATCGGTGTCGGCTTGCCGGCGTAACGGACCTCCACGGTGAAGGCCGACCCGTACGAGATGGGCCTCTCGGGCTTGATCTTGAGTTTGTGCGGCCGGTGCTCGAAACGCGCGGGACGCCCGTCGACACGGACGTCCCGGACCTGGAAGCGGCCGAGGTCGAGGCTGAACCGGGCCAGCGCCTGGGTGGCCCGGGCCGTGATGACCGCCCGGCCGGCCAGCCGGTTCGACACCACCCGGTAGTCGAGTTCCAGGTCGTAGTGCAGGACGCGGTAGCCGTCGTCGCCGTGGGCGGGTAGGTAGGAGTCCGTCACGTCCAGTTCGCGATCGGGTTGCCGATCCACTTGCTGTCGGCCGGGACCGCGTCGCCGCGGGTCACCAGCGAGCCGGGGCCCACGGTCGTTCGTGCGCCGATGCTGGCGCCGGGCAGCACGATGCCGTGCGGGCCGAGCGTGGCGCCCGCGTCCAGGGTGACCTCGTCCATGGCCATGATTCGATCATGGAACAGGTGAGTCTGCACCACGCACCCCCGGTTGACGGTGGCGCCGTCGCCGAGGCGCACGAGGTCGAACTCGGGCAGCCAGAGCGTCTCCAGCCACACACCGCGGCCGATCTCGGCGCCGAGCGTGCGCATCCAGAAGGTGAGCAGCGGGGTGCCGGTGGCGAAGCGGAACAGCCACGGCGCGGCCAGGACCTCGACGAACGTGTCGGCGAGCTCGTTGCGCCAGACGAACGACGTCCACAGTGCCCGCTCGGTCACCCGGAACCGGCCGACCAGCAGCCACTTCGCGGCGGTGGCGGTGAGCGCCGCGACGGCGCCGGCGGCGAACAGCACCGGACCGGCGGCCAGGGCCGCCGCCCACACCCCGAACTCCTCGCGGACCAGGGCGAGCGCGGCGATGACCAGCACGACCAGCGCGCCGGCCAGCATCACCGGGACGATCCGGCACAGCTCGATCGCGGCCCGGGCCAGCTTGAGCCGCAGCGGCGGCGCGAAGGTACGGCTGGCGTCCGCGGTCTCGACGACGCGGCGCAGCGGCATCGGCGGCGCGCCCAGCCAGGACGAGCCCTTCTTCGCCTTGTGCGGCGCCGACGAGAGCACCCCGACCAGGCCGCGCTTCGGCACCGAGCGGCCGGGCGCCGCCATCCCGGAGTTGCCGAGGAACGCCTGCTTGCCGATCCGGGCCGGGGCGACCCGCATCCAGCCGTGGCCGAGCTCGTAGGTGGCGACCATCGTGTCGTCGGCCAGGAACGCGCCGTCGTCGACGGTCGTCATCTTCGGCAGGGCGAGGACCGTGGACATCTCCACGTTGCGGCCCACCTTGGCGCCGAGCAGCCGCAGCCAGACCGGGGTGAACAGGCTGGCGTACATCGGGAAGAGCGCGACCCGGGCCATCCCCATCAGCCGCTCGGTGGTCCACACCTGCCAGGCCACCCGGCCGTGCACCGCGTGGAAGCCCTCGCGCACGCCGATGCCGAGCAGGCGCACCAGCACCAGTACGACCACGGCGTAGGTGAGGAAGTAGGCGACGGCGGCGCCCGGCACCGCGAGCAGCGCGGCCTCCAGGTCGGCCCGCCCGCCGACCGCCCAGCCGATCAGGGCGAGGGCGGGCAGCAGGGCGACGATCGGGATCAGCCCGAGCAGCTGCGCGGTCGTGCTGTACGCCGCCACCCAGAACCGGGAAGTGCCGGGACGCTTCTCCGGCCAGGCGGCGCCGCCCTTGACCGCAGGGGCCGGCACCGCGGGCGAACCGGCCCAGTGCTGCTGGGCCGGGACCGCGCCGCGGACCGTCGAACCGGCCGCGACCTCGGCGCCCTTGCCGATCCGGGCGCCGGGCATCAGCGTGCTGCGGGAGCCGACCCGGGCGCCGGCGCCGACCCGCACCATGCCCACCCGCACCACGTCGCCGTCCACCCAGTAGCCGGACAGGTCGACCTCGGGCTCGATCGCGGCGCCGCGGCCCAGCTTGAGAAGGCCGGTGACGGGCGGCGCGGAGTGCAGGTCGACGTCGCGGCCGATCCGGGCGCCGAGCGCCTTCGCGTAGGTGATCATCCAGCCGGCGCCGGCGACGCTGGTCGCGCCGGTCAGGTCGGCGAGCCGCTCGGCCGCCCACAGTCGCAGGTGGACGCCGCCGCCGCGCGGGTACTTGCCGGGGCGCACACCGCGCAGCAGCAGCCGGGCGCCGGTGGCGGCCACCGCGATCCGGCCGGGCGGGCTGAACAGCACCAGCCAGCCGGCCGCGATCCACCACCAGGAGAGGTGCGGCGCCCAGGAGACCAGGTTGCTCAGCGCGGCGAGCACGACGAACCAGCGCAGCCCGACCAGCATCAGCATCGGGAGGACGAGCAGCGCCTGTACGAGACCCGCCCGCCGCGGCGTGGGCCGGACGTCGCGCCGGACCGTCTCGCCGGCGACGAGCGCGTCGACGACCGCCGCCATCGCGGACAGCCGCGGGTTCTGGTAGATGTCGGCGACCGCGACCTGCGGATGCTTAAGCCGGATCCAGGCGACCAGCTGGGCCGCTCCCAGGCTGCTGCCGCCGTTGCCGAAGAAGTCGGCCTGCGGTTCTGCCGGGCGTACCCCCAGAATCTCCTCCCAGCCGGCGGCGAGCCACTCCTCGGTGGGCGTGAGGTCGGCCTTCACCTCGACGCCCGCCAGGGGCCAGGGCAGCGCGGCCCGGTCGACCTTGCCGGAGGTCCGGGTCGGGAGTGCGTCCACGACGGCGAGCAGCGGGACCAGCGCGGCCGGGAGCTGCTCGCGGATCCGCAGCGACGCGGCCTCCACGTCGAACGCGCCCTGCGGCACCAGGTAGCCGACCAGCAGCTGGTTGCCGGCGGCGGTCTTCTTCACGGCGGCGGCCGCGCCGGCGACACCGGGCAGCGCCTGCAGCGCGGCGTCGACCTCGCCCAGCTCGATCCGGCGGCCACCGAGCTTGACCTGCTCGTCGCCGCGGCCGAGGAAGAGCAGGCCCTCGGGCTCGGCGCGGACGATGTCGCCGCTGCGGTAGGCCCGTTCCCAGTTCAGCGACGGCAGCGGCGCGAACTTCTCGGCGTCCTTCGCGGCGTCCAGGTAGCGGGCCAGGCCGACACCGCCGATGACCAGCTCGCCGGTCTCCCCCATCGCCACCGGCTCACCTGCGGCGTCCACGACGGCGAGCTCCCAGCCGGCCAGCGGCAGGCCGATCCGGACCGGTCCCGCGCCGGTCATCCGTGCGGCGCAGGCCACCACCGTCGCCTCGGTCGGCCCGTACGTGTTCCACACCTCGCGTCCCTCGACGGCCAGGCGTTCGGCCAGCTCGGGCGGGCACGCCTCGCCACCGAAGATCAGCAGCCGGACGTCCTCGAGGGCCTCGACCGGCCAGAGCGCGGCCAGCGTCGGCACCGTCGAGACCACGGTGATCCGCTGCTCGGCGAGCCACGGTCCCAGGTCGACGCCGCTGCGCACCAGCGAGCGCGCGGCCGGGACCAGGCAGGCGCCGTGCCGCCAGGCCAGCCACATCTCCTCGCAGGAGGCGTCGAAGGCGACCGAGAGCCCGGCCAGCACGCGGTCGTCCGGGCCGAGCGGTTCGGTTCCCTCGTCGACCAGGAACAACTCGGCCTCGGCGTCGACGAACGCGGCGGCGGACCCGTGCGAGACCGCCACCCCCTTCGGGGTGCCGGTGGATCCGGAGGTGAAGATGATCCAGGCGTCGTCGTCCGGTCCGGGCCGTCCGATCCTTCCGTGCGGGGTACGCCGGAGCGACACGGCGAGACCGTCACCCAGAACGGCACAGACGCCCGCCTCGGCGAACACCAGCTCGGCGCGCTCCTCCGGGTCGTCGGCGTCGACCGGCACATAGGCGGCGCCGGCCGCGAGCACACCGAGGATCGCCAGATAGAGGTCGGCCGTGCCGGACGAGATCCGCACACCGACCCGGTCACCGGCGCCGATGCCGTGCCCGGCCAGCGTCGCCCGCAGCGCCTCGACCTCGCCGGCCAGCTCGCGGTAGGTCAGCCGGGTTCCGGCCACGTCGATCCCGCGGGCGTTGCCGTGCTCCTGCACCGTCGCGTCGAAGATGTCGACGAGAGTGCGGCGGATCGGCGCGGAATAGGAGTGGAAGACCGCCTCCGGCTCCAGCTCGACTGCGGGCAGCTCGATGAGACGTAGATCGGTCGTCACGGTCACCTAGCGCGCTCCGCTTCCTCGGGGTCACTGTCGGCCAGAGGCGCACGACAGCGAGCTACCCAGGCGGCGCTCCACGTTACGGCGAGAAGGTTAACGATGACGGCCATATGTCGTAGACGTGTCCACTGACACACCCTCCCGGGTGGTTCGCGAACCGTCGTAAGCTGCGACTCGTGGACCGGCGCGCTGACCATACCGCGATCGTCGGCTGCGATCTCGTCGTGGACGGCGGCGTCACGGAGAGCCCCGGATCGGCGGCCGATCTGCCCCTGCTGCACGAACGGGCCCGCTCGCAGGACGGCGCGTTCGTCTGGCTGTCCCTGCACGAGCCGAGCGCCGCCGCGCTGAACCGGGTGGCCGACGTGTTCGGCCTGCACCCACTGGCGGTCGAGGACGTCCTGCACCGCGAGCAGCGGGTGAAACTCGAGCGGTACGAGGACGTCGTCTTCCTCGTGGTCCGCGCCGCCCGGTACCGCCGGCACGAGCGGATCAGCACCGGTTTCGTGCGTCTCTTCGCCGGTCCGGACTTCGTCATCACCGTCGGGCAGGGGACGGTCATGGACCTGAACTCGCTGCGCGCCGACCCCCGCGCGCCGGCCGGCGGCCCGTGGTCGGTGGTGCACGCGATCCTGGACCGGCTCGTGGACGACTACGTCGACATCGCGGCGGCCATGCAGATCGACCTCGACCGGGCCGAGGCCGCGGTGTTCGCACCCGTCGTCGCGTCCGGTGAGCAGATCTCCGTCGAGCAGATCTACCAGTTGAAGCGCCAGGAGATGCGGTTCAAGGCGGCGGTGCTGCCGCTCCAGCGGCCCCTTGCGGCCCTTGCGGCGTACGACGACCTGCACCCGGAGATGCGGCGCTACTTCAGCGACGTGGCCGACCATCTCACCCTCGCCGCGGAGCAGGTCGCCGGGTTCGACGACGTTCTCAGCGCCCTGCTCCAGGCGAAACTCACCCAGCTGACCGTGGACCAGAACAACGACATGCGCAAGATCGCGTCCTGGGCCGCGATGGCCGCGCTGCCGACCGCGATCGCCGGCGTCTACGGGATGAACTTCGCGCACCTGCCCGGCCTGAGCTGGCACTACGGGTATCCCAGCGTGATGCTGCTGATCCTGGCCAGCGTGGCGGCCCTCTACGTCCTGCTCCGCCGCGCCGGCTGGCTCTGAGCTCGGTTCGTGGCGGTCAGCGCACCTGCTTCGCGCTGAACTGCATCCGCGGCGACGCGTAGAACTCCTGCGCCTGGATCAGCCGCAGCTCGCGCTCGCCGGACCGGTACGTCGTGTCGATCAGGTCGAAGACGCTGGAAGCCGTCCGCTCCAGGGCGAGCGCCGCGTCCTTGGTCGCCACGTAGTGGGCGGTGAACAGGGCCGCCGTGACGTCGCCGGACCCGTTCGCCTTGAACGGCAGGTGCGGGGTGGTGACGATCCAGGCACCGGCCGGGTCGACGACCAGCATCTCGATCGTGCCCTCCTCCCGGTCCGGCCGTTCCACGCTGGTGACCAGCACGGTCGACGGTCCCATCGCGCGAGCGAGGTCGGCCGACGCCAGGGTCGACTCGATGCTCGCCGGCTCGGTGCCGGTCAGGAAGCCCAGCTCGAACTGGTTCGGCGTGATGATGTCGGCGACCGGGACGACCTTGTCGCGCAGCAGCACCGGGATCTCCGGCGCGACGAAGCAGCCGGACTTGGCGTTGCCCATGACCGGGTCGCAGGCGTACACGGCGGCCGGGTTCGCGGCCTTCACCCGGCGCACGGCGTCGATGATGACGTCCGCGATGCCGGCGCCGCCCTGATAGCCGGAGAGCACCGCGTCGATCTGCGGGAACACCCCGCGCTCCTCCACGCCGAGCAGGATCTCGGCGACGTCCGGCGGCGGGATGAGCGGCCCGCGCCACGCGCCGTACCCGGTGTGGTTGGAGAAGTTCACGGTGTAGACCGGGACGACCTCGACGCCGATGCGCTGCAGCGGGAACACCGCCGCGGAGTTGCCGACGTGGCCGTGCGCGACCGCCGACTGGATGGACAAGACCTTCATGCCCCCAGCCTAGTGACCGGCGGGCGTCACTCCGACGGCAGCTCGGGCCGGGCGGAGACGACCTCGACGTTGCTGAACCAGGTCGTGACCCGCACGCGCACCTCCGGCGTGCCCGGCACCCGGGGCACCGCCGCCAGCCGGAACTCCTGGTTGGTGAAGACGCTCGGGCCGGTCAGCTCGACCTCGACGCCCTCCGGGACGATCACCTTGAACTCGCCGAACACGCAGGCGCCGCTGATCTCGATGACGTCCTCGCCGCTGAGCACGTGCCGCAGGTCGAGGTGGGTCGAGCCGAACACGGTCACGGCACGCAGGCCGCGGCCCCGCAGACGCCACCGGCCCCGGCGCTGCGACTGGCTGAACACGGTCACGACCTTGTCGACCGTGGTGGAGGAGCCGACGACCGGGGTGGGTGCGAGGCCGTCGGTGGCGCGGGCCAGCGCCGCCTCGTCCTCGGCCGCCCACACGGCTCCCACCCGTACGCTGAATTCCTCGAGAGTGAGCCGTCCCTCACCGCAAGCGCGCTGGAGGAGCTCGGCCACCCGCTCGCGGTCGCCGTCGGAGATCGGTGAAGGCACAGGAAGCGTCACGCGCGAAACCCTATCGGCTGGTCCCCTGTGCGCGCCGCCCGGCGCGAGCTGACAAACTTGACGGATCATGACGCTGACCGATCGCCTCCCGGGCAATGCCGAACCCGATGCTGTCTTCGATGCCTTCCAGACCTGGGTGGCGGAGCAGGGCCTGACGCTCTACCCGCATCAGGAGGAAGCGCTCATCGAGATCGCCACCGGGGCGAACGTCATCCTGAACACCCCGACCGGCTCCGGGAAGAGCCTGGTCGCGACGGGCGCGCACTTCGCCGCCCTGGCGAGCAACCGCACCACCTTCTACACCGCGCCGATCAAGGCGCTGGTCAGCGAGAAGTTCTTCGCCCTCTGCGCGATCTTCGGGGCGCACAACGTGGGGATGCTGACCGGCGACGCCAGCGTCAACGCGGACGCGCCGATCATCTGCTGCACCGCGGAGATCCTGGCGAACCTGGCGCTGCGCGAGGGCGCGGACGCCGACGTCGGCCAGGTGGTCATGGACGAGTTCCACTTCTACGCCGAGCCGGACCGCGGCTGGGCCTGGCAGGTGCCGCTCATCGAGCTGCCGCAGGCGCAGTTCATCCTGATGTCGGCGACGCTCGGCGACACCACCCGGTTCGTCGACGACCTGAGCAAGCGCACCGGGCGTGCCACCGCGGTGGTCAGCAGCGTCGAGCGTCCCGTTCCGCTGCTCTTCGAGTACGCGATGACGCCGCTGCACGAGACGATCGAGGAACTGCTCAAGACCCGGCAGTCGCCGGTCTACATCGTGCACTTCACGCAGGCCGCGGCGCTGGAGCGCGCACAGTCGCTGATGAGCATCAACATGTGCACCCGCGAGGAGAAGGACAAGATCGCGGCGGCGATCGGCAACTTCCGGTTCACGGCGGGCTTCGGGCGTACGCTCTCCCGTCTCGTGCGGCACGGCATCGGCGTCCACCACGCCGGCATGCTGCCGAAGTACCGCCGCCTCGTCGAGACCCTCGCCCAGGCCGGCCTCCTCAAGGTCATCTGTGGCACCGACACGCTCGGCGTCGGCATCAACGTGCCGATCCGCACCGTGCTCTTCACCGGCCTGTCGAAGTACGACGGCGTGAAGACCCGCCTGCTCAAGGCTCGCGAGTTCCACCAGATCGCGGGCCGGGCCGGCCGCGCCGGGTACGACACCATCGGCACGGTCATCGTCCAGGCGCCGGAGCACGTGATCGACAACGAGCGGGCGCTGGCCAAGGCGGGCGACGACCCGAAGAAGCGCCGCAAGGTGGTCCGCAAGAAGCCGCCGGAGGGGCAGATCGGCTGGGGACGGCCCACGTTCGACCGTCTCGTCGAGGCCGACCCGGAACCCCTGACGTCGTCGTTCCAGGTCTCGCACGCGATGTTGCTGAACGTGATGAACCGGGGCGGTGATCCTTTTGTCGCGTTGAAGCACCTGCTCACCGAGAACCACGAGGAGCGGCCGTCGCAGCGCAAGCTCATCCGCCGGACGGTGGCCATCGCCCGCGCCCTGATCGCCGGCGGTGTCATCGAGCGAACTTCGGAAGGGACATATCGCCTCGTCGAGGATCTGCAGCTCGATTTCGCGCTGAACCAGGCTCTGTCACCCTTCGCCCTGGCATCCCTGGAGCTTCTGGACAAGGAGTCTCCGGAGTACCCGCTCGACGTCGTCAGCGTCATCGAGTCGACCTTGGAGGATCCGCGTCAGGTCGTCTCGGCGCAGCGTCAGAAGGCCCGCGGCGAGGCCGTCAACGCGATGAAGTCCGAGGGCATCGAGTACGAGGAGCGCATGCAACTCCTCGAGGACGTGACCTGGCCGCAGCCGCTCAAGGAGCTGCTCGACGCCGCGTACGAGACGTACCGCCAGGGCCACCCGTGGGTCGCCGACTACGAGCTCAAGCCCAAGTCGGTCGTCCGGGACATGTACGAGCGCGCCATGACGTTCACCGAGTACGTCTCGTTCTACGGCCTCTCCCGCTCCGAGGGCCTCGTCCTGCGCTACCTCGCCGACGCGTACCGCGCCCTGCGCCAGACCGTCCCCGAGGACGCCCGCACCGAAGAGCTGACCGACCTGATCGAGTGGCTCGGCGAGCTCGTCCGCCAGGTCGACTCCAGCCTCCTCGACGAGTGGGCGCGGCTGCAGAACCCGGGCGCCCCCGAGGAAGAGGTCCGGATCGACGACAAGCCGCCCGCGGTCACCCGCAACGTCCGCGCCTTCCGCGTCCTGGTCCGCAACGCCATGTTCCGCCGCGTCGAACTGGCCGCGCTGCGCCGCTGGGACCTGCTCGGCGAGATGGACGCCGAGCACGGCTGGCCGGCCGAACGCTGGCAGAAGGCGATCCAGGAGTACTACGAGGAGTACGACTCGCTGGGCACCGGCCCGGCGGCGCGCGGCCCGTCCTTCCTGCACATCGAGCAGGGCGCTACGGCGTGGACGGTCCGCCAGGTCTTCGAGGACCCGGAGGGCGACCACGACTGGGGCATCGACGCCACCGTCGACCTCGCCGAATCCGACGAGACCGGGACCGCCGCCATCACCGTCACGGCGGTGGGCCCGCACTAACCTGGCCCGCTCGCTGCCGCTGCCGCTGCCGCTGCCGCTGCCGCTGCCCGTGCCCGTGCCCGTGCCCCTGCCCCTGCCCCTGCCCCTGCCCCTGCCCCTGCCCCTGCCCCTGCAGATCTTGAGCGATCCACCACCCCATCGGGTCGCGAATCACTCAAGATCGCCCAAGGGCGGCGGGCTGGCTGACAACTTCCGACGGCCAGATCCGCTCGCCATCACCGCCGCGCCCCTCCTCAGCGGATCTTGAGCGATCCACTACCCCAGCTAGTCGTCAATCGCTCAAGATCGGCCCAGGTGCCCCACGGTGCCGAGGGGCCGAGGGGAGCAACGGTGCCAAGAGGGCGAACGGGGCAAAGGGCCTAGAGGGCGAACGGGACCAAAGGGTCTAGGCAGCGCACGGGCCATTGTCCAAGATGGTCGGCGGTTCACCATCGCTCGTATCCTGGCCCGCGAACGGAACGACGACCGAACACTTCCGGCGATCGCCACGAAGCTCCGGACGCAGCATCCGCCGCCCTCTCCGGCTCCGGCGAATCTTGAGCGATCCACCACTCCATCCGGTCACACATCACTCAAGGTCTGCAAAGGGGGGCCGCGCAGGCCGGTGACTCCCGAACGCTGGACCCGATCCCCAACGCCACCGCCAGCAACACCGCCACAGCCCCTCGCAGCAGATCTTGAGCGATCCACCACCCCATCCAGTCGATAATCGCTCAAGATCTGCCCGAAAGGACCGCGGTGGCCGGCGGCGCTACCATCGCGCCATGGCCCCCGAACGGGACGAAGACCGAGCACTTCTGGCGATCGCCAAGGAGTTCCGGGACGCCGCGTCCGCCGCAGGCCGCTCCGACGTGGTCACCAAGATCGACGAAGCGATCCTGCTGATCGCGGACCCCGTCGAACGCCCGGCGGCCGGCGACGACAAGTCCAGCATCGTGATGCGCATCCTCGACGGCCTGGGCTTCTAGGGCAGCCCTCGATACACCCTCTCCGCGGCCTCCCGCGTAGGCGAGTCGAACAACACGAGCCGGACCACGTCCAGCGACGACTCCCGCAGAACCGTCAGCGCCTGGAGGACGGCATCGTCCTTGGGCCACCGGTACACACCCGACGAGATCAGCGGAAACGCGATCGACCGCGCTCCAAGATCCGAAGCGACCGCCAGCGAGGCGGTGTAGCAACTGCGCAGCAGCGGCGATCGATCCTCGTCCGCGCTGTACACCGGCCCGACGGTGTGGATCACCCATCGCGCCGGAAGCCGCCCCGCCGTCGTGGCCACCGCCTGCCCGACCGGCAATCCCCTGCCGTACCGGCTCGCCCGCAGCGCCCGGCACTCCTCCAAGATCGCCGGCCCGCCCCTGCGATGAATCGCGCCGTCGACCCCGCCACCGCCCAGCAACGACGAGTTCGCCGCATTGACGATCGCATCGACCTGCGACGCGGTGATGTCCCCGGTGACCAGCTCGACGCGCACAGCACCCCTCCCCCGCTACTCCGTGCCAGGACCGGCCCGGCACTACGCGTCGACAGAGTAGACGCCGACATGGTGGAAACACGGCCTCACTGTCGCGCGGGCGGGCGACCCCACTCCTCCGCCGTGATCTCGTACTCCACTTCGCCCTGTTCCGAGCCCGGCAACGGATCGTCGAAGACCGGGTGGAAGGTGCGGACGTAGCGCATGCCGACCGCTCTCATCACCGCCTGCGAGCCCGCGTTGACCGCCATCGTCTGGGCGAAGACGCGACGCAGGCCCACCGTCTCGAAACCGTGCCGCAGCAGCGCTCGGGACGCCTCGCTGGCGATCCCCTTGCGCCACTGACGGCGAGGCAGGCGGTACCCCAGTTCGGCGGATCCGGGATCGGGGCCGGGCGGCAGCATCATCAGCCCGGCGAAGTCACCGTCCAGGAACGCCATCCAATAGCCGAGCCCGTCCACCTGGAGGCCGGCTGCCAGCCGAGCGGCATGCGATTGCGAGACCTCCGAGGGTGTGCGCTTCCGCCCGTACAGAAATCGAAGGACCTCGGGATCGGAATCCAGCTCGATCTCGAGATCCAGGTGCTCGTCGGCGAGCGGATGAAGGGTCAACCGGGGTGTGTGGAGAACAGGCACACCGCAATGATCCAGCGTTCACCCGGCCGTGGCTCGCGCCGACCCCGGCCGTCCCGGCCTGCGGAGTCAGATCGCCTTGGTCAGGAACCGGCAGGGGTCGGCAACGATGTGACGGACCCCTGCCTCGTCGATCCACGGGTAGTGGTCGTCGTAGTCGACGCTGGTCTCCTCATAGCCCAGCCGCTGGTAGAGCGCCGCCGCCCGATCGTTGTCGTGTCCCACGCCGAGCCCGATCCGCTTGATCCCGCGCGCCCCGGCCCGCCCCTCGGCCAGCCGGATCAGCTGCGACCCGATGCCCCGGCACTGCCACCGCTCCAGCACCAGCAGCCCGTTGATCTCCGGGCACCCGGGGAACACCGCCGCGACCGCCGGTTCCCTCGGCCCCTCCCAGAGGATCTCCCCCGACCCCACCGGGATCCCACCCGACCAGGCGATCAGGAACGTGCTGACCCCGTCGGCGTGCCGCCGGTACCGCACCTCGTGGTAACGGTTCGCCCCGGTCGGCGCCACGTCTTCGAGCAGCACGAGATCGGCCTCACCACACTCCCGGAAGTCCACCTCCACGGCATCGACCCTAGCCGCCGCCGGCTGCCCGTCCGGGTGATCTTCGTGGGATCGGGTCCGGTCGGGCGTTGATCAACGTATGAGGAGATTCGGCGCCGCGGTGGCGGCCTGCGCGTTGGTCCTGAGCCCGGCGGCGCCGGTGGCGGCGGCGGCCGGTGGCGCGGTGACGATCGGCTATCCGGCGGACGGGCAGACCGTCGGCGCCGGGCCACTCACGGTGACCGGTTCGGTCGCGCTGGGCGGGGCGCAGGCCCAGGTGGTGTACGCCGTGGACGTCTCCGGGTCGACGGCGTCGGCGCCGGGAGAGGACTGCAGCGGGGACGGCGTCGTCACGGCGGAGCTCGACGACTTCAACCAGGACGAATCGGTCGGCGACACGCTCGACTGCGAGATCTCCGGCGTCGTCTCGCTGACCGCGGCGTTGCGGGCCGTGCCGGGCGCGCAGAACCGGATCACCGTGGGGCTCATCGGGTTCGGTGACGACGCCGTGATGGCCGATCTGGATCCGGGCACCGCGACGACGGCGTTCACCGCCCCCGGAGCCAGCGGCGGAGACAGCAGCGAAGACAGCGGCGGAGACGCCGGCCGCGGGCGCGGCGTCGTGCCGCGGATCACCGCGGTGGCCGGCTCGCTGACCCGGGGCACGATCGGGCGGGAGACACCGCAATATGCCGGCTCAGGAACCGGCTTCCAGCGGCCGCTCGACGTCGCCGCGACGGCGTTCACCACCACCGGACCGCGGTGGATCTTCCTGCTCTCCGACGGGCTGGCGCCGGTCCCGGACACGAGCGCCGTCGTGGCGGCCGGCGTCCGGGTGCGCACGTTCGCCGTCGGCACGGCGGCGACCTGCGCGAAGGGGTCGGCGCTGGCCGTGATCGCGGCGGCCACCGGCGAGGTCTGCGTCCGGGTCGAGGACCCGTCCCGGCTGCGGTCCGGCATCGGTCCCGCCGGGATCCGGGAGGTGACCGTCGAGCGGGACGGGCGGCCGCCGTTCCCGGCCACCGTCGACGGCATCGGCGACTTCGCGGCGCCGGTCGGCACGATCGGCACCGGCGTGCACCGGATCGTCGTGCGGGTGGTGTTCAGCGACGGACGGACGGCCGAGGCGCGGCGCTGGTTCACCGGCCGGTCCGGCACCCGGTACGTCGCGCTCGGTGACTCCTTCTCCGCCGGGGAGGGCCTCGAGCCGTACGACGACCTCCTCTGCCACCGTTCGGCGAAGGCCTGGCCGTCGCAGATCAGGCTGCCGGGCGGCCGGGAACCGGTGGCGTCCGATGTCGTGGCCTGTTCCGGTGCGCGGGTGGTCAATGCCGGCACCCGGCAGATGACGAAGACGTATCACGGCCGGCCTACCGCTATCCCGTTGCAGAACACGAGCCTGGGCACCGACGCCGATCTGGTGACGCTGACGTTCGGCGGCGACGACGTCGGTTTCGCCGAGATCCTGATGCACTGCGCCACGCGATCGCGCTGCATGGACGGCGCGTTCATCGAAGCCGGCGGCAGATCCGTGTCGCTGGACGATTGGACGCGTGTCCGCATCGCGCTGGCGCAGAACGAACTCGGCGGCCTCTATCGGCAGATCCGCTCCCGGGTGCGGCCGGACACGACGATCGTCGCGGCCACCTATCCGCACCCGTTGCGGATCGGCCGGCGGCCGTGCGCCGAGGGCACGCTGATCGCGGAGGACGAACGGCGGTGGATCGCCGGCCGGATCGACGAATTCGACGACGCCATGCTGGAGCGGGCGCCCGGCAGCGGTGTCCTCGTCGCCGACGTGCGCAAGGACTTCGCCGGTCACGCCGTCTGTGACCGGGACAGCTGGATCGGCGGCCTGCGGACCCGGCGGGCGACCGACCTGAGCGGTGACGTGACGGGCGCCGCGTCGTTCCGTCCCGGCGAGGAGGGCGCCCGCCGATACGCCGCGGTCGTCTCCCGGCGGATCGCGGCGAGGCCGGCGGCGCTCCCGGCGTACCGGATGGGGTGGAGGAGCGACGGAGGCGCGAGCGCCGCGGAGAGCGTGGCGAAACCGGGGGCCGCGGCGGTTCGCGCGGCGCAGCGTGCGGAAGGGACGGCCCGGACGGGACCGATTCGCACGGCCGTCTCCCCCGCGCTGCGTGCCGCGACTCGGGGCTCCGCGTTCCCGGCCCCGGTACGAGCGAAGCGCCCGCCCGTCCCGGACGCCCTCCGGAAAGCCGTCGCCGCCACCCGCATCACGCCTGTGGTGGTCGGCGATGCCGCGGCCATGCGTCACCTGAGGTCGTGCGGATCCGATGTGGTCCGCACGGAACACGTGCCGTTCGCCGCGGAGGGTTTCACGGCCCGTTCCGCGGTGACGATCCGGTTGACCGGGGAGAGGGCGAAGGACCGTACGCTCGCCACCGTGACCGCGGACGATCAGGGCCGCGCGACCGGCTGGGTGCGGATGCCACCGGATCTGCCGACCGGCACGATCTCCGGGCTCGAGGTGCGCGGTCCCAACCCGGCGAAGGGAACGACGCTCGGATTCGCGGTGCTGCGTGGTACTGATCGGTCAGCGTGCGTGGCTCACGCACGGAAGGCGGGCCTGCTCGCCGCGACACCGCCGTCACTGGACTCCTCAGCGGCGACGAGACCACCGATGACCGGCGCCGAAGAGCCCGGCGCTCTCCCCCGCACCGGCGACCCCGGCTGGCTGTTCCCCGCCGCCCTCACCGGCATCGCGATGATCGCGCTGGGGTCGCTGCTCGTGACCGCGACGATCCGGAGGCGAGTCCGATGACCGATCCGTCCCCGCAGCTGCCCTCGCTGTCCGCCTGGTTCCGCCCGTCCGTGCTGCTGCTCGTCCTGCTGCTGCTGGCCACGGGCGGATGAGACACGGTCAGGCCCCGCGGACGATCGTCGCCTGCTCGGTCGTCCTGCTAGCTCCACGGGAGGGCGGCCCGGGTCTTCCAGTAGGCCTCCGGCTGTTCGGCGAGCGTGGCGAGCCGGTCCAGGTCCGCGGCGGTGAGGGTGAGGGTGGCGGCGGTCAGGTTCGACGCGAGCTGCTCGACGGTGGCGGCGCCGGACAGGACGACCGCCGCCCAGGGCTGGTGAAGGGCCGCGGCCAGGGCGAGGGTGTCGGAGAGCGAGGCGGCGAGGCGTCCGTTCGCCAGGGCTTCCTTCACGATCACGGTACGTCCGGAAGCGTGCGCTTCGGCCAGCGCCCCGCCGGCACTCGGCTCCAGGAGGTTCCAGGTCGCCTGCACGCTGCGGAACAACGGCTCGCCGTCGACCTCGATCGCACACGCCGCCCGGATCGTGTCGGCCTGACGCGGGCCGCTCGTGGAGATGCCGGCCACCGCGCCCTGGCCCGCCAGCCGCCGGTGCAGATCCTTGTCGGTCAGGGCCGGGCTGTCCGGGGTGACCGAGTGGACCTGGTAGAGGTACAGGGCGTCGCCGAACAGGGCACGGGACTCGGCCAGCTGGCGGTCGAAGGTGGACGGGCTGTGGTCCTTCACCTCGTGGACGTCCGCGGTGATCTGCCAGTTCGCCGTGTAGGTGTAGCCCCACTTGCTGCCCGCGATCGCGCCGTCGTGGCCGGGCAGCCAGCCGGCCAGGAACTCCTCGGCCCGCCCGTACGACCGGGCCACGTCGAAGTAGCGGACGCCCGCCGCCCAGGCCGCATCGAGCAGCTCGTGGGCACGGGACCGCATCGCCTCGATGGTCCGCTCCCTCGGCAGATCGTTCGCCCGGCCGAGGTTGATGTAGCCGGGGCGGCCGACCGCCGCCAGTCCCAGCCCGATGCGCGCGATCCCGTTCAGTTCCACAGTGGTTATCTAACCGCTTTCCTCCAGGCGAGCTTCACCGCGGGCAGCACGTCGGAGACCGCCGGGATGCCGGGGCCCGGCTCCAGCAGGCCCACCGCCAGGGCCGGCGCCGACCGTTCCAGCGAGCCGGCCATCCGGTCGATGTCGGTGATGATCGAGCCGGTCAATACCAGGACACCGGTGTCGTCGACCTCGGTGCGGACCGTGCGCAGGGTCTGCCGGCGCGCCTCCCGCAGGCCGTTCAGCAGCTCGTGCAGGTTGTCCGCGTCGCGGGTGGCGTCCGCGTGCGGGTCGGCGACCAGCGCGGCGTGCGCGTCGAACGCCTCGGCGGCTGCCGTCAGGACCCGGCCGATCTGCTCCGGCACGGCCGAGGAGTGCGGGGTCGCCGCCGCGTCGAACATCGAGCGGGCCACCGAGTTGACCTGGTGGACGCCGTGTTCCAGGGCGCGCAGCGTCTCGTGCATCGGCGTGACCCGGGAGACCGAGGTGGTCAGCGACCAGCGGGCCTGGCGGACCACGTCGTCCACGGCGTTCACGGCGTCCTCGAGGTCGTCGCCCAATTCCCGCGACCGGGCCAGCCACGCCGCGGCCTGATCCCGGGTGTAGCCGTCGGTCAGGCCGGCGCCCAGGTGGCCGAGCAGGCGGGCGATCTCGCCGGAGAGGTGGGCGAGCCGCTGCCGGGCACGTTCCATCGGGGACTCGCCGCCGACCAGCGGCGACAGGATCACGCCGACCAGGATGCCGAGGGCGGTGGCGGCGACCCGCTCCCACACGAACGCCTCGGTGATCACGGCGCTACCGGCCACCAGGATGCCGAGTGAGGTGAGCGGGACCGTGACGGCGCCGTCGCCGAGCCGCAGCAGCCGGCCGGCGGCCAGACCCAGACCGGCGATCGCGGCGATCGACCACGGGCTGAGGCCGAACACACCCCACACGCCGACCGTGAGCGCGATGCCGGCGAGGGTGCCGATCAGGCGCTGGGTGCCCTCCCGTACCGAGGCGAAGGAGCTCATCTGCACCGAGAGCGTCGCGGAGATCGCGGCCGTGACCGACCCGGCCAGCTGCATCGACTCCGCCGCGGTCCACGCGATCCCGGCCGCCGCGCTGGTCACCACGACCGCGCGGGCCGTCGTGGCGTCCATCCGGTTCCGGCATCCGACGGCGAGGCGGCGCATCCGATACGGCAGATGCGGCCTCAACCACGCGTGCAGGTGCCGGGCGGCCGATGCGGCGGCCGGTCGGACCTTGCGGCGCAGGAGGGTGGCGATCCCCGCGCAGAACGCGAGGCTGACGGCGACGACGGTGATGTGGAGCAAGGCGCGGCTTTCTCGTTTTCCTCGTGTGGAGCGGTTGCTGTTCGAAGGCAAAACTATCGCCGCGCGAAGTGCGATTCCGGGTAAAAAGGGCGATTGTGACGGGCGTCGCGCCCGAGCGGGTGATCATCTTCCGTCGTCGTGACGCCCGGCGCCGCCTCAGCTCAGCTCGGACAGCACCGTCCTGAGCGCCGTCGTGATCGCCTCGCGGGATTCGTCGGAGTCGTTCTGGTTGTCGAAGCCGTGGCGGCCGTTCGGCACGTCGATGACGGTCAGGTTCGCCTTCTCCGCCGCCGTCACGAACGCGGTCACGCCCTCGGCGATCAGCGGGTTCTCCCGGCCGACCCGGGTCAGCACGATCGGCAGGTCGCCGGCGCCGCCCACCGCCTCGGCCGGGCGGAACCGCGGGTCGTCCGGCCAGCCGGGGAACGGGGTGACCGCCGGATACGTCAGGGCGATCACCTTCAGCCACTCCGGCACCGCGCGCAGGTAGTCCGCGGCGAACCGTCCGCCACCGGAGAAGTACCACAGGGCGATCCGGTCGCCGTCCACCCGCGGGTCCGAGCGCAGCGTCTCCACCGCCGATGCCACATCATCGAAGGCGGTGGGGTACGAGTCGGGCCCCTGCAGCCGGTGCTCGACCACCGCGCCTCTGGAACAGCGGCCACTCCCGTGGCAGCGGCTCCATGCCCGGCGGCAGCGGACCTCCGCCCGGGGGATCGTGCGCGTGCTGCCGGACGGCCCGCCCTACGGTTTGCGCCCGACCGCCGTCCACACGTTGATGTCGGAACGGGAAGGGATCTCCGCGCCCGCCTCCGGCCGCCACTCGCTGGCGGGCACCACACCGGGCTCGACCAGTTCGAGACCCTCGAAGAGCGAAGCGAACTCCGCCTGCGGCCGCGTCCACACGTCCGACCGGCCCTGCGCGATCAGCTGCTGGTAGAGCGCCTGCTGCTCCGGCGTGCCGAAGTCCGACGTCGCGTGCGTGGCCACCAGATAGCTGCCGGACGGCAGGGCGTCGAGCAGCTGGGACACGATCGGCTTCGCGGCGCCGTGCCCGTGGATGAAGTGCAGGACGGCGATCAGCATCAGCCCGACCGGCTGTTTCAGGTCGAGCGTCTCGGCCAGCACCGGGTCCTCGAGGATCGAGGCGGGATCGTTGAGGTCGGCCTCGATGTACGCGGTCCGCCCCTCCGGGCTGCTGTTGAGCAGGGCCCGGGCGTGCACCATGACGAGCGGGTCGTTGTCGACGTAGACGACGCGGCTCTCCGGCGCGTGACGCTGCGCCACCTCGTGCGTGTTGTCGGCGGTCGGCAGGCCGGTGCCGATGTCGAGGAACTGGCGGATCCCGGCCTCGGCCGTGAGGAAGCACGTGGCCCGCTGCAGGAGCGCCCGATTCGCGAGGGCGCCCAGCCGTACCGCCGGGAAGTGCTTCTGCAGCTCGTCCCCGGAAGCCCGGTCGGCCGCGAAGTTGTCCTTGCCGCCGAGCCAGTAGTTGTAGCGGCGGGCCGGGTGCGCCACGTTCGGGTCGATCCCCTGAGCGGCTGCGCGCGTCTGATCCACAGCGGAACAATAGCGTCCTCGATCAAGTACTTGCACGGCCCTGCACACTGATGTCCATGGGCACGATTCAGGAGCCGGATCCCGACCGGGAGTGGCTCAAGCGCAGCTACACCGACACGACGCCCGCCTCGTTCTCGACCACCTCACGCACCGAGATGATGGGCCGCATCGTCGAGGGCAGCGGCTACACCCGCGGCAAGCGCCTCTTCCTGCGCACCATCGTCTGGATCATCATCGGGTCCTGGGTGGCCGCCGGAATCGCGGCCTTGATTCAAAAAGCCCTTTCCGGTACGCCGTGAGTCGCTGTGGCGGCGGCCTCACCCGCGGAGGCCGCCGGCCCGCAACCCTGGGGTGACCTGCACGGCCACCCCGTCCAGCAGCGGCGACCGGCTGCTGATCAGAAGCGCCGACCCGCCCGTGCCCGGGATGAGCGCCCGCACCTGACCGTCCTCGGCGGCGCCGTCCACGATCACCAGCACCCGGCGCGCGGCGAGCAGTGACCGGTACCGCCCGATCCGCTCGTCCGCCTGCTCCGGAATCTCACCGGCCGGCACCCCGAGCGCCCGCAGCACCCGCCCGGCCAGCGCCGCGGCACTGCTCCGGGTCCCGGCGACCGCGAACACCTGCCCGTCCGGGAACCGCTCGGCGAGCCGATGCCCGGCCCGCGTCACCAGACTCGTCGTGCCGCTCCCGGCCGGCCCGTGCACGACGACGGCGCCGGACCCGATCCCGTCCACGACGGCAGCGGTCGCCTCGTCCACCCCGTCCAGGAACGGCGGGTCCGGCGGCAGCTCCCGCGGGACCTCCACGGCCGCCGCCCGTCCCCGGCGCACCGACTGGCGCGCCCACGGATCCAGCCGGGGGGCCCGGTCCAGCATCGCCGCGTGCAGGTCGGCCAGCTCACGGCCGGGATCGACGCCGAGCTGGGACCGCAGCTCCGACTGCGCCTGCCGGTAAGCGGACAGCGCCGCGGCCAGATCACCGGTCCGGTACAGCGCCAGCATCAGCTGCGCCCACGCCCGTTCCCGCAGCGGATGGCCGGCGAGATGGTCGCGCAGCGGCGGCACGAGCTCCCCGGCGTACCCCAGATCGAGCCGCGCGTCGATGAGGTCCTCCAGCACCCGCTGGCGGTCCGCCTCCAAGCCGGCGAGCAGTGCGTCCAGCCCGGCGCCGGCCGGCAGTCCCGACCCGGCGGGCCCTCGCCAGAGACGCAGCGCCGCGGCCAGCTCCGGTTCGGCCCGGGTCGCCTCCCCGGCGGCCAGAGCAGCCCGTCCCCGGTCCGCGAGCTGCTGGAACTCGGTCACGTCCAGCTCATGCGGGGCGAGGACCAGCTGATAGGCGCCGAGCCGCGAGACGAGCCGGTCGCCGACCGTGCGCCGCAGCGCCGCCACGTGGTTGCGGATGTTCGCGACCGCCGACGCCGGTGGCTCGCCGGCCCAGAGCAGATCGGTGAGCCGGTTCAGTGTCACCGGCCGGTCGGCGTGCAGGGCCAGCGCGGCGAGCACGGCCCGCCGTTTCGCCGGTCCCGGATCGACCGGACCGTCCTCTCCCCGTAACTCCACCGGCCCGAGCAGACGGACCATGATGGACATTGACTCCCCCTTGAATCGGCCCCCCAGGTTAGGAAGCCGGGCAGGAGAGATCAACGCGAAGCGGAAGAATCGCGTAGTGAGCATTATCAACCGCAAAAAGCCCGTTCCGGTGTAACAGCTGAGCCGTCGCGATCGCTGAGCCGTTCCCGGAGACGTCAGCCCCGCGCCGCCCGGTCCCGCATCGACCGCGCGTGGTCGTCCCCGTCGGGTCCGAAGCTCAGCAGGTCGCCGGCCGCGTCCCGGAGCAGCGCCACGTCGCCCGGGCGTTGCAGCACGGCCAGCCGGAACGCGAGGTTGCGCGCCCACACCGGCAAGCCCATCCAGTCCTCGTCGCGGACGGCCGCCAGCATCGCGACGATCTCCTCGGCCGGCGCGAACGTGACCACCTCGACGTACGCCCGGGCCAGCTCGCCGCGGGCTTCGGCGCTCCGCGTCCCGGCGTCGCCGGCGAGTTCCCGTGCGAGGCGCAGCAGTTCGGAGTCGGGCACGACCGCAGACTAGGACGGCCGCGCATATCTCGCATACATCCGGCGGCTGGTAGCGTGCTGCCGGTTCATCGAGGGGGACCGTACGTGCCGAAGGACGACGAGCTCGCCGCCGCGCTGGTCGCCGCCCGCGACGGCGACGAGCGGGGGTTCGCCGTGCTGTGGCGGGCGCTGAACCCGGCGGTGCTGCGGTACCTCCAGGTCATCGCCGGCGACGCGGCCGAGGACGTGGCGTCGGAGACCTGGCTGCAGGCGGCCCGCGACCTGGACGGCTTCTCCGGTGACCCGGCCGCGTTCCGCGCCTGGCTGTTCCACATCGCCCGGCACCGCGGCATCGACGAGCAGCGGCGCGCCGGCCGCCGCCGCGAGGAACCCGCAGCGACCGTCGACGACGGCGCGGCCGGCCTGGACGCCGCCGCCGAAGTCCTCGAAGGCGCGGAGACGGCCTGGGCGCTCGACCGGGTGGCCCAGCTCCCCGCCGACCAGGCCGAGGCCGTGATGCTGCGGGTGGTGGCCGGCCTGGACGTGGCGGCGACCGCCCGGATCCTCGGCAAACGCCGCGGCGCCGTCCGCATCGCCACCATGCGGGGCCTGCGCCGGCTGGCCGCCGACCCGCAGGTCCGCGTCCGCGCCAGCGACCACCTGCGCCGTGAGAGGGTGTGACCAGATGCCCCTGCCCTCCTGGTGGCCCGCCCGCCTCCGGCGGTCCCACCTCCTGTGGTGGCCCCACCGCCGCGACCTGGCCGCCGCCGACCGCGTGGCCGACGGCACCCGCCCCGCCGACCCGGCCCTGCACCACGTCCTCGACGCCCTGCGAGCCCCCGCCACCCCCGCCGAACACGCGGCCGAACAGCAGATGATCGCCGCCCTCGCCGCCGAACGCCGCCGAGCCCCCGCCCGCGAACACCCCGGCTCCCGGAGGAAGGCATCGCGGCGGACGATCGTCGTGGCGGTGGCAGCGGCACTGGCTCTCCTGACCGGCAGTGGCACCGCCGTGGCCGCGCGCGGCGGCAACCTTCCCGCCGGGGTCCAGCAGCAGGCGCACCGGCTCTTCTCCGGTCTGGGGGTGCCGGCGCCGGCTTCTCCGCCGTCCGGCCCGGAACCCGGCTCCGCAGAGCCCGACTCACCGCGGCCCGACCGCACGCCCACCCCCGGCGACGCCGGCGGCCCCCCGCAGGCCGGCCCGGACGCGACCACCGACGGAAGCGCCGGCACGGCGACCGCCCCCGGCGCGGCGATGAGCGCCGGGACGAGCACGCAACCGGAATCGAGCGCCGCGACGACGACCGGGAAGGCGGATCCGAGCGCCTCGGTGAACGCGACGACGAAGGCCGCCTGGTGCGCCGCCTGGCAGACCGCCGAAGACGGAGGCCACCCGATGAACGGCCGGGACCGCCGCGACCTGATCGCCGCGGCCGGCGGCAGGGAGAACGTGGCCGCCTACTGCGGATCAGCCACCACCGAACCCGAGGAGACCAGCAAGACCAAGAAGCCGAAGGACTGACCTACATCCCGATTCTCACTCTTCTCACGAGGTGAGGTGGCGGTGCAGGAAACCGGCGGCGGCGTCGGCGGCCCGGGTGACCCAGGGCTCGGCGTCGTAGAGGTCGATGTGCTGCGCCGCGTCCAGCCAGACCAGCTGCTTCGGCCCCGGGGCCTGGTCGTGGGCGGCCTGGGCCAGCTCGGGTGAGCAGTAGTCGTCGGTGCGGCCGTGCACGATCATCAGCGGGACGCCGGTCAGCAGCGGCGCGGCGCCGAGCGCGTCCAGGGTCATCAGCGAGTGCAGCGATCCGTGGGTGACCCGGTTCTCCCAGTTCGGCGCCGCGCCGCGCTTCGTGCCGTAATAGGCGAACGGCTCGTCGCCGCCCATCGCCCCGCCCGGGCCGACCGCCGGCAGCTCGTCGTCGTAGCGGTCGATGAAGGTGCGCAGCGCCTGCCGGTAACCGCTCGCGTCGCCCGCGCTGAAGCGTGCCGGGCTGTTGTACGCCCCGGCGATCCCGACGACCGCCCGCAGCCGCGGATCGGTGGCCGCGGCGCGCACCGCGTAGCCGCCGCCGAGGCAGACGCCGACGATCCCGATCCGATCCGTGTGCTCCCGCAGCACACCCACCGCCGCCCGCAGATCGGACAGCTTGCCCTGACTGTCCTCGTGCGCCCGCCGGCCACCGCTCTCCCCGAACCCGCGGTGATCGAACGCGAGCGTGGTGAACCCGCGCTCGTGCAGCAGCGCGGCGTAGACGCCGGTCACCTGCTCCTTCACGCCGGTGAACGGGCCGGTCAGCACCACGGCCGGCGCGCCCGGTCCGGCCACGGCCAGGTTCCCGACCAGGGTGATGCCATCGGCTTCGTACGTGACGCGCTCGCCCATTCCCAGATCCCCTCCGACGACTATCGTGGGGCCGACACTAGGTCGCACACGCGGCGTACCGATAGAAGGCACTTCGAAGTGCCCTTGCGGAGGCAGGCATGGCGCTCGTCGTCCCGGACGTCCTCGAGGAGAGCTGCACGACTCGGCAGGCCCTGGAACGGCTGGCGTCGAAATGGCGGGTGCTGCTGGTCTACGCGCTGCTCGCCGGTCCGCAACGCCACACCGACCTGCGGCGACGGGTGGCCGGCATCTCGCAGAAGATGCTGACGGAGACGCTGCGGGACATGGAGTCGGACGGTCTCGTGGAGCGGCGGGTCCTGAAGGAACGGCCGCCCCAGCACGTGGAGTACGCGCTGACCGAGCTCGGCAAGACCCTCGAGGCGCCTCTTGCCGCGATCTGTTCCTGGGCGGCTTCTCACCCCCGTACCGGAGCAGGCTCCTGATCGGACAGCACCGTGCGGCGCAGCGCCGCCACCGCCTCCCGACCGGCCCGGTTGGCGCCGACCGTCGACTGTGACGGACCGAAACCGATCAGGTGGATCCTCGGGTCGGCCACCGTCTGGGTGCCGCGCATCGGGATGCCGCCGAGCGGTCCGCGCAGGCCGAGCGGCTCCAGATGGGCGAGTGCGGCGCGGAAACCCGTCGCCCAGAGGATCACGTCGACCTCGGTGATCGTGCCGTCCGCCTCGACGACGCCGCCGGGCGCCAGCGCCGTGAACATCGGGCGCCGCACCAGCACGCCACGATCCCGGGCCGCCGTGGCATAGCTCGTCCACCCCAGGCCCGTGTACGAGACGACGCTCCGTGCGGGCAGGCCCGCCTCAACATCGGCGATCACCTTGGCGATCGTGGAGCGGCCCTCCTGCTCGGGCCGGAACTCGTCGATGAAGACCGGTTCGCGGCGGGTGTACCAGAAGGTGGTGGCGGTTCGCGAGATCTCCTCCAGCAACTGCACCGCGGAGATGCCGCCGCCGACGACGGCCACCCGCTGCCCGCGGAACTCATCGGCGGAGACGTAGTCGCGGGTGTGCAGTTGCCGCCCCGAGAAATGTCCTGGAATATCGGGAATAAGCGGATTATTCCAGGTGCCGGTCGCGTTGATCACTGCCCGGGTCAGCCACTCCCCATGATCGGTGACCACCAGCAGCTCACCGCGCCCTGCCAAGTCACCGCGCCCGCCCGGATCAACGCCGCCAGCCACGTCGCCCCGACCGGCCGGATCACCGTCGCCGGCGTCCCGCACACTTTCCACCCGGACCGGCCGCATGATCGGCAGCGCCATTTCCTGCTCATAAGTCCGGAAATATCGGGATACGGCATCCCGGCTCGGCTCCTCCGGATCGATCGTCGGCAACGCCATCCCCGGCAGGTCGAAGATCCCGTTGACGGTCGCCATCCGCAACGACTCCCACCGATGCTGCCAGGCGCCACCCGGCCGCTCATTGGCGTCGAACATCACGAACGGGATCTCCCGGCGCTGCAGGTGATACCCCGCCGACAGCCCTGCCTGACCGGAACCGATCACCACGACATCAGTCCGCCGAACCATGACCAATCCCCCCGGCCCCCGCGATGCTTGCTGCGTCAAACAAATCATACGCCGGGGCCGGGAGGAATCCGATCAGGTGCGGAAGGGACCCGTCACGCAGTAGGTGATGCCGCCGGACGACGAACCGGACGTGCCGCGCTGCGACGAGAAGTAGAGCCGGTTACCGGCCGGGGTGAAGGCCGGCCCGGTCAGCTCCGACGACCCCTGCCCGATGACCCGCAGGAACACCGAGATCTCGTCGTCCGGCGTGATCAGGCAGATCTCCATGTTCCCGCCGTCCTCGGCGACGTAGAGATCCCCGGACGCCGTCCCGGTCACGTTGTCGACGCCGGTCAGCGGCGCGGAGCCGGGGCTGACCAGGTTGTCGTCGTAGGCCAGCTCGTACGTGCTGGTCAGCAGATTCACCTGCCACACCCGGTTGTCGCCCTTGGTGGTGAACCAGACGGTGTCGCCCGCGTAGTGGCAGCCCTCACCGCCGTTGAACGACTTCGACCCGGACACCTGGTAGCGCGTCTGCGTCGGCGAGCCGTCCACGTCCGGCACGTTCCGCCAGGTGAACGACCCGGAGGTGGCGGTCCCGGCGATGAGGACCTGCAGCGTCCCGGCCGAGAGATCACCCCAGATCGACGGTACGAACCGATAGAACCGCCCGTCGGTCTCATCCTCGGTCAGGTAGATCACCTTCCGGGCCGGGTCGGCCGCCGCCGCCTCGTGCTTGAATCGGCCCATCGCCGGCCGGACGACCGCCGCGCCACCGAGCGGGTACGTCTCCCAGACCCGGCCGCGCGTCACCTCCTCGCAGGACAGCCAGGTGTTCCACGGGGTCTTCCCGCCCGCGCAGTTCTGGTCGGTGCCGGACAGGATCCGCGACGCGCCGGTGACGGTGCCGCTGCTGTCGAAGAGGATCCGGGACGCGCCGCCGCCCGCCGACGACGACACCTCCGAGTTCGACACGTAGATCCACCCCGAGCCGTTCGGGATGACGGCGCCGCCGTCGGGGGCGTCGTGCCAGGCGTACGACGTGCCGGGCACCACCTGCCGGGACCGGGCGATCACCTTGCTGGTGAACCCGGCCGGCAGCTGGATCCCGTTGGCGTCGGCGGCCTGCAGGGCGCCGTACGGGCCGGTGGCGTTCTGCGCGGGCGCGGCGTAGGCGGCCGACCACGCGGTGAAGGGCAGGGCCAGACCTCCCGCGCCCGCCATCGTGGCGCGCAGCAGTGATCTCCGGTCCATTCGTCCTCCTGGATGCGATGCGGTGTGGGCATCCAGAAAGCCGGTCCATGCTGTCCGCCGGGTGTCGTCCGCCGAAAGTATCGACGAACTTAGATAACAAACCTGTGAGGTCGCTGGCATCCGGGCTTCGGCCGGTTTTCGGTCCCGCATGGTCTCCTGGGTTCACCAGGACGGGCGTCAGGGAGGTTCCCCCGACGTGACCGGGCGTCCGTCCTGCTTCCATCACCGAACTCACTGCTCGCCGAGACCGGATCGGGATCGGCGCCACCCGATAGTCGAATGATGCGACTGCTGGTGGTGGAGGACGAAGAGGACCTGGCCGAAGGGCTCCGGGTCGGTCTGTCGCGCTCCGGTTATGCGGTCGACGTGGCCGGGAGCGCGGCCGAGGCGTGCGAGATGCTGTCGGTGAACGCCTACGACCTGATGCTGCTCGACGTCAATCTGCCGGACGGCGACGGGTTCACCCTGTGCCGGGCCGTGCGCAACGGCGAGGTGGGGACGGCCGGCGACGGCGAGGTGCGGGTGCTGATGCTGACCGCCCGGGGCACGCTCGACGACCGGGTGCGTGGGCTCGACGGCGGCGCCGACGACTACCTGGTCAAGCCGTTCCACCTCCGGGAGCTGGAGGCGCGGATCCGGGCACTGCTGCGCCGCGACGTGAGTGGGACCACGGCGTCACTGACCGTCGGCGACCTGCGGCTGGACACGGCCCGGCAGACGGTCACGAGGGACGGCCGGCCGCTGGCGCTCACGCCGAAGGAGTTCGGCGTCCTGCGTTACCTGATGACCCGGCCCGGGCACGTGGTGTCCAGCGAGGAGCTGCTCGAACACGTCTGGGACGCCCACGCGGATCCTTTCACCCAGACCGTCCGGGTGACCGTCGGCACCCTGCGCCGTAAGCTCGGGCAGGGGTCGATCGCGACCTTCGTCGGCCGGGGATACCGCCTCGCCGGGATCGCGGCATGAGATTCCGGTCGATCCGCTTCAGGCTCACCGTCGTCTATTCGACGCTGCTTTTCGCGATCGCCGGCCTGACGCTGGCCGTGACGTACTTCGCTGTCGAGCGCACCACGTCGCCGCAGCCGATCACCGAGCGGACCGCCGAGGTCTACAACGACGACAAGCAGCTGGTCGGCACCATGACGGTCGCCGACGTCAGCCAGATCGAGGCCGCGGTCAACTACAACACCCTGCAGAACCTGCGGCGCTACTCGCTGATCGCGCTGCCCGCCCTGTTCGCCGCGAGCTTCGGCATCGGCTGGGTGCTCTCCGGGCGGGTGCTGCGGCCGGTCGGCGCGATCGCCCGCACCGCACGCGACATCCAGGCCACCGACCTGACCCGGCGGATCCGGCTGGCCGGGCCCCGCGACGAGCTGCGCGACCTCGCCGACACCATCGACTCCATGCTGGACCGGCTCGACGAGGCATTCCGGGCCCAGCGCCGGCTGATCGACGACGCCTCCCACGAGCTGCGCAGCCCTCTGTCCATCATCAGAACCCACCTGGACGCGACGCTGACCGTCCCGGACGCCACACCGGAGGAACGCGGCCGCGCCGTCGCCGTCGTCGACCGCGCCACCACCCGGATGTCCCGCCTGGTCGAGGACCTCCTGGCCACCGCGCGCCGGGACGCCTCGTCGATCCCGGAGGCCGACGTCGATCTCAGCGCGGTCGCCCGCGAGGCAGGCGACGACGCGGTGCCGTCCCGGCCGGTGTCGCTGCGCTACGACCTGTCCCCCGGCCTGCACCTGACAGGCGACGCGGACGCCCTGCGGCGGGCGGTCGGCAACCTGCTCTCCAACGCCGTCCGCCTGGCGCCCGCCGGCTCCACCGTCACCGTCGCCACCGGCCGCACCGGAGCCTGGCTCTGGACCTCCGTGACCGACCAGGGCCCCGGCATCACCGCCACCGACCTGCCCCGGGTCTTCGACCGTTTCTGGCGAGGCCCCGACCCCACCGGGACCGAGCGCCGCACCGGGCTCGGCCTGGCCATCGTGCGCCAGATCGTGGAATCCCACGGCGGGCACGTGGCCGCCTTCTCCGAGCCGGGCGAAGGAAGCGTCTTCGTCCTCTGGCTACCGGACCCCGACCGGACCGACGACGAACCACCACCCGACGACCCACCGAGCCGCCCTCACTGACCGCGCGAGCCACCCGGCGGCCGGCCCAGCGAACCCGCCAGATGATCGACGACGAAGCGGGCGTCAGCCTCGATGCCGTGGATGAAGGTCGACCGGCGGTGGCGCAGCACCGGCAGACCGAGCGCGTAGAGGCCGGGTGAGTCGACGACGCCACCCTCGTGGCGCAGCCTCCCCTTCTCGTCGACGACCGGTACGTCCAGCCAGCGGTAGTCGGGGCGGAACCCGGTCGCCCAGACGATCGTGCTGATCTCGCCGCCGCGCAGGTCGATCTTGAGACGGGAGGTCGAGGGCACCCGCGTGGGCTCGAAACCCTCCGGAGGCGTGGTGATGCCCGCCCACGCGTCGAACCCCGCCAGCAGGCGTTTCATCTTCAGGTCGGCGAGTGAGCAGACGTTGCGTAGCCCGCCGGAGAACAGCGCTTCCCCGTCCCGCACCATCGCGAGCCGGCCGACGAGTTCGACGCCGAGGCCGGTGAGCGCGTTGAGGTCGAGGGTGCCGTGTTCCGGGTCGCCGACCAGCTGCGGTGACGGCAGTCGGCGGGCGCGGGTGAGGTCGTCGACCTCGTCGTACCGCTGCGCCCAGACACCGGACGCGTCCATCCACCAGAGCACGTCACGGTCCCGGTAGGTCCGGGGCAGGCGCACGTGTTCCCCCACCGACAGCGTCACCTGCCGGCCGGATCGCTGGAGTTCGGCGGCGATCTGCACGCCCGTCGCCGAGGCTCCGACGACCAGGACCCCGCCGTGCGGCAACGCGGCGGGATCCCGGTAGTCGAACGGCGTCACCTGCAGCACCGGGGAGGGCACGTCGAAGGCCGGGACCACCGGTACGTTGCAGGCGCCGCTGGCGATCACCACCGTCCGGGCCTGGAAAGCGCCGTCGTCCGAGGTGACCCGGTAACCATCGTCGGTCCGGCGTACCGAAGTGACCTCGGTGTTGATCTGAATCGGCGCGCCGGAACCGCAATCGGCGATGAAGGACGCGACCTCGCCCGCCGTCATGTAACCGTCCGGATCCGGGCCGGTGTAGGCCCGGCCGGGCAGGCGGGTCAGCCAGTTCGGCGTGAGCAGGCGCAGCGAATCCCACCGCTCACGCCGCCACGAGTTGGCGACCTCGCCACGTTCCAGCACCACATGATCGATCCCCTGGGCGCGGAGGAAGTGACTGGCCGCCAGACCCGCGTGCCCGGCGCCGATGACGAGCGCGTCGAGGTGCGGGCTCAAGCGACCTCGACCGTCACACTCGTCGGGTTGGTCAGCGCGTCGTAGACGGCCGAGCGCTTCTGCGACTGCGCGACCAGCGCCTCGATCTCCTCCGGCGTCGCATCGGCGTCGATGGTGAAGGTCACTTTCACATCGTTGAAGCCATTTCGTACGTCGGAGTCAGCGCCGAGAATGCCCCGGATGTCGTGGTTGCCCTCGACCGTGGAGGTGACCGAGCGCAGCTGGATGCCACGGTTCTGCGCGACCGAGGCGACGCCGGCGGTGAGGCAGCCCGCGAGGCCGACCAGCAGGTACTCGATCGGGGTGATGCCGTTGTCCTCGGCCGCGAACACCTCCGGGTGATCGGCCGAGAAGGTCGACGCGCTCTTGTGCGCCTGGTCCTGGCCGAGTCCGAAAAAGTTCGAGATGGTGGTGGTGCTGGCGACGCCCTTCTCCCACTTGGAGGTGGCCTTCCAGGTGAACTGGGCGGCCTCCGGGGCACCCTTGAGCGCCTCGCGTGCGTCGAGCAGCGCCTGGACGTTGACGCCGTTATCGGTGGTGGTCATGGCTGGCATCCTTCCGCTCATCAGGTGCTTCTACAACACCCATCGGGATGCTAGACAATGATCATGGCGTTGGCCTAGCGTTGCAGGCCTATGACAAGTGTCGGTGTCGTCGAGACGCGGTTCCTGGACCTGCCGGAACCGCTGCCGCTCGACTGCGGCCGCTCGTTGCCGCAGGTGCGTGTCGCCTATGAGACATACGGGACCCTCGCCCCCTCCCGGGACAACGTGATCCTGGTGTGCCACGCGCTCAGCGGCGACGCCCATGCCGCCGGGATCTCGGAGAAGGCCGCCAGCGCCCGCGACGACCTGGAGGTCGCGGGCCTCGGCTGGTGGGACGGGATGATCGGGCCGGGCAAGGCGTTCGACACCGACCGGTTCTTCGTGGTCTCGACGAACCTGCTGGGCGGGTGTGCGGGGACGACCGGGCCGTCGTCGCTCTTCCAGGGCGAATTCTACGGACCTGACTTTCCGGTCATCACCGTCGCCGATATGGTCCGTTGCCAGCGCGCCTTCCTCGACGCGCTCGGCATCGAACGGCTCGCGGCGGTGGCCGGCGGCTCGCTCGGCGGGATGCAGGCCCTGGAGTGGGCGGTGTCCTATCCGGATCAGGTCGACGCGATCGTGGTGATCGCCTCGACGCACGCGCTGCAGCCGCAGGGCGTGGCGTGGAACGCGATCGCCCGCGAGTCGATCCTGCGCGACCCGGACTGGCAGGGCGGCCGGTACTACGGGACGGGTCGCTCGCCGGACGCCGGCATGGGCGTGGCGCGGATGGTCGGGCACATCACCTACCTGTCCGCCGCCGGTCTCGAGGAGAAGTTCGGGCGCCGGTTCCAGGACGGCCTGCACTACACGTTCACCGAGCCGGAGTTCGAGGTGGAGAGCTACCTGCGGCATCAGGCGGCCTCCTTCGTGCGGCGGTTCGACGCCAACACGTACCTGTATCTCTCGCGGGCGCTCACCTATTTCGACCTCGACCTCGCGTCGCTCGGCGTCGTCGAGGCGCGCACCTTGTTGATCTCGTTCAGTTCGGACTGGCTCTATCCCCCGTCGGGTTCCCACGAGATCGCTCGGGCGCTGAGCGAATGCGGCAAGCCGGTGGAGAATCACGTCATCGACGCCCCCTACGGCCACGACTGCTTCCTTCTCGAAGAGGCCAGGCAGATCCCGATCGTCCGGAGATTCCTTCATGAAGGCTGAAGAGCCACACGAGTTCGGCTTCGAGACCCGCCAGCTGCACGCCGGCCAGCGCCCCGACCCGAACACCGGCGCCCGCGCGGTGCCGATCTTCCAGACCACCAGCTACGTGTTCGAGGACCCGGAGTCCGCGGCGGCCTACTTCAACCTCCAGGAGTACGGCAACACCTACTCCCGGATCATGAACCCGACCACCGCGGTGTTCGAGGAGCGGGTCGCGAACCTGGAGGGCGGCAGTGGCGCGGTGGCGTTCGCCAGCGGGATCGCCGCGCAGGCCGCCGCGCTGTTCACCCTCCTCGAACCGGGCGATCACGTGGTGGCGTCGAGCGCCCTCTACGGCGGGACGGTCAACCAGCTCAAGCACCTGCTCCGCAAGATGAACGTGGATCTGAGCTGGGTCGATCCGGACGATCCGCAAGCATGGCGCAAGGCGGTCAAGGAGAACACGAAGGCGTTCTTCGGCGAGACCATCGGCAACCCGGGCGGGAACGTCCTGGACCTCGAGACCCTGGCCGGGATCGCGCACGAGAACCGGCTGCCGCTGATCGTGGACAACACGTTCGCGACGCCGTACCTGTGCCGGCCGATCGAGTGGGGCGCCGACATCGTGGTGCACTCGGCGACGAAGTTCATCGGCGGGCACGGCACCAGCATCGGCGGCGTGGTCGTCGAGGCCGGCACGTTCGACTGGTCCAACGGACGGTTCCCGGTCGTGGCGGACCCGTCCCCGGCATACCACGGGTTGAAGTTCCACGAGACGTTCGGGACGTACGGCTACCTGATGAAGCTGCGGGCCGAGACGCTGCGCGACCTCGGTGCCGCGCTGTCGCCGTTCAACGCGTTCCTGTTCCTGCAGGGCCTCGAGACGCTGTCGCTGCGGATGGAACGGCACGTGACGAACGCCCGGCAGATCGCCGCCTTCCTGAACCAGCACCCGCTGGCCTCGAACGTCACCTACCCGAGCGGCCCGCTGGCCGACAAGTACCTGCCGCTCGGCCCGGGCGCGGTCTTCTCCTTCGAGGTCGCGGGCGGACGCCGGGGCGGGCAGGATCTGATCCGCGGCGTCCGGCTCTGGTCGCACCTGGCGAACGTCGGCGACGCGAAGAGCCTGATCATCCACCCGGCCAGCACGACGCACCGCCAGCTCAGCGACGACGAGCTGCGGGCCGCGGGCGTCGGGCCCGGGACGGTCCGGTTGTCCGTCGGCACCGAGTCCGTGCAGGATCTGATCTGGGATCTGGAGCAGGCGTTCCGGGAGGTGGCATCGTGAGTTCCTACCAGGATCCGCTCACCATCCAGCGGGTCCTCACCACCACGAGGACGATCGCGATCGTCGGCCTGTCCGGCAACGAGCTGCGGGCGAGCTACTTCGTCGGCTACTACCTCAAGCGGCACGGCTACCGGGTCATCCCGGTCAACCCGCGGGAGTCGTCGATTCTGGGCGAGGTGTCCTATCCGTCGCTGGCCGACGTACCGGTGAAGATCGATCTGGTGAACGTCTTCCGCGCGCCGGACGCCCTGCCACAGATCGCCCGGGACGCGGTGGCGGTGCGGGCGGGAGCGCTCTGGACCCAGTTCGGCGTGATCAACCAGGAGGGGCAGGACATCGCCTCGGCGGCCGGCCTCACCGTGATCGTCGACCGCTGCCTCAAGGTGGAACACGCCCGCTACGTCGGCCGGATGCACTGGCTCGGCTTCAACACCCAGCGGATCACCTCCGTACGAGGAGGTCTGCAATGACCAGGGCTACGAGGAACTCTCCAGAGCGCGATAGAGCGCCCGCGGATCCGGGCCCGCGGGTAGTCGCGTGCCGCCGCCCGCCGCGCACGACTGCAGGAAGTAGGCGACCAGCCGGTCCGCCGCCTCGGCCAGCGCCGGCACGCCCGGGCGCGCCACTCCCCCGGCGGCCAGCATGATCAGCGGCAGGTCGTGCGGCGAGAAGTCGGGGCGCAGCACCTTCGCGTCCTTCGCCCGCCGGACCAGCCGGACGAATTCGCGCAGGC
This sequence comes from Actinoplanes sp. OR16, assembly GCF_004001265.1. Taxonomy (GTDB): domain Bacteria; phylum Actinomycetota; class Actinomycetes; order Mycobacteriales; family Micromonosporaceae; genus Actinoplanes. The sequence continues at coordinate 6,582,364 of NZ_AP019371.1, read as the reverse complement.
CACGCTGGCGTTCCGCCTCCAACGCCTCGACCTCGGGGAACATCCGGGTGAGAACCTCGCCGAATCCACGATCACGCTGCGGGACGGCACAGACCCAGGTGATGAAGTCACCGAACGCCGTCCACGGATCGGGGTCTCCGGCGGCTCGCGCGGCGCGGTCCGCATAGCCGGTCATCGCGTCGCCGAACGTCGCCGCGAGCAGGTCTCCCCGGGTCGGGAAATTGCGGATCAGGGTTGCGATCCCCACTCCAGCCCTCCGGGCGACTGCGGCCATCGGTACGTCGATGCCGAGTTCACCGAACACCTCCGCAGCGGCAGCGAGCACCCGCTGCCGGTTGCGAGCGGCGTCGGCGCGCAGCTTTGACTCGCTCATCACATTCCTTTGCCGTCATCGGGACTCAAGTGGAAGCTATCTTCCAGTTAGCTTACCTTCCCTCCTGGAGGCTCCCCGTGAGTGTCGAGATCGGCATCGCATCCCTCTCCGACCGGCAGCCCTGCACCGTCGACGGCCGCCCGACGACCGAGGCCGGCCGCACCGCCGAGATCATCGAACTCGGCGTGCAGGCCGACCGCGCCGGGCTCGATCTCATCGGCGTCGGCGAGCACCACAGCCGCGACTTCGCCGTCTCGTCGCCCGCGCCGATCCTCGCCGCGATCGCCGCCCGTACCGGCCGGATTCGCCTGACCAGCGCCGTGACGGTCCTGTCCGTGCACGACCCGATCCGGGTGCACCAGGACTTCGCCACCCTGGATGTGATCAGCGGCGGCCGTGCCGAGATCACCGTGGGCCGCAGCGCCTACCCGGAGCCGTTCGCCCTGTTCGGCGTGGACATCAACCGGTACGAGGAGATCTTCGCGGCGAAGCTGGAGTCGCTCCTGCGCCTGCGATCCGGCAGCCCGGAGACGGTTCCGCACCCCGTCCAGGACCCGCTGCCGCTGTGGATCGGCGCGGGCGGCTCACCGGCAAGCGTGGCGCGGGCCGGCGCGCTGGGCCTGCCCTTGATCCTCGGCTACCTCGGTGGATCACCGGACCACCTGCGCCGCCTCACCGACCTCTACCGCGCCACCGGTGAGCAGGCCGGCCACGGCGACCGCCTGCGGGTCGGCGTCGCGGCACACTACTTCGGCGCCGCCTCCGAGCACGAGGCGGCCGCCACCTATCCGCACTATCACGACTTCCTGCGGCCCAAGTCCCCCGGCGGCGGCGGTTTCGTCGTCTCCGAGCAGGCCTTCACCGAGGGCCGCACCCTCGACCGCCCTCTGATGATCGGCACGTCCGAGCAGGTCACCGAGAAGCTCCTGCACCTCCACCAGGCCATCGGCTACGACCGCCTGCAACTGCTGGCGGATTGGGGCGGCCTCCCGCAGTCCCAGGTCCACGACTCCGTGCACCGCCTGGCCGGCGAGATCGCCCCGGCCCTGCGTGAGTCCGCCGACTGAGTCAGCGGCGGGCTCCGGCGGCGCGTGCGGCTATCCGCGGGACCGCCGGCAAGCGGGCACGGCGTCCCAGGGAACGAGGCGGGAGCCGAAGAAGCGACCCGCCACCAGGGTGAACGGCAGCGGTCAACGGGGAGCGCCGCCGGCCGGAGCGGGCGGCACGGATATCGGCCGGTCCGGCCCCGCGGGCGGGAAAGGCCCCCAGCGGGGACCGCCGCCGGGAGGGTCGGCCGGCGGTGGCGTCGCACCGTAGGCCAGCACGAACGCGGCCAGCAGCACCAGCACGCCGGACACGCCGGCGAACCAGCTGGCCAGCTCCACGCCCTGCGCGCCGAAGAGCCACGCCGCGGCCGCCAGCGCCGCCGCCGCGAACCCGCCTGCTTCGAGGATCACCCAGCCACCCGAGCCCATCACTCCATCATCGACCCCGGAGTCAAGTTCGCCGGGAGCGGGCCCAGAATGTCCCGGTGACGGCACCTCATCTCGACACGGTCCTGCTGGATCTCGACGGCACCCTCGTCGACTCGGCGGACGGCATCCTCGGATCGCTCAGGGCGGCCCTGGCCGAACGCGGCCTGCCCGAACCCGCCGCCGGCCTGGGTCGGGAGCTGCTCGGACCGCCGATGTACGTGACCCTGCCTCCGCTCTTCGGCGCGGACGAGGCTGCGGCGATCGTCGGCGTGTACCGCCGGATCTACGCCGAGTCGGGCTGGCTGCGGAGCACCCCGTACGAGGGAATCGACGCCATGCTGCGCGAACTCGTGGCCCGCGGCTTGCGCATCGCCGTGGCCACCAGCAAACAGGAGGCGGCGGCCCGGCTGATCGTGGAGAAGCAGGGCTGGGCCGGGCTCATCGAGGACGTCTGCGGCGACACCCCGGACGCGGCCCGGCCCACGAAGGAGTCGGTGATCGGCGAAGCGCTCTCCCGCCTGGGCAGCACGCATGCGGTGATGGTCGGCGACCGCAGGTACGACGTGGCCGGCGCGCACCGGAACGGCCTCGGCTGCATCGGCGCCGGGTGGGGGTACGCCGAGCCGGGAGAACTCATCGACGCCGGCGCCTCGGCGGTCTGCGCGACCCCCGCGGATCTCGTCCGGCATCTGGGCCTGCCGCCCGTGTCACTTGACTAGCCGCCACCGTCACCTGCGTATTACCCTGCGCTACGGGAGAAATACTGATTAGACGACTGTCTATGTCGGGGGCGATATGCCGGATGCTGTCGGTCGCGAAGTCTCGAATCCGCTGAGCAATTCTCAACCTGACATCGGGCCTGAAGCCGCCGGGCCGTTATCCGGCACAGGCGGGCGAGGCTCTCGTCACGGTGAAAATGGCTCACTCCGCGTGCTGGTCACCGGCGGCACGGGAACCCTCGGCGAGGCCGTCGTCCTCGCATTCGCCAAGGCCGGGCACCACACCTTCTTCCAATATTTCCGGAACGACACCGCCGCCGCGCGCCTGACCGAGACGCTCGGCGCGACCGGATTCAAGATCGATTTCTCGGGTGATTTCTCGCTGCCGGTCAGCGACTTCGACATTCTGATCAATTGCGCCGGCATCAACGTCTCGGAGGACGAGACGCACGCCGTCGACATCGCCGCGTGGGACCGGATGCTGCGCGTCAACGTGACGGTCCCCTTTCTGCTGTCCCAGCTGGTGCTCCCCGGCATGCTGCGCCGCGGCTGGGGACGCATCGTCAACATCGGGTCCATCTACAGCCTGCGCGGCGCCACCCGCCGAGCGCCCTATGTGGCCTCGAAGCACGCCCTGAGCGGCCTCACCAAAACCCTCGCGCTGGAATCCGCGAACACCGGCGTGACCTGCAACGAGATCCGCCCCAGCGCCGTCGATTCGCAAATGATCAATCGGATTGCGAAAATCAGATCAGAGCTGCGGGGTACGACCGTAGAGGACGTGCTCGCCGAATACCGCTCGATGAATCCCTTCGGGCGGATGGCGACCGCCGCGGAGGTGGCGTCGACGGTGCTGTTCCTGGCCGGTCCCGAGGCGGGATTCATCAACGGCGCCTCCATTCCCGTCGACGGCGGGCAGATCGTCTGATGACGCCCGACCTCCGCCCGCGGATCCAGTTCGGCATCTGGAGCGACAGCCCGGTGGCCGCCGAAGCGCTCCAGGAACGCCTCACCGAGCACGGGCAGCAGGCGGTGATCACCAACGGCGACCGGGACACCCTGATCGAATGCGTCGTGGCGCTGACCCGCGACCGGCCCGGCACCGGCCAGCAGGCCATGCTGACCAGTCTCGCGAACCGGGCGACCATCATGATCGCCGTCGAGACGGCGGCCCACTCCGGCGGCGGCTGGCCGCGCGACGTCAGCCTGAGCTGGACCGGGCAGAACAGCGACCTCACGACGCTGGCAGCCGACCTGATGAACCTGGTCCGCCCGACCGGGCTGGTGTTCAGCCGGCTGCCGGCGCTGCTCCCCACCGACTCCCAGCCGCGAGCCGACAGTCGCGAACAGCTGCTCGAACAGCTGCGCGGCCGGGTCCGTCCCCGCGTCGTGCCGGTCTCCCGGGCGCTCTTCGACGACCTCAGCGGACCGGGCAAGGCAGTGAGCACCCTCGACTACGACCTGCGCCGGCTGGCCCGGTGGACCGGTCATGAACGCAGCCGGTCCTTCGTCAAGCTGCGGCTCGCCCGCCCCGAGGACCTCACCGTCTCCCGGACCAAGCCGCTCTCGCTCGACGACGTGATGAGCGACCCGCAGACCAGGCCGCTGGTGATGCTGCTCGGCGAGCCGCGGTCCGGCAAGAGCGTGCAGCTGCGCTACTACGACGCCCACGCCGCGATGCGCCACATCGAACGGCAGCCGGACGGCCCGGCCGTACCGCTGACCTTCTTCGTCGCCCTCGCCGACCAGCCGGCCCGGCCCACCATCTCCCTCGACTGGCTGCGGCAACGCTGGAGCGCCGCCGTCGACGTGGATCGGGTCTGGGGTTTCGACCAGTTCCTCGACGACGGCGGGACCGTCCTGCTCGACGGCCTCAACGAGGGCGGCCTGCGCGGCCTGGAGCCGGAACAGTGGATGTCGCAGTGGCGCGACGTGATCCAGGAGCTCTACGAGCGCGGGGCGGGAAAGGTCGTCGCCACCTGCCGTACCCGGGACCAGGCGATCACCATGCGGGTCCGGGACAAGGCGCCGACCTCGGTCACGATCCTCCCCCTCTCCCGGGAGGAGATCATCGCCATCGCGACCGAGCACGACGTGGCGATGGCCCGGCGGCTCGCCGTCGCGCTGGAACGGGACCCGCTGCTCGTCGAGTTGTACTCCAGCCCGGTCCGCCTGCACGCCTACCTCGAATCCGGCGCGTCCTGGGTGGCGACCACCAGCACCCGCCTGTTCGGGGCCGAGCTGTCGGCCGCGATCGTGCGCGAATGGGAGCAGGACAACCACCACGCCCGGCTCATCCCCGGCGCCCTGGCCGGCGCCCTGGAGACGAGCGCCCGCTCCAACCAGGACCCGTGGCCGACGCTCGGCACGATCCCGCTCATCCGGGCGCTCGGCCAGCTCGCGAAGCACCTGTCGCTCCCGGTGTCGCCGGCCGGGAAGGCCCCGCTCACCATGTCGCCGGGCGACGCCGGCGCATTCCTGGCCCGCGCGATCCACCGCCTCGACAACAGCCAGGTACGACCGCAGGACGCCCTGGAGACCGCGAAGGACCTGGACATCCTCCGGCTCGAAGGCGGGAAGATCCGGTTCGTCCACCCGGCCATGCAGCACCTGTTCGCCGCGATCGGCTGCACGACCGAGGAGCTCGTCCAGCTCGCGTTCGCCGAGCAGGAGCGGTCACAGCCCGCCGTCGGCGCCCCGCCGAGCTTCGCCCATCACCGGTACGACGAGCTGTTCCAGTTCGCCGCCCAGCTGACCGGTGTGGAGGTTCCCGACGCCCTGCTCGCCGTCGACCCGGTCCTCGCCGCCCGGGTCTTCATCACGATCCGGGGCGAGGCGGCCACCGAGACCGTCCGCCAGCGCATCATCACCAGCCTGCGGGACCTGCTCGACACGGTCTTCGTCCCGGCCACCCGTGCCGGGATACTCGCCGCCCTCGGCGATCTCGGCTGGACGCTGCCGTCCGTGGGTGAAGGTGGCCAGGGCGCCACGATGTTCGTACCGGCGAAGGAATGGCAGCTCGGCAAACGCCACGATCCGAACTCCACGCACAGCGAACGGCGGACCGTCGCCCTCGGCGGCTTCCGGCTCTCCCGCTTCCCCGTCACGAACGCCGAATACGCCGCCTTCATCAAAGACGGCGGCTACGAGGACAAGAGCCTGTGGCCGTTCGAAGGCTGGATCTGGCGCACCCGACAGCGCGCCCGCGAACGCTTCGTCGCCGCCTGGCGCCAACGCCAGGTGCGCCTGCGGCAGGATCACCCCGCCAAGACCATTCATTTGCTTCGTACGAGGGCAGCGACGCCGGCCGAGGCTGCCGCCCTCGTCCGGTTCGTCACCATGAGTGAAAGCGAGATGTACGAGTACGCGCGTGCCCTGGAAGAACAACCGCTCGCGGCGCCGGCGTTCTGGCACAAGAAGGCCCTGCGCAACCCGCTGCAACCGGTGGTCGGCGTCTCCTGGTTCGAGGCGAACGCGTTCTGCGCCTGGCTGGGCCGGCGGCTGGGCGCGGTCGTCCGGCTGCCCAGCGAGGACGAGTGGGAAGCCGCCTGCCTGCACTCCTGGGACCTGACCGGCACCGAGCAGATCGGCGAGCCGGAACAGCCCGGCTTCGGCAACACCGCCGACCTGAACTGGCCGGCCACCACGCCGATCGGCGCCTTCGCCACCCGCACCCAGGCACGCCGCTACCTGGCCGTCGAGATGCGCGGAAACATCTTCGAGTGGGTGTTCGACTACTACGCGGCGGGCGACCACGGTCGAAGGATTCTCAAGGGCGGCTCCTGGCTGCACGAAAGCTGGCGTGCGCATCCGGCGTATCGTGGCCGTGGGGATGTCGAAGCACAGAACGAGGACGTCGGATTCAGATACGTCATCACGGAGGGCCCGACATGAGCGATTCCCACAACGCCGGTGCCGGTCGGGGCAGCGCGCCCACATCAGGCAGCGCGTCCCCTCCAGGCAGCGCGTCCCCTCCAAGAGCTACGCTCCGTTCAAGCGGCGCACCCACTCCGGGCAGCGCGCGATGAGCGACGAGGCGGCGCAGGGCAAGCCTCGTGATGACCGCATGCGCGGCGGCCCGGTCGATGTGGACGACCCGATCGGCGAGATCATCCTGCTGGCCGACGATCCCGACTCCGACGACGACGAGATCCTGCGCCGCCTCGAAGCCCTGGGCGCCAGACTCACCCCCGACGACATCTTCACCGTGCTCGTCCGTCAGGACACTCCAGACGTCCTGGGCTGACCCCCGTGAGGGTTTTTCCTCCACAGAGCCGTCATAACTGATCACGCTGTGCTTTCGTTGACGCCATAGCGACAACATTGCGTAACGTTCCGCCCCGCCAGAACGCCGCGCGCGTATCCTGTCGCCTTCACCATGCGTAGTCAGCGGAGGGTCACGTGCACGATGGGGTGGGCTGCCGCAAGCGACTGCGGCGGCTGGTTCCGGACAACCGGCCTGCGCTCTGGCTCCCGCTCGACGACGGCCTGATCTCCGGACCCGAAGATCACCTGCGTGACATCCGAGCACTGCTGCACCGCGACATTCTCGAACACGTCACCGCCGTGCTCGGCTTCCGCGGCGCGATCGCCGCCGCCGAACGCGAACTCGCCGACACCCCTGTCGTGATGAACCTGAGCGCCAGCACCACGATGGCCGAGCACACCCACAAGGCCGCCGTCGGCTCGGTACGCGACGCCGTCTTCATGGGCGCCGACGCCATCGCCTGCCACGTCAACATGACGTCACCGTTCGAGGCGGACCAGCTGGAGATGCTCGGCCGGCGCATCGAGGACGCCCAGCCCCTCGGCATCCCCGTCGTCGCGTTCGCCTACCCCCGTGGCCGCCGCCCGGACGGCACCGACGAGAACTACACCGATCTCCGCCGCGAAGAACCGGAAGAGTTCGCCACCCTGGTCCGGCACTGCGTCCGCGTAGCCGTCGAACTCGGCGCCTCAGTCGTCAAGACGATCTACACCGGCTCGGAGCAGACCTTCCGCACCGTCGTCGACTCCGCGATGGGCGTCCCGATCCTGATCGCCGGTGAGAAGCTCGCCGACGAGGAGGAAGCGATCGAGAAGGCCCGCCAGGCCGTACTCGCCGGCGCCCACGGCGTCGCCTACGGACGGCAGATCTTCGCCCGGCCCGACCCCCTCCCCTTCCTGCGTAAGCTCCGCAGCGCCCTGGACGATCAGTGGCCGGGGGCGGGCCACCTGCCACCCTCAGCCGGGCACGCCACCACGATCAACGAGGTTCCCAGCGCAATCCTGTCGCCGAACCCGGGCCCGGCGTCGAATCCGAACTCCCGCTGGTGACCCGGTCCAGCCGGCCGTCTGCATGACGGATCCACGACCGCCCGTAGGAGTCGACGATGGCGACGGCCACAGCACCGGCCTTGCCCTCCCGATCGGCGGAGAGCAGCAGCCCGCGCGTCTCACCGGGTCCGAGGCCCAGCACTTCGGACCTCTCGTCCTTGCCGGCGTCCTCTCTGATGATCGCCTGAACGGTTACGGCGACGTCGTTGCTGTTGCGCACCAGAGCCTTACGCGGGTTCACCCACCAGAGCGTCACCCGTGCCGCTCCACTGCGCTCGGTCTCGTCCAGCTGCCGGCGACGATCCCCACCCGACCGGTAGTAGGTGACCGCTGCCAGCCCCAGCGACGAGCCGGTCAGCAGCGAACCCACCCACGACGGGACGTTCCCCCAGTCCAGCCCAAGCCACCCGGTCGGCATGCCCGAATGATAGGACCCTCAGCCACGCGCGCCACCGACCCGCTCCTCCTTCCCCTTCGCCGTCGCAGGTAGCCCGTCCGACAGCAGAACAGCCAGGCCGGTGAACCCGGTCGTCCACCAGAACGCGGCTCCGACGCCGACCGCGGCGGCAGCAGCAGCGGCAGCAGCAGCGGCAGCAGCACCGGCACCGGCAGCACCGAGAACGCTCAGGTAGACCGCGACCCGCGACACCTCCAGACCACCAACTCCTCCCCGCGACCGCACAGCGGCCACAATGCGAAACCGTCAGCGGCACCAGCCCCGCACCGAGCCACACCGAGCCACACTGAGCCGAGCAGCACTGAGCCGAGCAGCACTGAGCCGAGCCGAGCAGCACTGAGCCGAGCCGAGCAGCACCGAGCAGCACCAGAATCCAAGCCCATCCGCCCCGAACGGACGGCCACCATGCGCATCGCCGAGCCCGCAGACCCGCCGCCGCCGATGTGGCTGCTGCTCAGCGCTTCGGCAACGCCACACTGTGGAAGGCAATCGTCGCCGTGTGCCCGCCGAGTTGATCTCATTCACGTTTGACGCGGCCGTCACCATGGGCAACGTCGAGACAGGACCGCCCGATCGCCGGCCGACAGCATCGCCGGCCGGGCCGTCGGTAGGGAGAGGACCGCGGTGGACGTCCAGGACTATGTAGCGGCGATCGTCTTCGGCGCACTGATCGGCATCGCGGCACGGGCCGTGCTCCCGGGTAGGCAGAACATCGGCGTCATCCCGACCGTACTGATCGGCATGGGCGCCGCGCTCGCAGGAACCTGGGCGTCCGACCGCTGGAACGTCCACAGCGACCTGCACTTCACCGTGACGGGCCGAACCTTCGACTGGGCGGTGATCGGCGTCCAGATCGGCATAGCCGTAGTGGGTGTCGCGATCGCAGCACTGCTGGTGAAGGCCTTCTCCACCGATCGCGTTCGCGACTGATCACCGCCCGCCCTGCCGTTCCGCGGCCCCGACCGTGGATGCCCGCTCCCCCACTGCCGCTCAGTCGAAGTCGTAGACGACCGTCGGGATATCGCGGTCCGACAAGTGCGTCACGACCATCGGCTCGACGCGGTCCCACTTGCCGCCGGCCAGACCACAGCCGATCCGGGGCATGTGGACGCTCGCCCGCAAATCCTCCGCATGCACCGCCAGCTTCGCCAGCCCGGAGTCGATCGCCTCGTAGCGGACCGGCACGCCGGCGCTCCGGCTCGTGCGGATTCCCCGCTGACCGACCATGTTGGCCACCCAGGTATCCGCGAGGACCTGCACCAGCTGAACCGCGCCCAGCCCGAAGTCGTTGCCGGCGCGCTCCCGGTGCCACTGACGGAAAGCCCGCTCCGGCTCCGGCCAGCGACGTGAGATCGCCACGACGAAGCCCGCGCCCCATCCCCCGATGTCGTTGCAGACGTGGGCGATGATCTTCGGTCCGGACGCCTGCGGGCTGGTCGCGTCGCCCTTGATGACTCTCAGCGGCACCATTCGATGATCGTTTCACGGTGGTCCCCCACTGTCGCTCGAGTTTCGGCCGTGCGGGCTGCGGCCCGGCGCGGATTTCGCGGTCGGAAAGGAGTCAACCAGCCGGCGCATGACAGCAGCCGAACGAACGCTGTTAGGCCCGTGTCATGCCGACTTCGCAATGATGGGGCCACTCATGACGGAGGCAGCCGGCCGACGACCCGAGCCATAAGGCGGATGACCAGATGAACAGGACCAACGGCACTGCGCATCAGAAGACCGCCGCGCGATTCTTGACTCAGGCGCCCACCAGCCGCCGAGCAGGGAAGATGAAGCGGATGGCCAGCGAGCCACCAGACCCACCGTCGTCAAGACGGACCCGTCGCGGCCGGTGGGCGCTCACCCGTAGCTCAGATGGAAGTCCCGGAGGCGAGACGACCCGGCGACGGTCCGGCGCAGGCGAAGCTCGCGCGGGACCATCTGACGCCGGATGACACCGTTGAAGGAGGCAGTCATGACGACGGTTCTCGACCAGCAACGCGATCTGGTCACGGTGCGCGCCGGGCGGCGCGACATCGGGGCATTCCGCTCGCAGCCTGACCGCACGGTCTACGTGCCCGCGATCGATGCGACGGCGGTGGCGATCGCGGCACTGGGAACGGTGGCCGCGGTTTCCATCGCGACCGCTGTGGCTCTGCATCCACGCCGGGCGATCGGGACCGTGACCATGGGACCCGGCGGCTGGATCAGCATCAAGCAGACGCGCAGGCCACGCCTCCGCGCCGCTCGTTCGTCACCGCGTCCCTGGTGGGCACACATCCTCCGAGCACGCCGCCTCGTCGTGGAGAGCTGACCCTGACAGCCGTGCCGGCGACGAGTGGCCGGGTGGGTGCGCCGGCCCCTGAGGCTCGCTGTTCCATTCACGAGGCCTGATCCGCTCGCCTGCGAGTCAGATGCGTCCCTGTTACGTTGATCAAGACATGGAGGTCACCGAGGAACTGACGACACAGCCGCCCGGCGTGCAGGCGCTGCTCGACCGCGCCCGGACCGGCATGCTGCGGTTGCATCCACGTGAGGCGGTGGAGGCCACGGCACGGGGCGCTCTGCTGATCGACACCCGGACCGACGTCCAGCGACGTGAGCAGGGCGATCTTCCCGGAGGGCTCGTCATCGATCGCACGGTTCTCGAGTGGCGCCTCGATCCGGAGTCGCCGTTTCGGATTCCGGAGGCCACCGGGTACGACCTCCTGGTGATCGTGGTCTGCAGGCAGGGGTACAGCTCCAGCCTCGCCGCGGCCAGTCTCCGCGAGCTGGGTCTGCACCGCGCGACCGACATGATCGGCGGGATGGAGGCGTGGCTCACCGCGGGGCTGCCGACACATTCCGGCCCGGTCGACATCCGCCGCTGATCGAAGCGAGCCGGCCTATCCATCCGGCCGCCTCGGGACGACATCACTTCAGCGGAAGACAATTAAGAGGCCGTGCTCTTCCTCCCCGTCGCCCTCGCATTCCAGCGAGACGTAGACATGCCGATCGGCGTGACTATCCCTGGTGACCTCGGGAATCGGGGTCCTTCGTCACCTCGCACAGCCCGGGAATCTGCACGCCGCCACTGTAGCCGCGTAGGCTGCCGACCATGATCTGGAGCCAGCGACTCGGAACCGTCGGCGTATGGCGTTCAGGCCGTGATCTCGATGGAGGTCTGGCCAGGGCGATTCAGGATCTCGGGTACGGGACTCTGTGGCTGGGCGGTTCTCCCAGCTCCGACCTGCGCCAAGCCGAGGAGCTGCTGGACGCCACGTCGTCGCTGCAGATCGCGACGGGGATCGTGAACATCTGGTCGTCGGAGGCCGCTGAGCTCGCCGATTCGTGGCACCGGATCGAGGCGAAGCACCCGGGGCGGCTGCTGCTGGGCATCGGCTCCGGCCACCGGGAGGCGGATCCGGATCGGGTACGGCCGGTGGACGCCATGGCCCGCTACCTGGACGTCCTCGACGACCGTGGCGTGCCGGCCGAGGCGCGCATCCTGTCGGCGCTGGGCCCGCGCATGCTCGCGATGGCGGCCGGACGCAGTGCGGGCACTCATCCTTATCTGACGATTCCGGCGCAGTCCGCGGAGGCGCGGCAGGTGCTCGGAGAGGGTGCGTTGATCGCCCCGGAGCAGACGGTGGTGCTCGACACCGATGCCGAGGCGGCGCGGATCAAGGCCCGGAAGTTCCTGCGGTTGTACCTCCAGTTGTCGAACTACACCACGTCGATGCTGCGGGGAGGCTTCACCGAGGCGGACATCGCCGGTGAGGGCAGCGACGACCTGATCGACCGGATCGTCGTCCACGGTGACGCGGCGGCGCTGGCCGCAGCGGTCCGGGCCCATCTCGACGCCGGCGCCGACCACGTCTGCGTCCAGGTCCAGCCGGCCCGCAGCGACATCATCGCCACGCTGCGAGCACTCGCCGCCGAGCTGGACCTCAGCGCCGAGCAGAGCGGCAGCTGAAGAGCCGGGCAGAACAGCAGCTGAAGAGCCGGGCAGAGCGGCAGCTGAAGAGCCGGGCAGCAGCCAGGATCCAGGCCATGGGATCACGACGGCCGGTGCCAGCGGATCCAAGCGGCCTGCCCGCCGTCGAGCAGCAGATCGGTTCCGGTGATGTAGCGCGCATCAGGCCCGGCCAGGAACGCCACCGCCTCGGCGACCTCGGCCGGGGTTCCGGTGCGGCCGGCGCCGCAGGCCTCCAGCATCGCCATCATGTGATCGCCTGACGCCGACTGCTGTTCCGCTCGCGCCATGGGTGTGGAGATCACGCCGGGGCTGAGCGTGTTGATCCGTGCGCCACGCCGGCTGTAGGCGAGGGCAGCCGCCGACGCGCGGACCTGGTTGGCGCGTTTCGCCAGGATGTAGGCGGACACCGCATCCGGCCCGGCCGATCGCACGACGTCCAGCGTGAGCAGGGCGGATGCCGGCTCCGATGCCAGCGCGCGTTCCTCGGCGGCGGAGAGCCGGGCGTAGTGGCCGGCCATGCTCGCCACGCAGACGACCGCCGTCCCGGGCACCGCGACGGCAGCGAACGCGTCGATCAGGTAGGCGGTTCCGGCCAGGTCGACACGCAGGATCTGCGGGATCGACGCGGTCGCGGCGGACACTCCGGCGGTGTGGACGACGGCTGCCAGGCGGCCTTCAGCGGCGGCATAGGCGGCCAGTGCCAGGACGGATTCCTGGTCACCGACGTCCACGACCCGCCCGGACACGTCGTGGCCTTCGGCTTCGAGGGCGGCCACGGCCCGGTCCAGGTGCTCAGGAGCGGCGTCGGCGAGGACGATCCGACGGCCACTGCCGATACGCCGCGCCACAGCGCTCCCCATTCCGCCGGCCCCGGTGATCACGACGGTTTCGGCAGTCATCGCGAATCTCCCGAGAGAACGGCCTGCCGCCAGGAACGAACGACTTTCGGTGGCATTCCCGCGGCCACTACGCCCACCAGTCTGCCCTCTTTTCGATAAGTGGCCAGGAAGCGATTCGATGCCAGCGATCCTTCGACTATGGAAACCGTGTCATGACCGCGAAGATATCCGAAGGCGTGGAGTTTCAGGTCGTACTGGTCGGACCAGAAATACGGCACCGGCGCGAACGGCCGGCCCGCCCCCAGCAGATTGCGGGCGGCGGCCATGCCCTGTTCGGCGGCGTTCGTCCGGTGCTCGATGCGCATGTCCACACCGAACAGCGGATTGTGCCATCGCGCCACGTCCCCGGCCGCGTAGATGCCCGGGGCAGCAGCGCAATAGGAGTCGCAGACCAAGCCGTCGTCCACGGTCAGCCCGCTTGCGGCGAGCCATTCCACATTGGGCTGCGAGCCGATCGCCACCCACACGACGTCGGCGTCGATGGCGGATACGTCGGCAACGGCCACGCCGGTTCGCAGGACAACGCCATGCGAGCGATGAATTTCGGACAGGTGTTCGCCCAGGAGAGGGCCGACGGCGTGCGCGAGCGGTACCGGCGCCGGTTCCAGAAGTTCCACCGAGCAGCCGAGCGCTACGGCCGCCGCGGCGCATTCCGCGCCGAGAAACCCGGCGCCGACGATGGTCACCCGCGTGCCGGGGCGCAAGCTTTCCCGCAAGGCGAGGGCGTCTTCGATCGTACGGAGGTAGCGCGCCCCCGATCCGGGAAGAGGCCGTGGCCGCACCCCGGTCGCCACGATCAAGCCATCGAACGGGACCGTCCCGCCATCGGCCAGCCCCACGGTCCGGCCGTCGGCGTCGAGCGAGTCAGCCCGCACACCGAGACGAATGTCCAGGTCAAGCGCCTTGAGGTGAGCATCGGAGCGCAACAGGATCCGGTCGAGGTCCCATCGCGCCGACAGGACCTGCTTAGAGAGGGGCGGCCGGTCGTACGGGGAAGAAGGCTCCTCACCGATGAGGGTGACCGTCCCCGTGAAGCCCTCGCGGCGCAGGGTCTCAGCGGCCGCGAGGCCGGCGGCCGAAGCGCCGACCACGACGACGCGCTTCACTCCTCGACCAGCCGGATGGCCGCGGCCGGGCAGACGGCGGCGGCCTCCCGCACCGCCTCGTACTCCTCCTCTGGAGGCGAAGGAGTGAGGACGATTGCCACGCCGTCCTCGTCCCGCTGATCAAATACAGCCGGGGCGACCATGGCGCATTGACCGGCCGCCACGCATTTCGGTTCGTCGAACTCCACGCGCATCGTCATCACCACGTCACCGGGAGCGCTTTGAGGCCGTAGGCGACACCTTCCATCGCGAATTCGACCTCCTCGAACGGCACGGCCAGGGACAGCGTGGGAATACGGCGGTAGAGGGTGCTGTAGACGACCTGCAATTCCACGCGCGCCAGGGATTGCCCGAGGCATTGATGGGCACCATAGCCGAAAGCGTGATGCGTCCGGGCGGGCCGTTTCAAATCGAGTCTATCCGGCGACGGAAACGCGGCTGGATCCCAGTTCGCTCCGGACAGGTCGAAGACGACTCCCTCGCCCGCCTTGATGACGGTGTCGTGCAGCGGAATGTCCTCGACGGCGATACGGCGAATGCCGGAGTGCACGATCGTGAGATAGCGCAGCAGTTCCTCGACCGCATTCGCCACGAAGGCGGGGTCGTCCGAGCGAGAACGGAGAATCGCCAATTCCGAAGGATTCCGCAGTAGCGCCAGAGTGCCGAGGGAGATCATGCTGGCACTGGTCTCATGGCCGGCGATGAGAATGGCACTGCCCATCGTGACGGCCTCCTCGAAGGTCATCTCCCCTGCCGTGACCCGCGCGCCCATCTCCGACAGCACGTCGTCGTCCGGGGAGGCGATCTTCTTGGTCAGCAGTGCGCCGAGATACTCGCCGAGGCCACGGCCCGCCTCCGCGCCCGCTGCCGGATCGGTGTCGTGGCTGATCGCGCGGCGGCTGGCGGCCTGGAAGAACTCATGATCCTCATAGGGGACGCCGAGGATCCGCGTGATCACGAGAGTCGGCACCGGGAGCGCGATCTTCTCGACGAGATCGAAGACGCGCGGACCGGCCAGGACCGCGGAGATCAGCTCGTCGATGACCTCTTGGATACCCGGCCTGAGCGAAGAAGCCCGTTTGACCATGAACGGGCCGTTCACCGTACGCCGCAGTCGCGTGTGCTCCGGCGGATCGGTGTTCGTGATCAGCGGCGGGATGTGCGGCGCCATGGCCGCGCGTGACCGGGTCATGTGCGGATACCCGGGCTTCTTCTCGTCGATGGAGAGCCGCGGGTCGTTGAGCAGGGCGCGCTGGTCGGCGTGCCGGGTCACGAACCACGGCGTGCTGCCGTCCCAGATCCGCACCCGGGCGAGCGGCGGCATGTCACGGATCGCGGCGGCCGGGGCGAACGGGCAGGACGCCGCACGGGTCATCGGATAGTAGGGCGTGTCTGACATGCCCGGTATGCAACCAAGGTCACCTGACGGGAAGCTGACGCAGGTGATACCCGAATCCGCGCCTGGTGTGAATCAGGTCCGGTCCGGCCTTCTGCCGCAGGCGCGCGACGAGGCGTTCGATCGCGTTCGCGTCGCGCGGCTCGCTCCACACCTCCCACGCGATCTGCTCCTTGGACAGGGTCTGACGTGCGTTGCGCATCAGATGGCGCAACAACCGGAACTCGGCAGCGGTCAGGTCGAGCGCCCGCCCACCCCGCCACGCCTGCCCGGCCGCCTCGTCGAGCAGCAGATCCTCGTGCCGCAACACCGGCGGCCGCAACTGGACCCGCACCCGCGCCAGCAGTTCCGGGATCCGGCATGGCTTGGTCACGTAGTCCTCGACCTCGGTGCCGACCTCGGGCAGCAGCGCGTCGAGCGATTCGCACGGTGTCATGCAGATGATCGGCGGGCGATCGGTCAGCACCGGCCGGGTGCGCGCCAGATCGTCCAGATCGGGGATCTCCACATCCACGACGATCAGATCGACCGGTTGTTCCCGCAGCCGAGCCATCGCGGCCGCGCCGGTCGTGGCGGGCGTGACGCGATACCCCGTCGCGGCCAGCCGGGCACTCAGCGATCGACGCAATTCACCGTCCGGGACCGTCACCAGCACATGCGGCATGACCGCGACGCTACTCTTCGAAGACCCTCGATCTCGTACGCCGGAAGCCCCACCGCGACGACAGCCCTCCCGCCTGACAACCCGCCGATCGGTGGGTTCTGCGGGCCCGCCGATCGGTGGGCCGGACCACGTCTCCCGGTGACTGCCTGCGGAAACGCGGTCACGGGAGGCTCGATGCATGCCAGCAGTCATCGAAGTGCAGAACATCCGCAAGCGGTACGGCGACACGCTCGCCGTCGACGATGTGTCCCTCACGGTCGAGCAGGGGGAGATCTTCGGAATCCTGGGACGCAACGGAGCCGGAAAGACGACGACCGTCGAGTGCATCGCCGGACTGCGAGCCCCTGACCACGGTGCTGTCGCCGTACGAGGACTCGATCCTGTGAAAGATCATGCGGCGCTGACCAGGCGTCTCGGCGTGCAACTCCAGGAAAGCCAGCTCCCGGCGCAGCTCAAGGTGGCCGAGGCGCTCGAACTGTACAGCTCGTTCTACGCCACGCCGAACGACTGGCGGGAGCTGATGGACGCGCTCGATCTCACGGCGAAGGCGAAGACCAAGTACGCCAAGCTGTCCGGTGGCCAGAAGCAGCGCCTGTCGATCGCGCTGGCGCTGGTCGGCAACCCGGAGGTCGCGATCCTCGACGAGCTGACGACCGGGCTCGACCCGCAGGCCCGCCGCGACACCTGGGAAGTGATCAAGCGGGTGCGGGAGCGCGGCACCACGATCGTGCTGGTCACTCACTTCATGGAGGAGGCCGAGCGCCTCTGCGACCGGCTGGCGCTGATCGATCGCGGTCACGTCGTCGCCGTGGACACCCCGTCCGGACTGGCCGGCGACGGATCTCTGGAAGACGCGTTCCTGGCTCTGACCACCCGGAAGGACGGCAACTGATGAACCTGATCAAGATGGAGGCCCTCCTGTCGATCCGGGACAAGGTCGGCCCGCTCTGGGGCGTCGGTTTCCCCCTTGTGCTGCTCGTGGTCCTCGGCAACGTCCCGTCGCTGCGCGAGGAGGTCGAGGCGGGCCTGTCACTGTTCGATCTCTACGTGCCGGTGCTGATCCTCTTCAACCTGGCGATGCTCGCCCTGGTAGCGGTGCCGACGGTGCTCGCCGGCTATCGCGAGAACGGTGTCCTGCGCCGCCTGCACACCACGCCGGTCGGCCCGGCGCGGGTGCTCGCCGCCCAGCTCGTGGCGAATCTGGGAATCGCGGTCATCGCGGCCGTGCTCTTCCTCGCCGTGGCCCGGCTGGCCTTCGGCGTCGGACTGCCCGCATCCGGTCTCGGCTTCCTCCTCTCCTGGCTGCTCGTGGCGGCCGCCATGCTGGCGATCGGCCTGCTCATCACCGCTCTCGCCCCGGGACGTGCCGCTGCCACGGCGATCGGCACGGTCCTCTACTTCCCGATGATGTTCTTCGCCGGGCTGTGGGTGCCGATCAGCCAGATGCCGCCGCTGCTGCGCGACATCAGTCACGCGACGCCGCTCGGCGCCGGCATGGAGGCTTTCCAGGCGACCTACGCGGGCGACTTCCCGCCGGCTCAACCGTTGCTCATCCTTCTCGGGTACGCCGTGGTGTGCGCGGCGGCCGCGATCCGATGGTTCCGCTGGGCTTAGGGTGATGACTGTGGATCGGCAGCCCTCCTGGTGGTTGACAACCGTGGTGCCGTACGGGCTGCTGGCCCTGCTCACCGTCTACACGATCGCCGATGGACAGTCCCAGCTCCTGCTCTGTGCCGTCACTGCGGTGTGGATGATCCCGATGTTCACCCCGATCCTGCACCGCGAATCCTGGATCCTCTTCCTCGGCCTCGTCCTCCTCACGCTGATCCTGGTCCTCCGCGTCCCCGCCTTCGGGTTCTTCACGACGGCCGCCTACATCTACGCCTTCACCTTCCTGCCCTGGCCCGGCCGGATCCCGGCGATCGCGAGTGTGGCGGTGGTGGCGGGAATCGCGCAGTCTTCGTCGATCGAGAAGACCGGCATCTCCGGATACGTCATCACGGGCGTCGTCGTGCTCCTCAACATGGTGATCATGGCCGTGATGGCCTGGGTCCTGCACCGCGAAGAACTGATCCAGGACGAACTCGCCCGATCGAACCGCCTCCTCGAAGAGCTCCAGGCCCAGCTCGTCGCCCAGGCCAGGGAGGCGGGCGTCCTCGAAGAACGCCGGCGGATGGCCCGGGAGATCCACGACACGGTGGCCCAGGGCCTGACCGGGATCATCGCCCAGATGCAGGCAGCCGAGCAGCGTCTCGCCGTCCCGCCGCAGTGGGAGCATCCGTTCGCAGCCGTGAAGCAGCTGGCCCGGGACAGTCTCACCGAGGCCCGCCGCTCGGTCGACGCGTTGCGCCCCGCCGCCCTGGCCGAGTCGCGCCCCAACGAGTCGCGCCCGGAAGATTCGCGCTCGGACGAGTCGCGCTCGGACGAGTCGCGCTCGGAAGATTCGCGCTCGGAAGATTCGCGCTCGGAAGATTCGCGCTCGGCCGCGTCGCGCCTCGCCGACGCGCTCGCCGGCGTGGCGGCGCGGTGGTCGTCGGTGCACGATCTGCCGGTACGCGTCGAAACCACCGGCACCCCGCGCCCGCTCGATCCCGAAGCCGAGTCCGCTCTGCTTCGCACCGCGCAGGAGGCCCTCGCCAACATCGCCAAGCACGCCGGCGCCACCCGGGTCGGCATCACACTCTCCTATCTCGACGACGAGGTAGCACTCGACGTCCTCGACGACGGCGCCGGCTTCGACCTCGCGACCAGCAAGGACGGCAGCTACGGCCTGACGATCATGCGGCAGCGAGTCGAAGCATGGAACGGCACGCTGCAGATCGAGACCGAGCCCGGCGCCGGCACCGGGATCTCGGCACGGATTCCACTGCCGGCCGGGGGACATCGATGATTCGCCTTCTGATCGCCGACGATCACCCCATCGTCCGGGACGGTCTCAGCGCCATGTTCGCCGCCGCCGACGGTTTCGAGGTGCTCGGTCAGGCCTCCGACGGCGCCGAAGCAGTCCGGATGGCTCAAGCACTGCACCCCGACGTGATCCTCATGGACCTGCGGATGCCCGGCATGGACGGCCTGTCGGCGATCACCGCACTCGCTGCCGCCGGAAACCCCGCACGAGTCCTCGTCCTGACCACCTACGACAACGACGCCCATGTGATCCCGGCGATCGAGGCCGGCGCGACCGGCTACCTCCTCAAGGACGCACCCCGCGAAGATCTGCTACGCGGCGCCCAGGCGGCAGCCCGCGGCGAGAGCGTACTGTCCCCGTCCGTCGCGATGCGCCTGGTCAACCGGGTACGCACGCCGGCGCCACAGCTCCTCAGCCAGCGTGAGCTGGAGGTGTTGCAACTGGTAGCGGCCGGCAACACGAACCGCGAAGCAGCCTCCCGCCTCTTCATCACCGAGGCGACGGTGAAGAGCCATCTACTCAGCATCTACGCGAAGCTCGGAGTGAGCGATCGCGCAGCAGCCGTCGCAGAAGGTTTCCACCGCAGGTTGCTGATCCCCGATTCCTGATCGCGCGGCGGCGAGCGGGGACGCTTCTGTTCGCGTGGCCTCATCACGGGGCAGCCACCCCGGTTGAAAGAATCGTCACCAGCACGATCAGAACCAGTCCGGCGCTGACCAGCGGCAGACTCCGCCTCGCCCCCGACCCGTCCGGGCCTGCCTTCGCCCTGATCGACCGACGCTTGATCAACTTGCCGATGGAACGACCGTAGACGGCTGCGGTGCTTACCGCCCGGCAGCGCGCCACCGTAGCTTCACCAGCATGACGATCGATACCGAGCCGGTGATCTCCGGTTTCCACCCCGACCCGTCCGTCTGCCGGGTCGGCGAGGATTACTACCTCATCTGCTCCAGCTTCGAATACTTCCCCGGCGTCCCGATCTTCCACAGCCGGGACCTGGTCGGCTGGCAGCAGATCGGCAACGTCGTCACCCGCGCCTCGCAGTTCGACCCCACCGGCGCGGCGCCGTCGACCGGCATCTACGCGCCGACGCTGCGCCACCACGACGGCCGCTTCTGGCTGACGACCACGATCGTCAACCGGCTCCAGGACGGCCAGCTGATCATGCACGCGGGCAGCGCCACCGGCCCGTGGAGCGATCCCGTATTCGTACCGGGAACGATCGGCATCGACCCGGACCTGTCCTGGGACAGCGCCGGGAACTGTTATCTGACCTATAAGGGCTTCCACGATCCGGGCGGCATCATGCAGGTCCGGATCGACCCACTGACCGGCGCGAAGCTCGACGACATCCAGGGCATCTGGCAGGGCACCGGCATGGCCCACCCCGAAGGACCGCACCTGTACGAGATCGACGGCACGTGGTATCTCCTGATCGCCGAGGGCGGCACCGAACGCGGCCACACCGTCACGATCGCCCGCGGCCCGTCTCCGTCCGGCCCGTTCGAACCCGGCCCGGACAATCCGATACTCACCCGCCGCAGCACCACGCACCCGGTTCAGAACACGGGTCACGCCGACCTGGTCCAGGACACCGGCGGCGCCTGGTGGATGGTGCATCTGGGCGTACGCCCCCGCGGCTACACCCCCGCCTTCCACGTGATCGGCCGCGAGACCTTCCTGGCCCCGGTGACCTGGAAGGACGGCTGGCCGGTCGTCACGAGCACGGACCGGCCGGTCCCCGATCAGGACCACTCGTTCTCCGAGGACTTCACCGCGCCGGTCACCCATCCGCGCTGGATCACCCCGTCCACGTCCTCTTCTTCCGGCCCTTCCTGCGTCCGCGTGAAAGACCTCCGCTGGTCCGCCGAAACGACCCTCTCCCCCGGTCCGCACCGATCCCACCTGACCCTTCGCCTCGACGACCGACACTGGTACGCCCTGATGGCCGACACCTCTTCCATCACCGCTGTGGCCCACATCGGCGACCTGGAACAAGCCCTCGCTTCCGTTCCTCCACCTGCGTCGGGCACGGTCACACTGCGGATCGAAGCGGTCGATCCGCCGCACGAACAGGCCGGACCCGACGAGATCGTGCTCAGTGCCGGCGGCGTCGAACTGGCACGGCTCGACGGTCGTTATCTGTCGACCGAGGTGGCCGGCGGCTTCACGGGCCGGGTGCTCTGCGTCGAGCGGGTGCTGGCTTTTTCGTACATCTCGAAAAAGGCCGACCAATAACCCAGAGCGAGCGAAAGTGACAGTTCTGCGACGCTGCTCAGTCGTCGTGGAATCTAGCCGACAGGTAGGGAGGAACAGTCCGGGAAGGCGCGGGGTTGCGATGAGCGGGCGCGGCGAGGTCGAAGTCACCACTGGCCGAAACGGCCTGGTCGGCATACTGGCCGACTTCAAGGTGAGCACCAAGGTCTACGCGGCGGCCCTCTGCGGCGCACTCGTCGCCGCCCTCATCGGAACGCTCGCGATCACCCGGCTCAGCGGCCTCAACGACGACATCAAGACGATGAAGTCGGACCACGTCGACAGCAGCCTGGAACTCGCCACGATCCGCGGGGCGATCGGCGAGGGCTTCCAGGTGCTCTTCGCCTACCAGGTGGTCGCGCAGGCCGCCAAGCAGGATCAGCGCGACAACCTGCCGGCGATCGACGACGCGACCATCGCCGCCATCGACGATTACCGCGCGCTCTCCGCCGAGTCGCCGGTGCGGCAGAAGGCCGTCGCCGAGGTGGCCGAGACCTTCGACTATTACCTCCAGCTCCGCGATTACGCGCTGTTCCAGGAGGCGCCGGACGCCGGGTACGAGATGCCGGCCCCGGCCGAGCTCGGCACGGTCTGGACGCAGACCCAGGAGGACCTGCGCGCCTCCGTCGTCGAACTCCAGGAAGCCGAGGACTCCGAATCCGGCGCGATGGCCGCCGATGCCGAGGCCGCTTACAAGAGCGCCCGCAACCAGATGATCATCTGGCTGGTCGTAGGCCTGATCCTGGCACTCGCCCTGGCCACCTTCGTGTCCCGGGTGATCGCGCGCCAGCTCCGCAGCGTCTCCACGGCGCTCGCGGCAGTGGCCGACGGAAACCTGACCGTCGACGCGCAGGTGCACGCCCGCGACGAGCTCGGCGCCATGGCCGTGGCCGTCAACACCGCCCGCGAAGGCCTGCGCAACATGGTCGGCCGCCTGACGGTCAGCTCGCAGACCCTCGACACCAGCACCGACCGCCTGACCCGGGCCGCCGACCGGATCGGCCAGTCCGCCCAGGAGGCCGCCGCGCAGGCGAACGTCGCCGCCCAGGCCGCCGGCGACGTCTCCACCAACGTGCAGAGCGTCGCCGCCGGCAGCGAGGAGATGGGCGTGTCGATCCGCGAGATCGCGTCCAACGCCGCCGAGGCAGCCCGGGTGGCCAGCGAAGCCGTAGGTGTCGCCGCCGGCACCAACGCCACGGTGTCCAAACTGGGCACGTCGAGCGCTGAGATCGGCAACGTGGTCAAGACGATCACTGCGATCGCGGAACAAACCAACCTCCTTGCTCTGAACGCCACCATCGAGGCGGCACGGGCCGGGGAAATGGGCAAGGGCTTCGCCGTCGTGGCCAGCGAGGTGAAGGACCTCGCCCAGGAGACGGCGCGAGCCACCGAGGACATCGCCCGCCGGGTGGAGGCCATCCAGGCCGACACGACGAATGCAGTGGCAGCGATCGAGGAGATCTCTTCGATCATCGCCCGCATCAACGACTACCAGACGACCATCGCCTCGGCCGTCGAAGAGCAGACCGCGACCACGGGCGAGATGTCGCGCAGCGTCGGTGACGCCGCCGACGGAACCGCGGCGATCGCCGGCAACATCGACGGTGTGGCCGCGGCCGCTCAGACGACGACCGCCGCGCTGGGCGAGGCGACGTCCACGGCCCACGAGCTGGCGGGAATCGCCACCGAGCTCCGGACGGTCGTGGCGCAGTTCCGCGTCTAATCTCCGCGCAAGGGCACACGCATTCGTGCCCTCGGCAGCATTCCGTGCATTCTCGTGCCCGCATTCTCCATGGCGCACATCCTTCCTTCGGCCCATTCCGCCACGTCGGTGGAATTCGCCTCGGGCCTGAGCAGACGCCAAGTGTTCCAGGCCCGGATCGGCCCCGCTAAGTGCAGGAACGCGCCCATTTGCGCGCCATCTGCAACCTTGCGAATCGCTGATGATCCCCTGAAAATCGCTTCTCCGGTCTGGCCGAAGACGCCCGCGAAAATCCCGGAATCGAGACTTGAGTCGACCCTTGGGGCCGGGTTTACCGTCGGCGGCAGGACTTGAGACGGGGAGGACGAATGACCGCATATAAGAGAGCCCCGGGCCGGCGACAGGCCGGACCGGGGCTCGACGGACAGCCGGCGCTACTTGCGCAGGGTGTCGATGTCGATCACGAAGCGATAGCGGACGTCGGACTTCAGGACCCGCTCGTATGCCTCGTTCACTGCCTCGGCGGCGATGATCTCGACCTCGGGGGCGATGCCCCGCTCCGCGCAGAAGTCCAGCATCTCCTGGGTCTCCGCGATACCGCCGATGCTGGATCCGGCGAACGAGCGGCGGTTGTTGAAGAGGTTGAAGACCTGCACGGGCAGCGGCTCCGGCGGGGCGCCCACACTCACCAGGGTGCCGTCGAGACGCAGCAACCCGAGGTAGGAACGCATGTCGATCGGCGCGCTGACCGTGTTGATGATCAGATCGAAGGTGTTCTTGAGCTTGTCGAAGGTGGCCGGGTCGCTGGTGGCGTGATAGTCCTGGGCGCCGAAGGCGAGGCCGTCCTCCTTCTTACCGAGCGTCTGCGACAGGACCGTCACGTCGGCGCCCATCGCAGCGGCGATCTTCACGGCCATGTGGCCGAGACCGCCCATACCCACGACGGCGACCTTCTTGCCCGGGCCGGCGTTCCAATGAGCCAGCGGGGAATAGGTGGTGATCCCGGCACAGAGCAGCGGCGCGGCCTTCTCGACCGGGATCGACTCGGGCACGCGCAGCACGAAGTCCTGGTCGACGACGATGTGGGTGGAGTAACCGCCCTGCGTGACCGTGCCGTCGCGGTCGACAGCGGCGTAGGTGCCGGTGTTGCCGGCGAGGCAGTACTGCTCCTGCCCGGCCTGGCAGTTCTCGCACTCCCGGCACGAGTTGACCATGCAACCGACGCCGACCCGGTCGCCGACGGCGTGACGGGTCACGTCGGCGCCCACCTCGGTCACGTGCCCGACGATCTCGTGGCCGACCGTGAGGGGGTAAGGCACCTGCCCCCACTCACCACGGACGGTGTGGATGTCGGAGTGGCAGATTCCGGCGTAGGCGATCTCGATGAGGACGTCGCCCGGGCCCAGGTCACGGCGCTCGACCGTGGTGCGCACGAGCGGCTCGGTGGCAGAGGGCGCGGCGATGGCGTTGACGGTGAGAATGACTTCCTCCGGGAACGGTCTGGCTTTTGTCTCTACTTGATCACACCCGTCATGCGGCTGGGAGAGCCTGGTGTGAGGTGTACTGCCGGTACACCCCATGGATACCCCGTCAGGGTCGGGTTTCTTCCACGGCGTAGGCGTAATCCGAACCAGGTGATGCACTGGCGGTCATCGCTGCTTGTAGGGCATTCCGTGGAGGATCCTGATGATCGAGCCTGTGCAAGTCTTCTGGGCGCCGGACGGCGCCAGCATGCCGACCCTGGGCAGCCGGCCACTGGTGGACGTGACGGACGGAGACACACCGAACCTGCGAATGCCGGTCCGGATGCTGTCCGTCGACACGCCGGAGGTCACGGCCCGCGGCGCGGAGCGAGCCGCGCAGATCGACGAGGAGTTCAGCCAGCTGGCCGAGTGGATTCACAAAGGGCTCGCGCCGATCTCCTCGGAGCTCGGGGAATTCCTGAAACCGCGGCTGGACTCCGGTCAGGCCGGGTCACTGCACTTCTCGCAGGGACAGGCCGCGTCCGCGTTCTCGAAGGAGAACATCGCCAGGCGCCTGGCCCGGCCCGGTGGCCAGCCGCGCGCCATGTTCATCCGGGTGGCCGACAGTCCGTTCGACAGCAACCACCGGCTGCTGGCCTACCTCGCTCCCGACTACACCGAGAAGGAACGCCGCGAGTTCCCGAAACGGCTCCGGCCCACCTTCAACCTCGATCTGGTGACCTCCGGCTGGGCTGCGCCGTTCATCATCTACCCCGACATCCCGGCCGCCGACGATCTGGCTCTGCTGATCGAGGCTGCGGCCGGCGCCCGCGCCGACGGGCTGGGGATCTGGGCCAATCCGCAGACGCTGCTGGCCTACGAGTACCGCTCCATGGAGCGACTCTTCGACATCACCAAGAAGAAGGTGAACGGCCAGCCGCTGAAGGTCGACGAACGCTCGTGGCGCGAGAGGTACTGCGTCGACTTGCGCAACCGGGTGCTGCACGGCCCGGAGGACTACTTCGGCATCGACCCGGAGTACCGGCTGTGGCTGTGGCCGGCGGACCTGCGCGATGCGGTGGCGAGACTGAACCTCACACCGTCCGCCCGCCTGGCCTCCGGTCGATAGGACGGTCTGTCCGGCGTCGTGACGGCCGCTGATCCCCGTACGAGAAAAAGATCTTCAAGAAAGTGGGGTGGGGATGTCGAGACTCGGTGGCGGGCTCCGTCCCAGGGGCAGAAGTGACCACAATGGGTCACGTCAGCACCTAGGAGAGACACCATGCCGAAGTACCTGCTGCTCAAGCACTACCGTGGCGCGCCGACTCCGGTCAACGACGTGCCGATGGAGAAGTGGACACCCGAGGAGATCACGGCACATGTGCAGTACATGAACGACTTCGCGGCTCGGCTGGAGTCGAGCGGGGAGTTCGTGGACGGCCAGGCGCTGGCGCCGGAGGGGACGTGGGTTCAGTACGGAGGAGAAGGACGGCCGCCCGTCACCGATGGGCCGTTCGCGGAGACCAAGGATCTGATCGCCGGGTGGATGATCATCGATGTGGACAGCTATGAGCGGGCGATCGAGCTGGCCGGCGAACTGTCCGCGGCGCCGGGCAAGGACGGCAGGCCGATTCACGAGTGGCTGGAGGTCCGGCCGTTCCTGACCCATTCGCCGACTATCACGGAATGAACTTCCGGGAACTCACCCCGAGCGTGATCGGGATCCTCGTCCGCCGCGGAGCCGACTTCGCGGCGGCCGAGGACGCGGTGCAGGACGCGCTCATCGAAGCGGTGCGGGTGTGGCCCGGTGAGCCACCCCGCGACCCGAAGGGGTGGCTCGTCACGGTGGCCTGGCGCCGGTACCTCGACGCGACCCGTGCCGACGTGGCCCGCCGCCGGCGCGAGGACGTCGTTCATGAGGAGCCGGCGCCCGGGCCGGCCACCGCGGTCGACGACACGCTGCAGCTGTACTTCCTGTGCGCGCACCCGTCGCTGACTCCGGCGTCGGCGGTCGCGCTGACACTGCGGGCCGTCGGCGGGCTGACCACCCGGCAGATCGCGGACGCCTACCTGGTGCCCGAGGCGACGATGGCGCAGCGCATCAGCCGGGCGAAGCGGACCGTGTCCGGCGTGCGGTTCGACCAGCCGGGCGATGTGGCGACGGTGCTGAGGGTGCTCTACCTGGTGTTCAACGAAGGGTATTCGGGCGACGTCGACCTGGCGGCCGAGGCGATCCGGCTCACGCGGCAACTGGCCTTCGCCATCGATCATCCGGAAGTCGCAGGGCTGCTGGCTCTGATGCTGCTGCACCACGCACGACGGGACGCGCGGACCGGTCCCGACGGGAGCCTGATCCCGTTGGCCGAGCAGGATCGCGGCAGGTGGGACACGACATCGATCGCTGAGGGGGTGAAAATTCTGCAGGCGGCGCTCGCCCGGGACAGGCTCGGGGAGTTCCAGGCGCAGGCTGCCATCGCGGCGCTTCATGCGGACGCGCTGACCGCGGAGGAGACGGATTGGGTGCAGATCGTGGAGTGGTACGACGAACTCGTCGCGCTCACCGGCAATCCGGTCGTCAAGCTCAATCGCGCCGTCGCCGTGGGTGAGGCCGACGGGGCGCGGGCAGGCTTGAAGGCCCTAGCGGAACTGGATCCGGCGCTGCCCCGGTATGAGGCGGTTTCGGCCTACTTGCATGAGCGTGATGGCGACTGGGGCACGGCGGCGCGGTTGTACGCGGAGGCGGCGCGGAAGGCCACGAACCTTGCGGAACGCGACCATCTGACGCGGCAGGCAGCACGGCTCAACTCACGGATGGGTTGAGGACCGGATTCGCGAGGCCGCGGAGAGCGCTTCCGACTTTCGGCGGGCCGCGGGCGTTGGGCGGCGGGCATTTGGCGTTGGGCGGCGGGCGTTGGGCGGCGGGCATTGGGCCTGGGGCGGCGGGCTCAGGTTGTCTTGAGGTTCGCCTGGCCTTTGGTCTCGGCGAGACGAGACGAGACGAGACGGGCCGAGCCGGGTCGGGTCGAGCCAGGTCGGGCCGGGCCGGTCGGGTCGGGCCGGTCGGGCCGGGTCGGGCCGGTCGGGCCGGGTCGGGCCGGTCGGGTCGGTCGGGTCGGGTCGGGCCGGGCCGGGCCGGGCCGGAATCGCGGCGGACCCTCGACGGCCAGGCGTGGTGCTTCGCGGCGTGGAGAGGCTGAGGACTATGGACGCGGTGACGTTTGTGGCGCGGCAGGACTCCGGCATACGAGCCGGTGACATTCGCGGCGCCGCAGGGCCCCTGGCTTGTGAACCGGCGAAGTTCTGCGGCGCGGCAGGGACTCGGGCCTCGGAGGCGGTGCCGTTCGCGGCGCGGGAAGAGGGCTCGGGTTTTGGACGCGGCGCCGTTCGCGGCGCGGGAAGGGGCTCGGATTTGGAAATGGTGACGTTCGCGGTGTGGGACGCGCCTGGATTCGGTGTCGTGCGGCTGGACCGTGTCAGTACTCAATGGGTGGGTGCACGGCCGGACGAGAGTCGACTTGTGATGGTCGTTCTCGGTCGCGAATCGGGGTGCCTGGACGGTGAAGAGCCTGACCTCGCCGTTTCCTCGATGGACCCGTCGATCGGTGGGGATCTTCGGCGAGGGCTGGTTGCCGGCGCGTTGTTGTCGCTGGCCGAGCGGGCGGCTGCGGCTCAGGAAATTTCGCAGCGGGAGTCCGCGACGGCGTTGATGCGGATGGCGGAACGGCCCGGTGCGGACACGACGCTGGGTGTGGACGGGAGGGTGGTTCCGGCTTGGCGGTATGAGGTGCCGGGCAGTGAGGACTGGGTGATCGTGTCGGGGGATGCGGAGGTTCCGGTGTGTGTTTCCGGGCTACGGGGCGTCAGGGTGCCTGAGCTGGAAGCCGCTGACCTGGCGCTCTGGCGTGAGCCGCTTCTCGCGCAGATCGCCGGCATACGGAGTGGCCCGGTCTGAGCCGACGGGCGAGCCGCCGGCTTCGGTAAGGGCGGCCTGAAGCCAGGGTCCGGCCGCCGGCTTCAGCGAGGATGGCATGCGCCGCCGCTTTCGGTGGCGACGGCCTGGGCGGGCGATTTCGGTGGCGACGGCCTGGGCGGGCGATTTCGGTGGGGACGGCCTGGACCGCCGCTTTCGGGGGGCGGCCTGGGCCGGCGGGCGGGCCGCCGGCTTCGGCTGGTCAGAGGGAGGCTTTGCGGACTCCGGGGAGTTCGCCGCGGTGGGCCAGTTCGCGGAACCGCACGCGGGAGAGGCCGAAACGCGACAGCACACCCCGGGGGCGGCCGTCGATCTGGTCCCGGCTGCGGCGGCGGCTCGGGCTGGAGTCGCGGGGCAGGGTGGAGAGGCGGCGTACGGCGGACTCCCGCTCCGCCGGGTCGGTGGCCGGGCCGGCGATCGTCTTCTTCAGGGCCGCTCGCTGTTCCGCATAGCGGTTCACCAGGTCGGTGCGGCGTTTCTCGCGTTCGGTGAGGCTTCGGCGGGCCATGTCAGCGGGACTCCTCCTTCGTACGTGGGGAACACGGCATCAGCGGTCCTCGCGGAACGGGACGTGGCGGCGGGCCACCGGGTCGTATTTGCGGAGGACCAGGCGGTCGGGGTGGGTGCGGCGGTTCTTGCGGGTGACGTAGGTGTACCCGGTTCCCGCCGTGCTGCGAAGCTTGATGACCGGGCGGACGTCGGTGGACTTAGCCATCAGTGAACCTCCTGCGGACGAGGACGGGAGTCCTGAGAACCGGCGGCTGCGAGGCCAAGCCTCGGAAGACCGCGCGCACGAATACGAGCCACGACGGCGTCGATGCCGTCCCGGTCGATGACCTTCAGGCCCTTGGTGCTGACGTTCAGGCGGATGGTGCTGCCGTCGGTCAGGCGGAAGCGGCGGCGTTGGATGTTCGGGTTCCAGCGGCGTCTGGTGCGGCGGTGCGAATGGGAGACGGCGTTGCCGAAGCCGGGCTTGGCGCCGGTCACGTCACAGAGGAACGACATGCCGCAACTTTACAATGAAAACCATTGTCATTAGCAAGCCGAGCGGACAAGATGATGGACGTGAACAGCAACCCGATCACCTCCACCGCTCCCGTCTCCGCAGATCAGCGGCCCCGAGTGACCGTTCTGTCCGGGTTCGAACCCGGCACCACGCAGGCGGCAGCCCGAGCCCTGCTGATCGAGGACACCCAGCTGGTGGCCGTCCGGCACGACCTCGCCCGGCTCCGCGACGGCCGGGTACGCCGCGTCGTCGAGTCGGCCGACCGGATCATCGAGGAGGCCGAGGTGCCGCTGGAGCACGGCTGCGTGTCCTGCACCCTGCGCGAGGACGTGCTGCCGACCCTGGTCCGGATCGCCCGCGAGTGGCCGGGCAGCGACATCCTGCTGGTCCTGCCGCCGGTCGTGGAGCCCGAAGCGGTCGCCGGCGCGTGCGCGCACACTCTCGTCGACGGCGCGCCGGTGACCGAGACGATCCGCTTCGACTCCTACGTGGCGGTGGTCGACGCCGATCGTTTCCTCGACGACCTGGCGAGCACCGACGACCTGCGCGACCGGGACATGCACGCCGCCGAGGACGATCACCGCGCGGTCGCCGAGGTGGTCGTGCACCAGGTCGAATTCAGCGACACGGTGCTGCTGTGGAGCCGTCCGGGTTCCGATGAGGCGGATCTTCAGAAGCTGACCACTCTGGTACGCCGCCTCGCGCCGTGGTCAGCCCACGTCTCCACCGGGACATCGCCGTCCCTGGACTGCGGGAACCTCGCCGCCGCTCTGCGCCGCACCGGACGCCACGATCCGAACCGCCCGGGTCTGCTCGGCCTGGCGCTGGAGGGCCGGCAGATCGCGGTGCACGACGGCGAGACCTCGGTGGTGTTCCGATCCCGCCGGCCGTTCCACCCGCGGCGGCTGCACGAGGCCCTCGAAGGCATCACCGAGCACGCGCTGCGAGGGCGAGGCCAGCTGTGGATCGCGAGCCAGCCGGACGGCGTGATCGCGTTCGAGGCCGCGGGCGGCGGGGTCAGTCTCGGGAGCCTGGGATTCTGGCTGGCCGCGCTGCCGGTGGAGCGCTGGACCGAGACGAGCGACGAGCGCCGGATCGCCGCCGACCTGGCGTGGGATCCGTACTACGGCGACCGGCAGACGGTCCTCGCGCTGATCGGTTTCGGACTGGACGCGGCCCACTTGACCAGGCTGCTCGCGAGTTGCCTGCTCACCGACGACGAGCTGGCGGACGGCTTCGACGCCTGGCACGCCCTCGACGACCCCTTCGCGGGATGTTTTCCGCTGCGCGAGCAGGACAAGCGGTGAGAACGATCATCCTCGCCACCGCAGGACCTCGAGCGCGGCCGCGACGCTGAGCGTGGTGCCGGCCAGCGGCCGCGGCAGGAGGGTGTCGGCGCGTGCCAGGCGGCGGACCACCGTGTTGCGATGGGTGAAGAGCTTTTCTGCCGTACGCGTCGCGCTGCACTGCTCCCGGACGTACACGGCAACGGTCTCCCGCGTCTCGGCGTCGGCGTGCAGCAGGTCGCCCAGGGTGTCGTCGAGGAACTCGTCGGCCTGCGCCGGATCGGCGGTGAGCAGCGCGACGAGCTGCACGTCGGTGTAGCGGGCGACCTGCTGCGGCGAGGTGAGCCGGGTCAGCATCCGCTGGGTGGCGACGGCGTCGAGGTGGCTGCGCCGGAAGCCGTCGAGGTCGGCGGCCGGCCGCCCGATCGCGATCCGCACACCGGGCGGGAGGTCGAGATCCCGGGGATCCGGCGCGACGGCGACCGGCAGCCACAGCCAGAGGACGGCCGCACCGGCGACGATCGTGAGGCGGGACGCGGCCGTACCGGCCCGGACCAGCGCCTCCGAAGCCGCCTCCAACTGACCGGAGGCGTCGGAGGACCAGATGATGGCGGCGGTGTGCGGGCCGGTCAGCCGATATCCCAGCTGCGCCTCCGCCCGCGCCCGGCTGATCGGCGCCCCTTCGAGGATCAGCGTGACGGTGGCCCGCCGCTCGGCGTGGGCGCCGCGGGTCAGCTCGGCCCGTTCCCGCTCCATCCGCTCGGAGACGGCGGCGATGGTGTCCTCGACGAACGTGGAGATCGACAGCGACGAGATGTCGAGCAGGGCCCGCAGCTCGTCAGGGGACGCGCCGAGACCGAAACAGATGTCCATCCAGCGCCGCCAGGCGACGGACTGACCGGTCCGGTAGGAGTCCAGCGCTCGCTGATCCAGCCCACGGCGTACCAGGTCACGGGCGGTGTCGAGGAGTTCTGGCGCGAGGTCGACCGGCACGCGCACGCCGGGGTGGCGTACGTTCGCCGCGGTCCACTGACCGAGATTGGCGACGTTGCTGCGCCGCACGCCGGCGACCAGCACCGGATCCTCGGCGACCGGGCGCATCCGCTCGCCGCTGAGCGACGCCGCGTGCAGCCCCTCGATCCAGTCGGCGGGCGGGTCGAGAGCCGCCTCGGCGCCTTGCCGGAACAGGTCGGCGATGCGGGGCGGGATCGACGGCCATGCAGCGTTCTGCACCATGCTGTGATGATGGCGGTGCGTTTCGCCCTGGCGCAACGGCACCGGGAGAACGCATCCTGGGGCCATGGAGCATCTGGACGTTCTGATCATCGGGGCAGGCATCTCCGGCATCGGCGCGGGGCGCTACCTGAAGACCGAGCTGCCCGCCAAGAGCTTCGCGATCCTGGAGGCCCGGGGCGCGTCCGGCGGCACCTGGGATCTCTTCCGTTATCCGGGCATCCGGTCCGACTCCGACCTGCACACGTTCGGCTACGAGTTCAAGCCGTGGCGCGACGAGGAGTCGATCGCCGACGCGCCGCGGATCCTCGCCTACCTGCGCGAGACGATCACCGAGAACGGCCTGGACCAGCACATCCGCTATCACCATGAGGTGGCGCATGCCGCGTGGTCCTCCGCCGACGCCCGCTGGACGGTCACCCTCGCCGACGGAAGGACGCTGAGCTGCGACTGGCTGTTCAGCGCCGGCGGCTACTACCGCTACGACGAGGGCTTCACCCCCGCCTTCCACCATCGCGAGAGCTTCCGCGGCACGATCATTCACCCCCAGCACTGGCCGGAAGACCTCGACTACGCCGGCAAGCGCGTCCTCGTCATCGGCAGCGGCGCGACCGCCGTCACCCTGGTCCCGGCCATGGCGCCGACCGCCGCCCACGTGACGATGCTGCAGCGCACGCCCACCTACATCCTCCCGGTGCCGAAGAAGGACAAGCTCGCCAACGCCTTCAAGAAGCACCTGGGAGAGGTACGGGGATACGCCTGGACCAGGCGCAAGAACATCGCCCAGCAGAGGATGATCTGGTCGTTCGCCCAGCGGTTCCCGAAGGCCGCCCGCCGGGTGATCCGCTGGGTGAACACCCGGCAGCTGCCGCCCGGTTATCCGGTCGACGAGCACTTCAACCCGCCGTACGACCCGTGGGACCAGCGGCTCTGCGCGGTCCCGGACGGCGACCTGTTCCGGGCCATCCGGCACGGCTCGGCGTCGGTGGTCACCGGTCGGATCGCCCGGTTCACCCCGGAGGGCGTGCTGCTGGAGTCCGGCCGCTCGCTGGAGGCCGACATCATCGTGACCGCGACCGGCCTCAACGTGCAGGCGTTCGGCGGCGTCCCGATGACCGTCGACGGCCGGCCGGTGCACCTCCCGGACACCGTCGCCTACAAGGGCATGATGCTCTCCGGCGTGCCCAACCTCGCCTTCGCCATCGGCTACACCAACTCCTCCTGGACGCTCAAGATCGGCCTGCTCTGTGAGCACTTCTGCCGGATCCTCGAACACATGGACCTTCATGGGTACGCCGAATGCCGGCCCGTGCTGAACGACCCTTCCATGCCGACCCGCCCCTTCCTCGATTTCGGCGCGGGGTACATCAGGCGAGCGGTCGGCCAGCTGCCTCGCCAGGGCGACCGGATGCCGTGGCTGACCTCGATGGACTATCAGTCCGACGTGAGACTGCTGCGCGCCGACGACGTGACCGACCCGGAGCTGCACTTCTCAGCGGCCGGAACCGCGCAGCACCGCGTCGAGCACGGTGACGACCTCGTCGCCCGCGAGTGAGTAGAGGACGTGGCGGCCCTGGCGACGGCGGCGGATGAGGCCCGCGTGCGCCAGGTGCCGCAGGTGGTGGGCGATGGCCGTCGGGTGGGCCGGCACCGCCTCGCCGATCCGGGCCGGGGTGGCCTCGCCCGCCTCGAGCACGACGAGGATGTGCAGCCGGTGCTCGTAGGCCATACCGCGCAGCATCTCCACGACGCGCCGCAGTTCAGCAGGATCGATCATGCCGCCGCCACCTCACGGGTGATCCCGGCGACCGCTCTGCGCAGAGCCCAGGAGAGCAGCAGGGCCGCTGTCGCGGTCAGCGAGATGCTCGCACCGGCGGCCACGTTCCACCGGGCGGAGATCCACAGTCCCAGCAGGCCGCTCGCCATCGCCAGGCCGACGGCCCCGGCGGTGATCACCCGCAGCCGGTCGGACCACAGCCGGGCGGCCGCCGCCGGGGCGACGATCAGGGACAGGGCGAGGATCGTGCCGATCGCCGGCACCAGCGTCACCACGACCACCTGGATCGTGAGCAGC
The DNA here is from genome assembly GCF_004001265.1 of Actinoplanes sp. OR16. Lineage (GTDB taxonomy): Bacteria > Actinomycetota > Actinomycetes > Mycobacteriales > Micromonosporaceae > Actinoplanes. Next base: position 6,548,118 of record NZ_AP019371.1, on the reverse strand, counting down.
AGGACGACGTCCCAGGCGCCGACCGCGAGGCCCGCCGCCCGGGCGCCGGCCGGGTCGAACCCGGCGTAGAGCAGCGGCCGGGAGCAGACCAGCAGCGTCGCCGCCACGACGGCCAGGGCCACCGCCGTGATCAGCAGGTCCTGGGAGCTCACCGTGAGGATCGAGCCGACCAGGAACGAGGACAGGTCCCGGCTGAAGCCGCTCTGCGTCGCCACCAGCGCGGCGCCGAGCGCGAATCCCCCGGAGAGCAGCACGCCGGTGGCCGCCGCGGCGTCCTGACCGCGGCGACGGGACAGCGCGGCCACGCCGAGAGCGATCACGGCGCCGGTCACCACTCCCCCGAGCAGCAGATTCACCCCGATGATCGAGGCGGCCACCACGCCGGGGAACGTCGCGTGGGTCAGGGCCATCGTGAAGAACGAGAGGCGGCGCATCACCACGTGCACGCCGATCAGGCCGGCCAGGGCGCCGACGAGCAGCACTTCGAGCACGGCACGTTCGATCATGCCGTCCTCCTCAGCGCGCGGACCGGGATGAGCAGCAGATAGAAGAGCACCAGCAGCAGTACGACCGCCGACGCCGAGGTGAGCGCGATCCCGTATCGCAGCGAAGCCGTCCAGGACAGCAGCAGCCCGAAGTAGCCGGCCGCGAGCACCAGCACTCCCCCGGCGGCGGCCATCGTCGGGAGCCGGTCGGACACCATCCGCGCCGCCGCCGCGGGAACGATCAGCAGCGCCACCACCAGGATCGTCCCGACCGCCCGGACCGCGGCGACCACGACGAGCGCGAGCAGCACGTTCACCCACAGGTCGAGCCGGCCGATCCGGAAACCCGCGGCCGCCGCGCCGGCCGGGTCGAACGCCCGGAACAGCAGCGCACGGAACGTCACCAGCAGCCCGCCCAGGATCACCACCGCGAGCACCGCCGTCTCGGTGATCTGCTGCGGTGTCACGGTCAGCAGGCGTCCGAAGAGAAAGGACGTCAGATCCGAGGTGTACGAGGTACGCCGTGACACGAGAACTACACCGATCGAGAACATCGCGGTGAGCAGGACCGCCGTCGCCGCGTCGTCGGTGAGCCGGGCCCCGCGCGTCAGCAGGGTGAGGACCAGCGCGGTCAGCACGCCCACGACCAGGGCGCCGAGGAACACGCCTTCGATGCCCGCGGCGGCGAAGCCGATCACGACTCCGGGGAACACGGTGTGCGTCAGCGCGTCCGAGACGAACGACAGGCGGCGCACGAACACCAGGACGCTGATCGGGCCGCAGATCAGCGCGAGCAACGCGATCTCGGTGAGGGCCCGGCCCATGAACGGGACGGTGAACGGCTCGATCACTGCTCGACCAGCACTGTCCGGTCGTTAGGTGAGAACACGGCGCTTCCGCCGTACGCAAGCCGCAGTGAACCGACCGTGAGCGTCTCGCCCGGCGTGCCCACCGCCCACTGCCGTCCGTTGAGGAGGCAGACGAGGTCGGCGAGGTCACGCGCCAGGCCGAGGTCATGAGTGCTGATGATCATCGCGGCGCCGGCGGCCGACAGCTCCCGCAGGACCGTCACGATCGCGTCCTGACTGACCGCGTCGACCCCGTTGAACGGCTCGTCGAGCAGCAGCAGACCCGGCTCGGCGACGATCGCGCGGGCCAGCAGCACGCGCTGACGCTGACCGCCGGAGAGGGTGCCGAAGCGGTGCCCGGCCTTGTCCTCGAGTCCTACCTTCGCCAATGCCGCACGGACCGCCGTCCGGTCGGCTCTCCCGGCGGGCCGCCACCAGCCGAGGCGGCGGTAACGGCCCATCATGACCACCTGGCCGGCGCTGACCGGGAAGTCGGCGTCGAGGCTGCCGGCCTGCGGTACGTATCCGATGTCGCTCCGCTCGGGCTTGATCGCCGTTCCCGACTGTATTTCGGCGGCTCCGATCATGGACTTGATCAGGGTGGACTTCCCGGCGCCGTTGGGCCCTACGAGGAGTAGTCGTTGTCCCTGCGTCACCTTCAGGTCGATCTCGCTGATGACCGATCTGCCCTGATATCCGACGGCGACGTTCTCGTACCGCAGTTCCATGGTCAGTTTGCCAGGGCCTCTGTGAGGATCCGGGTGTTGTGGCGCTCGGCCTCCAGGTAGGAGCCGTCCGGCCCCAGGCTGTCGCCGAACAGGGCGTCCTCACCGGCGACGACCTTCACGCCGGCCTGCTGCGCGATCGCCTCGGCGGTCTTCGGCGGCAGCGAGCTCTCCGCGAAGATCGCCGTGGTGCCGGTGCTCTTGATCTTGGAGACCAGGTCGCTGAGCTGCTTCGCGGAGAGCTCGGCGGAGGTGTCCAGACTGGGGATGACCGAGCCGACGAATGCGAGGTCGTAGCGGGCGATGTAGTAGCCGAAGGCGTCGTGGTTGGTGACGATCTTCTTGTTCTGGACGGTGGACCAGGCGGTGGCGTTGTCGGTGTCGAGCTTGTCCAGCTCCGCCTGATATCTCGTCAGATTGGTGGTGAAAGCCGCCGCCTTCGCCGGGTCCGCCGCGGCCAGGCCCTTCTCGATGTTCGCCACCATGATCTTGGCGTTGCGGGGGTCGTGCCAGATGTGCGGGTCGTGTTCGTGCCCCTCCTCCTCGCCCTCGTGGTCGTGGCCGCCCTCCCGCAACGTCACACCGGCACTGGAGTCGACGACGGTTCCCGCGAAGCCGGCCGAGTCGATCGTGCGGTCCAGCCACTCCTCCAGGCCGACGCCGTTCTTCACGACGATCTTCGCCTTGCTGATCGCCTGCAGGTCGGCGGGCGTCGGCTCGTAGTCGTGCGGGTCCACATTCGGCTTGATGATCTGCGTGACGTCCACATCCGCGCCCCCGATGTTGCGCACGAAATCAGCCACCTCGGGCGTGGTCGCCACAACGGCGAGCTTCGCCTTCTCCGGCACGGGGGCCGCCTCGCTCTGACCGCCCGACGCCCCGCAGCCCGCCATCACGGTGGTGGCCGCGGCGATGCCCGCGATCCAGTACATGCGCTTCACGGTTCTCACTCCTGTCACTTTTGCCACTGAGGACCGGAACGATAATCATGTTCAAAACTCATCGTCTAATCGCAAACTGACGATGTGTTCGCCCCGACCCGGCGAAGATGGCGGCACGCTGTGCTCGGGCGGCAAACCATGACGAGCGCCGATCCTGTCGCGCATGACGCGGTCAGCCCCTTTCCTGCCCCTTCCCGCGTGGCAGGCAATCGCCCAGGGTCGGCGCCGGGCAGACCTTTCCCCCTGATCGCGCCTGTCGGTGATGGCACGAAGCACCATGGCAATCCAGGTAGCCCTCGTGAAACGAATTCCGTTGCTTCCGGCTTCTTTTCGGGGGTTGTGTCTGGATATGAAATTCCGGCAGGCGGCCTCGTCGAGGCGGCAGAGGGTGCGGACAATGGGAATATGGCGCAGCTTTCACTATTCCCGACGAGGCATCTGCGGGATCCGACCCTGCGTCGCAACTATTCGGCTGAGGCTGAAGAATTCCGTCGTGAACATGAGCGGCATCGTTCCTGGGGTTTGACGCAGCGGCATGCCAGGCGGCTCCGCCAGGTGCGAGAGCGCGCAGAGGTTCGCGAGGCCGAGGGACCGATCATGGACGACACCGGCGAGAGGCTGCCACCCAGCGATAGGAGCCAGCCGAGCCGCGCTGTGCCGACGCGGCCCGGTTGCGTGACGTCGCCGCAGGTCAATGTCGATACAGCAGAGACGGCGCAGGTCAACGCCACGCGGCCGGCGCAGGTCAACGCCACGCAGCCCAACGCCGCGGAGTCAATGCAGGGCGATGCCGCAGAGTCGATGCTGGTCAACACTGCAGAGCTTGTGCGCACCGGAGTTCCGAGGTCGTCACATCGCGACGCCACGGATCAGGATCGCGAAGCCGATGCGGTCCGACGCCGCGACATTGATGCGAGCCCAGGAAAGACGGTCGCGGGCCAGGGAACAACGGTCGCGGGCCACGGAACGACGGCGCAGGCCACGGAAAGACGGTCGCGGGCCACGGAACGACGGCGCAGGCCACGGAAAGACAGTCGCAGGCCACGGAACAACGGTCGCGGGCCACGGAACGACGGCGCAGGCCACGGAAAGACAGTCGCAGGCCACGGAACGACGGCGCAGGCCACGGAACGACAGTCGCAGGCCACGGAAAGACAGTCGCGGGCCGGGTCCTCTCGACTAGCTCAGTTCGGCACCTCAGAACAAGCGCGGGCGGGCGCTGCGGGCAGGCCGGCGGACCCCTGCGCATTCACCTTTCCGATTCTTGGACGCATATGGTCGACTGTCGAAACAATCGGTTCGGGAATCATCTCGTCGGCGATATCGGACCGCCCACAAATCGTAGCTCACCCCTTCTTGCAATGGTAATGCCCCGGTGAAGATTCTTTTGGTCGAGCTCAGCGGTCGGCGCACACTGCTCGCGGGCCGCGATTTCTGCGGCCACCGCTGAGAGGGCTCGTGGCGGATGAGCGATCGGCGGGAAGGCGGCCGCCTTCGCCGTCTACGCCGCGGCGGTCCTGGGCCGGGCTTTCCTCCGGTACGGCGGGAGGCCGCCGATGAGAGGTGGCCCACTCAAGACACAGGTTTGAAAACTTGATCCGTTCCAGAAAAGCTGGTTAAGTCTCATGGCATGACCGACCTCGAGGCCCAGCTTCGGGCGGTCTCGCTGCGCGTCACACGGCCCCGGCTGGCGGTGCTCGCCGCGCTTCGGGACCACCCTCACGTCGACACCGACAGCGTGATCGCGCTCGTTCGGGCGGACCTGCCCACCGTCTCTCACCAGGCGGTTTACGATGTGCTACGTGCGCTCACCGACTCGGGTCTGGTGCGCCGTATCCAACCTGCCGGTGCGACCGCCCGCTACGAAACGCGGGTCGGTGACAACCACCATCACGTCGTCTGCCGCTCCTGCGGCACGATCGCCGACGTCGACTGTGCGGTCGGTCCCGCCCCTTGTCTCACCGCCTCCGACGACCACGGGTTCGTGGTCGACGAGGCGGAGGTCGTCTATTGGGGTCTCTGCCCCGACTGTCTGACCAGCACTCCCGAGTGATCCGCCGAATTCGGAAGAAGGAACAGTAATGAGCGACCCCCAGGGCGCAGCCGGAAAGTGCCCGGTAGCGCACGACTCCGTGACCGCGCACGGCAGCGAGAGCGAGAACCCGGCGATCGACTCGCCGACCCCGAAGACCGGCGGCCGTCCCCGTACCAACCGGGACTGGTGGCCGAACCAGCTCGACCTGTCGGTGCTGCACGCGCACTCCTCGAAGGGCAACCCGCTGGGCGCGGACTTCGAGTACGCCAAGGAGTTCGCGAAGCTCGACGTCGACGCCCTCAAGGCTGACATCACCGAGGTGCTGACCACCTCGCAGGACTGGTGGCCGGCCGACTTCGGTCACTACGGCGGCCTCATGATCCGCCTGAGCTGGCACGCGGCGGGCACCTACCGGATCCAGGACGGCCGCGGCGGCGCCGGTGACGGCGGCCAGCGGTTCGCCCCGCTGAACAGCTGGCCCGACAACGCCAACCTGGACAAGGCGCGCCGCCTGCTCTGGCCGGTCAAGGCCAAGTACGGCCAGAAGATCTCCTGGGCCGACCTGCTCGTTCTCGCCGGCAACGTGGCCCTGGAGTCGATGGGCTTCAAGACCTTCGGCTTCGGCTTCGGCCGTGTCGACGTCTGGGAGCCGGAGGAGATCTTCTGGGGTCCCGAGGACACCTGGCTCGGCGACGAGCGCTACGTCTCGGAGAGCAGCATGTCCGAGGGTGTCGGCGCGACCGAGATGGGCCTCATCTACGTCAACCCGGAGGGCCCGCGCGGTAGCGCCGACCCCCTGGCGGCGGCGCACTTCATCCGGGAGACCTTCGCCCGGATGGCGATGAACGACGAGGAGACCGTCGCCCTCATCGCCGGCGGCCACACCTTCGGCAAGACCCACGGCGCCGGTGTCGCGGACGGCCACGTCGGCGCGGAGCCCGAGGGCGCCCCGCTGGAGGCCCAGGGCCTCGGCTGGCTGAGCACCCACGAGAGCGGCAAGGGCAAGGACGCCATCACGTCCGGCCTCGAGGTCACCTGGACCGACAAGCCGACCGAGTGGAGCAACCGCTTCTTCGAGATCCTCTTCGGCTACGAGTGGGAACTCACCACCAGCCCGGGTGGCGCGAAGCAGTGGGTCGCCAAGACCACCGACGAGATCATCCCGGACGCGTTCGACGCGGCCAAGAAGCACAAGCCGACCATGCTGACGACTGACCTGTCGCTGCGGGTCGACCCGGCGTACGAGAAGATCTCCCGCCGTTTCCTGGAGAACCCGGACCAGTTCGCGCTGGCGTTCGCCAAGGCCTGGTACAAGCTTCTGCACCGTGACATGGGCCCGGTCGCCCGCTTCCTCGGCCCGTGGGTGCCCGAGGCGCAGCTGTGGCAGGACCCGGTCCCGGCCGTGCAGGGTGAGCTGGTCGGCGAGGCCGACATCGCCGCGCTCAAGGCGAAGGTGCTCGACTCCGGTCTCAGCGTCGCGCAGCTCGTCCAGGCCGCGTGGGCCTCGGCCGCCACGTTCCGCTCCACCGACAAGCGCGGTGGCGCGAACGGCGCCCGCATCCGGCTCGAGCCGCAGCGCAACTGGGAGGTCAACCAGCAGGCGATCCCGGTCGTCGACGCCCTCGAGAAGATCCAGCAGGAGTTCAACGCCGCCGGTGGCGCGCAGATCTCCCTCGCTGACCTGATCATCCTGGCCGGCAACGCCGCCGTGGAGAAGGCCGCTGCCGACGCCGGCTTCCCGGTGTCCGTGCCGTTCCGCGCCGGCCGCACCGACGCCACCCAGGAGCAGACCGACGCCGAGTCGTTCAAGGTTCTGGAGCCGCGCGCCGACGCGTTCCGCAACTACCTGCGCCCGGGCGAGAAGACCCAGCCGGAGATCCTGCTGGTCGACCGCGCGTACATGCTGAACCTGACCGCGCCGGAGATGACCGTCCTGGTCGGCGGCCTGCGTGCGCTCGGCAACAACGTCGCGGGCAGCGAGCACGGCGTCCTCACCGACAAGCCGGGCCGGCTGACCAACGACTTCTTCGTCAACCTGCTCTCCCCGGGTACGAAGTGGAAGGCGTCGGACGCCGAGCACGTGTACGAGATCGAGGACCTCGCCACCGGTGAGGTGAAGTGGACCGCCACCGCGGTCGACCTCATCTTCGGCTCGAACTCGCAGCTGCGCGCCCTCGCCGAGGTCTACGCCAGCGCCGACGCGAAGGAGAAGTTCGTCAACGACTTCGTCGCGGCGTGGACGAAGGTCACCGAGCTGGACCGCTACGACCTGGTCTGAGTCTCGAAAGTCATGCCCCGGCTGATGAGTTGCGGATCAGCCGGGGCATGACCCTGTTCACGGCCAGATGACCTTCGGGCCGCAGCCCTCCAGGCTCAGAATGCCGTCGTTGCTGTCGTTCTCGATGTTCGCCTTCGCCCCGAACAGCGCCTCCTGGTAGGCCCAGCCCATCGTCTGGGTGCCGGCGATCCGGCCGTACCACCAGTTGTTGCCGTAGGTGTTCGTGGTCATGCACCACAGGTAGAAGATCGTGCCCTTCTTGATCTTCCCGGTGTGCCCGCAGTCGCCGTACGGGCCGTTCTTCAGGTTGTAGTCCTGCGACGCCACGACGTAGCCGTCGCCGTTGACCTTCTCCCAGGTCGGGTTGCACACCACGGTGGCCGCCCGCGCGGGCGCCGCGATCCCCAGGACCCCCATGGCGAGCGCGACGGCGAAGGTCGCCACCGCACGCCGGCGCACTCGTTCCTCGATCGGTTTCATCGCGGCAGCATAGTCGCGCGTCGATCACTTCACGGCGCCGCCGGTGATGCAGGAGAGGACGGGGCGGAAGAGGACTGGGCCGAGGTGGGCCGAAGAAGACTAGCCTGACCGATATGCGGCTTGCGCGGCTTCTCGGCTGGCGCGGCTGGCGGCTCGTAGCTCTGCCGCTGGCCGTGTGGTTCGGGCTGAGCGCGGCGGCCGTGGGCGGGGTGGCCGCCCTGGAACACGCGAATCATGCCGGGCTCGCGGATCGGTTCGAGCGGCGGCAGGCGCTGGTCGCCAACTTCGTGTCGGCGTACGTCAGCAACCTCGTGGAACGGCAGCGCCGGCAGGCGGACGCCCTGCTCAGCAGCGCCGAGGTGGATCAGGAGGACTTCGATCGGGTGGTGGCGGCGCTCGGGTTCCCGGCCGCGGTGCTGCTCGACAGCGAGGGCATGATGCTGCGCGTCTTCCCCGGTGGGGCGCTGCCGGCCGGGCGGGACCTGACCGGCCGGTACCCGCACCTCGAGGACGCGGTGCGGACCGGGCGGCCGACGATCTCGACGGTCCAGCCGTCGGTCGCCGGGGGCATATCGGTCATCAACTTCGCGGTGCCGTACACGTCCGCGTCGGGGCTGCGCGTCTTCGCGGTGTCGGTCGCGGTCAGCAACAGTCCGCTGTCGGCGTACCTCTCCGCCTCGGTCCCTCCGAGCGACGCCCTGCTGACCCTCTTCGACGAGGCGGGGGCCGTCGTCGCCATGAACCACCGCGGTGCGCCGTCCCGCGCCGCCGGCGACGGATCGGGGCGTTTCCTGCGTGACGGCGAGTGGTGGCGGCACGCGTCCACGCCGGTGACCGGCACGCCGTGGCGGCTGTCCGGCAGCATCGCCGAGGCGAGGCTGTACGGGCCGGTGACCGCCGCCGAACTCGGCATCCGGCTCTCGGTGGGCGCCGGCGTCGCGATCGGCCTGCTCGTGGTGGCAGCGGTCGGCCGGGTCCGGCGCGGACGCTGGGAGCTGCAGCGCGCGAACAGCCAGATGACCGATTTCGTGGCGATGCTCGGCCACGACGTACGCCAGCCGCTCAGCACGATCGTCCTGAACGCCGAGTCGCTGCTCGAGGAGTGGGGTGAGCTGGACGAGAGCGAGAAGCAGCATGCGGTACGCCGGATCAGCGCCGGCGGACAGCGCGCCGACGTGCTGCTCGGCGAGGTCCTCGCCCTGGCCCAGCTGGACGCCGGCGCCGTGGTGGCCCGGCCCGTGCCCGTCGACGTCGCTCACATCGTCCGGGAGGTGGCCGACGCGTCCGGCCACCTGTTCACGGTCAGCGCCCCGCCCGGTGCGACCGCCGTGGCCGATCCGGTGTTCCTCCGGCTCATCCTCGGCAATCTGATCGGCAACGCGGCGAAGTACGGCCGGCCACCCCTGATGATCACCGTGACGGTGACGCCGGCCGAGGTGACGGTGCGGGTGACCGATCACGGTGAGGGCGTGCCGGCCGCGTTCGTGCCGCACCTGTTCGACAGGTTCGCCCGCGCCGACTCCGGGGTGGCGCTGACGAAACCGGGCACCGGGCTCGGCCTCTATCTGGTGCGCCAGCTGGCCGCCGCGAGCGGGCTGACCGTCGGCTATCTGCCGCATCAGCCGCGCGGTGCCACGTTCGTGCTCTCGCTCCCACCGGTCGGGCCGCTGCCGCCGGACCACCACCCCGCGTGGAGGTCCCTGTTCCACGCCTCAGAATGATGTACGGGAGCGGCGGGAACGGCATCAGCCAGCGGCCGCGTCCGGCGCGTTGACGGCTGCGCTATGCTCGTCGTGTTACATGCGCTTGTGCGCATATGAGCATGGGAGGACGCGGCGCATGGGACACGGCCACGATCACGGCACGCCGACGGCGACCGGACGCCACCGTGGCGTTCTGATCGGCGCCCTGTGCGTCTCGCTGATCGTCTTCGCCGTCGAGGTGGTCGGCGCGCTGATCACCGGCAGTCTCGCCCTGCTCGCCGACGCCGGGCACGTCCTCGCCGACGCCGGCGGGGTCGCCCTGGCCCTCGGCGCCACCCTCCTGGCGGCCCGCCCGGCGTCCGGCAGGCACACCTTCGGCTGGGCCCGCGCCGAGATCCTCGCCGCCGCGATCAACGGGCTGGTGCTGGCCGGCATGGGCGTCTACGTCTTCGTCGAAGGCATCCGCCGCCTGATCGAACCGGCCGAGGTGGCGCCCGGCGGCATGGCGCTGTTCGGCGTGATCGGCCTGCTCGGCAACCTGGCCGGCGTGGCCCTGCTCTACCGCGCGCGGGAGGCCAGCCTCAACATGCGCGGCGCGTTCCTGGAAGTGGCCACCGACACGGTCACCTCCCTCGGCGTCCTCGCCGCCGCCGCGATCATCGCGCTGACCGGGTACACCCGCGCCGACGCCGTCGTCTCCATCCTGATCGGCCTGATCATCGCGCCACGAGCCGTCCGGCTGCTGCGCGAGGCGGCGAACATCCTGCTCGAAGCCGCCCCGGGCGACGTCGACCTCGACGACATCCGCGACCACATCACCCGGCTCGACCACGTGAAGGGCGTCCACGACCTGCACGTCCTCACCGTGACGTCGGGCCTGCCGGTGCTGACCGCCCATGTCGTCGTCGACGACTCCTGCTTCCACGACGGCCACGCCCCGCAACTCCTCGACGCGCTGCAGTCCTGCCTGTCCGGCCACTTCGACGTCGAACACTCCACGTTCCAGCTCGAACCGGCGGGGCACGCGGGCCATGAGCACCAGACGCACACCTAGGAAGCGTCTCCCGGATCATGCCGCCGACCGGTGCCTCCCCTGGAGCAGGCGAGGATGGTGTGATGGACGATGTGACGCTCGGCACCGGCGACCTCGCAGGCAGAGGTGTCTACGCCGCTCGGGACTTCGCGCCCGGAGAGGTCGTGGTGGCCTACGAGCTGCGGCCCCTCGACGCGGCGGACTACCTCGCTCTCCCCGAGGGCGAAGACCTGTTCGTGCACAGCTACGGCGGCCGCCGCTATCTCTACCCCGCGCCCGCACGCTTCGTGAACCACTCCGACGACCCCTCGTGCCACCAGGACTTCGATCGGTGCTGCGACATCGCCGCGCGGGCCATCGCGCGCGGTGAGCCGATCACCATCGACGCCGGCCAGGAGACGGCGCGCGAGCTCGGCACCTTCCTCGACGCCTACCGGTCGGCGCTGGACGAGCGGTCGGCGCCGGCCATGAGCGAGCTGATAGACGTCGATGCCGTGCTGTGGACCCGAGGACGGGTGTTCCGGGGCCGGGACGCGGTCGTCGCCGAACTGCTCGGCGACGCCGGGAGCTCGCTGTCAGGCGTGGAGTGGCTCGTCGGCACCGGACGCTGGGAGGCGCTCTGCTCCGCGGACGTCGACACGGCCGGGGGCCGCGGGCACGCCAGCATTCTCCTCAAGGTCATCGCGGGCAACTGGCAGGTGGTCTACCAGCATCGGTCACCGGCCGCGTGACGCCTGCTTGCGCGCCTGGCGCTTCTCGACCGACGTGACCACCTGCTCGCCGACCTGCTCCCGGGTTCGTTTCAGCAGGAACACCGAGGCGATCATGCTGATGAAGAAGGCGATGACGAACCGCAGCAGCGGATCGAGGCCGAACGGGAGCAGGGTCAGGATGCCGAGGGCGGCCATGAAGATCGCCAGCCGGCCGAGGAGCAGCCGGAGAACGGGGTTAGCGAACACCTGGCTATGGTGCCACGCCTCACCGCACCGGAACCGTGGTGGTCACCGTCGCCTGGTCGATGTCGGAGATCCTCAGGGTCAATTTCAACTGCCAATCGCCCGGGTACGGGAAGACCACGTTGCCGAGACCCTGATTCCCCAGCAACGATCCGACCGGGTTCTCGATCTCCTCGATCCCGCGCTCCGGCAGCGACGCGGTCACCTTCCACTCGACCACCGTCAACGGCTTGCCCGCGGGCGTGTAAGCGAACGCGTGCAACGTGTTGTACTCGCCCACCTCGGCCGGGAAGACCTCGAACTGCACGGCGTAGATCGGGCTGTTCAGCGTGGTGACGAAACCCTTCGCCTTCGCGGCGGCCTCGGCCTCCACGTCGACCGTCCGGGCCGGGTTGGTCTGCACGAGGACGGCGCTGACGGCCAGCACCACCACGGCGATCACCACCTCGGCGGCGACGGCGGCGCGCAGCCTCGTCGTGACGGCGCGCCGCACCAGCTGCCGGGAGACGGCGGCGACGGCGAGGACGGCCACCACCAGACCGGTCTTGATCAGCAGGAGACGGCCGTAGTCCGAGTCGACGAGCGCGTGCCACGTCCCGGTCTGCACGACGGCCTGCAGCAGACCGGCCGCGACCAGCCAGTAGACGCTGATCGCCGCCCACCGTGACCAGGACGGCAGGATCACCCGCAGTTCCCGGGTGGCGGCCCGGCGCAGCAGGAACACGGCGAGCACGGTCAGCCCGCCGAGCCAGAACGCCATGGCCGCGAGGTGCACGAGGTCGGCGGTGACCAGGATCGCGGACTGCGGTGACGCGGCCGGGTGCCCGGTGAGCGGCCAGGTGAGCATGCCGGCGAGCGCGAGGACCACCACGCTGATGCCGAGCGGCCGCCCCGGCCGGCGGTGGATCCGGCTCACCAGCGCCGCGAGCACCGCGACGATCGCCAGACGGGCGATCAACGCGAGACCGAAGCCGCTGGTCAGCACGCTCGTGAGCTCACCCGTGGAGACGTCCAGGATGCCGGCGCCGGACGACTGCGGCGCCTGCAGCCACAGCGCGGCGAGGGTGCTCGCGGCGATCAGCCCGAACCCGGTCCGGGACATGACGACCAGGCCCCGCCGGGAGAGCCGGGCCGGGTACCACAGCGCCAGCATCAGGACCGGCCCGGCGGCGAGCACGAGGCCGAGGTAGCCGGCGTACTTGGCGGCCGGGACGGCCTTCTCCACCACCGGGTCGATGCCGTCGTTCACCTCCGGCGGCGGCCCGTTCGAGGGAGCGCCGACGCTGAACGTGTACGCCCCGGACACCGGGTGGCTGTCCGCCGAGACGATCCGGTAGCTGACGAGATAGGTGCCGAGCGGGCGGTCCGGCGTACGGATGGCGATGCTCAGCCCTCGCTCAGCCTGCACCGCGTCGCCGTCGTTGATGCGCTTGCCGTCCGGGCCGAACACCTGCGTCCGGCCCGGGATCACCTGCACCCGCTCGCTGAACACCAGCGTGATCGTGGCGGGCGCCTCCCGCAGCACCGCCCCCTGCTGCGGGCTGGCCTGAGACAGCACCGCGTGCGCGCTGGCCGGCGCGGCCGGGAGCAGGGTGAGCAGCACGCCGGCCATGACCGCGAGCAGGAGGTGAACGCCGCGACGGGCCGCAACCAGGTGTTTCACGCCGAAGGATACGAACCCCGCGCCCCGAACGTTCACTGGCGGCGCGGCGGCGTCGGGGCAGGTGGTGGCAGACATCGGCACGCAGCATTCCAGACGCCACCGCCCGGCCTCAGAGGTGGGCGGAGATGCGGGACAGGATCGCGGTGAGGACGGCGGGGCTGGTCGCGAAGTTGAGGCGCACGAACGAGTCCGAGCCGCCGCCGAAGTCGGCGCCCCGGCTCAGGCGCACCCGGGCCTTCGATTCCAGCAGTGCCGCCGGGTCGGGGCCGAGCGGCGCGACGTTCAGCCAGGCCAGGTAGGTGGCGTCCGGCGGCCGGTACCCCGCGTCCCACGGCAGCGTGGCGGCCCACCGGGTGACCTGGTCGCGGTTGGCGGCGAGCACCTCCATCAGCCCGGTCAGCCACGAGCCGGCCTCCCGCCAGGCGGCCACCGTCGCGACCCGGCCGAGCGTGCTCGGCTGACCGAAATAGTCCAGCGGGAAGCGTTCCAGGATCGCCGCGAGGCGGGACGGCCCGATGTGCGCGACGGCGCAGCGCAGACCGGCGATGTTGAAGGCCTTCGTCGCCGACGTCGCGGTCACCGTGCGACCGGCCGCGTCGGCGTTCAGCGACGCGAACGGGATGTGCCGATGACCGGCGTAGACCAGATCCGCGTGGATCTCGTCGGAGAGCACGGTCAGATCGTGCTCCCGCGCGGCGGCGGCCAGCTCCTCCAGTGCGGCCCGGGAGAACACCCGGCCGGTCGGGTTGTGCGGGTTGACCAGCAGCAGCAGCGTGCAACCGGCCAGCAGCGACGGGTCGAGCGGCGCCAGCGGATCGAGGGCCACGACCCGGCGGCCGGCGCGTTCGATGCTGGCGAGGAACGGCGGGTAGTTCGGCACGTGCAGCGCGATGCCGTCGCCGGGCGCCGTGACCGCCTCGATGACGACCTGGAGGATCTGGATCAGGTCGGTGAACACCCTGGTGCGGCCGGGCCGGGGATGCCAGCCGTGCCGGGTCGCCATCCGCTCCTCGAACGCGCTGACCAGCGGGTCGCCACCGGGCCAGTGCGGGTAGCCGTGATCGGTCACCTCGTGCAGCCGCCGCCGGATCGCGGGCGCCACCGGGAAGTCCATGTCGGCCACCCACGCGCCGAGGACGCCCTCGTCCAGGTCGCCCCACTTCACGCCGTACCCGCTGCGGAGCCGGGTCACGTCCACCTCGAAATCGGTCATGACCGGGCCAGCAGGGCGTCGCGCATGATCTCCATCTGGCCGTGGTGCTGCGCCAGTTCCTCGAAGACGTGCAGCAGCGCCGCACCCCGGTTCAGCTCGCGGTCCGGACCTTGGAAGGACGCGGGTGGCCGCGCTTGCAGCGCCGCTTCCGGCTCGGCGTCCCGCACATCCTCCACCAGCCGATCCCGTACGTCGGAAGCCCGCGCCACGAGCGGCCCGACCGGCCCGGACGCCCGGAACTCGGCGTCCCGGTCGCGCTCCACGGTCCGGCCGGCGACGAGCGCCCCCGACCAGAACTCGACCACGCCGAGACAGTGGGTGAGCAGCGCGTACGGCGTGTTGGCGCCGGGCAGCGGCGGCCGGGTGTTGGCGAGTTCGTCACCGAGACCGGCGACGATGCCGGTCATGCCGTCGAGTGCCCGGCCGGCGAAGTACAGGTAGTCGTCCTTGGATATCACTCACGCCTCCTCAACCGTCACCCTCTCAGCCGGTGACGTTGCGGCGAGCTTGCCGCCGACCACCGTCACCTGTCAAGGTGGTGACGTGGAGTTCGTCTTCGTCAGCGGCAACCCCGCCCTCGATCTGCTCGGGACGCTCAAGTGGCGTCGCAGCGCGCCCGAGGAAGGGCTGCCGACACCGGCCGACGCCGCGCGCTGGGCGGTCGAGGCCGGCCTGCTGAGCGACCCGCCGGAGGCCGGCGAGGAGGAGCTGCGGCGGCTCACCGAGCTGCGCGAGTCGGCGTATCGGCTGGTGCACGCGACGATGGCGGGGGCCCCGGCGGACGCGGCCGACCTCCGTACCGTCAATGAGGCCGCCGCCGGATCACCCGCCTCGATCACCCTCACCGCCCGGGGCGCGCGGCGGACCGGAAGCCTGGACGCCGTCACCGCCGAGGTCGCGCGGGCCGCCGTCGCCCTGGTCGGGGACATGTACGGCGCGACGCCCCCGAAGGTCCGCGAGTGTGAGCGCGACGCCTGCACCCGGCTCTTCATCGACCGGTCCCGGGGCGGCACGCGCTCGTGGTGCGGCATGGCCGAGTGCGGCAACCGGGTGAAGGCCCGCGAGTACCGCGCCCGCAAGGCCGCTGATCGTGAGGCCCGCTTATCGTGAGGCCCGCTGAATGCCGGGCTTTGATCGGCGGTGGTGCTCAGTGCGCGGGCAGACGGACGGTGAACGTCGTCGCGCCGTCGCGGGACCTGCCCGGCACACCGGCCATGAGCGTGCCGCCGTGCTGCTCGACGATGGCGCGGGCGGCGGTCAGGCCCAGGCCGTTGCCGGGAATGCCGCTGTGCCGGGCCGCCTCGCCGCGGAAGAACAGATCGAAGAGGTGCTCGTGCTCGTGCGCCTTGATCTCGGCACCGGTGTCGGTGACCGCGAGAACCGCCGCCGAGCCCTCCTCGTGCACGTCCAGGGTGACGGTCGTGGCTTCGGCGGCCCAGGTCAGCGCATTGGCGAGCAGTTCGTCGACGACCTCGCGCAGCCGTGCCGGATCGCCCTCGACGGTGACCGCTGCGGGCGCGGTGACCTCGACGGCCACCCGGTCGCCGGCTCGCGCGCGGGCCTGGTCGGCGGCCGCGGCGGCCAGGGCGGTCAGGTCGACGGCGTCCCGGAGCAGATCGATGCGGCCGGTGCGCAGGCCGGCCACGTCGAGCAGCCGCATGACGATGCCGTGCAGGGTGGTGGCGTTGCGCCGCATCACGGCGACGGCCTCGCGCTGCTCGCCGTCCAGGGCGGGATCCTCGGACAGCAGGTCGGCGTAGGACTGGATGCTGGTCAGCGGAGTGCGCAGTTCGTGGCCGACCAGGGCGATGTACTCGTCGCGGGTGCGGTCGAGCTCGGCGGCGAGGCGTTCGGCGCGGCGGCGTTCCAGGAACTCGCCGAGCCGGGCGCCGATGCCGGTGACGACGGCGGCCCGGGCGCCCTCGGAGATCTCCGCGGTGTCGGCGTAGCAGACCAGCACTCCCAGCGGGTTCCGCCCGGCCGGGACCGGGATGGCCAGCGCGCCGGCGTCCTCGGCCGGCGCCCAGATCGGCTCGGCGGCGCACAGGGCCCGGTGCGGCAGGTCGCGGTCGCAGCCGGTGAAGCCGGGCTCGGACCACCAGGCCTCCCGGCGCAGCTGCCGCGTCACGTCGTCGACGGTCCAGAACGAGGTGGCGACCCACCCCACCGAGGCGGCCACGATCCGCATCACCTCGTCCAGCACGCCGTCCGGCGGGTGCGGCTGCGCGACCAGATGGGTCACCTCCAGCTCGCCCTGCTGCACGCGGGCGCTCGTGCGGCGGACCGTGACGTCGCGCAGCGTCACCACGGCGGCGAGCGGCGGCTGCCCGGTGAGCGGGCGGGCGGACAGCCGGAAGATGCGGCGTGGCTCGCCCGGTATCCGGGTCACCACCTCGACGTCCCCGACCGGCTCGCCCCGCAGCGCCCGCACGAGAGGCTGGTAGGCCGGATCCAGCGGCCGGCCGTCCTGATCGTGCAGGTGCAACCGCCGTGGCCACTCCTCGGCGGGCGCCCCGCCGAGACGATCGCCGACGACGTCCCGGGCGGCCTGGTTGTAGAGCAGCGGCCGGCCGGTCCCGTCGCAGCCGATCACCGCGATGTCGAGGATGTCGGCGATGGCGCGCAGCGTCTGGTTCTGCTTCTGCAGCTGCTCGCGGGCGAAGATCTGCGCCTGGTCCTGGCCGGTCTGCCGGGCCTCGACGAAGGCGGTGACGTCCTCGACCCGGTGCACGACGTGCCGCAGCTCGCCGTCCGGGCCGAAGATCGGCGCGTTGACCGGCGCCCAGTGCCGGGTCTCGAAGCCGCCGCCGGGCTGCGGGATGTCGTACTTCTGGATGTCCATCACGTCGGTGACGTGCTCGCGCAGCACCCGTTCGAGCGAGGCGCGCAGCCGGGCCGGCCCGTCCCCGGCCGGGTCGTCCGGATTGTCCGGGAACGCGGCGAAGACCAGCCGGCCGAGCAGTTCCTCCCGGCTGCGCCGGGTGGCGGCGAGGTAGGACTCGGTCACCTCGACGATGCAGAGATCCGGGTCGAGGACGAGGAGCGCGGCGGGCGCACCGCGGAACAGAAGCCGGTAGTCGACCGCCCCATCGGCACTCACATTTGCGACATTACCTTCCTGATCGCCTCCCGGATGCGCGGATAGGTGCCGCAGCGGCACACGTTGCGGATGGCGTCCAGGTCGTCGTCGGTGATCTCCCGGCCCTCGTCGGCGACCCGCCGGACCAGCGCGACCGCCGCCATGATCTGGCCGGGCTGGCAGTACCCGCACTGGACCACGTCCTGGTCGAGCCAGGCCTGCTGCATCGGGTGCAGGTCGGCGCCGGCGGTCGCGGCCAGGCCCTCGATCGTCACCACCTCGTCGTCCGGCGCCAGCGAGCCGACCGGGATGGCGCACGGCGTCACGGCCCGGCCGTTGAGATGACTGGTGCACGCCCGGCAGACGGCGATGCCGCAGCCGTACTTCGGGCCGGTCACCCCGAGCAGATCCCGCAGGACCCAGAGCAGGCGTACGTCGGACGCCACCTCGACGGTGACCGGCGAGCCGTTGAGGCGGAAGGTGTGCTCAGGCAACGGTGCCTCCGGTGGACGGCGATTCGGGGACGGGCGGGATCGTCGGCTTCGGCGTGAACGACAGCGTGCCGTGATTGATCGGGAAGACCGTCGGCAGCGTGCCGGTGGCCCGGGCGTACGCGCAGGCGACCGCCGCCATCGACGCGGCCACGCCCAGTTCACCGGCCCCGCCCGGCTCGTCCGAACTGCTCGGCATCACGATGATCCGCAGGTCGGGCGGCGTGTTCCACTGCCGGGTGTAGAAGTAGTTGTCCCAGCTGGCCTCGAGGAAATGGCCGTCCTGCAGGTGCAGGCTGGAGGTGAGGGCCAGCGCGATGCCGTCCATGACCCCGCCCATCATCTGCGCCTCCAGGCCGCGCGGATTGACGGCCAGGCCGACGTCGACGGCGAAGACCGCCTTCGTCACCCGCGGGCCGCCGACGCCGTCGCGGATCGGGCGGTTCACCGTCGCCGGCCGGCAGTCGATCTCGACGAGGCACGCGCTGACCGCCTTGTACTCGGCGTGGAACGCGATGCCCTGGGCCACTCCGGCCGGCAGCGCCCGGCCCCACTGCCCCGCCTCGGCGACAGCGGTCAGCACCGCGCGGGCGCGGTCGTCGCGCAGGAAGTCGCGCCGGACCCGGAGAGGATCCTTCCCCATCCTCAGGCCGAGCTGATCGACCATCAACTCCCTCGCGCACGTCGTGTCCGGCGAGTAGACGTTGCGCATGCTGCCGGTGTTGAACCCCTTGCCGGTCTCGGCCAGCAGCCGGCTGTGTATCCCGAACCGGTACGGCGATGTATGGCTGAACTGGAAGAACGTCTGCGCGAAGGCCTGGTCGCCGATGGGCAGCCGGGCGGCCATCGCGGTCAGCAGCTCACCCAGGCCGTGCCCGAGGTCGGTGGTGACGCTGGTGTGCCGCTGCTCGAAGCCGAGCACCAGATCGCCGGCGTAGGCGATCCGGACCCGGGAGGTCGCCATCGGATGAGTACGGCCCTGCCGGGAGTCGTCGGCGCGGTGCCACATCAGCCGTACCGGCTTGCCGATCTTCCGGGACAGCTCGGCGGCCTCCAGGGCGGCGTCGAAGAACAGCTTGCGGCCGAACGAGCCGCCGCCCTCGGTCACGTGCACGGTGACCCGGTCCGGCAGCAGGCCCAGCTTGGCGGCGATGGCCTGCTTCGCCACGATCGGCGACTTGAGGGCGGACCAGATCTCGGCGCGGTCCGCCCGTACGTCGGCGACCGCGCAGTTCGTCTCCAGGGCACTGTTGCTGCGGAAGTGGAACGTGAACCGGCCTTCGACGAACGGGGTGAGCGGCCGGGGCCCGAGCGGCAGCTCCGCGGCGGCCAGCTCCTTGAGCACGGTCTGCTCGGACTTGCCGTCGACGGGTCCGGGCTGCCAGGCGACCCGCAGCGCGCGGACCGCGTCGATGCACTGGCCGAACGTGTCGGCGCGGACCGCCACGCCCGTGGAGATCGGGACCACGTCGGTGACGCCGGGCATGGCGCGTACCTCGGCGAGGTTGGCGATCGGCCCGGGCCTGCCGTTGATCGTGGGTGGCCGGCAGATCATCGCCGGTTTCGCGCCGGGTACGTCGAGGTCCATCGCGAAGGTCTTGCGCCCGGTCACCGCGTCCCGGGCGTCGATGCGGTTCTGGGGTCTGCCGATGACGGTGAAGCTCTCCCTCGGGGCGAGCTCCACCGGCACCGCCAGGGTCTTCGCGCTGGCCGCCTTGCCCGCGAGAGCGCCGATGTCGACGCTGCGCCCGGCGCGGTCGCTGATCACGCCCGCCTTCAAGGTCAGGCCGGCCCGGGAGACGTTCCACGAGGTCGCCGCGGCCTGCAGCAACCGCTCCCGGGCGACCGCCGCCGCCACCCGGATCGGCGTGTACGTCGCGATCGTCGTGTTCGAAGCACCGGTGAGCTGGTTGAACAGCAGCTCCGGCCGCGCGTCGGCGAGCGTGATCCGCACCCGGCGCACCGGGATCGACAGCTCCTCGGCGATCAGCATCGCCGTCGAGGTGGTGATCCCCTGGCCGACCTCGGCCCGCGGCAGCGCGAACGACACCGTGCCGTCCGCGTTGACCTCCACCGCGATGAGACCGGACGTCGGCAGCGCCGCCGCCGTCATGATGTCGTTCAGATCGAGGATGTCGGTGATGTCGGCGTCCGCCCTGGTGGAGGCCGCGGTCACCAGGACCGGGCCGGCCAGCACGTAGCCGAGGAAGCGGCGCCGCTTCATTCGGGCCTGTTGATGGTCGGGATGTCGATCCTGGTCTCCTGGCCCTTCGTCAGGAAGAAGAGGATGTACTGCCGGACCGCCTCGTCGATCACCCAGGCCGCCTCCGGGACCAGCGGCAGCGGGATCAGCCCCTCACGGAACCTGACCAGCAGCGGCCACAGCCGGGAGATCAGCGGACCCCAGATCGGCTCGCGCTCGATGGCGTCCCAGTCCGCCACCTGGTCGCCGACGAGATAGCGGGCCAGCGCGTTGACCAGGGGCCGGCCGACGCTGCCCGGGCTGGTCTGCTCGGCGAGCTGGCTGAGCAGGATGTCGGTGAGCTCGACGCCCTCCCGGGTCGGTCCCATGTTCGGCGGCAGCACCAGGTCCGACTGCTGGTTGGCGGCCGCCCAGGTGGCCGGGATGTACTCGTCGCGGACCCCGAGCATGTGCGCGGTCACCTGCCAGACGTGCAGGTAGGCCTGCGAGTCGGCAGCGGTGATCGGCACGTTCCACTCGCGCAGCTTGCGCATGGCGTAGGTCGGCAGGGTGTGCCAGGTGACGAGAATGTCCTCCTGGCTGATGATCGGGCCCCACTTCCAGTGCGGCGACTGCGGCAGCAGGTGACGGACGGCCGCGTGCACGAGCCGGGTCTTCACCGCGTTGACGACGCAGTCACCGTCCGGCCGGTACGCGTTGAGCGCCCCCACCGAGAAGCCGAGGAGGCTGGTCTTCGCGACCCGGTCCTCCATGTCGGCGCCACCCTTGGAGTAGTAGACCGACCAGGCCTCCTTCGGGATGGCGGTGCTCAGCATGCCACCGCCGACGCCGTTGAGCAGGTTCAGGTAGAGCCCGCGGGACTTGTTGAACTGCGCGGCCCGCTCGAGTTTCGCGGTGTCCGCCCAGGACGGCAGCTGCCGGGCCTGCTCGATGAAGTCGACGAGGTAGCCGGGCAGGCCGGCCGGGAGCGGCTGGTCGTTGCGGGTCCAGGTCCACAGCAGCCGGTTGACCTCCGGGACGACGCCGGTGTCGAGCAGTTCGGCGCTCACCGGGTCGGCTTCCGGGTCGAAGATCGTCCGGGGATCGGTCGCGGACCAGGTCCACTCCCTCGCCTGGGCGGGCGCGGTGACGCCGAGGGCGCCGAACGCTCCCAGCGCGCTGCCGGACAGCAGAACTCTGCGTTTCACTCGGACCTCCTCAGGTCGGGCGGTTGGTGAGCGGGATCTCGATGCTGATCGGCTTGGCCTCGGACAGGAACAGCAGCGCGGCCTTGCGGAGGAACTCGTCGAAGAGCCAGTAGGCCTTGGGGGCGAGGGGGAAGGGCAGGAGTCCCTCGCGTACCGCGATGAAGGGTCCCCAGGCGGTCTTGAGCAGCGGATCCCACACCAGCTCACGCGGGATCTTGAGCCAGCCGGCGATCTCGTCGCCGAGCATGAAGCGGGTGAACGAGCCGAGGATGCCCTTGGTCAGCAGCCCGCCGTCGATGTCCTTGCCCAGGTTGAGCAGGATGTCGGCGAGCTTGATCCCCTCCGGGGTGGGCCGCAGGATCGGGTCGAGGACCTCGGTGGCCTGCGAGTTCGCCTGGGCCCACGAGTTCGGGATGTACTCGTCGCGGACGCCGAGCAGGTGCGCGCCGACCTGCCACGAGTGCAGGAACGCCTCCGACTCGGCGGCCGGGATCGGCACCTTCCAGTCGGTCAGCTTGCGCATCACGGTGGTCGGCAGGCTGTGCCAGGTGACCATGATGTCGCGCTGGCTGATCGGGATGTCCTCGTCGGCGACCTGCGTCCAGTACGGCGACTGCGGGAGCAGGTGGCGTACCGCCGCGTGCACGAGCCGGGTCTTCACGCCGGTGACGATCATTTCGCCGTCGGGCTCGTAGGCGTTGACGGCGCCGATGTCGTACCCCAGCTTGGCGGTCTTGGAGATGCGGTCCTTCATGTCCGCGCCGCCCTGCGAGTAGTAGACGGCGAGGGCTTCCTTGGGGATGACGGTGCTCATCATCCCGCTGGCCAGCCCGTAGAGGACGCCGAGGTAGAGGCCCCGCTTCTCGTTGAAGTCGACGGCGAGCCGCAGCTTGGTCCGGTCCGCCCAGGGCGGGAGCTGCCGGGCGCGTTCCATGAAGTCCCGCAGGTCGGCGGGGAGCCCGTCGGGCAGCGGCTGGCCGTTCTTCTTCCAGGTCCGCAGCAGCGTGTTGACCATCGGCACGTCACCGCGCTCGATCAGCGAGGCGACGAGCGGGTCGGCCTCCTCGTCCCAGACCCAGCGCGGGTCCGCGCCGGCCCCGGCGCCGGCGACCGAACCCTTCGCCGACCAGTTCCACACGGAGGCCGCACTGGCCGGGGAAGCTGCGGTGATCGCGCCGAGAGCGCCGAGAGCGCCGCCGGCTCTCAGCATGTTTCGCCTGCTCATTGGTTCCATGCCGGTCTCCTTACATCGGTGGCGATGAGTGGATGAGACGGTGAGACACGTTGTGCCTTGGTGTTTCAGCATGAGACCATGACCGTGATGGCGATCACAAGGTTCGATGTGAAGTTTGTCGATTGCTGATACGCTGTTACAAATTCGCATCGGGTGTATCACCCTCGGGGAGGTCTTCGATGGATTCACTCGGCGCCATCCCCGGGTCGGACTCGCTGCTCGGCCGGGCGATCGCCGAGGCGTTCACCGACACCGGCGGCAGCGACCTGCCCGACGACGAGGTCACCACCCGCCTGCTCGACACGGCGTACCAGCACTTCTGCCGCATCGGCATCCGCCGCTCCACGATGGAGGAGGTGGCCCGCCGCGCCGGCGTCTCCCGGGTCACCGCCTACCGCCGGTTCGCCACGAAAGACGCGCTGGTCAAGCACGTGATCCGGCGCGAGTTCCGGCGCTACTTCGACCAGTTCCTGATCGAGGTGCAGCAGGGGGAGACCGCCGCCGACCGGGTGGTCCTCGGCTTCGCCGGCTCCCTGCAGGCCATCCGGAACAACCCGCTCATCGGCGGCCTCATGGTCACCGAGCCGGACGTGCTGATCCCGTCGATCGTCGGCGACGGCGGGCTGATGCTCGGCACCGTGCAGCGGTTCGTCGCCGGTCAGCTGCGGCAGGAACAGCTCGCCGGCACCATCGCCGCCGGCGTCGACGTGGAGCTGGTCGCCGAGCTGATGACCCGGCTCTGCTCGTCGTTCCTGGTCACGCCGAGCTTCGTGGTGGACCTCGACGACACGGAGCAGCTGCGTACGGTGGCCCGGCGTTTCCTCGCCCCCATGCTGAACGCCGGGTGAAATTCATTCCCTCGGGGTGATGCCATCCAAAAGATCGATGTTCGACGCTATGTGCCCCTGCGGCTCTTCAGGAGGCACCCGTGTCTCGTCGAACAGCGACGGCTGCCGCGCTCCTCCTCGCCGCCTCGATGCTCTCCGCATGCGGCGACGACGGTGGTGTACCGACCATCACCTGGTACATCAACCCGGACAACGGTGGTCAGGCCCGCCTCGCCGAGCGCTGCGCGGCCGACGCCGGCGGCACCTACCGGGTCGACGTGCAGGTCCTGCCGAACGACGCCTCCCAGCAGCGCGAGCAGCTGGTCCGCAGGCTCGCGGCGAAGGACTCGTCGATCGACGTGATGAGCCTGGACCCGCCGTTCGTCGCCGAGTTCGCCAACGCCGGTTTCCTGCGGCCGTTCGACCAGGCCGACGCGACGGCGCTCACCGACGGGGTGCTGCGCGGGCCGCTGCAGACGGCGTCCTGGAAGGACCAGCTGGTCGCCGCGCCGTTCTGGGCCAACACCCAGCTCCTCTGGTACCGCAAGTCGGTGGCCGAGGCGGCCGGCGTCGACCCGGCCTCGCCCGCCTTCACCTGGGACGAGATGATCCGCACCGCGGCCGGCCAGAACAAGGTCGTCGGGGTGCAGGCCAACCGGTACGAGGGCTACATGGTCTGGATCAACGCCCTGGTCACGTCGGCCGGTGGTGAGATCATCAGCGACGTCGAGGCCGGCAAGGACGCCACACCGACGATCGACTCGGAGGCCGGCGACAAGGCCGCCGCGATCGTCGGCGGGCTGGCCCGCTCCCCCGCGGTGCCGCCGGCCATGTCGACGATGGGCGAGGAGGAGGCCCGCTCGGCGTTCCAGAGCGACGCCGGCGCCTTCATGGTCAACTGGCCGTACGTCTACAACGCGGCGAAGGAGTCCGTCGCGGCCGGCGGCATCACCCAGCAGACCTTCGACGACATCGCCTGGGCCCGGTTCCCGCGCGTCGACGCCGGACTGCCGAGCAAACCGCCGCTGGGCGGCATCAACCTGGCGGTCAGCGCGTTCACCACGCACGCCGAGCAGACCCTCGACCTGGTGCGGTGCGCGACCTCGCTGCCGAACAACGTCGAGTACATGCTCGACGCCGGCAACCCGGCCGCGCGCGGCGCCGCGTACGACGACCCCAGGGTGCGCGAGGCGTACCCGATGGCCGACGTGATCCGGCAGTCGATAAACGACGCCGGGCCGCGGCCGATCACGCCGTACTACAACGACGTCTCCACCTCGGTGCAGATCACCTGGCACCCCGCCACGGACGTCACCGCCCCCGCGACTCCGGACGAGTCGGCGGCCTTCATGTCCGACGTCCTGCAGGGCAAACGCCTCCTGTGACTGCGCAGTAGAGAGGGGTGAGACCATGGCTCTGACCGACGTCCGGGTGGCGCCACCCGAGCCCGAGCCGGCCGCCGAGATCACCGATCGTGCCCGGCACGAGCGTCGGCTGGGGCTGATCCTGTCGGCGCCCGCGTTCGTGGTGATGGTGTTCGTGACCGCCTACCCGCTCGTCTACGCGGTCGTGCTGTCGCTCTACAACTACCGGCTCACCGATCCCGCCGGCCGCGAGTTCGTCGGGCTCGGCAACTACGCCACGGTGCTGACCGACCCGGTCTGGTGGTCCGACTTCGGCACCACCCTGATCATCACGGTGGTGAGCGTGGCGGTCGAGCTGGTGCTCGGCTTCGCGTTCGCGTTCGTGATGTACCGGGTGATCCGCGGACGGTCCTGGGTGCGCACCGGCATCCTGATCCCGTACGGCATCGTCACCGTGGTCTCGGCGTACATCTGGCAGTTCGCCTTCCAGCTGGACTCCGGGTTCGTGAACCAGTGGTTCGGGCTGGGCGACTTCAACTTCTTCGGCGAGCGCTGGTCGGCACTCTTCGTGATCATCCTGTCCGAGATCTGGAAGACCACGCCGTTCATCTCGCTGCTGCTGCTCGCCGGCCTGGTGCAGGTGCCGGAGGAGATGCAGGAGGCGGCCCGGGTCGACGGCGCCACCGCCTGGCAGCGGCTGTGGCGGGTCACCCTGCCGAACATGAAGGCAGCGATCATGGTGGCGCTGCTCTTCCGCACCCTCGACGCGTGGCGGATCTTCGACAACCCGTTCATCATGACGCGCGGCGCGAACGACACCGAGACACTGTCGTTCCTCGCGTACCGGCAGAACGTCACCCTGGTCAACCTCGGCGCCGGCTCGGCCGTCTCGGTCCTGCTCTTCCTGACCGTCGTGGTGATCGCGTTCATCTTCGTGAAGGGCTTCCGGACGGACCTCTCCCAGGTACGAGGTGATCGGTGATGGGCGACCGCAAGGCCGGCGTCTGGTGGACCGTCTCCGGCATGGTCATCCTGGTCTGGGCGCTGTTCCCGCTGCTCTGGATGGTGTCGCTGTCGTTCAAGGACCCGGACACGTTCCGCAGCCAGGAGCCGACGTTCTTCCCGCAGGACTGGGTCTGGGACAACTACAAGACGGTCTTCACCGACTCGCTGTTCACCAGCGCCCTGCGCAACTCCATCGGCATCGCCCTGATCGCCACGGCACTCTCGGTGATCATCGCGATGTTCGCGGCCTACGCGATCGCCCGGATGGACTACCCGGGCAAGAAGTTCCTGCTCTCGATGGCCCTCGCGATCGCCATGTTCCCGCAGGCGGCGCTCGTCGGCCCGCTGTTCAACATGTGGCGCAACCTCGGCATCTACGACACCTGGATCGGGTTGATCATCCCGTATCTGACCTTCGCCCTGCCCCTGTCGATCTGGACCATGTCGGCGTTCTTCCGGCAGATCCCGTGGGAGATGGAACAGGCCGCGCAGGTCGACGGCGCCACCGCCTGGCAGGCGTTCCGCCGGGTCATCGTGCCGCTGGCCGCGCCGGGCGTGTTCACCACCGCGATCCTGACGTTCTTCTTCTGCTGGAACGAGTTCCTGCTCGCCATCTCACTGACCTCGACCGACCGGGCCCGGACCGTGCCGGCCGCCCTGTCCTTCTTCACCGGCGCCTCCCAGTTCGAGTCGCCGATCACGTACATCATGGCCGCCTCGGTGGTCGTGACGATTCCCGTCGTCATCCTCGTGCTGATCTTCCAGCGCAGGATCATGGCCGGCCTCACCGCCGGTGCCGTCAAAGGCTGAGTTGGGGAGGTCCTTACATCATGGCCGCGATCAGCATGCGGAACATCGTCAAGCGTTACAGCGACGGCTTCCCCGCCGTGAACGACGTCAGCCTGGACATCGCCGACGGCGAGTTCGTCATCCTCGTCGGACCGTCCGGCTGCGGGAAGTCCACGCTGCTGCGCATGATCGTCGGCTTGGAGGACATCACCTCCGGCGACATGCTCATCGGCGGGAACCGGGTCAACCAGAAGGCGCCCCGGGATCGCAACCTCGCCATGGTCTTCCAGAACTACGCCCTCTACCCGCACCTGTCGGTCTTCGAGAACATCGCCTTCCCGCTGCGCCTCAAGAACGTGCCCGACGCCGAGGTCCGCGACCAGGTCGCGCACGCCGCCGAACTGCTGCAGCTCACCGAGCACCTCGACCGCAAGCCGGCCAACCTCTCCGGCGGGCAGCGCCAGCGCGTCGCGATGGGCCGGGCCATCGTCCGCAAGGCCGACGCGTTCCTCTTCGACGAACCGCTCTCCAACCTCGACGCGAAACTCCGCGGCCAGATGCGCACCGAGATCGCCCGCATGCAGAAGCGGCTCGGCACCACCACGGTCTACGTCACCCACGACCAGACCGAGGCGATGACCCTGGGCGACCGCATCGCGGTCCTGCGCAAGGGAGTGCTCCAACAGGTCGGAACGGCACGGCAGCTGTACGAGGAACCCGCCAACCTCTTCGTCGCCGGCTTCATCGGCTCGCCCCCGATGAACTTCGTGCCCGGCCGGGTCAAGGCCGGCCAGATCGACACCCCGTTCGGGACGGTCCCGGCGACCGGGCCACGGCTCAGCAAGGTCCCCGACCGGGAACTGTGCATCATCGGCCTGCGCCCCGAGCATTTCGAGGACGAGAAGCTGGTCGCGGCGGAGGTCCGCGGGCGCGGCAAGTCCTTCGAGGCCGAAGTCGACGTGACCGAATGGCTCGGCAACGGGCTCTACGCATACGTCCCCTACGAGGCGCCGACCGAGGTGACCGCCCAGCTCGAGGAGCTGGAACGGGAACTGGACAGCGAGCAGATGCGCACCCAGCTGGTGGTGGCTCTGGACGCGAGCAGCCGGATCCGGGCCGGGGCGACCGCTCGCCTGTGGTTCGACCCGTACAAGATGCATGTCTTCGACGCTTCGAGCGGGGAGAACCTCACCCGGGACCCTGATCGCGTCTTCGAGGAGGACGAGCCCGCGCAGTGATCAGGTGTTCTGACCCCAGACGGCCAGCTCGCCGCGCGCCATGCAGACCACCAGGAAGCCGCCCGGCCCGGTGACCGCCCACGACTCCACCTCGGGGTCCACGTCGACGACCAGCCGGCGTCCACTGGCGAACGAGAGCTCCAGCTCGCCGGTGCCGGCCGCCCGCGCGTCACGGACCGTGTCGCCGAGCAGAACGCCGAGGATGTCCGATTCATCGCCGGGTTCCACGTCGGCCCGTCCCTCCGGGCCGTCCAGATGGGCGACGCCTTCGATGACGACCTTCCGATCGCCGGAGAATCCCAGGACGATGGCGTGATCGAGCTGCGCGTACTCCAGTTCGCAGCCGACCAGCAGGGTGAGCGGCATGAGATCTCCCGTTCGGCTCGCCGGACCACTGACGGCTGGACGGTAGTCCGGCAATCCATAAGAGAACCTTAATTTGAGTCACGATCCGTGAACTTCGCGTGGGACGATCACCGGGTGAAGGCTGCGGTGTACTACGAGAACGGTGGCCCGGACGTCCTGAAATACGAGGACGTCCCCGATCCGGCGGTCCGTGACGGCGAGGTGCTGCTGCGCATCGAGGCGGTCGGCGTACAGGGTGGTGACCTGCTGCATCGCATGGTCAGCCCCTTCCCCTCGGCCCCGCACATCGTCGGATACCAGGCCGCGGGCACGATCGCGGCGGTCGGCAAGGGCGTCTCTTCGGTACGCGAGGGGCAGCGTGCGGTCGCGTTCATGCAATCCGGGTCGCACGCCGAACTCGCGGCGATCCGGGAACGTGACGTCTACCCGGTGCCGGACGGCCTCGACCCCCGCATCGCCGCCGGCATCCCCGTCGAGTTCGGCACCGCCGACGACTGCCTGTTCGAATTCGGCCGTCTCCGCGCCGGCGAGACGGTCCTCATCCAGGCCGCCGCCGGCGGAGTAGGGTTGGCCGCCGTCCAGCTCGCGAAACTCGCCGGCGCCCAGGTCCTCGGCACCGCCTCCAGCGACGAGAAACTGGCGCGGCTCGCCTCGTACGGCCTCGACCACGCGATCAACTACAAGACCAGCGACGTCGTCTCCAGCGTCCAGGAGATCACCGGCGGCCGCGGCGTCGACCTCGTCGTCGATCCGGTCGGCGGCAGCACCCTCGAAGGCAGCATCGCCTCCCTCGCCTACCGCGGCCGCATCAGCTGGGTCGGCCAGGCCGGCCGCGAACCCCGCCCGCCCCACATCGGCCCGCTCATGGTCAAGAGCGCCTCCCTGAACGGCGTCTACTTCGGCGGCGAGATGGAACACGACCCGGC
This sequence comes from Actinoplanes sp. OR16, assembly GCF_004001265.1. GTDB lineage: Bacteria > Actinomycetota > Actinomycetes > Mycobacteriales > Micromonosporaceae > Actinoplanes. Next base: position 6,519,049 of record NZ_AP019371.1, on the reverse strand, counting down.
CCGGACCCGGACCCTGGTCGAAAACCTCATCAACCGCGTCGCCGGCGGCGAACTCACCGTCGTCATCGACCGCGAGTTCCCCCTCGCCGAGGCGGCGGAGTGTCACCGCTACATCGAGTCCCGGGCCGCGTTCGGCCGTGTACTGCTGATCCCCTGACCCTCTGCGGCCGTCCCCGGCTCGTTGTCGCCCGGTGTGGCGCCTGCCGGTCGCGCTTGGGCATCCTAGGAACCTAGCCTGAGCTGCTCTGCCTGAGCTGCTCTGCCTGAGCTGCTCTGCCTGAGCTGCTCTGCCTGAGCTGCTCTGCCTGAGCTGCTCTGCCTGAGCTGCTCTGCCTGAGCTGCTCTGCCTGAGCTGGCCTGCCTGAGCTGGCCTGCCCGAGCTGGCCTGCCCGAGCTGGCCCGGGCGCCGCCGTCAGCAGAATCTTGAGCGACTTTGCACAGCGGGCGGTACAAAGTCGCTCAAGATCTGCGAATGCGGCCACCGGCGAGGGCGAGGGCGGGGGCGAGGGCTCTCGGGGCACCACGCGGGCCGCCGGGCCGTCGGGCAGGCAGGTACTGCAGTCAGGCCGCCGGGCCGTCGGGCAGGCAGGTACTGCAGTCAGGCCGCCGAGCCGTCGGACAGGCAAGTGCTGCCGTCAGGCCGCCGAGCCGTCGGACAGGCAGGTACTGCAGTCAGGCCGCCGAGCCGACGCGCAGGCAGATGCTGCCGTCAGGCCGCCGGATGGTCGGGCGGAAGCACGGCCGGGCAGACGCGAGCACGGCGCCGGGCAGGCGGGTATCAGGCCTGGCGGGAAGCCAGCTCGACCACGGTGATGTCGGACGGCGCTCCCACTCTGACCGGTGGGCCCCAGGCGCCGGCGCCGCGGCTCACGTAGAGCTGGGTGTCGCCGTACTGCTCCAGGCCGGCGTTCGTCGGATTGGCCAGTTCGGCGATGTAGTTGCCGGGCCACATTTGGCCGCCGTGGGTGTGGCCGGAGAGCTGCAGGTCGACGCCATTGCGGGCCGCGTCGTGGATGGTCACCGGCTGGTGGGACAGCAGGACCACGGCTCGGGACGGGTCGCGGTCGCGCAGCGTCGCCTCGAAGTCCGGGCCCAGGCCCTCGGACGAGCCCGCCACGTCGTCCACGCCGGCGAGATCGAAACCGGACAGCTCCACGCGGGCGTTGCGGAGAGGGCGCATGCCCAGCTCCTGGACCTTGGCCACCCAGGGTTCGACGCCGGAGATGTACTCGTGGTTGCCGGTGACGAAGAACGTGCCGAGCCGGGACCGGAGGCCACGCATCGGCTCCACCGAGTCGGCCAGGTCGTCGACCTCACCGTCGATCAGGTCGCCGACCACCGCGATCAGGTCCGGCTGCGTCGAGTTGATGGTGTCGACGACGCGCCGGCAGAAGCGGCTGCCCAGGACCGGGCCGAGGTGTACGTCGCTGACCACGGCGATCCGCAGACCGTGAGCGCTGCGCGGCAGTTTCGCGAGCGGCACCGTGATCCGCTTGATGCCGGGCCCGTTGAGGACGCCGTAGGTGCCGGCGCCCACGGTGCCGAGCGCCACCGCGGCGGCCGCCCCGCCCGCGACACGGGAGACGAAGACCCGGCGGGAGATGGCACCCGGACCGGCAGGAACCTCCGGGCCGGCAGCAATCTCCGGACCGGCAGCAGGCTCCGGAACCGGAGGAACCGGCGAATCGGCGCCCACCGTCGCCGGCACGGGCGCCGAGCGCCGGGCGAGCAGACGGCTCAGCAGCGGGCGCACCACCTCACCGGCCACCACCCCGAGGAACAGGTAGAGGAATACGGCCAGCCAGAGATAGCCGGGCCACGCCACCACCCCGGCGAGGGTGTGCGGCAGCCCGGCCTGCACGCCGACCAGGGCGCCGACGGCGAGCAGCGGGCCGGCGATGAAGAGGACCGTTCCGGCGCGGCGCCAGCGGGACCGGGCGGCGGTGGTGTCCCGGATCAGGCGGCGCCACACGTACCAGTGCGCGGTTCCGAGGATGGCCAGGATCGTGACCAGCACGAGCACGAAGACAAGGATCACCTACCGAGGCTAATGTCCCGGCCGGCCGGGAGCGCAGCCGGTCTCAGGCCATCCACAGGTGGAAGATCATCCGTCGGCGCGGCCGGGTGTCCAGCCCGACACGTCGCGCAGCCGCCCGCGCCACAGCCGGCCCGGCGCGTCGGTCAGCTGGCCGGGCCGGGAGATCCGGGCGTCGCGCAGGTGGATGTACCGGGTGGGCTCGGAGAGCGCCTGGAACTGCCGGTACGAGATCTCCATGCCGATGTCCCGGCTCTTCACCGCGGCGTGGGCGAGGTCGGACTGTTCCTTCACGTACTCGGCCATGCCGACGTAGTACGCGTCCTCGTGATCGTTGAGCTCGCTCAGCTCGGCGAACCACTGCCACTGCGGGATCAGCATCCCGTCCACGACCAGGCCACCGACGGTCAGGGTGAAAGGTGTGCCGGGGTCGACGTGCTCCACGAGCTGATCCGTGAGCGACACGTAGTTGGCGAGCACCCCGTCCGGCTCGGCCCAGTCGGAGCGAGCGGTGCGGATATCCAGCATCGGATCAGACATACCACTAATTTAGGACAGCACGCTGCCATCCGTGCCGGGAACGAAGGAGCGCTGTCAGCCGATCGTCGACGCGCGCTCCTCGGCCTTCGTGATCAGGGAGCGGACCAGGTCCTCGGAGCCGCCCATGTTCTCCCAGCCCAGGTCGGCCACCACCACGATGGCGTCGCCCACCCGGGAGAGCGCCGCGAAGTTGCTCACCGTCTCGGGCGTCTGGTCGGCGTAGGCGTAGCGCTGGTCGATGCGGACCAGCATCGAGTCGTCGTCCGAGTCCAGGACGGTCCATCTACGCTCGTCCGCACCGGAACCGAGGCCACCCGGGCACTTCTGAAGGGCCGCCGAGATCTCGGCGAACTGCGCGGCGGCGCCACCGGACGAGTGCAGGCCGACGAACTCGGTCACCACGCTGGGCGTGCTGTTCGCCTCGGCGCCCGGGACGATGAACCGCATCGCCACCGCATCGGTGCGGGTCTCGTCGCTGGGGTAGCGGTCGTCGCCACACGGGCGCAGGGGGCGTACATGGGCATGAAGACCCTGATCGAGCGGGGCGGCCTCGGCATCGCGTACATCTGACGGTTGAAGGACCGCGCCCGCTGGAATGCCCCCGGCAGACGCGGCCGGCGGCGAAGCCGAGGCGGAGGTCACCGAGGCGGCCGACGACGGATCGGGGACGTCGGAGCCACAGGCTGCCAGCGCGAGGGAGAGCACTGCGGCGAGGGGGAATCCACGGGTCTGCATGATTCAGGACTGCCCGCTGACGGCACGGATGACACTAGAGAGTCGAAGGAATGGTCGCGGTCAGCGCCCAGTCGTGGCCGATGTCCGCGGCCGTGCGCAGCAGTTTCGGCAGGTGATCGTCGAGCAGGGTCTCCACCGACGTCTCGGCCGCGTGGACCGTCACGTTCACCGCCGCGACCACCCTCCCCTCGCCGTCCCGCACGCCGGTCGCCACCGAGCGGACGCCGGGCGCGAGGTCCTGGTCGGCGAGGGCCCAGCCCTTCGCGCGGACCTCGCGCAACGACGTCTCCAGCTCGGCGGCGGCAGGTTGCCAGCGCGCCGTGATGCCGGACCGGGACGGCTCGGCGAGGACTCCGGCGACCGCTGCCGGCGGCAAGGCGGCCAGCAGCACCTTGCCCATCGAGGTGGCGGGCGCGGGGAAGCGGGTGCCGATGTTCACGGCCAAGGTCACGATCTTCGGTACGGCGACCCGCGCCACGTAGACGATGTCACTACCATCCAGCTGCGCCATCGACGTCGACTCGTTGGTCTGAGCCACCAGCTTCTCCATGTGCGGGCGGGCGACGTCCCACATGGAGAGCGAGTCGATGTAGGCCATGCCCAGATCCAGCACGCGGGGCGTGAGCGCGTAGCCACGGCCGGCGCCGCGGACGTACCCCAAGGTCTCCAAGGTTATGAGAATGCGCCGGACGGTGGGCCTGGCCAGCCCGGTCAGCCCGGCGATCTCACTGAGCGTCATCGACGGCGAGCCGGGCCGGAAGGTGCGCAGGACGTCGAGGCCGCGGGCCAGCGCCTCGATGAAGTCGGGGCCCGAGCCTCTTCCGGTGTCGCTCATCTGGTCAATGCTTCCATTCAGCTTCGTGTGAGGTGTAGTCGGTGTACTGGTAGGGGTTGTCGAACAGCTCGGACCGCGGCAGGTCCGGGTTCTGGCCCTTGCGCCACGCTTCCTCGCCGAGCATTTCGCGCAGATGATCGATCGTGGCCTGGACGTCGGATTTCGCGGCGGCCAGGTCGATTCCGACCAATCGGCCGTCCTTCTTCACCACTCTTCCGTCGATCACGACGGTATGCACGTCACCACGTTGCGCCTGGAAGACCACGTGCCCGTAGGCGTTGAGGATCGGGAACATCGCCGGTGAGTCGTCATTCTTGATGAGTACGACGTCAGCCCGGCGCCCCGGCGTCAGCGCCCCCAGATCGGCGTCGAACCCGAGAGCCTTCGCCCCGCCCCGGGTCGCCCAGTCGACGACCTGCTCGGCCCGGAGCGGGTGGTGGGTGATCGTCTCCTGCCGGCCGTGCGCCTCGAGGTGCTCGCGAGAGCGGTCGGCGCTGAGCGTCGTGCGCATCGCCGAGAACAGGTCGCCGCTCCACCAGACGCTGGTGTCCATCGACAGCGACACCGGCACACCGTGGCGGCGCAGCGCCCAGGTGGGCGGGTAGCCCTGCCCGGCGCTCTGCTCGCTCTCGGTGGAGACCGACACCGAGCCGCCGGTCGCGGCGATCCGATGGTACGAGTCGCTGCTCAGCGTGGCCGCGTGCACGTAGACGGTGCCCGGCGTCATGAAGCCGTTCTCGTACATGAGCCGGATGCCCTCGTCGTTCGTGGCACCCCAGACGCCGGCGTGCGTGGTCACGTTCACGCCCAGCTCGCGGGCCACCTCGAAGGCGGCCTTCTCCGGGAACGCCGGATCGCCTGTCACGTCGAAGGCGAGCTGGAACCCGGCCAGCCCGCCGTTCTCGACGCGGCGGCGGTAGAAGTCGCGGAAGCCGTCGGACGTGGCCCACTCCCACGGCCCCTGCTGGATGTTGCCGTACGCGAGGACGAACCGGCCCGGCACCGCTTCGAGGGCGTCGGCGGCGGCGTCGGCGTGCTGCGGCGTCTGCAGGCCGTGCGACCAGTCCACGGTGGTGGTCACGCCCGCGTCGATCGCCTCGATCGCGCCGAGCAGGTTGCCGGCGTGGATGTCCTCGGGGCGGAAGTGCTTGCCGGACTCCAGGTAGTACCAGACGAAATACTGCGTCAGGGTCCAGTCGGTGCCGTAGCCGCGCATGGCGGTCTGCCACAGGTGCCGGTGCGTGTCGATCATGCCGGGCATGACGACGCCGCCGGACGCGTCGATCTCCTCGGCGTCGTCCGGGGCGCTCAGGTGGTGGCCCACTTCGGCGATCCTGCCGTCGATCACGAGCACGTCGGCGCCGGGCAGCACCGTGTGCGCGTCATCCATGGTCAGCACGAGTCCGTTGCGGAATATGACAGGTCTTTCGACGCTCATGGGCAGCTCCTTCGGACTGCTGTCCGCTGAGCGGGCAGCGATATGCACGCCAGCGTGTTCCAGGTCACTTCTGATGTCAAGCGGGCGTTGACATCGCGGTTGATTGGCGGGAGGCTGCCTTGGCGGACAGGTGTCCGTAGAACGGGCGGTTACTGATGGTCGACCAACCCAAGGGCCCACTGGACGGGCTGCTCGTCGCCGATTTCTCGCGCATCCTGGCCGGGCCGTACGCGACGATGCTCCTCGCCGACCTCGGCGCCCAGGTGATCAAAGTGGAGGGGCCGGCTGGGGACGACACCCGTACCTGGATGCCGCCGGTCCGGGACGGGATCTCCACCTATTACCTGGGGATCAACCGGAACAAGCGGTCGATCGCGCTGGATCTGAAGGATCCCGGGGATCGCGGAACCGCGCGTGAGCTGGCGCGGCGCGCCGATGTGGTGATCGAGAACATGCGGCCCGGAGGGCTGGGTCGATTCGGCCTGGACTACGACGCGGTGGCTTCCGACAATCCGGGCGTCGTCTACGCGAGTATCAGCGGATTCGGGTCGGGGGCGGGGGCTTCTCTGCCCGGATACGATTTGATGGTTCAGGCCATTTCCGGACTCATGAGCCTGACCGGCGATCCCTCGGGGTCGCCGTATCGCGCCGGGATCTCCGTCTTCGACGTCATGGCCGGGCTGCACGCCTCGATGGGGATTCTCGCGGCCCTGCACTCCCGGACCGCCACCGGCAGAGGGCAGCACGTCGAGGTCAATCTGCTGAGCTCGGCGCTCTCCGGCCTGGTCAACCACTCCAGCGGATACGTCGCCGGCGGGACGGTCCCCTATCGGATGGGGAATGCTCACCCCAGCCTGTTCCCGTACGAGCCGCTCCCGACGTCGGACGGCGAGTTGATCATCATTGCCGGCAACGACGGGCAGTTCCGGAGATTGTGCGACGTTCTGGGATTGAGCCACCTGCCGGACGATCCACGATTCGGACGAAATCAAGATCGGACTGCCAATCGCGCAGCGCTTCGGCCGCTCCTCGTCGACAAGCTCGTCACCCGTACGAAGGATGAATGGTTCAGGGATCTTCTAGCCGCCGGGGTCCCGTGCGCACCGATCAACACGATCGACGACGGTGTCGCGTTCGCTCAGGAGCTGGGCCTCGACCCCGTCGTCACCGTCGGCGGGGTGCCGAGCGTCCGCAACCCGATCACCTTCTCCGCGACACCGGCGAGCTACCGGCTGCCGCCGCCCGGACTGGACGAGCACGGCGAGGAGATCCGCGCATGGCTGAAGAGTTGAGCTTCCCGACCGGGCTCGGCACGTCGACACCCGAGACCATCTCGCTGCTCGGGCAGGACCTGGCCGCCGACCTGATGGGCCAGGTCGGCTTCGGCGAGCTGGCGTTCTGGCTGGTCGCGGGCCGCCGCCCGCATGCCGGCGAGGTGCGGCTCTTCGAGGCGGTGCTCGTCGCCCTCGCCGATCACGGGTTCACGCCCACGGCGATCGCGGCCCGCCTCACCTACCTCTCCGCGCCGGATTCGCTGCAGGGCGCCCTGGCGGCGGGTCTGCTCGGCGGCGGGTCGCGGTTCCTGGGCGTCACCGAGGACTGCGGACGATTCCTCGCCGCGGTTCTCCAGGACGCCTCCTCCCAGGATTTCGATGTCATCGCCCTCGAAGCCGTTCGCGACGCCAAAGCCGCCGGGCGATTCGTTCCCGGCCTCGGCCATCCCGTTCATAAAGACCTCGATCCCCGTACGCCGGTGCTGATCCGCATCGCCCGCGAAGAAGGGCTGTACGGCCCCCACCTACGTCTTTTCGAAGCGATCGGCCGCGTCCACGAGCAGGTCCTGAATCGGCGGCTCCCGCTCAACGGCGCCGGGGTGTGCGGAGCCGCCCTCGCCGATCTGGGCCTTCCGGTCGACCTGTTGCGCGGATTCGCGCTACTGGCCCGCGCCGCCGGACTGCTCGGCCAGATCGCCGAGGAGAGACGCCGCCCGATCGCGAACCAGATCTACCTCACCGTCGACCGCAACGCCGTATACGAGCCGTGACTTCTCGGGAGGACAGCAATGGCCAGCATCGTCGCGGTCATCGCCTCGACGCATCACCCCTTCTACTATCGCGCCAGCACCGCCACCGGTGACGATCGGCCGCCGTTCGCCGACGAATGGACCCGCAAGATCCTCGCGTTCCGGGAGACGCTCACCCGCGCCAACCCGGACGTGCTGGTGATGGTCGGCTCTGATCACTTCCACCAGTTGTGGCTCGACAACATGCCGCAGTTCCTGGTCGGGAAGGCGCCGTTCTACGACGCGAACTGGTACAACGAGGAGCGCGAGTTCGGCCTCCCGCGAATGCGGCTCGCCGGCCACGAGGAACTGTCGTCGCACATCCTGCGGTCCGGCCTGGACGCCGGCTTCGACCTGGCGTTCAGCAACGAGCTGCGGATCGACCACAGCATCACCTGCCCGATCATCACGCTGCGGCCGGAAGCCGACCTGCCGATCGTGCCGATCTACACGAACATCTTCGCGCCGCCGCTGCCCCAGCCCATGCGCTTCGTGCAGCTCGGCTCGGCGGTGCGGGAGATCATCGAGCAGTGGCCGTCGCACCTGCGCGTCGCCGTGATCGGAACCGGTCACCTCTCGCTGGAGCTCGGTGGGCCGAGGCAGTTCGGCCCGCACGGCCCGGACCCACTCTTCGACGCTCGCGCCGTGGAGTGGATCGCGAACGGCGACCTCGACGGCTGCCTGCGCGAAGTCACCCTGGACAGCCTGCACACGCCCGGGAACGCCACCCACGGATTCATGGATTTCATGCTGATGATGGGTGTGGCCGGTGCCGGCGCGAAGGCCGACTACGTCGACACGCTCGACCTGTTCCACACGATGGAGGCCTATTTCACCTGGTACCCGAACGGAGCGCCGGCATGAGCAAGTACTTGCTGAACAAGTTCCTGTTCACCGTCGACCGGGACCCGTCGCTTGTCGAGCGGTATCGCGAGGATCCCCGCGATCTGGTGGAATGGTGGGAGTCGTCGATGGCGAACTCGCTGCTGAACTGCCACAGCGGCGAGGCGAGCACCTGGCTTTCGTTCTCTGCCGAGGAGCGGGAGGCATTGATCTCACACGATCACGTGAAACTGTTCGAGCTGGGCTCGCATCCGTTCCTCACGCTGACGCTCTTCATCGCGATGTTCGAGCGGGACAACACATCACCCCTGGAATACCAGAAGGCGTACGGGGCAGCGCTCGCCGCCTTCGCGCTCCCCTACCCGGACATCACCACGTGATCGACGCCGCGGTCCTGCGCATCTGCGGCCGGCCACCCGTGATCGAGAGCCGCCCGCTGCCGCCCCTCGGACCGGGCGAGGTGCTGGTGCGCGTGGCCGCCGCCCCGATCACGCCGCTCGACGTGCTCTGCGCCTCGGGTACCAGCTACTTCGGTGAGCCGGCGACGCCCTACGTTCCCGGTGTCCAGGGCGTCGGCTGCCTGCCGGACGGCCGCCCGGTCTGGTTCGCCACCTCAGCCGGCATGCGCCCCGGCGACGGCAGCATGGCATCGGTGGTCGCGGTCCCCGCTCACGACATCGTGCCCCTCCCCGTGGACGCGCCCGTGCCCCTGACAGCCGCGCTCGGCCTGTCAGCGGTCGCCGCCCAGGCAGCCCTGCACGTGGCCGGACCACTCACCAACGCCACTCCCGGCTCCGCGACGGGGCAAGCGGGTGGTGACGTCGGTAAGCAGGTTCTCGTCCTCGGGGCTGGTGGGGTCGTGGGGCAGGCGGCCATTCAGCTGGCGCTGCTCGGAGGCGCCCGGCGGGTGATCGCCGTGGCGCGGTCGCCCGAGGCCCTCGCGCACGCCGAGCAGCTGGGTGCCGCTGCCACGGTGCCGCTGCTGCCTGATGATTCGGAGACCGGGCTGGCGGACTGTCTGCGTGACGTCGCCGACGGGCCGGTCGATCTGGTGATCGATCCGGTGTTCGGGATCGCCGCGGCGGCTGCGCTGCGGGTGCTGCGTCCCGGTGGGACGCTGGTCAATCTGGGCTCGTCCGCGTCGGCTACCGCGCCGATCGACTCGGCCACGTTGCGCGGCGGTTCGCTGCGGGTCGCCGGGTACACCAACAACGCGCTGACCACCGAGGAACGTGCGCGGCTGATCACCGAGATCGCCGCGCACGCGACGGCGGGCCGGCTCACCGTGAAGCACGAGGTGGTGCCGTTCGCCGAGGTGGCCGAGGCGTGGACGCGCCAGGTCGTCGGCAAGACGCGGGGAAGGGTGGTCCTGTCTATCGTCGACGCATGACTAAGATCGTGACCTATCTCGAGATGACCGCCCGTGACCAGCTCAGGCCCGCCGCGCCCGTGTCAGGCCTGGCCCTGGAGCTGCTGGACGCCGGCGATCCCCTGGTCATCAGCCTGCAGGTCGAGATCGGCGCCCCCTTCGGATGGGGCAGCGCCACCCGCACCCCGGAACAGTGGGCGGAGCGCCGGGGCCGGAACCCGGACCGCCAGCACTGGGCGGTCACCTTCGAGGGCGCCCCGGCCGGCATGGTCGCCTACCAGCCGCAGCCCGGCGACGAGGTGGAGATCGAGACGTTCGGCCTCACGCCGGCGTTCACCGGCCGCCGCCTCGGCGGATACGCGCTCACCCTCGGCCTGGAGAAGGCCTGGACGCTGCTTCCCGTCGTGAAGCGCGTCTGGCTGCACACCTCCACGCAGGACCATCCGAACGCCCTGCCGAACTACCGGGCCCGCGGTCTCACCCCGTACCGGACCGAGACGAGCGATTAAGTCCGGAACGGTTCGATTTCGTTGACATCAGACATGTAAATACTTAAGTGTGTTAGCAACGCGTCGTTGATCGAAGGGAAACACTCGATGCCACGATCGCCTCTGCGACCACTTCTCCTCGCTCTACTGCTCACCCTGTCCACGCTGGTGGCGCCCACGAGCACGGCCACGGCGGCCGGACCCGCCGTCGTGCACGGGCTCAAGGGCGAGTATTTCCGGATGTCGGCGCCTGGGGCCCGCGACTTCGCCGAGCTCGGCGGCATCGTGCTCGACCCGAACATCGACCTGCCCGGGCTGGCCGGGACGTTCCAGGAGCTGACCGGCCGGACCGAGCACACCACGGCTCGCTGGACCGGCAGCATCACCGCGCCGGCCACCGGGGACTACACGTTCTCCCTGGTCGGGGACAACGGGTTCCGGTTCTTCATCGATGACCGGCCGGTGATCGATCACTGGGTGGGCGACTGGGACGTGGAGCAGACCAGTGTTCCGGTGCACCTCGTCGCCGGTGAGGCGCACGCCATACGGATGGAGATGTTCCAGGATGTCGGCGGCGCGAACCTCTTCCTGCGCTGGTCGGGCGCCGGCCTGGAGAAGCAGATCGTGCCGGAGTCCGCGTTCACTCCGCCGCCCGGATTCCAGGTCTTCCCCGCTGATTTCACGATAAATCCGGACGGAAAGACCCTGATCGCCGACTTCGACTCCACCGTCGACGCACTGGGCCACCTCAACGACCACCTCAAGGTCGAAGTCGACACCACCCCCTTCCCCGTGAAGTCTTCCAAGATCGCGGCAGGAAGGGGGGTCGCCGGCGCTGATGGCGGCCACGGCCGCTCCACGATCGCGGCAGGCGAGCGGGTGGCCGGTGGCGATGGCGGCCGCCGCGACGGCTCCACGATCGTCATCACCCTCGGCGCCAAGGTTCAGAAGGGCCAGAGGGTCCGCGTCAACTACGACGGCAGCGGTGGCCTCATCGTCGGCGGCGAGACGGTTCCGCAGATCATTCGCTCGGCAACGAACACGTCCGAACACCGGCTCACCACCCCGTGGGGCGACAGGGTCGACGAGAACCGCCCGCTGCCCGAATACCCGCGCCCGCAACTGATCCGCAGGGACTGGCTGAATCTGAACGGCCCGTGGGAGTTCACCGGGGCGGCGGCGAACGCGCAGCCGGTGTTCGGCGCCCGCCTCCCCGAGAAGATCGTCGTGCCGTACCCGGTCGAGTCTCAGCTGTCCGGTATCGAACGGCGCGAGGAGCACATGTTCTACCGCAGGCTGGTCACCGTCCCGGGCGGCTGGCGCGGCAAGCGGATCAAGCTGAACTTCGGCGCCGTCGACTACCGGGCCAGGGTCTGGGTGAACGGCACGCTGGTCACCGAGCACATTGGCGGCTACACCGCGTTCACCGCCGACATCACCGACGCCCTCACTGGGAGCGGCCAGCAGGAGATCATCGTCGGTGTCACCGATCTGACCGGTCCGGATCAGCCCAAGGGCAAGCAGTCGCTCACCCCGGGCGGCATCGTCTACGAGCCGTCGTCGGGCATCTGGCAGACGGTCTGGCTGGAGCCTGTGAGTCCGATTTCGATCAACGACATCATCAGTACGCCTGACGTCGCGAGCGCATCGGTTCTCGTCGAGGCCACGGCGGCCACCAACCAGACCGTGAAAGTCGTCGCGCGCGACGCGAAGGGGCGGAAAGTGGGCTCGGCGACCGGACCCGCGAACACCGGCCTGCGCGTGAAGATCGAACGGCCTCACCTGTGGAGCCCCGACGACCCGTACCTCTATGACCTCGATGTCGAACTGGGCGGCGACCGGGTCCGGAGCTATTTCGGGCTGCGCGAGGTGAAGGTCGCGAACGTCGGCGGGTTCCCCAAGCTCGTCCTCAACGGCAAGCCGATCTTCTCCCTGGCGACGCTGGACCAGGGCTTCTGGCCGGACGGCCTGTACACCCCGCCGAGCGACGCGGCGCTGCGATTCGACCTGGTGGAGACGAAGAAGCTCGGCTTCAACGCGGTCCGCAAGCACATCAAGGTGGAACCGGCCCGCTGGTACCGGCACGCCGACGAGCTCGGCCTGCTCGTCTGGCAGGACTTCGTGTCGGCGGACATCACCTCCGCGGCCGGGCAGGAGGCGTTCCTCGGTCAGGGCAAGGAGATGATGCGGCAGCTGCACGGCCACCCGTCGATCATCGGCTGGATCGTCTTCAACGAGGGCTGGGGCGAGTGGGACCGTACCGCCACCGGCCGGATCGCCGAGGAGATCAAGGCGCTCGACCCGTCCCGGATCCTCAACGCGCACAGCGGCGTCAACTGCTGCGCGTCGAAGGGCGACTCCGGCAAGGGCGACGTCATCGACCACCACGACTACACCAACACCGACCCGCCCTACCCGGACGCCACCCGCATCGCCATGGACGGCGAGCACGGCGGCTTCACGCTGCGCACTCCCGGTCACATGTGGCCCGGACCGCCCGCGGTGATCTACAGCGGTGTCGCCGACAAGGCCGCGCTCACTCTCCGCTACGTGGAGAACACGACGCGGTTCTACCTGGAAGGCGCCGGCGCGGAGCTCTCCGGATCGGTCTACACCCAGATCACCGACCTGGAGACCGAGCTGAACGGCCTCTGGACCTACGACCGCCGGGAGATCAAGGTCGACCCCGCGGCGGTACGGAAGGTCAACCTCGCGGTCATCGCGGCCGGCGCGACGGCGGCGGACGACGCGACGTTCCCCGGTCGCGGCGACTGGGCCCTGGACGAGGGCGGCGGCACCGTCGCGCAGTCCCCCGCCCTCACCCTGACCGGCGGCACGTCCTGGGTGGACGGAGTCAGCGGTTCCGCCCTGGCGTTCGACGGTGACGGCGACTCGGCCGACACCGCGGCGCCGGTCCTGGACACCACGAAGGACTACACGGTGTCGGCGTGGGTGACCCTCTCCGCGTTGCCCGGCAACTACGCCACCGCGGTCAGCCAGGACGGCCGGGCCCGGGAGAACCCCTTCTACCTCCAGTACGGCCAGGGCGCCTTCGCCTTCAGCACTCCCGGCGGCAACCGGGCCCGGCTGGTGACGACTCCGGAGCTGAACCGCTGGTACCACCTGGCCGGCGTCCGCGACCACGCCTCCGGGGAGATCCGCCTCTACGTCGACGGTGAGCGGGTCGCCGCCGTGCCGGCCGGACCGGACGTGGTCAGTACCGGCCCGTTCTCGGTGGGCCGGGCGAAGTACGCCGGCACCAGGACGGACTACTGGTCAGGCGCCGTCGACGAGGTCCATGCCGTCGGCCGGGCCCTCACCGACGCGGAGGTGGCGGCCCTGCACGCGGCCGGGACTCGCTGACCGTCCGGGCCTGGTGGGTGCGGTCCGCGCTCACCAGGCCCGCCGGCACCGCTCACCGGGCCTGGAGCACGGCGGCCGGCCGGTGCGGCCTCACCAGGCCTGGAGCACGGCGGCGGACAGTGTCACGAAACCGCCCGCCGCCGCGAGGAAGACGATCGTCTGTCCCCGGTCCGACGGGCGGGCGATGGCGAGCACGAACGGCGTCGCCAGGGCAGCCACCCCGACGGTCGCCAGCCCCCAGTGCAGTCCGGTGATGAAACCGGCGCCACCCGGCCCGCTCACCACCCCGGCGATGTAGCGGCTGCTCAGCGGCACGAACCAGAACAGCACCCCGCCGAACAGGGCCGCCAGTGCTCCGCAGAGGATCCGCGACCGGCCGGTCCGCCGCAGCCCGGACCCGAGTGCGACGAACGGCGCCACCGCCACCAGCCAGCCGGCCGCCGCCATGCCCGCCCCCGAGCCGCCGGACGCCGAGCGGGCCATCAGGACGATCGGATCGCGGAGCAGCAGACCGATACCGACGGCGGCGAGAACCGCCACCACCACCCCGATCGCGGCTCCCGTCCGGGGCCCGGCCTGCTCTTGATCGACGGTCATGAGTGGATCGTAGGTCGTACGAGTGAGTGATGTGGGGCGGGCGGCACGGAACGGAAACTGGAGATCACCACTATCGCGGGGCCGGCCGGGATCCGGCTCCGCGGCACGCTGGGCGCGTCCCCCCGCCTCTCGCTGCCACACGCATTTGCGGCACGCGTCCACGAAACCGGACATCGGTTCACGGGTGGAGCCGGCCCGCCTGTACGCCGCATCACTCTGAGTTCAGCTCCACCGGTTCCGGTGATCAGACTGGGGTCGTGGAACAGGAAGGCGACGCACCGGGGCTGATCGGCCGGGCCGGGGTGTGGGCGGAACTCACCGCGATCCTGGACGCGGACCGGCCGGAGACGAGGATCGCCCTGCTCGCCGGGCCGGCCGGGATCGGGAAGAGCACGCTCGTCGACGCGTTCGCCGGGGCGGCTGCCGAGCGGGGTCATCCGGTCGCCCGGGTCTCCGGCGTGGGAGACGGCAAGCCCTATGCGGGCCTGCGTACCCTCCTGGGTGAGGTCGAGAAGGCCGACGCCGCTGACCCGCTCGCGTTGCGCTCCGCCGTCTGTGCCGAGCTCGCCGCTCGCGCCACCGACCTGCCCGTGGTGCTGATCGCCGACGACGTCGACCGCATCGACGCCCCCACGCTCGACCTGCTGCTCACGCTCGCCGCCGTGATCACCTGGGGACAGATGCCGGTGGTGGCGCTGTTCGCGGCCCGGACCGAACGGGTGCCGGCCGAGCTCGCCGACCTGATCCCGCTGATCCCGGTGCCGCCGCTGTCCGCGCGGGAGGCGGCCCGCCTGCTGGACCGGCTGCCCGGCGCGCCGGAGGGCGCCGACCGTCTCGACCTGCTGCGCCGGGCCGGCGGGAACCCCCTCGCGCTGCGCGAGTTCGCGCCGGGCGCCACCCGGGCCTTCGACCGCCGGGTCCGCGACCTTCCCGGACGCACCCTCCGCGCGCTGACCCTGGCCGCCGCCGGCGAACGCGACCTGGCGACGATCACCCGCGCCGACCCGGACGCCACCCTGGCCGCCTGGCAGCCGGCCGAGGAGGCCGGGCTCGTCGTGGTCGCCGACGGGACCGTGCGCTTCACCCACCCGCTCGTCGAGCAGAGCGTCGCCGAGATCGCCGGTCCGGACGCCACCGACCGGGCTCACCGGGCGCTCGCCGCGGTGGCCGACGCCCCGCGCGCCCTCTGGCACCGGGCCGCCGCCTCCGCGGGCACCGACCCGGAACTCGCCGCCGAACTCGTCGACGCCGCCCGGCGGCTCGACGCCGTCACCGCCGTCGGCCTGCTCGAACGGGCCGCCACGCTCTCCCCGCCGTCCCGGCAGGCGCCGGTGCTGCTGGAGGCGGCGGGACGGGCCGCCGGGGTGGGCCGGGTGCGCTGGGCCGGCGAGATCGTGGACCGGGCCCGGCAGGCGATCTCCCTGGAGACGCAGCCCGAGCTGCCGATCACCCTGGCCGCGCTGTCGTCGTGGCTGTGCACCATGCGGGGCCGCCTGCAGGACGCGTCCGATCTGCTCACCTCGGCGCTGCGGTCGGCGCCCGATCCGGTCCGCAGCCCGCAACTGGTCAGCACCGCCGGTCTCCCGGCCTTCCTGCTCGGCGAGGGCCCGCTGTCGGCGGCGCTGCGCGAGGTGCTGCCGCCCACCGCCGAGCCGGACACCCTGTTCCCGCTGTCGGTCGTCGCACCCAGCGACAGCGTCCGGGAGGCCGTGCTCGCGACGCCGGCCCCCGGCGAAGCGGCCATCGGTGCCGCCGCGATGCTGCTCGACGAGCCGGAACACGCGTTGCGCCTGCTGGAGCCCGCTGTCACGGCGCTGCTGGCCGGCACCGCCACCGGCGTCTACCTCTCCGCGCCGCGCGCGGCCGGCTGGGCCCTCGTCGACCTCGGCCGCTGGGTGGAGGCCGAGCAGATGCTGGTGCCGCTGCTGACCTCACCGGTCACCGTCGAGGCGACGCTGATGCGCAGCACCACCTACGCCCAGCTCGGCGTGATCGCCCTGAGCCGGGGACGCCGGGAGGCCGCCGCCGACCTGCTCGGCCACTCCGACGACTGGAGGCTGCCCGCCCTCACCGTCCGGGTGGCCCAGGCGCAGGCACAGGCGGCCGCCGCGGCGGGCGAACACGATCACGCGTTCGCCCTGCTCAGTGCGGCGATCACCGGCACCCACTTCTGGGAGCTGCTCCTGCTGCCCGATCTGGCCGCCGCGGCGCAGCACACCGGGCAGGGTCCGCGAGCCACGCGGCTGTCCGCCGAGCTGACCGAGCGGTTCGCGGGTCGCCGGCTCTCGACACGCCTGCGTACCCGGGTGGCAGCCGCGGCAGCCCTGTCCGATCCCGACCCGGCAGCCGCCGCCGAGCAGCTGACCGCGCTCGTGACCGGCGACGACACCCGGCGGCGGCCGTTCGAGCAGGCCGTCCTCGCGGTCGAGCTGGCCGATCGCCTGCGCCGGTCCGCGCAGCCACGCCGGGCCGGCGAGGTGCTCGTCGACGCGCTGGACACCTTCGAGAGGCTGGACGCGGCGGGCTGGGCCTCCCGGGTACGCGGCGAGCTCCGTGCCGAGACCGCCACCGTCCGCGCGAACCCATTCGCCCCGCTCAGCGCCCAGCAGGAGCAGATCGCCCGCCTCGCCGCCGCCGGACTCACCAACCGTGAGATCGCCGGACGGCTGTTCCTGTCGCCGCGGACCGTCGGCTCCCACCTCTACCGGATGTTCCCGCTGCTCGGCGTCACGAACCGGACGCAGCTCGCCGACCTGCTGCGCAGTCATCTGACAGACGACGCCCCGGCCGGTGGCCGCCACGATGGACGTCGTGACCGAAATGGATGAGGCGGTCCGCCGGCTGGCGGAAGGGTCGCGCCTGCCGCCCTTCCTCTACGGCATCGGGCCGGACGACGCCCGGCGTGCGCTACGGCTGATCCAGGCGCCCCCGGCCGGCGCGCCCGGTGTGGAGCACCGGATCGCCGAGGTACCCGGCACGCACGGCCCGGTGCGCGTCCACGTGGTCACGCCGGCCGGCCCGCCCGTGCGCCGCCCCGCCGTCCTGTACGCGCACGGCGGCGGCTGGCTCACCGGCGGATGGTCCACGCATCATCGCCTCGCCACCCGGATGTGCCGGGAGACCGGCGCCACCGTGGTGATGCCGGCCTACACGCGCGTTCCCGAGGCGCGCTATCCGGTCGCCATCTCCCAGCTCAAGGACGTTCTTGATTGGGTACGGTCGGAAGCCCCGCTCATCGACCCGCACCGTATTGCCCTGGTCGGCGACTGCGCCGGAGCGACCATGACGGCCTCGCTGGCCCTGTCCGAGCGCACTGCCGCCCGCGCCCTGGTGCTGCTCTACCCCCTCGGCCTGCCCGCACCGGGCGACGCGTCGGCCCGGGAGTACGCCACCGGCGCGGTGCTGCGCCTCACCGACGTCCGGCACCTGATCTCCCGCTATGCGCCGCGCGCCGCCTCCTACACCGACCCGCTCGCGGCCGTCGACGTGGCAGGCCTCCCACCCACCCTGCTGATCACCGCCGAGGCAGACCCCACCCGCGACGCCGCCGAACGCTTCGGCGACCGGTTGCGATCAGCGGGCGTCCCGGTCACCGCGGCCCGCTACCTCGGCACCGTCCACGACTTCGCCGTCCTCGACGCCCTCCGCTGGACACCGGCCGCCGCCGCCGCCCTCGGCCAGGTGACCGACCACCTGCGGACCGCTTTCGGCTTGCCCCTCCCCACCTCGTCGGAGGCCGCATGACCGTCCCGCGCCCTCCACATCCACGCCCCGGGCTGGTAGGGCGCGATCGTGAGCTCTCCTCGGCGGCGCGTGCCCTCGGCGAAGGTCGTGACGTGCTGGTCCGGGGCGGGCGCGGTACCGGACGCTCGGCTCTGCTCGCCGAGATCGCCCGGCGGCAGGCCGCCGCGGGGACCACGGTCCTGGCCGTGGCGGCGCTCCCGGGCGACCGGCGCCTGCCCGGGGCGGGGCTGCAACGGCTCCTCGAACCGGTGCGCCGGCAAGCCGGAACCCTGCCGGCCTCCCTCGCCCGGCTCTCCGGCGGTTTCGATCAGGAGGCGGTTGCCGCCGTCGCGGAACGGCTGTCCGCGACCGGTCCTCTGCTGTGGTGTGTCGATGACATCGATCGGCTCGACGAACTGTCCCGGGACGCGATCCTCGGGCAGCGCTCGGCGCGGATCCTCGCCTCGTCCGGCGGGCCGGTGACCGCGCTGACCCCGTACGAAATCGATCTGCATCGTCTCCGCCCCGCACAGGCCGCTGCCCTGCTGGGCGACATGTCCGGCATCGGCCGGCATCCCGGCACCCGGCTCGTGCTCGCACAGGCGGCGGGCAATCCCCTCGCCCTCGTCGAACTGGCGCGGAACCTCGCCGCCGGCCCGGCCGTGACGCCGACGACGACCGAGTTGCCCGTCCCTCCGCGGCTGCGGCGTGCTCTGGCGCCGGCCGTCGACGCGCTGGATCCGGTACGGATGCGGGCCGCGCTGCTGGCGGCCTTCGCCGCGGAGACACCGGGCGCCGGCACCGCCACCGCCCTCGGAGTCCTGGTGTCGCCGGAGGTCTGGGACTGGCTGGTCAGCGACGGCGTGCTGCGACCCGGGCGACGGCGGCGGTTCACCCACCCGGTGGTCCGCGCCGCGGTGATCGCCCGCGCCGGCCACGCGGACTGCCGGGACGCGCGGCACCAGCTCGCGGCGATGCTCCCGGTCAGCGACCCGGCCCGGGCCTGGCATACGGCACGAGCCGAACCCGCCCCGGACGACGACACGGCCCGAGCCCTCGACCGCGCCGGCACCGAACTGCTGGCCGGCGGCCGGCTGCGAGCCTCGGCCTACGCGCTCGGCCTGGCCGCCCGCCTCAGCACCACCGTAGCCGACGCACGATCGCGGGGGCAGCGCGCCGCCTACAGCGCCCACCTGGCCGGCGAGGAACCCTGGGCCGCCCAGCTCACCGCCGTTGCCGGCGACGAGGCCCAGCCGATCGCCACCACGGCCGGCTCCCCCATCACCGCAGTGGCCGGCTCCCCCATCACGCCGGCGGCAGGCCACCCGAAGACTTCCACGGCCGGTTCACCGGTCGGCGCGGGCGCCGAGCCGGTCGAAGTACCGGAGATCGCCCCCCTGCTGCTGCGGGCCTGGCTGCGCGGCGACGACGAGTCGCGGGCGGCGGTCCGGGAAACCTTCGGGCGGCCGATCACGGCGCCGATCGTCGGTGTGTGGGCGCGGGCGATCGTGGAGGACGCCGATCCGGACGGGGAAGCCGAGCGGATGCTGCACCAGAACACCAGGGCGGCGCGGCGTGACCCGATGAGCCCGGATCAGCGGGAGATGGTGCTCGGCACGATCGCGCTGGCACGGCATGACACGCCGGCGGCGATCCGGTACATGGCGCGGTCGGCGGAGCTCATCTCGCCGGGCTCGCTGCACGTGCCGATCGCCCATTGCGGGCTGGCCGGGGCCCGGTACGACGCCGGGGAACTGTCACCGGCGCTCACCCACGCCGCACTGGTCCTGGACGCGGTCGCCCCCGGGGCCGACGGCCTGCTCGCCGATCTCCGGGCGGGCGCGCTGGCAGTGATCGCCTCGGTGGCCACCCTGCGGGAGGATCCCTCGGCGCAGGAGGCGGTCCGGGAGGCCCGGTCCGAGCTGCGCCCCTCCGACCAGGCGGCGCACGATCTGCGGCTGGTGCGGGCGCAGGGCCTGATC
Source organism: Actinoplanes sp. OR16 (assembly GCF_004001265.1). Classification (GTDB taxonomy): domain Bacteria; phylum Actinomycetota; class Actinomycetes; order Mycobacteriales; family Micromonosporaceae; genus Actinoplanes. Next base: position 6,499,039 of record NZ_AP019371.1, on the reverse strand, counting down.
GCCGGTATGCGCGGACGGCACGAGCTGGCCTTCCGGCGGCTGCGGCGGCTGTTCCACCCGGACGGCCGCCCCGTCCACCACCGCGTCTCCGACCTGGGACTGGCGGACCTGGCACGGGTGGCCGTCGTTCTCGGGCGCGCGGACGACGTACGACAGATGATCCTCGATGCCCTGCCCCGGATCACCGCTCTGCGTTCGGTGCGGGCGACGGCGATCCACAACCGGGCGCTCGCGCTGCTGGCCGGGCCGGACGAGAGCGCCGAGACGCATTTCCGGCTGGCGCTCGCCGACCCGGGCAGCGAGGTGTGGGCGATCGAGCGGGCGATGACGCGGATGGACTACGCGGAGTGGCTGCGGCGCCGGCAGCGGCCCGCCGAGTCGCGGCCTCTGCTCGCTGCGGCGCGGGACGTCTTCGCCGCCGCCGGGCTGACCGCCTGGCAGGAACGCGCCGAAGCGGAACTGGCGGCCGCCGCCCCGCCCGCGCGATCCGGCGCCGCCGGGCTCACCCCTCAGCAGCGTCAGGTGGTGACCCTGGCGGCTCAGGGGCTGACGAACCCGCAGATCGCGACGCGACTCGGGTTGTCGGCGCGGACCGTCGGTATCCACCTCAGCAGGGCGTACCCCATCCTGGGTGTGCATCGCCGCTCCCAATTGCCGCTCGTGATGCAGTAGTTCGCCAGACGACGGGCGTGGCCCCGGCGCGCCATCGTCATCGCATGAGTTTCCTGGAGCCCGCCGCACGGGATTTCGTCGCGGATCCGCCCCTGTTGCCCGAGCTCGGTGTGGCCGGGGGCCGATCGGCGTTGCGGGCGATGCAGTCGCATCCCGGACCCGACGCCGTGATTTCCGAGGTGGACATTCCGGGCGGCCCGAGCGATGCGATCTCGCTGCGGATCGTGCGCCCGGTCGCGGAGGGGATGCTGCCGGCAGTGCTCTACATCCACGGCGCAGGCTGGGTCTTCGGCGACGCCGCCACGCATGATCGCCTGGTCCGGGAGCTGGCCGTGCGGTCCGGCGCCGCCATCGTGTTCGTGAACTACAGCCGTTCCCCCGAGGCGCACTACCCGGTCGCGATCGAGGAGTGTTACGCGGCCCTCGAATGGATCGCCGCCCACGGCCCCGCGGAGGGGCTGGATCCGGCGCGCGTCGCGATCGCCGGCGACTCGGTCGGCGGCAACATGGCGGCGGCGGTCACCCTGATGGCGAAGCAGCGTTCGGGTCCGGAACTCGCCTGCCAGGTGCTGTTCTATCCGGTGACGGATGCCGCTTTCGACACGGATTCCTATCATCTGTACGCCGAAGGCCACTGGCTGCGGCGTGACGCCATGCAGTGGTACTGGAACCAGTACACGACCGACGAGGCAGCCCGTTCCGAGATCACCGCCTCTCCCCTGCGTGCCTCGACCGGTCAGCTCGCCGGCCTGCCACCGGCGCTGGTCATCCTGGCCGAGGCGGACGTGCTGCGTGACGAGGGCGAGGCGTACGCGGCGAAACTCCGCGCCGCCGGCGTCCCGGTCACCGCCGTCCGCTACCAGGGCATCGTCCACGACTTCGTGATGATGGACGCGCTGCGCGACACCGAGGCCGCCCAGGCAGCCCTCGCGCAGGCCGGCCGTTTCCTGCGGGAGGCGTTTTAACCGGTTGCCGCATTCCGGCCGCGGCTCCACGATCCTTCGATGGATACCGTCATCAGTGACTATTACGACCGCGGCGGCGAGATCGAACGATTGGGCGCCGGCCGCGGGCGATTGGAGTTCCTTCGTACGCGGGAGGTCCTGCGGCGGCTGCTGCCGCCCCCACCGGCACGGGTCCTCGACGTCGGCGGCGGGGCCGGAGTGCACGCCCGGTGGCTGGCCGGCGACGGCTACCGCGTACGACTCGTCGACCCCGTGCCCCTGCACGTCACCCATGCCGGCGCCATCGATGGGGTGGACGCGGTCCTCGGCGACGCCCGCCGGCTCGACGAACCGCCCGCCCGCTATGACGCGACGCTGCTGCTCGGCCCGCTCTACCACCTGACCGACCGGGCCGACCGGATCACCGCCCTGCGCGAGGCCGCCCGGGTGACGGTCCCCGGCGGGCTCGTCGTCGCCGCCACGATCAGCCGGTACGCCGGCCTCTACGACACCCTGGTCCGCGGCCGCTACACCGACCCCGAGGTCCGCCGCATCACCGACGCCGAACTCACCACCGGCGTCCATCAGCCCTTCGACCAGGACCTGTTCACGCTCGCCTACTTCCACCACCCGGACGAGATCGTCGCCGAGTTCGCCGAGGCCGGCCTGGTGTCGGCCGACCGGTATGCCGTGGAGGGCGCCGCCTGGCTCTTCGCCGACCGCGACGGCTGGCTGGACGGCGACGCGCGGACGTCAGCCCTCCTCGACGGCCTGCGGGCCACCGAGCAGGACCCGTCCCTGTTCGGCATCAGCTCCCACCTGCTCACGGTGGCGGTGGTACAGCCTCACCGGGGCCGGGAGATCCAGTAGCGCCGCTTGGGGCCGATCGGCGTCTCCCGCACGTCTTCCAGCACCCCGCCCGCCTTCTCGATGATCCGCGCGGACGCCGTGTTCTCCGGTGAGCAGGTCACCAGCACGGCGTCCAGCCCGCGGGCCCAGGCGCGATCCAGCGTCGCCCCCAGCGCCCACGTGGCGATCCCCCGCCCCCGATGGCCGGGGCGAACGCTGTACCCGATGTGCCCGCCCGCATCGACCAGCAACGGATGCCCGATGTCATGCCGCAGTTCGACGGCACCGAGCACCTCGTCCCGGTCGGTGATCCACCAATAGCTGGAGTGCGTCACATGCCCGGGCGGCAGAGGCACCTCGGCATCCGCACAACCGGCCAGCTTGCCCGCCCAGGCGGCGAACCCTGCGGGGGTGCGCACGTCGTCACCCTGCCGCAACCCGGAGGCGTCGATGTGCGACCCGTCCGGCCATTCGGCGTAGGCAGCGAGCCACGCGTCCCGCAGCCGCGTGTCAGGAGTGGTCAACGCCAGACGACTTCCGTCCATTCGAGCCTCCCCGCCGATCTTCCCACTGTGGAGCGCGTGGACTCACGGGAACGGTGTCCCGTGCGGTCGGGGCGCGCCCGTCGAACCGTACAAGAAAGGGATCTGGCTCTTCGCGCATAGGGTGGGGTGCATGTACCGCGACAAGGATCTCGCACTGCTCGCCCGTCCGCTGCACGCCTTCCTCACCGTCGCGCCCAAGGCCGGGCGGTGGCCGTCGCCGCGCCCGGTCTGGTACGAGCTCGCCGGCGACGGCACGCTGCAACTGTTCTCCTTCACCGCATCGCCCAAGGTCGACCGGCTGCGCGAGGAGCCGCGTGCCTCACTCGTCGTGGCGGCGCCCACCGGCGAACCGGAACACTGGGTCGCCACCGAGGGCCGCGTCACGATCCACGAGGACGGCGCCGCCGAGCTCGCCGCGCGGCTGGCCGACCGCTACTACGACATGAGCGACCCGGCCAGACAGAAGGCGGTCGCCGAGTGGAGTGACTTCAGCCTGGTCAGGATCGTGATCCATCCGGAAGTGGTGAACAGGTACGCCGGCTGACCCATTGCGGCCGGGAACTGACCGCAATCGATGCGAGGATGAGCTCATGACATCAACGTGGAAGATCGAGCTCATCCCCGTGCCGGTCACCGACGTGGACCGGGCCAAAGCGTTCTACGAGCGGATCGGCTTCAACACCGACCACGACTACCAGGTTCGCGAGGGCCTGCGGTTCGTGCAGCTGACGCCGCCCGGCTCGGCGTGCTCCATCGTGATCGGCGACGGCATCACCGAGAAGACGCCGGGCAGCCAGGAGATCCAGGTCGTGGTGGCCGACGCGCACGACGCCCGCAAGGAGCTGATCGCCGCCGAGGTGGAGGCGAGCGAGGTGGACGTCCAGCCGTGGGGCGATTTCGTCTATTTCCGTGATCCCGATGGCAACAGCTGGTCCCTGCAGGCGATCGACCGGCGGCCCAACGGGTGACCTCAGTGCGCTGTCCCCTCTTCGGCGCTGAGCACTTCGGCGATGGCGGCGAAGAATGCGGCGATGCCGGGGTGATCAGCCCCCTTCTCCCGGGAAGCGGCGAAGTCCTCCGGCGTCGCCCACTGCACGATGTCGAGCCATTCGCCGTTCGGCAGCTGAACGAGGTCGGCCGCGAGGAAACCGGTGCGGTCGGCCTTGAAGTCGGCGAGCATCGCGGGCCGGGCCGCGAGCAGCGCGGCGGTCTTGGCGGCCTCCACACGGAACCGGGTCAGTTCGATCGTCGTCATGCCGTCTAAGATAGTCCAAAAGTTGGACTAATCCAGGAGGGGGTTGGCGCTGTGGGCCGTCTCGCACGGAAGACCGCATCGCCGGATCTGGGCATTCTGGGCGCTCGACTGCTCTTCGGCCTTCAAGGCGAGTTGTTCCGCCGGGGCGCTGAGCTGGGCTTCAACGATCTGCGGCCGCAGCACGGGGCGGTGCTGGCGTACCTCGACGAGAACGGCCTCCGGCAGACCGAGATCACCCGCCTGGCCGGTCGCAACAAACAGACGATCGGCGCGATCCTGGACGAACTGGAGAGGCTCGGCTACCTCACCCGCGTCCCCGACCCCACCGACCGCCGAGCGCGCCTGGTCATGCCGACCGCGCGCGGCACCGCCTGGATGGAAGTCTCCGACGCCATCATCGCCGACATCGAGAGACGACATGCGCGCATGGTCGGCGAGGAGGATTACGCGGCTTTCCTGAACACGCTGAAAATCATCACCGGGTCCGTCTGAGCGACGACCCGTGCCGGCGCCGGGTGGTCACGGCTCGTGGGGGTCGCGTCGTTCCTCGCTTTCCTGCGGATCGTCCTGCACCGGCTGTACGGCGTACGGACGTCCACCGATGAACTCCCTGACGACCTGCACCGGCTCGTCCGGTCCCGGGCAGACGACCGGGAGGCGACGACCCTCCTCGGCTATCCCGCCGGCGGCGTGGGTTCCGGCCGTTGAGCGGTCGGCTGCACTAGACGCTGCACGGCCGTTGAGCGGTCGGCTGCAACTAGACGCTGCCCGGCCCCGGCTCGACCGGCTGCACCTGGCCAGCCGCCTCGTCGGGTGCGGCGCAGGCGGTCTGCGGGTGCGGGACGAAGGCGGCAGCCGTCTCGTTGGGCGGATACACACGGTAGCCGCGGACCTTGGTGGGTTTGCAGGCCGCAGGGTCCACGTTGCGGTAATCGGCGATGAGGATCGTCGCGTGCACACTGTCGCCGGGGTTCAGCGTCAGCGGATGGCGCGGCGAGTCGGTACGCAGGAAAGGGCTGCCCACCTGTCTCCCGTCGTCGCCGGCTACGAAGGAGACGCCGGGGAAGCCGTCGAGCGTACAAGCGAAGTCGGTTTCATTCCGAAAAACGAGGAACTCGGTGTGGTGGCCGGCCGCGCCGCCCCCTTCGTCGGCGATGTCAGTGATCTTCAGGTTCCTGGTCAGGCAGTCCTTGATCGCCGACGAGGTCGCGGTCCGCGTGGCAGCGGGATGTGCCCCGGCGGTCGTCGTGGTGGGGTTCGCTGAGGTCTTCGCAGGAGACGTCCCGGTCGCCGATGCCCCGGCCGCCGATGCCGCCTCGCCCGAAGCCCCGGTGGGCGATGACGCCGATGGCGCTGCGCTCGGTGATGGCGCCGGCGCTGCCGACGGTGAGCCGGAGGACGCGGTGGCACATCCCCCGGCCGCCAGCAGCAGTCCGGCCGCGCCCGCCGCCATGAGCGGTCCGCGCATGAATCGCGCCTGCTTCGCGAGTCGCATGAGCCCTCCAGAGTGATCGTTTCTCGGTCGACCACCGGATTTCCTGCCCACATGCAGCGAAAACAGAAAGTGATCCTCAAGTCACCGCTGAACTCGACCGCGATGGAGACGTGCGGACGACAGCGCACCGAGCGCTCACCACCGCCGGGATCACGCTGCTGCTCTCATCACTCCTCACCATCGTTTCCCATCCTGAAAAGCGCAGTCTGCTCGCCGTCGCATCGATCATTGAGCCGGTCTGGCGCGGATTCAGGGCCGTGATCACTGGCAGGCGCTCACTTGCGACCCGCCTTCGGCCGCGTCGACCTGCTCGACCGGCCACGCGCCGCACCCGGTGGGCCTCGATCCAAGCGACCGAGCCCCGTGCCGTCGCCCGCCGCCTGCCCGCCCGTGGATCTTGGAATGCGGTGATCTGCCACGACACCCTCGCCAAGGGCGGAATGGTCACGCTCTGCTCCCGCCCGGAGGATTGGTGGAGGATTGCGGGGCCTGGAGCACCTACGACTTTCCACCAAGCCCCGATGATCCAAGATCCCCGTCACCCTCCGCTGTTCGGGGCTGGCCTCTTGAATCAATGCGACAGTGAGCCTTTTTCAACCTGACATCGGGCCTGAAGGTCCGGGCCGTCGTCCGGCACGGGCGAGCGAGGCCCTCGACACGTTGAAAAGATTCAGTCATGAATGCCGATCATTGGGCTGGCGTGGCGCGCGGTGATCTGGCGAACCGGGAATGGGCCGCGCTGCCGTTCCCGACGGCCCAGCCAGTTGAGGGCCGGCAGGACGGTGATCACCAAGAGGTGATCACCGCGATTCGCCGGGTCAGGCGGACCATTTCGCCGTGGCAAGGCCTGACCGTGGGGTAGTTCCGCGGAAGATGCCTGCCAGCGGAATGACCAGGTCGAACGAGGCTCCGACCAGCGCCAGCGCCAGCGCCAGCGCCGGCGCGGACACGCCACTCGAAACGAGATGCTCGGCTCCCACTTCCCAGCGACCCTCGACCTCGTCGAAATGCTCGACTGGGTTCGCGCCGCACTCGATCGCCCTTGATCTGAGAGACAGGACCCAGGCGAGGTCCGACTCGACGAAAGACCGACCCAATGAAAGCCCCACCAGCGCAGGCCCGGCCAGACGAAAACTCGGCTACGCGAGAGCCCGGCCAAGTGCAGTCGCGACCAGGCGCAGCCGCGGCCGGACGCGACAGCCCCCGACCAGGCGACAGCCCGACCAGCCGACAGCCCCGCCAGGCGCAGCCCCGGCCGGACGCGACGGCCCGGGCAGGCGACGGCCTTGGACTAGCTCGACCAGACGAAGCAGAAAGGTTTGCCTGCCGGGTCGGCTAGCACGCGCCAATTGTCGCCTTCGCCGGGAAGGCGGGTCGCGCCGAGGGCCAGTGCTGCGCGTTCGGCGGCGTCCGCGTCGGTGACCTCCACGTCGAGGTGGATCTGCTGTGGGTGGGCCGGGTCTGGCCAGCGCGGCGCGTTGTAGTCCTCCACCTGCTGGAACAGCAGGGGCTGTGCGCCGTCGTCGCCGATCATCGCCATGCCGTCGGCCTCGTAGGTGACCTGTTTGCCGAGAAGGTGGGCGTAGAAATGACTCAGCGCCTTCGCGTCCGGGCAGTCGATCATGAGGCCCATCAGTGTGGTGCGGGGTTCGCCGTCGTTGAGGCAGACGTCGAACGGGTGGCCGGCCGGGTCGGCGAGAGTGTGCCAGCGCTCGTTGCGGCGCAGCAGAGTGGCGCCGAGCTGCTGAGCACGGTCGGCTGCGGCGTCGATGTCGGGCACGCGGAAGTCGAGGTGGGCCTGCTGCGGCCGGGCCTGGCCGGGCCAGCTCGGCGGCACATGATCGGAGGCTTCCTGCAGGCCGATCCGCCAGCCGTCCTCGGTGTCGACGGTGATCCAGTCGGCATCCTGCTGCGGTCTGCGGCGCCAACCGGCGAACTGCTCGTAGAACGTCGCCAGCCCGGTGATGTCCGGCGCGTCCAGCGCGATTGCCCGCAGCGAGCCGATCGGTTCGGATGTCATGCGTCGATCCTGCCGCGCGCAACGGCCGCCTGCCATCCGAAACCCTCCAAGATCTCCGGAAAAGGGTGTCCGTTTGCACGATCAGAGCGCCCTACAGTGGACGGATGATCGGCGACCGGTGGGGCGTCAGCGACAGCGAGATCGCGCTCGATTTTCCGTGCGACGGATTCGTCCCGGCGCCCACCCTGCGCGCGTGGCGCGGCGTCGATGTCGCGGCGCCCACCTCCGAGATCTGGCCGTGGATCATTCAGGTGAGGATCGCGCCTTATTCGTACGATCTGATCGACAACTGGGGGCGCCGCTCACCCCGGCATCTTCTCGGACTCTCCGAGCCTCAGGTGGGCGATCCGTTCACGTCGTCCGGTGGACGCCCGCTGGGCCGGGTCGTCTCGGTCGAGCCCGGCCGCGAGCTGACCGGAGCGATCATGGGCGGGTTCATGTCGTACCTGCTGGTTCCGGCCTCACCTGCGCGAACCCGGCTCCTGCTCAAAGTCGTGGGGCGGACGAATCCGGCGCTCGCCCTCGCGATCTCGGTCGGTGACCTGGTCATGGCCCGCAGGCAGCTGCTGAACTTCAAGGCGCTCGCCGAAGGGAACTGTCACACCCCGCAGGCATGATGGGCGGCGTGACGTCCTCGATAGGCGAAATGCTCGCCGCCGTCGTCGCGCGGGCCGCGGTCGACTTCGTGGACCGCAACGCCTACGTGCGCGGCGGCAGCGCTGTCCATGCGGTCGCGACAGTGCGGTGGCTCGGCGATCTGGAGGTGCCGGCACCCCTGTGTCACGTCGGCGTCAGCGGTGGCGAGCTGGCGGCACTACGCCCGACCACGGCGGCCGTGACCTGCCGTCGCTGCCTGCGAAAACAGGGCGCCGACGAGCTGAACGCACTGCCGATGAGCGAACAGTTGCCGCTGTTCCCCTTCCGGCGTTGAGCGAGGAAGTGCGGCGGCACTGAGCGAGGAAACGCTGCGGCGCCGAGCGGGGAAGTGCCGCGCCGCCGAGCGAGGAAACGCTGCGGCGCCGAGCGGGGAAGTGCCGCGCCGCCGAGCGAGGAAACGCTGCGGCGCCGACTCGTTCTCGGCGTGCATGAGCGCGGGCTCACCACGGGACGGGTTGATCAGCCGCTGAGCCGAGCCCCGGGACGGGTGTTCACCGAGGCGGGGACGGTTTGCGGGCCAGGAGCAACTCGCACACAGGAGTCCCGTCTCTGTGCTGGCCGAGTGCTGCCAGCGGTGTGCTCTCCACCGTGAAGCCCGCTGCTGCCAGGTCTTTCTTGACGGCGGGTAGTGGGGTGGTGCGGTAGTACATGACGAACGGTGGGCGGATCACCGCGTTGCGGATGCGCATCGTCGTGTCGAAGCCCAGTAGTGCCCAGTGAGCTACCGAGGTGATCGGGGGTGGCGTGCCGATCGGGATGGCGAAGAGGCCTCCGGGGCGCAGAGCGCGGTGGACACCCGCGAAGAGGGCCGGCCGCTCGGCCGGCAGGAAGTGGCCCATCGCGCCGAACGTGACGGCCAGGTCGAACTCCCCGGCGAACGGCAGTGCTCGGGCGTCGGCGCGGACGAGGGAGGCCGACGGGTACGCCGACCGGGCCTGGGCGAGCATGCCGGCGCTGAAGTCGACGCCGGTCACGCCGCCGGGGCACAGCCGGTCCACGACTGCCAGGCCGGCACCGGTGCCGCAGCAGACGTCCACTCCCCTGCCGAACGGGCCCCGCGACGACAGCTCCGCCACGGTCGCGTCCAGGATGGCCGGCGATGTGCGGAAGGGGGTGTGGTCGAACTTCGGGGCCAGCAGGTCGTAGCCACGCTCGACCGAGGTCAGGGCTTGGACGCAGAGTTCGCGCAGGGAGGGGCCGGCGGGCGAGAACACACGCCGAGATTACCGCCGGCCCGGGCCGATTCTCAGGACGGCGGCACCCCGTTCTCGTCCTGGAGGGTTCCGGTCCGGCCGTCGGCGCCGAGCGTGGCCCACCGCACGACGAACCGGGCGCTCTCCACGACCGGGAGCCGTCATCGGTCCTTCCGGGGAGCGAGCGCCGAGAGGATCTCGTAGACCGTGTGGGCCGCCGCGATGCCGGTGATCTCCGCGTGGTCGTAGGCCGGGGCGACCTCGACGACGTCGGCGCCGACCAGGTTCAGGTCGGCGAAACCGCGCAGGACCGCCAGCAGCTCACGGCTGGTCATGCCGCCCGCCTCGGGGGTGCCGGTGCCGGGCGCGAACGCCGGGTCGAGCACGTCGATGTCGATCGAGAGGTAGACCGGGCGGTCCTCGACGCGTTCCCGGATGCGCTCGACGATGCCGCGCGCACCCAGGTCGTCGATCTCGACGCTCGGCACCACGTGGAAGCCCAGTTCGACGTCGTCGACCAGGTCCTGGGTGGAGTAGAGGGGACCCCGGGTGCCCACGTGCAGGCAGCCCGAGGTGTCGATCAGCCCCTCCTCGGAGGCGCGGCGGAACGGGGTGCCGTGCGTGGTCGCCACCCCGAAGTAGGTGTCCCAGGTGTCCAGGTGCGCGTCGAAGTGCACGACCGCGACCGGCCCGTGCTTCGCGGCCATGGCCCGCAGCAGCGGCAGCGCGATCGTGTGGTCGCCGCCGATCGTGACCAGCCGGTCGGCGCGTTCCAGCAGCGAGCGGGCCCCCACCTCGATCTGCCCGAGCGCCCCTTCGATGTCGAACGGGTTGACGCCGAGGTCACCCGCGTCGACGACCTGCTGCGCGGCGAACGGCTGGACGCCGGCGGCCGGATTGTAGGGACGCAGCAGCCGCGACGACTCCCGCACGTGCGCCGGGCCGAAGCGGGCGCCCGGGCGGTACGAGACGCCGGCGTCGAACGGGATGCCCAGCACCGCGACGTCGACGTCGGAGACCTCGTCGATGCGGGGCAGCCGGGCGAACGTGGCGGGACCGGCGAAGCGGGGCACGACGGTCGCGTCGACCTGACCGACGCGACCGTCCTGGATGATGCGAGGAAGAGACACTTGTTTCCTTACTTCTCTGGCGCGGTACGTGCCTTGGCCCGGTGGACCGACGCGCTGTGGTCGTCGACGACCTCCGGCATCGGGGAGTCACTGCTGGGAACGCCGCGTGGCCCGTCCGGCCCGAAGACGTACCGCGGCTCCGGGAAGAGCACGATCAGGGCCACGTACGCCACGGCGGCCGTGCCGATCGACACCAGGAGGCTGATGTCGACTCCACCTGCGGCGTTGCGGAACGGGCCCTCGATCAGCGGTGGATAGTTCGCGAAGAGCAGGCCGACGATCGCGGCCGGCACCCAGGCTGCCATGCCCCGCCAGTTCACGCCCTTCGCGAACCAGTATGCCCCGCCCTCGCGCCCCTGATTGAACACCTGGAGGTCGGCCTCGCGGTAGTAGGCCCGGCGTACGAAGTAGCCGATCGTCATGATGACCATCCATGGAGTGGTGCAGATGACGATCGCCCCGACGAACGCGTTCACGCTGGCCAGCAGGTCGAACGCGAGCCGGCCGACCAGGATGAAGACGAACGCGATCGAGCCGATGAACAGGGACGCCTGCACCCGGTTGAGTCGCGGGAAGACGCTGGAGAAGTCCAGTCCGGTGCCGTAGAGCGAGGTGATGCCGGTGGAGAGGCCGCCGAGGAAGGCCACCACGATCAGCAGCAGCGCGTACCAGGCCGGCGAGATGTTGATCAGCGCGACGATGTAGTCCGCCTCGCCGGCCACCAGGGTCGCGGTGAAGACGCCGAACAGGAACGGCACGAGCGTGGCGAGCTGGGCGGTGTAGGTGGCCACCAAGATCTTGAGAGGCGCGGTCTCCGCCGGGATGTACCGCGACCAGTCGCCGAGGAACGCGCCGAACGAGATCGGGTTGCCCATCACGATCAGGGCGGAGAGCACGAACGTGGGCCAGAACGAGCCGAGGGCGTACGCCTGCGGTCCCGGGTCGTAGCCGAAGTCCAGCGTGCCGCTGTAGGCCAGGACGCCGAGCAGGAAGAGCGCCGTGTTGCCGAAGACGACGATCTTGTTCGCCAGCAGCATGAACGCGTAGCCGTAGATCACGATGACGATCACGATGGCGCCGAGGATCGCGTAGACGACGCCGCGCAGCAGGTCCGAGTCCTGCACGCCGGCCAGCCGGACCAGGGCGCCGACCACGGCGTCGCCGCTGACCCAGACCGAGATCGAGTAGAACGCGATGGCGGTGAGCAGGGACAGGAACGAGCCGACGACCCGGCCTCGTACGCCGAAGTGCGCGCCCGAGGCGACCGCGTTGTTCGTGCCGGTCAGCGGGCCGAACAGGCCCATCGGCGCGAGGATGAGCGCGCCGACCACGACACCGGCGACGGTCGCGGCGACGGCCTGCCACAGCGAGAGGCCGAGCAGGATGGGGAACGTGCCGAGGATGACGGTGGCGAAGGTGTTCGCACCGCCGAACTGGATGCGGAACAGATCGAGGGGACGGGAATGACGATGGGCCGCGGGGATGGTGTCGATGCCGTGCTGCTCGACCTCGGTGATCCTGGGTCTCTGTATGTCTGTCATGCGAATCGTCCTTCGCCCAGAGGTGTTGACCCGGGAGCGTAGAGCCAAGTTTCATAGGACGCAACGGTTGTTGTCTGAGAGGGAAAATCCATGCGTGTACGCCGGATCGTCGATCTGTCCGTGCCGGTCGGCCCGGACACGCAGGTCTACCCGGGTGATCCGGTGCCGCGACTGTCCGTGCACGCCACCGTCGAGTCGGACGGGTTCAACCTGCTGCACGTCGAGATGGGCTCACAGAGCGGGACGCACGTGGACGCGCCCTATCACTTCTCGCCCTCGGGCCTGCGGCTCCATGAGCTGGATCTCGGACTCTTCACCGGGCCCGGCGTGGTGATCGATGTTCGCGGGCTCGCACCGCGGACGCCGATCACGTGGGATCTGGTGGCGCCGTTCCTGGAGGATCCACGGCCGATCGCCTTGATCTGCACGGGATGGTCCGCCTTCTACGGGACGCCCCGGTACTTCGACCACCCGTATCTCGACGCCGACGCCTGCCGCCGGATGCTCGACCTCGGCGTGCGCACGTTCGGCATCGACGCCATCAACATCGACGAGACGCCGTCCGGGATCGGCTATCCGGTGCACCACCTCATCGCCGGGGCCGGTGGCGTGATCGGCGAGAACTTCCGCAACCTCGAAGAGATCGACTTCCCGGACCCCCTGGTGTCCTGCCTGCCGATCGCCTTGGAGAATGCGGACGGGGCGCCGGTACGCGCGGTCGCGATGCAGCTGGAGGATTGATGGCGGGCCAGGTCCGACGCGTGGCACAGCCACCGGCCTCCAGCGCGGCGATCGGCGGACGGCTCCGCGCCGCCCGTCAGGCCCGCGGGCTCACCCTGCAGCAGGTCGCCGACGCGACCAGCCTGAACAAGGGTTTCATCAGCCGCCTCGAACGCGACGAGGTCTCCCCCTCGGTCGCCTCACTGGTCGCGATCTGCGAGGTCCTCGGCATCCGCGTCGGCGAACTCTTCGAACCGCCGGCCACCTCCCTGGTCCGGGCCGGTGAGGGCCGCCCGATCAACTTCGGCGGCAGCAAGGTGAACGAACTGCTGCTCACCCCCGGCACCCAGTCGAACCTGCAGGTCATCCACTCCACCGTGGAACCGGGCGGCACCGGCGGCGACGAGCTCTACACGCTGGACTGCGAGGTCGAGTTCGTCTACGTCACCCGTGGCCGCCTCCGCATCACCCTCTCCGACTCCTCGGTCCTGCTCGACGCCGGCGACGCGTTCACCTTCCCCGGCCGCGAGCCGCACACCTGGGCCAACGCCGGCGCCGGCGACGAGCCGTGCCAGGTCATCTGGGTGCTGGCCCCGGCACCCTGAGACGCCCTCCACCGGCCGATCGGGAGGGCCGGTGATCGAGGTCACGGGTAATGGCACGTGTTTTCCCCCGTACGGAGACAAATGGGTGGTTTGAACGTGCCGGAACGGTGGGCAAGAGGGAGCCACGGTTGGCCGGACCCGGAGGAGAACACCCATGACCGTCGTCGTCGACAACGCCACGCCCGTCGAATCGCAGGACTCGCTGGCCAGCACCGACACGGCCAGTGAACTGATCACCGCGATGGCGGCCCTGCCCGCCGGCCACCCGTCCCGCGCGGAACTGCGCGACCGGGCGATCGAGGCCTGGCTGCCGCTCGCCCGGCACCTCGCCAACCGGTACGCGAACCGCGGCGAACCGCGCGACGACCTCTACCAGGTCGCCGTCGTCGGGCTGATCAAGGCGGCCGACCGTTTCGAGGCCGACCGTGGCGTCGACTTCGCCGGCTTCGCGATCCCCACCATCGTCGGCGAGCTGAAGCGCCACTTCCGCGACCGCACCTGGTCGGTCCGCGTGCCCCGCCGCCTCCAGGAACTGCGCCTCGCCATCACGTCGGCGAACAACGCGCTCAGCCACACCCTCGGCCGGTCCCCGACCGTCGCCGACATCGCCGCGCACCTGAACATCACCGAGGACGAGGTCCTCGAAGGCCTCGAAGGCGCCCGCGCCTACACCTCCACCAGCCTCTCCACCCCGGTCGCGGACAGCGGCACCGAACTCGGCGACACCCTCGGTGGCCTCGACGCCGAATTCGAGGTCGCCGAACTGCGCGTCGCCCTCGGCCCGGCCCTCGCCCGCCTCGATGAGCGCGAGCAGAAGATCGTGAGCCTGCGCTTCTACGGCAACCTGACCCAGACCCAGATCGCCGAGCAGGTCGGCATCTCCCAGATGCACGTCTCGCGTCTGCTCACCCGCGCGCTCGCCAAGCTGCGGCGCGAGCTGGACTCGGTCGCCTGATCCCTCTTCGTACGGACGCCCGGCATGTCCGTGGCCCACCGCTGTCGTGACAGCGGTGGGCCACGACTGTTCTCCGCATGGCGTGGCGTGGCGTGGCGGGGCGGCCACCACCACGGTTCGCCCCGATACGATCTCCGTGCGTCGACGGGGGTGGGGATGACGGACGGTCTGGTCGGGCGCTCTCGGGAGCTGGCCGAACTCATCGCTTCGCTGACCGCCGAACCGGCACGGCCGCTGCTGCTGCGCGGCGCGGCCGGCGGCGGCAAGACCGCGCTGCTCGAGGAGTTCGCCGCGCAGGCCGCGGACACCGGGTTCCGGGTGCTCCGCGCGACGGGGGTGGAGGCCGAGCGGGCGCTCGCCCACTCCGGCCTGCACCAGCTGCTGCATCCCCTGCTGTCCCTCACCGGCGGCATGGACTCCGGCCATCGGGCCGCCCTCGACGCCGTGCTCGGCGGGGTGCCGGAGCGGGCGCCGTCGGTCATGGCGCTCGGTGTCGCGGTGCTGGACCTGCTGGCACTGGCTGCCGCCGGGCGCCCGGTGCTGCTCATCGTCGACGACGGCCAGTGGTTCGACGTCCCGAGCGCACAGGTGTGCGCGTTCGCGGCCCGGCGGATCGGTGACCTGCCCGTCCGGTTCGTGGCGGCGGTCCGCGACCCGGAACCGTCCGGATTCGACGATGCCGGCCTCGACGAGCTCGCCGTGCCGCCGCTGACACCACAGGACGCGGCCACGCTGCTCGACCGCCGTTTCCCGGCGCTGAGCCCGGCGGTCCGGGACTTCACGCTGCGGCAGGCCGACGGCAACCCGCTCGTCCTGGTCGAGCTGCCGCCCGGCCTGGACGGCCGGGATCTGACCGGCGACGGCCACCTGCCGCTCCCCCGCCGCCTCGAACGGCTCTTCGCCGGCCGGATCCGCGCCCTGCCCGAGACCGAGCGCGCCGAACTGCTGCGGCTCGCCCTCGACGGCGCCGGCCGGCAGCGGTCGTACGGCACCCAGTACGTCCCCCGTGACATCGTGACCGCCCGGCGGACGGGTCTGATCGAGACCGAGACCGGACGGTTCGCGTTCCGGCACCCGCTCGTCGCCTCCGCCGTCGTCCAGCTGGCCTCGCCGAACGAGCTGCGAGCGGCGCACACGGCCCTCGCCCGGCTGCACGAGGCGGACGTCGAGCGGCGGGCCGTCCACCTGGCCGCCGCCACCGTCGACCCGGACCCGGACGTCGCCGCGGCCCTGGAGGAGGCGGCGGGCAACGCCGTCCGCCGGGGCGGCGCCACCACCGCGGTGCAGTGGCTGACCCGGGCCGCCGAACTGAGCCCGCGCCCGCGGGACCGGGCCCGGCTGCTGGCCGACGCCGCGTACGTGGCCGGGCAGGCCGGTCTCCTGGAACGCGCCGAGATCCTGGTGGCGGCCGCCGACCGGGCCGGTGCCCGGGTGTCCTCGCCGGACGCCGTGCTCACCGCCGCCTACGTGGCCCTCTACCGGCACGGCGACGTCGGGATGCACGGCACCGTCGCCGACGTGATCCGGGCCCGCCACGCCGAGGTCGACGACGTGATGCTGACCCGGCTGGTGAACCTGCTCCTCGCGATCAGCCAGTTCGCCGCCGACCCGGCCGCCTGGCGGATCACCGACGCGCTCGTCGACGGGCTGCGGGACCGGCTGCCGGCCGAACTGCTGCTGCGCCGGGACGTGTGGAGTGACGTCGTACGCCGGGGCGCCGGCGCCGGCGCGAAACTGCGGGAGGCGGTGGCCGCCGCCGACGCGGCCGAACCGTGGGACGTGATGCGCCTCGGGGTGGCCGCGTACTACGTCGACGCGCTCGCCGACTTCCGGCCCTACCTGGCACGGATGGCGGACCGCGAACGGGAGACCGGGGCGGCCACCACGCTGATGACGGTCCTGCAGCTGGTGATGGTCGACGCGATCACCGCGGGCCGGTGGGACGACGCGATCCGGACCGGCGAGCGGGGACTCGCGCTCACCGCCGAACACGGGTACGACCTGTTCGGCCACCAGTTCCGGGCGTTCCTCGGCCTGGTCGCGGCCGGCCGGGGCGAGACGGCCCGCGCCGCCGAACTGCAGGCCGCGGTGGACGGGTGGGCCCGACCGCGCCGGGTGGGATTCCTGACCCAGTCCGCCGAGGACATCGGGCTGCTCGCGGCGCTGAGCGGTGGCGAGTACGAGACGGCCTGGTCGTACGCGGTGGGCATCACCGGGCCCGGCGAATTCCCCACCTACGCGCAGCACGCCCCGCGTACCGTGCTGGATCTCGTCGAAGCAGCGCTGCACACCGGGCGGGACGCGTCCGCCCGTACCCATGCGATCGCCGCGGAGCGCGCCGGAATCGCCCAGGTCTCCCCGCGCCTGGCTCTGCTCGTCGCCGGCGCGCTCGCCATGACCGACCCGTCGGAGGAGGCGTTCGCCGCCGCCGTGCGGCACCCGGCCGCGACCGCCTTCCCGTTCGAACGGGCGCGGATCCGGCTCGCCGAGGGAACCTGGCTACGGCGACACCGGAAGATCAGCGAGGCGCGGGCCGCGCTCGCCGACGCCCTC
Source organism: Actinoplanes sp. OR16 (assembly GCF_004001265.1). Classification (GTDB taxonomy): domain Bacteria; phylum Actinomycetota; class Actinomycetes; order Mycobacteriales; family Micromonosporaceae; genus Actinoplanes. Next base: position 6,481,905 of record NZ_AP019371.1, on the reverse strand, counting down.
GCCGTCTTCGAGCAGCTCGGCGCCGCCGGCTGGGCCTCCCGGGCGGCCCACGAACTACGGTCCGGCCTGCCCGGCGCCGACCGTGACCGGGTGGCGTCGCTGACCGTGCAGGAACGGACCATCGCCGAGCTGGCGGCCACCGGGCTGAGCAACAAGCAGATCGGCGCGCGGCTGTTCCTGTCGCCGCGCACCGTCGGCGCCCACCTCTACCGGATCTTCCCGAAGCTGGGCATCACGAGCCGGGCAGCGCTGCGGGACGCCCTAGGCGATGCAGTCTGAGCAGCTCGACGTAGGCCTGCGCGTTCACCGCGATCGACTCGCGTTCCGGGTCGGTGACCGGGCGGCGGACCTTCGCCGGCATGCCGAGAACCAGCGAACCGGGCGGGACCCGGGTGCCCTCGGGGACGAGCGCGCCGGCCGCGACGATCGAACCCGTGCCGATGCGGGCGCCGTTCATGACGATGGCGCCCATGCCGATCAGCACGTCGTCCTCGACGGTGCAGCCGTGCAGCACCGCCCGGTGACCGACGCTGACGCCCGCGCCGATGGTCGCCGGGAAGCCCGGGTCGGCGTGCACGACCACGCCGTCCTGCAGGTTCGTGCCCGCGCCGACGGTGATGGCGTCCATGTCCGCGCGCAGCACCGCGTGGTACCAGACACCGGTGTCCGGTCCGAGCGTGACCCGGCCGGCGACCACCGCGCCGGGCGCGATCCACGCCGCGGGGTCGGACTGAGGGGTGTGGCCGCCGATCTCGATCACGGTGTCGCCCTTTCGCAGAAGATCTCCCGGGTAGATCCTGCACGATCGGCCGCTTCATCGCGGTTCCGGCGGTGACGCGACTGGCCGCCGGACGCATCACCGCAGGTGGAGTACCTAGACTCCGCGGGTGGATGGCTCCTCTCCGGTCGGCCGGGAACGCGAGCGGGTCGCCGAACCGGCCGCCCAGGGCCTGAGCAACCGGGCCATCGCCGACCGGCTGCTGATCTCCGCGCGCACCGTGACCACCCACCTGACCAGGGCCTACCGCAAGATGGGCATCGAAGGACGCCACCAGCTCAACAGCGGATAAAGTGACGATGATGATATCGACGGCCTCGCGGATCGGCTTCGGCGCGATGCACCTGCCCACCGAGCCCGCGGCACGCGAGCAGGCCACCGCGGTGGTGCGGCGCGCGGTCGAGCTCGGCGTCACGCTCATCGACACCGCTTTCCTGTACGGCGGAGGCGCCAACGAGCGGCTCCTCGCCGAGATCCTGCACCCCTACCCCGGCGACCTGGTCGTCACGACCAAGGTCGGCGTGGCGCGCTCCGGCCCGGACGGCGAGTGGCGGCTCGACGGCCGCCCCGAGGTGCTGCGCGAGCAGGTCGAGCAGGCGCTGCGCCGGCTGCGCGTGGACCGGATCGAGCTGCTTCAGCTGCACCGCGTCGACCCGGAGGTCCCGCTCGCCGATCAGGTGGGCACGCTGCGCGACCTGCGTACCGAAGGCCTGATCGGCCGGATCGGACTGTCCGAGGTCACCACCGCCCAGCTGGCCGAGGCCCGCACGATCACCGAGGTGGCGAGCGTGCAGAACCGCTACAACCTGCTGGACCGCGAGCACGAGCCGGTCCTCGAGGGCTGCGAGCGCGCCGGCATCGCCTTCCTCCCGTGGCGCCCGATCGCCGCGGGAACCTCGGGAACGGCGGAAGCCGTGTCCCGGGTCGCCGCCGAGACCGGCGCCACCGCCACTCAGGTGGCGCTCGCCTGGCTGCTGGCCCGTTCCCCGGTCGTCCTGCCGATCCCGGGCACGGCGAGCATCGCCCACCTGGAGGAGAACCTCGCCGCCGCGGACCTCCACCTCACCGCCGCCCAGCTCGCCGCACTCGGCGGTCACGTCTCCGGGTAGAGGGCGGCGCTCAGCTCGTAGCGGCCTCGTACTCCGGTCTTGCGGTAGATCCGGGAGAGGTGGGTGCTGACCGTCCGGGTGGAGAGGAACAGCTGCTCGGCGATCGCGCGGTTGACCATGCCGCGGGCGGCCAGTTCGGCGACCTGGCGTTCCTGGGTGGTCAGGGCGGTCCCGCCGGCGGCGCCGTCGCGGCGGGCCGGCTGGGCGCCGACCACGATCTCGTGTTCGGCGGTGCCGGCGCCGGCCGCGCCCAGGTCGGTGAGGATGTACGCGGCGTGCGCGAGCACCGCCTTCGCCTCGCGCGGGCTGCGGTGACGGCGCAGCCAGAGGCCGTAGTGGAGGTGGGCGAGCGCGTGCTCGTACGGCCACTGCGGCCCGTCCGGGTCGTAGGCGGCCAGCCGGAAGTCCTCCTCCGCGCCGTCATCACCGGTCAGCAGCGCCTCGCTGAGGTGCAGCAGGACGTTCATCCGCGGGCTGGGCCGGTCACCGGAGAGCCGGCGTACCCGGTCGACGACGACGCGGGCCTCGTCGTGGTGGCCGCAGCGGACGGCGGCGACGACGAGTTCGGCGACGCAGCGGGACGACAGGTACGGGTGCAGCGGCCGGCCGTTCACGTCGAACAGCGACCGCAGGTACCGGTAGCCGTTGTCGTGGTCGCCGTCGCCGATCGAGGCCAGCCCGGCGGCCCGCAGCAGGCGCACGTGGGCGGGCAGGTCGGCGCGGACGTCGAGGTGCTGCCAGGTCTGCCGGGCCAGCGCCAGGGCCTGCTCGTTCTCCCCGCGCAGCGCGTGCAGCTGGGCGCGCAGGGACGCGAAGCCGAGTTCCACGGCGGGCATGCCGTTGGCCTGGTGCGGCGCCGCGTAGACGTCGGCGAGCCGCCAGTCCCCCACGTCGATGAGCGCGCTGACCCGGGCGAGCAGCATGCCGAGGGTCGGCGCCGACTGCCCGCCGGCCGGGTCTTCGGCGCGGTCCGGAGCGAGGGCGAGCTGCAGCGCGCCGACGGCGAGCCGGCAGTGGTCCTCCAGCCAGGCCAGCATCGCCAGGTGCGCGAGCCGGGACCGGGCCGCGGGGCTCAGCGGTGTTCCGGCCGGGGGCAGGCTCGCCGCCGCGCAGATCTCCCGGCCGGCGTGCGACCCCGGTTCGATGAACGTGCGGACCAGCGCGGCGGCCACCTCGTCGGTCACCGGCTCGGCCGCGCGCAGCATCGGGACGAGCGCGGTCCGGTGTTCGTCGTCGCAGGTCAGCCACGCGATGACGGCGGCCGCGACGGTCAGGTCGAGGGCGTGGCGGCGGTTGGTGAGCGGGCCGGCGTGGGAAGCGGCGAGCAGGATCCCGTACGCGTCGTGGTACCGCCCCGCCCAGAGCATCGCGACGGCGGCGGGCGCGGCGGCCTCGGCCAGCAGGTCCGGATCGGCGGTGAGATGCCAGATCCGGGCGTGCAGTTCCGCGACCCAGGCGGAGTTGCGCAGGTCGCGGGCGTCCTTGATGGCCTGGATGAGCCGGCGGGCGGCGGTCTCCGGATCCGGCGTCCGCAGGGTGGCCTCCTGCATCGCCACACCGGCGGCGTACCGGTCGCCGCGTTCCCGGAAGATCCGGGCGGCCGTCTCCAGGGCGGCAGCGGTCTCCTCACCGGCGTCCGGGTCGGCGGCGGCACGTTGCAGGGCCTGCTGTTCCGGCTGGTCGGTGAGCGCCACCACGAGATCCCGGTGGGCGCGCAGGCGGAGATAGGCGGGCGCGGACCGGTACGCGGCCTCGGCCACCAGCGGATGCGCGAACGACACCCCGTCCGCGGTGACCGTCACCAGCCCGGCCTCCTGAGCGGCCTGCCACTCATGGACGTCGGCGGAGGACAGCCGGTGGGCGGGGCGCAGCGCCGCACCGCGCAGCAGCCGGCCCCGGACCGCATCGGGCAGGCCGCTGATGACGCCGGCGTACTCGGCGAGCAGTCCGCCGTGCGGCTCGGTCACCATGCCGAGTTCCAGCAGCGCCGCCGGATTGCCGCCGGCCCGGTGCAGCACGTCGGCGCGCTCGGCGGCGGTCAGCTCGGGCCGGCGCACGGTGAGGAGGCGGGCCGCGTCGTCCCCGCCGAGCGGGTTCAGCACGACGACCGGCATGCCGGTCAGGACGGACGGGATCGGGCCGCGGCTCGCGCCCAGCACGGCGACGCCGGGTCCGGCCGACAGCCGGGCCAGCACGGCGACGTCCTCCGGGGCGAGGTCGTGCAGGTCGTCGGCGACGATCAGCAGCGGTGTCCGCACGGCGATCGCGGCCAGGGCAGCGGCGACCACCTCGGCGCGGGGAGAGCCGCCGGCGAGCAGCGCGAGCGCGGGTTCGCCGAGAGTGGCCGGGAGAGCGTGCAGTTCCGTTCGTACGCTCAGAAGAAGAGGAACCAGACCCGGCGCCTGCAGCCGCAGGAGCCGCCGCCGCGCGGTGACGGCGAGCCGCATCGCGGCGGTGAGCAGCGCCGACTTGCCGGAGCCGCGGCCGCCGGTGATGACGAACGTGCCGCAGCAGGCGGAGTCGGCGCCGAGGAACTGCTCGATCCGGGCGAGTTCGGTGTCGCGGCCGATCAGGTGGTCGCCGGCGGTGGTGGACAGGGCGAGGTGCATCGGTCAGCCTTCGTGGTCGATCAGGGCGCGCAGCTGGTGCCGGTTGCCGACGCCGATCTCGGCGTAGATCCGGTACAGGTGGGAGCCGATGGTTCGCGGCGAGAGGTGGAGCCGGCCGGCGATCTCACGGTTGCTGAGGCCGGCCGCGGCCATCCGGGCGATGGCCTGTTTCTGCGCGGTCAGCGCGGTGAACGCCCCGGCCGGCGCGGCGGGCTCGTCGGACGGCCGCAGACCGGCGGGCAGGCCCCGCCCGGCCTGGTCGGCGTGGGCCAGGGCGCCGAGCCGCAGGAACGTGTCGCGGGCGGCGAGCAGCTGCGGCCGGGCGGCCCGGAAGCGCCGCCGGCTCCGCAGCCAGAGACCGTAGTTCAGCTGCGCCTCGGCGTATTCGAGCGGCCAGCTCAGTTCCCGCTCGGGCTCGGAGACGGCGGCCAGGAAGTCCTCCTCGGAGTCACCGAGCAGCCCTGCGGCGTGCGCGAGCAGCATGGTCATCCGCGATCCCGGCGCCGGACCCGCGGCGATCCGGCAGCGGCGCAGGACCGCGGCGGCCTCCGACTCCCGGCCGCTCTTCACGGCGGCGAGTGCGAGCTGCGGCAGCGACCGCGGTCCCAGGAGGTAGTGCCGGGGCTCGCCGTCCTCGTCGAACATCCGCCGGAAGTACCGGTAGGCGGTGTCGTGGTCGCCGCCGGCCAGCGCGATCAGCCCGGCCGCGCGCTGGTGGAGGCCGTCGAGGAGGCTGCCACCACCCGGCGCCGGCGGCATGGTGTCGTGCCGCGCGGCCGGGACGCGGCGCCCGTCGTGGCGCAGCGCGCGCAGCGTCTCACGCAGGGCGGGGATCACGGCCTTCAAGAGCGGGATCCTCCGTACGCCGGCCGCCCGCTCGGCCTGGTTCAGCAGAACGGCGGCCTCCGACCAGCGCCCGGCGTCGATCATCGCGATCGCCAGGAACGGGAAGGGGGTGAACGTGGTGCCCGGCCCGTCGAAGCTGGTACTCGACTCCCACACGGCGCGCAGCTCGGTGGCGGCCCGGGGCGACTCGTCGAGCAGGAACGCGATCGACCCCGCGGCGATCAGCCGGAACAGCCCGGACGGTCCGGTGCCGGCCGGCTCCGGGCAGCCGCCGGCGTATCCGGCCGGGTCGGCGACGACCTGGATGGCCGCGCGGGTGACGACGTCGTCGAGCGGCGGCATCATCGGCTGATCCGGCCGGTCGCCGCCGTCGCGCCCGATCCGCTCCAGCAGCTCGGGCAGCCGGGCCCGGTGGGCGGGCGCGCCGGAGAACAGCGCGGCCGTGGCGGCGGCGTAGACGAGGGACAGCACGACCCGCCCGTCCCGTGGCTCGCGGTCCAGCGCCCGGACGGCGACCTCGAACGCCTGCCACGGCTGCGCCATCTGGATCAGCGCGAACGCCGCGCCGCCCGCCGCCACCCCGGCGGCGTCCGGATCCAGGGCCGCCGTCATCACCCGCTCGTGCAGTTCGATGGCCCAGCCCGGGTGGCCGCTGCGGTAGGCGGCGTAGACGGCCCGCGCATAGCGGCGAGCCGCGTCGGCCGGGGTGCCGCTGCGCTCGGCCGCGGCCTGCAGCGCGTCGGCGGCGGCCAGGTAGTCGGTACGGTCGATCGCCTCGCCGGCCGCCTCCTCCAGGGTGGCCGCGACGCTCGCGTCCGGTCCGGGGCGGGACGCGGCCAGGTGCCGGGTCTTCCGGGTCGCGGCGGCGAGGCCACGGTGCGCGCGGACCACGTCGTGCGGGCCCCGGCCGGTCACGCACGCCGCCCGGACGAGCGGGTCCCGGAAGTGCACGAGCCCTTCCCGTACGACCACCAGCCCCGCTCTCTCGGCCGGCGCCCAGCCCCGCAGGTCCCGGGAGCCGCCCGCCGCGGCCGTCAGCGTCCCGATCTGCTCGCCGTCGTCGGCGAGCGCCGCGTGCAGCAGAAGCCACCGGGTCTCGGCCGGCAGACTGCGCACGAGGTCGGGGAACTCGTCCGGCAGCACCCCGGCGTCGTCGGCGAACAGCCGCAGCGCGAGCGGATTGCCCCGGGCCCGGCGCAGCACGTCGAGCCGCAGCCGGGCCGGCACGTGCAGCCCGCCGGCGGTGTCCGGCCGGCCGCGGTCCGGCCGGGACAGGGCGTCGAGGAGGCGGGCGGCGGCGTCCTCGGTGAGCGGATTCAGCGGGTAGCGGGGCACGCCGGTCGCGGTGCCGGCCCGCAGGCGGTGACCGCGCGCGGTCAGCAGTAGGGCGAATCGCTCGGTGGAGCCGTGCGTGGCGACGTGGGCCAGCAGGCGCAGCGACTCGGCGTCGGCGAGGTGCACGTCGTCGGCGGTGATCGTCACCGGCTGGTCGCGGGACATCTCGTCCAGGGTCCGCAGCAGGGCACCGACCAGCGCCGGGCCGCAGCGCGCGCCGGCCGGCACCTCCATCAGGTCGCCGGCGAGCGCGAACGGGCGCAGCACACCGGCACGCAGCGACACGGTCCGGTGTCCTCGGCGGCGGGCCGCCGACGACGCCGCGGCCAGCAGGGCGGACTTGCCGATGCCGGCGTCACCGTGGATCAGCATGGATGCGGGGCGCTGCGCGGCGGCGTCGACGACCGCGATGACGTCGGCGAGTTCCCGCTCGCGGCCGATCAATGATCTGTCGGTCATCGGGGTGCGGTTCTCCTCGGGTCGGTCTCTGGAGAATCCGAGTCTGCCGCCGCGGAGAGCCGTTGCCTTCTGCCTGATTACTGCACCTCGGGTCAATGACCGGCTGCCTGATCTTGCGCTAATTCGAACACACGGCGAGTAGTAGATGAATATCGACGCGGTTCTTGGTAGCTTCCCGGCTCCACCCCTTGCCTGTGAAAATCGAGAGTAGAAGCACATGCCCTTCGTCAGCGTCGTGGTCCCGGTTCACGGGGTTCAGGGTTACCTGCGCCGTTGCCTCGAATCCCTGCTCGATCAGTCCTTCACCGACGTGCAAGTGGTCGCCGTGAACGACTGTTCCCCGGACGCGAGCGCGTCCATCCTGGCCGAGTACGCCGCCCGCGACCCGCGCCTCACCGTCGTCACCCTGGAAGACAACGTCGGACAGGGTCCGGCCCGCAACATCGGCCTGCAGCACGCGACCGGTGAGTACGTGTGGTTCCTCGACGCCGACGACTGGATCGACGACGGCGCCTTGGCCGCTGTCGCCGACCGGCTGCGCCGCACCGACCCGGACGTGCTGCTGGTCGACTGGGTCCGCGAGTCGTGGACGGGCAAGACCCGCACCAGCACGGCCGGCAAGGTGTACCGCGCCGCGCCCGAGGTGTTCACGCTGCACGGCTGGACCCCGATCATCAGCGTCCTGCACGTCGCCTGGAACAAGATCGTCCGGCGGGAGCTGCTGGACCGGCTGGCGTTCCACTTCGACCCGGGGTGGTACGAGGACCTGCCCTACACCTACGGTGCCCTCGCCGCCGCCGAGCGGATCAGCGTCCTGGACCGGGTCTGCGTGCACTACCGCCAGCGCCGGGTCGGCGCGGCCACCCGGACCCTCGGGGACGGCCACTTCGCCATCTTCCCGGCCTGGAACCGTACCCATGAGATGGTCGCGGATCTGAGCCCGGAGCCCGACGTGGTCCGCCCGGTGCTCTTCCAGCAGATGGTCTGGCACTTCCTCAAGGTGCTCGCCAACCGGAACCGCGTCCAGGGCAGCGCCCGGCGGGAGTTCTTCAAGCAGATGCGCGACACCTACCAGCGGTTCCTGCCGGCCGGCGGCTACCCGGCGCCGGGTGGTATCGAGGGTGTCAAGCACCGGCTGGTGGGAAGCGGGCGTTACCGGACCTTCGAGCTGCTCAAGGCGGTCAACCGGTGGCGGACCCTGGCCCGGCGCAAGGTGCGCCGCACCCGCCAGAACCTGCGGACCGGTCGTGAGCAGCTGCACCGCCTCTACTACCGCTGGCAGCTGCGCCTGCCGGTGGACGAGACGCTGGTCCTCTACTCGGCGTACTGGCACCGCGGCTACGCCTGCAACCCGGCGGCCGTCTACGAGAAGGCGGCCGAGCTGGCGCCGGGGCTGCGTGGCGTGTGGGCGGTCAAACCGGATCGGGTGGCCGCCCTGCCGCCCGGCGTCGACTACGTCGTGAGCGGGACGCGGGCGTACTATCGCGCTCTTGCTCGTGCGAAATACCTGGTCAACAACGTGAACTGGCCGGACTGGGCGACCAAGCGGCCGGACTCGGTGCACCTGATGACCCACCACGGCACCCCGCTGAAGGTCATGGGTCTCGACCAGGTGCAGTACCCGGGCGGGGTGAAGGACCCGGACTTCCCGGCCCAGATGCGCCGTGCCGACCGCTGGGACTTCAGCATCGCGGCGAACACGTTCACGACCGAGCGGTGGGCCAGCGCCTACCCGTGCAAGCACGAGACGATCGAGACCGGGTACCCGCGCAACGACCGGCTGGCCGTCGCCACCGCGCAGGACACCGCCGAGGTGCGGGAGCGGCTCGGCATCCCGGCGGGCGCGACGGTGGTGCTCTACGCGCCGACGCACCGCGAGTGGAACTCCGAGAGCAAGATGCTGCTCGACGTCGAGGACTTCGCCCGGCACCTCGGCCCGAACCACGTGATCCTGGTGCGCGCCCACTACTTCTACGTCAAGGCCGCGCACGGGGACACGAGCGCGGGACAGGTACGCGACGTGTCCGCCTACCCGGTCGTCGAGGACCTGTACCTGGCCGCCGACGTGCTGATCACCGACTACTCGTCGCTGATGTTCGACTACGCGGTGCTGGACAAGCCGATCGTCGTCTTCGCGCCGGACTGGGAGGCGTACCGGACGGTCCGCGGCACCTACTTCGACCTGGTCGAGGAGCCACCCGGGGCGTTCGCCGCGAGCTACCCCGACCTGCTCGACCTGTTCCGGACCGGCGCGTACAGCGACTCCCTCGCCGCGAAGGCCCGGGAGAAGTTCCGGCAGCGGTTCTGCCACCTCGACGACGGCGGCGCCGCCGAGCGGGTGGTGCGCAAGGTGTTCGCATCGTCCGTCCGTGCTCTCCCGGACCGGGAAGAGGAAGAAGAGGCAGCGGTGACACGATGAAGTCGCGGATCAACAGGGTGCTGGCGGCCACGACGGGCTACAAGGTCGTCAAGGCCAAGAAGAAGAAGCCGGCGCCCGCCCCTCCTCCGCCGCCGCCTCCTCCTCCGGTGGAGAAGGCCGAGACCTATCCCGTCGACTACGACGAGATGGCCGTGCCGATCCTGCGGGCCGCCCACCCGTACTCGATGACGCGCAAGGAGAAGCGCTACGCCCTCTACCTCGCCACCCGGTACGTCGTCGAGCACGACATCCCGGGCGCGATCGTCGAGTGCGGCGTCTGGCGGGGCGGCAGCATGCACGTGGTCGCCCGCACGCTGCTGGCGATCGAGGACACGTCCCGGGAGCTCTACCTCTTCGACACGTTCGAGGGGATGACCGAGCCCACCGAGAAGGACCTCACCTACAGCGGCCAGCACGTCGGCGAGCTGATGAGCGCTCAGCCGAAGACCGCCCGGATCTGGGCGATCGCGAGCCTGGAGGACGTCAAGGAGGGGTTCGCGGACATCCCGTACCCGGCGGAGAGGATCCACTTCGTGCAGGGGCCGGTCGAGAAGACGCTGCCCGGCCAGGCGCCGGAGCAGATCGCCATCCTGCGGCTCGACACCGACTGGTACGAGTCCACCCGGCACGAGCTTCTCTCCCTGTACGACCGCCTCTCGCCCGGCGGTGTCCTGATCATCGACGACTACGGGACGTTCCAGGGCGCCCGGCAGGCCGTCGACGAGTTCGTGAAGGAGACCGGAGCCCGGCTGCTGCTCTCGCCGCTGGGCCCCGGCCGGATCGCCGTCAAGCCCTGAGGGCTCCCCGCACCACCTCGGCCAGCGACGGCCAGAGCGACGCCGCCGCCCCGATGGTCAGCTCGGTGGAGAACTCGCCGTCCTGACCGCCGAGCACCACCCCGGCCTCCCGCGCGATCAGCGCGCCGGCCGCGATGTCCCAGAGGTTCGTGTCGATCGCCAGGCCGCCGTTCAACCGACCGGCGGCCTGGTGGACCAGGTTGAGCGCGGCCGGCACCCGGCGGATGTCGCCGGACACCGGCAGCAGCTCACGCACCACCTTGGCGGCCCGCTCCTTGGTCCGCGGGTTCGGCTGGAAACTCACGCCGATCAGCGCCTCGGCGAGCGGCGGACCGGCCGGCCCGGTGATCGGCTCGCCGTTCAGGAACGCGCCGCCGCCGTCGACGGCGCTGAACGTCTCGTCCGCGGCCGGGTCGTGCACGACGGCGGCCCGGGGCGTGTCGCCCTGGTAGAGCGCGACGCAGACCGACCACGGCCCGGTCCGGCTGATGTAGTTGCGGGTGCCGTCCAGCGGGTCGATCACCCAGGACCAGCCGCTCGTGCCGTCCCGGCCGTGCCCCTCCTCGGCCTGGACGGCGTCGTCCGGCCAGGCGGCCAGCACGCCGTCCACGATGAGCCGCTCGCTGTCGATGTCGACATCCGAGACGACGTCGTTGGCATGGGCTTTCGGAGCGCCCACCGTGAGGGTGGCGCGCCGCTCGATCTGGAGCCGGCCGGCCCGTACTGCCAGGTCGGCGGCGAGGTCACGGGCCGCGATCAGGTCTCGTTCCACCGTGGTCACGGTAGTCGGCCGGCCATCACCCAGCGGCCACGGCCCTGCCTCTTCGCCTCGTACATCGCCATGTCGGCGCTGCGCAGCAGGTCGCCGTCGCCGTCCGGCAGGTCCGTGCCGTACGCGGCGATGCCCACGCTCGCCCCGATGTCGAGCGTCTGGCCGTGGAACAGGATCGGCCGTGCGACGTCGGCGAGCACCCGGTCGGCGAGCCGGATCGCATCCGCCTCCGGCAGGTCCGAGCAGAACAGCACGAACTCGTCGCCGCCGAGCCGCACCACCAGGTCGGACCCGCGCACCGCGCCGGACAGCCGCCGCGCCACCGTCGACAGCACCAGGTCGCCGGCGTCGTGCCCGAACGTGTCGTTGACCCGCTTGAACCCGTCCAGGTCCAGGTAGAGCACCGCCACCGGTCCCTCGGTGCGCTCCAGCTCGGCGCCGAGCACCGCGCGGTTCGGCAGGCCGGTCAGAGGATCATGCCGGGCCTGGTACGCGAGCTGCGCCTGCACGCGTTCCTGTTCCCGCACCGCGATGGTGAACCGGGTGAGCACGAAACCGGTGCTCAGCGCCACGGCGAGCAGCGCCACCACGGCGTTGCGCTCGACCCCGTCCTCCAGCAGCGTCAGGGTCGGCGCGGACAGGAACGCCACACCGAGGAAGAGCACCCTTGCCGGATGCAGCACGTTCACCTGCTGGCCGGGCCGGTGCAGCTCCCCGCTCTGCGGGTGCAGTGCCGCCGCGATCATCAGCGCGTTACCGAACATGATCAGTGGCCCGATCTTCCCGACCACGCTGTAGTCGACCACGTACGGCAGCACGTTGTAGCTCACGTCGATCGCCAGGTAGAGCACGACCGCGCCGAGCATCAGCCGGGTCGGCGCCCCGCGGTCGCCGGGCGACAGCGCGATGAACAGCACCGCGGCGAGCAGCACGACGTCGGCGATCGGGTAGAGCGGCGGCACGATCGTCTCGGCGACGCTCAGGCCCCCGCCGAGGTTCGGCAGGATCAGGAACTGCCAGCTGGCGAGCCCGGCCGCCACCGTGAGGGTGAGCCCGTCGAGCACCGCGCTGCGCAGCCTGCCCGGCGCGCGACGCCGGGCCATCACCGTCAGCGCCACCGCGATCAGCGGATAGCCGACCAGCCAGAACCCGTCGGCCAGCCCGACCGGCGGTACCCCGTCACCCAGGTAGTAGTACGCGAGCTCGATGCCGTCCCCGGTCAGCCACAGCGTCTGCGCCGCGGCCACCAGGGCCCACGGCCATCGCTGCGGACCGCGCGGCGTCCGGGCGACCGCCACCCAGGCGAGGGCGCACAGCGCCAGATAGAGCACGACGTAGAGCACGTTGCCGAAGGTCGTGTCGTAGGTGACGACCGACCCCGCCACGGCTGCCGCGGCGATGCCGAGGAACAGCCAGATCCTGCGGGTTGCCATGGTCGGACCATCGGCGCGGTCCGGCTGATGCTCTGCACAATCAGTGGTGTTCCACCACACACCGGGCCCGGTTCCCGGTGGCCACCGTGACGGCGCCGGGGCCCGGCGATCGGCTGACTCCACAGAGATGGAGAGCCGCCGCCAGGCCCTGCCTTCAGGCCAGGAAGCCGGCCCGCGTCGGCGGCATGCCGCTGAGGCCGTCGCGGTGGGTCTTCACCGCGAGGACCTGGTTGACGCCGATGTGTGCCCGTTCGAAGGCGAGCGCGGAGGCGGCCATGTAGAGCCGCCAGACGCGGGCGCGGCCGGGCGTCGTGAGGTTCACGGCCGTGGACCAGTCGGATTCCAGGTTCGCCACCCAGGCGCGCAGGGTCCGGGCGTAGTGCTCGCGCAGGGCGTGCACGTCGCGGACCTCGAAGCCGGCCTCCTCGAGCAGCGTCACCGTGGCGCCGACCGGGGCGAGTTCGCCGTCCGGGAAGACGTACGCGTCGATGAAGCTGCGCTGCTTCTTCTCGTCGTCGCCGGGCGCCGGGTGCAGGGCGGAGATCTGGTGGTTGAGCAGGCGGCCGCCCGGCTTGAGCTGGCGGTGCAGGATGCTCGCGTAGTCCCGGTACGGGCCGGCGCCGACGTGCTCGGCCATCCCCACACTGGAGATCGCGTCGAAGGGGCCGTCGTCCAGGTCGCGGTAGTCCTGGACCCGGATCTCCACCTGGTGGGAGAGCCCGGCGGCGGCCACCTGCTTGCGGGCGAACTCGGCCTGCTCGGTGGAGAGCGTGATGCCGAGGACCTGGACGCCGTACTCCCGGGCGGCGTGGATGGCCAGGCTGCCCCAGCCGCACCCGACGTCGAGCAGCCGCTCGCCCGGCTGGAGATCGAGCTTGCGGCAGATCAGATCGAGCTTGTCGCGCTGCGCGTCGGCCAGGCCGTACCCGGGTTCGCCGGACGTCCAGTAGGCGCACGAGTAGACCATGCTCTCGCCGAGGACGATCCGGTAGAAGTCGTTGCCGACGTCGTAGTGGTGGCTGATCGCCTGCCGGTCGCGGCTCTTGCTGTGCCGGGCGCCGGAGACGGCCATCTCCTCCGGCGGCGGCTTCGGCTGGCTGCCGATGATGCCGAGCTTCACCGCCTCACCCATCACGGAGCGTAGCGGCAGGTCCTTCACGCCGGGCGCTCGCCAGAGCAGCGGGGCGAGGCGGGCGAGCACGTCGTACAGGTCGCCCTCGACGTCGATCTCGCCGGCCACGTACGCCCGGGCCAGGCCGAGCTGGTTGGGCTGCCAGACGAGACGGCGCAGCGCGCGGCGGTGCCGGATGACCACGACAGGGGCGTCGGCCGGGCCCGCCTCGGAGTCGTCCCAGGCACGCAGGCGTACCGGCATCGGGGTCTGCAGGAGGGTCTCGAGGAGGCTTTTGAGCTTGTGAGCGGTGCTCTGGACGGGGGTCTTGGTAGGCATCGTGTTACCTCCCGGGGTGGATCTCGAACATCTTCACTATCCGCCCGGACCCACGATTTACATAAGGATCTCATGTAACTTTGTGTTAAAGGACTCACTCCTTCGATGAAGACTGTCCATGACATGACTGCGCCGGGCAGGAGCCGGTGGGAACGTCGGCGGGGTTCGGAGGTGACGGAAGTGAGCACCCGATCCCAGCGCGGTGACGACCAGCGGCCCTCGGGGCGGCGGTTCCGGGCGAGCCCTCTGCTGATCGACCGTCGAGCAGCGGTTCCGCGCCGAGGTGTGGACGCCCGTGGTGACGTCCGCGGACCGGCCCGTGCCGGTGACGGTCTCCGCCTCGTACGTCCGCTGCCTCGTCACCCGCGCCGAGATCAGTGCCCTGCTGCTGGCCGACGAGGACCGCGCCGCGACGCGGCGGACCATCTTCCACATCTGGCCGGACTACGTGATCCGCCCGCAGATCGACAGGTCGACGAGCACGGTCAAGGCCGACGCGGCCGGGCGGACCTACAGCGCGGACGGCAGCGGGGTGGTCTGGGCGGTGCTCGACACCGGCATCGAGGCCGGGCATCCGCACTTCGCGGGCAGCGAGCCGGGCGGCGGGACGCTGGATCATCCGAGCGTGGCCGGACTGCACGCGGACTTCAGCTGGATCGTGCGCAACGAGCCGGAACCCGTCCAGCCCGGTCCCGGGACCGCACTGACCGACGACGACGGGCACGGCACCCACGTGGCCGGCATCATCGCGGGGCGGTGCCCGGACGACCTGCGGCCGCTGCTCGCGATGATCCGGCCGGGGATCAGCGACGCCGACCTCGGGCTGCCGCAGTGGCAGGCCCGCCCGCTGGATCCGGGGCGGACCCTGGCCGGGATGGCGCCGAAGGCCCGGCTCGTCAGCCTCAAGGTGATGGACGCCGGCTCGGGGCAGCCGAAGACCACCTCGGCGGCGGTGATCGCGGCGATGGAGTACGTCCGGCGCCGCAACGCGTGGGGCCGGGTCCTGCAGATCCACGGCGTCAACCTGAGCCTGGGCTGCCCCTGGTACCACCGGGAGTACGCGGCCGGACAGAGCCCGCTGTGCCGGGAACTGAACCTGCTGGTGGGCACGGGGGTGGTGGCCGTGGTGAGCGCCGGCAACGGTGGGTTCGCCGAGTCCGGCGACCCGCACGGGATGCTCTCCACCATCACCGATCCCGGGAACGCCGACCGCGCCATCACGGTGGGCTCGACTCATCGGGACCGTCCTCACACGTTCGGGGTGACGTACGGATCATCGAAGGGACCGACTCTGGACGGCCGGCTCAAACCGGACCTGCTCGCGCCCGGCGAACGCATCACGTCGTGCTGCGCCGGGAAGTTCCGGCAGGGCATCCCGGTCTTCGGTGATCAGCCGGACGGTCCCTGCTACGCGGAGGACAGCGGCACGTCGATGGCCGCCCCGCACGTGTCGGGCGTGATCGCCGCCTTCCTGTCGGTACGCAACGAATACATCGGACTGCCGGACGAGGTGAAGCGGATCTTCACTGACTCGGCGGTGTCGCTGGGCCGCGATCGCTTCTTCGAGGGCCATGGACTGGTCGACCTCATGGGGGCGCTCGCCAGGATTTAGGGGAAACATCGTGAAGAAGACCATTCGTGGCCTCCCCTACTGGGAGATCACCTTCGACAAGGACGGCAACCTCACCGACGACACCGGACTGCAGAGCGAGCTCGCCGCCGACGAGCTGTTCATCTTCGGCCACGGCTGGAACTCGTCACCGGCCGGCGCCCGCCGCCACTACGACTTCATGTTCGACCAGCTGGCGCAGATGGCGCCCGGCCACGCCGTCGGCTTCGCCGGCGTGATCTGGCCGTCGCTGCTGTTCCCGCAGGACGATCCGGCGCCGGACGGCCCGCTGCTCGCCTCCCCCGCCGACACCCAGAGCACTCCCCTGCTCCCGCCCGGCCCGTCGCCGGCGCAGGCCCCGGAGTCCACCGGCGCGGAGATCGCCGCCGCCCTGGCGCCGGCCTTCCCGAACCACCAGGCCGACCTGGCCACCCTCGGCGGGCTGCTGGACCAGCGGCCGCAGGACCCGCGGCAACTGCTCGCCTTCATCGACCTGACCCGCGGGCTGATCGGCACCGACAACGACGCCGAGGAGGACCGCGGGGAGGCGATGGTGCTGACCGCCGCGCCGCGCACCGTGCTGGACACCATGTCCATGCTGGCCCCGCCCGAGCAGTCGGACGCGCAGGCCGGCCTGAACCCGTTCGGCGCGCTGTGGAAGGGGGCGAAGGAACTACTACGCGTTGCGAGCTACTACGAGATGAAGAATAGGGCTGGAGTCGTCGGGCAGCGTGGACTCGGACCGCTGCTGGGCCGGCTCGCCGGACGACCGGGCGCGCCGCGGATCCACCTGATGGGGCACAGCTTCGGCGCCCGCCTCGTCGCGTTCACCCTGGCCGGGCTGCCGCCGTCGATGCGCGGGCACGACAGCCCGGTGAAGTCGCTGATGCTCATCCAGGGCGCGTTCAGCCACTTCGCGTTCGCCGGGAACGCCCCGGTCTCGGCCGGCAAGGGCGTGCTGGCCGGCGAACGCGACCGGGTCGACGGGCCGCTGCTCGCCACGTTCTCCGGCAAGGACCGGGCGGTCGGCTGGTGGTACCCGAACGCCAGCCGGCTGGCCTGGCAGGACGCGCAGGCCATGGTGAATCCGAACTTCCGGTGGGGTGGCATGGGCAACAACGGTTATCAGCAGGCGGCCGCGCAGACCGTGGCGCTGGGGCCGGCGGGCAGCCGGTACAAGTTCCAGCCGGGCACGTTCTACCGGCTCGACGGGAACGACGTGATCGCGCACGGCCGGTCGTTCTTCTCGGGCGCGCACTCCGACATCGACCAGCCGCACCTGGCCTGGGCGGCGACGTCAGCGGCCGGACTGGCCTGACCGCGGCAGCAGGCCGGCGGCGACGTCAGCGGCCGGGCCGGCCAGGCCGCAGCAGCAGGCCGGCGGTGATCAGGATCGGGACCAGCGTGAGGTGGCACAGCGCCAGCGTGATCGTGCTGACCGTGTCGAAATCGGCGGGCAGCGTCATCACCGCGATGGTCCCGATCGCCAGCAGCGAACCGGCGACCACGCCGGCCCGGGTCACCCACGGCAGCCGCCGGGCCGGCAGCGCCACGACGGTGAGGCCGGTGGCCAGCGGCACCGCGCTGAAACCGGCCACCGTCACCGCGTCCACCTCGGCCGGGCCCTGCGCCGCGGTGAAGACGAAACTGCCACCGGCCGCCCTGCCGAGCAGGTAGACGACCAGGTTCACGAGGACCGCGACTCCGGCGGCGGTGACGACCACCATCGGGCGGGACCTGCTAGGCACGGGCGTTCCGGCGTACGAGAAACGCCTCGATCCTGGCGAAAGCACCGGCCCAGACCTCGGACACGAAGAAGTCGCGGATCTCCGGCGCCGGGAATCCCCTCTGCACGACGGTCATCAGGGTCCCGTCGTCCGCCGCCTCGAAGGAGATCTCGATCCGGGTCGTCATGGTCATCCCGTCCGGGGAGACACCTGTCGACTCGGTGACCAGGCGGTGCGGGCGGTCGATCTCGACGAACGTCTGGGTCTCCCGGAACAGCGTCTCCGGATTCGGGCCCCACACCGCCGTCTGGGTGCCGCCGACGCGCAGGTCCACCTCGATCTCGACGATGCCCGGCTCCTCGTCGAGGATGCTGAACCAGATCTTCTGCTTCTCGGCGTCGGTGTAGGCGTCGAAGACCTGTTCCGGGGTGGCGGGCAGGCGGCGTTCGATCCGCAGGTCCATCTGTCACTCCTTATCCGGATTTAGCGTGAAATAGGCGTCCAGGCCGTCCAGGCGGCGGGTCCAGAGGCGCTGGTAGAAGCTGATCCAGGCCATCGCGTCGTCGAGCGGCGCGGCGCTGAGCCGGCACTGGCGGGAGCGGCCGACCTTCTCGGTCACGACGAGGCCGGCGTCCTCGAGCACCTGGATGTGTTTCTTCATGCCGGTCAGCGTCATCCCGGTCGGCTCGGCGAGCTCCCCGACGGTGGCCGGGCTCTGGCCGAGGCGGACCAGGACGCCGCGCCGGGTGGGATCGGACAGGGCCGCGAAAACCCGATCCAGGACCGCTTGCTGAACCATGTGGTTCACCTTACGACACTGAACCGGATAGTTCAATGTTCGTGCTGGCATGATCTCCGGGTGGCTCTCCCTCTTCTGTACGCCGCGCTGGGCAGCTCTTTCGCCTCCGGCCCCGGCATCGACCCGATCGTGGACGCCGAGGCGATGCGGTCGGGTGCCAACTACCCGCATCTGCTCGCCCAGCGGCTCGGGGCGACGCTGATCGACCTGAGCGTCTCCGGTGCGACGACGGCGACGATCTTGGACCAGCCGCAGGTGACGATCTCCGGTGCACGGTTCGCGCCGCAGATCGAGGGGGTGCCGCCGGACGCCGGGCTGGTCACCGTGACGGCCGGTGGCAACGACCTGCGCTACATGACGGCGATGATGTTCACGGCCTGGAATCGCGTCCGTCCCGGCGGTCCCGCTGCCCGGATGCTCGCCGCCGACCTGCCGGACGGCCTGCCCGCGCCCACTCCCGCCGACGTCGCCCGAACCGCCGCGGGACTCGCCGAGATCGTCGACCGGGTCCGCTCCCGGGCACCGCGGGCCCGGGTCCTGCTGGTCGACTACCTGACCGTGCTCGGCGACGCCCCCGTGCCGGAGCCGTTCGACC
Organism: Actinoplanes sp. OR16; assembly: GCF_004001265.1. GTDB lineage: Bacteria > Actinomycetota > Actinomycetes > Mycobacteriales > Micromonosporaceae > Actinoplanes. The sequence continues at coordinate 6,463,168 of NZ_AP019371.1, read as the reverse complement.
TGCCCGTCTTCCGCGAGATCCAGAGTGCGCTGGAGAGCGCGTACGTCACGGCCGCCGCGGCGTCCGGCGCCGGCCTCGTCGCCGTGTCGGCGATCAGTCGCGGTCACGCGCTCGGTTCGGCGTCGCCGTGGATCCACCCCTTCTCCCCCACCGCCGCCGGCGCCTACAGCTCCCTGCACCCGAACGCGGCCGGGATGACCGCCGTCGCCGCGGCGGTCGTGGAGCACCTTGGCTAGAGTGCCTCGATGCTCACCGGAATCCTGGTGCCGGGCCGCCTCTACGGCACCTCAGCGACCCTCTTCGACATCGCGGACGTCGTCCTGACCGCCCGCGGCGACCGCATCGAGCCGATCAGCTGGACCGTTCCGTCCTCGCTCTACGACATCGACCCCGAGCCGTTCGTCCGCGTCCACGTGCAGGCGGCCCTCCACAAGGCCCGCACCGAGGACCCCGGCGCCCGCCCGGTCCTGATCGCCAAGTCGCTGGGCAGCCGAGCCGCGGCCCTGGCCGCCGAGCAGCGGCTGCCCGCGATCTGGCTGACCCCTCTCCTCCACGACCCTGTGGTGGTCGCGGCGATCACCGCGAACCCGGCCCCTCAACTGCTGATCGGGGGGACCTCCGATGTCGCCTGGAACCCGGAGGCCGCCCGTGCCACCGGGGTTCCGATCCTGGAGATCCCCGAGGCCGACCACGCGCTGCGGGTGCCGGGCCCGGTGACCGCCTACACCGGCGTCCTGTCCACCGTGGGCACCGCCATGGAGGAGTTCCTGGCCGGCGTGTGACCGCCCACCATGCAGGGCACCTGTCCCGCATGGACGACCAGCGATCGCTGCCACGCCGTTCCCGGATCGCCGCGCGGCTGGGCGCGGAACCCGGCACCTATGCCGTCGCGTCCGTCGTGATCACCGTCGTCGCGTTCGCCGTGCGCCTGTTCCTGGACCGCGGCGACCCGATCGCCGAGATCGCCGCGGGAGCGGGCCTGAACGGCGCGATCTGGGCCCTGTTCCCCGCGGCGACGAGCCGGCTGAGCCGCACCGCGTCCCCGCCCTGCTCCGCGGCACACCGCCGCCGCGGCGCGCTCGTGGGCCTCGGCGTGGGTGTGCCCTTCTACGCGGCGCTGATCCTGCTCTGCGTGAGCACCGGCCGGGAGTGGCCCTACACCGCCTTCTTCGCCACGGCGATGCTGGGGATCATCGCCCTGGCCTCGGTACGCCTGCGCGCCCGGGCCGTCTAGCTTCCGTCTCGCAGATCAGGGCCGTCGTCAGCCGGCGGAGAGCGCGGGCGCGCCGGTCATCTGCAGGACGGTCGCCAGGCCGTGGACCGTTCCGCCCGTACGCGGCAGGATCAGTGTCCGGATTCCCAGCGGCACGCCACCGACGTCGTCGCGAGGGCTGTCGCCGACCATGAGCGTCTGCGTACCGGGGATCCCGAGCATCTCCACCGCCCGCTCGTAGATCGCCGGGTCCGGTTTGACGAGGCCCACCTCGTAGGAGAGCACGACTCCGTCGACCAGTGCGCCGACGCCGGCGCGATCGAGCAGGGGGCGGATGTCGAGGCCGATGTTGGAGAGGACCACGATCCGGATGCCGCGCGCCTTCAGTTCGCGGAGGACGGGGAGGGTGTCGTCGAAGAGCGCCCACTGGTCCGGCATCACGTCGTAGAGGGCCGTGATCAGTGCGGGTTCGACGCCTTGCAGGGCGACCGTGCGGTGGAAGACGTCCCGGTGCCGTTCGTGGCTGAGGTCGCGCTCGCTGCGCGGATCGATCGCGTGGGCGTGATGCCAGATGTGGTCGAGGTGGTCCCGCAGTTCCACGATCCGCGCCGCGCTCAACTCGGGCGCCGGGTGCCCGTCCGCGGCCAGCTTCCGCAGCGCCGCGTCGACCCAGCGGGTGGTGTCACCGCCCCCGACGAGCGTGCCGTGGAAGTCGAAGACGACCCCTTTGATCGGTTCGGGCGCGAGATCGATGAGCATGTCGCGCAGACTAGCCACCGCGCTCAAGGGAAAAGGGTCAGCGGACCCGGCGGAAGAAGGCTTTCAGGTCGGCGACCAGGAGTTCGGGGACTTCGAGGGCGGGGAAGTGGCCGCCGCGCGGATGTTCGGCCCAATAGCGGATGTCGGGGAATCGGCGCGCTGCCTGCCGCCGGGACGGCCGGGGGATCTCATTCTCGAAGATCGAGGCCCCCATCGGTACGGGGACCGGCCCAGCGCTCGCGCCATCCGTCATCCAGCGGGAGACCTGGGAGATGCTCTCCGCGTAGAGCCGTGCCGACGACGCCGCCGTGCCGGTCAGCCAGTAGAAGGTCACCTGGTCCAGCACCTGATCCCAGGTGAGATCACCCCAGGTGAGCAGCTTCTCCGCCATCCACGCGCAGAGGCCGGCCGGGGAGTCGAGCAGCGCGTAGCCGATCGTCTGCGGCGCGGTGCGGTGGATCTCGGAGTACGCCGACGAGTTCCGGCCCCGGGAGAGCATCGCGTCGAGGGCGGCCTGCTCCGCCTCGGTGAGGACGTCGCCGTCGGCGGGTCCGGCGAGCGGCGGGACGAGGTGGATGCCCGCGACGTGCTCGGGGTGCCGGGCGGCGAGCAGGGTGGAGACACTGGTGCCCCAGTCGCTGCCGGCCGCGCCGTACCGCTCGTAGCCGAGCCCGCTCATCAGCGCCGCCCAGGTGTCGGCGATGCGCTCGATGCCCCAGCCGGGTTCCGCCGGTTTCGCGCTGAAGCCGTAGCCGGGCAACGACGGGATGACCACGTCGAACTCGTCGACCAGCGGCCCCACCAGCCCGATCAGCTCCAGCACCGATCCGGGCCAGCCGTGGGTCAGGACGAGCGGCAGGGCGCCGGCTCTTCCCGAGCGCGCGTGTACGACGTGCAGCTCGGTGCCGCCGACCGTCACCAGGAACTGCGGCCACTCATTGAGCCGTGATTCGGCCGCCCGCCAATCGTGGTCCGCTCGCCAAGAGCTGCAGAGCCGACGTACAAGATCATGGGGTATGCCGTGGTCCCAGCCGGAAGCGGGCGACGGCTCGGGCCAGCGCGTGGCGGCGAGGCGGCGGCGCAGATCGATCAGGTCGGACTCCGGAACCCGCACCTGGAACGGCCGGAGATCGAGCCCGCGGGAACCGGTCACTCGGGCAGGATAGTGGAGGAAGCTCCGGCGCAAGGGCGGAGAACACACCCGCTCACCGCCGCCGGCGTATTAGCGTCCCTGATGTGGATCAACATGGCGTCCCGCCCGGCGGATACGTTCAGCTGCTGACCCCGGACGGCGACCACGTGGAGAGCGTGACCACCGCCGACGGCATCACGTACGCGGTGGACTTCACCGACGAGGAGTACCGCGGCCTCTACCGGGACCTCGTGACGGTGCGCCGACTCGACGCCGAAGGGCTCGCCCTGCAACGCCAGGGTGAACTCGGGCTGTGGGCGAGCCTGCTCGGGCAGGAGGCGGCGCAGGTCGGCTCGGGTCGTGCGCTGCGGCCGCAGGACATGGCCTTCCCGACCTACCGGGAACACGGCGTCCTCTACTGCCGCGGCATCGACCCGATCATGCCGTTCGGCCTGTTCCGCGGCGTCGACCAGGGCGGCTGGGATCCGGACGCCCACCAATTCCACCTCTACACCCTGGTCATCGGGGCGCAGACGCTGCACGCCACCGGCTACTCGATGGGCGTGACCATGGACGGCCGGACCGGCGGCACCGACGGCGAGGCGGTGATCGCCTATCTCGGCGACGGCGCCACCAGCCAGGGTGAGGTGAACGAGTCGTTCGTCTGGTCCGGCGTCTTCAACGCGCCGATCGTCTTCTTCTGCCAGAACAACCAGTACGCCATCTCGCTACCCCTGGAACGTCAGGCCCGGGCCCCGCTCTACCAGCGTGCCGGCGGCTACGGCTTCCCCGGCATCCGCGTCGACGGCAACGACGTTCTTGCTTCGTACGCGGTGACCCGGACCGCTCTCGACCACGCTCGCACCGGTCAGGGCCCCACCCTGATCGAGGCGTACACCTACCGGATGGGCGCTCACACCAGTTCCGACGACCCCTCGCGTTATCGGATCGCCAGTGAAGTGGAGTCGTGGAAGGCGAAGGACCCGATCAGCCGCGTCAAACAGTTCCTGCTGAAGCAGCGGATAGCCGACGACGCCTTCTTCGGCGACGTCGACGAGGACGCCCGCAAGCTCGCCCTCGACCTGCGCGAACGCGTCCTGTCCATGCCCGATCCGCGCCCCCTGGAGATGTTCGACCACATCTACCCGACCGGATCGTCGCTGCTGGACGCCCAGCGAGCCGAGTTCGAGACGTACCACGCCTCGTTCGACGGCTGACCTGCCGCCGCCGGTCGGCGATACGCTGCCAGGCATGCTGAGCGACGAGGACAAGAGGATCGTCCATACCGCCCGCGAGCAGGCACTGTCGCTGGTGCACGAGAACGTCGGCGTGGCCGGGCTGCGGGCCGGCGGCGCCGCCTATCCGGAGGTCTGGGTCCGCGACGCGGTGATCACGGGACTGGGGCTGGCAGCGATCGGTGACGACCGGGGGAAGCTGCTCCTGCGGCAGTCGATGGACTCCGCCGGCGGCATGCAGTCCCGCCTCGGCCGCATCCCGAACCATGTGTACGCGCCGTCGCCCGACGCACCCATGGTCGCCGACACCATGTTCGCCGGCGCCGTCGACGCCTCCCTGTGGTACATCGTGGCCCACTACGTGCTCGGCGATCACAGTGGACAGACCCTCGCCGCGGCTCATCGCTGGCTGGAATACCAGGACGTCAACGAGTGCGGTCTCCTCGAAGTCCACGAATCGATGGACTGGGCGGACCTGTTCGCGAACCGCTACAACTCGCTGCTGCCGAACGTCCTCTGGTACGCGGCGAACCGTGCCATGGCCACGCTCGCCCGCCGCCGCGGTGAGGACGGCGACGACTTCGACGACCGTGCGGCCGGAATCCGCTTCCGCGTCAATCAGCTTCTCTGGGTCGGGCCGGAAGTGGCCCGCGACCACGATTGGATCCGGGAGAACCGCAAGGAGTGGGAGTACCCGACCCGGCTCGTGGACACCGTGCTGGGTCATCGGCCGTACTACCTGCCGTACATGGCCTTCCGCGAGTTCGGCGACCGGTTCGACACCCTCGGCAACCTGCTGGCGATCCTCTTCGGTGTGGCGGATCCGGCGCAGGCCGGCCGCATCCTCGATTACGCCGCCGGGGTCGGGCTCGACGATCCGTGGCCGGTCAAGGCCTGCTGGCCGCCGATCACGGAGGCCGACAAGGACTGGCGCGAGTATTACCGGCTGTACAACCTGAACTACCCCCACCAGTACCACAACGGCGGTGCCTGGCCGTTCCTCGGCGGGTTCTACGTGGCGGCGCTGGTGGCCGCCGGGCGGAGGGACGAGGCGGAGAACGCGCTGGTACGGCTGGCCCTGATGAATCGAGCCGGGCGTGACGAGGAGTGGGAGTTCAACGAGTGGTTCCACGGTCTGTCCGGCCGTCCGATGGGTCATCAGCGGCAGAGCTGGTCGGCGGGGATGTTCCTGTACGCCGCCGACGCGGTAGACCGAGGAACCCCCGCCTTCTTCGGTCACCGCGATCGGTGGGACTCTCCTGCCAGGTGAAGGAGAGCCAGAAGAGCACGATCGTCACCAGGCAGGAGAGGACGAACAGCGCGATCGCCGGACCGCGCGGGACGGCGACACCGAGACTCGCCACGACCGCGATGAGCGCGGTGATCGCGAAGATCGCCCGGACACCCCAGAAGCCGACGCGGTGCTTGGGGAAGGGCGTCTCCTGCACGAAATGCTCCCAGCCGAACCGGGTCATGTCGCCGAACTCCGCCTCCTTCCGCCGGATGTAGGCGGCACAGCGGCACACGCTGTGCGCGTGGTTCATCCAGGAGACGCCGAGGATGAGCGCCAGGATCGGGTGCACCAGGATGATCGCGGCGTTCTTCGCCTGGAAACCCACCGACAGCACGGTCCCGAACGCGACCACCGTCAGGGCGATGAGCTGCCCCTGCATCTCGATGAGCTTCAGGATCTCGGTGCGCAGGCTCTGATATTCGGCGAGCGAGAGTCCGTCCACGAGGAGGTTCTCGCCGTGCCCGGGTGTGTCCGCGATCGTCATGCTGCTCAGTCCTTCTCCGGCAGAGGAGCCGGGATGCCGGTGGCCGCGATGACCGACGTTCTCACGAAGCGCACCCGGAACAGCCTCCGCCGAACGGCCGCAAGCGTGGCGCCCGCCGTCTTCACGGCGGGCGCCCTTCCTACGAGGAGAAGCGCCAGAGGTTGTCGGCTGAGCCGTCGTCGGCGTCCTGGACGACCTGCACGCCCCACGCCGTGCCGCCGCCCAGGACGGCGAGCAGCTTCCCGCTGTTCACGTTCCGGATCTTGAAGAGGCCGCCGCCCTGGTCGGTGAGGATCCAGCGGTGATCCGCCGTGCCGTTGTCGGCCCATTGCAGGACGCGGGCGTCGTCGGCGGTGGACATGTTCTCGACGCCGAGCACCTTGCCGCTGTTCACGTTCCGGAACCGGACCGCCGTGCCGTCGGTGATCCGCACCCACCGGTGGTCGGGGGTCCCGGTGTCACCCCAGGTCACCGCCAGGCCGCCGTCGGCCACCGCCATGTCCTTGATGCCGAGCACCAGGCCTGTGGCGTTGTTGACGATCTTCACCGAGGGCGCGGTCTGCCAGTAGACGGTGTAGTTCATCGCGTGCGCGTCGTGGAACGGCACGAGGTTCACGGTCGCGCCGTTCGCGGTGGCGGTGGTCCGGGTGACCGAGGAGACGGTCAGGGCGGGCGCGGCCGTCAGCGCCGTGTCACCGTAGTTCCCGGCCAGCACGGACGGCCCGTAGGTGATCGCCTGCAGGTCGGGGTTGTCGTTCGCCGGCCGCAGCACGACCCGCATGGGCAGTCTGACCACGATGGTGTCCCCGGCTGCCCAGGTCCGGGTGAGGGTGGCGTAGGCGCCGGACGCCACCGACGTGACGGTCCCGTTCACGCTGATCGTGGCGCCGGTGGTCCAGGACGGGATCCGGATCCGGACACTCCACGATCCACTCATCGTGCCGGACAGCCGCAGCGTGGACGTGTCCCCCGCCGGGAAGGTCGTCTCCTGGGTGACCGTGATGCCGCGCTGCGACCAGGTCAGCACCGACGGCGCGAACAGGTTCACGGTCAGCGTCGTGCCGCTGGAGAAGTAGATTGCCTCCATCAGCCGCGTGTTCACCTCGACGCCGGTGCCCTGGCAGCACCAGAACGTGGTGTAGTCGGTGCTCCACGTCCCGCCGCCCCACGCCGGTCCGACACCGCGCCGGCCGCCCGGCCGCAGCGGCGTGAAGTAGGTGACGTGCCCGTGCGGGTCGGCCGGGTTCTGCGCGCCGAGCACGTGGTTGAGCAGCGCCTGCTCGTAGTAGTCGAAGTAGGCGACCCGGTCGGTCTCGGTCACCCACAGCTCACGGGTCAGCCGCAGCATGTTGACGGTGTTGCAGTGCTCGCAGGTGTCGTTCGTGAGATAGCCGGCGATCGCGTTCGCCGGCCGGAAGTGCTCTGCCTGCGAGTTCCCGCCGATGGCGTACGTGTGGGCGCCCGTGGTGATGTTCCACGCGTTGCGCGCGATGTCCCGGTACCGGGTGGTGCCGGTCGCCTTGTACTCCCGGGCCGCGCCGATCCATTTCGGCACCTGCGTGTTGGCGTGCAGCCCGTTGAGGCTGTCCGTGCCGGCCGCCAGCGGGGTGAAGACGGCGGCGTGGTCGAACCGCTGCGCCACGGTCAGCCAGCGCGCGTCGCCGGTCTGCTGATAGAGGTCGGTGAGCACGGCGTTCATCCCGCCGAACTCGGTTCCCAGCATCGCCTGCATCGCAGAGGAGGAGAGCGCCTTGGTACGGGTGTCCACCCACGCCGCGAGCCTCAGCAGCACATCGCGCGCTTGCGTGTTCCCGATGTAGCGCCACACGTCCAGCAACCCGGCGAGAGTCTTGTGGACGCAGTAGTAGGGGACGTTGCCGTTCGACAGCGTCCGCGCTTCGAGGGCGGTGAAGTCGGCCTCCGGGAAGCCGGACAGATAGCCGTTCGCGGCCTGGCACCGGGCCAGCTCGGCGACCATGTAGTTCGCCTTGTCGCGGCAGACCAGATCACCCAGGATCGCGTACGCCTGAGCCCACGCGGTCAGGAAGTGCCCCTGAACATGGCTGCGGAACGGGAACGACGGCGCGTCCCAGCCCCCGTTCGCCGCGGCACCACCGGTCGGGACACCGTGGTTGGCGCGGAACACGTAGAGCAGCCGGTCCACGTCGACGAACCGCAGGTAGGCGAGCGTACGCGTCTGGTTGTCCATCAGCCGGCCGGCGGTGAGCCGCACCTGACCGAGCGGGAACGGTGAAGCGGAGACGCCCAGATCGGCGCGGGCCGGCGGGAGTTCGGCCGCGGCGGCGGGGCTGCCGCCGCCGGTCGCCGAGATCACCGCTCCGCCGAGGGCGGCGCCGAGAAGGCTGCGTCGGGTGGCCATGGTTCCTCCTCAGGAGACCGCGCGGAACGTGGCGTCCGCACGGCCGGTGGCAGTGGTGATCTCGTCGAGGCGCAGCAGGTAGCCGTAGTGCCGCAGGTACCGGGTGGGGTGGTTGTACGACTGGAACGAGACGGCCGAACCGTCGGCCAGGCCCGGGATCCGCTTGAACGTGGCGTCGGCCGCGAACGCGGTGCTCCCGTCGTACGGGGAAAGGGTGAAGTCGAAGTCGGAATGGCGCAGGTAGTAGCCCGGGAAGTTGGCCGATTCGAGAGAGACGTGGCTCTTGTCCGCGAGGCCGGGCACGATGCGCCAGCGGGCATCCGCCGCCGGGCTCACCGAGGCGTCGATGCGAGCGTCGAAATCGGCGTGCCGGACATAGCGGTCGGTGAAGTTGAACGACTGCAGCCGCGTCGTGCCGGTCGTCGCGGTGGCCCACTTGGCGGTCAGGGCGGTGAGCTGCGCCTGCGTGATCGGCAGAATGGTGCCGTGCCGCTTCCGCGAGGCACCCAGGGCGTACTCACCGGTCCCTCGAATCCGATAACCGCTCAGCGCTGCCGGGTTCGTCGTGGTGAGCGGGAGATAACCGCGGCCGGACGCGTACTGGTCGACCCAGAGACCCCACTCGTTGCGATCGTTGAACTTGTGCAGCACCGGGCCCTCGACCTGCGAACCGGTGAGGCCGAGACCGGACAGGTCGCCGAGCCGTGTCCAGGCGCCCAGCACCCGGTTGCTGCCCTCGACGCTGATCTGCCCGTCGCCGGACGCCCGGATGTAGCGGTACCCGCCGGTGCCGCCCGCCACCTCGATGATCTGCGTGTCGATGACGCCCTGCGTGCCCGGTCGGTCGATGTAGAGCTGCGCCGGAGTGAACGTGCGGAAGTCCTTCGTCCGGGAGTAGTAGATCCGGGCCTTGTCGACACCGTTCGCCGGCGAGATCGTCGCCCAGTAGACGACGTAGTCACCCGTCTCCGGGTCGTAGATCGCCTCCGGCGCCCAGGCGCAACCGGCCTGCGGGATGCTCCCGGCGACGTCGGCCAGGCGCGGCGCCGACCAGGTGACCAGGTCGGCGGACTCCCAGATCACCAGCTTGGTGCTGCCGGCGTGCTGGGCGGCGTCCCAGCCCTTGCCACTGGCGATCCGCAGATCCGTGGCGAGCAGCCAGAACTTGTCGCCCGCCGGCGAGCGCACCAGGCTGGGATCGCGGACGCCCTTCTCCCCCACCGCCGACATCAGCACCGGCTGGGAGCCGTTGAGGTCGGTCCAGTGCAGGCCGTCGGTGCTGGTCGCGAAGTAGATCTGCTCACCGGTGGCGCTCTCACCGGTGAAGTGGGCCATCAGGTAGGCGGTGAACGGGTCGGCGGCAGCCGCGGGGCGCGCCAGGAGGGTCAGCAGCAGGGCGCTGATCAGGGGAATCAGGGCCCATCGGGAACGGGACGGCATGGGGATGTCCTCCGTTCGAGCGGGGAGGTTACGACCGTGTTACCGGCCGATGTTATCGATAACATTAAATCTGTCAATACTTGCGTTCACGTGGGTGGACATGCTGATGTGAACGCTCTCCACGTTGATGCCGCCAATCGCCAGAAGGACGATCCGGCCGCGTTCGGCGTCTTCATCGGGACGCCGGCGGCGGTGGCCGGAGGCCTGTTGCCGCTCGGCGCGCACCGCAGTCCGCCCGGCTTCGTCGTCCTGGCGGCCGGCCTGCTGATCCTGGTCGGAGCGGGCACGGGTCACCGGGTCGCCGACTCCCTCACCTGAGGGCCGCGCCTCGCCGGCTACCGTTTCTCCTGACTGGCCCGGATCAGAAGCGGCCGCCTCCTCCGCGCCTGCCGCCGCCTCCGCCGGTACGCCGGGCCCGGGATCCGCTGCCGCCGAAGCCACCGCCGCCGAAGCCACCGCCGCCGAAGCCACCGCCCCCGAAGCCGCCCGGGCCCCAGCCGCCGCCGTGGCCCCGGCCGCCTGATCGCATCGCTCCCGAGAGGATGCCACCCAGCACGGCGCCCGCCACCGAACCGGCGTCGGCACCGGGTCCGGCCCAGGAGTTCACGTCGGCCTGCGCCGCATGGGTGGCCGCGGCAGCCAGCCGGCGCGCCTGTGCCACCTCGTTCACTGCCGCGTTCGGGTCGGTGAGAGCCAGCTGCTCGGCGAGGGACAGATGCCGCAGGGCTTCGGACAGGCGTCCTCGGGCATCCGGCCCCACCGCCCCTCGCCTCGTGGTGACGAAGTCGTTCGCCGCCCCGATCTCGGCGCGGGCCATGGGGAGAGTCTGAGCGAGTACGGCCCGGGCCCGGCCGTCCCGCTCCGCCTGGTCACGGGCCACGGCGAGGGCGGCGTCCAGAGCGGCGTCGGCGGTCTGCAGCCGGGCCACGACGGCGACCGGATCGGGCCTGGCGGACGCCAGCTCCTCCCGAGCCCGAGCGACAGCCTGCTCCCCACCGGCGACAGCCGTCTCCAGCGAACCGCCGTGCGACCCGGACCCGGCCCCTCCCACGGCGGCACGGCCGGCAGCAGCCCCGGCCAGCGCATCCCGGCCCGCGACGATCTCCGCCTCGATCTCGGCGATCAGCGCGCCGGCGGCCGCCTTCGCGGCAGGCAGATCAGCGGCGACCTTGGAGATCGCGGCGACCAGCTGTCCGGCTTGATCGATGGCCTGCTCAGCGGCTCGTACGGCAAGCGCCGCAGCAGCCCTTCCCGTCACCGCCAGCTCGCCGTTGCCATCGCCCTTGCCGTCGCCGTCGCCGTTGCCGTCGCCGTTGCCGTTGCCGTCGCCATCGCTATCGCTATCGCCATCGCTATCGCTATCGCCATCGCCATCGCCATCGCCATCGCCATCGCCATCGCCATCGCCGGAGAGTGCGGTCCTCGCCTGGGTCAGCGCCTCCGAGGCGAAGGCCAACCTTTCCCGCGCCTGACCGATATTTCCTGATATGGCGGTCACGCTCTCGCCGCTGTATCCCGCTGTCACCCCACTGAGGGTGGCCTCGGCAGCGGGAAGGGCGGCCTCGACCGTGGCCCGCTGGGCGTCCAGGGAGGACGCGACCTCGGCGGCGCGGCCCTCCAGGTCGCGGAGCTGGTCGAAGGCTTCCGACTCGGCGTCGAGGCGGGCGTCGGCGGTCCGGCACAGCTCGATGATCCGGTCGAGGGTGCGGCGGCGGGTGGGGTCGTCCGGTGCGGGTACTTCTTCGAGGGTCATCCGCAGCCGGAACGCCTCGGCCACGTCACGGCGGGCCGCCGCGAGGGCCTCCCGGAAACGGCCGGTGGCAGCGGCCCCGTACTGGGCGGTGGCCAGTTCGCCCTCGCGTTCACTGGCTCGCAGGTCGTCGTCGAGTTCGATCAGGAGGGCGTTCGCCTGAGCGGAGAGTTCCTCGACGCCGGGTCCGGCGGCGGGCGCTGCGGACGTACGACGACGGCGGCGGCGCAGCAGCGCCCAGACGAGAGCGCCCACCACGATCACCGCGATGAGCAGCAGCGCCCAGACCAGCCCTCCCCCGCCGTTGACAGCGTCCTCGTATCCGGCGGCGGCCGCGATCACCGCACCGGACCAGTCCGATCTCGCCAGGGCCGGCTCGATGTCGTTCTCGGCCACCTCGGCGAGTTCGGCGTCGGTGAGCCGCGCATCGTCCGGGAAGGAATAGGCGTAGGCACGGTCCACGGTCGCCACCGCCAGCAGTGCGTCCCGGTCTCCCAGATCGCTGAGCCGCGCCGTCTCGTCGGTCCACTGCTGCGCCGGCATCCCGTCGAACGACTCGACGAACACCACGAACAGCTGGATCCCGGTCTCCCGCTGCAACTCGCCCACGGCATCGTCGATCGGCGCCCGGTTGTCGATCACCCCGGCCATGTCCTGCACCTGTACTTCGAGTCGCATCGGCGCATCGGCCCGGGCGCCGACCGGCCCGGCGAGCAGAGCCGCCACCAGCACGACAACGGGCGCGATCAGAGTACGCAGGCGCAGCACGGTCACCGCTTCAACCTATGCCGCCCGTGCCCACTCCGCCGCGCTCGACCCGAGACCGGCACACCCACCGCCGGCAGCCCGCCCGCACGACGCTCCGAGATCCCGGGGATGGTGACGCTGGCCGGTGAGCTGCCGATCGCCCGTCACGACGCGCAGGAACGGCCCCGTGAAAGCTCAGATCGCCGTTCCGGTGTGCTGGGCGAGGGCGTCGAGCAGGCGGTTCTGGAAGCGCTCGTCGGCGGCGGACGGGTGTGGGACCTGGTCGGCACCCAGCCGGGGTCGACGGCGTTGCTGACTGCGCCGGGGCGGAGGCGGGCGACCGCGAGGGCGAGAGCGGTGACGAAGAGTTTGCTGGTCGAGTACGTCCCGGTGGACCGGCGACCGGTCCAGTCGAGACCGCCGAGGTCGGCCCGCCCGCCGCGATGCATGCCGCTGCTCAGGTAGATCAGGCGTCGCGGGGCCGGGAGGAGGGCGGTCAGGAGGTACGGCGCGACGACGTTGACGGGCAGGATCGCCGGGCCGCTGTAGACGCCGGCGTTGTGGATCACCGCGTCGATCGGGCCCGACTCGCCCACCTGCGACGCCACCGAGCGGGTCTGATCGATGTCGGCCGGGTCGCCGGCCACGGCCGCGGCCCGGCCGAGCCCGTCCGCCGAGCCGGTGATGAGGACGCGTGCCACGGAGGTCATTCCCCCTCGGAGGGATCGATCATCGTCATGCCGGCCGTCGTGGCGCTGTCGAATTCCGGCAGGAGGGTCGCTGCCTCGGCCAGTCCGACCGTACGAGAAATCAGATCTTGTGGTTGTAGTAGTCCGTCGTCGATGAGCTTCATCATCTCCGGGTAGTCGGCCGCCGCCATGCCGTGGCTGCCCAGGACGTCGATCTCCCAGCCGATCACCCTGGCCATCGGTACGCGGGGGTGGCCGTCCACCGGCGGCAGGAGGCCGATCTGCACGTGGCGGCCCCGGCGGCGCAGGCTGAGGATGGCGTCGGCGCAGGTCTGCTCGCTGCCGACGGCGTCGACGGCCACGTGGCTGCCACCGCCGGTCAGCGCGGCGACCGTGCCCGGGATGTCCGCCGAGGTGGTCGGCAGCGTGTGCTCGGCGCCGAGGGCTGCGGCCACCGCGAGCGCCTCCGGGTTGCGGTCCACAGCGATCACCCGGGCGCCCAGGGCCCGGGCGATCATGACGGCGCTCAGGCCGACGCCACCGGCGCCCACCACTGTCACCCACTCGCCGGCGGCCAGGTGGGCACGGCCGGCCAGGGCCCGGTACGCGGTGGCGAAGCGGCAGCCGAGCGCGGCGGCAGCCGCGAACCCGACCCGGGGAGGGATCGCGATGAGGTTCGTGTCCGCGGCGTGCAGGGCGACGTACCGGGCGAATGATCCCCAATGGGTGAAACCGGGCTGCTGCTGATCGGGGCAGACCTGGGCCTGGCCGGTCCGGCACCATTCACAGGCGCCGCAGCCGCACACGAACGGCACCGTCACCCGATCGCCGATCTGCCAGCGCTCGACGCCCGTGCCCACCTCGGCGACGACACCGGCCAGCTCGTGACCGGGCACGTGCGGGAACGTGATGTCGTCGTCGTGGCCGGCCCAGCCGTGCCAGTCGCTGCGGCACAGCCCGGTCGCCCTCACCTCCACGACGACGCCACCGGGCGGGGCCGCCGGCTCGGGAACCTCCTGGATCCGCGGCCGGGCTCGGGCGGAGTCGATCATCATGGCGCGCACGCCTGCATCCTGTCACTCTTCGGCCGCCGGCTGCCGGTCCTGGTCAGCAGCAGGCTCGCCAGCACCGCGCAGGCCACGCTGACGTACAGCAGGATGTCGGTGGCGCCGCCCCGGGCCACCGCGGCCGAGGTCAGCAGGGGGCCGGCGGCGGTACCGGCGGTGAGCGCCAGGTTGGACAGCGCGTTGTAGCGTCCCCGCAGCTCGTCCGGGGCCATCCCGTTGATCAGCGTGGGCAGCGCCCCGGCCAGCAGCAGCTCCCCGAACCCGATCAGGACGGACGCGACGGTGAGCGCCGCCCGGGTGCTCAGCCCGGCACCGAGCACGGTCGGGATGCAGACCGCCCAGCCCAGCGCCCACAGCGCCGCGGTGCCGAGCAGCGCCGTCCGGGCCGGGATCCGCGCGGACAGCCGCAGCGCGACCGGGGAGAACGCGACGACGGCGACGGAGTTCGCGACGCCGGCCCAGCCGAGCGCCGCCGGGTCGTCCGCGGCGAGCGCCATCACCGCGGGGGCGGCGTTGTAGACGCCGTACCCGATCGTCGCGAGCAGCGCCGCGGCGCCGAGGATGCGCAGCAGCCCGCGGTCGCTCAGGGCCCGCCGGTAGCCGCCGTGCTCGCGGTCCTCCGCCACCGGCGCCATCTGCCGGCCGGCCAGCATCGACAGCACGATCGTCACACCGCAGGTGGCCGCCGCGACCGCCCAGAGCAGCGGCAGCAGCGTCCGGCCGGTCGCGGTCTCCGGGCGGGCCTGGGAGAACGCGACACCGCCGAGCGCCGCGCCGAGCGCCATCCCGACGTTGAAGATCACGTACTGGAGGGTGAACACCCGCGACCGCTGCTCCTCCGGCACCAGGATCGCCAGCCGGGTTCCGAGGGCCGGCATCGAGAACGACCAGCCCAGGCCGCCGAGCATCACGCCGGCCACCGCGGAGACGAGACCCGGCCCGTACGCCAGGACCAGCGCGCCGGCGGCGACGAGCGCCAGCCCGCAGGTCATGACGAACCGGCCGCCGCGCCGGTCGATCAGCGGCCCGGCCAGGGCGTTGCCGGCCAGGGTGGTGACCGGTCCGAGCGCCCAGATCCCGGTGGCGAACGCCAGGGACAGGCCGCGGACGTCGTGCAGGAGAACGACGGCGTACGGCTGGGTGAGGCCGACGCCGAAGGCGGTGATCAGCTCTCCGGCCAGCAGGAGCCTCGTACGAAAGAAAGTCACGCATGACGATCTTAAGGGTTTAAGCTGCATCATGGCTGTCGATCTGGATGCCGATGTTCAGGGCAACGTCCTACGGCCTTTCGAGGGCTCCCACCAGGCATTCCTCGTCCTCACGTTCGGCAGCAGGCGGGCCGGGGCCCGGACCTGGCTGTCCGGGGTGGCCGATCGGATCGACAAGGAGCCCGGCCTGCTGAGCGTCAGCCTCACCGCTACCGGGCTGGTCACGCTGCGGCCCGGAACCGCCGACCACCTGGTGATCTTCGAGGCGTTCTGGAAGGGACCGCTCGGCAACCGGTTCGACGACGACGGCCGGATCACCAGCACAGCCGCCCTGCTCGGCGACGTCGGCCCGGGCGATCCGATGTCGTGGGTGGTCGGTGGCCCCCGGCGACCACCGGTGGACGCGCTGCTCACCGTGGCGGCCGACGACCTCGAGGAGCTCCGCGACCGGGTGGCGCAGGAGGAACGCGCGGTCGCCGAGGCGGGCCTGCGGGTGGCCTTCACGCAGTACGGCGCGGTGATCCGGAACGCGGACGGCAAGCCGATCGAGCACTTCGGTTTCGTCGAGGGCATCGCGAACCCGGTGGACATCGCGACCGGCGAGTTCGTACTCGGCCTGACCGGCGAGCGCCGCCCGCTGAACCTGCCGCCGCGGCCCACCCCGGCGGCGTGGATGCACGGTGGCTCGTTCCACGTGTTCCGCCGCCTCCGCCAGGACGTCCAGGGCTGGTGGGACAAGATGGCGGAGCTCAGCGACGACGCCACCCCGCCCGAGGAGGTCGCCGCCCGCGCGATCGGCCGCCGGCTCGACGGGACCCCGCTGGCCGGAGGCGACGGCGACGACTTCACCTTCCGCGGCGACGAGGACGGCGCACGCACCCCGCTCTACGCCCACATCCGCAAGATGAATCCCCGCCGCAACGAGATCTTCCGGGATCGCAGTCGCCGGATCTTACGGCGAGGCATTCCGTACGGCCGGAGCCCCGACCCGGACGCGCCCGACGGCGACGACCGGGGCATGCTGTTCAACGCCTACATGGCCAGCATCGAGGACCAGTTCGAGTTCCTGCAGCGGTGCTGGGCCAACGATCCGGGATTCCCGTCGAGCACCGTGGCGAAATTCGATCGCCGCACCGATCCGGGCTTCGACGGCATGGACCCGGTGATCGGCCACAGCCCGGAGTCGGCGCGACGCCGCCACGGCGACGCCGTCCGGGGCGTGCCCGCGCTGGCATTCGGCGGATTCGTCACCACGACCGGTTCGATCTACGCCTTCGCACCGTCCCGCCCGGCCCTGCGCCACCTGGCCGGTGACCACCGAGAATAGGAGAGAGAAATGAGTCAGCCCGTCAGTGACGCCGTCTTCGAACTGCACGGCGCCTGCGTCCATTCGCTGCGATTCTCGTTCGCCGCGCCGGTGGACTACCCCTATGCCCCCGCCGAGGTCGCCGCCGACGACCCGCCGCCGGCCCTGTTCCGCCGGATCCAGGCCGTCTCCCCGCCGCCCACCCGGGGCGGCGCACCCTGGCAGACCGGCATGACCCTGGACGGCCGGCAGTTCGACCCGCGCGGACCGCTCGACCGCCTCGCCGACGTCACCACCGACGAGGGCAGTGCCGGCCTGGACGTTCCCGACCCGGAGACCGCGATCCTCGACTGGATGTTCGACGTCCCCCGCGACCCGCACACGATGGCCATCCCCGGCGCGGACGAGGGCCGCTACCTGCTCTCCGTCCCCTACTGGAACCCGCGCACCGACCAGACCGCCGACTATTTCGCCACCCACCGCATCGACTGGGCGACACCGCCGCAGGACGACTGGGTGGCGGTCAGCTTCGACGGCTTCTACCCGAAGGACCGCGACAGCGCCGACATCCTCATCCCGCTGGGCGCCTGCGACGAGAATTGCCGTTAGGAGATCAACATGAGTCAGCCTCTGAGTGACGCCGTCTTCGAACTGCACGGCGCCTGCGTCCATTCGCTGCGATTCTCGTTCGCCGGGCCCGTCGATTATCCCTACGCTCCCGCCGAGGTCGCCGCCGACGACCCGCCGCCGGCCCTGTTCCGCCGGATCCAGGCCGTCTCCCCTCCACCCACCCGGGGCGGCGCACCCTGGCAGAACGGCATGACCCTCGACGGCCGGCCCTTCGACCCGTCGGGATCCCTCGATCGCCTGGCCGACGTCGAGCACGCCGAAGGCGCCGCCGGCCTGGACGTTCCCGAGCCGGAGACCGCGATCCTGGACTGGATGTTCGACGTCCCCCGCAACCCGCACACGGTCTCCATGCCCGGCGCGGACGAGGGCCGCTACCTGCTCTCCGTCCCCTATTGGAACCCGCGCACCGACCAGTCCGTCGACTATTTCGCGACCCACCGCGTCGACTGGGCGACACCGCCGCAGGACGACTGGGTGGCGGTCAGCTTCGACGGCTTCTACCCGAAGGACCGGGACAGCGCCGATGTGCTGATCCCGCTCGGTTCCTGCGACGCACAATGCCCGCACGATTCGTGAATCGTCACCTCGGCATCGAAGACACGGCGGCCCGGGAGATGACGAGCCACCGAGACTGAAACGACAATGACGGGCGGGTGGCGGAAACGCGGACCTGCTGTTTCCGCCATGCCGGGCCACCGATCCGCCGTCGATGAGGAACAGCGATTCCTCGACTCGCCGCCCCTGCGCTGGGACGGCGACTTCCATGTCATCCCGGCGGCCACCGTCTCGTCGGCGGTGGAACGGGCTCTGCGTCGCGTTGACCCGCTGCACCCGGGAGCTGGGTCAGATCAGCTTGGTGAGGTCGGGGGCGTAGACCGTCATCCAGTGCGGCAGCAGGCGGTAGTAGACGACCTCGTTCTCCCAGTCGAAGGCGTCGTGGCCGTAGAAGTCCCGGAGGTAGGCCAGCAGCTCCGGCCAGCCCTCGCTCCCCGGCTCGACGACCGCCGCGGTCCCGTGCACGAACACGCCCAGGTCGTCACCGCGCAGGTGGGCGACGCTGGCCGCCGGCCGGGCCGCCAGGTGACGGGCCTTCGCCGCGGTCCGGGCCGTCCCGAAATACCACTCGGCGTGCAGGAAGTGCCCGTCGACGGCGCTGATGCGGGGCTCACCCTTGGCGGTCACGGTGGACAGCGCGAGCGTGCACATGCCGGTCAGGACGCTCGCCAGCTGGGCGGCGGTGATGGTCCGGTCCGAGTAGACCGACCGCAGGTGGGCGGTGGAGCCGGCCAGCGAGGCGTCCAGCAGCGCTTGAAGCCCGGCGATCTCCTCAGGTGTCTCCCGCATCGAGCCAGCCTAGCGTCGGCCTTTCGGGTGGTGTCCAGGAAGGACACCGGATCGGTACGTTCGCCTCTCCGGGTATTCGAGGCGCCGGGAGGTCGACGCGTTGCCGCCACTCGCCCTCACGCCCAGCCCGTCACCGGCTGCCGACCCCGGCGGGTCAGCCAACCAGTTCGACATCTTCCGCCGCCTCGTGGAGCGGCTCCCGTTCGACGTCGACTGGAGCGAGGACGCGTTCGCCGTCATCGTCCTGCTGGCGACCCTCAGTGGTTTCCTGACGCTCGCGGGGTGGCTGGTGAAGGGAACCCTCCGGCTGATCCGCGCGGCCCGCCTGCGAGCGCGGCGGCGCGGTGTGGACACCCGCGAGGCCGAGTGGTGGCAGCGCTTCGCGGACCACGTCGAGAGCAGCCTGCGCCGCATCGACGAGAAGGAGGAGTGGCGCGACGACCGGTTCGCCCGGCTGGAGGCCGAGGTCGAAGTCGAAGGCAGAGCGGGCCGCCGGGACACCCTGCGCCGCGTGCCGTCGCTGACCGCCGCGATCGAGAGCTCCGAGGAGCGCCTGGTCGTCCTGGAAGGCGAACCCGGTTCCGGCAAGAGCATCGCCCTGCGTGTCGCCGCGAAGAACATGGCCCGGCGGGCGATGGCCACCCCGGAGGCGTTCCACCGGATCCCGCTCTACGTCAACCTCAAGGAGTTCCGGCCCGAGCGGCCCGTCGACGCCGCTCAGCTTCACGAATTCGTACTGGAGTGCGTCAACCGCGCCAACGACCGCGGCATCGAGCGCTTCCTCGACGACGAGTTCGACACCGCCCGGATGCGGGGCCGCTGGTATTTCCTCTTCGACTCCTTCGACGAGATCCCGGAGATCCTCGGCGCCACCGAGAACGATCCGATCGTCGAGCGGTACGCCGACGCCATCCACCAGTTCCTGCACGGGGTGAACCGCAGCCCCGGCATCGTCGCGTCCCGCGACTTCAAGGGACCACGGCGGTACGGCTGGCCCCGCTTCACCGTGCTCCGCCTGACGCAGGACCAGCGTCGCGAGCTGGTCGACCGGGCCGACCTGGACCGTGAGGCCCGCCGCGTCGTGCTGACCGGTCTCACCTCCGCCGACGCCGCCGTCGCCACCCTGGCGGAGAATCCGATGCTGCTCGGCCTGCTGTGTGAGCACGTCCGCCGGACCGGCGCGTTCCCCGGCTCGTCGCACGCGGTCTTCGAGACGTTCGTGGACACCCGGCTCCGGCAGGACGCCGACCGCCTGCTCCAGCGCTTCGCCGTCACTCCCGCGGAGCTGCGCGCCACCGCCCAGGCCGTGGCCTTCCGGATGACCGCCGACGAGGGCATCGGCCTGAGCCCCGCCCGCACGGCTCTGGGCGCATCCCACGCCCACCTGGACGCCCTCGAATACGTACGCCTGGCCCGCACACCCGACGACGTCCCCGCCGGAGACCGGCACTTCACCTTCGCCCACCGCCGCTTCCAGGAGTACTTCGCCACCTGCGCGGTCCTCACCGGCGAGGCCTTGGTGCCGCCCGCGACCCTGCTGCACAACGGCCGATGGCGGGAGACAGCCGTCGCGATGCTTCAGACCCAGCCGGACGACGCGGTGGCCGATCTGATCGCCGAGGCCTCCCGCACGCTCATCGACGGCGTCCGGAGGATGCCCATCTACGGCATCCCGGATCAGGACGACGACGAGCCTTTCGATCCCGGTGCGCCGTTCCCGTGGCCGCCGGGCAGCCTGCACCTCATCCACGTGCTGACGGCCGGCCTGTCCGCGCGTCCCGGCAGCGTCCCGGGCGACCTGCGGGGGGCGATCTCATCCCTGGTCGCCGACGCCTGGGCCGACGGTCTGCGCCACGACCGCAAGTGGGCCGTCGAAGCCACTCCCCTCGCCCGGGACGAGACCGCGGGCGAGGTGCTGCGGAAGTCCCTGGAGACGAGCAGTGACCTGCTCCGGCAGACCGCCTATCTCCAGCTCGCCAGGCGTCCGCAGCTGTCAGCGAGCCTCGCCGGAGTGTTCGGCCAGATGCTCGCGTCGACGGCGCTGACCGGCCGGCTGGTCTGGGACCGGCAGACGATCCGGGCACAGCTCTCCCGTCTCACCGATCCCGCCCCGGCCCTCGCCGCCGCGCGGCTGCTGCGGTGGGCGCCGCTCGTCGACACCGCGATCGTCATCCCCCTCGCCTTCGTGCTGCTGATCCTGATCGGACCGGCCTCGTGGTCCGCGTGGCCGTTCGTCGTGGTCGGATGTGCGTCGGTCGGCCTCTGCTATGCGGCCGTCGGCGTCGTCGGCCGCGTCGGCGCCACCGACAGCGGCTCCGTTCGCTGGTCCACCCGTGTCGCGCTCTTCACCGTCGTCAGGCTGGTCATCGTCGCCGCCGTCCTTCCCGGCATGCTGCCCGGCGGACTGCCCGGCTGGCCGGCGATGCTGGTGCTGGGCGGTTATCTGGTCACCTGGCCGGCCAGTGCGGTCCTCGCTGTCGTGGCAGGCGACCCGGTTCCGCCACGGCGATGGGCGCTGCTGCCGGTGGACGTGATCCGATCCGGATTCCGCGCGCTCGGCGAGGGCCGGTCGGGTCGGGGCCTTCCCACCGACCACTTCGACAGCGTCCTGGCCTCCGCCTTCACGATCTTCCTGTTCCTCTGCTTCGTCCCCGCGGGCAAGGTGTTCGATCACATCCCTCCGATCGCGATACCGGGTACCGACCTCGACCTGTTCGCCGTGATCCTGGGTCCCCTCACCTTCGGCTACCTGATCTATCTGCTCTACGGCGTCGGCATCTCCCGGGTGAACGCCTCGGTCGACCGCCGCAAGCTGCGCGATCTGCCCCGCGACCGCCCGCTGGACGCCGCGGAGGTCGACGCCGCGATCGACGCCATGCGCAGCGACGACGGGGTGCGCGGCCTCGTCGCGGCGATCCGGCGCCGGGACGTCGGGGTCACCGCTGCCGGCCTCTGGCGGCTGATCGACGCGGCGGCCGAGACCGAACGCGGGCAGCGAGTCCGCTCCGAAACCCGGCAGTGGCTCTCCCGCCGGCGCGGCACCGACCCCTTCGACGGGCAGGTCCTGGACCAGATCGCCGCCCTTGCCGAGGACCGCGCCGAGGAGCTGCAGAACCGGCCCGCGCGCTGATCCCGTCATCCATCAAGGGCTATTGACGTGATCAATAGCAGATATTACCGTGACGTGACAGCCATGTTATAACGTTTCACAATCACCACCTGTCGGATTCCCGCTGTTTATCAGCCATAGGCGAAGCGCTTCGATTCGTCAAGGGAACTGATTTCTTTAGCGCGCCTTGAAACGATTTTCACCGGAGCCGCCGTGCTCACCGCCACCCTGGAGAGAACTCGATGAAGCGTCGTACCGTCCTCGCCATCGGCGCGGCCGCCGCCCTGCCCTGGCCGTCCGCCCCCGCTTTCGCTCACGGCGCCGAGCCGCTGCCGAGCACCGGCGCGAAGTTCCGCTGGTGGTGGCCGCACGGCCTGGTCGACCCGGCCGAGATCGCCCGCGAGGTGGACCAGGTGGCCGACGCCGGGTTCGCCGGCCTGGAGATCCAGGACGTGCACCACAGCGTCCGCGTCGACCTGGACGCCGCCGGCCACGGCTGGGGCACGCAGCCGTGGCGGGACGCCGTCGAGACGGCCCTGCGCCAGGCTCGCAGGAGAGGCATCACCATCGACCTCGCGGTGGGCCCGAGCTGGCCCGCGGCGGTCCCCGGCATCACCCCGGACGATCAGGCGGCGGCCAAGGAACTGGTTCACACCGTCACGCCGTTCACCGGCAGCGTGACAGCGCCTTCCGATGCCGGCACTTACCCTGCGCAGGTCGCCCGGATCGTCACCGGCACCACACTCGACCCCGCATCGGTCCGCACCCTGAGCCCCGGCGAGACGGTCACCGTCGCCGAGGGGAACTGGCTGCTCTTCACGTACACGGTCCGCGGCTCCGGGCAGGAACCCGAGGGCGGCCCGCACACCGACCCGGACTCCTACGTCGTCGACCACTTCAGCAAGGCCGGCACGCGGGCCGTCATCGACGCGTGGAACGAGCTGATCCTCACCAGGTCCATCCGCAAGCTGCTGCGCGACGCCGGCGGCGACCTCTTCGAGGACTCCCTCGAACTGGAGAGCGACTGGACGATCTGGACGCCGGGCCTGGACGCCGAGTTCGCGAAGCGCACCGGGACCGACCTGCTGCCCCTGCTGCCGATCCTGATCAACCCGAAGGGCAAGTACCTCTACTCCTACGCGAGCGACGACACGAACCACGCCCGGGACGCCCTCAACCAGGTGCTCTCCGACCTGTACCACGAGAACCACCTGATCCCGCTCCGCGACTTCGCCCACTCGCTCGGACTGAAGCTGCGCGCCCAGCCGTACGGCCTCGCCACCGACGCGATCCGCAGCGCCACGCTGCTCGACGTGGCGGAGAGCGAGTCGCTCGGCTTCAAGAACCTGGACGACTACCGGGTGCTCGCGTCGGCCCGGGACATGGCCGGGAAGAAGGTGCTGTCCTGCGAGGCGGCCGCCTACGCGAACGGCGCCTACTCCACCACCTGGAACAAGGTGCTGCAGACGATGGGCAGCGTCTTCGCGGGCGGGGTCAACCAGGCGGTCCTGCACGGGTTCGCCTACTCCGACGCGCCGGGAGCAGCGTGGCCCGGATTCGCGGCGTTCTCCCCCTACAACGGCAACGGGATCGGGTACGCCGAGGCCTGGGGTCCGCGCCAGCCCACCTGGCGGCACGCCCGGGACATCGCCGGCTGGTTCGCTCGTACCCAGGATGCTCTTCAAAACGGCACCGCCCGTGCTGACCTCGCGTTCTTCCGGCAGAAGGGCTGGACCGCGACCGGCATCGGCGCGCCGTGGGCGACGAACGACGGCATCCCGATCGGCTGGACGCACGGGTTCGTCGACGAGGCCTCGCTCGCCCTGCCGGCCGCCGAGATCCGTGCGGGCCGCCTGGGTCCGCCGCGCTACAAGGCGCTGATCCTCGACGGTGACGCTTTCCGGGGCAAGGACCACACGCTGTCGGTACGGGCGGGCCGGCAGATCCTCGCGCTGGCTCGGAAAGGGCTGCCGACCATCGTGATCGGGAACTGGTCGGACGTCCACCCCGCTGCCCTGCAGCCGATCCTCGCCGACCTGCTGGCGCTCCCGGTCGTGCGGAACGTGACCGACCAGACCGGCATCCCGGCCGCCCTCGAAGAGCTGGGTGTCAAGCGGGACGTCGAGTATCAGCGGTCGACGCTGATGACAGTGCGCCGGGTCGACGGCGACGAGGACCACTACTACCTGGCGAACGCGCGGCACGCCGAGAACCGGAACATCACCGCGATCGACCACGACGTGTGGCTGACGACGGCTTCCCGCTCGTCGGTGCCGGTGGTGGTCAATGCCTGGACCGGTTCACGGCAGGGAATCGCCTTCGAGCGCGACGGTCACCGGGTCCGCGTCAGGGTGGCGTTGCTGCCGGGGCAGTCGTTGCTGCTGGCATTCTCCAAGCGGCGCGCCGAGATCCCGAGCCGGACGTTCACCGACATCTCCGCCCAGCTCACCGACTGGGAACTCGAGGTGGAGGACTGGCAACCCACCGGCGTGACCACGCACGCCGTGACGCTCACCGGCCTGCTCCCGTGGTCGTCGATCCCGGAACTGACCGACGTCTCCGGCATCGGCCGCTACCGCACCACGGTCACCGTACCGGCCGCCACGAAGGCGCTCCTGGAACTCGGCAAGGTCGTCGACACCTGCCGGGTCCGGGTGAACGGCCGCCTGCTGCCGGCCGTCGACGTCCTGCAGCCGGTCGCCGACATCACCCTCAAGCGCGGCGTCAACACGATCGAGGTCGAGGTCGCGACGACGCTGCTCAACCGCCTGCGCACCACCAGCCCGGCCGTCTTCGGCATCGCCGCCCGCCAGCAGTACGGCCTGCTCGGCCCGGTCACCGTCCGGAGCTACCGGTGACACGTCACATCGGCTAGAGACCCAGTGGGGCCGGCCGGTCCGGCGGTCCCACTGTCAGCAGCGCCGTCAACGGTGTGGTCAGGTCGCGGGGTGAGAAGAGGTCAGGACCTCGATGACCGGCGATCTCCGCGAGCGTCCACCACCGGAAACCGGCCAGCCTCTCCGCGGCGAGCTGGTCGTCGGTCAGCTCGCCGCGGGGTTCGAAGTGGCTCGCGCGGACCAGGAAGTAGTCGTTGACGATGCCGTCGAAACCCGGCGCGTGGCCGGCGACGACCTCCTGGCGCCAGACGTGCGGCGGATCGGCGGTGATCGTCAGGCCGGTCTCCTCGCGCAGCTCGCGGCGCAGCGCCGTCAGCCCGTCCTCGCCGGGTTCGATGCCGCCGCCCGGTGCCGCCCAGACGACCGTCGCCTGCGCGGGCACCGCCGGGTGCGGGAACACGAAACGGCAGAGCAGCACGCGATCATCCTCGTCGAGGATGATCGCGCGGACGGAGTGCCGGAGGTTCAGCGTCACGAACGCGGTCAGCGGCGACCGGTGGCCAGCGCGACCAGGAACTGGCCACCACCGGCGTCGACGGACGCGGTCACCGGCAGACCGGGCACCAGCCGGGAGAAACGGTCCACCAGCCAGTCCGCCGCTTCCTGCGCATCCTTCTTGCCCGGGCAGCGGGCGACCAGTTCCCGGCCACCCTTGCGCTCCAGCCGCTCCGCCACGGTGATCAGCGGCGCCGGCTCGATCACGTTCAGCCGGTCCGGCCAGGCGATGACGACCTTGACGGCGCCCTTCCGGCTGTTGCACGCCCGGTGAGCGAGGCGCTCGGCCACCTTGGCCTTCCGGTCCGCCGTCCGGCTGTCCACGCTCGGCCCCCGCGCATCGTTCACCGACATGTCCGCGTCCACCGGCTCGTCGCACACCCAGCAGCGCCAGCCGTCGCGCTCGCCCACTTCATCAAGACTCACTGCCACCCGAGCAACCTACCGCGCGCCCCGCCGTCCACCGCGACGCCCTCACACGACCGCGCCGCCCTCACACGACCGCGCCGCCCTCACACGACCGGGCGTTGCTCGCCGGTCCGCCGGGACCATCCGCGCACCGTCCTCAGACCTCACTCCGCTTCCCAGATCTTGAGCGATTTTCCACCTCAGGATGTGAAGATTCGCCCAAGATCCGGGGCGGGGGCGGGGGCGGGGGCGGGGGCTGGGGCTGGTGGCAGGAGGCCGTGGCAGGAGGCCTGTGGCGCGGTGCCGGCGGCAGAAGGCCAGCAGCACGGCGCCAACAACAAAAGACCAGCAGCACGGTGGCGGCGGCAGAAGACCAGCAACACGGCGCCAACAACAGAAGACCAGCAGCGCGGTGGCGGCGGCAGAAGACCAGCAACACGGCGCTAGCGGCAGAAGACCTACAGCGCGGCGCCAGCGGCAGGAGGCCAGCAGCACGGCGCCAGCAGCAGAAGGCCAGCAGCAGCACGGCGCCAGCAGCAGGAGGCCTGCAGCGCGGTGCCGGCGGGCTCACGGTCACGAACGGTGACGCCGGATCTTGGAGGATGGCGGCTTGGTGGAAGATCGTGGGTGCTCTGGGCCCCACCACACTCCACGAATCGGCCCGAGGCCCCGGCCGGCGCATCCGAGGAGTGACCATTCGGCGCAGGAGAACACCTTCTCCGCCGCTGAGCCGGCACCTCGCGCACGCCGGGGCAACGGCCGGCGGCCGCGGCGGGCCTCACCGCGGAGGCAGGCTGACCGTGGTGGTGACCCGGACCAGGGCCGGGAACGGTGGTGTGGAGCCGAATCCGAAGCGCACCGGTGGGTCGACGCCGGTCAGCCGCCCGAGATCCCGGCCGTCGAGGACGGCCGTGGCGCTGGTGATCCGGTGCAGGTCCTGGGCGGCGTACCACTCGCGGCGGCCGTTGCCGGCGCTGCCGTAGGTGCGGACGCCGCGCAGCAGCCGCGCCGGGGTGTCGATGAGACGGACCCACGGACGCCAGCGGGCCAGGACCGGTGGCACCACGCGCAGAACACTGCCGAGCGCTCCCCGGCCGCCGGTGGTGAAGCGGAGGGTGAGCGGGCCGGCGTCCACGGCCCACTGCGTCCCGGACCGGCGTACGGCGACCGGGACCGTGGAGACGTCGTCGAAGGAATAGGTGTCGGCGATGAACCGGCCGAGTTCCGCGGTCGGCGCCAGGAGCACACGGTGACCGTCCGGATGCTCGATCATCACGTCGCTGACCGGCCCGTACGGCGAGACCGGCCAGTGGCCCAGCACGAGTCTGGTGCCACTGGCCGTCCCCACACCGGCGATCCAGCCGTCGAAGCGCATGTCAGCCGCGGCGCGGCAGCTTCCAGTTCGGCCGCGGGAAGTGGCAGGTGTAGCCGTTCGGGATGCGCTCCAGGTAGTCCTGGTGCTCCGGCTCCGCCTCCCAGAACGGGCCGGCCGCCGTCACCTCGGTGACGACCTTGCCCGGCCACAGCCCGGACGCCTCGACGTCGGCGATGGTGTCCTCGGCGACCTTCTTCTGCTCGTCCGACTCGAAGAAGATCGCGGACCGGTAGCTGTCGCCGATGTCGTTGCCCTGCCGGTTCACCGTCGTCGGGTCGTGGATCTGGAAGAAGAACTCCAGCAGATCACGGTACGACGTGGCGGCCGGGTCGAACACGATCTCGATGGCCTCGGCGTGCCCGCCGTGGTTGCGGTAGGTGGCGTTGTCCACGTGGCCGCCGGTGTAGCCGACCCGCGTGGTGACGACCCCGGGACGCTTGCGGATCAGGTCCTGCATGCCCCAGAAACAGCCGCCGGCGAGGATCGCCTTCTCCGTGCTCATGTGCGCACCTCATTCGTCGTAGTGGGCTCCATCGTCCCGCACTGGCGAAACGCTGGAGACCGCCGGATAATGCCCGCTGTCCCCGGCAGGCGCACTGTCACCTCGATCACCAGGTTTCACGGCGGGGTCAGAAGGTAGTCGTCCGCGTCCGGGCTCCACTCCAGGCGGATCACGCCGGCCGTGGCCGCGGCCTTGGCGAACTGGAGGAAACTGCGGTAGCCCAGTTTCTTCTCGCTGAAGTCACCGGCGACCTTGCGGACCTGGTTCTTCAGGCCGGACAGAGCGACCGGGCCCGCGCCGGCCAGGTCGGTCACCACGGCCCGGAGCAGGCCGAACGCCGCCTCCCGGTCGCCGTGCTCGGGCAGTGACACCTCCGGGTCGCCCTTGCCGGCGAGTTCGATGACGCCGGTGCCGGCCAGGTGGCGCAGCAGCTCACCGAAGGCGCGGAAGCCGTAGTCGGCCTCGTTGAACGTCGGGTCCTTGCGCAGCAGCGTGCGCTTGAGCGTGGACGCGGTGACCGTGCCGCTGCCGCTGCGCTGGAGACCGGAGACGGTCTGCGCGACGAGAGCGGTGAGGCTTTCGGCGTCCCGGGCGGGCGTTTCGAGATCGGGAGAAGGAGGAGCGGCGGGAGCGGGCGACACCGGCGCGGGCGCGGGCCGGGAACGCTTCGACCGGGACGGCGGGATCTCCACCCCGTCCAGGTGGTCGTAGAAGAGGAACTCGTCGCAGGCCGGGGGCAGCAGCGCCGACGTGCTGCGTTCCACCCCGACGCCGATCACGCGCTTGTTGAGGGCCCGCAGTTTGTCGACGAGCGGGGTGAAGTCGCTGTCGCCGGTGCAGAGGACGAACGTCGAGATGTACTGCCGCTCGAACGCCAGCTCCAGCGCGTCGACGGTCATCTTGATGTCGGCGGCGTTCTTGCGGGAGGTGCCCATCCGCTGCGGGATGTCGATCAGCTCGACGTGCGAGCGGGTGAGCATCCGGCGGTCCTCGTCGAAATAGGACCAGTCGGCGTACGCCCGACGCACCACCACCCGGCCGCGCTCGGCGAGAGCGTCAGCGACCGGCCGCAGGTCGAAGACCATGCCGCCGAGGTGTTCACGTGCTCCGATGGCCAGGTTCTCGTAGTCGAGGAACAGGGCGATCCGCTCTTCTTGATCCACGCTGCTCAGCGTACCCACGGCGGAGGATGAGCAACCCGGTCGTGGCCGCGACCACCTGCATCCCGGCGATCACGGCGAGCAGCAGCCCCGACCCGGCTCCGGACAGCAGGCCGCCCACCGCGGCGCCGGCCGCCGCCGAGGTGACCTTGATACCGGCGCCGAGAGTGAAGACCTGGGTGCGGGTCTCCTCCGGCGACTCGCGGTCGCGGACCGAGAAGAGCGCCACGGTGACCGGGCCCATCAGCAGCCCGGCCACCGCCGTCAGCGGCCAGGCCGCCGGGAGGAAGGCGGGGATCAGGAACGGTACGGCCATCGCCGCCGTGCAGATCAGCAGGGTGTGTTCCGGGTGCCGGTGGACGAGCCGGATGCGGGTGGTGAGCAGGGACCCGATCAGGCCGCCGACCGCCGTGACCGCCATGATCAGGCCGGTCAGGGGCGGGTCGTGCCGGGCCGTGGCGATCGCGGCGGCCGCGAGCGGGAGCGCGCCGAAGCCGAATTGGCTGATGCCGGTCGCGGCGGTGACGGCGCCGAGCCGTGGCCTGCGGACGATCACGGCGAAGGCGGACGGTCGCCGCACGGCGCGGGTCCCTCGTACCGGGGATGGGGTGGATCGCAGCGGAAGGGTGGCGAAGGCCGCCGCGCCCACCAGGGCGAAACCACCGAGGGCGACCAGTGACCAGGCCGCGCCGGCGAAGCCCGCGACCAGCGCGGCGAGTGCGGGACCGGCGATGCCGGCGACCGAGTAGGTGGTGGCGTCGAACCCGAACGAGCGGCCCAGGTTCGCCGGCGTCAGCTCGCGGAGCAGGCTGCTCAGACCACCGAAGAGCAGCGGCGCGAGACAGCCGCCGGTGAACAGCAGCAGCGCGGCGGCCCAGGTGGCGGCGCCGATCAGCAGTGCGGAACCGGTCAGGGCGGCGGCGTAGGCGACGAAGGCGGCCAGGTAGAGGGGCTTGCGGCGGCGGGCCCGGTCGGCGGCGGCGCCGGCCAGCGGTGCGGCTGCCACGTGCGGGACCATCAGCGCCGCGACGAGCAGGCCGCCCACCGTGGCGCTCCCGGTCTGGTCGAGCGCGAGCAGCACGATCGAGACGCGGGCACCCTCGTCGGCGAGCCGGGCCCCGGTCGCGGCGGCGAGGTAGCGCGGCAGGACCGGGATCACGGCGACAGGTCCTCCACCATGCTGAACGGGGCCCGGAGCAGGCCCGCCGGCGTCGTCACCTCGTAGCGCGTGCGCCCGCGCTTGACGATCGTCCCGGCCAGGCCGTGGTACCGCCCGCCCCCGATGAGCCGGACCCGCGCGCCGACCGGCAGGAGGACCACCGCGGCCGACGAGATCCTGCGCAGCTCGGCGACGTAGGACGGGTGCATCGCCACGGGCTCGCCGTCGTGCGTCCAGTCGAAGACGGCGGCGGCGTCGAACCGCGGCGAGCAGTCGAGGCACGACCGGACCCGGGTGGGCCGCCGGTGCGCGGTGGTCCGGTGACCGGCCGGGCAGACGCCCACCCACCGGCCGTCGACGCGCGGCGCCTCCCGCGGCACGCAGCGGGTTCCGGAGCAGCCGATCCGCACGGCGATCCGCCGCCAGACCCGGTCGTGCCCGTGCGACGGACCGGCGAGGGCGTGGGCGATCTCGTGCAGCACGGTGTCGGTGACCTGCGCGGCGCTGTACAGCTCGGTGAGCGGCCGGGACAATCCGATCAGCTTGCGGCCGTGGTGGCACACCCCGGCCCGGGTCTTCGCGTCGTCGAAGGCGAACCGCCAGCCGGTGAGCCCGTGCCGGGCCATCAGTCCGGTGGCGAGTTCACGGGCTTCGGTCAGCTGCACCGTGCCAGGTTACGCACGAGGCATGACCAACCCCGGGATTGGGGAAGGGAGCTGTGATGTCCGCGTCGATGGAAGCCGTTCGCCGGCTCATGGATCTGCGGCACCGTGGCCGGGCCGAGGACCTGCCGCAGGTGCTGGCCGTCGCCGCGCCCCTGCTGGACGCGGAGTCGGCGATCGTGCTGCTGGTCGATTACGGTCAGCTGGCCCTGCACCCTCTCCGTGGCGGCACCGGCGTGCCGCTCGACGTGGAGGGCACCGAGGCCGGGCTGGCGTTCACGACGGCGCAGCCGAGGTGGGCCGACGGCCGGCTGTGGTTGCCGTTGCTGCACGGCGCCGAGCGCCTGGGAGTGCTCCAGATCGAACGGAAGAACCAGGAGATAGGCGATCTCGAGATCATCGCCGCCCTGGTGGCCGAACTCATCGCGAGCCGCCGCTTCTACGGCGACGCCGTCGAGCACACCCGCCGCCGGATGCCGATGCAACTGGCCGCCGAGATCGTCTGGAACCAGCTGCCGCCGCTCACCTTCGCCGTCGACGGCACCATGGTCACCGCGGTCCTGGAGCCGTGTTACGAGGTCGGCGGCGACGCGTTCGACTACGCGGCGAACGGCGACACCCTGCACGTGGCCCTCTTCGACACGGTCGGCCACGGGATGAGCGCCAGCGCGCTGACCACACTGACGCTGAACACGTACCGCAACGCCCGCCGCTCCGGCCTCTCCCTGCTCGACACGTGCCGGTCGATCGACAAGTGGATCCGCGCGCAGTACCCGGGCGCGTTCGTGACCGCGTTGCTGGCCGAACTGGACATGGCGACCGGGCTGTACCGCCGGATCAGCGCCGGTCACCCCGCCGAGCTCTTCCTCCGCGACGGCCGGGCCCTGCCGCCGCTCCCCACACCGAACGGCCTCCCGCTCGGCCTCGGCCACATGCTGCCCCGCCCGCCGCGGGTGATCGAGGAGCAGTTGCGGCCGGGCGACACGCTGGTCCTCTACACCGACGGCATCACCGAGGCCCGCGACGCCGCGGGCACTCTGTTCGGCGTGGACCGTCTCGGCGATTTCCTGCTCCGCGACCTCGGCGCCGGCATCCCCGCCCCGGAGATCATGCGCCGGCTGGTCCAGGCCATCGTCTCCTACGAGGAGGGCGAACTCCGCGACGACGCCACCGCGGCCATGCTCCAATGGCGGCGGCATTAGACCATTCCCGGTACGCCGGCGGCATCCGCGAATTTATTTGCCACCCGCCAACTACTTCGCACCGGGAAACGGTCATAATTCATGCGCTGCTCATCGGAGAGGACCTGGCCATCCACCACATCGACAGCGCACGAGTCCACCGGGGACAGTCGTCGTGAGCCTCCGTGTCCTGCTGGTGGAGGACGACGCCGGTGACGCCTTCCTGGTCGGCGAGCTCCTCCAGGAGAGCCCGGGGGCGTTCCACCTCACCGTGGCCGGCACGTTCGCCGAGGCGCAGACCCTGCTGGACGGCATCGACTGCGTCCTGCTCGACCTCGGCCTGCCCGACGCCGAGGGCATCGAGGGCCTGCGCAAGCTGCTCGCCGTCGCGGGCGATGCCGCGGTCTGCGTGCTGACCGGCCGTTCCGACGAGCACCTCGGCGTGGTGGCGGTCGCCGAGGGCGCCCAGGACTACCTGATCAAGGGGCAGGTGGACGGCGTCCTGCTGTCCCGGGCCCTGCGGTACGCGGTCGAGCGCCGGCGCGCCGACGAGAACGCCCGCCGCCTGCACGACGCCGAACTGCAGCAGGCCGAGTCGGCCCGGCTGGAACGCGGCCTGCTCCCCCAGCCGCTGATGACCACCGACGCGGCGGCGGTGCACACCTTCTACCGCTCGGGCCGCGGCTCCGGCCTGCTCGGCGGCGATTTCTTCGACGTCGTGCAGACCGGCCCGGCCACGTTGCAGGCGATCGTCGGCGACGTCTGCGGGCACGGGCCCGACGAGGCCGCGCTCGGCGCCGAGCTCCGGGTCGCCTGGCGGGCCCTGATCCTCGCCGGGGTGCCCGCCGACCACGTCCTGCCGTCCGTGGAGCAGGTGCTGGTCAGCGAGCGCCGGGCCCGCGAGGTGTTCACCACGATCGCCATGGTGACCGTCGACCTGGACGCCGGGCGGGTCACCACCCGGCTGGCCGGGCATCCGCCGCCGGTCCTGCTCGCCGGTGGCGACGCGGCGGCGCTGCCCGCACCCGCCGGGATCGTGCTCGGTGTACGGCCGCGCCCGGCGCCGGTCCACGAGACCACCCTCCCGGACGACGACTGGTCGCTGCTGCTCTACACCGACGGTCTGATCGAGGGCCGCACCGCTGACGGCGGGCGGCTCGGCCAGGCCGGGCTCGGCGACCTGCTGAGGGCGTCCGCCGCGGTGCCGGTCGACGAGGTGCCGGAGTGGCTGGTGGACCGGGCCGAGCGCGCCAACGGGGGCCCGCTCGCCGACGACGTGGCAATGCTGCTGATCACGAAGAAGAAGGATCGATGAGTTCCTGGACTCTGCGGCGCCGGGTCGTCGCGCTGTTCGTCATCGCCGGGGTCCTGATGGCCGGGCTCGGTCTCGTCGCGGTGTTCATCACCGCCGACAGCAACCGGAACCTCGACGTCATCCTGGAGAAGACCGGTCCGATGCGGGTGGCCGGTGAGGAGCTCAACGCGGCGTACCTGGACCAGGAGACGTCGATCCGCGGGTTCGCGCTGAGCGGCTCGGCGGAGAGCCTCCAGCCGTACGAGCGTGGCCGCCAGGCCGAACGGGATCTGCTCGCGGAGATCGAGTCGCTGAACGCGGCGGACGGTCACGCGGCGATCGACGAGGACCTGCGCCAGGTGCGGGAGCTGGCCGCGCGGTGGCAGGCCGACGTCGCCGAGCAGGTCATCGCCGCCGTGCGTTCCGGGGACACGAGCCAGCAGCTCGACGAGGCGGCGAGCACCGCGCGATTCGACGCGCTGCGCGCCGGAGTCGACGATCTGCGCGCGGACATCCTGGCCCTGCGCAACGAGGCTGCGGCCGCTGCCCGGCGTACCGGGAAGATCCTGATCGTCCTGGAGATCAGTGCCGCGGCCATGGTGATCGTGGTGGGCGCGGCGATGCTGCTGCTCCTGGACCGCCTGGTCAGCCGGCCGGTGACGACCCTCGCGACGCAGGTGCGGCAGGTCGCGGCGGGCGACTACGAGCGGCGGATCTCCAGTGGCGGCTCGCCGGAGCTGCGCGGTCTCGCCGACGACGTGGACGGCATGCGGCGGCAGATCGCCGCGGAGCTGAGCGAGGTCAGCGAGGCCCGCCGCCAGGTGGAGGCCGCCAAGGAGGAGCTGGAGCTCAAGGCCGCCGAGCTGACCCGGTCCAACCGGGATCTCGAGCAGTTCGCCTACGTCGCCTCGCACGACCTGCAGGAGCCGCTGCGCAAGGTGGCCAGCTTCTGCCAGCTGCTGCAACGCCGGTACGCCGGGCAGCTCGACGCCCGCGCCGACCAGTACATCGCGTTCGCCACCGACGGCGCCCAGCGCATGCAACGGCTCATCAACGATCTGCTGGCGTTCTCCCGCATCGGCCGGCTCACCACGGGTTTCCGGACCGTCGACCTGAACCGGGTGCTGACCGAGGCGACCTCACAGCTCGCCTCGCGTACCGGGGACGACGCCCGGATCACCGCGGACCCGCTCCCCGAGGTGAACGGCGAGGAGCCGATCCTGACCGCGGTCTTCGTCAACCTGATCGGCAACTCGCTGAAGTTCCGCCGCCCCGACGTGCCGCCCGAGGTGCACGTCTCGGCCGAGCGGGACGGCGACCAGTGGAAGATCAATGTGCGGGACAACGGCATCGGGATCGAGGCCGAGTACGCCGACAAGGTGTTCGTCATCTTCCAGCGGCTGCACCCGCGTGACGCCTACGAGGGCACCGGCATCGGCCTCGCCGTCGTCAAGAAGATCATCGAGTACCACGGCGGGCGGATCTGGCTCGACCTCGACGCCTCACCGGGCGCCTCGGTGTGGTTCACGCTGCCGGCGGCTCCGGAGGTCCCGGCGGTCCCGGCGTCGTCGTCGTCGTCGGAGGATCTCGCTCCCGAGGACGCTCTCAGCGCGCGATGACCCTGGTCGCCGCCGTCAGCAGGGACACCCCCTGGTCGGCGGCGGCCAGGCGCAACCGCGGGTACGCCTCACCGTCTCCCTCCATCAGCGTCAGCGCGAGCTGGAGCGTCTCGCGCACGCACACCGCCTCGGCGAGCCCGTTCACCAACTCCTCGCCACCGGCGTCCAGGTTCTCGGCGAGCGGCAGGTCGGGGTCGAACGCGGCGCTGATCCCCTCGCCGAGGGCGGTGATCGCGGCAGGGTCGCTGCCGTACAGGTCGAGGGTCGCCACCCGGGCGCCACTGCCGGTGGTCAGCGGCACGGAGACCACCGCCAGGCCCATCCCGGCCGCCTCGTCCCGGAAGCCCGGCCAGCTGATCGCCGTCGTACCGAGACCCTCCAGGGCTTCGCCGACCGCGACGACACAGCTCCCGTCGTCCGGCCGGGCGCGGATCGCCGCGTAGTCGACCCCGCCGATCCGGTCGGCGGCCAGCTCGGCGATCCGCTTCAGGCGGGTGTCGAGGTCCGGCATGTCGTCCGGCGTCCCGGCGAGCGCGACGACCGCTTCGGCGAGCGGTTGCCGCGTGCTGGTTGGAGTCCGTGTGGATGGGGATGACGTCATATCACCCAGCTCCCTCCAGTAGTCGATCGTGGTCAAGTGGGTACCCGCCCGGTCGCCTTTCACACGGATGTCAACGCCTGGCCGCTGTGGGAAAGCTGAAGGTTTGGTCTTACCACTAGGGTGACGCGATGCGATTCAAGAAGTGCCTCATCGGGGTGGCGGTCGTCGCCGTCACGCTCACCGGCGGCGCCGGTGAAGCGGTGGCGGCTCCCGCCAAGGTCACGGCTTCTTCGGTCTCGGCTGCGAAGACGGTCAAGTACGTCTTCCCGGTCAAGGCCAAGAACGTCTCGTTTCACAAGACCCACGCCGGGTACCCGGCCACCGACATCTTCGCCGCCTGCGGCAAGCCGTTCGTGGCCACCACCAGCGGCGTCGTGCTCGAGGTGAGCCGGGTCGACAAGTACAAGAAGGGCATGAAGGACGGCCCGTACAACGGCGGCAAGTTCGTCTCCATCAAGGGTGACGACGGCGTCCGCTACTACGGTTCGCACCTGAGCAGCGTCACGAAGGGCATCAAGAAGGGCGTCAAGGTCAAGGCCGGCCAGAAGCTCGGCACGGTCGGCAAGACCGGCAACGCGAGCGGCGTCTGCCACGTGCACTACGGCATCTCGCCGCCGTGCAAGAAGGCCGGCGACTGGAAGGTCCGCCGGGGCGTCATCTGGCCCGCGAAGTACCTCACGTCGTGGCGCAAGGGCGGCAAGAAGAGCCCGGTCGCCGCGGTGAAGGCATGGCAGAAGAAGAACGGCTGCAAGGCCTGAGAACATGGTGGCGCCGGGTGCGAGCCCGGCGCCACGAGAAAGGCCGGGAAGATGACCGAATTCGATATCCGAGACATTCCGTTCAGCCGTCGCGGGTCGTGGTTCGGCATCTCTCCGGTGATCGCCGAGAACGTTCACGCCGACGATCTGCATCTCGTCTCCCACCAGACCGGCATGCATCCGGTCCTGCGGTTCGTGGTCGCCGACGCGAGGGTGACCGTGACACCGGCCGTGCTCTCCTGGCAGGCGGCGGGCGGGCGGATCGATCTCGTCTACCAGAGCGCCGACACGATCCGGCTGCGCGGCGACGGCCTGGGGATCCGGGTGGCCGCCGCGGCGTCGACGCTCACGCCGTTCAGTGGCACCTACCTCTACCGGGACCCGGCGGACGGATCGTTCGTCTTCACCTCCTACGAGACCGGCCGGCGATATCGGCTGACCGTGCTCACCGGCTCCCCCGTCGCCCGGGGTCTCGAACTGCTCGGCTCCGGGGATCGGCACGTCGACCTGCCGGGCGGGCCGGCCTGGGAGATCGCCATCGAGGAGTACGCGGCGGCGCGGGCGCCGTTCTCCTCCCCGGTTCCGTTCGCCGAGGTGGTGTCGGCGGCACGGGACGCGTTCGATTCCTTCGTCGACGCGGTCGCACCGTGGCGCGGCGGGCAGACGCCGGCCGCCGAGCTCGCGGCGTACGTCATCTGGTCGGCCACCGTCTCCCCGGGCGGTTTCGTCACCCGGCCCGCCGTCCTCATGTCCAAGCACTGGATGGACAAGGTGTGGAGCTGGGATCACTGCTTCAACGCGATCGCGCTGGCCGCCGGTGAGCCGGCGCTGGCCTGGGACCAGTTCCTGCTCCCCTTCGACCACCAGGACCCGGCCGGTGCGCTACCCGACTCGGTGACGCACTCCGAGGTCCTCTACAACTTCGTGAAACCGCCGATCCACGGCTGGGCGTTCGGGCTGCTGCGCCGACGCCTCGGCCCGCTGCCCGCCGGCCGGCTCACCGAGGCGTACGACCGGATGGCCGCCCAGGCCCGGTTCTGGCTCGACCACCGGCGGGTTCCCGGTGACGCGCTGCCGTACTACCAGCACGGCAACGACAGCGGCTGGGACAACGCCACCACGTTCGACGCGGGCCGGCTGCTGCAGACCGCCGACCTCGCCGCGTTCCTCGTCCTGCACCTGCGGGAACTGTCCGTCCTCGCGGCCGAGCTGGGCCTCGACCACGACTGGGAGACGGCCGCCGCCGAACTGGAGAAGAACCTGTTCGCCCGGCTGTGGGACGGCGGCCGCTTCGTGGCCCTGCGACCCGGCTCCCCTTCCTCGGCCAGTAGCAGCCTTCTCGCGCTCATGCCGATGGTGCTCGGCGACACGCTCCCGCCCGAGGTGCGCGACCACCTCGTCGCCGGGCTGCGTGAGCACCTCACCGACCAGGGGCTCGCCACCGAACCGGTCGCCTCGCCGCACTACGTGGCCGACGGCTACTGGCGCGGCCCGATCTGGGCGCCGTCCACCGTGTTGATCGAGGACGGCCTGCGCCGGGCCGGGGAGACCGCCCTCGCCGACGAGGTGAGCGCGCGTTTCCGGGCGTTGTGCGAGCGGTCCGGGTTCGCCGAGAACTTCGACGCGGTCACCGGCCGGGGCCTGCGCGACCGCGCCTACACGTGGACGGCCGCCTGCTACCTCATCCTCGCCGAGGCGCACGCCCGCCGATCAGCGAGCTGACCGCCGCGGCGGTCGTCGTGCCGTAGATCCTCTCTCCTGCCGCCGCTCATGATCGGAGCCTGAAGACGGAAGGCCTAGTCTTGCCGGCATGAGCGGAGTGACTGTCGTCGGCGCCGGTGTCGTCGGGCTGAGCGTGGCCCATGAGCTGGCCTCCGCCGGTCATCGGGTGCGGATCCTGGCGGCACGGCCGGCCGCCGAGAGCGTGTCGTCGGTAGCCGCGGCGATCTGGTTCCCGCACGATGTGAAACGGTCACCGGCCGTCGTCGATTCGTCGGCCGTCGCCTATCGGCGGTTCCGGGAACTGGCCGCGGATCCGGCCACCGGCGTGCACATGCGGGCGGGGATGGTTCACGTGCGCCGGCCCGACGCGGATCTGTCCTGGACGCGGGCCGTGCCCGATCATGTGGTGACGGAAGCGGGCGTGCGCTGCACCGTGCCGTTGATCGAGACGGGCGTGTACTTGTCGTGGTTGACGGCTTCGGTGCGGGCTCTCGACGTACAAATCCGGATTTATGATGTCGAATCGCTCGCTGAGATCGATGATGACGCCATCGTCGTGGCCGCCGGGATCAGGTCGGCGCAGCTGCTCGGCGACGACGAGGTGTACCCGATCCGCGGCCAGGTCGTGCGCCTCGCCAACCCGGGCCTCACCGACTGGCTCACCGACGACGACAACCCGGACGGCCTCACCTACGTGGTCCCCCGCCGCGACGACGTGGTCTGCGGCGGCACCGGCGACACCGGCTCCTGGGACGAGACCCCGGACCCGGACACCGAGGCCGCCATCCTGCGCCGCGTCCGCGCCCTCGTCCCGGAACTGGAGAACCAGCCGATCCTCTCCCGAGCCGTGGGCCTGCGCCCGGCCCGCTCGTCGGTGCGCGTCGAGGCGGTGCAGGGTCACGACCGGCCGGTCTACGCCTGCTACGGCCACGGAGGCGCAGGCGTCACCCTCTCCTGGGGCGACGCGGCCCGCATCGCCACCCTCATCAGCGGCTGATCCAGTCCTCCGCCGGCGACCCGTCGTCCGCCAGCCCGAACCGGCGCACCCGATCGGCGCCGGCGTGGTCCCCGAGCGTCTCCAGCAGCCCGTCGGTGCGCCGCCGCAGTGGCCGGAGCCTGTTCCGGCGTCCTCCGCGCGCTCGTCGAGTGGCTGATCCGCCTGCTGTCGTGACGCTGCCGACAGCAGTCATCCGGCGGATGGCGGTGTGTGGTCGCCGGGGCAGCCTCGGAGTTCGAGAGGCTGGAACCACCGAAAGGGAACACCATGTCGATGTCTGCACTGGGCGCCGGACCCTTCGACGACGCCTTCCGCCGGTTCTTCGGGGCGGAGCGGCCGGTTCAGCGGGTGGATTTGACGCGGCTGCTGACGAGTGACGCGCGGGACGTGATCGAGCACGCCGCCGAGCTGGCCGCCAAAGCCGGCGATCCGGATCTGAGCACCGAGCACCTGCTTTCGGCGGCGGCGCAGCTACCGGCGAGCAGGCAGTTGCTGCACCGGCTCGGCGTCGACCCGGATCGGCTGGTGACGCGGGTGAGGAACGGTTCGGCAGCGAGCGGGCAGGCGCCGTCGCTGACGCCGGCGGCGAAACGGGCGCTGCTCGACGCGCACCGGCAGGCCCGGGAGGCGGGGTCGACCTACATCGGTCCGGAGCACCTGCTGCTCGGGCTGGCGGCGAACCCGGAGACGCCGGCCGGGCAGATCCTGCGCCGGCTGGCCGGGCCGGACCGGGACGCGCTGCCGGTGAGCCGGGCGCCGCAGCGGCCGAGCACGACGCCGGCCCTCGACGAGTACGGCCGGGATCTCACCGAGGAAGCCCGCAACGGCCGGCTGGACCCGGTGGTGGGGAGGGCCGAGGAGGTGGAGCAGACCATCGAGGTGCTGTCCCGGCGTACGAAGAACAATCCCGTCCTGATCGGGGACCCCGGCGTGGGAAAGACCGCCATCGTCGAAGGCATCGCCCAGCGCATCGTCGCCGGTGACGTGCCGCGGACCCTCGCCGGGAAGCGGCTGGTGGCGCTGGACCTGGCCGGGATGGTGGCCGGCGCCCGCTACCGCGGCGACTTCGAGGAGCGGCTCACGACGGTGATCGCCGAGGTCGCGAAGAGCGACGTGATCCTCTTCGTCGATGAGCTGCACACGATCACCGGTGCGGGCGCGGGCGGCGACTCGTCGCTGGACGCCGGGAACATCCTCAAGCCGGCACTGTCCCGCGGCGACCTGAACGTCGTCGGCGCCACCACCGTCGGCGAGTACCGCACCGGCATCGAGAAGGACCCGGCCCTGGAACGCCGCTTCCAGCCGATCCTCGTCTCCGAGCCGGACGTCGAGGAGACCGTGGCGATCCTTCGCGGACTGCGGGACCGCTACGAGGCGCACCACCAGGTCCGGATCACCGAGGAGGCGCTGGTCGCGGCGGCCGAGCTGTCCGACCGGTACATCACGGCACGATTCCTTCCGGACAAGGCCATCGACCTGATCGACCAGGCCGGGGCACGGGTGCGGCTGCGGGCCCACATGCCGGCGCCGGAGGCGCAGCGCATCGAACAGCTGCGGCGTGACCGGGACAGCGCCGTCGCCGCCGAGGACTACGACCGCGCGCAGCGGATCAAGGCCGCGCTGGAGATCGCCGAGAACGAGCTGGCCCAGGCGCAGGACGAGAAGGCCGGCATCGTGCCGGAGGTGACCGGAATCGACATCGCCGAAGTGGTCGCCCGCCGTACCGGCATCCCGGTCTCGCGGGTCTCCCAGGAGGAGAAGGATCGCCTGCTCCAGCTGGAGGCGCACCTGCACGAGCGGGTCATCGGCCAGGACGAGGCGGTCGGCGCGGTGGCCCGGGCGGTCCGGCGGGCGCGAGCCGGGATGTCCGATCCGGGCCGGCCGGACGGCTCGTTCCTCTTCCTCGGCCCGACCGGCGTCGGAAAGACCGAACTGGCCCGCGCGCTCGCCGAGGCGCTCTTCGGCGACCAGGATCGAATGATCCGTTTCGACATGAGCGAGTTCCAGGAGCGGCACACGGTCTCCCGCCTGGTCGGCGCGCCGCCCGGCTACGTCGGCTACGAGGAGGCCGGTCAGCTGACCGAAGCGGTGCGTCGCAAGCCGTACAGCGTGCTGCTCCTCGACGAGATCGAGAAGGCCCACCCGGACGTCTTCAACACGTTGCTGCAGCTCCTGGACGACGGCCGGCTCACCGACGGCCAGGGACGCACGGTCAGCTTCGCCACCACCGTCGTGATCATGACGAGCAACCTGGGCGCCGACCGGATCCTCAACGCGACCACCCGAGGCCTGTCCATCGAGGACCTGCGCGAGGAGCTGATGACCCTTCTCGGTCAGAGCTTCCGCCCCGAATTCCTCAACCGGATCGACGACATCATCCTTTTCCACGGCCTCGACCGCACCCAGCTCCGCCAGATCACGCTGCTTCTGGTCGAGCAGAGCCGCGCCCGCCTCCACGCCCAGCACGTCGACCTGGAATTCACCGACGAGGCGATCGACCTGCTCGCCGGAATCGGTCACCAGCCCCAGTTCGGCGCCCGCCCGCTCCGCCGCACGATCCAGCGCCTCCTCGACGACGAACTAGCCTCCCAGCTGCTGGCCGGCGACATCTCCGCAGGCGACACCGTCTATGTGACAGCGACGGACGGCCACCTGGCGATGACGAATTCTCCCGCCTGACCCCTCTTCCTTCCTTGTACGACCGGCCGCGCTGCTCTCGGCAGCGCGGCCCACCCCGCGACGACCACTCGTGGAAGCCGCCTCCGGTGCCGGCGCACCCGCTCCGAGTCCGGCACCGGTAGGCACGATCGTGGTGGTTCCGGCGACCAGCGTCCCCGGACGTCACCTCTAGGCGAAGGCCTTCACCTCCAGCAGGCCGACCGACGCGGTGCCACTCGTCAGGGCGACCCGCAGCCGGGTCGTGCTGATCTGCCCGAAGGTGACCGCGTTGTACTGGTTCGCGGCCACCGTGTAGGCCGACGGCGACGGCACGTCCACATAGGCGCTGCCGTTCCAGTACTGCAGCTTCCACGACGCCGGCAGATCGATGCCCTGGCCGTCGTCGAAGAAGTAGACCTGCGCCGACCTCAGTGACACCGCGGACGGCCAGGTCAGCTCGGCCCACTGCTGACCGGTGTTCGGCCAGGTGCCCCACCGCGGGTTCACCGTGTCGTTCGAGGACGGCGGGTCGATGCCGTCGTTCAGTGCCGCGACGCTCTCCCACGCCGAGGTGTAGGAGGCGCTCGGGGTGGCCGGCAATGCCAGATTCGACGACGGCGGCACCACGACCCCGCTGTGGTAGAGCTTCAGCTCGGTCAGCCCGGTCTTCGCCGTGCCGCTCGGCTGGGTGAACACGATCCGCAGCCGGGACGTGCTGACGGCGGTGAAGTTCACCTTGTTGTAGTTGGACTGCGGTGCGGCCGGCGACTTCACCGGGGAGGACACCGCCACCCACGCCGAGCCGTTCCAATACTGCACCGTGTAGGCCGACGGCGGCCGGTACCGGTTGCCGGCCCGGTCGTTGCGGAAGTAGATCGCCGCCTCGTCGACGGTCGTGGCCGAGCCGAGGTTCACCTCGTACCAGTCGGTGGCGTTGGTGCTGCCGTACGAGCCCCACAGCGGCGCGTTCGTGGGCAGCCCGTCGATCGCGCCGGCCACGGTCGTGCCCGAGGTGGTGTAGGACGCCGAGCCGGTCGCGCCCGACGCCAGGTTGGTGGACGAGGAGACGCCGGCCTTGGCCAGGATGTCGGTCATCCGGGCACTGTTCTGCACCACGGCCGGCGCCGCCTGCAATCCGGAGAAGGCGGCGCTGTACGCCACGGTCCCGCCGGTGGTGACCGCTCCGGTCGCCGGGTTGTACGTGAACGGCACGAGCTGGTTCAGCGTCGCCACCCGCGTGCCGTTCAGGTAGATCGAGTAGCCCTGCGGCACCCCGGAGTACCGGGTCACGCCGTCCGCCGGGTCGTCCCAGACGATCGACAGGTCGGCGTTGCGGTACCGCAGGTTGTTCACCGCGAAGTGCGACCACCCGATGTTGATCGGCGACAGCTCGATCTGGGTGTCGTTGCGCGGCCGCAGCCCCGCCACGTCCTCGATGATCGTCCAGTTGCTGCTGCCGAGGATGTTGTGGTGGATCCAGGACCGGTACGTGATGGCGCTGCCGTTCCAGTCGGCCCAGAACTCGTTCGCGTCGGGCCAGTTGGTGTTGCCGTCGACGTACTGCGCCCAGGCGTTCCAGTAGAGCAGCTTCTTGTAGTCCTCGGCGCTCATCCACGAGTTCGCGTAGTTGCGCAGCGCCGATGAGTAGAGCCGGAACTGCACCGTCGAGTTGATCGTCGAGAAGTTGTTGCTGCCCGGGTTGCCGGCCGCCGCGGCAGCCGCCTTGTCGACCTGATTCGCGGTGTAGAACGGGAAGATCGGGTACTGCGCCGGCTCCGCGAACAGACGCAACGCCTCGCGGTACTGGGCGGTGTTCGGCATCAGGCCCACGGCGTACGGATAATAGTTGTTGATCTCTTTCCAGGGCACGAACTCGTTCGTCGGCACGTGC
Organism: Actinoplanes sp. OR16; assembly: GCF_004001265.1. Taxonomy (GTDB): domain Bacteria; phylum Actinomycetota; class Actinomycetes; order Mycobacteriales; family Micromonosporaceae; genus Actinoplanes. The sequence continues at coordinate 6,420,002 of NZ_AP019371.1, read as the reverse complement.
TTGTGTTCCAGCAGCCGACGCGAGGGATTCCACAGCGTGTTGATCACGCCGGTGCGGATCCGGTCGGCGAGCGTCTGCATCTCGGTGGCCTTGGCCGTGTTGCCCATCAGCGTGTACGCGTCCCGCGCTGCGTTCGCGGCGCTCCAGACGTATGCGGTCTCGGCGCGGTCGAGATTGCCGTCGCGCCAGTGGAACGAGACGGCGTCGGCGTCGTTGCCGGTCATCGCGCCCCAGTTGTACTCGATCACGCCGTTGTCGTTGGTGTCGTACGTGGCGAGCTGCCCCTTCGCGTCGCCCTCGGCGTACCGGGCGAAGTTGGTGAGCATGGCCGGCTGTCCACCATGGATCTGGTAGGCACGCCAGGCCGCCTCGGCGATGTACTGGGTGTACGAGTTCGACCAGTTCTCCGGGTCACCCGGGTTGTCCATGAACCGGCCGTTCGCCGAATACTGGCCGACCGCGAAGTACGGCCCGTAGGAGTATTCCGCGTTGCGCAGGTACTTCAGGTCGTCGATGTGCATCGGCTGGGTCAGCGCGATCGCGTTGTTGTAGCCGGTCACGCCCTCGATCGACTGCGGGAACTGGAAGTCCTGCCCCGGGATGTCCGCGTCGAGGTGGTTGAACCGCATCAGCCACCAGCGGTAGTAGATGTTCTTCTTGATCGCGGCGTCCGGCACGTCGATGTAGGGGACGTTGTCGGCCCACCACTTGTTGTACTCGCGCACGTGCGTCGCGAACGCGTCGGCCGGCGTCCGGGTGCGGTTGGCGTCGTACTCGGTCCGCGACTGCGGGATCTCGTTCGCCACGAAGCCGAGCTGCACCTTCACGGTGGTCGTCGCCCCGGCCGCGACCGTCACCGAGCGGCTGAGCGCGCCGCTCGCCGCGGTGAACCCGTCACCGGAGAACCGCGGGTAGAGCGTCGTCAGGTTGTTCTTCACCGCCCGGGTGCCGGTCAGCTCGGTGCCGCTCACGGTGGTGGCGTACGGCGAGGTCGCGTTCAGCGTCAGCGTGGTCGAGGCGCTGCCGGTGTTCACCACCGCGATGGTGGTGACCAGCACGTTGTTGTTCGTGATGAACTTCGTGACGTCGAGCCGGACCGCGCCGTTCGTGTGCACGCTCTTCCAGTGGCTCGGCGTCTGCCGGCGCTGCGCGACCTGCTCGGTGAAGGTCCCGGTCGAGGCCGTGACGGCGTAGGCGTTCTGACTGCTGATGTTGTCCCAGTACGCAGCGTTGCCACCGAAGCCGATCACCGCGGGGTTGTGGGTGTACATGAACGCGGCGCGCCCGCGGGTCATCAGCCAGGTGCCGGCCGGGTCGTTGCCGGTGCGGGCCAGCAGCCGGTCCATCCAGAAGTCGGTGCCGGACGACTCGGCGTCGTAGATGGCCTTCATGGTGTTGCCGGTCGTGTAGCCGACCGGCGGCGCCGGGATCGAGCCGGCGTTCGTGAACGCGGGATAGCCGATGGTCTGGGCGGCGAGGGCGGGTGATGCCGGGACGGTCAGGCCCGTGGCGACCAGGACGGCGGCGACGATGATGTGACGTCTTCTCATGCCTGGAACGCCTTCCACTCGAGCACACCGGTGGAGTAGCCGCTTCGTGACGTCATGGTGAGGCGCAGCCGCGTCGTGCTGATCGTGTTGAACGTCAATACGTTGTCAACATTGCCCGCGACGCCACATATTGACTGGAGTGCAATGTTGACGTATTGACTGCCGTTCCAATACTGCAGCTGGCATGTTGCCGGCACGTCGATGCCCTGATTGTCATCGAACCAGTAGACCGACGACTTGTTGATGTTCCGTGCTGCCGGCCACTGATATTCGATCCACTGTGTTCCCTGCTGTGGCCAGTTGCCGTAGGCGAGGCTGGACCGGTCCTGCGAGTTGACGGGTACACCACCGTTGTTGATTGCCGCGAGACTCTCCCAGGACGACACATAGGAGGTGGACGCGGTGGCGCTGGTCGCGAGGTTGACAGCACCGCCACCGGTCGTCGGGATGACGCGCTGGATCGTCCCGTCGGCGTTGAAGTACAGCTTGTCGACCGCCACGGACCTGCGGAAGTTGCCACCACCGGGCGCGTCGGCGGTGTGGTAGACGAGGTAGTTCTGGCCGTTCAGCTCGGCGATCCCGGCGTGGTTCGTCGTGGACGACACCTGGCCGAGCACGATGCCGCGTTCCGTCCACGGCCCGAGCGGATTGGTCGCGGTGGCGTACCGCTGGCAGGCGAAGCTGGAGCTGGTGACGCAGCCGTTCGTGTCGTTCGCCGCGTACATCAGGTAGTAGAGGCCGTTGCGCTTGAACATCCACGGGGCCTCCCAGTAGTTGGTGAGTCCCTGCGGCGTGACGACCGAGCCGACCGTGTCGATCATGTTGGCGGCGAGCTTGACGGCGCGCGGCGCCCAGTAGCCACCCCAGTACATGTAGGCCTGGCCGTCGTCGTCGACGAAGACCGTCGGGTCGATGTTGAGCCCTGACGAGTTCGGTGTGCTGTCGCTGATCAGCGGGCCGCCCTTGGCGTCGGTGAACGGGCCGAGCGGCGAGTTGCCGACCGCGACGCCGATGTTCATCCAGCCCGCGCCGTTGCCGTTGACCGAGGTGTACCAGTAGTACTTGCCGTTACGCGGCTCGACTTCACTGGCCCACGCGTCGGCGCCGGCCCACGGGAAGGTGGAGATGTTCGCCTTCGCGCCGTTGTCGGTCCAGGTGTTCGCGTCGGTGGACGACAGGACGTGCCATTCACGCATGACGAAGTTGCCGGTGCCGGCCGGCGCTTCGTCACGTCCGGCGTAGACGTACATGGTGTCGCCGACCACGAGAGGGGCCGGGTCGGCCGTGTAGATGCTGGTGATGATGGGGTTGGCGGCGTGGACGGGCACGGCGGACACGGCCGCTGCCGTGATCACCCCGCATGTGACCGCCAGCCATCGTCGGACCGACATGGCGCTCCTTCCAACTACCAGTGGAGTGCGATAGGGACATTTCGGAGGCGGACATGTACGCGTTCCCGCCGCTGAGCAGCACTCCGCGGCCGCTCCGCCCGGTGGTGCGGGCGCCGGCTCGCGCCGGCGCCCGTGATCGCTAGTAGCCGTACCGGCTCTTCAGGTGGCGCCACCAGTCGCGGAACATCCACGCGTCGAACTCGGTGATCGAGGTGGCGCTGCCGGCCTTCATGAGGAAGCCGCCCACCCCGGTCGGGGTCCAGTCGTAGAAGTCGTCGAGACCCCAGGTATGGCCGATCTCGTGCAGCAGGATGTGCAGGTTCGCGGCGTTGATGTTGTTCATGTAGTACTCGCGGCCGACCCGCTGTCCCCAGTCGCCGCCGGCGCCGCCACCGAAGCCGTCGGTGAGCCACAGTGACTGGTCGTAGTGCCGGGCGTAGCCGCCGGGACAGTTTGGGTACTGCCCGTTCTGGTTGAAGAACCGGCCGCACGGCACCGAGCACTGCGGCGCGTTCTCCCGGATGTCGTTGACGTAGACGTCCACCGACGTGTCGCTCCACTGCAACTGGGAGCGGTTGCGCACGGCCCAGCCGACGCCCCGGACCGGGACGTCGCCGTACGGCCAGGCGTTGTGCCCGGCCAGTTCGTCCATCCACTTCTTGTGCTGCCGGGCCAGGGTGGCGTGGATCTGGTCGCGCTGGGCGGCGGTCACCGTCGCCGACGAGTCCCAGCGGACGCAGTAGTTGATGTAGCCACGGTTGGCCATGACCTGGTCCCAGCCGTAGTTGCGGAAGCCGTACAGGTTGCCGTACGTCTGCTCCTGGTGCTGCCAGACCTGGTTGAGCGGTGTCACCAGGGGGGCCGGCGGGCTCCAGGTGGCCGGGGCGGCCTGGGCGGCAGCGGCGGGGAACATGATGATCGCCAGCACGGCGGCGATCAGGATCCGGATTCTCACGGAACCTCCTTGATCGACGGACGTCGATGTCTTGGATGGGATTTCGCCGCCCGTTCCCGGACGTGCGAGATCGTCAGGCGGGCTCCGTACCTTCGCCCCGGTGGTGCTTTCGCCTGCCGGTGACGCTGCCCTACGAAAAGGTTTTCGGCAAGGTGCTCATCATGTTACGAATAGATTCCTGTCAACGGTCGAGCTGCTGGGAGCGGCTATGGGTCGCACGCGTTCGCAGGCGGTCACTCTCGCGGATGTGGCACGCCTGGCAGGCGTTTCGGTCGCCACGGCATCCAAGGCGCTCAACGCCCGGGACCAGGTCGCGGCCGCCACCCGGGAGCGGGTGCTGCGCGCCGCGGCAGAGCTGTCCTTCCATCCGTACGGCCGGGTCAAGTCGATCGGGCTGCTCACCGACGAGCGCGGCGGCCGGTTCGCGATGCCGATCCTGATCGGCGCCGAGGCGGCGATCGCCGACCCGATCCCGGTGCTGCTCTGCGACCCGGGCGGCGACCCCCGGCGGCAGCGGCACTACCTGGCGGCGCTGGCCCGGCACGTCGAGGGCTTCATCGTGCTCGGCGACGACAACGACCTGCGGCCGGCACTCCCCCGCGATCTCCCGGTGCCGGTGGTCTACGCCTACGGCGAGTCCGATCATCCCGGCGACGTCTCGGTGCTCGCCGACGACGAGGGCGGCGCCCGGCTGGCCGCCGAGCATCTGATCACTCTCGGACGCCGGCGGATCGCGCACATCACGGGCCCGTCGTCCTACCGCGCCGCGCGCTCCCGAGCGGCCGGCGTGGTCGAGGTCCTGGCGGGGCACGGTCTGCGTCCGGCGGGAGGGCGGCCCCGGTACGGCGAATGGTCGCAGCGCTGGGGCCGTGAAGCAGCGTATGAACTGCTGTCCGCGATGCCGGACACGGACGCCGTGTTCTGCGGCAACGACCAGATCGCCGCCGGGGTGGCGCAGACCCTGCACGAGCGGGGCCGGCGGGTGCCCGACGACGTGGCAGTGGTCGGATTCGACAACTGGACCGAGTTCGCCGCCGACTGCCGGCCGCCGCTCACCACCGTCGACCTGAACCTGGAACAGCTCGGCGCCACCGCGGTCCGCCACCTGTTCGCGGCGATCGGCGGCCACCCGTCGCACGGGGTGCAGCGCCACCCCTGCCACCTGGTGATCCGCGAGTCCACGACGGCGCCGTGGCTGGTCGGATGAACGTCAGATCAGCCCGTTCTCGCGCGCCAGCACCACGGCCTCGCCGCGCCGGGCCACACCGAGCTTGCGATAGATCGCCCGCATGTGCGCCTTCACCGTGTTGACCGAGATGCTCAGCTCCGCGCCGATCTCCGCGGCCGTCATCATCGTCGGCAGGCAGCGCAGCACGTCGGCTTCGCGCTCACTCAGCCCGAGCGACCGGGCCGCCTTGCCGGTCGCCCGGATGCCGGCGTCGACCTGGTCGAGGAAGGCGGTGACATCGCTGTTCGACAGCCGGAGCCGGTGCAGCAGCTCCCCGAGGCGGCCGCCGGCGTAGGTCACGAACGGCCGCCTGACACCCTCCCGCTCGGCCAGCGACACCGCCGCGGTCAGCAGCTCCGCGGCCCGGCTCGCCTGGCCCCGGGCGTCCGCCACCAACGCCCCGACGACCCGGGCCTCGACCTCGGTGACGACCGGGAGGATCCCGCGCGGCTCGGTCGCCAGCAGGTCCTCGGCCAGCCGCAGGTCACGCGAGGCGAGCGCGGCGCCGGCCCGCACCACCCGGGTCCGGAAGCCGTCACCGCCACCGGGCCCGCCGGCCTCCGCCTCCACCTCGGACAACCAGTCGTCGAGGTGCGGCAGCCGGACTCGGCCGCCCCGGTCGGAGCGGGCCGCTTCGAGCAGGAAGCGCGCCTTCGCGGCGTCCCCGGCGGCGACCGCCAGCCGGGCCTGCACGCCGGACAGCACGATCTGCTGGGCGATCTCCGGATCGGTGTGGTACGCCAGGGCGCCGTCTGCCGCCGCCTCCTCCGCCGCGCCGAGCTCGTTCCGTTCCAGGTGGACGAGGGCGCCGGCCAGGTGCGCGGCCACCGCCTGCACGGTGTTCTGCCAGCCCCGGCGGGCGGCGGTCTCCCGGGCGTCCGCGGCGAGCCGGCCCGCCTCCCGGACCGACCCGTGCCACACCTGCAGCAGAGCGAGGTGCCCGGCCGCGTTGATCTCCACCAGTTCCAGTCCCGCCGCCCGGGCCGCCCCGATCGCCGCCCACAGGTCCCGGCTCGCCCCGCCGACGTCGCCGAGCCAGAGCCGGGCCAGGCCACGGTTGTTCAGGGCGATCGCCCGGTACCGCGCCACCACGGCGGCGTCCGTCCCGGCGTCCTCGGTGATCAGCTGCAGCAGGTCGTCGCAGCCCTCGACGATGGCCGGCATGTCACCGGCCGACCGGTCCGCCGCCAGCTGCAGGGTCAGCATCATGACCTCGGCCGGACGCCGGGTGTCGCTCTCCGGCCTGCGGCGCAGCTGCTCACGGGCGTAGCTGAGCCGTGCCGGGATCGCGTCGTAGTCGCCGGCGTGGAAGATCAGCACAGCGCCGCAGACCATCAGCTCCGGGGTGGTGGTCAGCTGCTCCGGCGGCACCTGTTCGAGGATCCGGACCAGCTGCCCGCGGTGGGCGGAGAGGACGAGCAGCCCGGCCTGGCCGGTGACGACGCGGCCGACGTACGGCCAGTCGCGGGCCGCGATCGCGTGCTCCAAGGCCTCCAGCACGGAATTGTTGCCGGCATGCCAGCGGGCGGCGCGGCGGTGCAGCTCGGAGATGGTCGCCGGGGTCTCGCGCAGCAGGTTGTGGCCGAGCGCCTCCCGGAACAGCGGATGGTAGCGGAACCACAGCGGCCGCTCGCCGAGCCGGGCCACGAAGTCGTTGTCGTGCTCCAGCCGCTCCAGGGTGCGCTGGCCGTCGTGGTCGGCGGTGATCGCGTCGGCCAGCCCGGCGCAGACCCGCTCGCAGATGCTGGTCTGCAGCAGGAAGCGCCGCTGCCGCCGGGATCGCCCGGAGAGCACCTCCTGGATCATGTATTCGAGCACGCCCCGGGAGTCGCCGGCGAAATCGGCCACCGACCGCTCGTCCCCGCCCGCGGAGAGGAAACCGGCGCTGAGGTGCAGGCCGACCGCCCACCCCTCGGTGCGGGCCAGCAGCTCGGCGACCTCGCCGGTGCTACGGGCGAGCCCGTACCCGCCGAGCAGCGTGGCCGTCTCGTCGCCGGTGAACGCGAGCTGCGCCGCCCCGATCTCGGTGACGTGCCCGGCCGCCCGCAGGCGGTGCAGGGGCAGCGCCGGCTGCGACCGGCTGATCAGGACGAGCCGCAGTCCGGCCGGCGGATGCCGCAGCAGGTCGGCGAGGTCGGCCAGCACCCGGGCGTCGATGATCTCGTGGAAGTCGTCGACGACCAGGACCGCGGGCGACGGCAGCCGGCTCAGCCCGTCGGCCAGCCGGCGGACGCGCTCACCGTCGTCGGCCGGGATCGCACCCATGCCGGCCAGCGGATTGCCGGCCGGGACGACGCCGGACTCGCGTAGCGCCGCGACCACATAGGCCCAGAACACCTGCGGATCGTTGTCGTGCCGGTCCAGGCTGAGCCATGCCACCGGCGTCTCCCGCGACTGCGCCCACGCCGAGACCAGCATCGTCTTGCCCCATCCGGCGCCCGCGCAGACCACGGTGACCGGCGAGGCGACCGCGGCGTCCAGTGCCGCGCACAGCCGTTCCCGGTCCACACCCGGCCGCATCCGTGGTCGCCCGAGCTTGGCCGCCAGCAGGGGAAGCAGCAACGCCGGGCCGCTGACCGGCTCGCCGTCACCCACGATTCGCTGCTCCACCGCCACCATCCCACCGGTTTCCCGCGTCCAGCCCCCGCCCCCGTAACGGAAACCGCGCTCCGGAAGGAAAGCATGCTGAGGATTACGCGGGCAAGGAGCCAGCGCACCTCGAGATGGGTGACCTCCACCGCGTCGTTCCCGTGCCCGAGCCGATTCCACGGCGGCACCTCGAGCTGCACGTTGCCGGCGCCTCCCGGGTGGCCACCTGCTCGACCGCCGGGTGCTCCTGGAAGGCCGGCCGGCGTCGACCACCAGATGGCCGGCGAGCACGAGGCCGGTCAGCGGGTGGTCACCGCGGTCGCCGGCCGGCCGGTCGATCCGGCCGTCCCGCCCGTCCCGGAAGGCCAGGTCGGCGGTGAGCCTGGCCCGGAACGCGCCGAGACGGCCATCGGCCAGGTGGAATCCGCGAACTGTTTCGGTGCGAGCAGCAGGTTCTTGACCTCCGGCCGTGGTGCTGTTCCGCCGCAAGTCTCCGGCCGCTCGTCGCCGATCACCTCATCCTTGGCGAGTGACCCGCCCGCCCGCCAACTGGCGGAGAGATTCCGCCGCGTGGCGCTCGATCGCTCCGGGCCTGCCGATCATCCTGGTGACACCGATCACACCTCGTGGAGGAGGCCCGTTCATGACCGTCGTGCCGTTCGATCCCGAACTCGGCGCCGCGCTGAGCGCCATCGCCGAGCAGCTCCCCCCGGCGCTCACGCGAGAGATGATCCCGATCATGCGGCAGGGCGTGGCGCTCGCCCCGGTCAGCGACGACGACCTGCGGCGCGGCGGGAAGTTCACGGTCGAGGAGCGCACCGTACCCGGTCTCGGCGGCGACCCGGACATCTCGCTGCTGATCTGCCGGCCGGCCGGGGCGACCGGGACGCTCGGCTGCGTCTACCACACCCACGGCGGCGGGATGATCCTCGGCGACAACCGGACCGGCGTGCCCGAGATGCTGGACTGGGCCGAGCGGTTCGGCCTCGTCGTGGTCTCGGTGGAGTACCGGCTCGCCCCGGAGACGCCCCACCCCGGCCCGGTGAACGACTGCTACGCCGGCCTGCTCTGGACCGCCGCGCACGCCGCCGAACTGGGCTTCGACCCGGACCGGCTGATCGTCGCCGGTGGCAGCGCCGGTGGCGGGCTGGCCGCGGCACTGGCCCTGATGGCCCGGGACCGCGGCGGGCCGGCGCTGCTCGGCCAGATGCTGATCTACCCGATGCTGGACGACCGCAACGACACCCCGTCCGCCGTGCAGATGGCCGGGCTCGGGATCTGGGACCGCACCGCGAACGAGACCGGCTGGGGCGCTCTCCTCGGCGAGTCCGCCGGCGGGCCGGACGTATCCCCGTACGCCGCGCCGGCCCGTGCCACCGACCTCTCCGGCCTGCCGCCCGCGTTCATCGACGTCGGCAGCGCGGAGACGTTCCGGGACGAGGACGTCGCCTACGCGAGCCGGATCTGGCAGGCCGGCGGCCGCGCCGAACTGCACGTCTGGCCGGGCGCGTTCCACGGCTTCGACAGCATGGTGCCGAGCGCGGCGCTCTCCCAGGACGCACGGGACGCACGGGTACGGTGGCTGAACCGCCTCTTCAGCAAATAGCGTGGAGGCATGAAGGACCTGGCCGTCCGGCTCGCCGCCCTGGACGCGGACGCCGGCGCCGCGGTGCGGGTCATCGCGTACTTCGACAGTCTCGCCGAGGCCGGGGCCGGCCTGCAGAGCATCGTCCGCGGCGCGGCGGTGCTCGCCGGCTGCCCGGCCCGGCTCGACGACACCGCCCGGCGGGTGCACATCCGGGTCCTGCCGGACGGCGTCACGTCACCGTCGCCGTCCGCGCCCGACGATCGCTGGCCGTCGCATGATGCCGGGTCCGCGACGCTGCGCCTGGAACGGTCCGGCGCTGCGGGCCCGGTCGACGCGATGGTGCTGGAACGTGCCGCCGGCGCCGCCCGGACCGTTCTCGATCGCACCCGGGGCCGCGCTCCGGCCGCCGACGAGACCGCCCTCGTCGAGCTGGTGGTCGACGACGACGCCCCGGCCGACGCCCGCCTGCGAGCCGCGCGTCACCTCGGGCTCCCGGCTGACGCGCCGGCTTTCGTCCTGGTCCTTCACTCCGGCGGCGTACGGGTGAAAGCCGCCCCCACGGATCCCGGTGCTCACCAGGGCGGCGGCGAGGCGGTCCCTCAGCGGCCGGGCGGTACGCCTCCGGAGCGGGCCGGGGTGGGGCTCGCGGTGTCCGTTCTCGAACTTCCGGTCTCGTGCCGGGCTGCCCGGGTCGCTCTGCGGTTCAGCGCCGCCGGGACCGATGAGGATCCGGGTGAGCGGGTGGTGCACTTCTCGGCTCTGGGAGCGCTGGCGGCCCTCGCCGCGGTTCCGGAGCCGGGTTCGGTGCCTGATGTGCGCGTCCTCGAGCACGCGGCGGCCGGCGCGCCGTGGCTGCTGCCGACCCTGCACGCGGTGGCCACCACGATCAGCCTGCGGGCCGCGGCCGGCCGGCTCCGGCTGCATCACTCCACGTTGCAGGATCGGGTGGCGCACGCCGAGCACCTGCTGGGCTGGAGTGTCCGCGACCCGCACGGACTCCTCCGGACCCAGCTGGCGCTCACCCTGCGGCGTCTGCACCACAACCCGCCTGCCTATTGAGGAACGTCGCTGGAGAGCTCGTCGAGGACGGCACGCTCGTCGGCGGTGAGGTCGAGCGTGGCCGAGGCCAGCAGGGCCGGGAGCTGCTCGACCGTGCGGGCCGAGGCGATCGGCGCGGCGATGTTGGGGCGGCCGCGCAACCAGGACAGCGCCACCGTCGGCACCTCGGCGTCGTGCGCCGCCGCGATCTCCTCCAGCGCCGTGATCACGGCGAGGCCCGCCTCGTTGAGGAACTGGTTCGCGCCCCGGCCGCGCGGCGACTGCGCGAGATCGTCCGAGGACTTGTACTTTCCGGTCAGGAAACCGCTGGCGAGCGCGTAGTAGGGCACCACCGCGAGGTTCTCGTCGGCCGCCACCGGCGCGATGTCCCGCTCGTAAGCACCCCGGCGCACCAGGTTGTAGTGCGGCTGCAACGCCACCGGCAGCGTCAGGTTCTCCCGCCGGGCGATCGCGAACCACTCCCGGATCCGGTCGCCGCTGTAGTTGGAGAGGCCGATCGCGCGCGCCTTGCCCGCCTTCACCACCGCGTCGAACGCGGCGGCGGTCTCCTCCAGCGGAGTGCTCGCGTCGTCGAAATGCGCCCAGTAGAGGTCGATGTGGTCGGTGCGGAGACGTTGCAGCGAGGCGTCCACGGCGGCTGCCACGTTCGCCGCCTTCAGCCCTTTGAACCGCGGGTGCTGGCTGACCTTCGTGCCGATCACCACCCGGTCACGGTCGCCGCGTGCCGCCAGCCAGCTACCGATGATCGTCTCGGACTCGCCGCCCTCGTTCCCCGGCACCCACGCCGAGTAGCTGTCCGCCGTGTCGATGAAGTCGCCGCCACCCTCGACGTACGCGTCCAGCACCCGATGCGACGTGGCCTCGTCGCTGGTCCACCCGAAGGTGTTGCCGCCGAGGGCAAGCGGAAAGACGTCGATGCCGCCCATGGAACATCCTCTCGTCGTCGAGACAGTCGTGATCAGCCTCCCACTGGTTCCCGCTCCCACAGCAGAGCGGGCCAGTGATCCACGCCTCTCTCGTCGGGCGGCGGCTCTCGGTACGACATTGGCCTGAACGAGTGCGAACTGATTGGATCTTTCGGAGGGCCACTCCAGCGCTTAGCGTGGCGGGCATGACTACGAGGGTCGACTTCTACTTCGACGCTGCCTGCCCGTTCGCCTGGATCACGTCGCGGTGGATTCTGGAGGTGCGGCCGCTGCGGGATCTGGAACTGCATTTCCGGCCGATGAGCCTGTTCGTGCTCAATGAGGGCGCTGACCTGCCGGAATGGTATCGGGACCTGGTCGATCGGTCGCTCGGGCCGGCTCGCGTGGTGACGGCGGTGCTGCAGGAGCAGGGGCCGGAGCGGCTGGAAGAGCTCTACACGGCGCTCGGGACACGGATCCACCAGCAGGGGAACAAGGACTTCGACGCCGTCGTCGCGGAGGCGCTCGCGGAACTCGGGATGCCGGAGGAACTGGCGCGGGTGGCCGGAAGTGATCGGTACGACGAGGTGCTGCGGAAGATCCACCACGAGGGTACGGAGGTCGGCACGCCTAGCATACACATCGATGGGACGGCGTTCTTCGGGCCGGTGCTCAACCGGATCCCGCGCGGCGAGGAGGCGGCGCGGATCTTCGACGCCACCCGGACGCTGGCGAACTACGACGGCTTCTTCGAGTTCAAGCGGACCCGGACCGGCGGGCTCGATTTCAGCTGACGAATCGCTTCACCGGCGCCCAGTGTCACCGGCGGGTCGCTTCACTGGCGGCGCAGGGTGGTGGCCGGGTCCTCGTGGAAGCGGGCGCGGTACTGCGCGGCGAAGAGGTCCTGGCGGGGGAAGCTCCAGCGGCGGGCGATCTCGTCCAGCGAATGGTGGGCCGGGTCGGCGGCGCGCAGTTCGGCGTGGGCGGCGAGCAGGCGGATCTGGCGGAGGTAGGCCATCGGGGTCAGGCCGTGGCGGCTCAGGAAACCGGCGCGCAGCTGGCTCGCGGTCACGCCGGCGATCTCGGCGAGCTTCGCGACGGTGTACGCCCGGCGTGGATCGTCGTGGATCGCGTCGACGGCCGCGGTGATGCCACGGGGCGTGGAGCGTACGCGGGAAGGGTCGTGCAGTTGATCTGCGTATTGGTGGTCGACCGCGAGTAGCAGCGCCGTCATCAGCGCCTCCTCCAGCGGCGCCGCGACCAGCGGCCGGTGGAAGATGCTGTCCGGGTTGCCGACCTCCTCGCCGAGCAGGCGGATCAGGGCGGCGCAGCTGCGGCCGGGCGGGCGGCTGACGTCGAGGCGGCCGGCGAAGCGGATCGGACCACGGACCGGCACGTCGTGGACGTCGCGGAGACACGCCTCCATCGCCCAGCGATCGATCTTGACGGCGAAGAGGCGGCAGTCGGCGCTGGTGTAATGCAGCTCGGTGTGGCCCACCGGGCGGTAGACGGCGGCCTGCCGCGGCCCGCCCTCCAGCGGACGGCGGCCCTGACCGGCGAAGAAGTGCCCGGACGCCGCGAGGTTGACGTGGTAGCCGCCCAGCTCGCCGACGGATATCGCCACCGGTGTGCCGTAGCGGACGTCGCCGATCGTCATCGCGTCCAACTTCAGGAACGCGTAGTGGGCGTCCAGCCGCGCACCCCGCTCGAGCAGGCGCATCGAGCGGGGGTACATGTGCTCGCCGCAGACCTCACGCGCCTCGTCGAGGTCGCCGGTCCGCACCGAGATCGCGGGTTCGCCCACGCCGGGCAAAGGTACCCGGTCACGGCGTCGGGAACTCCTCGACCGCTCTGCCCTCCATGTAGTCGGCGAGTGTGCGGTAGACCGCCGGGTTGACGATGTCGTGCGACATGCGGTCGGTGTGGTTCGCCCAGTCGGGGTTCGCCAGGTAACCGGCGACCACCAGCGAGCGGGTGCCGACGACCAGCGCGGCCGTCTTGTCCCGGTCGGTGGTGCCGGTCTTGCCGAACACCGGGTGGCCGACCACGCTGCGGACCTGCGGGGCGGTCGAGCCGGCGCAGGTGCCCAGCTGGGCGTGGTCGCCGACCGGGCAGCGGGCCGCGTCGAGAGCCTTGCGGGCGACCGCCGGCGTGGTGGCCTGCCTGCAGTCCGGCTGACCGGTGTCGACCTTGTCGCCGTCCGCGGTGGTGATCGAGGAGATCGGGGTCGGCGCGCAGTATCTGCCGTCGGCCGCGAGGGTGGCGTACGCGTTCGCGATGTCCAGCGGCGTCGACGCCGAGGTGCCGAGCGTGAACGAGCCCCAGCTGTTCGCCGAGTTCTTCGCCAGGTCAGCGTCGTCCGAGTTGCGGAACGTGATGCCGAACCGCTCCGCCACGTCCACGACGTTCGCGGCCCCGACCCGCTCCTGCAGCGGCACGAAGTACGTGTTGACCGACTTGCCGAACGCGGTCCACATGTTGAAATTCCCGGCTTCGCCGGCCGACGCGTTGCTCGGGCACCAGTAGCCGCCGCAGGACGACGAGGAGTTGTCCCGGTACTGCGACTTGTACCGCGCCGGCGAGTTGATCGTGGTGTCCAGGCCCATCCCGGCCTCCAGGGCCGCGACCATCGTGAACATCTTGAACACCGAGCCGGCCTGGTAGCCGGAGAGGTCCGCGCTACCGGTGATGATCGGGTTGGTGGTGTTCGGGTACGTCGCCCGCACGCCCTGCTTCGCCAGCGCCGGGTTGGACGAGAGCGGGTTCTTCCCGTTGTCGATCTTGTATTTGCGGTTGGCGGCGAGCGCGCGGACCGCACCGGTGCCGGGCTCCACCGCGGCCAGCATCAGCGCGTTGCGGTTCGAGTCCGAGGTGCGAGCCGTGATCTCCTTGCGGGCGTCCGCCTGGGCGTCCACGTCCAGGGTGGTGACGATCCGGTATCCACCGCTCTTGAGCAGGCGCTCCCGATCGTACGAAGTCTCTCCGAAGTCGGCCTGGCTCATCCACCACCGGTAGAAGTAGTCGCAGAAGAACCCCCACTGGTTCTTCGCGACGTTGACGCAACCGCTGCTCGGGCGCTTGGTGGACGTCGGGATCTTCGCCTTCTTGGCCTTGGCGGCCTCGTCGGCGGAGATCTGCTTCATGGTCACCATGTTGTCGACGATGTAGTCGCGGCGGGCCAGGGCCTGCGGGTAGCCGGTCTTCGTCGTCGGGTCGAACGCGGTCGGCGCCTTCACCATGCCGGCCAGCAGCGCCGACTCGGCCACCGAGAGGTCGGCCGGCTTCTTGCCGAAGTAGACCTGCGCGGCCGCGTTGATGCCGTACGCGCCGTTGCCGAACGGCGCCATGTTCAGGTAGCGCTCCAGGATCTCCTGCTTCGAGAGCTCCTTCTCGACCTGGATCGCGTACTTCATCTCGGTCAGCTTGCGTTCCGCGGTGTCCCGGGTCGCCGCGACGACCTCCTGCGGATCGGTCGCCGAATAGGCGAGCGCCATCCGGACGTACTGCATGGTCAGCGTGGAGGCGCCCTGCCGGCCGCCGCCCTGGTTGTTGTTCACGAACGCCCGGGCGACGCCCTTGAGGTCGACGCCGTGGTGCTCGTAGAACTTGTGGTCCTCGGCCGCGACGATGGCGTCCTGCATGTTCTGCGAGACCTTGGACAGCGGCACGTCGCTGCGGAACTCGTCGTACATGACGGCGATCTGCGTCTTGCCGTCCGAGGCGTAGACCCGCGACACCTGGGGCGAGGTCTGCGCCACCAGCTCGGAGGGCATCTCCTCCCACTCCTCGGCGCCGGCCTTGGCGGCCAGGCCGGCGATCGCGGCGGCGGGGAGCGAGGCCGCCGCCACCACGAGGGCGGCGAGCAGCCCGCACACGAGAAGGACACCTGCGCTTCGGAACGGTCGGCGGTCACTCACCCGCCCCAGGCTAACCAGCAAGATCGCCACCATGCAGGACAAAGGAGGTTCGTCACAGTTGGTAACCGACCGGCGGTTCGCCGGTCAGGCGGGCTCGATCGGCAGCCACAGCTCACACACGGCGGTGCTGAAATCGTCGGACCGCTCCAGGACGGCCACGATCGACGGGCCCGGGCGCATCCGCCACGGATTCGACGGGAACCAATCAGTGGCGGTCGCCGCCCACGTCGACTGCAGCGTCGCCGGATAGGGCCCACTGCTCCGGAAGATCGCCCACTGACCGGCCGGCAGCTCCATCACGTCGAGGTCGCCGGGAACGGCGGCGCTGTCGGAAACGGCCACGCCGTGCAGGTACGTCAGTTCGCTCCCTTCCGGGGACTCCTGTTCGAGGCCGTCACTCACAGCGAGGAGCCCGGCGGGGTCGGCGCTGCTCAGATCTTTGAGGCGCTGGTGCTCCTCGGCCGGGATCGACTGGATGTGGGCGGCGATGTGCGGATTGACGCCCTCGTAGATGAGCGGGACCCGGACAGCGTGCCCGACCAGGCGGAACGCGGGTCGTGAGGCGATGCGGGTATCCATGGGAGTGCTCCCTTCGACGGTCAGGCGGAACCTGAGCTGCGGTTGTGAACGAAGGGGACCGCCGTCGCGGCGCACGTCGGCCGGGCCGCTGCCGTGCACCGAACGGAACGCCCGGCCGAACGCCTCGGTGGACCCGTACCCATGACGCACCGCGATCGTGAGCAGATCATCCCGACCACGGATGACGTCGGCCGCGGCCACCGTCATCCGCCGCCGCCGGACGTATTCGGACAGCGGCATCCCGGCGAGCGACGAGAACATCCGCCGCAGGTGGTACTCGGTGGTGCCGGCCTCCTTCGCGAGCCGGGCGAGATCGAGTTCGCCCTCCTCGACCAGGTCGGTGATCAGATTCAACGTGGCGATCACGGCAGGCCTCCCTTCGACATCCAGCCTGGCCCCCGCGCCCGCACCGGCGCCCGACCGCGGAGAACCGATCAGATCATTCGCCGTTTCCTCGGCGGGCTCGCCCCGCTACGTTGACCACTTGTGAACACCGCCGAATCCCGCGTGCTCGACGCCATCGACGAGCAGTCCCTGGTCGACGACCTCGTCTCGCTGATCCGTGTGCCGAGCGTGACCGGAACCGACGCCGAATCCGAGCTGCAGCACTGGCACGCCGCCCGCCTCACCGAGCTGGGCTTCGACGTCGACACCTGGAAGCTGGACCTGGCCGCGCTCGCCGGCCACCCCGATCATCCCGGCACCGAGGCCCCGCGCACCGAGGGGTACGGCGTCGTCGGCGTCCTCGGCCCGGCCGGTGTCCCCGCGCTGGCCCTGCAAGGTCACGTCGACGTGGTGCCCACCGGTGACCTGGACAAGTGGCACGACCGGAACCCGTGGAGCGGAGTCATCACCGGCGACGCCGTCCACGGCCGCGGCGCCTGCGACATGAAGGCCGGCGCCGCCGCGAACCTGGCCGTGGCCCGCGCCCTGGTGGCCTCCGGCGTCACGCTGGAACGCCCGTTCGCCCTGCACACCGTGGTCAGCGAAGAGGACGGCGGCCTGGGCGCGTTCGCCACGATGCTCCGCGGCCACCGCGCCGAAGCCGCCGTCATCACCGAACCCACCAGCGGAAACGTGGTCGTCGCGAACGCCGGCGCGCTGACCTTCGAACTGCGTGTCCCGGGCCGGGCCGCGCACGGCAGCACCCGCCTGGCCGGGCACAGCGCCATCGAGGCGTTCCTCCCCCTGTACGCCGCCCTCGCCGACCTGGAACGCGAACGTAACGCCCTCATCGACCCGATCTTCGACGGCAACCCGCTCCCCTACGCCGTCTCCGTCGGCACCGTCCGCGCCGGCGACTGGTCCAGCAGCGTCCCCGACCTGCTCGTCGCCGAAGGCCGCCTCGGCGTCCGGCTGGGTGAATCCCCCGCCGCCGCCCGTGCGGCCCTCGAACGGGCGATCGCGGAATCCTGCGCCCGCGACCCGTGGCTGCGCGACCACCCGGCCGAGGTCAGCTGGCCCGGAGGACAGTTCGCCAGCGGCCGCATCGATCCCGCTCATCCTCTGATCACCGAAGTGGTGACGGCCATCGGCGACACGGAGGACCGCTCGGCGGCGCTGAGCGCGGCGCCCTACGGCAGCGACCTGCGGCTGTATACGGGCGTCGGCGACATCCCCACGCTGCACTACGGGCCGGGGGACGTGGCTTTCGCTCACGCGCCTCGGGAGCAGGTCGACATCCCCGAACTCATCCGGACCACCCGGACCCTGGCGCTGCTGGCCGCCCGGCGCTGCGCGGCCCACCTCTGACGCCTCGGGCGCCGCCCGGCCACCGCGTCAGTCCTCGGCGTCGACCTCGTCCTGGGCCCCCACGAGGGCCGGTTCCTGATCCTCGGGTGAGTCGCGCGACAGCGGCTCGTCGAGGGAGGCGGGCGCCCCGCAGGCGCCACCCGCGCACGCCGGCGCGTCGTCGGTGATCAGCTGGATGAACTTCATGCCCGCTCCTTCGCCACCTTGGTCAGCACGCCCGCGAACGTCGACGGGTCCTGCGCGCCGGACACCGCGTACTTGTTCTCGAAGACGAAGAACGGGACGCCGCTGATCCCGTACTCCGCTGCGGTCTTGATGTCGGACTCCACCTCGTCCGCGAACTCGCCGGACTCCAGCGAGCGCACCACGTCGGCGCGGTCGAAGCCGAGCTCCGCGGCCACGTCGGCCAGCTCCTCGATCCTGCCGACGTTGACGCCGTCGGTGAAGTACGCAGCGAGCAGGCGGTCCTTCACCTCGGCCTGGCGACCCTTGGCCTTGGCGTAGTGCAGGAGCTCGTGCGCCTTGCGGGTCCGCGTCGGCTTCACCTTGTCGTAGTCGAAGTCGAGCCCGACCGTCGACGCGAGGGAGGTGGTCTGGTGCTCCATCTGCCGGATCCGCGCGGGGCCGGCGCCGAGCTTCGCGCCCAGGTAGTCGGCGTGGCTGCCCTCGAAGTCCTCCGGGGTGTCCGGGGAGAGCTCGAAGGAGTGGTACTCCACCTCCACCGGCACGCCGGACGCGAGGACCGCGGCCTCGAACTTGCGCTTGCCGATGTAGCAGAACGGGCAGGCGATGTCGGACCAGACATCAACCTTGATCGGGGTGCTCATGCCACCAGTTATACCCCGTTGAAGATTCAACTTGCCAGGTGGAGCGGCTCTCGGGGAGCTACCGTCTCCTCGCGCAGGTGCCACGGCGAGCCGTAGGCCGTCAGCAGGTCGAGGAACGGCTTCGGCGCGAACGCCTCCGGCCCGAGCACACCCGCACCCTGCCACCGACCCGCAGCGAGCAGTTCGAGAGCGACGACCGGGTTGATCGCGGTCTGCCAGACGACGGCCTGGCAGCCGTACTCCGCCATGGTCTGCTCGTTGTCGGCGACGTGGTAGAGGTAGACCTCGCGGGGCCGGCGGTCCTTGACACCGCGCACCCACGTCCCCGCGCACGTCTTGCCCCGCATCCGGGCGCCCAGCGACGCCGGATCGGGCAGGCTCGCCGCGACCACGTCCCGCGGACTCACCGACACCGGACCGTGCGGCCCCGGGACGATCACCCCGTCGGTCCGGTCCAGCCCGATCTGGTGGAGCGTCTTGAGCGTACGGATGAACTCCTCGCCGAGCCCGTACTTGAACGTCACCCGGCGTGCGCCGACCCATCGCGGAATCAGCAGCACCTCTTCGTGCTCGACGTTCACGCACTGCACCGGCCCGATGCCCTCGGGGAACTCGAAGATCTCCGGCTCGCTGAACGGCGCCGTGGTGAACCAGCCGCGCCCGGACTCCCACACCAGCGGCGGGTTCAGGCACTCCTCGATGGTGGTCCAGATGTTGAAGCTCGGCGCGAACTCCAGGCCGTCGACGGTCAGGTTGGAGCCGTCGCGGATGCCGATCTCGTCGATCTCGTCGAAGAGCTCGTCGGCGGCGTACCGGGCGAAGATGTCGGACAGGCCGGGTTCGACTCCCATGCCGACGAGCGCCAGATTTCCGGATTTCTCCCATAGGTCGGCCTGGGCGAACTGCTCGTCGCCCAGCATCACGCCGACCTGCTCGTACGGGCGCTCGGGGTGCGGCTTCGAGAGCGACATCGCCATGTCGAGATAGCCGACGCCGGCGTTCCGGGCGGCCGTGAAGATCGGCATGACGAAGCGAGGGTCGGTGGCGTTCACCACGAAGTCCGGCTTCTCCGTTCTCATCAGGTCCTCGAGCGCGGACACATCCGACGCGTCGATCCGCGCGGCCCGGAAACGCGGGTCACCGGCAGCGGCGGCCTGCGCCCGCGCCAGGTCGTAGTCGGCGATCACCATCGTGTCGAAGAAGGAGCGCCGGGCGGCGATCCGGGTGATGGCCGTACCGACTCCACCGGCACCCACCAGCAGGATTCGCATGGGAACTTCCTCTCTCTTCCAGGGGCGTGACCTCATCAAACGTTGTTGTCATCGCTATGGTCAACTGCGTTGGCATAAGATGGACGGCATGCCCAAGCCCGTCGTTCCGGAGCAGAGCCGCCGCCGCAGACGCCCGACCCGCAGCGGAACGGTCCTGTCCGAGCAGCTCATCGTCGAGACGGCCCTGCGGATGCTGCGCGAGCACGGCAGCGCCGGCCTCACCGCGCGCCGCCTCGGCCTCGCCCTCGATTGCGATCCGAGCACCCTCTACCGCTACTTCCGCGGCATGGACGAGCTCACCCTCGCCATCGGCGACACCCTCATCGGCCAGGCTCTGCGCGGATGGTCACCCTCCGGCGATTGGCGGAGCGATCTTCGTACGATCGGAGCCCGCATCCATCGGGCCTACGTCGCGCATCCCCAGGCAGCGGTCCTGACGACGAGCCGGGTCACCGGCCGGCCGAACGAGCTGGCCGCCGACGAGGCGGTCCTCGGCGTCCTGCGCACGGCCGGGTTGCCGGTCCGCGACGCCGTGTCGATCTACCACGCGTTCATCGACCAGACCCTGGCCTTCGCGGCGCTGGACGCCGCCTCACTGGCGTTGCCGAACGCGGCCCTGCACTCCGACGAGGAGATGTGGCAGTCCACCTACCGCCGCCTGCCGGCCTCCACCCACCCGCACATCGCCGAGGCGGCCCCCCTGCTGGCCACCGAGATGGTGGCCAGCGCCTACCCGTCCGCCCTGGAGTTGCTGCTGGACGGCGTGGCAGCGCGGATCACCGGCCGAACAGCCGGCTGAGCTGCGCGTCCAGCGCCGCCAGCGCCTGCTCGTCGGTGTACTGCCCGCCCAGCAGGTACAGCCCCAGCCCCTCCATGAGCGCCAGTAGCCCGGCCGCCCCGGCCTCGTCGTTCCCCGGCAGCAGGCTCGCCATGAACGACACCATCTGCGCGGTCTCGTCCCGCAACCCGGGAGAGGCCGCGGGGCGCACCGCGCGGTACGCCAGGAAGGCCAGCGCCACCCTGCCGTCGGCACGGGACTCGTCGCCGAGCGGCAGCAGCGTGACCAGGAAGGTGCGCAGGAGATCCCGCGGTTCCGGCGCCGGTCCCAGGGCCTCGATCGCCGCCGTTATCCGGGTCTCGTTGCGGTCCTTCACGGCCTCCATCGCGAACGTCATCATCTCGTCCTTGGTGCGGAAGTAGTGCTGCACCATGCCCGCCGACACGCCCGCCTCGGTCGCCACGTGCCGCAGGCTGACCGCTTCGAGGCCGTGCTGGGCGGCAACCCGCATCAGCGCGTCGGCGATCCGCGTACGACGCTCCTGGTGGTCGACCCTCTTCGGCATGTCAGCGATGGTGTCATGCGGCCGTGACGGTACCGGCCGCACCGTCCACGGTGATCAGCTGGCCGTCGCTGAACCGGGTGGTGGCGTCCCGGACGCTGATCACGGCGGGCAGGCCGTACTCGCGCGCCACCGTCGGCCCGTGCGCCATCACCGCGCCGGTCTCGGACACCAGCCCACCGGCGGTGAGGAACAGCGGCGTCCACGCCGGATCGGTGGTGGCGACGACGAGGATCTCCCCGGGTTCGATGCGCGCGGTCGCCGGATCGTGGACGATCCGGGCGCGCCCGGTCACCCGGCCCGGCGAAGCGCCGACACCGTCGTTCCCCGCCGCCAGCAGCGTCTCCACATCGGTGCCGTCGGAGAGCAGCGCGACCGGGACGTGCCGCCGCCGGCACTCCGCCTCATAGGTGGCGCGGCGCTCGGCGATCAGCCTCCGGTGATCGCCACCGCTCTCCACCTCGTCGAGCGTCAGGAACATGATGTCCGCCGGGTTCTCCAGGAGGTCCTCCCCGATCAAGAGCAATTGTTCCCGTACGGCGGAAAGCCTGTGGAGACCCGCGAACTTGCCGTATTCCCGCAGCCCGCTGAGCACGCGCGCCCGTCGCAGCAGCCAGATCGCCAGCCGGCCGCGCAGGGGACGCCGCCATCGGACCCGTCGCGCCAGTTCGTCGAGGGCTGCCTCACCGCGAGCGGCGGCCCGCGCGAACCGCACGTCCGGCGCCTGATCCGGATCGGTCACGAGCAGGTAGTTGGCGATGGCCGCGAAGATGCCGGCGGGGTCTTCGCTCCACCGCGGCACTCCGAGATCCGCTTCGGCCGGCCCCCGGTGCCCGTATCTCCGGATGAACTCCTCCAGGCCGATCTCGGGGAGCTTGCCGGCGAGGTGGAGCGCGGCCAGCGCTTGCGGCGGCGTGCCGAGCAGCGTCTCCCGGTGCTCCGGCGGCACCTCCCGGGCGATCCTCCACAGCGCCAGATCCATCTCGATCGTGACGTTGTCCGGCACCCCGCCGAGCACGGTCTGCAACTCGGCCGGCGTGGCGATCCCTTTCAGCAGCTCACCCGGCACCGCCCCGGCAAGCAGCCCGGCCACGATGGGCCAGGTCAGATCATCGGCGCTGTCACCGCCGTCCTCGGCCCGGACGAACGCCATCCGCTCGGCGGTCGTGCGCAACCCGGGCGGCGGCTCCGCGGCGATCCGGAGGCGCTCGGCCGCGTCGAGCACCCGCCGGCGCGCGTCGGCCGGACGAGCGAGTGAGCGCAGGATCCCGCTGACCGCCCGCCACACCGACAGGGACCGCTCGACCTTGATCGCCGGGCTTCCCGGGACAGGCGCGAACCGAGGATCGGCGAGCACGTGCTCCATGACGGCCTGGGCGCGCGGCCCGAAGTCGACGGCCATCAGCTTGACCAGCCGCTTGCGCGCCGACGGATGACGGGCCAGGTCGGACAGGTCGCCGTAGAGCCGGCCCCCGATGTCGACGATCTCGGCCCGTACGCCCAGCGACGCCATCATCGCCGCGATCATCCGCTGGAGGCTGGACATCCCCATCGGCGTGACCGGCCGCAGCATCCCCTGAACGTGACCGAACTCGACGTACACCCGCGGCAGCGGCCCCTCGTGCGCGGGCGGCGCCGGGAAGAGCGTGGTGATCGGCCGGGACTGCAGAACCCAGAGCGTGCCGTCCGCGTCCTCCGCCCATTCGACGTCCTGAGGCGTCCCGAACAGCGCCCGCATCCGCTCACCGAGTTCCCGCAGAGCCGTGCCCGCCTCCGGGCTGTACCGCTGCACCTCGGCCGAACCGTCCACCACCCCGCTGCCGGGCCCGGCAGCGGCCTCGACGAGCATCCCGTCCCGCCGACCGCTCACCGGATCAGCGGTGAACAGCACCCCGGCCCGGGCGGCGGTGACCATCCTCTGGACGACGACGGCCATGAGCGGCTCACCGAGGCCGTGCCGCTCCCGATAGGCGACGGCCCGCTCCGACCGCACCGACGCCCAGCACTTCTCCACGGCGGCCACGATCGCGTCGACATCGCCGGCGCCGAGGACCGTGTCGTGCTGCCCGGCGAAGCTGACCCCCGGGGAGTCCTCCCCGGTGGCACTGGACCGCACCGCGACAGCCCCCATCCCCCGCCACCGCTCGGCGATCAGCTCACGGGGGACGACGCCCTCCGCGAACGCCTCGGTGGTGACCACGAACCCGTCCGGAACCCGCTCACCCTCGCGGACGAGCGCCCCCAGCGAGGCCCCTTTACCCCCGACGAGCCCGACTTCGAGGGACTCCCCCAGCCCGACGACACGCATGCGCCCTCCACCCATAGCAATACGACTGCACTGCAACGACGGTAGCTCACATCCCAATACAGTCGCAACGTAAAACCTCGACGACCCGGCTGTGCCCCATCGCCGTCCACGACGCGGCCAGACGGCCATGAGTCACAGCCGAACCGCGCGGCTGTGACTCATGGCCGTGGACCGCACCTCCGGACAGCGATGGGTCACAGCCCGGAGAGCCTGTTACCGACCGTGAAACGACCGGTAACAGCGTGCCGACGGTCGGCAGCGCGCGGGTTAGCCTCGGCGGATGATCGACGCGCGGCCCGGCGAGCAGCGCACCACCCGGCGCGGTGATCTGCCGGCGGCGCGGGACGGTGAGCGGCGGCGGTCCGCCGATTCGGCGGGGACGGTGCTGCGGGCGATCCTCGACTACGGGCCGATCGCCAGGAGTTCGGTGGCGCGGGCCACCAGGCTGTCCGCGGCTTCGGTCACCGGCCTGACGTCGTCGCTGCTGGAGCGCGGGCTGATCAGGGAGGCCCCGGAGGCCGCGGGACCGCCGGGGATCGGCCGGCCGCATGTGCCCCTGGACATCGAGCCGGATCGGGTGGCGGTCGTCGGGGTGCACATCGCGGTTCCGCGGACGACCGTCGCCCTGCTCGATCTGCGCGGCCGGGTGATCGCCCAGCGCCAGGATCTGCACGAGGGCCGGGACCCGGGCAGTGTGCTGACGGCGCTGGCCGCGCGGATCGCGGCGGTGCGGCGCAAGCACGGCGCGCGGCGGCGGATTCTCGCTCTCGGGCTCGCGACCGGCGGGTGGGTGGATTCGACGCGCCGGACGGTCGTGGAGCACCCGGCTCTGCAGTGGAAGGACGTGCCCGTCGGTGACGTGCTGGCCGAGGCGACCGGGCTTCCGGTTCTCGTCGACAGCAATTCGCGGGGGCTGCTGCGCGCCGAGCAGTTGTTCGGGGCCGCCGCCGAACGGGCCCGGCGCAGCGCGGTGCTGCTGTTCGTCGGCAACGTGGTGGACGTGGCGTTCTCGGCGGGCGGCGTCGTCCATCAGGGACCGCGCTCAGCCGCGGGGGCGATCGCGCACCTGCCGGTGGAGGGCTGCGACGAGGTGTGCTCGTGCGGCAGGCGAGGCTGCCTGCAGGCCGCCGTCTCGGAGCGCGTGCTGGTACGCCGCGCGCTCGAAGAAGACCTGATCGAGCGGCCGGACATCCACGGTGTCGTCGAGGCGGTGCAGGCCGGCAACGGGAGGGCTCTGGCCCTGCTGGAAGAGCGGGCCCGTCTCGTCGGGCGGGCGGCGGCGCTGCTGCACGACCTGTTCGACCCGGAGGTCCTGATCGTCTCCGAGGGTGGCGCGAACCGCCTGCCGCACTGTCTCGCGACGATGCGCGCCGAGATGGGCGCCGACGCGGCGGCGACGGCCCGCGCGTCGAGTTTCCCGCGGCACGTGCTGGCCACCGCGGGCGGCGCGGTCGCGCTCGACCACGTCTACGCCGCGCCCCTGTAACCAGCCCGTACTTAATTCACTCCGGTGCATGCTTGCCTTCTAATCCTAGCGGGATAGTATGGATTTCAAGGCGCTGACCTGCGTGGACTGAGGAGTATCGATGACTACTACCGCTGTCGACACCACACTGTTCCGCCGGGTGTTCCGGCGCCACCCCGCGGGGGTCGCCGTCGTGACCGCCGACGCGGGACGTGGTGCCGCCGGCGTCACCGTCACCTCGGTCGCCTCGCTCTCCGCCGAGCCCCCGCTGCTGTCGTTCAGCCTCACCGGCACGTCGTCGGTGTGGCCGCACATCCGCGACGCCGGGACGGCCGTCGTGCATCTGCTCGGGGCCGGGCACACCGAACTGGCCCGCACGTTCGCGACCAGCGGCATCGACCGGTTCGGCGCACCGACGCGCTGGCACCGGCTGCCCACCGGCGAGCCGGTGCTGGAGGACGCCGCGGCCTGGCTGCGGATCTCGATCGAGCACCGGCACCCGGCCGGCGGATCCCACCTGATCATCGGGCGGATCGAGGAGGCCGGCGTCGCCGAGGGTCACGCTCCCCTGCTCTACCACGACGGCAGCTACCACGCACTTCAGGAAAGGACGTCATGATCAAGAAGTCCCTCGGAGCAGCCGTCGCGCTGCTGACGATAGTCACGATCAGCGCCTGCGCGAAGGAGGACGCCGGCGCCGGCCTGGAACTGACCGCCGCGCTGCCGGACAGCGTGCCGTCCGGCACCGTGCTGCGCCTCGGCGACCCGGCCGGTCAGGCCGTCCTGCAGGAGTCCGGCATCGTCAAGGAGCTCGCCGACGCCGGCGTCACCGTCGAGTGGGCGAACATCAGCGGCGGCCCGCAGAGCATCCAGGCCTTCCGCGCCGACAAGCTGGACTGCAGCGCGGTCGCCGACATCCCGTCGCTGTTCGCCGCGTGGACCGGCACCTCCACGAAGATCATCTTCCAGAGCGTCACCGCCGACCCGCTCGAGTTCCCGATCTACCAGCTCGGGGTGGCGCCCGGGACCGGCGTCGCCGCCCTGGCCGACCTGCGCGGCAAGAAGATCGCCTACAGCGCCGGGCAGGCGCAGGGCGCGCTCGTGCTGCGGGTGCTCAAGGAGGCCGGGCTCACCCAGAAGGACGTGACGCTGGTCGAGCTGACCAGCACCGGCGACTCGTACATCACCGCGCTCGGCAGCAAGGCCGTCGACGTCGCGCCGATCTCGGCGTTCCAGGTGAAGCTCTACACGGCGAAGTACCCGGGCGGCTCCTCGATCGGGACCGGCATCCGCGACGACGCCTCCACGGTGTACTGCCTCACCAAGTCGGTCGAGGACGCCGAGAAGGCCGCCGCGCTCAAGGTGTACGTCGCGGCCCGTACCAAGGCGATCCTCTGGCAGAACGAGCACCCGGACGAGTACGCCAAGGTCTACTACCAGGACGTGCAGGGGCTCAACGAGGCCGACGCGCGCGAGGTCGTCCGGATCAGCGGCACCAAGGCGATCCCGGCGACCTGGGACAACGCGGTCGAGCGGCTCCAGGCGACGGCCGACCTGCTGGCTGCCGAACAGGGCCACGACAAGCTCGACGTGACGACTCTCGTCGACCGCCGGTTCGAGAAGGTGCAGGCGGAGGCGGCGGGGTCCGCGGTGGTCACCGGTGATGCCGCATGACCACGACGATCAATGCGCCACGGGTTCCGGCGGTGACCGAGGAACACGATGCCCGGGTCGTACGCAGAAGGCTCGGTCCCGGGAAGAGGATCCCGGGCGCCTTCTGGATCGGGCCGGCGCTCATCCTCGTCGTCTGGTCGATCGGCTCGGCGACCGGGCTGATCCCGCCGGCCATCCTCACGGCGCCCTGGGACGTGGTGGTCGCCTTCCAGGACCAGTGGGTGAACCACGATCTGCTCGGCAACATCGTCGCGTCGCTGCAGCGTGCGGTCGTCGGCCTGACCCTCGGCGTGGTGACCGGCGCGGTGCTCGCGGTGATCTCCGGCCTGTCCCGGATCGGCGAGTCGCTGATCGACGGGCCGATCCAGATCAAGCGCTCGATCCCCACGCTCGCCCTGATCCCGCTCTTCATCGCCTGGTTCGGCATCGGCGAGGAGATGAAGGTGCTGACCATCGCGCTGATCAGCCTGGTGCCGATCTACGTGCACACGCACAACGGGCTGCGCAGCATCGACGGCAAGTACGCCGAGCTGGCCGAGACGATCGGCATCGGGCACGGCGAGTTCGTCAGGCACATCGTCCTGCCCGGCGCGCTGCCCGGATTCCTGCTCGGCATGCGGTTCGCCGTGACGTCGTCGCTGCTCGGCCTGGTCGTCGTCGAGCAGTACAACGCGATCGCCGGCATCGGTCACATGATCACGCTCGCCGAGCAGTACGGGCAGACCGACGTGATCGTCGTCGGCCTGGTCATCTACGGCGTCTTCGGCTACTGCGCCGACAGCGCGGTCCGTCTCACCGGAAGGAAGGTCCTCGCATGGCGCCGCACGCTGGAGGATTGAGAACCGATGCCTCGGTACGGGTGAGCAACCTGCATCGCAGCTTCAGTTCCAACGGCGGGGTTCTCAACGGACTGGATCTGGAGATCGCGCCCGGCGAGTTCGTAGCCCTGATCGGCCGGTCCGGCACCGGCAAGTCCACGCTGCTGCGGGCCCTCGCCGGCCTGGACCGCGACGTCGCCGGGCACGGGCGGATCGCGGTTCCGGAGAACGTATCGGTGGTGTTCCAGGACTCCCGGCTGCTGCCCTGGAAGCGGGTCCTCGACAACGTCACGTTCGGACTGCGCGGCCCGGACGCCGCCGGACGGGGACGGCAGGCGCTCGCCGAGGTGGGGCTCGCCGGCCGCGAGACGGCCTGGCCGTACCAGCTCTCCGGCGGGGAGCAGCAGCGGGCCGCGCTGGCCAGGTCACTGGTCCGCGAGCCGCAGCTGCTGCTGGCCGACGAGCCGTTCGGCGCGCTCGACGCACTCACCCGGATCCGGATGCACGTCCTGCTGCGCCGGCTCTGCGAGGCGCACCGGCCCGCCGTCCTGCTGGTCACGCACGACGTCGACGAGGCGATCGTGCTGGCCGACCGGGTCATCCTGCTGGACGCCGGCGTGGTGCGCACCGACGTACGAGTGGAGTTGACGGATCGATCGCGCTCCGATCCCGCCTTCGCCGAGCTGCGGACGTTCCTGCTGGACGAGCTCGGCGTCGAGGAGGAGAACCGATGATCCTGAACGCCTTCCTGATGAGCGTCGGTCACCACGAGGCGTCCTGGCGGCTGCCGGAGTCCGACCCGCTGGCGGGCTGGGACGTGCGGCACTACCAGGAGCTGGCCCGGATCGCCGAGCGCGGCAAGCTGGACTCGCTCTTCCTCGCCGACAGCCCGGTCCTGCAGAACGACCCGGGGCGGCGGCCGGCCGGCAAACTGGAGCCGACCGTGCTGCTCACCGCGCTGGCGGCGGTGACCACCCACATCGGGTTGATCGCCACGGCCTCCACCTCGTACAACGAGCCCTACAACCTGGCCCGCCGATTCGCCTCACTGGACCACATCTCCGGCGGCCGGGCCGGCTGGAACATCGTGACGACGGCCGGGGCGGACGCGGCCCGCAACTTCGGGCTCGACGACGTGCCGCCGCACCGGGAACGCTACGAGCGGGCCGCCGAGTTCCTCGATGTCGCGACGAAGCTCTGGGACAGCTGGGCTGACGACGCGGTGATCGCTGACAAGGCCGCAGGGGTGCACGCCGTGCGTTCCTCCATCAGGGAGATCCGGCATGAAGGCCGGTTCTTCCGGGTGGAAGGCCCGCTCAATGTGCCTCGCTCACCGCAGGGCTATCCGGTGCTCGTCCAGGCCGGATCCTCGGAGGACGGCAAGGAGTTCGCCGCGCAGTACGCCGAGGCCGTCTTCACCGCTCAGCAGACCCTCGCCGAGGCGCAGGCGTTCTACCGCGACCTGAAGCAGCGGGCCGCCGCGCTCGGGCGGGACGTGAAGATCCTGCCGGGGATCGTGCCGGTCATCGGTTCCACCGTCGCCGAGGCCCGGGAACTGGAGGCCGAACTCGACCGGCTGATCAACCCCGAGTACGCGCGGCTCCAGCTCGCCGAGCGGTTCGGCGTCGACCCGTCCGTGCTGAAGCTCGACGAGCCGCTGCCGTCTCATCTGCCGGGCGAGGACGAGATCGAGGGCGCGAAGAGCCGCTACACGCTCATCGTGGACCTGGCCCGGCGGGAGAACCTGACCGTCCGGCAGCTGATCGGCCGGCTCGGCGGCGGCCGCGGGCACCGCACCTTCACCGGCACACCCGTGCAGGTCGCCGACGCCATCCAGGAGTGGTACTCCGGCGGCGCCGCCGACGGCTTCAACATCATGCCCGCGGTGCTGCCGTCCGGCCTGACCACCTTCGTCGACGAGGTGGTGCCGATCCTTGCGGAACGAGGCCTGTTCCGCACGTCCTACGAGGGCACGACCCTGCGCTCCCACTACGGCCTCACCCGCCCCGCGAACCGCCTCGAGGAGGTCGCCGCGTGACCCGCCGACTCCATCTCAACCTGTTCCTGCACGACACCGGGCACCACGAGGCGTCCTGGCGGCTGCCGGAGTCCGACCCGTACGCCAACCTCTCCCTGGAGGCGCACCAGCACCTGGCGCGGGTCGCCGAGGACGCCAAGTTCGACTCGGTCTTCCTCGCCGACAGCCCGGTGCTCTGGTCCGACCCGGGACGCCGGCCGTCCGGCAAGCTGGAGCCGACACTGCTGCTGGCCGCGCTGATCGGCAGCACCAGCCGGATCGGGCTGATCGCCACGGCGTCGACGTCGTACAACGAGCCGTACAACCTGGCCCGCCGGTTCGCCTCGCTCGACCACCTCTCGCAAGGCCGGGCCGGGTGGAACATCGTCACCACGGCCGGGGAGGACGCGGCCCGCAACTTCGGCCTCGACGACCAGCCGCTGCATGCCGACCGCTACGGGCGTGCCGCCGAGTTCCTGGAGGTGTCGACGAAGCTCTGGGACAGCTGGACCGACGATGCCGTGATCGCGGACAAGACGGCCGGAGTGCACGCTCGGTCGTCCCAGGTGCGCAAGATCGGCCACCGAGGCACCTTCTTCCGGGTGGACGGCCCGCTCAACGTGCCCCGCTCCCCGCAGGGCTGGCCACTGCTCGTCCAGGCGGGATCGTCCGAGGACGGCAAGGAGTTCGCCGCCCGCTGGGCCGAGGCGATCTTC
The DNA here is from genome assembly GCF_004001265.1 of Actinoplanes sp. OR16. Lineage (GTDB taxonomy): Bacteria > Actinomycetota > Actinomycetes > Mycobacteriales > Micromonosporaceae > Actinoplanes. Next base: position 6,390,053 of record NZ_AP019371.1, on the reverse strand, counting down.
ACGGCTCAGCCGACGCTCGCCGAGAGCCAGGCCTTCTACGCCGACATCAAGCGCCGGGCCGCGGCCGCCGGGCGGAACCCGGATCACGTGGTCGTCCTGCCCGGCATCGTGCCGATCATCGGCTCGTCCGCGGCGGAGGCCCGGGAGCTGGAGGCCGAACTCGAACGGCTGATCGCGCCGGAGTACGCCGTCGCCACCCTGGCTCACCTGCTGCGCGTGCCGGCCGAGTCGCTCGACCTCGACAAGCCGCTGCCGGAGGACCTGCCGCCCGAGGAGGAGATCGAGGGCGCGAAGAGCCGCCGCACACTGATCGTCGACTGGGCCCGCCGGGAGAACCTGACGGTCCGGCAACTGATCGGCAAGCTCGGCGGCGGCCGCGGTCACCGCACCTTCGCCGGCACGCCGGTCCAGGTCGCCGACACCATCCAGGACTACTTCGAGAACGGCGCCGCCGACGGCTTCAACATCATGCCCGCGGTGCTGCCGTCCGGCATCGAGGCCTTCGCCGCGGAGGTCGTCCCGATCCTGCAGGAGCGCGGCCTGTTCCGGACCGCCTACGAAGGCACCACCCTGCGCGAGCACTACGGCCTGCCCCGCCCCCGGATCCAAGGAGCACCATGACCATCCCGCTTCGCCCGTTCGGCCGTACCGGCGTCAAGGTCAGCGCGCTCGCGCTGGGCACCATGATGTTCGGCTCGCGCGGCAACCCCGACCACGACGACAGCATCCGGATCATCCACCGGGCGCTCGACGCCGGGATCAACCTGGTCGACACGGCCGACGTCTACAGCCAGGGCGAGTCCGAGGAGATCGTCGGCAAGGCCCTGGCCGGACGCCGGGACGAGGTCGTGCTCGCCACCAAGTTCCACGGCCGGATCGGCGACGACCCGAACCACTCCGGCAACTCCCGGCGCTGGATCATCCGCGAGGTGGAGAACAGCCTGCGCCGGCTGCGGACCGACCACATCGACCTCTACCAGGTGCACCGGCCCGACGAGGACACCGACTTCGACGAAACCCTCGGCGCGCTCTCCGACCTCGTGCACCAGGGGAAGATCCGCTACATCGGCACGTCGACGTTCCCGCCGTCGGCGATCGTCGAGGGCCAGTGGATCGCCGAGAAGCGCGGGCGGGAACGCGTCGTCGCGGAGCAGCCGCCGTACTCCGTGCTGGCCCGTGAGGTGGAACGCGAGGTCCTGCCGGTGGCCGCGCGCTACGGCCTCGCCGTGATCCCGTGGAGCCCGCTCGCCGGCGGCTGGCTGACCGGCAGGTTCCGCAAGGGCGCCGGCCAGCCGCCGACCAGCCGGGCAGCCCGGCAGCCGGGACGCTTCGAGATCGACGCTCCGGAGAACGCCGCGAAGCTGGACGCCGTCGAGGCGCTCGCCGTCCTCGCCGACCAGGCCGGCATCTCCCTGATCCACCTGGCGCTCGGGTTCGTGCTGGCCCATCCGGCGGTCACCGCGCCGATCATCGGGCCGAGGACGTACCAGCAGCTCGAAGACCAGCTCGGCGCTGCTGCGGCACCGCTCAGCGCGGACGTGCTGGCCGAGATCGACAAGATCGTCCCGCCGGGCGTCACCCTCTCGAACCGCGATCGGGGCTACCGGTGACCACGTTCCTCTGGTACATCCCGAACACCGTCGCCCCCGGCCACCGCGGTGACGACACGGTCGAAGGCTACGGCAGCCTCGACCACGCGACCGAGCTGGCGCTGACCGCCGAGCAGCACGGCTGGGAGGGCGCGCTGATCGGCACCGGCTGGGGACGGCCGGACACCTTCACCGTCGCGACCGCCATCGCCGCGCGGACCACCACGTTCAGGCCGCTCGCCGCGATCCGGCCCGGGTACTGGCAGCCCGCCCACTTCGCCAGCGCCGCCGCGACGTTGCAGCACCTCAGCGGCGGGCGCCTGCTCGTCAACATCGTCAGCGGTCGGGACGATCTCGCCGCCTACGGCGACATCGAAGGAGATCAAGCGCAGCGGTACGGCCGCACGAAGGAGTTCATGAGACTCGTACGCCGGCTCTGGACCGAGGAGAACGTGACGTTCGACGGCGAGCACTTCCGGGTCACCGGCTCCACCGTCGCTCCCCCGATCGGCGGAACCGTCCCGCGCCTCTACTTCGGCGGCGCCTCCCCCGCCGCCGAGAAGGTCGCCGCGACCGAGGCCGACGTCCAGCTGTTCTGGGGTGAGCCGCTGGACGGCATCGCGGAGCGCGTGGACCGGCTCCGCACGCTGGCGAAGGACCTGGACCGGGACCTGCCGGAGCTGGAATTCGGCCTGCGGATCACCACCGTCGTCCGGGACACCCGCGAGGAGGCGTGGCACGACGCGGAGGCCCGCGTGGCGGCGATGGCCGGGCAGTCCGCGGCCCGGCACGACCGCAGCCTCGACCAGCACCGCGGTCCGGCGGTCGGCCAGCAGCGGCTGCTCGACCTGGCCGCCCGCGGCGACGTCCTGGACAGCTGCCTCTACACCGCCCCCGGCCGTTACGGCGGCGGTGGCGCGGGCACGACCTGGCTGGTCGGCTCGGCCGACGACGTGGCCGCCGCCCTGCGCGAGTACGCCGCACTGGGCGTCAGCCACTTCGTCCTCTCCGACACGCCCTACCAGCGCGAGACGGCCCGCGTCGGCGACGCCCTGATCCCCCGTCTGCGTCTCTGATCATTGATCACCCGCCGCGGCCGGTATCCCAGATCGTCTGGATGTTCGACGACTGGAACATCGTGGCGATAGCGGAGAGCCCGGACGCGACCGCGCTGGCGAACTGGTGGGTCCGGTCCTGCTACCTCATCCAGGCGTGACAGCCGACAGCAATGAGCCACAGCCGGGACTCGAGAGCTGTGACTCATGGCTGTGACCGGGACCGCGAGACAGCCATGAGCCACAGCCGACACTCGAGAGCTGTGACTCATGGCTGTGACCGGGACCGCGAGACAGCCATGAACCACAGCCGACACTCGAGAGCTGTGACTCATGGCTGTGACCCGCACCGCGAGACAGCCATGAACCACAGCCGAGACTCGGGAGCTGTGACTCATTGCTGTGGTTCGGTGGAGGGGACGGTGATGGGCGACAGCCGGTGTTCGGCGGGACCGGGGGACTTGGTGGAGCCGGGCAGGCTGGACCACGACGTAACGCGCGAGGCGCGCTGCGGCCTCCTCGGTCCGAGGAGGCCGCGCCGCGTAGCCGGGGTGCCGGGATCAGCCCGTACAAAGGAAGGGTATTAAGCGGGAACCGACGCGGTGACCGCTCGCAGGATGTCGTCGACCCGTTCCTTCGCGTCGCCGAAGAGCATGGCGCAGTTGTCGCGGAAGAAGAGCGGGTTCTGGACGCCGGCGTACCCCGAGGCCATCGAGCGCTTGAAGACGATGACCTGGTCGGACTCCCAGACCGTGAGGACCGGCATGCCGGCGATCGGGCTGGACGGGTCCTCGGTGGCGGCCGGGTTGACGGTGTCGTTGGCGCCGATGACCAGGACGACCGAGGTGCCGGCGAAGTCGTCGTTGATCTCGTCCATCTCCAGGACGATGTCGTACGGGACGCGCGCCTCCGCGAGCAGCACGTTCATGTGACCGGGCAGGCGGCCGGCCACCGGGTGGATGCCGAACCGCACGGTGACGCCACGCTCGCGCAGCACCCGGGTCAGCTCCGCCACGCCGTGCTGGGCCTGCGCGACGGCCATGCCGTAGCCGGGCGTGATGATCACCGAGTCGGCGCTGGTCAGCAGCTCCGCCACGCCCTCCGCGTTGATCTCGCGGTGCTCGCCGTAGTCCTTGTCGGCCGCCGGTCCCGCCTCGATGCCGAACCCACCGGCGATCACCGAGAGGAAGGAGCGGTTCATGGCCTTGCACATGATGTACGACAGGTAGGCGCCGGACGATCCGACCAGCGCGCCGGTGACGATGAGCAGGTCGTTCTCCAGGAGGAAACCGGCCGCGGCGGCGGCCCAGCCGGAGTAGCTGTTCAGCATCGAGACGACCACCGGCATGTCGCCACCGCCGATCGACGCGACCAGGTGCCAGCCGAGCAACAGCGCAAGGACAGTCACGACGATCAACACCGTCAATGACGGCGCATTGACGAACCATCCAGTCAACACGACGAACATGATGAGCGCAGCAATGTTGATGGCGTTCTTGAACGGGAGCATCAACGGGTTCGACTTGATGCGCGCAGACAACTTGAGGAAAGCGACGATCGACCCCGTGAAGGTGACCGCGCCGATGAAGACACCGATCACGACTTCGGCGCTGTGGATGCCGAGCATGCCCTGATTCTTCAAGACTTCTGCCTCAGCACCGTTGACGTGCGCTTCTACATGCAGATATCCGTTCCAGCCGACCAATACCGCCGCTAGACCGACGAAGCTGTGCAGGAGCGCGATCAGCTCCGGCATGCCGGTCATCTCGACCTTGCGGGCCCGGTAGAGGCCGATCGCGGCGCCAAGGATCATGGCTACCAGGAGCAGGACCAGGCCGGTCGAGCTGATGTCGCCGGCGATCGCCAGGGCGACCGTCGCGATCAGCGCCACGGCCATGCCGGCGATGCCGAACGTGTTGCCGGACTTCGCGGTCTCGTGCTTGGACAGACCGGCGAGGGCCAGGATGAAGAGCAGGGCCGCGACGATGTAGGCGGCCTGGGCTGCGGTCTCCACTGTCATCGGTCAGCTCCTCGAGAACATGGCGAGCATGCGGCGGGTCACCGCGAAGCCACCGAAGATGTTGATGCTCGCCAGCAGGGTCGCCACGAACGCGAGCGCCGTGATGACGGCGTCGCCGTGACCGATCTGGAGCAGCGCGCCGACCACGATGATCCCGGAGATCGCGTTCGTCACCGACATGAGCGGGGTGTGCAGCGCGTGGTGCACGTGGCCGATCACGTAGTAGCCGATGACGATGGCGAGGGCGAAGACCGTGAGGTGACCGCGCAGGGCGGCCGGGGCGAACGCGGTGAGCACGAAGAGGGCTGCGGCACCGGCGCCGATGAGGGGCAGCGGATTGCGGGGCTTCTCGACCGGTTTCCCGGCGACGGGAGCCGGGGCCGCCGCGACGGGCGCGGGCGCCGCCGAGACCGCGACCGGCGGCGGGGGCCAGGTCAGCTCACCGTCGCGGACCACCGTGATCGACCGTTGCACGACGTCGTCGAAGTCGAGGACGAGCCGGCCGTCCTTCTCCGGCGTCATCAGTTTCATCAGGTTCACCAGGTTGGTCCCGTACAGCTGGGACGCCTGTGCCGGCAGCCGGCCCGGCAGGTCGGTGTAGCCGATGATGGTCACGTCATTGGCGGTCACCACCACCTCGCCGGGGACGGTGCCCTCGACGTTGCCGCCGTTCGCCGCGGCCATGTCGACGATCACGCTGCCCGGCTTCATGCTCGCGACCATCGGCGCGGTGATCAGGCGGGGCGCCGGCCTGCCGGGGATCAGCGCGGTCGTGATGATGATGTCCACGTCGCCGGCCTGGGAGGCGTAGAGGCGGGCGGCCCGCTCGTTGTAGTCGTCGGACATCTCCTTGGCGTAGCCGGTCGACGACACCTCGACGTCGGGCGCCTCGACCGGCAGGTATTCGCCACCGAGCGACTTCACCTGGTCGGCGACCTCGGGGCGCGGGTCGGTCGCGCGGACGATCGCCCCCAGGCTCCCGGCCGCGCCGATCGCGGCCAGGCCGGCCACCCCCGCGCCGGCCACCAGGACCTTGGCGGGCGCGACCTTGCCGGCGGCGGTGACCTGCCCGGTGAAGAAGCGGCCGAAGGCGTGTGCCGCCTCGACGACCGCGCGGTACCCGGCGATGTTGGCCATCGACGACAGCACGTCCAGCGACTGGGCCCGGGAGATCCGGGGCACCGCGTCCATCGACAGCGCCGTGATCGGGCGCCGTGCCAGCTCGGCAACCAGATCCGGGTCGAGGCGCGGGTTCAGCATCCCGATCACCGTGGTCCCCGGCGCGAGCTTGTCGAGCTGTTCGGCGGGCGGCGGGTTGATCGCGAACACGACGTCCGCGGCCAGGGGGTCGCCGATGGTCGCTCCGGAGCCGGCATAGGCCTCGTCGGAGAACGACGAACCCTCCCCCGCCCCGGACTGCACCACCACGTCGTATCCGAGTTTCACGAGCTGGGCCACCGTGGCAGGGGTGGCCGCAACCCTCCGCTCACCCGGATGCGGGTCACGCGGTACACCGATGATCATCATTGACTCCCGGTTTGAAGTTGACCAAGACAACGTGGGGGCGCGGCCTTCGGTTCAACGCTTGTTACTCGCCAGTAGGGAGCAGGCTAGGGGTTCGGGCGCCAAAAACACAGAGCCCGACGCACTTAATGTCACCGGAGCATCACCGATCAGGCAACACGGCATGCCGCGGGGACCCCGCCTCCCGGGAGGTGAGACGGTCAGTCCCGCTGATCGTCGGCCAGGTGCGGCCGGTAGATCCGGATCCAGGCTTCGACCTCGGCGGCATCCCAGACTCTGCCGAACACGAGGACCTGATAAGGCGCGGGGAACGTCCTGCGCCCCACGATCTGATAGCACCGCTGCCGGGAGATCCCCAGGCGCTGCCGGATTTGAGAGGCGTCCATCAGCACTGGCCTATACACGTCGCTAACCTAGTAGGCCTGCGACTAGGTCCGCCATGCCCGATTCAGGCGATGACGAGGTGTCATCTCGACACGGTGTCAAGGGGTCCGGTGTCAACCCAGCGCGTAACTCAAGTACTTCGCGGCGTTCTCGGTGGCCGCCCTCGCCGCGGCCGTGTCACCCAGCGCGTCCACCATGACGAAGTCGTGGATGACGCCCGTGTAGCGCTCGGTCACCACCGGGACGCCGGCCGCCCGCAGGTCCGCCGCGTAGCCCTCGCCCTGTTCCCGCAGCACGTCCGCCTCGGCCACCACGACGAGTGCCGGCGGCAGGCCGGCGAACCGGTCGTCGGCCGGGTGCGCGACCGGTTGCTCGGCCAGCTCGACGCGCCCGCCGGTCGACCAGATACCGGACTGCCGCATGATCCAGTGCTCGGTGGCCCGGCGGTGGTAGGAGACGGCGTCGAAAGCGGACGCTCCGGCGTAACTGTTGCTGATCATCGGGTAGAGCAGCACCTGGCCGGCGAGCGCCGGGCCGGATCGCTGCTTCGCCTGCACGGCGACCGCGACGGCGATGGCCGCCCCCGCCGAGTCGCCGGCGACGGCGATCCGCGCCGGGTCGAAGAGGTCGCCCCGGCCGGCCATCCACTCCAGAGCGGCGTAGCACTCCTGCACGGCCGCCGGGAAACGGTTCTGCACGGAATGGTGGTACTCGGCGAAGACGATCGCGGCGTTCGCCTGGACGGCCAGATCGCGGAGCAGCCGGTCGTACGTGAAATCGTCGCCCAGGATCCACCCGGCGCCGTGCGTGAACAGCACCGCCGGCAGCGCGCCGGACTCCCCCGCCGGCCGCACCACCCGCACCCGGACCTGCCCGGACGGTATCGCGAACTCCTCGACCGCGACATCCGGCGTGCGTGCCGCCCGGATCCCGACGTCCTCCGCGTTGCCCCAGTGGCGCCGTAGCGCTGTCGCGTCTGTCATACCCCAGGATCCTTGCGCCGCCGCCGCGTGCGTGCATCCGTCAAACGACTGCCGCGTCACGGTGCTGAGTCATGTGACGGATGGCGAGCGGCCCCGCGCGATCGATCCTTTCCACCATGACCGATGACGACCTCCGCGGGCAAGGATCTCCCGGACGACCGGCGCCCGGGTGCGGACCGGGGACGGCCGGGGAGCCGGCGCAGCGGGATTACACGCATCCGTCGGCGGGCTGGGGCGCGGCACGCAGCGTCGGCCGGGTCCTTCTCCGCGGCGGGCAACCCCTCTCCGGGGTACGGGCGATGCTCGGCATGAATCAGGAACGCTCCGGATTCGACTGTCCCGGATGCGCGTGGCCGGACGACCCGAACGGCCTGCACCTGGACCTCTGTGAGAACGGCGTCAAGCACGTCACCTGGGAGATGACCGGGAAACGGGCCGATCCGGCGTTCTTCGCGCAGCACACGGTGAGCGCCTTGTCCAGCTGGAGCGACTTCGCCCTGGAGGACGTCGGCCGGCTGACGACGCCGTTGCGGTACGACGCCACCTCGGACAGATACGTCCCGATCACCTGGGACGACGCGTTCGCTCTGGTCGCCGATCATCTGGCCGCTCTCGACGATCCGAACGAAGCGGCCTTCTACACCTCGGGTCGGCTCAGCAACGAGGCCACATTCCTCTATCAGCTGTGGGCCCGCGAACTGGGCACCAACAATCTCCCCGACTGTTCCAACATGTGTCACGAGGCGAGCGGCCGCGCGCTTCAGGCCTCGATCGGCACCGGCAAGGGAACCGTCGCGATCACCGATTGGGAACAGGCCGACGCCATCTGGGTGATGGGCGTGAACGCGGCGTCGAATGCTCCGCGAATGCTCACCGCCCTCAGTGACGCTTACCGGCGCGGCGCTCACATCGTGCACATCAATCCGCTGGTCGAGGCGGCCTCGAAGCGCACCATCGTGCCGCACGAGTTCGTGGCGATGGGCACCTTCCGCTCCACGCCGACCGGGACCGTGAACGTGCAGCCGCGGATCGGCGGCGACCTGGCACTCATGCGTGGCGTGGCGAAGGTCGTCCTGGAACGGAATGCGATCGATCACGAATTCCTCGCCCGGCACGCGACCGGCCTCGAGGAATATCGCCGGATCTGCGAGAGGACCACCTGGGACGAGATAACCGCGGGCTCCGGAGTCGATGAGGACACGATTCGCGCATTGGCCGACGTCTACATCGCTTCCGATCGTACGATCATCAGCTGGTGTTTGGGCGTCACCCAGCAGGAACACGCCGTCGACACGATCCGGGAGATCACCAACCTGCTCCTGCTCCGCGGGAACATCGGCCGGCCCGGCGCCGGACCGTGCCCGATCCGCGGGCACAGCAACGTGCAGGGGAACCGGACCTGCGGCATCGACCACCGGCCCGAGCCCGCGTTCCTGGACCGCCTGGACCGCGCCTGCGGCATCGTCTCGCCGCGCGAGCACGGCCTCGACACGGTCGGCGTGCTGACCGCCATGAACGAGGGGCGGATCGGCGTCTTCGTCGGCATGGGCGGCAACTTCGCGATGGCCGCGCCGGACACCGCGTACACCTTCTCCGGTCTGCGCCGCGTCGGGTTGACCGTGCAGGTGAGCACCAAGCTCAACCGCAGCCACCTGGTGCACGGCGCCGAGGCGCTGATCCTGCCCTGCCTGGGCCGGACCGAGATCGACGTCCAGGCGTCCGGACCGCAAGTGATCACCGTCGAGGACTCGATGAGCATGGTCCACGCCTCCCGGGGCCGTCGCCGGCCGGCATCGCCGGATCTGCTCTCCGAGCCCGCGATCATCGCGGGCCTGGCCGCCGCCTCGCTGCCCTCCTCCGGTACGCCGTGGCGCGAGTACGCCGCCGACTACGACCGGATCCGGGACACGATGGCCCTGGTGCTCGACGGCTTCGAGGACGTCAACCGGCTCGCCCGTCAGCCGCACGGGTTCCGCCTGCGGCAGCCGGCCCGGGAGCGGGTGTTCCTGACGCCGAGCGGGTTCGCCGAGTTCTCCGCCGCGCCGCTGCCCGACCTGGATCCGGCCGACGACTGCCTGATGCTGGGGACGATGCGGTCGCACGACCAGTGGAACACCACGGTCTACTCGGACGACGACCGTTACCGGGGGCTGCGGAACCTGCGTACCGTGATCTTCCTGAACCGCGCGGACATGGAACGCCTCGGCCTGTCCGAGTTCGGCCACGTCGACATCACCAGCGTGGCGAAGGACGGCAGCGAGCGGAGCGTCTACGGGTACCGGGCGGTCGGCTACGACATCCCTGCGGGGAACGCGGCCGGCTACATGCCGGAGATGAACGTGCTCTGCCCGGCCGGGGACTACAGCGCGCAGAGCGGTCAGCCGCTCATGAAGCACCTGCGGGTCCGGGTACGGCCGGCGGCGGGCTGACATCGTTTCCTCAGGAACGTCGGCTACCCTCCGTGGCCGTGAAGCGTTTCCTTCCCGTCGCCGTCTGCCTCTTCGCCCTCGCCGCGTGCGGTGACTCGTCGTCCCCTGCCGCCGCGCCCACCGCCGCCGCGTCCACCGCTGCCGCTGCTCCTTCCGCCGCCTCTGCCGCCTCCGCCGCTTCCGTCGTCGAGGACAAGGCCCTGTGCAAGGCGCTGAACACGGCGGCGAAGGATCTGCGCACCGGCATCACCGAGGCGCAGCAGGACGGCGGCGGGGTGAAGGCGGCCGACGCGAAGCGGACGTTCACCAAGTTCCACACGACGGTGACCGAGGCGCTCGCGTTCGCGCCGGCCAGCGAGGTGACGACGGCGGCGAAGGCGATCGCCGACGAGCTCGGTGACGCGGCGAAGGCGGCCGACCCGATCGGGACGGCCGCCGATTCGAACTTCACTCAGCTGGGCGAGGACCTGACGACGGCGTGCAAGAGCGCCGGCGTGGAGATCATGTTCTGAGGCTCCTATGAGCTCTCGGCCGCTTTCAGTGGTCGCACGACGCCGGCGATCAGCGCGGCCATGCCGAACAGCACGGCGATCACCACGAGAGCCTTGAGGACGCCCACCTCGTCGCCGAGGAAGCCGATGGTGGGCGGGCCGGCCAGGAACGCGCAGTAGCCGACCGAGGCGATCACGCTCACCCGGGCGGCGGCCCGGCGCGGGTCGTCGCCGCCGGCGCTCATCCCCACCGGGAAGCCGAGCGAGGAGCCCAGACCCCAGAGCAGGGTCCCGGCGAAGGCCCAGGCCGGCGAGGGCCCGAAGACGAAGAGCAGGACACCGGCGATGCCGATCACGGTGAGGACCCGGATCACGGGCGTACGGCCGTACTTGTCGAGCAGCCCCGGGCCGAACCACCGGCCGACCGTCATCGCCGTCAGGAACGCGGCGAAGGCGAGCGTCCCCAGCGCCGCCGACACGTGGTGGCCGTCGATCGCCGCCACGCTGATCCAGTCGTTGCCGACGCCCTCGGCGAACGCGAACGCCAGCACGAACAGGCCGATCAGCAGCGTACGAGGTTCCTTCCACGCGGTCAGCGCGCTGACCCTGGGAGTGTCCCCGGCGCCCGGCTCGGCGTCCTCGTGATCGGCCACGAACCGGGCCGCCTGCCAGACGACCGCCGCCACCACCAGCACCGCCACCACGACGAGGTGGGCCGCGACGGACACGTGCAGGGCGACCATGCCGGCGCCGATGAGAGCCCCCGCGACCGTGCCGAGGCTGAAGCCGGCATGAAAGCGCGACATGATCGACTTGCCGAGGTGCTGCTCGACGACGGTGCCCTGGACGTTCATCGCCACGTCCCACGCGCCGTTGGCGAAGCCGAGCAGGAACAGGCCGATCACCACCGGCACGACGCCGGCCATCGACCCCAGGGCGGCGATCGCCAGGCCCACGCCGAGCAGCCCGGCCATCGCCATGACGGTCCGCGACGAGCCGATCCGGGTGACGACCGGGCCGGAGAGCGGCAGCGCCAGCAGCGAGCCCGCCGCGATCGCGAGCAGCACCAGGCCGAGCGCCGCCGGGTCGAGACCCAGGTGGTCACGCACCTGCGGGATCCGCGAGGCCCAGCTGGCGAACGCGAACCCCGAGCCGATGAACGCGGCGTAGGTCGCGGTGGTGGCGGCCCGCACCGCCGCCGGTGCGATCGGTGTGGCGATGTCGTTCACGTTCTCCCCCATGTGTACGACTGTACACATGGGTGGGGTGGGCGCGCCTGTCAGACCGCCAGGGCCGGCGCCCGGATCGGGCCCCGGTCCGGGTGGAAGGCGCGGTACCGGCGCAGGCGGAGCACCAGCCAGCCGAGGCTGAGGACGGCCAGGACGGCGTAGGCGAGGATCGTGCCGAAGGTGTCCCAGGCCGTGTGCAGGGCCACCGCGCCGAGGAAGGTGCCGAGGAACGCCAGGAGACTGCGCACACTCGGCGAACTGAGGAGGTACCAGAGAGCACCGCAGGTCAGCCCGGTCCACGCGGTGTGGCCGGCCGGCGCGGTCAGCCCCCGGAGCAGCAGCGTCTGCTCCAGCGCGCCGACGTTGCCGCCGGACTCGACCAGCGCGGTGAAGGCGTAGCCCATCGTCTCCAGCGCCGCGAAGCCCATGCCGCTCGCGATACCGATGATCAGGCCGTCCGAGGGCAGCCGCCGCTTGTGCCGGAACACCACGGTGACCAGCACGAGCAGCGGCACGACCAGCTTCGCCGTCTCCTCGATCAGCGCGACGAAGAGCATCGGCAGGGTGCCGAGCCGGTGCAGGGCGTCGAACTCCCACGTCCCCGCCACGACCAGGCCGATCACGCCACCGAAGAACGCGGTGACGACCAGGACCGACGCCGGCACCTGCCACTGGCCGGTCCGCGACTGCGCGAACGTCAGGAAGGCGGCCGGCACGGTGCTCGCGCCGAGCAGGATCACCGCGGGGACGAGGTTGGGGTTCTGGGTCTCCACCAGGGTGCGCAACACCAGGAAGTAGAGCGCCAGGCCGATGACCAGCACGGCCACCCACCCGAAGCGCCGGAACAGCTCACGCGTCATGCGCTCATCATCGGCCCGCGGGGGCCCGCCGCCATCGGTAAATCTACTGCCGCCTTCACAAGATCGGTGGTGACCGTGGAAGATCGCGGGATGAGCGAACCAACGGTGATCGTCCAGCGGCGGGGCCGGCTCGGCCATCTCACGCTCAACCGGCCGGCCGCGATCAACGCGCTCACCGCGGAGATGGTCACTGTCATCGCACGCACTCTCGACGCCTGGGTGGCCGACGACGGCGTGCACGCGGTTCTGCTCACCGGCGCCGGTACGCGAGGCCTCTGCGCCGGTGGCGACATCCGCGCCATCCACGCCGACGCCGTGGCCGGCGGGTCGGAATCGGTGCGGTTCTGGGCGGCGGAGTACCGCCTGAACGCGGCGCTTTCCACGTACCCCAAACCGCTGGTGGCCTGGATGGACGGGCTGGTGATGGGTGGCGGGATCGGGCTGTCCGCGCACGCCGGAATCCGGGTGGTGACCGAGCGCTCGCGGCTCGCGATGCCCGAGGTGGGTATCGGCTTCCATCCGGACGTGGGCGGATCGTGGCTGCTCAGCCGGGCGCCCGGTGAGCTCGGCACACATCTGGCGCTGACCGGTTCGGCGATCGGCGCGGGCGACGGGATCGCCGCCGGGCTGGCCGACCACTACCTGCCGTCCGACCGCCTGCCGGAGGTGATCTCCGCCCTCGCCGAGGGTGGTGCGCTCACCTGGGCCGAACCCCCTCCTGCCGAACTGGACCGATCATGGATCGACTCCTGTTACACCGGTGACGACGTCGGGACGATCCTGGAGCGGCTCACCGCCCATCCGTCGCCCGCCGCGCAGGCCGCCGCCAAGGAGATCGGCACCAAGTCGCCGACCTCGCTCGTGGTCACGCTGCGCTCGCTGCGGACCGCCGCCCACCTGCCCGACCTTCGCGCCGCACTCGACAGGGAACTCCGGCTCAGCGCCGCCCTGCTGCGGATGCCGGACCTGGTGGAAGGCGTCCGCGCGCAGATCATCGACAAGGACCGGCGACCGCGCTGGCAGCCGGCCGACCTCGCTTCCGTCTCACCGCAGCTGGTCGACGCGATGTTCGCGCAGGAACAGCCCCTGGGAGACGGCCACTCCTGACAGGACGATCAGCGCGCCCACCGGCTGGTTCCACCACAGGTGCTCGCCGAGGACCAGCACGCCGACCACCGTCGCCACCACCGGCATCAGATAGGTCACCGAGCTCGACGTGCTGACCCCGGCCACCCGGATCACGTGGAGGTTGAGCACGAACGCCAGCCCGGTGCCGAGGGTGCCGAGCGCCAGCACGCTGAGCACCACCCCCGGCGAGAGATCCGCGGGGTTCGGCGGCGGGCCGCCCAGCAGCGGCGCCACCAGTGCGAGCTGGGCAAGAGCGGCGAGCAGCTGCCCGGCGGCCATCGAGACGCCGCTTCCGCTCCTGCCCGCGATGTGCCTCTTCTGGTACGGGATGGCGACCGCGTAACACATGGCCGCCCCGAAACACATGAGCTGGCCGGTGAACTGCGCGCCGCCGAGCCCGCGCCACACGCCCAGCACGACGAGCACCCCGGCGAACCCGACGCCGATGCCGGCGGCCTTGCGGGCGGTCAGCCGCTCGGTCCGGAACACCAGCGCGGCGAGCGGCAGTGCGACCAGGGGCGTGGCCGCGTTCCAGATCCCGGCCAGGACGCTCGACACCCGCTGCTCACCGAAACCGAACAGGGTGAACGGGAGGGCGACGCCGAGCAGCGCCACCACCATGAGATGGCCCCAGAGGCGGGGATCGCGGGGCAGCCGGTCACGGGTGACGGCGAGAACCACGAGCAGGATCGCCACGCCGGCGGCGACCCGGCCGAACGTCAGCCAGAGCGGATGCAGCTCGCGGACGCCGACCTTGATGAACAGGAAGCTGGTGCCCCAGATGGCGGCGAGCGCGAGATAGCTGGGCAGCCAGCGTCGCATCGCCACCCGGGTGTCAGGAGCGGATACCGTCGTCACCCCTGACACTCTGCCCGGGTCGCCCGGAATCCGCGCGGCAATAATGTCCGCGGCGTGACAGACAGCCGGGCGGTGCGGCCCGATGATCCACGAATGGTGCTGGACACGCCCGGTGGCGTCCGCGATCTCTCCCCGTCCCTCTCGGCCGCCTGGTCCGACCTGGTGCTCTCCTGGTTCGACCAGATGATCACGCGGACTGCCGGACCCCGCTAGGTTCGATCGCCTCAGACAGAGAACGGCAGAGACGGGCCCCGGGGCAACACCTGCACCTCCTTGACCGGAGAGGTCGGGGCCCGGATGTGGTGGTCGATCGCTACCGCGCACCACTGGCCGGGGTGGGGCGTGCCGTACAGGGTGGCCGCCTGGGCGCCGCGGCGCGGCACGGTGTCGTCGGCGGTGAGCGCGATGGTGAGGTGACGGGTCCGGGGTGGGTCGGGGATCAGCACTGCCACGGAGTCGCGGGCGGTCCGGGCGTGGACCGGGCGGGCCGGTTGCGGGGAGGAGAAGAAGCGCAGCAGCGCACGCCTCCTGGTCACCGCCCTGGCCAGCAGTGCCGCGCCGACGCCGGCCAGGGTGACGAACGGGACGAAGAGGATGGTGATGTCGTACGGTTCGCTGCTCAGCTGGCGGAGTCCCGCGTCGTCGATGAGGACCTCGACGCGGCTGCCCACCGGATAGTCCAGGGGTTCCAGCACTTCCATGTAGTACGAGTCACCGTTGGTGAGGTCGACGCCGATGACGGATTCGCGGTGCTCGCGGACCACGGCCGGGACCGCGTCGGCCACCGCCTCCTGGGCGGTCACGTCCGCCTGCCGGTTCCAGGTCCATCCGATACCGGCGAGAGCAGCGACGAGCAGGGCGGTCCCTCGTACCCAGGGGAATGGAAGGAAAGAGGGCGTGGGCGGCTGACGTCGTGGTGCGGTGTCGGCGGGGACCGGGAAGCGGAGGCGGGCGAGCGCCACCGTGATCGCGAGCAGGGCCAGCGGGAGCGCGACCAGCCAGCCCATCCGGACGTTCTCGGCCCGGTCGGCGATCGGCCAGAGCGTCGCGCAGATCACCGCCGCACCGGCCGCCGACCAGCGGTGCAGATGGGACATCACCGCGGTGGCGAGGAGCAGGCTCACCCCGATCGATGTCAGCGGCTCGGGACCGCAGGTCTCCGTCGTGCACGGCTCGTCCGGGGTGGCCGCGACGATCAGCACGAAGACGGCGGCGACGACGGCGACCACGAGGAGATCCGCTCGGGGATGGGGACGCATCGAACGATCATGCCAAGGCGGAATCCTTCTGGAAACCGCTGAGAAACGACTGATAATTAGCGTGCGCGCCTAGTTGATCATTCAACTCCTGTTCCCAGGGAGCGTTGTATGAAAATAGGCGGAATACTCCTCTCCGTAGTCGTCGCGTTAGCGATACCAGTGCCGGCAGCCGCGGCGACGACGACGACTTCGTCCTTACCGGACCCGACGGCTCGCGGGCCCTATGGGCACCAGGTCATTCAGGAGGCCAAATTCGGTCTCGCCACGATTCAGGAACCGAACTCGGACGGCGCCGCCCCCACCGCGGGCACCTCTCAGGCGGCCGAGCAGGTGGAGATCCGTGGCCAGCTCTACATGCCGGACTGGTCGAAGCGCACGAAGCCGTCGCCGCTGATCGTCCTGGTGCACGGCAACCACGGCTCCTGCGACTCCGGGCAGAGCTCCGCCACCGCCTCCTGTGCCGAGTTCAAGCACAACGAGAGCGGTTACGCATACCTCGCTGAGAACCTCGCGACCTGGGGATACACCACGTTCTCCCTGTCCCAGGACCAGCTGATGATGCGGCAGGACAACAACAAGGGCAAGGGCATGCACAACCGGCGCATGCTGATCGCCGCGACACTCGACGCGATCACCGCGGCCGCCTCGCGCCAAGGCCTGACGGTGGACGAGCACACCACGATCGGCACCGTGCTCTCCGGTCACCTGGACATGTCCCGGATCGGCCTGATGGGCCATTCGCGCGGCGGTGACGCGGTCACCAACTTCATCGACTACAACCGGATCCGCACCGACGGCCCGCGCTACCCGATCAGCGGCGTCATCTCCCTGGCACCGACCGATTACGAGCGCAAGGCGCCGTACGGCATGCCGTTCATGTCGATCCTGCCGATGTGCGACGGCGACGTCTCCAACCTGATGGGCGCCCGTCAATATGAGCGCGGCCAGACGATCAACGCGGACGACCCGTACCCGCGGATCCAGGTGGAGCAGCTCGGCGCGATCCACAACTGGTACAACACCGTCTGGTACGCCGACGGTGGCGCCGACGGCCAGGCGAACAACGACGCGGCCTGCGGTAACTCGGCGCCGTTCGCGACGAACAACATCCACCCGAACAATCTGCGGCTGTCGGGTGCCGCCTCCTACACCGACCCGGCCCTGAACTACAAGATCGACAACTCGGACCCGCTCAACCCCCTGGTGAACACCAAGATCTCGGGTGATGCCGCGCGGATGGGTGACCAGGAGAAGCTCGGTCTCGCCACGATGGCCGCGTTCTTCCGGCGCTACATCGGCGGCGAGGGCGCGTTCGACCCGTACATGACCGGCGAACTGGCGAACACCGAAAGCCACCTGCAGGTCCCGGCGTCCGCCTGCCCGACCAGCGAGTCCGGCGCGCGGATCCCGTGTGCCGAGCGCGTGAACACCAGCTACTACGCCGGCGCCGGCGCCCGGGTCGACCTGATCACGCCGGGCACCGAGAACCCGCTCGCGCTCAACGACCTCGGCGGTGCGCTGTCCGGTGCGGGCTTCGCCGACCCGTACGCCCAGGCCGCGGGGGTGACCGCCAAGCCGGCGGCGACCGCGCAGGGCTACGACTGGTGCAACCCGGAGCCGCAGGACTTCGCGCCGGCCCAGCTCGGCAAGACCGGCGTCCCGCAGGCCGCGAAGCCGTGCCCGCTGCCGGCCGCGACCGCCCTCGGCGGGCAGAACGGCACCCGGGAGAACGCGCCGATCAACCACTCGTACGGTCCGCAGCTGACCCTCGCATGGGAGAAGGAAGCGAAGCTGACCGCGGAGATCCCGGCCGATTCCCGGAACATGTCCGGTCTGGAGGCGCTCGCACTCGGCGCCGCGGTGAACTTCTTCGACACCCGCAACCCGGGCGCCGACAACCGTGGCGACAACACGCGTGATCCGGCCGGACCGTCCTGGCCGAACGAGAAGCCCACCTCGTACGACCCCACCTCGACCACCCAGAACTTCGTGATCGCGCTGCGCGACACCGAGGGTGACGAGGGCACGGTTGCGGCCGGCGACCCGCGCTGGGGCAACGCCCTGCACATGTCGACCGGCACGAACACGCCGAACACGCACATCGTCCTGGACCAGATCCGGGTGCCGCTGAGCGAGTTCGCCGCGCAGGGCGTCGATGTGAGTTCCCTGGCATCCCTCGAATTCCGCTTCGGCGGCGCGGATCTCCCGGCGTCGGGCTCGATCCAGCTGGCTGACGTGCGGTTCCAGGAGCCGGTCTCCGGCAAGCAGATCCAGTCGGACGGTGTCACCAAGGCGAACGGCGCCGGGTACGGCAGGTTCTCGTCCGGCCGTGTCTCCACGATCGGAAGCGCCACCGGCAACGTCTGGACCGTCGACGACGATCTCCAGCAGTGCCCGAACGCGCAGTTCACCTCGATCCAGAAGGCCGTCGAGGCGGCAGCGCCGTGGGACACCATCACCGTCTGCGACGGCCTCTATCAGGAACAGTCGACGCCGTTCAACCACAACTCGAACCCGGTGCAGTCCGGCGCGAAGAACGGCCTGACCATCACCAAGCCGCTCACCATCCGCGGCACCGGCGCCGACAAGGTCACGATCGAGCCGGTGCAGACGCTCGGCGACCTGGCCGGCACCGCGCCCTACCTGCGGGACGGCGGCGGCAATGTGATCACCGTGTCGCGGCAGTCGCTCGGCTCGACCGACACGAACGAGATGTTCGTCGACATCTCCGGCGTCACCGTCACGTCCGGTGACGTCTGGGCCGAGGCGGGCATCGCCTACTTCGGCGCTGCCGGCCGCATCAGCGACAGCGTCGTGGGCCCCCTCAAGACCGATTCTGATCTGACTGCGCATCCGCACGGCTGGGGAATCGTCAAGACCGGGATCATTCAGGGTACGGGGGCGAGCACCGTGGAGAGCGAGCTCTCCGTCGAGGACAGCCTGGTGACCGGATATGCGGCCGGTGGCATCCTGTTCGACGGTGGCCGCGGCAAGGACGGCGCCGCGGAGAACACGGTGCGCAGCGGTATCCGCTACCACGGCTACGTCAGCGACACGGTGGTCTCCGGTTCGTCGACCGGCATCGCGTTCGCCAGTGGAGTGGACGGCTCCGTCGACTCCAGCCGGATCAGCGGGAACACGACCGGGCTGCTGCTGACCGACTCCGGGACGGTCACCGTCTCCGGCGACGTCTTCAGCGGCAACGCGGTCGCCGTGTCGAACGCCGACGCGGCCGGAACCGGGGTGCGTGAGGGCGCGCCGGTCACCGTCGCGAAGAGCTGGTTCGGCAAGGGCAAGCCGGCGGTCTCCGGGCCGGACTCCACCGGCGCCGCCTCGGTGATCGTCAGCAAGCCGCTCTCGTCGGCGCCGCGGTCGGTGCCGACGACCGCCGGCGAGGTCGCCGACCGCAAGCCGGCCGCGGACATCGCCTCGCCCGGCGGCAAGACCTCGGTCACCGCCGGCGAGGACCTGGACGTGCTGGTCCGGGCGTCCGACGACTTCGGGGTGACGGCGGTGTCGCTCTACGCGAACGGCTCCAAGGTGGGCACCACGAGCGTGTCGCCGTACCGGTTCTCCTGGACGCCTCCGGCCAAGTACGCCGGCAAGAAGGTGGAGCTCGAGGCCGTGGCGGTCGACTCGTCCGGCGCCAAGCGGGTCTCCGACGACGTGACGGTCACCGTCGCCCCGGTCATCCCGGCGCCGTCGGTCACGGTGACCGCGTCGTCCAGTGAGGTGAAGGCGACGGTCAACTCGGCCGGAACCGCCACCCTGCGCGGCGACAAGGTGGCGACGGTCAGCAGGAAGGCCGCGAAGGCGCGAACCGTCGCGCTGCCGCTCACCCTGACCGCCGCGGGCAAGGACCTGCTGGCCAGGCACGGCAAGGTGGACGTGACGGTCGCGGTCACGTTCGAGAACGCCGCCGGCGCCGTCACCAGCAAGCCGATCACGGTGACGATCACCAGGAAGAAGTGAGCTGAGAACGCGGAGGGGCCCCCGGTCGCCGGGGGCCCCTTCTCAGTTGCCGGTCAGATCCTGGAGTCGTTGCGTCATCTCGCCGGCCATCTCCTCGCGGCGCCGCGCTGCTTCGTCGCGCAGGTCCTCGATCCGGTCCAGCGCCGCCGCCCGTTTCGCCGGCAGGCCCGCCACCAGCTCGGCGTGCCGGTGCCGGGCGTCGGCGACGATCGTGGAGGCCCGCAGCTCGGCGTCGCTGACCAGCAGGTCCGCCTCGGTGGCCGCCTTGCGCAGCACCTCGCCGGACTGCTGGCGGGCCTCGGTCAGGAATTCGTCGGCGGTACGCTCGGCCAGCTCGATCACCTGCGGGTTCACCGCCGCCGTCGCCGGCGCGGACGGGCGCACCGCGGCCCGCGCCTGGACCAGCTCGGCCTGCAACTGCCGCGCCCGCGCCTCGGCCCGGTCCCGCCGCGCCTCCAGCTTGCGCAGATGGCCACGGAGATCGTCGTTCTGCAGCTGCTCGCTGAGAGCCTGGTTCTCGGCCATCAGCCGGCGCATCTCGTCGGCCACGTCCCTCAGGAACGCGTCGACCTCTCCGTCGTGATAGCCGCGTGAGCCGGCCGCGGGCTCACGGAACGAGGCCCTGTCCACGTCGTGCGGATTGAGCTGGCCGGCGGTCTCCCCTGCCGTTCCCACCGGCTGCAGAGATGACGTCATCAACTCGCTCTCCATGGTCGATCGTCTGTTCACGTTCCCATGCGGGCGGAGCAGCCCGGCGGTACGGGACGACGTGTCAGAAGTAGACGCGAACCCCCTTTCAATGTCAACACCGTGTATCGGAAAGGACTCCTGACAGTGACCTGTCCTTTATCGAGGTCAGCGCAGGTCGAGCGTCCAGGTCTGGCCGGTCACCGGGTGACCGAACCCGGGGTGCGGCTCCTCGGCGGTCAGGGTGAAGCCGGCCGCCTCGTAGATGCGGCGGGCCGACACGCACTCGTCGACGGTCCACAGGGTCACCGTGCGGTATCCGGCGGCGCGGGCGAACGACAGGCACTCCGCCACCAGCTTGCTGCCCAGGCCCCAGCCGCGGGCGGCCTCGGTGACCAGCAGGACCCGCAGCTTCGCGACGGCCGGGTCCTCACCGGCGACGAGCATGACGCTGCCCGCGCGGGCGCCGTCGACCTCGGCGATCCAGGCACCCTCCCGAGCCGGGTCGTGCGCCGTCCCGTAGGCGCCGACGATCTGCGCGACGAGCGCCTCGAACGTGGTGTCCCAGCCGAACTCACGCTGGTAGACCTCGCCGTGGGCCATCACGATCCAGCCCAGGTCGCCTGGTTGATCCGCCTTGCGCATGATTGCTCCGATCCACTGAAACACTCGTTTCAGTGGAGGATAGACTACCCGCATGTCTCCCCGGCAGGACGAGCTCCTCGAAGCCGCCTATCGCTACGTGCTCGACAACGGCCTCGCCGATCTGTCACTGCGCCCCTTGGCCGCGGCGATCGGATCGAGTCCGAGGGTGCTGCTCTTTCTGTTCGGCAGCAAGGACGGACTGATCAGGGCTCTGCTGACCCGGGCACGAGCCGACGAGATGCGGCTGCTGACCGACGACGTGCCCCCGAGCCCGGCGCCGGACCCGGCCGACGTGGTCGAAAGGATCTGGGGGTGGCTCGCCGCCGAGGAGCACCGGCCGTTGCTGCGGCTCTGGACCGAGGCCTATGCGCGCTCCCTGGTCGAGCCGGACGGTCCGTGGGCCGGGTTCGCGCGGCTGACCGTCGAGGACTGGCTGCGCGAGATGCCGACCCTGTCGCTGGCCGTCCTCCGAGGCGCCCTGCTCGACCTGCTCGCCACCGGCGACGAGGAACGCGTGACCGCTGCCGTCCACGACCACGCGACAACCCTGCGATCACGCTGACCTCCGGCGGTGGTGCGGTCAGGGTTCGGCAGGCAGGAGCAGTTCGTTGAGGGCGCGGCGCGGGGAGCGGCCCGCGGTGCGGCCGTAGCCGACGCGGAGGATCATCTGGGCCGGGCGGCGGCTGAGCTTCTCGCGGATGGCGGGGACCTCGACCGGCTGGCTGATCGGGGTGGTCGCCAAGCCGAGCAGGGTGGCGGTCAGCAGGACTCGTTGCAAGGCCTGGCCTGCTCGTAGCCAGTCCAGCGGGGTGTCGCCGCCGGTCGCCAGGACGAGGACGGTCGGGTGCGGTTCGAACGGGAGGCGTTCGCGGGGCAGGCCGGCGAAGTCGCGGACCGGCATCACCTCCAGTGCGTCCCACGGGCCCGCCGCCCACTCCGGGACACCGTCGTGGCGGACGTCGCGGCCGGTCCAGCGGGCGATCTCCGCGGCGTAGTGGGGGCGGTCCCGCAGCCAGCGGTCCGCGGCACGGGCCAGGCCGAGGATCGCGTCCCTCGCCACCGGGCCGGCCACCGTCAGCGTCGCGCCCTCCTGCGCGGCCGCCCCGCGCAGCTTCTCGATCGCGTCGGCCGGGACCGCCACCCGCGCGAACGGCCAGCGGTTCGTGTGCCGGCGCGGGATCGCCGCGGCCAGCGCCTCGGTCGCCGGATCCGGCCCGCGGGGACGGCCCGCCGTCACCCGGGCTGCCAGGACCGGGTCGGTGTTGCCGGGTAGGACGGGAGAGCAGAGCTGCTCCCGTACCGAATAACCGGCATGACGCACCGCCAAGCGCAAGGTGAGGACGGCCGCGCCCACACTGATCAGATGTTCGCGCCCGTCCGGATCGACCACCGGGAGGCGCCGCGCCGGATCCGCGAACACCTCGATCACGGGCGGCTCGACGCGGAACAGCCACGGCTGGCTGTTGTGCAGCGAGGGCGCGGTGGCCGCCAGGCGCACACAGTCCGTCAGAACGCCCCGCGCCGGTGGAACGAAGCCGATGTCCATGTCTCCACGGAACTCCACGACGGCCCGGTCCGGGAGGGCCGGAAGTCCCGTCAGAGCACTCCGAGCCGGGCGATCGGCTCCACCAGCTCACGTTCCTCGTAGGAGAGGTGGGACAGCAGGGTGTCGCTGAGCAGGTCCACCGCCTCGCGCAGGCGGTCCATCCCGTCCGGCTCGGAGACCAGCGCCACCAGCGCCTTGTCGACGCTCTCCAGCACGTCGTGGATCACGTGGTGTTCCTCGGCCAGCCGGTCCACCACCGGGGCCAGGCGCGGGTCGGCGCTCTTCAGGCGCGGGAAGAGCGAACGGTCCTCGATCGTGTGGTGGGTGGTGACGATCCGGCAGTACGACTCGCAGTAGGTGCCGAGCGTCCAGTTGTTCTGCCGCATCGTCATCGTGTTGATGTGGTCGCGGGCCTGCCCCACACCCATCGACCCGGCCTCCACCTGGCGGATCAGCTCATGGATCTGCGTCAGCTCGGCCCGGAGGTGGTCGTGCACGTCGATCAGGTGCTGGCCGGCGGCGTTCTCGTGAGCCGTGTACGTGCGGCCCGGATCGTGCGCCGGCCCGGTCGGCCTGGTCGACTCGTCCCAGGGCTGAACCTTGCTGCGCCGCACACCGTCATCGGCCGTCGGCACGACACCGAAGTCGTCGCCGATCACTCTCTCGACCTTCTTCGCCGGGGATCCTTGTCGCTCGGCGGCCACCAGCTCGCGGACCGCCGGGGCCACCTCCTGAGCGAAGGTACGCAGGTCGCCCGGGTCGTCGGTGGCCAGGATGAACGTGCTGACGCCGTCGGTGAGGGCCAGGTCGGCGAGCTCCTCGGCCCACTGCTCGGGCGGGCCGTCGAGCTGACCGCGGCCCGCGGTGGCGAAACGGCCGCCGATGTTGAGCAGGCGGCGCACGGCGGACGGGTCCCGCCCCGCCTCACGCGCCGCCTCGTCGATGATCGCGTTGCCCTTCTCCAGGTCGCCGGCCTGCAGGTAGCTCAGAGACGGCAGCCAGCCGTCGGCAGCGCGACCGGTGAGGGCCAGCATCCTCGGCTTGTACGCACCCAGCCAGATCCCGACGTCGTGCGCCGGGGCCGGGCCACGCTTCGCACCGCGCACGCGGTAGTGGTCGCCGTCCACCCGGACCGGGCCGCGCGCATCGGCGTCCCAGACCTGGCGGATCACGTCGATGCCCTCTTCCAGCGCCCGCACGGCCTGACCCGCGGTGAGCCGCCGGCCGCCCATCGCCTCGATCGCGTCCCAGAACGCTCCGGCGCCGAGACCCAGCTCGGCCCGGCCTCCGCTGAGCAGGTCCAGGCTCGCGACGCTGCGGGCCA
Source organism: Actinoplanes sp. OR16 (assembly GCF_004001265.1). Classification (GTDB taxonomy): domain Bacteria; phylum Actinomycetota; class Actinomycetes; order Mycobacteriales; family Micromonosporaceae; genus Actinoplanes. The sequence continues at coordinate 6,366,070 of NZ_AP019371.1, read as the reverse complement.
GGACGGCGGGCGGGCGCAGAGGCAGGTTGATGACGTTCGCCGACAGGTGCACCCGCTCGGTTCTGGCCGCCACGAAGGTCAGCAACGTCCAGGTGTCGAGGAAGCCCGCCTGGTAGGGGTGGTCCTGGAACGTCACCAGGTCGAGGCCGGCCTGCTCGGCCAGCACGGCGAGGGCGACCACGCGGTCCGGGTCGGTGACGGTCGGCGTGATGAAGGTGCCGAATTCGAGAGAGTGGCCGTAGTCGGGCATGCGACCAACTGTGCCGCGATCTAGATGTTCTGTCAAATAGAACATCTAGATCTGCTACGATGCCTTCGTGACGACCCCCCTCGAAGGTGACCTCGGCTGGATGCTGGGGGTGGTGTTCCGCGCTTACGCGAAGGCCGCCGAGCACGCGTTGAGTGATCTGCCCGGCGGACCGCGGGGCTACCAGGTGCTCACGGCCGCCGTCGGTGAGCCGCCGCGCAATCAGGGCGCGATCGCGGAGGACCTGGGCATCGACCGGACGATCCTGACGTACCTCATCGACGACCTGGAGAAACAGGACCTCGTCGCGCGCCGGCCCGACCCGGCCGACCGGCGCAGCCGGCTGATCGTGGCGACGGATACCGGGCGGCGGTCGCAGGAGGCGCACCGGTCCGCGCTCCGGCACGTCGAGGCGCATGTGCTGAGTTCCCTCGCGCCGGAGCAGAGCGAGGCGTTCCGGGCGCTGCTGCAGCAGGTGGCGTGCAGCGCGCAGAGGCTCGACCCGATGAGCGACCTCTGCGAAGCCGTCAAGAAGATCGACGGCTGAGGTTCCGCACGGTTTCCGGCAGTTCGGGGAAGGCGTCGATCGCCGCCGTGGTGTAGCGGGGATTGAAATCCGACAACCGGCGTACGCCGCTCTGCAGGCACGCGATGAAGGCGATGCCGGCGCGGCCCGCCGACTCGGCGTCACCCGGGGAGTCACCCACGTAGACGCACTCCGACGGACTCAGGCCCGCCTCGGACAGCAGTTCGTCGAAGGCTCGCGGATCGGGCTTGCCGAACCGGGTGTTGTCGCGGTGATAGATCCGGCTTATCCGGCCGACGAGCACATGGTCGGGCGCCAGCATGTGCTCGACCTCCGGACCGGTACGCGACGTGAGCAGCATCAGCACATGGCCACTCAGCAGCAGGGCGTCCAGGGCCGCCAGGTTCTCCGGCGGGATCACGTCGAGCAGGCCGTCCGCCACGTGGCGGCGCATCGCGTCGTGGAAGAGTGTGCTGAATCGGTCCAGGTCGAGGCCCGGGGAGCGCTTCGGCATGGCGTCGAGGAGAGGCTCGCCCCAGGTCGCCAGGTGCAGCGCGCGAGACATCGGCGGGCGGCCCATCGCGGCCAGCACCTCGTTCTCCAGGGTGAACGACGACGCCTCGGTCATGCACAGCGTGTCGTCGACGTCGATGGCAACCGCACGGATCATGATCCGAACCATAGAACCTCACATCGGCGGGGAGTACGCCGATGTCCACGGCGACGGGTTCGCGCGAACGGAGGAGGGGCAGTGATCACGCGCTGGCGCGCCTGGTACCTCCCGGTCGCGATCGTGGCGGCCGCCGCCGAGGTGCTGCTCGTCGTCGGCGGCCTGCGAGCCGGCTTCGTGAACCTGCTCGTCTGGGCGCCCGCGGTGATCGGCGTCGCCATGGCCGTCGCCGCGTTCGCCGCCGCCGCCGGGCAGGCCGCCGAGGGCAGCCCGCTCCGGGTCTTCTGGCGCCGCGTCGGGGTGGCGATGGGGTTCGTGCTGGCCGCCTCGATCAGTCAGACCGCCGACGTGCTCACCATGCCGTTCGACGGGATGCCGCCGCTCGGCTCGCGAACCCTCGTCCTCTACGTGATCGGCACGATCCTCGCCATCACCGCGCTGCTGCGGCTGCCCGGCGGCGGGCGCAGCTGGCGCCAGCTCACCACGGCGGTGCTCGACGTGGCCGTGGTGGCGGTGACCGCCGGGATCGCCGCGTCGCAGTACGTCGGCTGGTTCATGGACCGGTTCGGCGTGAGCACGTCGGCGTGGTGGCTCAACATCGCGATGATGGCGATCGCGGTGGCCGGCGTCGTGGTCGTCGTCAAGATCATGGCGGCGCGGCAGAGCCCGGTCCCCCGCGCGTCGCTCTGGTGGCTCGCCCCGATCGGGCTGGCCGGTCCGCTCTCCACCGTGCTGATGACGCTGCTCACGCCGTGGCCGCACCTCAACGGCAGCGCCGCGGTGCTGCCGTTCGTCGGGCTGTTCGGCGCCCTGGCCGCGCACGCTCAGCTGCGGGCACACAGCCGGCCGGCGCCGGCGCTGAACCCGGCCGTGCACCGCCGCGGCACCGCCGTCCCGCTCGTCGCCACCGGCCTGACCAGCGTGCTGGTCGCCACCGTCTACCTGCGGACCGGGCACCTGAGCACGGTTCAGGTCGCCGGCACCGCGCTGCTCCTGCTGCTCGTCGTGGCCCGGCAGGCGATGGCGCTGTCGGAGAACGCGTCGCTGCTGGAGACGGTCGCGAACTACGCGATGCACGACGAGCTGACCGGGTTGTGGAGCCGCCGGTACTTCACCGCCGCGGTGGCCGAGGCGTCCGGCCCGCACACCGTCGTGCTCATCGACCTCAAGGACTTCCGCTCGATCAACGACGCGCTCGGCCCGGAGACCGGCGACGCGCTGCTCGTGGCGTTCGCCGGCCAGCTGAAGGACGCCTACCGGACGGATGTCGTCGCCCGGCTCGGCGGCGACGAGTTCGGCGTGCTCCTGGCCGGCACCGGCCACGACCTCGCCCACACCCCGGAGACGCTCACCGCCGCCGGCCACGACGTGGTCCTCGACCTGTCCGTCGGCGTCGCCGAGGGTGACGAGGACCTGTTCCGGCATGCCGAGATCGCGCTGCGGGAGGCGGGCTCCGGCGGGGGCCTGGTGCTCTACGACGCGTCGCTGGAGTCCGCGCTGACCCGGCGCGCGACGGTCGCCGCCGACCTGCGCCGCGCGCTGACGGCCGGCGAGTTCCACCTGCTCTACCAGCCGATCGTCGAGCTCCCGGACGGCCGGATCACCGGCGTGGAGTCGCTGATCCGATGGTCCCGCGCGGACGGCACGCTGGTCTCCCCCGCCGACTTCATCCCGGTCGCCGAGGACACCGGCATCATCGTCGAGCTCGGCGCCTGGATCATCGACCGGGTGTGCGCGCAGGCGGCGGCGTGGCGGCGCACGCACGGCCCGCACGCCCTGCGCTCGGTCGCGGTGAACGTCTCCGCCCGTCAGCTCCTCGACCCCGGTCTGGTCGACGTGGTGGCGAACGCGCTGGACCGCCACGGTGTGCCGGCCCGGCAGCTCACCGTGGAGATCACCGAGACGGCGGTGTTCGGTGGCGGGCGCGCGCTGGCCACCGTGCACGCCCTCTCCGAGCTGGGCGTCAGCATCGCGCTCGACGACTTCGGCACCGGGCACTCCTCGCTCGGCCTGCTGCGCACCTGCCCGGTCGACGCCATCAAGGTCGACAAGTCGTTCGTCGACGGCCTCAACGGCACGCCGCAGCAGGAGGCGATCGCGATCGCGCTGACCGGCATCGCCGAGACGATGGGACTGCGTACGGTGGCCGAAGGTGTGGAGACCGCCGAGCAGGCGCGACGCCTCTACGAACTCGGTTACCGGCAGGCGCAGGGCTTCCACTTCGCCCGTCCGCTGCCGGCCGAGCAGATCGACGCGATGCTCGGCGAACTGGCTCATCAGATCGCGGCGTGAACGGCCGGCCGGGCGTCCGCGTCGTCGGCGGCGGTCAGCCCGGTGAGGGCGCGGCGGCGGGCGGCGCGGCGGCCGATCACCGGCAGGGACCGGACGGCGATCGCGGTGACGACGACGGTGAGCGCGGCCAGCAGCACCCCCGTGACGAGCCGGTCGCCGGTGGCCTCGGCCGTGAACGCGGTGACCGCGCCGGCCGGGAACGTGAAGGACCAGAACCCGAGGGAGAACGGCAGCCGGGCGAAGCGGGGCAGGTAAGCCAGCTCGACCAGGGTCAGCACGACGGTGATGCCGGCCAGTGCCGCGGGCACCGGCCCGAAGCCGGGGCCGGCCAGCGCGAACCAGGCCAGACCGGCCACGGCGGGCGGGGCGAGAAGGATCGCGATGGTCGGGACGAGCGGGTCCGGGAGAGCCGGGCGTACGACGAGGCGCAGCAGGATCAGCGTGGCGATGACGATCCAGAAGAACACGCCGACGCCGAACGACGCCCAGCCCACCTGCCGATGCCCCACGACCGACGCCGTGTCGCCGCCGATCAGCCCGGCCGCGACGGTCGGCAGCAGATAGCCGCCGTGCACGGCCTCCAGGGTGAGGCGGCCCTCCAGCCAGGTGCCGACCAGCCAGCCCGCGAAGAGCGCCGCTGCCGCGATCGAGGCGAGGACCAGCACTTCACCGGCGCGCGGCAGGAAGTGGTGCAGTTCCGCGCCGAGCAGCATGCCGACCACCGGGACGAGCGCGCCGAGCGGGCCCTGTGCCGGGTGCCGCAGCTGGTCGCGCAGGCGCTCACCGCTGCGCGCGCCGGCGATCAGGTGCGCGGTGATCAGCCAGATCCACGCGACGGCGGCGGCCGCCCAGAACAGCTGCGGCATGAAGGACGGCAGCGCCAGCACGCCGGCGGCGGCGGTCCACGCCTCGGCGAGGCCGGCCAGGCCGAAGGCGATGGCGAAGGTGTTGAGCGGTATCCGGGTCACGCTTCGATGCTCGGCGGGCCGGGCGGGCCGTGCATAAGTACGACGACTGGCATCCGCGCTCCCCCGGACCACGGCCGGGCCCAGCTCGCCGTCGCCCCGGCATACGTCGAATGACTGGTGTTCTCGCCGTAGCTGTTGCCGCCGGTCCGGTGACACGCCGACAGTTGCCGTCATGACCGAGATGATGCGCGCGGTGGGTTACCGACGGAACCTGCCGATCTCCGACCCCGAGTCGCTGCTGGACCTGACCCTGCCCGTTCCCGAGCCGGGACCGCACGACCTGCTGGTCCGGGTGGCGGCCGTCTCGGTGAACCCGGTCGACGTGAAGCAGCGGGCCGGCAGCGATCCGCACGGCAAGCCCGAGATCCTCGGGTGGGACGCGGCCGGCGTCGTGGAGCGGGTGGGTGAGGCGGTCACCCTTTTCCGCCCGGGCGACGAGATCTGGTACGCCGGATCGATCGCCCGAACCGGCACGAACGCCGAACTCCACCTGGTCGACGAGCGGATCGCGGGCCCGAAGCCGGCCTCGCTGACATTCGCCGAGGCGGCGGCGCTGCCCCTGACCGCCCTGACGGCGTGGGAAGCCCTCTTCGACCGGCTGCGGCTGACCGCGGACAGCACCGGAACCCTGCTCGTGCTCGGCGCCGCGGGCGGCGTCGGCTCGATCCTGGTCCAGCTGGCCCGGCAGCTCACCGCCCTCGAGGTGATCGGCACGGCGTCGCGCCCGGCCTCCCGGCAGTGGGTCCTCGACCGGGGCGCCCACCGCGTCGTCAACCACCACGACGACCTGGCCGCCGCCCTTCCCGACGGTGTCGACTACGTCTTCACCCCGCACTCAGGCGGCATGATCCCGGTCTTCGCCCGGATCCTGCGCCCGTTCGGTGCGGTCGTGGCGATCGACGAGCCCCGGCACCTCGACCTGCTGCCGCTGAAACCGAAGAGCATCGCCTGGCACTGGGAGCTGATGTTCACCCGAGCCCTGTACGACCCGTCGAGCACCGCCCAGCACGACATCCTCACCCGGGTCGCCGGCCTGGTCGACGAGGGCGTCCTGCACACCACCATGACGACCGACCTGACCGGCTTCACCGCCGCGAACCTGCGCCGGGCCCACGAGATCGTCGAGTCCGGCAGCGCCATAGGCAAGACCGTGGTGAGCGGTTTCTGACCACACGTCCGCCCGCCCCGCCGCTCTCCCGCACCGCCGGGGAGTCAGCGGGTCTCGATCAACAGGAGGGAGGCGTCGTCCTCGCGCTCGGCGGCCGGGATGATCTCCATGGCGGCGTCGGCCAGGGCGTCCAGATCGGCGCCCGGATGGTCGGTCAGGACCTTGTGCAGGCGGGCGATGCCGTCGTCGATCGGCCGGGTGCGGGTCTCCAGCAGGCCGTCGGTGTGCAGGACCAGGCGGCTGCCGGCCGGCAACGCGCGGCCGTGGGTGCGCCGGGTGACGTTGCGGAGGCCGCCGAGCAGGACGCCGCCGAGGGGCAGCTGGCTGATCGTGCCGTCCGGCAGCACCAGCGTGGGCGGCAGGTGGCCGGCGCTCGCCCAGGTCATCGTGTGCCCGCCTTCGGGCTCCGCGGTCAGGTACGCCACCAGCGCCGTGGCGACCCCGCCCACCCCGAGCATCCCGGCGGCCCGTTCGAAGCGGGCCAGCAGCACCGACGGGAAGTCGTACCGGTCGACGAGCAGGGCCCGCAGCATGCTCCGGTAGTGGCCCATCGTGGCGGCCGCCTTGACCCCGTGGCCGGCCACGTCCCCGATCATGACGGCCATCCGGGTCTCGTCGATGCGGACCGCGTCGTACCAGTCGCCGCCGACCAGGTCGCTGCGGTTGGCCGGGGCGTAGCGGGCGGCCAACCGCACGTGATCCAGCTCCGGCAGGGGGCTGAGCAGGGCTTTCTGCATGGTTTCGGCGGCGGTCCGGCGTTCGTCGTAGACGGTGGCTCGCAGCAGCGCCTGGGCGACGTACCCGGCCAGGGCGGTCAGGACCGCGTGCTCGCCTTCGCCCGGGGTGTACCGCTGCTTCCAGCAGAACGTCAGGGCGCCGATCGGCCCGTGCACGCCGGGCAGCGGCACGCTCACCGCCGCCTGCCAGTTCATCTGCTCGAACGTGGACAGCGCGTCCGGTGTCTCGGCGGCGACGGCGGTCAGGTCAGGCAGGACCACCATCCGGCCGGTGCGGGCGGCCAGGCCGGACGGGGTGCGGACCTCTCTGCCGTACGACTGCCAGCGCTGCGCGAGGACCGGGGGCAGCAGCCGGCCGGAAGCCAGCTGGATCAGGCCGTCGGCTTCCAGCCAGGAGACGCCGACGTACGCCGGGTCGAGGTTGCCGATGACCAGGTCCCGGACCGTGCTGATGACGTCCTCGGAGGTGGCCGCGGCGCCGAGGGCCACGCTCGCCCGCAGCAGCAGCCGGCTGCGGGCCGCGACCGATTCGGCCCGGTACGCCGCGTGCTGGGAGGCGATCCGCAGCTGGAGGCTGTCCGAGCAGGCGGCGGCGAGGTCGGCGAGGATCGAGAGTTCCTGCTCGGTCCAGTCGCGCGGCTCGTGGTCGATGGCGCACAGCGAGCCGAGCACCCGTCCGTCGGCGTCGTGGACCGGCATTCCCGCGTACCCGACGACGCCGAGGTCCTCGATCGCGAGATTTCCTTCGACCCGCGGATCGGTACGGGCGTCCGTCACGATCAGAGGCTCGCCCGCGGCGACGACGTGCCGGCAGAACGAGTGACTGAGCGGTGTCTGCCGTGCCCGCGCCCACGGGTCGCCGAGCCCGCACGCGCCGGGGAAGAACTGCCGTTCGTCGTCGACGAGCGAGACCAGCGCGACGGGCACGTCCAGCACCGTCCGCACCATGGCGGCGAATCTGTCGAACATCGGGTCGGGCGCAGCGCCCAGCCCGGTGGAGGACAGAGCGGCGAGACGCCCCTCATCGTCGATCATGCGCGCCCTTCGTGGTGGATGCCCGGGAAACATACCCGTGCGGGTGGCGGCGCGCTCACCTCTCCCCGGCTACTTCCGGCGAGCCTTCCGTGTGCTGCTGTCGTTCGCCTTCTGGATCGCTTCGACCAGCTCGGGCTTGGTCATCCGGGAACGGCCACTGATGTCGAGCCGCTTGGCGAGGTCCATCAGGTGGGCCTTGCTGGCGTTCGCGTCGACGCCGCCCGCGGTCTCCGCCTTCGTGTCGCGGCCACCGGCGGCCTTCGCGTCGCTCGGGCCCTTCTTCGCCTTCGGCTCCCAGCGGTCGCCGACCTTCTCGAACGAGTGCTTGACCGCGGAGAACGCGGTGCGGTGCGCGCGCTCGCCCTCGCCGTACTGCTCGACCGCTGAATCGTGGGCCTTCACGTACGTGTCCTGGGCCTTCTTCGGCGACCGCGCGATGGTGCTGGGCATATCCTCACGTGCCGGCATGATGACCTCCTTCGTCTCCCGTTGTTCCCTTCGCGAGACGGCTGAAACGGGACTCCAGGTACCGTCGCTCGGCAGCGTTGGCCGTGCCCTTCGCCGCCTCCCGGTACCAGCGCAGCGCGCCGGCCGTGTCACCGGCCTTCTCCAGCAGGTGCGCCCGCACCGACACGAGACGGTGGTGACCGGTCATCCGCGGGTCGTCGTCGAGGGTGGCGAGCAACTCCAGGCCGGCGGCCGGTCCGTCGATCTCGGCGAGCGCCACGGCACGGTTGAGCCGGACCATCGGGTTGGGCGCCACCCGTTCCAGGATCAGGTAGAGCGCGTACACCTGCCGCCAGTCGCGCGGCCCGTCACTGGCGTGGGTGGCCGCTATCGCGGCCTGCAATTGGTACGGGCCGAGCGTGTCGGCGCCGGCGGATGCCCGGGCGAGCTCCATGCCTTCGGCGATCATCGTACGATCCCAGCGCGACCGGTCCTGGTCGTCCAGCGGAACGAGGTCGCCGGACTCGGTCACCCGGGCCGGGCGGCGGGCGTGGGTGAGCAGCATCAGCGCCAGCAGGCCGGTGACCTCGCCGTCCTTCGGCAGCTGCGCGGTGACCAGCCGGGCCAGCCGGATCGCCTCGTGGGCCAGGTCGACCCGGTCCACCGCCGTGTAACCCTCGTTGAAGATCAGGTAGAGCACGTGCAGCACCACCGGCAGCCGGCTGGTGTCCAGGGTGAACCCGGTCCCTCTGATCCTCTGCTTGGCCCGGCTGATCCGGGCCGCCATCGTCGCCTCCGGCACCAGGAAGGCGCGGGCGATCTCGGCGGTGGTCAGGCCGCCGACCGCTCGCAGCGTCAGCGCCATCTGCGAGGCCGGGGTCAGCGCCGGATGGCAGCAGAGGAAGAGCAGCTCCAGGGTGTCGTCGGTGTCCCGGACCTCGGTGTTCTCCGGCGGGACCGCCGCCTCCTCCCGCTCGCGGCGGGCGTGGTCGCTGCGCATCTGGTCGATGAGGCGGCGGGACGCGACAGTCATGAGCCAGCCGCGCGGGTTGGCCGGCACCCCCGCGGACGGCCACTGCACCGCCGCCGCGAGCACCGCCTCCTGCACCGCGTCCTCGGCGCCGTCGAACTGCCCGTACCGCCGGACCAGCGCGCCGAGGACCTGCGGCGCGAGCTCACGCCACAGGTCCTCCATCGGCTCCGGTGTCACGCGTCCAGCGGTCCGTCGGCGAACATCACCTGGCGCACCTCGACGCCGAGGCCCGGGATCGCCGCGTCCGGGATCTTCGCGGCCAGCTCGATCGCGCGCTCCCGGCTCTCCACGTCGAACAGGTAGAAGCCGCCGAGGAACTCCTTCGCCTCCACGTACGGGCCGTCGGTCGCCACGGTCCGGCCGTCGCTGACCGTCACCACCGCGGCCTGCGACGGGTCGGTCAGCGCCATCGTGGTGATCAGCTCACCGGACTGCTTCACCTCGTCGATCAGGGCCTGGTGACCGGCGCCGATGGCGGCCTGCTCCTCCTCGGTGAGCGACTCCAGCACCGCCGGGTTGATGTGCAACGAGATCAGGAAACGCATGACTCACTCCTCTTCTGCGATGTCGTACGCCCGATGGTCGGAGCCGCTCGACCCGTCTTGACATCCGCCCCGGACCTTCGACGGCGCCGCGTCCGGAGTGGGACTGCCGACGTACAAGATAAAAGGCAGGAAGCGAGCCGATCAGGCCGCGCCGGGAGTGGTAGCCATGGGGAGTGACCGATTCCGCATGGGCCCCACTCCGCATCGCCGCGTTCCGGAGCCTGTGGCTCGCGCTGCTGGCGAGCAACATCGGCACCTGGATGCAGACCGTCGGAGCGCAGTGGCTGCTCGTCGAGGAGTCCGGTACTGACACCCTCGTCGCCGTCGTGCAGACCGCCAGCACACTGCCGATCGTGCTGCTGGCGCTGCCGGCCGGGGCGCTCGCCGACACCTTCGACCGGCGGAGACTGCTGCTCGCCGTGCAGGTCTTCCTCACCGGCGTAGGCGTGCTGCTCACCGTCCTGACCGTTACTGATCGCATGCAACCGGCGCTGCTGCTGACCCTGACGTTCGTGCTCGGCGCGGGCCAGGCGGTGACCGGGCCGACCTGGCAGTCCGTCATCCCCGAACTGGTGCCGCGGTCCCAGCTGCCGTCCGCCTCGGCGCTCGGCGCGATCAGCATGAACCTGGCCCGCGCCGTCGGACCGGCCGTCGCCGGACTGCTGATCGCCCAGACCGGCACCGGCGTCGTCTTCGGCCTCAACACGCTGTCCTTCGCCGTGTTCGCCCTGGTCCTGTGGCGCTGGCGACCGGCCTCGTCGCTGACCGGCGACCCGGAGCCGTTCGGCGCCGCCGTCCGATCCGGCAGCCGCTACGTGCGCCACTCGCCGGTGGTGCGCCGCATCCTGCTGCGGGCCGGGCTCTTCCTCGTGCCCGGGAGCGCCCTCTGGGCCCTCCTCCCGCTGGTCGCCTCGCGGCGGCTCGGCCTCGGATCCGGAGGGTACGGCGTGCTGCTCGCGGCCGTCGGCATCGGCGCGGTCCTCGGGGCGCTCCTGCTGCCCCGGATGCGGGACCGCTGGACGCTGAACCGGCTGCTCCTGATCGCCGGTGTGGTGTTCGCCCTGGTTCTGGCGCTGCTGGTGGCCGTGCCGTCGACGCTCCTGGTGGTCGCCGTGCTGTTGCCCGCCGGCATCGCCTGGGTGATGGTGCTGTCCAGCGTCAACGCCGCCATGCAGCTGTTCCTGCCCAACTGGGTCCGTGCCCGGGGCCTGGCCGTCTACCAGATCGTCTTCGCCGGTTCGCAGGCCGCCGGCGCCCTCGCCTGGGGTGTGCTGTCCGACCTGCTCGGCCTCGGCCCCACCCACCTGATCGCGGCCGCCCTGATGCTCGCCGGCACCCTCACGCTGCGCTGGTGGCCGCTGCTGGACACCAGCGGGATGAACCGCGAGCCGGCCGTCTACTGGCCCGAACCCCACCTGACCCTCGACCCGTCGTCCGGTCCCGTGCTGGTGATCGCTCGCTATCCGGTGGACGCCGCCCGTTCGCCGGCCTTCGTCGCGGCGATGGAGAGAGTGCGCCTGAGCCGCCTGCGAACCGGGGCCGTCCGATGGGGCCTGTTCCGTGACGGGTCCGATCCGGGGTCGTACGTGGAGGCTTACGTGGTGCCGAGCTGGGATGAGCACCTGCGACAGCACTCGGGCAGGCTGACCGGTTCGGATCAGGAGGCGGAGGAGTTGGCCCGGTCGTTGGCGTCGGGGCCGCCGTCTGTGAGCCATTTGCTCTCGGCTCGTTGACGGTTGTTGCTCGTTCGTGCGCTGTTCTTGTCCCGTCGTCCCGTCGTCCCGTCGTCCCGTCGTCCCGTCGTCCCGTCGCCCCGTCGCCCCGTCGCCCCGTCGCCCCGTCGCCCCGTCGCCCCGTCGCCCCGTCGCCCCGTCGCCCCGTCGCCCCGTCGCCCCGTCGCCCCGTCGCCCCGTCGCCCCGTCGCCCCGTCGCCCCGTCGCCCCGTCGCCCCGTCGCCCCGTCGCCCCGTCGCCCCGTCGCCCCGTCGCCCCGTCGCCCCGTCGCCCCGTCGCCGAATCTTGAGCGAATTTCGACAGCGGGAGATGCAACATCGCTCAAGAATCCGGAGACAACGGCGACGCGACCACCCGCACCACCATTCCGCCGAACCACCCCAGATCTTGAGCGACCTCCGACAGCGGGCGGTACAACATCGCTCAAGAATCCGGAGACAACGGCGACGCGACCACCGGCACCACCATTCCGCCGAACCACCCCAGATCTTGAGCGACCTCTGACAACGGGCGGTACAACATCACCCAAGAACCCCGAGACAACGGCGACACGACCACCCGCCGCGCCACGACCACCAGCAGCGCCACCCCGCAGCGCCACCCCGCAGATCTTGGGTGACTTCTGACATCACCGGATACCGGCGGACGGGCGACTCGCGCGGGCCGGCCGGCGGACGGGCGACTCGCGCGGGCCAGCCGGCGGACGGGCGACTCGCGCGGGCCAGCCGGCGGACGGGCGACTCGCGCGGGCCAGCCGCAGGAATCGCTCAAGATCTGACGACTCATCGGGGCGGCCAGCGAGCGTTGCGTGCGCCAATCGACTGGCGGCTGGAGCAGACCGGCGGACGGGCGACTCGCGCGGGCCAGCCGGCGGACGGGCGACTCGCGCGGGCCAGCCGGCGGACGGGCGACTCGCGCGGGCCAGCCGGCGGACGGGCGACTCGCGCGGGCCGGCCGGCGGACGGCGGACGGCTGTTGGCGGACAGCTGGCGGCGGACGGCGGACGGCTGGCGGCTGTTGGCGGCTGGCGGGCGGCCGGCGGGCGACGGACAACGGGCGACGGACGGCGGGCGGCCAGTGGGTGGCGGGTGGCCGGTGGGTGGCGGGTGGCCGGTGGGTGGCGGGTGGCCGGTGGGCGGCGGGTGGCGGGTGGCCGGTGGGCGGCGGGTGGCGGGTGGCCGGTGGGCGGCGGGTGGCGGGTGGCCGGTGGGCGGCGGGTGGCCGGTGGGCGGCGGACGGCGGGTGGTCAAGGGGTTCGGAGGGCGGTCAGGACTGCTGTCACCTCGGGCCGTGGTGTCGACGGGCGGCGCACCGCGGCGGTGATGCGCCGGGACAGCGGTGGGGACAACGGCCTGGTCACCACGTTGTAGCGGGGGTCCACGGCAAGGCTGGGGAGCATCGTGATCGAGCGGCCGTTCTCGGCGTGCTGCAGGGCCAGCATGTAGTTGTTGAAGCGGCAGATCACCGTCGGCTCGAAGCCTGCTTCGCGGCACAGGCGGGTGGCCAGCGAGGACATGTAGGAGCCGGCGACGTCGAAGGTCCAGCGCTGGTCGGCGCAGGCTTCCAGGGCTATCGACTCGGCTGCCGTCAGCGGGTGGGACGGTGGGAGGACCAGGACTATCGCGTCGGAGGTCAGGGGGACCAGGTCGATCGACGGGTCGAGTTCGGTGCCGGCGAAGTCGGCTGTGGTGATGATGAGGTCGACGTCGCCGCGGCGCAGGGCCGGCATGCTCTCGTGCGGTTCCAGCTCCAGCAGCACCACCGTGACGTCCGGGTGGCGGACTGCGAGACGGGCCACCGCGGGTTCGGCCAGGGCGTGGACGGCGCTCTGGAAGGCGGCGACCGTGACGGTTCCGGCCGGCTCGTCGGCGAGGCCCCGCAACTCGGCCTCGACCGCGTCCATCGCCGCGAGGATCTCCCGGGCCCGGCCGGCCAGCAGCACGCCCGCGGCGGTGAGCCGGACCCGCCGGCCGGTTCGCTCGAGCAGCGCCGTGTGCGTCTCCCGTTCCAGCGCCGCCAGCTGCTGGGACACCGCCGACGGGCTCAGGTTGCCGCGCTGGGCCACGGCGCGGACCGTCCCGTACGTCGCCAGTTCCGCGAGCAGCCGCAGCCGCCACGGGTTCAGGGTCATGCCGAACTGTACAGCGATGCTTAACAGCGACGGCAGAAATGTGAGATGGACGCCCTCACCGCAGAAAAATAGCGTCGCTGTCATGGCAGACGAATTCTGGCCGGACGCCGAGCGCCATCTGGTCCGCTACATCGGGGCGGGACGGTTCGTGCCCGAGATCATCGAGCGGGCGGAGGGCAGTTTCGTCTGGACCGCGGGCGGCAGGAGGCTGCTCGACTTCACGTCGGGGCAGATGAGCGCGATCCTCGGCCACTCGCACCCGGCCGTCGTCGCCACGATCCAGCGGCAGGCGGCCACCCTCGATCACCTGTTCAGCGGCATGCTCAGCCGCCCGGTCGTCGACCTGGCCCGGCGGCTCGCCGAGTCGCTGCCCGAGCCTCTGGAGAAGGTTCTGCTGCTCACCACCGGCGCCGAGTCGAACGAGGCGGCGATCCGGATGGCGAAGCTGGTCACCGGCAACCACGAGGTCATCTCGTTCGGCCGGTCGTGGCACGGGATGACCCAGGCTGCGGCGGGCGCCACCTACAGTTCGGGACGCAAGGGGTACGGGCCGGCGGCGCCCGGGAACTTCGCGATCCCGACGCCGAACGCGTACCGGCCGGACTTCACCACCGCGGACGGCGAGCTCGACTGGCGGAGGCAGCTGGACTTCTCGTTCGAGCTGTTCGACGCGCAGTCGGTGGGCAGCCTCGCGGCGGCGATCGTCGAGCCGATCCTCAGCTCCGGCGGGGTGATCGACCTGCCGCCCGGATACATCGCGGAGCTGCGCGACCGGGTGCACGCGCGCGGTGGCCTGCTGATCCTCGACGAGGCGCAGACCGGGTTGTGCCGGACCGGCGACTGGTACGCGTTCCAGCGTGACGGCGTCGTCCCGGACATCCTCACGCTGTCGAAGACCCTCGGCGCCGGCCTGCCGCTCGCCGCCGTGGTGACCGGTCGTGAGATCGAGCAGATCGCGCACGAGCGGGGTTACCTGTTCTTCACGACCCATGTCTCGGACCCACTGGTGGCGGCGGTCGGCAACACCGTCCTCGACGTGCTGGCCGCTGATCGGCTGGACGCGCAGGCCGCCGAGCTGGGGGCGTACCTGCGAAAGGGCTTGATCGAAATCGCCGGCCGGCACGCGGTGGTCGGTGACGTGCGCGGCCGTGGCCTGCTGGTCGGGCTGGAACTGGTGCTCGACCGGGAGACCAGGCAGCCGGCCGACGAGCTCGGGGCCGCGGTGACCCGGCGCTGCCTGGAGCTGGGGCTGCACATGAACGTGGTGCAGCTGCCGGGGATGGGCGGCGTGTTCCGGATCGCGCCGGCGCTGACGTCCACGATCGACGAGCTGGCCCTCGGCCTGGAGATCCTGGATCAGGCGATAGGCGAGTCCGCCCATTGACAGGTTCCGACCCGGACGCAACGCTGGTTCTCGCAGGCTGCGGGAGGCGTGAATGGGCGGATTCATCCTCGGCGCGTTCGTCGCACTCCTCATCGGGATGCGGCTGGCTCGCCTGATCGACGGCAACAAGGGTGCGCGGGCCGGTTACAAGAAGGCCAAGGGCGCCGACATCAAAGGCGCGCGGAAGAAGGCGAACGGCGCGTTCTTCGCCCTCTTCCGCTTCGCGCTGCTGCTGATCCTGATCGGCGCCGCGGTGCTATACGGCTGGATGAGCACCAACAGCGCCTGAGGTCACCGGTCGCCCGTCCTCGGCCGGCGTGAGCAGACCCTTCAGCGACAACGCCAGGGCCGAGGCGATCAGGCAGCCGGCGACCATCGCGATGACCCAGGCCGTGCCCTGGCCCGCGCCGATCAGCGGGCCCGCGGTGACCGGCCCGATCACCGAGCTGATGCCCATCAGCATCGTGGTCGCCGCGTTGTACCGCGCCCGCAGCTCGTCGCTGGCCAGCACGTTCGTGACGGCCGGCATGACCGGCTGCAGGAGCGTCTCCCCGCAGGCGAAGACACTCGCGCAGAGGATCACGCAGAGCGCGGCGACGAGCGAGCCGCCGCCGGCGAGACCGCCCGCCCCGAGGATCACCCAGGAGGTCGCGAACACCACGCCGACCAGCGCCAGCGCCGTGGTCCGGCTGCGGCCCTCGATGCGTTTCACGACGAAGAGCTGGGCCGCCACGATCGTCACCGTGTTGGCGGCGAGCGCCCAGGCCACCACTCTCGGGGACACCTCGGCGACCCGTACCGAGAAGGCGGCGAAGCCGACCTCGATCTGCGCGTAGCCGCAGGTGCTCAGGAAGAGCGCGAAGATCAGCAGGCGGCGGAACGGCCGGTTGCGGAGCACTGTCAGGTACCCGCCGCGCTGCAGGGACGCGGCGCGCGGCGGCGGCGCGTGCCCGACACCGCGCAGGAGCAGCAGGATCACGGCCGGCACCAGGAACGTCAGCGCGTCGGCGAGGTAGACCGCCTGGAAACTGGCCGGGCGGCTGGTGTCCACGACCGCCCCGGCGATCAGGCCGCCGACCCCGATCCCGAGGTTGAGCAGGGCGAACTGCAGGCCGAACGCGCGCTGCCGCTCATGCTCACCGGTCAGCGACGCGAGCAGGGTGGCGCCGCCGGGCCAGGTCGGCGCGCCACCGGCGGCCATCACCCCGAGCGCCGCGATCACCGCGGCCGGGTGATGGGCGAGAGCCAGGGTCACGCTTCCGAGGGTCTGCAGAAGGTAGCCCGGAAGCATGACGCGGCGTGTGCCGAATCGGTCCATCAGGGTGCCGCCGAGCGGCGAGCAGATCAGCAGCACCGCGCCGAACCAGCCGATCGCGAAGCCGGCCGCCGCGTCGCTGAACCCGCGCACCTCGGTCAGGTAGATGAACAGGAACGGCAGCGTCAGCCCTCGCCCCACCGAGGAGACCAGCACACCCAGCAGGAGCCAGCGGGCCTCGGTGCGTTCCGGGAGGGTTTCGCGCAACATGAGGGGGATTCTGCATCAACGGTACGACGATTCGCCTGCCCTTTATCCGGCGGCCGTATGGCACTATCGGTCACCGTGTCGATGACTCGCCGTGGCGTCCTCGGGTTGGCCACCGCTTCTGTGCTGGCCGGCTGCGGCACGCCGACGTCAGCGCGGTCCCGAACGCTGGTCGCCGACGAATCCCCGTTCGACCCGGCGCCGCTCACGGCCGTCCTCACCGAGTACCTGAGGCCGACCAAGGCCAATCCGAGACATCCCACCTACGCGGGCGCCGTCGCGGTGGTCCTGCAGGACGGCAAGGTCGCCGCGAAGGTCGCCGTCGGCCACGCGCTCCGCTATACGGCAGGACCCAAGGAACTGCCCGCGGCCCAGCGCGTCGGCATGCGCACCGACTCGATCTTCGACCTGGCGTCGCTGACGAAGGTCTACACGGCGATCCTCCTCCTCCAGCAGGTCGAGAAGGGGAGGATCGATCTGGACGCGCCGGTCGTCCGCTACCTTCCGGGTTTCACCGGTAAGGGCAAGAGCGGGATCACGGTACGCATGCTGCTCACTCACACGAGCGGCCTGCCGGTCGGGGCGAACCCGAAGAACGTCCTCGGAACCCCGATGGTCGCCGGCGCCGTGCCGGGTAAGGCGTTCCGCTACTCCAGCACCGGACTCATGGTCGCCGCCGAGCTGGTCGAGAAAGCCACCGGCAAGACCCTCGACGCCGCGCTGAAGGCCGGCATCACCGGCCCGCTCGGCCTCGCCACCACGGGTTTCACCCCACTGAAGTGGCTGTCCAAGGCCGACCAGGCCAAGCGTCTCGCCGCCACCGACGCCCGCAGCTCCCGGGGACTGCTGCGCGGCGTCGTCCACGACGACGTGGCGGCGAAGCTCGGCGGCGTGATCGGCAGCGCCGGGATCTTCGGCACCGCCCACGAGGTGGCCGTCATCGGCCAGCTGCTGCTGAACGGCGGCGTCCACAACGGGAAACGGCTGCTCGCCGCCGCGACCGTGGCCGAGATGCTGCGGAACCAGAACAAGGGCCTGCCGGCGATCGACCCGGACCGCCCGGAACGTCCCTCCGACCACGGCCTCGGCGTGACGCTGCGCCAGCCCTGGTTCATGGGGAAGCTGTCGTCGCCCGCGACGTTCGGGCACACCGGTTTCACCGGCACGTCCCTGCTGGTCCATCCCGGCCACCAGCTGGTGCTCGCCCTGCTGACCAACCGGGCGCACCCGAACTGGAGCTGGGCTGACCCGGATCCGCTGCGCGCCGAGGTGGCGAACGTGCTCGCCGCGCAGGTTTAAACGCCGTTGCGCCCCTCGGACGCCGATCCTGGTGGCACCGTGAGGGCATGAGGTGGCTGGCCGATCGCCGCGTCGGCACGAAGATCATGTTTTCGGTGCTCGTCGTCGCGTTCCTCGGCGTCGCCGACGGTCTCTTCGCGATGTCCAGTCTCGGCGCGACGAACGACCAGGTGAAGGCCGGGTACCAGCACAGCCTGGAACTGGAGACGATCGGCAACCTGCGGGCCGCGGTGAACCGCTCCTGGCTCGCGGTCTCCGACGACCTGCTCGCCACCGACGCCGGCGCCCGCGCGACGGCGGCGAAGGCGCTCACCGCGGCGGAGGCGGACGTCGAGGACTACGCCGACGAGTTCCAGGCCTACCCGATCAGCGTGGAGTCGAGCACGGCGATCACGGCGTTCCACACCGCGTGGTCGGCGTACCACGACGTCGTCGGCGACACCCTGCTGCCCCTCGCGGAGAACGGCACCCGTGCCCAGGTGAACCGGGTGCGTACCGAGCAGATCGCCCCGCTGATGACCGAGGTGCGCGCCCAGCTCACCGCGCTCGCCGACGAGACCGTGCGGGGCACCGCCGCGCAGGAGGAGAGCGCGGAGGGCCTCTACCAGTCGACCAAATGGCGCGTGGCGATCATGCTGAGTCTGAGCGCTCTGATCGGTGTGCTGCTCGCGGTCGCCACGAGCCGCATGATCGTACGTCCGCTGTCGCGCTGCGTGGCAGTCCTGAACCGCATCCGCGACGGGGACCTCACGGCTCGCGCCGGCGTCGGCAGCCGGGACGAGGTCGGCCAGATGGCCGGCGCCCTGAACCACACGGCCGCCGCGATGGCTCAGATGGTGGGGAAGGTGCACAGCAGCGCCGACGTGCTCGCCTCCGCCTCCGAGGAGTTGTCCGCCGTCTCGGGCGAGCTGTCGGTCTCCGCCGAGGAGACCTCCGCTCAGGTCAGCACGGTCTCCGCATCGGCCGGCCGGGTCTCCGAGGGCGTGCAGGCGGTCTCCGCCGGCGCCGACGAGATGGGCGTGTCGATCCGGGAGATCGCGAACAGCGCCAACGAGGCGGCGGGGGTCGCCGCCGAGGCGGCCCGGACCGCCGAGAACACGAACCGCAGCGTGTCCCGGCTCGGTGAGGCGTCGACCCAGATCAGCACGGTCGTCGCCCTGATCACCTCGATCGCCGAGCAGACGAACCTGCTGGCCCTGAACGCCACGATCGAGGCGGCCCGGGCCGGCGAGCAGGGCAAGGGCTTCGCCGTCGTCGCCTCCGAGGTGAAGGACCTGGCGCAGGAGACCGCCCGGGCCACCAGCGAGATCACCGCCCAGGTCGCGTCGATCCAGACCGAGGCGGAGGGCGCGGTGCACGCCATCGGGCAGATCGCCCAGGTCATCGGCACGATAAACGACTACGCCACGACGATCGCCGCGGCCGTCGAGGAGCAGACCGCCACCACCGCCGAGATCGCTCGCAGCGTGGGACAGGCAGCCGAGGGCTCGACGGCGATCGCCGGCACGATCGCCGGGGTCGCGCAGGCCGCCCAGCAGGTGACCGCGGGCGCCTCGGAGACCCGGACGACGGCGGCGGAGCTCGCCCGCACGGCCGCCGACCTGCAGGCCACGGTCTCCGCCTACCGCACCTGACCGTCATCGCGGCGTCTGCCAGGCACTGCCGGTTCCTCCCAGTCCATGATCACCGAGGCCTATCGTCGACGCGTGGGCGTTCAGGACTTCCTGCTGTCGAGGCGGGCGCGGATCTCGCCGGAGCAGGCGGGTCTTCCCCGGCACGGCGAGCGGCGGGTCGCCGGGCTGCGCCGCGAGGAGGTGGCGGCGCTCGCCGGGATCAGCGTCGAGTACTACACGCGGCTGGAACGCGGCGCCACCCAGGGCTACTCGGCCGAGGTGCTGGACGCCGTCGCGCGGGCCCTCCAGCTCGACGGGACCGAGCGCCAGCACCTCTTCGACCTGGTCCAGGGCGGACCGCGGGAGGATCCTCCGCCACTGCTGCGGCCGGAGCTGCTGCGCCTGCTCGACGCCATGACGGGCATTCCCGCGTACGTCGGGAACCGCCGCCTCGACGTCGTCGCCGCCAACGCGCCCGGCCGCGCGCTGTTCGGGCCGCTCTTCGACAGCCCGCACCAGCCGGTCAACCAGGCCCGGTTCCTCTTCCGCGACGAGCGTGCCCCGGTGTTCTTCCCGGAGTGGGAGCTGCTCGCCCACGACGCCGTCGCGGTGCTGCGGGCCGCGTCCGGGCGTCATGCCGCGGACGAGCGGCTGGCCGCGCTGGTGGCTGAGCTCACCGCGGCCAGTCCGGCCTTTCACGAGCTGTGGAGCCGGTACGACCTCCGTCACCGGCGAACCGGCCGCAAGCGATTCGCGCATCCCGTGGCGGGACCGCTGACCGTCGACTTCGAGTCGATGGCGCTGGTCTCGCACCCCGGGCTGCGGCTGTCGGCCGGCACGGCGGCGCCGGAGTCCGCTGAGGCCCTGCAATCCCTGGTGAACTGGAGTTACGCATGACCCGTTCGGCACTGCTCGTGATGGACGTCCAGCCGGCCGTCGTGGCCCGCTACCCGGACCCGGAGTACCTGCCCCGGCTGCGGACGGCCGTCGACGCCGCCCGCGCACGGCGGATGCCGGTCGTCTTCGTCGTGGTCGGGTTCCGGCCGGGCGCCCCGGAGGTCGACCCCGCCAACCGGATGTTCGGCGGTCTCGCCGGACGGGACATCCCCGCACAGGCTCACGACGTACACGCGGAATTGGCTCCTGAGAAGGGCGAGGCCGTGGTGGTGAAGCGCCGGGTGTCGGCCTTCGCCGGCAGCGACCTGGACATGCTGCTGCGCGCGCAGCGCGTCGACCACCTGGTGCTCGCCGGGATCGCCACGAGCGGCGTGGTGCTGTCGACGGTGCGGCAGGCGGCCGATCGGGACTACCGCCTCACCGTGCTGGCCGACGGCTGCCTCGACGACGACCCGCTCGTGCACGACGTGCTGGTCGAGCGGATCTTCCCGGCGCAGGCGGACGTCATCACGATCTCAGAGTTTGTCTCTGCGGTGCCGTAGGACCAGCACCACCACGACGGTGACGGCGGCCAGGTCGGCGACGATCAGGGCCGCCGTCGGGCCGAGGAACAGGCCGACGAACGGCATCACCAGGAACACGGCGACGCAGAGCACCGACAGAGTCGGGAACGGACGGCGGGGCGGCTCGCTCATGCGCCGAACGAACGCCGGGTCGCCGGCTGCCAGCCGCTGCTCGATGTCCTCGAGGGCGCGCCGGTCCTTCTCCTCCAGCATGGTTCTAGGTCCTACCACCGCAGACTCGTCCATGTAGGGGATGTGGCGATCCAGCCCGAAATACCGCCTGATAAGCCTATAACAGGGGGTGAGCTGCTGATTTCGAATGCCAAGCTGAGGAGCTTGCATGACCACCGTCGCCCCCAGGCCGACAGTCACCCGGCCCCACTCGCTCCGCCGGCAGGTGAAGGGTTCGGCGCTGACCCGGATCCTGCGCACCACCGACGCGAAGCAGATCGGGATCATGTACTTGATCACGTCGGTGATCTTCTACATGGTCGGCGGCCTGATGGCCCTGCTCATGCGCGCCGAACTGGCCCGCCCCGGCATGCAGTTCCTCTCGCCGGAACAGTTCAACCAGCTGTTCACCATGCACGGCACGGCGATGCTGCTGTTCTTCGCGACGCCGATCGTGTTCGCGTACGGCAACTACGTGGTGCCGATCCAGATCGGCGCGCCCGACGTGGCGTTCCCCCGGCTGAACGCGTTCGCGTACTGGCTCTACCTGTTCGGCACGCTGACGGCGATGAGCGGCTTCCTCATGCCGGGCGGCGCCGCCGACTTCGGCTGGTTCGCGTACTCCCCGCTGAGCGACTCGCTGCACTCCCCCGGCATCGGCGGCAACGCCTGGGTCGTCGGCCTCGCGATCTCCGGTCTGGGCACGATCCTCGGCTCGGTCAACCTGATCACCACGATCCTGACGCTGCGGGCGCCCGGCATGACGATGTTCCGGATGCCGATCATGTGCTGGAACATGCTGGTCACCGCGCTGCTCGCGGTCATGGTCTTCCCGTTCCTGGCAGCCGCGCTCTTCGCGCTCGCCGCCGACCGGGTCCTCGGCGCCCACGTCTTCGACTCGGCGACCGGCGGGCCGATGCTCTGGCAGCACCTCTTCTGGTTCTTCGGCCACCCCGAGGTGTACATCATCGCGCTGCCGTTCTTCGGCATCATCACCGAGGTCATCCCGGTCTTCAGCCGCAAGCCGGTCTTCGGCTACAAGGGCCTGGTCGCCGCCACGCTGCTGATCGGCGCGCTGTCGATGAGCGTCTGGGCGCACCACATGTTCGCCACCGGCCAGGTGCTGCTGCCGTTCTTCAGCTTCCTCAGCTTCATGATCGCCGTACCGACCGGCATGAAGTTCTTCGTCTGGATCGGCACGATGTGGCGCGGCCAGATCAGCTTCGAGTCGCCGATGCTCTTCGCCGTCGGCTTCATGGTGACGTTCCTCTTCGGCGGGCTCTCCGGCGTCCTGCTGGCCGCCCCGCCGATCGACTTCCACGTCTCCGACTCGTACTTCGTGATCGCGCACTTCCACTACGTGCTCTTCGGCACCATCGTGTTCGCCGTCTTCGCGGGCATCTACTTCTGGTTCCCCAAGATGTACGGCCGCTTCCTCGACGAGCGCCTCGCCAAGCTGCACTTCTGGCTCACGTTCATCGGCTTCCACGCGACGTTCCTGGTGCAGCACTGGCTCGGGACCCAGGGCATGCCCCGCCGGTACGCCGACTACCTGCCGACCGACGGCTTCACCTTCCTCAACACGTTCTCGTCGATCGGCTCGTTCGTGCTGGGCATCGCCACGCTGCCGTTCGTCTACAACGTGTGGAAGTCGTACAAGGTCGGCGTCGTCGTCACCGCCAACGACCCGTGGGGCCACGGCAACTCGCTGGAATGGTCGACCACCACTCCCCCGCCGCTGCGCAACTTCAACCACATGCCGCGGATCCGCTCCGAGCGACCCGCCTTCGACGAGAAGTTCCCGCACCTGGCCGCCGGTGAGCAGTCCCTGGCCGGGCCGCCGGAGGGTGGGGCGCGACCGCTGCGCAAGGAGTCGGACGGCGGCGCCACCTATAAAGAGGACCTCAGCAACGACAAGTGAGCGGGTGCTCGCCCGGGGGTGGCACGGGGTCCGACCAGTGCCTCACCCTGGCTCCCGGGCGGCACCCCGGCTGTGAGGCTCCTGTGTATGAAACGACGACTGCTTCTGATCGCCGCCGCGATCGTTCCCCTGTCAGCCGCCGCGATCGCGCCGATGGCCGCCGACGCCGTCACGAGCACCGGCGCCGGCATACCCCGGGCGAGCACCTGCGAGGTCTTCACCGTCAGCGCGCCGCCGGGCGCGACCGTGGAAGAGGTGACCGCGACGGCCAACCCCGGCGGCACCGTCACCTTCCCCGCCAACCCGGTCCTCGGCACCCCGGACCCGGTCACCGGCGTCCCCGCCTTCTGCGACATCACCGTGAAGCTCACCCACCCCGGCGCCGGCGACCACGTGACGGTGAAGGTGTCACTGCCGAGCGACAAGGCCGACTGGTCCGGGCGGCTGCAGGCGGTGGGTGGCAGCGCCTACCTGGCCGGCAACCTGAACGGCAACGAGACCGTCACGGCCGTGAAGAACGGGTACGTCGCCACCGTCACCGACGCCGGAGTCGGCCAGAACCCGCTCGACACCAGTTGGGCGCTGCAGCCCGAGGGCAAGGAACTGCTGACCGATTTCGCCTCCCGCTCGCTGCACGACATGACCGTGGTCGCGAAGGACGTGACGAAGCGGTTCTACGGGAAGCCGGTCACCTACTCCTACTGGAACGGCTGCTCCACCGGCGGCCGCCAGGGGTACGCCGAGGCGCAGAGGTACCCGGACGACTACGACGGCATCCTCGCGAACGCCCCGGCGATCAACTGGGACCGGTTCGCGGTCGGCACGCTCTGGCCGGCGGTGGTCTTCCACGAGGAGAAGGTCGCGCCGAGCGCCTGCGAGATCGCCGCGTTCAACGACGCCGCGGTGAAGGCCTGCGACACGATCGACGGCGTCAAGGACGGCATCATCGACGACCCGCAGGACTGCACGTGGAACCCGCGGAAGCTGGTCGGCACCACGGTGGTCTGCGACGGCAAGACGCTGACCATCACGAAGGCCGAGGCCGACGCCATCCGCAAGATCTGGGCGGGACCGGTGTCGCCGAGCGGCAAGCGGCTGTGGTACGGCCCGAACAAGGGCGCTGACATCGCCTCCTACCTGGCGAACCCGGCACAGCCCTTCTTCGTCGCCGACCTGTGGACCAAGTTCTTCGTCACCGGTGACCCGGCCTTCGACACGAAGAGCCTGACCTACGGCGCCTACGCCGAGCTCTTCGCCGCCTCCCAGCGGAGGTTCCACCGCGTCATCGGCACCGACGACCCGGACCTGCGCGCCTTCCGGGACGCCGGCGGCAAGCTGCTCACCTGGCAGGGCCAGAACGACCAGCTCGTCCCCACGCAGGGCACCGTCGATTACCGCGAGCGGGTGGAGCGCCGGCTCGGCGGCAACGCGAAGGTCAACGACTTCTACCGCCTCTTCCTGCTCCCCGGCGTCGACCACTGCCAGGGCGGCACCGGACCGCAGGCCGTCGACCCGCTGAACGCCCTGGTCACCTGGGTGGAGAAGGGCCGGGCGCCGGCCACCCTGGCGACCGCCACGGCCGGCGGGGTGACCCGGAACGCCTGCCCCTTCCCGAGGGTCGCGCGGTACGCCGGGCACGGTGACGTGACGAAGGCAGCGAACTTCCGCTGCGCCTGATCCGTCAAGGAGAGCGGCCCCGGGACAGCCCGGGGCCGCTCTCACGTGTCATAGAGGCCGTCCCACGGCGGGTCGAACCCCAGCTCGTCGGGGAGGAACTCGGCGTGGTCCTCCCCGTCGTAGTCCTCGGTCCCGTCGACCAGGCCGAACACGTGCCCGTCGACCTCGACCTGGAACAACCCGATGGCGATGTCGCCGTGGACCCGGCCGGGCAGCGCGTCGAGCCAGCCGCCGAGCCGCTCCTCCGCCCTCTTGATCGCGCCGTCCTCGTCCTCGCTGGTGCCGGCGAACCAGATCTCCGACCCGGTGTGCGCACCGCTCGCGTCGAACCGGTGCAGCACGGCCCACCAGCGTTTCCGCCGCTCCCAGTCGTCGCCGCCACCGTTGTCCAGCGTGGCCGACACCGACCCGAAGAACTGCCCTCCGGCGAACGTGCCGATGGTGTCGGTGTGGTAACCGGGCTCGTGCGCGATCGGCACCCGCTCAGGAATCGCCATGCCGGAGAAACTAGCCCCCGGGTATGACAGAAGCGCTCAGCCGACGACCGGGCTGCGACGCTCCAGCAGCACCACATCACGCCAGACGCCGTGGTGCCTGCCGACCCGCGACCGCGTCCCCACCACCCGGAACCCGCAGGCCGCGTGCAGCGCGAGACTGGCCGCGTTCTCCGGGAACACACCGGACTGGATCGTCCACACCCCTGCCGCCTCGGTCGACGCGATCAGCTGCCTGAGCAGCGCCTTCCCGATCCCGCGACCGGCAGCGGACGGATGCACGTAGACCGAGTGCTCGACCACGCCGGCATAGACGCAGCGTTCCGACACCCGGCTGCAGGCGGCCCATCCGAGAACCACGTCGTCCGGGGAGACCGCCACGAAACGGTGATCGGGAAGGCGTGACGCCGAAAAGGCGGCCCACTCCGGGACCGCCTCCTCGAACGTCGCGTCACCACCCTCGATCCCGAGCCGGTAGATCTCCAGCACCGGCCCGGCATGGGCGTCGGTCATCTCCACGATCCGCATCAGCGGATCGTCTCACCTATTTGGTGTCGGCAACGAAATCGATCACCGCGGCGGAGAACGCCGCCGGCTCCTCGAGGTGGCCCATGTGACCGCTGCCGGGCAGGATCGTCAGCCGCGATCCGGGCACCAGCGCGTGGATCTCCCGGGCCCAGCGCTCCCCGCAGATCACGTCATAGTGTCCGGCGATGACCAGCGTCGGGACGGTGACGCCGGCGAGCAGCGAACGGTCCTGGATCATGCCGGTGTCCGCGATGTACCACACCCGCAGCCCGGCCCGCATCGGCGCGAACTCGGCGGACCGCTCCCAGTAGTGCGCCAGATAGGCGGGGAAGAGCCCGCGCAGCGCCGCCGTCAGCTCCTCGTCGCCGGTGATCGACCCGACCGACTGGAGCGCCGCCAGCACATCCGGGATCTCGGGGTTGCCGGCGTTGCGCGCGACGAACTCGCCGACCCGCCTCATGCTCTCCTCACCCTGTTCCGGACCGGTCACCGGCGAGGAGTCGTACAGCACCAGCCCGGCGATCCGCGACGGATTCCGGGCGGCGTAGAACTGCGCCACGAAACCACCGTGCGAATGCCCGAGCAGATGGACCTTCTCGTTCCCCAGATCGTCGAGAACGGCGTCGAGGAATCGCGCGTACACCTCCCGGGTGTAACCCTCCGGATGCGTCGGCAGCCGCCCGGACGCCCCGGTGCCGATCGGTTCCACATAGACCACCGTCATCTGCCGCTCGACGTCCGGCATCCGCAGGTATTCCCAGTCCACACCGGGACCGCCGGGTAACGCCACGAGCACCGCCGCACCTTGCCCGAAGACGTGGTACCGCTGCGCCACCCCGTCGACGACGACTTCCTTCACGACGAACCCCATTCCCTTCGACGAAACCGGCCCTGTGCGGCCGGACCACCCGACCCGCGAGACAGCCCTCACGACACGGGACAACTGACGGCCTCCCGCAGCGAGCGCAGCGCATAGTGGGCCCGCGACTTGACCGTCCCGATCGGCACACCGAGCAGCCGCGCCGTCTCGTCCGGGGTGCGCCCGCGCAGATAGAGCTCGTCGAGGATCCGCCGGTGCGGCCCGCTCAGGCTGCCGAGCGCGAACTTGAGCGTGTCCACCGCGACGACCGCTCCGGAGGTGGCATCGGGGCCGGCCTCCGGCAGGGCGTCGGGCAGGCTCACCTCGGCCGGCCGCACCTGCCGCCGCCGGATCGCGTCGATCGCCACGTTGCGGGCCACGGTGAACAGCCATCGCCGGGTCTGCTCGGGTTCCGGCGGCAGGTTGTCCAGATGCCGCCAGACCCGGATCATCGTCTCCTGCAGCAGGTCCTCGGCGGTCTGCCGGTTGCCGCCGGCGAAACCGGACAGATACCTGAGCAGCTCCGGTGCGTACCGGGCGTGCAGGTCGGTCAGGCGGTCGGCGCTCATGTGATCACATTGCGTCCGCGGGCCCCTCCACCGAACCCGTGGAACACACGGGGGCCGGTAGTCACGTGGTTGTCCCGTGACTAGGCAACGCACGCGGAGCCCGGCCGTTCAATCCGGCCGCCGTGACGTCCTCCATTGCCGGGCGGGACACGACTCCCCCACCATGTTCCGGTTCGAGACCGGACAGGGGAGGAGATACGTGTTACGAGGCCGCGACCACGAGAGGGCAGTCATCACCGGGCTGCTCGACGCCGCCCGGGTCGGCCACAGCGGTGCCCTGGTGCTGCTCGGCGAGGCGGGAATGGGCAAGACCTCGCTGCTGGACCTGGCCGTCACGCCGGCGACCGGCCTGCACGTGGCCCGGGTCGCCGGCGTGGAGGCCGAACGGGAGCTGCCGTTCGCCGCGCTGCACCAGCTCTGCGGCCCGCTGCTGGGTCACCTGGCCCGGCTGCCGGAACCGCAGCGGGACGCTCTGCGCACCACGTTCGGCATGCGGTCGGATCCCGCGCCGGAACCGTTCCTGGTCGGCCTCGCGGTCCTGACCCTGCTCGCCGAGGCCGCCGCCGAACGACCGCTGATCTGCGTGATCGACGACGCCCAGTGGCTGGACCACGCCTCGGCGCGCACCCTGGCGTTCGTGGCGCGGCGACTGGGCGCCGAGTCGGTCGTGATGCTCTTCGCGGCGCGGCGGCCGGCCGACAGGGCGGACGACGGTGTCCTGGCGGGACTTCCCGAGCTGCATCTGAGCGGCCTCGCCGACGCGGACGCCCGGGCGCTGCTCGACGCCGTGGTCCGCTGGCCGCTCGACGCCGACGTCCGGGAAGCGGTCCTCGCCGAAGCCCGCGGCAACCCCCTCGCCCTGCGCGAACTGCCGCACGACCGTTCCCCGGTGAAGCTGGCCGGCGGGTTCGGGCTGCCGCACGGCCGGATCGAGGAGAGCTACCTGCGCCGCATCGACGGCCTGCCCGCCGACGCCCGGCTGCTGCTCCTGCTCGCCGCCGCCGACCCGGTCGGCGACCCCGGTCTGCTGCGCCGGGCCGCGGCGCTGCTCGGCGTCGGCGCCGAGGCCGGCGATCCGTTGCACGCGGAGGGCCTGGTCCGGATCGGGGCCCGCGTGGTGTTCCGGCACTCCCTGGTCCGCTCGGCCGTCTACGGCGCCGCGTCCACCGCGGACCGCCGCCGCGTCCATCAGGCGCTCGCCGAGGCCACCTCCCCCGCGGCCGACCCGGACCGGCGGGCCTGGCACCGGGCGCACGGCACCGCCGGCACGGACGAGCAGGTCGCGCAGGAGCTGGAGGCGTCGGCGGGCCGCGCGCAGGCGCGAGGTGGTCTCGCTGCCGCAGCCGCCTTCCTGGTACGCGCGGCCGAACTGACCGCCGACCCGACCCGCCGGGCGGACCGCGAGCTGGCAGCGGCGCGGGCGACGTACCGGGCCGGCTCCCCGGACGCCGCCGCCGCGCTGCTGGCCGGCGCCGAGGCGATCGACCCGGGCCCGCTGCGCGGCGCGTGGATCAGCCTGCTCCGCGCCGAGATGGCCTTCACGTCGGCGGCCGCGCCCGCGATGCTCCTGGAAGCGGCCCGCCGCCTGGAGACCATCGACGTGACCCAGGCCCGCCGCGCCTACCTGGAGGCCTTCGCCGCTGCCGTCTTCATGGGCCGGTTCGCCGGCACGACCGGTCTGTCCGAAGTGGCCGCCGCGGCCCGCACCGCGCCGCCGTCACCTGCCCCGACCCCGGCTGACCTGCTGCTCGACGCCCTGGCCGTGCTCTACACCGAAGGCTTCGCGGCCGGCACCGCCCCGGTCCGGCAGGCACTGGCCGAGCTGCGCCGCCACCCCGCGGACCAGGAGACGGTCCACTTCTTCTACGTCGTCGCGCACGCCGCGCACACCGTCTGGGACGACGACGCCTGGCAGGAGCTCACCTCACGTCACCTGCGGGCGGCCCGCACGACCGGCGCCCTCTCCGGGATCACGTTCATCCTCTACCAGCGGCTCGCGCTGCATCTGCACCAGGGCGAGATCCGCCAGGCGGCCGCGCTGGTCGACGAGGTGGACGCGGTCGGGGCGGCGCTCGGTGACCCGCAGCCGGCGATCGCCGCGCTCGCGGTGGCGGCCTGGCGCGGCGACGAGTCCGAGGTGAACCGGCTGCTGCCGGCCGTCACCGGCACGCTCACGTCGCTGTCGCAGGGCGCGGTGCTCACGGCCATGCACCTGTTCGTGGCGGTGCTGGCGAACGGGTCCGGCCGCTACGCACAGGGCCGGGCCGCGGCAGAGCTCGCCACGGCCTACCCGAAGGAGATGGGTTTCGCCAACTGGGCCCTGGTGGAACTGGTCGAGGCGGCCGCGCGCTGCGGTGACCGGGACGCGGCCGAGCAGGCCCTGGAGAGGCTGACCGGCCGGACCCGGGCGAGCGCCAGCGACTGGGGGCTCGGCGTCCAGGCCCGGTCGCGCGCGCTGGTGACCGAGGGCACCGAGGCCGAGGACCTGCACCGCGAGGCGATCGAGCGCCTGGCGAGGTCCGGTGCCGCCTTCGATCTGGCAAGAGCCCATTTGCTGTACGGCGAATGGCTACGGCGCTCCGGCCGTACCTCCG
Source organism: Actinoplanes sp. OR16 (assembly GCF_004001265.1). Classification (GTDB taxonomy): domain Bacteria; phylum Actinomycetota; class Actinomycetes; order Mycobacteriales; family Micromonosporaceae; genus Actinoplanes. The sequence goes on along the minus strand of NZ_AP019371.1, from coordinate 6,336,447 downwards.
AAGCCCGGACCGCCCTCCGCCGCGCGCATGACATGTTCGTCTCCTCCGGCGCGGAGGCGTTCGCCGAACGCGCCGGCCGGGAGCTCGCCGCGACCGGAGCGCCCGCCGGTGCCCGGGTCGCCGCCGCGCCCACCGAGCTGACCGCCCAGGAACGGCAGATCGCCCGGCGGGCCCGCGACGGCCAGTCGAACGCGGAGATCGGCGCCGAGCTGTTCCTCAGCGGACGCACCGTCGAGTGGCACCTGCGCAAGGTCTTCACGAAGCTCGGCATCAGCAACCGCCGTGAACTGCGCACCGCCCTGACCAGCTGATTCACGCCCCAGGGCCGGGACCAGTGGCCGACCCTGGGGCCACACCGGGCGCGTGCCGGAGAAGCTCATCCCCTCGGGACCAGAGCGGACCCGTCAGGGAGGAATCATGAAAGTCTGGCTCATCACCGGAGCGTCACGAGGGCTCGGCCGGGCCATCGCCGAGGCCGCCGCGCGGTCCGGCGACCGGGTCATGGCCACAGCGCGCCGGCCCGAGCAGCTCAACGACCTGGTCGCGGCCTACCCGGGGCAGGTCGAGTCGGTCGCGCTCGACGTGACCAACCCGGCGGCGGCCGGGCGGGCGGTCCGCGCGGCGGTGGAGGCGTTCGGGCGGCTCGACGTCGTGGTGAACAACGCCGGATACGCGAACAGCGCCCCGATCGAGGAGACCACCGACTTCCGCGAGCAGATCGAGGCGAACCTGTTCGGCGTCATCAACGTGACCAAGGCGGCGCTGCCGGTGCTGCGCGACCAGCGGTCCGGCGTGTTCGTGCAGATCTCGTCGATCGGCGGGCGGGTCGGCGGCACTCCCGGCATGGGCGCCTACCAGACCGCGAAGTTCGCCGTCGAGGGCTTCTCCGAGGTGCTGGCGAGCGAGGTGGCGCCGCTCGGCATCAAGGTGATCATCGTGGAGCCGGGTGGGTTCCGCACCGACTGGCAGGGTTCGTCGATGGTCCGGCAGCCGGTCGGCCCGGACTACGAGGCGACCGTCGGGCGCATCCACGAGTTCCGCGACCGGACCGACGGCACCCAGCCCGGCGACCCGGCCCGGGCCGGCGACGCCATCGTGCGGGTGGTGGCCGCCGACGACCCGCCGCGCCGCCTGCCGCTCGGATCCGACGCCCTGACCACGGCGATCGCGGCCGGCGAGGCCCGCAACGCCGAGGCAGCACAGTGGGCGGACCTCTCGCGCTCGACCGATTTCCCGTCGGTCCGTGCTTCCATGGGGGATGGCAGCTGACGAGGTACTGACGATCGGGCGCATCGGCGTCGACCTCTATCCGGAACAGGTGGGAGTCCCGCTCCGCGAGGTCCGTACGTTCGCCAGGTTCCTGGGTGGCAGCCCCGCCAACGTCGCGGTGGCTGCCGCCCGGTACGGCCGCCGCAGCGCGATCATCACCCGTACCGGGAAGGATCCGTTCGGTGATTTCCTGCATGACGCGCTGCGGGGCTTCGGCGTCTCGGACCGGTTCGTCACCGCGGTCGCCGCCCTGCCCACCCCGATCACGTTCTGCGAGATCTTCCCACCGGACGACTTCCCGCTGCTGTTCTACCGCTACCCCAAGGCCCCCGACCTGGAAATCGGCTCCGGGGAACTGGACCTGGCGGCGATCCGCGCGGCCGGCGTCTTCTGGATGACCGGCACCGGCCTGTCCCAGGAACCGTCCCGCACCGCCACCCTGCATGCCCTCCAGGCCCGCGCCAAGGCGGGCATGACCGTTTTCGATCTCGACTACCGCCCGATGTTCTGGCCGTCCCGGGCCGAGGCGCACCGGCAGTACGCCCGCGCGCTGCCGCACGCCACGATCGCCGTGGGAAACCTCGACGAGTGCGAGACCGCGACCGGAACCCGGGATCCCGCCGAGGCGATCGCCGCCTTGCACGCCGCCGGCGTCGACCTGGCAGTGGTCAAGCAGGGTCCCGACGGCGTCGCCGCCTCCCGCCGCTCCACGAACGAGTCCGTCCGGGTCCTGCCCGTGCCGGTCACCGTCCTGAACGGGCTCGGCGCCGGCGACGCGTTCGGCGGGGCGCTCTGCCACGGCCTGCTCTCCGGCTGGGATCTGGAGACGATCATGCGGTTCGCCAACGTTGCCGGCGCGCTCGTCGCGTCCCGCCTCTCCTGCGCCGACGCGATGCCCACCGAGGACGAGGTCCGCGCCCTGCTCACATGACGGTCAGCGCCGTTGCCAGCTGGCGCCGGGAGGCGATGCCGAGTTTGTGGAAGACCTTCCGCAGGTGCCATTCGACCGTACGGCGGCTCAGGAACATCGACGCCCCGATCTCGGCGTTCGTCCGCCCGGCCACGGCGAGCGTGGCGATCTGCGTCTCCTGCGAGGTGAGCCGCTCCCACTCCCCCACCTGCCGCCGGCGGATCGTCTCGCCGGTGGCCAGCAACTCCCGCACGGCCCGCACCGCCAGTTCCGCCGCGCCCATCTCCTCGAACGCCTCCTTCGCGGCCCGCAGCTCCACCCGTGCGGCACCGCGCCGCCCGCCGCGCCGGAGCCACTCCCCGTAGAGCAGCCGTGCCCGCGCGTGCTGCACCGGGAGCCGGGTGCGCCCGTAGTGCTCGACCCCTTCCCGGAAGCGCTCCTCCGCCTCGGCGCCTGCACTGGTCAGAGCGTCGGCCACCGCCTGAGCCCCGCGCGCCCACGGCGTCCCGGCAGCCTCGGTCAACGCGGCGAGCCGGTCCCGTGCCTCCCGAGCGGCCCGCTGGTCACCGGCGCGAGCACTGCTCTCCACCAGCTCTCCAAGATCCGAGCCGTCGCGCCCATGCCCCTTCAGCTCTCCAAGATCCCAGCCGCCGCGCCCATCCCCCTTCACCGGCTCTCCAAGATCCCAGCCGCCGCGCCCATCCCCCTTCACCAGCTCTCCAAGATCCCAGCCAGCGCGGGCGAGCGGCGTCGGGCCGGTTCTCCGACGCAGGGCCGCGGCCCGTTCGGTTGCATCGTTCGCTTCGGCGATCCGGCCCGCGGCGGTGAGCGCCTCGGCGCGATGGGTGAGCGCGCGGGCCATCAGGTGCGGCGCCCCGAGCCGGCGGGCCCGCTGGACAGCGCGATCAGTCAGCGCGAACCAGGCTTCGTCGTCCCACAGCGCCACCGCCACGGACGCGGCGATCTCCAGCAGTTCCAGGTCGTCGTCCGCGGTCATGGCCTGGAGCGCGGCGCGGAGCACCGGAACGCTCGGCGCGTACCCGTCGAGAACCCCGGTGACCAGGCCGGTAAGGAACAGGCCGCCCGCCTCGGTACCGCCCGGCAGCGACCGCGCCACCTCGGCGCACCGGCGGAGAAGCCCGTGATCGGTGCCGCGCAGCGCCGCTCCGAAGGCTGTCACGCATGTCGCCCGGGCTGCCACCGGATCCAGCTCCACCAGGGATCGCGCCGACCGCAGAAGGGCCTCGGGGTCGAGCGGCGACGTCATCAGGGCACGCAGTCGGCCCGCCTCGGCGCGCCGGCGCGGATCGAGCGGTCCCAGACCGGCGGCGGCGAGCAGATCCGGCACCACCGAGGTCTTCCCCGCCGCCAGCCAGGCCGAGGCCGCGGCGAGCGCACGCCCGGCGCGTACGGCCGGGTCCGCGGTCAGTTCCGCCGCTCGCTCCACGAACGCGGCCGCCGCCGCGAGCCCGCCCCGGGCGCCGGCCTGGTCGGCGGCCGAGGCGAGGGCCGAAGCCGCGTCCTCATCGGTACCCGCTGCCGCATGTCCCCGATGCCAAGCCCGCCGATCGGCGTCCTCCGACACGGCGGCCAGGGCGGCATGCACGGCTCGTGCCTCTCGCGCCGCCGCACACCGCCAGGCGGCCACCCGCCCGGCCGGATCGTGGAACACCACCCTGCCCGCGATCACCGGCTCGATCAGGTCGTCGGCTTCGGCAGGGGTGGCCGCCGTGAGGTCGATGCCGAGTTCGTGGAGCGCCCGCAGCAGGACTGCCGGGTCGGCGGTGGGTTCCAGGGCGGCGGCGAGAAGGAGCGTCCGGGTGGCCGGCGGCAGGGCGGCCATGCGGGTCCGGAGGCCCGCTTCGCGGCGGCTCTCCGGGATCGTGGAGTGCCGGGTGCCGAACCCGAACGCCAGCTCGGCCGCCGGAACGCCGGTCGCGGACGTCAGCAGGGCCCGGGGGTTTCCGCGGGCTTCGGCGACGAGCCGGTCACGGACGGAGGAGGCGGCGGGGCCGGGTACGGCGACGTCGAGGAGTTCACGGGCGTCGCGGGCGGAGAGCGGCGACAGCCACAGCGACGGCAGACCCGGCAGCACGGCGGCGTCATCGGCAGCTCCACCAGCGGTTTCACGGACGGCTCCATCGGCGGCTGCAGCGGCGGTTTCAGCGGCGGTTTCAGCGGCGGTTTCAGCTGCGGCTGAACCGGCGGCTGAACCGGCGGCTTCATGGGCGGCGAAGACGAGGCCAACGGGCACGTTGCCGAGGCGGCGGGCGGCGAAGGACAGGATCGTGGCGGAGGACCCGTCCAGCCGGTGGGCGTCGTCGATCACGCAGATCAGCGGGCCGGCCGCCTCGAACAAGGCGAGGGTGGCCAGACCCAGGACCAGCGCCGGAGGGACCGGGCCGGCGGTCAGGCCCAGCGCCGCGTCGAGGGCGGACCGGTGGACCGGGGACAGCGCGCCGAGATGCCCGAGCAGCGGCGCGCACACGCGGTGCAGGCCCGACCAGGGGATCCCTGACTCAGCGGGGACGCCGGTGGCGCGCACCACCCGCGCTGCCGAGGTCTCCACCGATGCCAGCAGGGCGGACTTGCCGCTCCCTGCCTCCCCGCGCAGGACCACCGCCTGACCGCGGCCCTCCCGGATCCGGGCCGTCATGCCGGCCAGGAACTCCTGCTCGCGCCGCCGTCCGATGATCTTCACTGGCCCTCCCGGGTTCACCCCGCACCCTGTGACCACGGTCGCGTCGCTACGGGAGCGACACCGGTGGGAGGCGGCGGTAGATTTCGTCGCGCCGTGGATAACCGGAGCAGGCCTGGGTCAACCCGTGCTCGTCCTCACTGGACGGCCGGTGAACCGTGAGGCGGTGGCTGCGTCGTACTCAGGGCAGCCGGAACCCTCTCGCCTGGGAGAAATGCCCGTGAACCCCCGCATCCTGATCGTCGGCGCCGGTATCGCCGGCCTCGCGCTCAAGCACAACCTCTCCCGCAACGGCGTGGACGCGGACATCGTCGAGCGCTCGGCGGCGCCGCGGACCAGCGGTACCGGCCTCTACCTGCCCGGCAACGCCGTCCGCGCGCTGCACGACCTGGGCCTCGGCACCGAACTGGAGAAGGAGGCCGCGCCGGTCCTGCGGCAGGAGATCCGGGACTCCGACGGCACGATCCTGACCGCTTTCGAACTGAGCGACCTCTGGGGTGCGGTCGGTGACTGCCGTGCCATCCGCCGCAACGCCCTGCACGAGATCCTGCTCACGGCGGTGGGCCGGTCCCGGGTCCGATTCGGGACGGGCCTTGATGCGGTACGCGAGGACGGCACCGCGATCTTCTCCGACGGCGACAGCGGCCGGTACGACCTGATCGTCGGCGCGGACGGCATCGATTCCGCGGTCCGGCCGTCGTCGATCACTCCGCGATTCCTCGGTCAGGTGTCCTGGCGGTTCGTGGTCCGGTCGGAGGCCGTCGCGCCGGGCACGTGGACCGCACGGCTCGGCAGCCGTGGCCGCACCTTCCTCACGCTGCCGCTCGGCGACGGCGAGGTGTACTGCTTCGCCGCCATCGACAGCCGGGTCCCGGAAGGGCCGGCCGGTGACTGGCGGTTCCTGTTCGGCGGTTTCGGCGAGGTGGCCGGCGAGCTGCTGGACGCGGCCGACGATTCGTACTTCTCGCCGCTCTACGAGATCCCCGGCGACGACTGGATCGCGCCCGGCCGGGTGCTGATCGGCGACGCCGCGCACGCCTGCTCGCCGAGCATGGCCCAGGGTGGCGCGATGGCCCTGGAGGACGCGCTGGTCCTCGGCTCGCTGCTGGCCCGGGACGGCGACGTGCCGGCGGTGCTGGAGGCGTACCGAGAGCGCCGCTCCGCCCGGATCCGTTTCGTCCTGGAACAGAACCACCGCCGGGACCGTGCCCGGAATCTGCCCGCTCCGGTGCGGGCGACCGTCTTCCGCCGGTTCGGCCTGCGCATCATCCGAGCCAACCACGCCGCCCTGATGGACCGGCCGTAGTCTTCTTCGCCATGGACCTCACCGTGATCGTCGGCCCGATGAAGGGCGGCAAGTCGCTGGAGATGATCAGCCTGCTGTCCCCGCTGCAGCACGCCGGCATTCCGCACCGCATCTACCAGTCGGCACGGCACGGACGGGACACCGCTGTCACCTCGCGTTCGGGAGGCAGCCTGCAGACGGTCAAGGTGCACTCGCTGGCGGGCGCCGCGGACGGCGACGTCGAGGTGATCGGCGTCGACGAGATCCACATGTTCACCGCAGACGACATCGCGGTGCTCGGCGTCGCGGTCCGCTCCGGGATCAAGGTCGTGGTGGCCGGCATCGACCTGGACCACCGGGGCCAGCTGTTCGCGCCGGTCCGGGCGCTGTTCGAGCTCGCCCCGGAGAAGGTGATCTACCGCCGGGCGGTGTGCGACGTGTGCCGTTCCCTCGACGCCACCCACACGCAGGTGCTGGAGCACGGCAAACCGTTCATCCGCGAGCTCGCCCCGTCGACGGCTCTTCCGGACGACGGGACCTATTCGTACGAGGCCCGCTGCCGCCGCTGCGTCGTCCTGCCATGAGGAGGCCGCCCCGGCGAAGCGGCCTCGGGTCGTCGGCTCGGCGTGCGATGCTCAGCGCGTGCGCACCTGGCTGACTCGGGCCGCCCTGATCGCTGCGGGCTGCGGAGTCATGGCGGCCTGCGGAGTCATGGCGGCCTGCGGGTCCGATCCTGCGCCCGACAAAAACGATGTTTCGGTTTCGTCGGGCGACTGGGAGATCACCGTCTACTACACGGCGGTCGAGCGGTTCCACGACGGCGATCCCACCCCGGTCACCGGCTGCCCGGTCCTCGACTGCTCGCAGGGCGACGACGACCTGGGAACCTACCCGGCCGGATTCGTGCAGGCGGTGCAGGACGAGGGCACCGGCCTGACCGCCGACGGCCGGTACCTCAACTGGTCGTACGACACCGGCTACTGGCTCGACACCGCAGCGCGGGCCAGCGACGGCAGCGCGCTGACCCCGTTCGTCTCGGCGGCGGCCGACCCGGGCGTGCTGAAGCAGGGCACCGCGTTCACGATCACCGGCTGCGGGACCGGCGATCCCGACGAGGTGGTCTGCGAGCGGCTGCGGCAGGCGTCCTGGCGGATCGCCGACGAGTTCACCCCCGGGCTGGGCGGGCCGAAGCACATCGACGCCTACATCGGGCCGGAGACCGGGGCCGGGTTCACCGAGTCGGCGTGGTACGTCACGCTGACCGGCGCGGCGATCACAACAGGCTAGCGATGTCCGCGGGGTGGGCGAGGTGCGGGAAGTGGCCGCCCTCCAGCACCGTGATCTCCAGGTCGGGGAGGGCGCCGCGGAGCCATCCCTCGTACGACGAAGAAGGGCGCGAGGAACTCACCCAGCGATAGCCGGTCTGGTTGTCCGCGAGGACCGTCAGGTCCTTGCGGCGCTGCTCCTCGATCTCGGCGTCGGTGCAGCGCAGGATCTCCTCCCAGTAGCCGAGGAGCAGGTCGGCGCGCGGCCGGGAGGTCCGCTCGACCAGCGACCAGGCTGCGGTCGGCAGGGCGTCGACACCCATGCCGGCGACCAGTCCGTCCCAGACCGTGCGCCACGCCGGACCGCGCAGGGTCTCCTCGGCGTTCCGGATGAGGGCGCCGAACGGGCCCGGCAGCAGCGGCTGATCGAGGTTGACGACCGCGTGCGCCGGGAAGCGGGAGGCATAGGTCGTAGCGACGATCGCCCCGATCGAGTGACCGACGATGATCGGTCTGTCGATTCCGGCGGCGACGACCGCGCGGTTCACCAGATCGGCGACGCCCGGCATCCGGTACGACTTCTGGCTGGGCGACTGCCCGTGGCCGGGCAGGTCGAGCGCGAGCACCCGGCGTCCGGGCAGGTAGGTCAGCAGCGGCGCCCACTGCCGGCGGTCGAAGGTGAGGCCGTGCAACAGCACCAGAGGATGTTGTTCACTGCCCGACCCACCCGAACCACCTGAACCACTGAGGGTGCCCGCTAGTTCATCGAAAATCGCCATTTATCTACTCCTGGCGCCCGGGAACGTCTGCTGTCGAAGACGACGCCGCCCCGAGCGGAAAGTTCGCTGTGACTGCCGACACCGAGGTGGCACCGGACATTGCCCACCCGCGCCCGACCCTGGCGCGACCACCCTAAACCCTCGCGATCGTCGATGACAGCCCAACGATCGGAGGACGAGAACCGGCGGAATCCGGATTCGCCCGTCGCACCCGAAACTACTCGACATCGTCTCCCCGCACGATCAAACGGTCATCGAACGGGTCGCCCTCAGCGCTCGTCGCGGCCGCCGCCCGAGAAGATCTGCAGGAAGAAGAGGAACACGTTCAGGATGTCCAGGAAGATCGACGCGGCGAGCAGGGGCGCCGACGCGACGTCCGAGGACCGCCGCAGGCGCTGGAAGTCGATCACGATGAGGCCCGCGAAGATCGCCAGCCCGAGGACCGAGTAGATCAGCGCCCCGCCCGGGATGGTCACGAAGATCAGCACGATGCTGAAGACGATCAGTCCGACGAGCGCCCAGAACAGCACCCGGGCCAGCGCCGAGAGGTCGCGCCGGGTGGCGTATCCGACCGCGCCGAACCCGGCCACGAACAGCGCTGTCGCCCCGCCCGCCTGCCAGAGGGCCCGCGGGTCGGCGTCGGCGTAGTAGGCGAGGGTCGGCGCGGTGGCGACCCCGATGAACAGCCCGAAGACGGCGAGCAGCACGGTGGTCAGCTGCGCCGAGCGGCGGGCCGCGAACTGCATGCCGATGAGAGCCCCGAACGCGACGGCGAACGCCAGCAGCCCGGCGCCGCCGGAGAGGTCGCGCCCCAGGTAGGCGCCGAGGGCGAACAGCCCGGTGGTCGCGGCGACGTACCCCATCGTCTGCGAGAAGAGCGTGCGGGCGACGCCGGCCGCCGGCCGGTAGCCGAGTGCGTAGTCCATGGGAGGTTCCCCCGTCAGGAGAGGTGGTCAGGTCCTGTCCCGACCTTCGCCGTCCTGCTGCCCTGCCCGCGCCCGTGCCAGTCACTGGTGTAATCCCGGCCTCGGTGACGCGGGACACCGGGGCCACGGAACCAGCCCGGCGACGAGGTCGCGCCGGGGAACCGGGTGACACGATGAGCGCGTGAACCCGCCCGATCTGACACTCGTGACCGGACTCGAACGATTCCCCGACGCCCCGGAGGGCGTCGTCTGCTGGTCGGGCCGGGTGAGCGGGACTTCACCCGTACCGGTGCATCTGATCTTGCAGGATCAGCCGGTGGCGAGCCTCGACGCCGGATTCATCGACGCCGTCTGCGCGGACGCCGGGAGATGGCTGCGGGTCGCGGCGGACGCGGCAGGCCTGGAGGGTGACCCGGCGAGCTGGGATCCGGAGATCAACTTCCGGGCCGGGCGCGAGTGGGCGGTGCGGTTCACCGAGGCGCCCGGCCGGAGCGAGCTGGGAATCATGGTCGTCTTCACGGGCGAGTGCGTGACCGCGATCGACGACCTGGAGGAGTGGGAGGACGCCTAGGAGTGCGCGACCGGGCAGCCACCGGTCAGTGTGCTGAGGAACTGGTTCGGGTCGTAGTAGTGCTCGACCTGCAGCAGCTTCAGATCGTCGTCGACCTTCGCGACGCTGAGCCCGAACATCTCGATCGTCTTCCCGTTCGGCTCGTGGCCGTGGTAGGAACCGTCGAACGCGCCCCAGTGCCGCCACTTGAACGTGACGACCGGCGGCGGGCTGAGGACTTCGAGGACCTCCCAGTAGAACCCGTTCGGGAACGCGCCGTGGAAGACGTCGTGCTGGCCGTCGAACGACTCGGGCTTGTAGAACGGCGAGTCACCGACCAGCACGTTGTAGGAGCCCTGGTCGGCGATGTCCTGCGCGGACGCCCACGGGCCGCCGTTGATGTTGGTGCGGAAGTGCGAGGTCACCATCGACACCCAGGTGGCCGGGTCCTTCTTGTGCGAGACCTCCATCTCGAAGACCTGCACGATCGACTCGACGATCGCCTCGAGCGAGCCGGGCGCGTGGTCGGTGGTCCGCTGGCCGGGCATCACGATGTGCGAGAGGTGGTAGTCGGGGATCCCGTGCCGGAACTCGGACGGGTCGGCGGCCTCCACCACAGCGGAACGGCCCTGCAACCACAGCGGCGTTTCAGACAAGGATGTGTCCTTCCATCGGAGGGCAGGGGGTTCCGAGGCGTCGCAGACTGATCACCCCCCGTGACTCAGGCGGGATCACTGTATCCACAGAGGACGCTCCCTGTAAGGCCGCAAATTCAAGGACTATCGCCTGGTACGCCGGGCAGCCGCCAGCCGAAACATCGCCGCAACATGGCGTTAAAAGGAAGCGGCGGCAGCCAGCCGCTCCAGCGCCGGCAACGCTCCGACGATCGCGTCCCGATCCGCCGGGTCCAGGGTCTCGAAGAGCTCGTCGAGCGTCGCCACGTACCGCGCGTGCGTCCGCGCGATCACGTCCCGCCCCTCCTGCGTGATCTCGACGAGGACGCCCCGCCCGTCGGCCGGGTCGGGGGCGCGGCGGACCAGGCCGGCCTTCTCCATCCGGCCGACCAGCTGGGTCATGCCCGGCTGCGAGGCCCGTTCCAGGCGCGCGAGATCGGTGACCCGCCCCGGGCCGTCGCCGTCGAGGCGGCGCAGCACGGCGAGGGAGACCGGACTGGGGTTGTCCGGGCTCTCGATCTGCCGCAGGAACCGGACCAGCTGACCGAGGACCGGCAGCAACTGTGACCCACGACTCGCACCGCCGGTGTTTTCCATAACGTCATTATGCATCTAGCGTTTCCTCATGCTCTTCAAACAACCACGCGCCGTGTACGCGGTCGCGTTCGCCTGCGTAGTCAGCTTCATGGGCATCGGCCTCGTCGACCCGATCCTCCCGGCCCTCTCCGCGAAACTGGACGCCACGCCCAGCCAGGTCAGTCTGCTGTTCACCAGCTACCTGCTCGTCACCGCGGTGGCGATGCTCTTCACCGGCTGGGTCGCCAGCCGGATCGGCGCCAAGGCCACCCTGATCACCGGCCTGGCGCTGATCGTCGTGTTCGCCGCGCTCGCCGGCCTGTCCGGCTCGATCAACGGGATCGTCGGGTTCCGGGCCGGCTGGGGACTCGGCAACGCCCTGTTCATCGCGACCTCCCTGGCCGTCATCGTGGCATCGGCGACCGGTGGGTTCGCCGGAGCCATCGTGCTCTACGAGGCCGCCCTCGGTCTCGGCATCGCCGCCGGACCCCTGATCGGCGGCCTGCTCGGCGACGTCAGCTGGCGCGGCCCGTTCTTCGGCGTCTCGGTGCTGATGGCGATCGCGCTGCTCGCCACGATCGTGTTCGTCGAGCCGGTGCCGAAGCCGGAACGGCCCACCCCGCTGCTCGCCCCGATCAAGGCGCTGCGCCACCGGAGCCTGTTCACGATGGGCATCACGGCGCTGCTCTACAACTGGGGGTTCTTCACCATGCTGGGCTACGCGCCGTACCCGATGGAATTGAACGAGATCCAGCTCGGGTTCGTCTTCTTCGCGTGGGGCCTGCTGCTCGCCTTCTTCTCGATCACCGGAGCGCCGTGGCTGCAGCGCCGGTTCGGCACCGCCCCCTCGCTGTACGGCGCCCTCTCCGCCTTCGCCGTCCTGCTCCTGCTGATCGGCCTCTTCACCGACGTCCGCTGGGTGGTCATCGCCTGCGTGATCTCGTCCGGGATCGTGGCCGGCATCAACAACACGCTCACCACCCAGGCCGTCATGCTGGTCTCGCCGGTGGAGCGGCCGGTCGCCTCGGCCGCCTACGGATTCGTCCGGTTCATCGGCGGAGGGCTGGCGCCGTACGCGGCCGGCAAGATGGTCGAGCACTGGACCATGCACGTCCCGTTCGTGGTCGGCGCGGCCGTGGTCCTCGCCGGAGTCGCGGTCCTCACCACCGGCCACCGCGCGCTCGCGACGGCCGACGCGCAACTGACGGGCGGCGGGCACGGCCGGCCGGACGACGTGGCCGGCGAGATGGCCGACGAGTTCGGCGGCGCTCCGGACGCTATCGACTTTCAGAAGGAGACGGCACGCTGACGGCGGCCATCGGCGCGGGCGGGAACCTCCGCAGCACCCACTGCTGCTGAGCCAGGGTGACCAGGTTGTTCGTGACCCAGTAGATGACCACGCCGATCGGGAACAACGCGCCCGAGACGAGCAGCGAGAACGGGATGCCGTAGAGCATCAGCCGCTGGATCATCTTCTGCTGCGGGTCCTCGGCCCACCCGGTCTTGAGGATCATCTGCCGGCTGGTGAGGTACGTCGTCAGCATCATGACCAGGACCAGCACACCGGCGACCACCTTGACGGTCCCGCTGCTCGCGCCGAACGCGGCCAGCTCGGAGACCGGCGAGCCGAACTTCGCCGCGATCGGGGCGTCGAACAGCGACGCGTGCGTGGCCTCGGTGAACTGCGCGCTCGTCCACCCGTACAACGTGGTGTTCTGATTGTCCGGACTGAGCCGGTTGAGCACGTGGAAGAGCCCGAGGAAGACCGGGATCTGCACGAACATCGGCAGGCAGCCCATCAGCGGGTTGGCCTTCTCGGTGCGGTAGAGCTCCATCATCTCGGCCTGGAGCTTCTGCGGCTCGGCCTTGTGCTTCTCCTGCAGCTCCCGCATCTTCGGCGCGAGCGCCTGCATGGCCCGCTGCGACTTGATCTGCTTGACGAAGACCGGGAAGAGGATCGCCCGCAGCGTCACCACCAGGAAGACGATCGAGAGCACCCACGTCCAGTTGGTGCCGAGGACGAGTCCGCCGGAGACGCCGGCGGCCTCCCACAGCTCGTGCCAGCGCAGCAGGATCCACGAGATCGCGGAGTACATCCAGTCGAGGCTCACGGCGGCGATCATAACGACGCTGGGCCTAGCCGATCGGCTAGGCCCAGCTCCATAGATCAAGGTCAGACGGTGAAGCCGCGGTGCCGGCGGAACAGCTTGCGGAGCATGAAGACCGTCTGGGCGATCGTCGCGATGTACAGGATCGGCCAGCCCAGCGACAGGATCGCCGACTGGATCTGCACGCTCTGCTGCGTCCAGGCGTAGATCGCCCCGCCCATCACCGCGAGCAGGACCACCGCCGGCATGATGTACGCCGAGCCCTTGCCCTTCTCCGCGTTCGCCTGCGCGGCCCAGTTGTCGTTCTCGGTCTGGGCGAAGAACTGCGCCCAGGCGGAGAGGAAGTGGCCCATCCGGATCCACATGTAGAGCTCGGCCGGGAAGGCCAGGAACGCGTAGAGGATGTCGGACGCGCTCTTGTCCTTCATCGCCAGCGCGAGCCGCAGGTTCAGCAGCATCGCGATGGCCGGCGGGATGAGCCAGATCGGGTTGAAGACGAACGCGTCGATCGAGAGCGCCGCCACGAGCAGCAGCAGGAAGCCGAGCCGGCTCGCCAGGTTGAAGATCATGGCGATGTTCTCGTACCAGCGCAGCCGCAGGTTCGGGTGCAGCGGCTGGCCCTTGTTGTCGCCCCGCTGACCGGGCCAGAACAGGTCGATGGCGCCGAAGTTCCACTTCACCTGCTGGCCGTGCAGAGCGCGCAGGTTCGTCATCGGGCCGACGTACGCCCGGGCGGTTGAACTGATCTTGGTGCTGTAGCCCGCGTCCTTGATCTGGAGCGACAGCTTGCTGTCCTCCACCTCGCTGTCACGGACCCACGGCGCCTGCTGGTGGTGACGGACCATCACCTGTTCCAGCGCGCGCATCCGGAAGAGGCTGCACTGGCCGCCGAGCACCGCCATGTTGCGGCCGCGGAGCAGGTTGTCCATGTTGAACGCGGCGAACTGCGCCCGCTGCCCGGCGATCAGGAACCGCGCCATCAGGCCCTTGTAGCGGTTCTTGTCGATGCTGTAGATCGCGCTGAGCCCGCCGATGCGCGGGTCGTCGGTCATCTCCAGCTCGAGGCGCTCGACGACGTCGCGTTCCAGGGTGGTGTCGCCGTCGACGCCGAGGATGAAGTCGTAGCCCCGGGACAGGAAGTAGCCGTAGTTGAGCGCGCCCACCTTCTTGTCCGGGTTCACGCCCATGTCATGGACGTAGACCGTGGTCTCGAACTCCTCACCCTTGACGCTACGGGTGTGCTGGCCCTCGAACCGGCGGGCGATCTCCGGGGTGTCGTCGTCGGTGTTGTTGATGATGACGTGGATGACATCCGGCAGACGGGTCTGCGCCAGGATGCTGTTCAGCACGTCGGCGATGGTCTCCTGCTCGTTGTAGCAGGGGATGATGCAGGCGATCGTGGCGTTGCGGGCGCTGGCGGCCGCGCTGCGGATCTCCCCGGACAGCGTCTCCACGCTCTCCAGCGCATTGAGCTGCGGTAACGCCGGCGGCAACGCCAGCGGACCGGCCTTCGAGCTGCGCGGAGTCAGGATCTGACGATCGGTGGCCCTCCGCAGGCCGAAATTGGTCTCGGTCATCCGGTGGCACCATCCTTGAGCAGCGGCAGAGTCAGGGTGTCGAGCGCGGTCGAGCGGTAATAGGCGCCCGACTTCGGCGCGGTCTCCACCAGCAGATCCATCTGGATCGTCAGGGTCAGCGCGGTGGCGCCCTCGGTGGCGGCCGGCACCGTCAGCACCGTGTTGTAGGGGTAGGGCGGGGTGACGTCGAAGTCACCGCTGTCCTTCGTGACCACGGCACGGTTCGTCCCGTCGTCCTGGGTGACCTGGAACGTGCTGACCTTCATCCGGTGCTTGCTGTCGGCGTCCTCGATGTGCGCGGCCACGTTGATCGTCTTGACCGAGTCCGCGGTGTAGAGCTTCGCGTTGTCCGAGGTCCAGTACGTCAGCTGCACCGTGAAGTCACCCTGCTTCAGCTTGTGCGTCACCGTGCCGGTGTCGAGCGGTCCGCTGGCCCGCTTCTCCGTCTTCTTCGTGGCGACGGCGGCCACGGTCGCGGCCGGTGACGGGCTCGCCTTGGTGTCACCCAGCAACGGCTTACTACTACTGGTGATCTCTTGGAGGGTGCCGCAGCCGCTCAGGCCGGCTACGAGCATCGCGGCGGTCATGCCCACGGCCATTCTTCGGTGGACGTGCACGGGAGTTCCTTCACGGGGATCCGAGGGGGTTGTCGTGATCAGAGTCGGTCCCCGCGTCAGCCACTTGAGGATTCAGCGGCGGGCCTTCGCGTCACGTTTCCATTGCGCTGTGTGCAAAGTTGCTCTGTGGGCAAGTTTCGCGGATACTTGTCTGCGGCAACCAACCAGTGCTTCAGGAGGCCCCGCCATGGACGGCGCCGTGCCCGAGATCGGCACCCGTCTGCACGATCTGCTCAAGGTGACCCGGCTGCTCAAACAGCACCGGTCGGCCGAGCGCACCGCGATCCCGGCCGGGCTGTTCGTCCTGCTCGCCGAGATCTCCCGGCTGCCGGACGGCGGCCACGCCCGCGAGCTGGCGATCCAGACCGGGCTCGACCCGTCCACGGTGAGCCGGGCCGTCGCCTCGCTCGTCGCGCACGGACTCGTGGCCCGCGAGCCCGATCCGCACGACGGCCGCGCCACGGTCCTGGTCGTCACGGCTGCCGGCCGGAACGCGCTGGCCGAGACCGTCACCTGGTACGAGCGGGTCCTCGACCGGGCGCTCGCCGACTGGAGTCCGGCCGAGGTCGCCGCGTTCAACATCAGCCTCGGCCGATTCGCCCAGGCCATCGACACCGTACTCAATGAAAAGACGGAGGCGGCGCTGTGAGCGCAACCCCAACCTCGACGGCCCCCGGGCCGATGACCCATCGGCAGACCCTGGAGGCGCTCAGCGGTCTGCTGCTGGTCCTCTTCGTCGCCATGCTCAGCAGCACGGTCGTCTCCACGGCCCTGCCGAAGATCATCGGTTCGCTGAACGGCTCGCAGACCCAGTACACCTGGGTGGTCACCGCCACCCTGCTCACGGCGACCGCGACCACCCCGATCTGGGGCAAGCTCGCCGACCTGTTCAACAAGAAGCTGCTGATCCAGATCTCGATCGTCGTGTTCATCGCCGGTTCCGTGGTGGCCGGCATGGCGCAGAACGCCGGCGAGCTGATCGCGGCCCGCGCCTTCCAGGGCATCGGGGTCGGCGGCCTCCAGGCGCTCGTCCAGGTGGCGATCGCCGCGATGATCCCGCCCCGCGAGCGCGGCCGGTACAACGGCTACCTCGGCGGCGTGATGGCCCTCGCCACGGTCGGCGGACCGCTGCTCGGCGGCCTGATCGTGGACACCTCGTGGCTGGGCTGGCGCTGGTGCTTCTTCGTCGGCGTCCCGGTCGCGATCATCGCCCTGGTCCTGCTGCAGATGACCCTGCGCCTGCCCACCGTCCGCCGCGACAACGTGAAGATCGACTACCTGGGCGCGACCCTGATCGCCGCCGGCGTGAGCCTGCTCCTCATCTGGATCTCGTTCGTCGACGACACGTTCGCCTGGTTGTCCTGGCAGACCTTCGCCATGGTCGGCGGCACCCTGGTCCTGCTCGGCCTCGCCGTATGGGTCGAGTCCCGTGCCCCCGAGCCGATCGTCCCGCTGCCGATCGTCCGGGAGCGCAACACCGCCCTCGCGATCGTCGCCAGCCTCGCGGTCGGCATGGCGATGTTCGGCGGCGCCGTCTTCCTCGGCCAGTACTTCCAGATCGGCCGCGGCTACAGCCCGACCGAAGCCGGTCTGCTCACCATCCCGATGATGGCCGGCGTCCTGCTCTCCTCGATCGTCAGCGGCCGCATGATCACCAAGTCCGGCAGGATCAAGCCGTACATCGTGACCGGCGCGATCCTGCTGGTCATCGGCTTCGGCGTGCTCAGCACGATCGACCACGAGACCGCCCTGTGGTTCGTCGGCGTGGGCATGTTCCTGGTCGGCGCCGGCGTCGGCTCGTCGATGCAGAACCTGGTCCTCGCCGTCCAGAACAGCGTCGCTCTCAAGGACATCGGCTCGGCCAGCGCCACCGTCGCGTTCTTCCGGTCCCTCGGCGGCACCATCGGCGTCTCGGTCCTGGGCGCCGTCCTGGCCCGCCGGGTCACCGACCAGATCACCCACGACCTGGCGGCGGCCGGCGTCCCGGCGGGTTCGTCGGGCGGTTCCAGCAGCCTGAACCTGGCGGCCCTCCCGGAGGCGATCCAGCACATCGTGCGGGCCGCGTACGGCGACGCGACCGGCCACATCTTCCTGCTCTCGGCGATCATCGGCGTGGTCGGCATCGTGGCCGCGCTCGCCATGAAGCAGGTCACCCTCCGGGACAGCCTCGACCTGCCCGCCGAACTCAAGGCCGCGGCCGTGGCCGCCGACGCCGCCGACGGCGCCCCGCCGGTCGACCCCGCCCCCGCCCGCTGATCCGGGCGTCCGAGCCGTGGGCACCCGAGCCGTGGGCGGCCGTGCCCACGGCTCGGGATCGATCTTTTGAGACGGCCGGACTGGCGGCTTCTGTTCTCGGTGGATCAAGGTCGACAATGTGTGCCATGACTGACGATGTACGCGATCGGATCCTGGGGCTGCTGCACACCGGACCCGCCACGGTGGCCGCCCTGTCCGCGCGGCTCGGGTTGCCCGGCGGCGTCGTCAACTACCACCTGAAGATGCTCGAACAGTCCGGTCTCGTCCGCGTCGGCGCCTCCCGCCGGGAACGCGGCGTGACCGTACCCCGCTACGTCAGCACCGCGGCCGCCGCCCAGCCGCCGCTGCGCGTCCCGGCCCCCATCCCCGGCCTCACCTGGACCGGAACCGGCCGCTTCCCGATTCCGCTGTGGACGGTCGCGGCGGCGCACACCACCCCCGACGGCGCTCCGGAGACGGCCGCTCTTCCCGTCGCCGCCTACCCGGCCGCCGCGGTGGGCGCTTCGGGATCCCGCGACACCTCCGGATCACCGGAGCCTCTCGAGCCGCCGAGTCCTCACTCCTCGCCGGCCCAGAACCCATCGCAGCTCGCGCCATCGCAGCTCGCGCCTTCGCCTCGCGCGCCGATGGAAGCCGGGGATGCTCAGCTCGCGGCGGCCCAGGCGGAACGGTCCCCCGCCGGGCCACGTCTCGTCGACGTGCGGCGGATTCCGCTCGATGACGCGACGTTCTACGAGTTCGCGAGCCGCCTGGACGCGCTGACCCGGGAGTTCGCCGCCCGCGCCACCGCGGACGCGCCGGCCGCCGAACTGGCGATCGCCCTCTACCGCCCGCCCAGCGAAGCCGCCACCGGCAACGGCTCCTGACCACACCGCCGGGCTCGACCTGAGCGACCCACCCGTTCTCCGCTTCCGACCAGGCGCGAACGAGCGGCCGGGTCTCAGTCCCCGGGGAGCAGGTCGGGCAGCGGCACCGCGGGATCGGCGAGGCGTGCCACATCGACGCGGTGGCCGGTGAAGCCCGCGGTGATCAGCGCCTGGATCTGGTCGGTGACGTCCCAGACGTTGATGTTCATGCCGGCGGTGACGCGGCCGTCGAGCACCCAGAACACGATGCACTCGCGCTTCGCCAGGTCACCGCGGACGATCAGTTCGGCGCCCGGTTCGAGGGTTCCGGCGTACTCCATGCCGAGGTCGTACTGGTCGGTGAAGAAGTACGGGATCCTGGTCCACGGCGTCCCCCGGCCGAGCATCGACCGGGCCGCCGCCGGTCCGGAGTCGAGGGCGTTGGCCCAGTGCTCGACGCGGATCCGGGTGCCGTAGAGCGGATGGTCCACGCTCGCGATGTCCCCGGCCGCGAAGACGGATGGATCGCTGGTCCGGTGGTGGGCGTCGACCAGCACGCCGGCGTCGGCAGCGAGGCCGGCCCGCGCGGCGAGCTCGATATCGGGCGCGGCGCCGATCGCGACGAGCACATGGTCACCGTCCACCGTGGAGCCACCGGTGAGCCGGACGGCGGTTCCGGTGATCGCCTCGACGCCGCTGCCGAACCGGAAGTCGACGCCGTGCGCCCGGTGCAGGTCGGCGAAGACCGCGCCGACCTTGGTGCCGAGCACGTTCTGCAGCGGAACCGTCTCCGGCGTGATCACGGTGACGGCCACGTCCCGCTGCCGGGCCGCCGCGGCGACCTCCAGGCCGATCCACCCCGACCCGATGATCGTCAGCCGGCCGCCGCCGCTCACGATCTCCTTGAGCCGCAGCGCGTCGTCGTAGTTCCGCAGGGAGAGCGCGTCCCCCGGCAGCCGGCGCGGCCGTGAACCGGTGGCGAGCAGCAGTTTGTCGTACGCGACGCCGTGCACCCGCTTCGCCGCCAGGTCGAGCTCCTCGACCCGCTCGCCGAGCCGCAGCTCGATGCGCTGATCGGCGTACCAGCTCTCCGGGTGCAGGAAGGGATCGGCGTCGCCGAGGAGGAGGCCCTTGGAGAGCGGCGGTCGCTCGTACGGAAGCCGCTCCTCCTCACCGATGAGAAGGACCCGGCCCTCGAAGCCCTCCGCCCGCAGGGTCTCGGCCGCGGTGGTCCCGGCGAGGCTGGCGCCCACGATGACGAACGTCTCCGGCATGGCTTCCAGCTTGCCCCTCCGGGCCCGGGTGGGGAAGGGAGGCGACTCGATCCAGAGCACTCTTGATCTTGTGCACGACGTCGGCGGCGCCCTTGACCGATGGCGGTCCTTCCGGATAACTTCACCGTGTTGATGAAACGTTTCACCTAGAGCGCCTTCGGGGGTCCCCATGTCTGACATACGCGCGACGCTGCGAGCTCAGCGGATCGAGACCCCTTCCTGGGCGTACGCGAACTCGGGCACCCGATTCAAGGTCTTCGCTCAGGCCGGTGTGCCCCGTGATCCGTACGAGAAGATCGCCGACGCCGCCACGGTGCATCGTTTCACCGGCGTCGCCCCCACGGTGTCGCTGCACATCCCGTGGGACACCGTCGACGACTGGGGCAAGCTGGCCGCGTTCGCCGAGGAGCAGGGCGTGAAGCTCGGCGTCGTCAACTCGAACGTCTTCCAGGACGACGACTACAAGCTGGGCAGTGTCACCAACCCCGATCCCCGGGTACGCCGGAAGGCCACCGACCACCTGCTCGCCTGCATCGACGTGATGGACGAGACCGGCTCGGCCGACATCAAGCTGTGGTTCTCGGACGGCACCAACTACCCGGGGCAGGACGACATCCGCTCCCGGCAGGACCGGCTCGCCTCGGCTCTGGCCGAGGTCTACGACCGGCTCGGCCCGCACCAGCGGATGCTGCTCGAGTACAAGCTGTTCGAGCCGGCCTTCTACACCACCGACGTGCCGGACTGGGGCACCGCGTACGCCCACACGCTCGAACTCGGCCCGAAGGCGCAGGTCGTCATCGACACCGGCCACCACGCGCCGGGCACCAACATCGAGTTCATCGTGGCGTTCCTGCTGCGGCAGTCCAAGCTCGGCGCGTTCGACTTCAACTCGCGGTTCTACGCCGACGACGATCTGATGGCCGGCGCCGCCGACCCGTTCCAGCTCTTCCGGATCATGTACGAGATCGTCCGCGGTGGCGCGCTGGAGGCGGACGCCGGCATCACGTTCATGCTCGACCAGTGCCACAACATCGAGGCGAAGATCCCGGCGATCATCCGCTCGGTGACGAACATCCAGGAGGCCACCGCGAAGGCGCTGCTGGTGGACGCGGACGCGCTGGCCGCGGCGCAGCAGTCCGGCGACGTGCTCGAAGCGAACGCGGTCTTCATGGACGCTTTCAGCACCGACGTACGCCCGCTGCTCGCCGAGATCCGCTCGGACGCCGGGCTCGACCCCGACCCGATCGCCGCGTACAAGCGCAGCGGTTACGCGGAGAAGATCGCCGCCGAGCGGGTCGGCGGCGTGCAGGCCGGCTGGGGCGCCTGACCGCCGGGTGAAGGGCTCGGCGGCGGCCGAGCCCTTCCCACGACTACTTCAGCCGGGCGGCGATCGCCTCGCCCATCCGGATCGCGCCGTCGACGTGCTGGAAGCCGAGCCCGGCGATGTCGCTGCTGGCGAACGAGATCGGGCCGACGTCCTGGCGCAGGTGCTTGCCGTAGCGGGTCAGCGAGCCGATGTCGAAGCTGGTCGCGTACGCGCCGGCCGTCCACTCGTCGGCCATCCACGGGCTCTCGTAGTACGACACCGGCGTGAGCGCCTCGGTGCCGTAGTAGTCCGCGAGCGCCGCGAGGACCTTGTCCCGGCGAGCTGCCGCACTCAGGCCGAGCAACGCGTCCGCCTTCTCGTCGGAGACGAATCCGACGAGGGTCCCGCGGGTCTCCCCCGGGAGGTCCTCGTTGCTGTTGTCGTAGGCCTCGTGGACGAGTGAGTACGGGCTGAACGCCGTACCGGAAAGCCCCTGCTCCCGCCAGAAGGGAGTCTCGTAGGTGATGTGCAGCTTGATGACCAGGCCGAACGACTGGTGCTGGCGCATCTGAGCGTGCACCGGGGGAAGGTTGGGGCTGTACCGCACCCGGTTGACCAGGGTGGGCGGGACCGCCATGACCAGACGCCTCCCCTTCCAGCGGCCGTCGACCACGACACCGTCCCCGGCCCACTCGACGTGAGCGACCGGCGTGGACAGATGCACCAGGTCCGGAATTCTGGCGGCGAGTCGCAGCGGGACCTGCTGCAGGCCGCCCGCCACCCGGCGATCGAGGATGAAGTCCGCGTCGACCAGGTGGCTGAAGCCGCCCGCGCTCGCCGCCATCAGCACCGCCGACAGGGCGGAGAAGGCGTGCGTCGGCTTGGTCAGCATGGCCGGCCCGATGTAGAGCCCGATGTTGTCCCGCGCCTCGGCGTCGTCGGTCTGCTCGGCCAGCCATGCGGCGAACGAGATCCGGTCCAGCCGCTCGGCGTCCGGGTGCTCCCACGGCGACAGCGGGTCCATCTCGGCGGAGAGCCGGTCGAGCTCCTTGGTCAGCCGTTCCATCTCGGCGGTGGTGCCGTCCGCCACCGGGAAGGCCTCGCCCTCGAACGTCCGGCGGACGCCGTCCCGCCCGATGTAGACCGATTCGCCGGTCCGGTGCCGCGGGTACGTCTCCAGCCCGAGCTCGTCGAGCATGCCGAGCAGGGCGGTCTGGTCCGGGGAGACCCACTGGCCGCCGACCTCGAGGCGGACCCCGTCGACGGTGTCGGTCAGAAGCCGTCCGCCGACCCGGTCCCGGGCCTCCAAGACGACCACCCTCTTGCCGGCCTCGTGCAGCCGTATAGCGGTGGTCAGCCCGGTCACTCCGGCGCCGACCACGATGACGTCGTAGTCGGTCATCTCTATCCCTCCATCGGTTTTCTTCGAACTCTAAACGAACGGCATTCGTTTAGTATGGTGTTCTCCCCCACTGCCGATCAAGAGGAGAGCTCGATGGGTCGCCCCGCCACACCGAAACTCTCCGTGGAGAAGATCGCCGCCGCTGCCCTCGACCTGGTCGACGCCAGAGGCGAGTTCACCCTCGGTGAGGTGGCGGCCGCGCTCGGCGTCCGTCCCTCCTCGATCTACAACCACCTGGCCGGGAAGACCGAGATCATCGAGGCCATGCGGGCGTTGATCTTCGCAGAGCAGCCGGCCGCGCTGCCGGCGGGACCCTGGAACGTGACGCTGCGCCACCTGCTGCGCCGCTACCGGGACGCCTTCGCCCGGCACCCCCGCCTGATCCCGATGCTGACCGCGTACACCGTGTCGTCACCGGACGTGATGAGCATGTACGACGACATCGCCGCCGTCCTGAGCAGCGCCGGCGTCCCCACCACCCGGCTGCTCGACGTGATCACCGTGCTGGACAGCTTCGTGATCGGGTCGGCCCTGGACATCGCCGCCCCCGACCAGGTCTGGAATCCGGCGAACGCCCGCACGCCGCTGCTGGTGGCCGCCATCGAGGCCGCCGGCCAGGGCCGGGAGCGAGCCGACCGGGCGTTCGAACTCGGCCTGGATCTGGTGCTGGGAGCGCTGGACGGGTCCGTCGTCAGCCGGGGATGAGCTCGCCGAGGCCGCTCACGATCATGCGCAGGCCGATCTCGAACGACTGCTGCGACCGCTCCCCCGGCTCGGACACGCCGGCCCGGATCGCCGAGCCCAGCGCCGACTCCGGATCCGGGGAGGCGGCCCACACGTCGATCGGCGCGCCGGCGTCCAGGGCCGAACCGCAGATGAAGCAGTCGAGGATCGTGACGGCGTGCAGCAGGTCGCCGTCCCGGCATCCGCTGTCCCGCAGCACCCGGGCGAGTGCTTCGTAGCCGGCCAGCGTCGTCGGATCGCTGACGGTCTGCGCGGTCAGCAACGGGACGACCCTCGGATGCCGGGCGAACGATTCCCGGTACGCCCGCGCCCACGCGTACGTGAACTCCCGCCAGTCCTGCCCGCCCGGCTGAGTGGGGAGGTCCTGCCCGGCGAGCAGCCCGCGGATCGCCTCGATGATGGCTTCCCGTCCACCCGGGAAGTGGTGATAGATCGACGACGGGCTGACGCCCAGCTCACGAGCGAGTCCGGGAAGCGTGAACGTCCCGGTCCCGTCGATGAGCGCGAGCGCGGCCGTGGCGATCTGTTCACGCGACAGCAGGGGCGCGAGTGGACGGGGCAAGCGGTCTCCCAAGCAGATCCGGTGCAGCCCGCACGACGTTACCCGCCGTGCACCACCGATCCGCCGACCACGGTCACCGGCACCGGCGACTCGGCGAACTCGTCGGGATCCGCGGTCAGCGGGTCGAGGGCGAAGGCCGCGAGATCAGCCCGGTATCCGGGCAGCAGACGACCGGCACTGCCGCCGAGTCCCGCTGCCGCGGCTGCCGCGACGGTGTACCCCTCCAGCGCCATCCGCGCCGTCAGCGCCTGGCCCGGCAGCACCGGATCGATGTCCGGCGCACCGGCCGGGCGCCGCAGCCGGGCGGCGGCGATGATGCCGCGCGGATCGTAGGGAGCGATCGGCCAGTCCGACCCGAGGGCCAGTCGCGCGCCGCTGTCCCGCAGGTCACGGGCGCGGAAGGCACGGTCGGCGCGGACCTTGCCGAGCCGGCGCGACCAGTTGTCGGTGTGGTCGGCCCGGGTGTAGTGCGTGCAGTGCGTCGGCTGCATGCTGGCCGTGACGTTCAGAGCCGTGAACCGCGCGACCAGTGAGGACGGCATGGTCTCCAGGTGTTCCATGCGGTGCGGCACCGGCGAGACGGCCGGCAGGTCTTCCAGGACGTCGAGGACATAGCGGATCCCGGCGTCCCCGATCGCGTGCGTCACGATCGGCACACCGTGGCCCGCCAGGGTGCGGACGGCCTGCGCGTACTCGGCCGGGTCGGGCCAGAAGCAGGCCGTCGACTCGCCGTGCGCGTCGGCCTCCTCCAGCCACGCGGTACCACCGTCGATGGTGCCGTCGATCATGAATTTGGCGCCCTCGACCTGCCAGCGCCGGCCGCCGAGCCGCTGCTGCCGAACGACCGCCTCCAGGCCGGACGCGTCGACGCCGGGCATCACGAAGGGCGCGCACCGCCACCGCATCGGCAGCTCGCCGTCGGATTCCAGGGCGCGGAACAGGTCGAGCGAGTCGGCTTCGAAGTCCATCGCGTTGGCGGCGGTCAGCCCGGTCGCGGCCATCCGCCGCATCAGGTCGAGCAGCCGGGCCCGCCGGTCGGCCGGCGCGTCGTCCGGCAACCGCTCGACGACCAGGTCCATCGCTTCGAGTTCGAGCAGGTGCCCGGTCGGCTTCCCGGCGCCGTCGCACACCACGCTCGCCCCGGAGGCGAAGGTCCGCGGCCCGTCCACCCCGGCGATCTCCAGGGCCCGGGGGCCGGCGAGCGCCGAGTGCGCGTCGAAGAGCCGCAGCAGCACCGGCACGTCGGGACCGAGCACCTCCACGATCGGCGCGTGCGTGATCGGCGCGTCGCCGAACACATTGGGATCGAGGCCCCAGCCTTCGAGCCACTCACCCCGGGCGATGCCGCCGCCGGCTTCCCGCAACGCGGCCTTCAACCCGGCGAGGGTACGGACGGAGCTCAGGTCCACACCTCGCGTCATCCCGATGCCCATCACCGGGTGGGCATGGCCGTCGACCAGTCCCGGTGTGACGGTGGCCTGACCGAGGTCGATCACCCGGGTGCCGGCGCCTCGCCAGTCGCGGACGTCGTCACGGCCACCGGTCGCGACGATCGTTCCGTCACTGACGGCGATCGCGGTGACGGCCGGCCCGTCGGGCCCCATCGTGTGGATCGTGTCGGCTGCGATGATCAGGTCAGCGGTGCTCATGCGATCGCCTCCGGTGCGGGCGTGACGACGACCGGCCCCGGCTGTCCCGAACCGTCGGCGGCCGAGATTCTGCGGACTTCATCGCCGCCGATCCGCCCGTACGACATCGGGTCCTTGATCTTGAGAATGAGCGCCCAGATCACGCCGCCCGCGAGCACCGCCGGGATGAGCAGGACGAGCAGGGCGTTCGTGGCGTGGCCGGCGCCGGTGAGCAGCGCGACCTTGTCGATGATGAAGAAGAGGACGATCGCGAGCAGGATCGTCGCGAGGCCACCGGACACGATCGCGACGCGGGCGCCGGAGACGCCGCGCCGGCGCAGGAAGTAGGCGAGGACGGCTGCCGAGGTGAGCGCCTGCAGGCCGACGACACCGATCGCGCCGGGCGTGTTGACCAGGAGCGTGAGCTGCAGATACGGATCGGCGCCGGCGTACGCGAAGGCGGCGACCACGACGGCGGCAACGATGCTCTGCGCGGTTCCGGCGGTGGCCGGCGAGAAGAAGCGCGGGTGGCTGTGGCCGAGTCGCGCGGGCAGCAGGCCGTCGTGAGCGAGCGAGAAGGCGTACCGGTTGATGGCGTTGTGGAAGGCGAGTTGCGAGGCGAGCACGCTGGTCAGCACCAGGACGTACATGATGTCGCTGGCCCAGGCGCCGACGTAGGTGTCCATCGCGGAGAAGAACAGGCCGGTCGGGTCGGCGGCCGCCGCGGCGATCACCTGCTCGTCACCGAACGCCCGCACCGCGGCCCAGCCGACCAGGCAGTAGAAGATCGCCAGGAACGCGACGGCGGCGTAGGTCGCCTTCGGGATCGACCGGTCCGGATCACGGGCCTCGCCGCGGTAGAGCGCCGTCGACTCGAAGCCCATGAACGCGGCGAAGCAGAACCCGAGGATCGCGAGCATGCCCGGGTCGGTGAGCGCCGCCGGGGTGAACGTGGCGCCGCTGAGCCCGGCCTGCGGCAGCACCGCCGCGACGAACAGCACGAGGATCGCGGTCTCGGCGATGAGCAGCGCGCCGACCACCTTCGCACCGACGTCGATGCCGCGCCGGCCGAGCGTCCAGACGCCCACGATCGCCAGCGCTGTGAAGATCCACCAGGGGGCCTCGGTGCCGGTGAACCGCGTCCAGGCCGCCGAGAACTGCACGCCGAGCAGGCCGTACACGCCGATCTGCAGCGCGTTGTAGGAGATCACGGCCAGCAGTCCGGAGGCCGCGCCGAGCGGACGGCCGAGGCCGAGCGTGATGTACGAGTAGAACGCCCCGGCGCCTCGCGTGTGCCGGGTCATCGCCATGAACCCGACCGCGAAGATCGCCAGCACGACGCCGGCCGCGAGGTAGCCGACCGGCGCCCCGATGCCGCCGATGGAGATCGCCAGAGGCGCGATCCCCGTCATGATCGTCAACGGCGCGGCGGCCGCGACCACGAGAAACGTGATCCCGGCGGCGCCGATCGCCCCGGCTTTGAGCCGTGTGTCATCAGCCATGAGGCACGTTAACCGAATGCCATTCGGTTAGTCGAGACGCGTGTCCCAAGAATTAACAAACGCCGCTCTCCCGTACAGCCGGGTTCGCCCGGCTGTACGGGAGAGCCGTGTCGCTCCCGCTAGGACAGCGTGCAGCTCACCGCCGGCGTCGCAGCCGGACCCGAACCGACCAGCCCGAACGTCGCCGACGCCCCGG
This sequence comes from Actinoplanes sp. OR16, assembly GCF_004001265.1. Classification (GTDB taxonomy): domain Bacteria; phylum Actinomycetota; class Actinomycetes; order Mycobacteriales; family Micromonosporaceae; genus Actinoplanes. The sequence continues at coordinate 6,309,498 of NZ_AP019371.1, read as the reverse complement.
CCGCGAGAGCCCCGTTGTGCTCGGCGTTGCGGACGGTGACCGGCGGCGTGGCCTGCACCCCGTTCCACAGCGAGGCCACCGTCGTCCCACTCGGGTAGGTCCAGTTGACGACCCACCCCTTGCCGGCCGTGGTACCGGTGTTCTTGACCGCCACCTCGGCTTGGAACCCGCCGGTCCACGAGCTGGTCGTCTTGTAGGTGGCCGTACACCCTCCGTCGTTCGACGAGGAGCCGGCCGTCGTCGTCACACCGCGCCCCGCCGACGCCGCCGACACGTTCCCGGCGGCGTCCCGTGCGCGGACGCTGAACGTGTACGCCGTCTCCGGCGTCAACCCGGTCGCGTTGTACGTCGTCCCGGAGACGGTCGCGACAACGGTTCCGTTACGCAGCACGTCGTACGAGGTCACACCCACGTCGTCGGTCGACGCCGCCCAGCTCAGGGTCACACCGGACGACGTGATCCCGCTGGCCGCCGGCTGACCCGGCACGCTCGGCGCGACCGTGTCCGACTCCCCGTAGGCAGCGCTCAGGTTGATCCCGGTCGTACTGCCGGCGCCACCGAGCGGCACCTGGTGGTCGAGGCTCACGAACTTGCCGCCCTGCTGCCACAGAGCCGGCTTGAGCAGGGCGTACTTCTGCTCGTCCCAGGTCTTCCAGTCGTCCAGCAGCAGGCCGCCGGTGTCGCCGGAGTTCGGGTTCAGCACCCAGAACGTCTGGTGCAGCCGGTTCTCCACGATCAGGTCACGCAGCGCGGTCATCCAGCGGTCCTGGCGCTCGTCCTGGCCGAGCCGACCGCCCCACTCGCCGATCAGCAGCGGCGCGGTCCTGTTCTCGTGGATGTAGAGCCAGTTCGGCCGCCATACGTCGTTGGTGAGCGTGGTCTTGTCGAACGGCTTGTCGAACCACGGCTGGTTGAACACGAGCGGCCCGTAGTCGTGCGGCGAGTAGACCAGCTGATCCTGGTTCGCGCCCAGGTTGATCGGGTGGTCGCGCACGCCGCGCAGGTTCCCGCCCCACCAGTTGTAGTAGTAGTTCGGCGACAGGTCCGGGTCGGTGTTCGGCGAACTCCACGTCTCGCCCTCACGCGGGTAGACCTCCTGACCCTCGACCAGCACCAGCACCTCGGGGTTGATCGCGAGGATGCGCTTGGCGGCGGTCTCGGCCGTGTACTTCCAGTTGTCGACGTCCGTCGAACCGTCCCACTTGGCGCGCGGCGTGGTCCCGGGCGTGCCGTGCGGCTCGTTCTTCAGGTCCATCGCGACGATCGTGTCGTTGGTCTTGTAGCGGGCGGTCACCCACTCCCACGCCTGGTAGTACAGCTCGGGAGTGATCGTGCCCTTGTACCAGACCGGATGGATGTGCCCTGAGTTGTCGGCCTCGGCGCTGTGCACGTCGAGCAGGACCTTGATGCCGTACTGCTCGCAGAGCGCCAGCCAGTAGTCGAAGATCTGCAGGCTGTTCTTGCCGGTCAGCTCGGGATTCGCATACGTGTTGACGTTGACCGTGCCGAACGTGCCGGCCTTCCATTCGAGCAGCAGCTGCGTCGAGATCGGCACCCGCACGATGTTGATGCCGCGCTGCGCCATCGACCGGGTGATCTCGGTGATGTTCGCCGACCAGAGGCCGTGGAAGACACGCTCCGACGCGTTGAAGCCGAACCAGTTCGCGCCGGTCAGCCAGACCGGGTTGCCGGCCGCGTCGACGATCTGGTTCCCGGACACGTGCAGCCAGTCCGTCGCGGGCGCGGCAGCCTGGACCGCGGTGGGCGCGCTCGCCCCTCCGGTGATCGCCAGGGCGAGGCCGGCCAGCCCCGCGACAAGGCGTTTTCTAGTTCTTCGACCAAGCACGATGACTCCTTGCAGGGTGGGGATCGGGGATTTCGGGAGCGCTCCCATCGATATCCTGCAATCTCCGGGCAACCCAACTCAACCTTTTCCGAAACAATCTCCGGCAGCCCGATCCCAAAGCCCCCGATTTCGTACGCCACCCCGCCGCCTTCGCACTCCCCACCGGCACGACCGCTTCACGCCCAGCCGTCGGCCAAGCACCTCGCCTGAAACTACGGCTCCCCTCCACGAGCCGGGTCAGGACGGGTCGTAGCCGCCCGCAGCGATCTCCGAGATCAACGACGGCCGCGAGGGCTGCCAGCCGAGCACCCGGCGAGCCTTCTCCCCACCGGCCTGCTGGCTCACGAGCAGAGCAGCACCGAAGTCGCCGAGCCGCGCGATCGTCCGAGCCGGGTCCTCCGGTCCCACACGGCCGCCCAGCCCGAGTCGGCGATCGGCTGCTTCACCGAGTTCCCGGGCGGTCGGGTTGTCCCCGCCGACCCCGAGGAACACCGACCCGGCGGACGCCTTCTCCAGCGCGAGCACGTACAGCGCGGCCAGGTCGTCGACGTGCACGGTGGTCCAGTGCTGCGAACCGTCCCCGATGAACGTCCCCGACTGCGCGGCGCCGACGACCAGCCCGGGAATGCCCTTGCCGTGCCCGTAGACGATCCCCGGCTCGATCAGCACCGACCGGACACCGGGAGCGGCCAGCACCGGCAGGTCGATCGCCTCCCGCCAGGCAACCAGCGCGGGAGCGGCCCGCGGCGTGTCCTCGGTGATCGCCTCGCCGGGACCGTGCACCCACACCCCGCCGGTCCGGATGAACACTTCCGGACTCGCGGCGAGCACCGCTTCGGCGAAGGACGCCTCGACGTCCGGCCCCGGAGCGGCCAGGTGGATCACGCCGTCGTTCTTGCCGGCCAGCTCACGCACGAGCGCCGCGTCGCCCACGTCGCCGGTCACCGCCGACGCACCACTCTCCGAGACCACGGCGGACGCCGCCGACGATCGCACCAGAGCCGTCACCTCATGACCGCGTTCGATCAGCGCGGTACGGACGGCCGAACCGATGTAACCGGTCGCACCGGTCAACAGAATCTTCACGAGACGAAGCCTGCCGCGCACGACCTATCGTGTCCAACGAATGCTGTTCATAACTACGATCGCCGAGAGCGATAGGATCGCCGGGTGGAGCAACGCCAGCTGGAGTTCTTCGTGGCAGTGGCCGAGGAGCTCAACTTCACCCGTGCCGCACGACGCACCCACGCCGTGCAGTCGACCGTCTCGGCGAGCATCCGTGCGCTGGAACGTGACCTCGGCACCGCACTGTTCGACCGGAGCACCACGCGGGTGACGCTCACCGACGCCGGCCGGGCGCTGCTCCCCGAGGCGAAGAACGCACTGGACTCGCTGGACACCGCCCGTGCCGCCGTCGAGGGCGCCGGGCTGGGACTACGCGGCAGCCTGCGGGTCGGCACCCTCTCCGGCCTGACCGCCGTCGACCTGCCGGGCCTGGTCGGCGACTTCCGGAGGCGTCACGACGGTGTCCGCCTCACCATGACCGTGGCGGCCGAGGGCAGCGAGGGACTACTGACGAAACTCCGCGACAACCGCCTCGACGTCGCCTTCGTGGGTGTCGACACCCTGGCGATCGAGGGCATCGACCTGACACCGATCGCCACGTTCCAGCCCCGCCTCCTGGTGTCCGAAAGTCATCCCCTCGCCGGCTGCGGAACCGTCGATCCGGGCGACCTGGCCGGTGAGCCGTTCATCGACCTGCCGGCCGGCTACTGCAACCGCGTCCGCTCCGACAACGACTTCCGCCGCGCCGGCCTGACCCGCTCGATCGTGGTCGAGGTGACCGACCTGACGACCGTCCCGAGTTATGTGGCCGCCGGTTTGGGCGTCGCCCTGGTCCCACCACTGCGTGCGGAGGCCGGAACAGCCGTGATCCCGATCCCCCTCGACCCGCCCGCCACACCCTGGACCCTGGCCGTCGCCCGCTCCGCCACACTGCCAGCGAGCCGCGCGGTCCAGGCCTTCCACGATCTGATCCCGGCCCACACCACGACGACGACCGAGTACTAGCCACAACCTCTCGCCGCCGAACCACCAACCCTCCAAGATCCCCGATGGGAGCCCACGTCCAGCGATCTTGGAGCAGCACAGGGGCGCGAACCCACACCGGACGATCTTGGAACAGCAAAGCCTCGTGCCGGAAGACGCTACCGCCAGAACCCGTGATGGACCTCGGTCGCTGCCGGCAGTGGCGCCGGCCCGTCCACCACGATCGGCCGTCCGCCGTGCCCGAAGACCTCGCGCGACGACAGGTTCAGCGGCGGCACGCCCTCCTCCTCGTCGACCATGGTGCTGAGCTGCTCGGACGACAGCGCGAACACCACCCGCCCGATCCCCGCCCAGTAGATCGCCCCGGCGCACATCGCACACGGCTCAGTACTCGTATAGAGAACACTCCCGGCCCGCGTAGCGAAGTCGAGCCTGCCCGCCAGCCGCACCAGGTTCGTCTCGGCATGACCGGTCGGGTCGGAACCGGTCACCACGCTGTTGAGCCCTTCGAGCACGGTCCCGTCCGGCGTCACCAGCAACGATCCGAACGGATGGTCACCCCCGTTGCGCGCGTCCCAGGCCAGCGTGATCGCCCGCTCCAGATGAGCCAGGTCCTCCGCAGTGATCTCACTCGACGTCACCAGAGTCATGACCTCATCCTCCCCCATGAACCACCCCGGTCAGGCGAAGTGGACCGTCGCGAGGCCGGCCGCCACCAGCAGCCCCATGCCGTTCGTCGCCCAGTGCAAGGCGGCCGCCGCCAGGAGGCTTCCACTGCGGCGGCGGAGTTCGCAGAGGAGGAGCCCGGCCAGGGCGGTGAAGGCCACCGCTCCGGCGACGGCCAGGACCTGACCTGCCGCGCCACCGCCCACCGCCGCGCCGATCGCCTTGTTGGCCTCGGCCAGCCGCAGCGACGGGAGGATGTGCCACATCCCGAAGAGCACCGAGGAGACGACGCTGGCCCAGACCGCGCCGCGGTGCCGGTTGACCAGGCCGTGCAGGACGCCACGGAAGGCCACTTCTTCGAGGAGCACGGTGCCGAGCGGGATCACCAGGAACGCGGTCTGGAGAACACTGTGCGGGTTCAGGTCGTACCGCCCGTCCTGGAACGCCGGCCGGGTCGCCGGGACCGCGGCGGCGATGCCGTAGACGACGGCGACGGCCAGGACGGCGCCCGCGGCATACTTGGAGCCGCGGGTCAGCGTGCGCGGGGAGAGTCCGAGGTCGTGCCAGGTCAGGCCGGCGCGGCGGCCGAGCAGCAGCAGGCCGAGCGCCACCACGGGGCCGGCGACCAGGCCGGTGCCCGGCGGGCCGAACTTGTTCGCCACGTTGACGGCGACCAGCACCACGACGACGGCGCCGAGGATGAGGGCGACGCGCCGGCGGGAGTGGGGGTGGGGGAAGTCGGACACAGCCGCAGGACGCTACCGGTACGAAATGGATCTTAACCGGCGAACCACGATATTTGTGATGAGCACCGCTTCATTGAACCGACTGCCACCCCCTTCCTGAGCCGTCTTCGCCCCCAGATGGACAGAATCGCCCACGATCCGAACCAAGACCCGGTGCCGGCGCTCAGCGGATGACGATGCCCAGGGTCTGTGCCAGCGCGGGCGCCGCCTCGGCCAGCTGGGCGGGGGCGATCACCGCACCGGCCAGCGACTCCCAGCCCTGCGCGATGTCCAGCTCACGGGCGCCTCGCAGGTCGAGCTTCTTGACCGTCGCCTTGGTGAAGCGGGCCCGGCGGATCGCGGTGCCCGGGAACGTCACGCCGGCCAGCGTGGCGTCACCGAAGTCGACCTCGGTCAGGTCGCAGTCCCGGAACTCGACGTCCTGCAGCCGGGCGCCGCGCAGATTCAAGCTGTCGATCTTGCAGTCCTGGACGACCACGCGACGCCACTGTGAGCCGTACGCCTGAACGCCCGCCAGCACACTGTCCAGCAGGGAGACGTTCAGCAGCGACGCCGAGGCCCAGCTGCCACCGAGGAAACGGCAGCGCGACACCCACACGTCGTCGAGGCGTACCCGGTCGAAGTCGCCGCCGGCGAACGTGACGGCCGTCCATGCGCTCTCCGAGAACCGGGCGCCGCCGGCCTGCGCCCCGTCGAGTTCGACACCGTCGAGATGGACCTCGCTGTAGTCCTCGCCGAACTCCAGCTCGCCGGCGAGCGGCTGGAGGAAGCGGGCGTACGGCAGCGAAGCGAGTTCCCGGATCAACGATCCCCCTGTTGCGTAGATCACCCGCTGTCACACTTCGCGGGCACCGCCAGTCCATGACCACGAAACCGTACGCCAGACGAGACGAGGGCTGACACATGCGACTGGCAGTGGCCGGAGGTACCGGCGTGATGGGCACACACATCGTCGAGCAGGCGCGGGCCGCCGGGCACCAGGTCGTGATCATCTCCCGGAGGCACGGCGTCGACCTGACCACCGGCGCCGGGCTCGACCGGGCGCTGGACGGGGTGGACGTCGTCATCGACGTCTCGAATGTGGTGACGCTCAGTGAGAAACGGTCGGTCGATTTCTTCGGTACGGTCACCCGTACCCTGAATGAGGCCGAGCGGAAAGCCGGGGTCGCCCACCACCTGGTGTTGTCGATCGTCGGCGTCGACCGGGTGGACTTCGGCTACTACCGGGGGAAACTCCGGCAGGAGGAGCTGGCGCTGTCGAGTGGCGTGCCGGCGACGGTGCTGCGGGCGACGCAGTTCTTCGAGTTCCCCGGCCAGCAGCTGGCGCAGATGCCCGGGCCGATCGCCGTGGTGCCGAAGATGGTGAGTCAGCCGATCGCCGCTTCCGAGGTGGCCACCGAACTCCTGCGCCTCGCCGAGGGGCCGGCGCTCGGCCTGGCCCCCGACATCGCCGGCCCCGAGGTCCTCGAGATCGCCGCGATGGCCCGCCGCCTCATCCGGCACCACCGCGCATCCTCCAAGATCCGCGCGGGCGGAAGCGACGGCGAGCGCGCGGACGGGAGCGGCGGCAAGCACGCGGACGGGAGCGGCGGCAAGCGCGCGGGCGAGGACAAGCGGTGGGTGCTGAGCCTCCCGCTGCCGGGCAGCGCCGGCCGGGCCATGGCGAGCGGTGGTCTGCTGCCGACCGGGCCCGGGCCGCGCGGGACGATCACGTTCGAGAGCTGGTTGGCGGAGCGCTGACCGGCAGCCGATCAGGAGAGCGGCTGCCGGCACGACGATCAGCGGGACAGGTCGATGTGCGTGCCCAGTCCCTCGGCCAGCGCCCGGTCGATCATCAGCCGGGCGGTGGCGAGGTCCTGCAACCCGACCCCCACCGAGTTGTACAGCGTGATCTCGTCAGACGATCGGCGGCCGACGCACCGGCCCGTCACCACGTCCCCCAGCTCCCGGGCGAAGTGATCGGGAGTGATCACCCCCTCGTCCACCGGGATCATCACGTCGCCGGACTTCTCCAGGGCGGTGGCGTGCGAGTCGACGACGACCCGAGAGCGGCGGACGCCCTCCGAGTCGATCTCCCGGTGGTCGCGGCGAGGTGGGGCGCCGACCGCGTTGACGTGCAGCCCCGGCCGGAACCACGAACCGGAGATGATCGGCGCGCGGGACGGGGTGAGGGTGCAGAGGACGTCCACGTTCGAGGTGACGGCCTCGATGGAGTGCTCCACGCGTACCGACAGATCGGAGGAATCGGCGAGAGCGGCGGCGAGCGACAGAGCGCGTGCGGGGGTGCGGTTCCAGATCACCACCTCGGTCACCGGCAGGACCGCCCGGATCGCCAGGGCGTGCGCGTGCGCCTGGGCGCCCGCGCCGATCAGCCCGAGCACCCGGCTCTCCGGACGGGCGAGATGCCGGGTGGCGACGGCGGAGGCGGCGGCCGTCCGGAACGCGGTGATCACCCCGCCGTCCAGGATCGCCTCGCACGCCCCGGTGGCCGCGTCCGTGATCATGATGGTGGACCGCTGGCCGACCCCCGGGAGGTCGGCGAGCAGCTTCACCACCATCGACGACGCCGAGAGGCCGGTCATCGGCAGGAACACCGCGTCCGATCCGGGCAGTGTCACCGCCTTCGGCGCCGGCTGGGCCGCCGAGCCCGCGGAGAGCGAGGCGTGGATCTTCTCGACCGCGTCCACCACGTCCGGGTAATTGATCATCTGAAGGATGTCGGACCTGGTCAGCACGACCGTCATCGCAGGACTCCGGCGATCCGGGGGAAGAGGCGGAACGCGTTCTCGTGGGTGATCGCCGGATCGGTCACCGCGTCCCGCTGCAGGCGCAGGATCGAGCCGGCCGCCCACGGGATGTCGGTGCCGAAGAGGATCTTGGTGGGGTCCACCAGCTTCTCGACCGGCCCGAGGTTGAGCGTGGTGTCGTAGTAGATGTTGTCCAGCTTCGCGATCTCCCGGGCGAAGTCCTCGGCGCTCGGCTCGACCCGCCAGTCGTCGCCCTGCAACGCGTAGAGCGCGATCCGCCATTTGATGTACGGCACCATCCCGCCGGTGTGCGGCAGGATGAACCGGATTCGCGGGAAACGCGCGAACACGTCCGCCTTCGCCAGCCGGGTCGCCATGCGGGTGGTGTCGAAGGTGCCTTCGAGCAGCGCCGGAGGCAGGTCCGCGATGCGCTCGCGGATCAGGATCGGGTGGATGAAGACGACGGCGTCCCGGGCGTTCAGTTCGGCGAGCAGGTCGTCGTAGGAGTCCGGGTAGCGGCCGTCGTAGCTGGACTGCAGGCAGACGCCGTCCAGTCCGAGCACATCGAGGGCGTGGACGGCTTCTTCGACGCTGGCGTCGGCGTGCGGCATCGGGAGCGAGCCGAACGCGCCGTACCGGGTCGGGTAGGCACGGATCAGCTCGGCGTACTCCTCGTTCATGGCGCGGGCCAGCTTCGGCGCCTCGCTCTCCGGCACGAACGTGGTACCGGCCGGCGCGGAGAGCACCGACAGGCTGGTGCCGATCATGTCCATCTGCTCGACGCCGATGGCCGGGGTCCACTCCGGGATGAACGACGGCAGCACCATGCCGAGCTCACGCCGCTTCTGCTTGACCACCTCGAGGTCCGGGTGGTGGTGCACGTCGATCAGCATGAGTCCCCCAATGCGGTGAGCCGGCGCCGCAGCTCGGCCGCGCTCGTCGTGATGAAGTCGAGGGCCTGCTCCTCGGAGAGCGGCGCCCGCAGTGCCTCCTCGTCGTGGCCACCCTCCAGGGCCACGACCGATGCCAGCTCCTCGTCGGTGAGGTCGGGATGTGCCGCCCGCCAGATCGGATCATCGAGATAGAGCGTCATCTCGGTCTCCTGGCGCCCGGCGTGCGGGAAGTCCCCCTCGATCGACAGCGTCGCGTGCGGGCACTCCTTCAGCAGGATGCCCAGCAGTTCATCCCAATCGATGCAACCCCGGCCTATCGGTACGAGGAACCGCCCCACTCCCGCACCGTTCCGCAGAAGAGCGACGTCCCGCAGGTGGGACTGGCGGACGTACGGCGCCACCCGGCGTGCCGCGGCGACCGGGTTCTCGCCGCGGACCACGACGTTCGCCGTGTCGAAGGTGATGCCGAACGCGTCCGGGCCGGCCTCCTCGACGAGCCGGACCACCTCGAACGAGCTGATCTCCTCGTGCGTCTCGATGTTGAGATGAGCGCCGGCGTCGGCGATGACCGGCTTGATCCGCTTCAGCACGGTGGCCGTCGCCTTCAGTTGCTCGGACCAGTCCACGTCGGTGCGGAAGCGGTCGCAGGCGTACATGCCCCGGATCGTGAACTGGTAGTTGGCGGTCGCCGTCCAGAGCTCGGTGATCCCGGCCTCGGTGACGAGCCGGACGAGCTTCGCGAAGCCGGCCAGGTAGTCGCCGTCGCCGAGCGCCCTGATCTGCGGCGACTCGGGAGTGGCGAAGGGGTTCACCTTGGCGATGCCGACCTCGACGTAGAGGCCCAGGTGCCGGGCGTGCTCGACCACCTCGCGGATCTCGCCAGGGTCCAGGGTGGGGCTCAGATCGTAGGGTGACCGGAAGAAGGCGCCCTCCAAGCCGATTTCCGCCAGCCTGTCGAGGGTCCACAGGGCGCCTTCACGGGCGAACCGCGGATATTTCGTGGTGTCGGTGCCGATGCGCATCAGGAGTCCGCCGTGTCGCTCAGGTCGACCAGGCCGCGGGAGAACACGTTGGCCGGGTCGTACTCCTTCTTCACCGCGACGAGCCGGTCGTACTTGTCGCCGTAGACCGCCTTCGCCACCGCGTCGTCGCCCTGCACCGACGTGAAGTTGATGTAGGTGCCGCCCTGGAACGGCCGCATCGCGTCGCTGAACCCGCGCACCCAGTCGACGAGCGGCGCCTTCTCCGCCGGGAACTCCCAGTCCGCGCCGATGTTCGCCGAGTAGCGCATCGGGCCGTGCGACGGCAGGGCGTCCCGGGAGCCGTCGCGCACCTCGTTCGTGCCGGCGATCATCTCGAACGGGCACATGACCTGGTGCGAGATGAAGGCGCTGGAGTTCAGGGAACGGCCCGGGTACGCGTCCGCCCAGTGCAGGATCGTGTCGATCGCCTCGGTGCTCAGCTCGTGGACGAACGTGTGCCGCCAGTAGTGCCGGATGCCGTGGCGGAATTCGTCGTCGGTGGAGTGCTGAAGGGTGACGTGCGGGATCGTGCGCTCCGATGTGTAGATCGGCTCCACGCCGTCGAAGAGGGCCTTCTCCTCCTCGGTCGGATCCCCGTAGGTGATCGTGGAGAGGGAGAGGATCGGCTCGCCACGGTTCGCCGCGGGGAGCTGCGACCAGTATTCGGGCGCGCGGTAGACCCGCAGGTAGGTGCCGACGTTCGCGGGCAGGTCGATCGCCAGGTCACGGAAGCGCTCCATCATGACCCGCCGATCGGCGGCGGCGTAGAGGTGGGTCCGCACCGTCGCGAGGCCGAGCAGTTTCACGTACCGGTAGGTGAAGCTGGTGGCGACGCCGTAGTTGTGCCCGGCCCCCTTGATCGCCCAGAACAGGTCCGGGTTCTCGTCGTCGCTGACCGTCAGGATCCGGCCGTCGGCGACCACGATCTGCGCCGAGACCAGGTGATCCACCGTGGCGCCGTGCATCCGCGTCAAGTAGCCGAAACCGCCGCCGAGGGTCAGCCCCGCCACGCCGGTGTGCGAGACGACGCCGGCCGGGACCGCGACGCCGAGATCCTCGACGGCCCGGTCCACCTCGCCCCAGACGCAGCCGGCGCCGACCGTGACGGTGCCCGCCTCCTGGTCGACGACGACCGCGTTCATCGGCCGGGTGTCGATCTGCACGGCGCCGTCGGCCACCGCCGTCCCGGCCAGGTTGTGCCCGCCGCCACGGACCGTGACCTGGACGTTCGCCGCCCGGGCCCAGGCGAGCACCTCGCTGACCTGCTCCGGCGTCGCACAGCGGGCGATCGCGGCCGGCCGGCGGTCGATGTCGGCGTTCCAGACGTGCCGGAGCTGGTCGTAGTCGGCGTCGGCGGGGAGGACGACGCGGCAGCTCAGGGTGGTGATGTCAGACATTCTTCAACTCCAGGACGGAACGGAGGTGGGTGGCGGAACGGGAGACGAAACGGTCGTGCAGCGGACGCCATCGGTCGCTGGTGGTGCGGAGGGTGGTGAGGTCCTCGCTGGCCTTGCCGACCAGCGATCCGAGCTCGGTCAGCTCTCCCGCCGAGAGATCCGGGTGGCCGGCGAGCCAGACCGGATCGGTGACCTGGGCGTGCAACTCGCCGCGGATGCCACCGATGCCTTCGATGGTCAGATTGAGCTGCGGATTCGCGGTCAGGAGGAGATCGAGAGCCCACGCCCAATCGATCACGCCGTCGCCACAGGGCGCTAGGAAACGTACCAAATCGGGATTTTCTTGAAAAAGAGCGACGTCACGGAGCTGTGTGCTGATCACATAGGGCGCCACCCGTTCGATTCCCGCGCTCGGCGACTCGCCGTTGGCGGGCAGGTTGCCCGGATCGAGGCAGATGCCGAGGACGTCCGGGCCGGCCGCCTCGACCAGCCGGATCACCTCGAACGTGGTGATCTCCTCGTGCGTCTCGATCCCGAGCCGGCAGCCGTTGGCGCGCAGCACCGGAGCGAGCCTGCGCAGGAACGCCTCGGTGACCCGCAGCTGCTCGGACCAGTCCACGTCGGTGCGGAATCGGTCAGTGGCGTAGATGCCCGGGTAGCCCTTGATACCGCCGCAAGCGGTCCAGAGCGTGGTCCACCCGTGCCTGGCGCAGGTCTCGATCATCCGGGTCATGCCGGCCAGGTAGTCGCCGTCCCCGAGCGCGCGGACCCGTGGCAACTCGGCCGTCATGAACGGGTTGACCTTGCCGATGCCCATCTCGACGTAGAGGCCTCGTTGATCGGCGTGCGCCGCAAGCTCGGCGAGATAGCCCTGGTCGAGAGTGGGCGCCAGTTCGTCGAGGGTGCGGATGTTGCAGCCGTCGAGGCCCTGCTCGGTCAGCGAGTCGAGGAGTTCGAAGCCGTCCTTCCACAGGTCGTGGCCCCCGAAGGAGTAACGGATATCGGATCCGACAGCGGTCATCACATCTCCTGGAAGGTGGGAACCGCGGCGAGCAGCTCCCGGGTGTAGTCATGGGCGGGATGAGCGAAAACGGACGCCGTGGCACCCTGCTCGACGGCGACGCCCTGGGCGAGAACGGTCACGGTGTCGCAGAGCGCGCCGACCACGGCGAGGTCGTGCGCGACGAAGAGCAGGCTCATGCCGAGCCGCTGCTGAGCGTCCTTGAGCAGGTGCACGACCTGCGCCTGCACCGACACGTCGAGCGCGGAGACCGGCTCGTCGCAGACCAGCAGCCGGGGGCGCATGGCGAGAGCGCGGGCGATCGCGACGCGCTGACGCTGGCCGCCGGAGAGCGAACCGGGGTGGCGTTTCAGCATGTCGGGGCCGATGCCGACCTGGTCGAGCGCCTCCACGACCCGATCCCGGCGCGGCGCCCGCGGCTCATGGATCGCCAGGCCCTCCCCGGTGATCTGCTCGATCGTGCGGCGCGGGTCGAGGCTGGAATACGGATCCTGGAAGACGATCTGCGCCTCCCGCTGGAACCGCCGCCGCTCGGCCCGGCTCGCCCGCAGCAGGTCGACGCCGTCGTAGGTGATCGTTCCGGCGTCCGGCTTCTCCAGGCCCATCAGGCACCTGATCAGCGTCGATTTGCCGGACCCGGACTCGCCGACCAGCCCGGCGATCTCCCCGGCCTCGATGCCGACGGTCACCCGATCCAGGACGGTCACCCCGGTGAAGGACTTCTGGAGATCATTGATCTGTACGAGGGTCATCGGTCCCCCAGGTGGCAGGCGGCCCGCTCGGCGAAGACCGGCACTTCGGTGGCGCACCGCTCCAGCGCGGCAGCGCACCGGGGGTGGTAGGCGCATCCGGCCGGACGGGTCGCCGGGGTCGCTGCCAGGCCCGGGATCGGCTTCAGGTCGGACAGTCCGCGGCCGAGACGCGGCACCGCGGCGAGCAGATCCCTCGTGTACGGGTGGACCGGCGTGCGGAACAACTCCCGTACCGTGTTCTCCTCCACCGGGCGTCCGCTGTACATCACGCAGACCCGGTCCGCGTTCCCGGCGACGATGCCGAGATCGTGGGTGATGAACAGGACCGCGAGGTGGCGTGCCGTCGCCGCCTCCCGGATCAGGTCCAGCACCCGGGCCTGCATCCGGACGTCGAGCGCCGTGGTCGGCTCGTCGGCGATCAGCAGCTCCGGTTCGGCGATCAGCGCCATCGCGATCGCGGCCCGCTGCCGCATGCCGCCGGAGAGCTCGTGCGGGTACGCGCCGAGCCGCTCCACCGGCCGCGTGATCCCCATTTCGCCGAGCATCTCGCCGGCTCGGTTCATCGCCTCTCTCTTCGGCACGCCACGGACGCGCAGCGGCTCGGCGATCTGCCGGCCGATCGGCAGCACCGGGTTGAAGCTGGAGAGCGGATCTTGGAAGACCATGCCGATCCGCGCGCCCCGGTAGCCGCGCAGCTCCTTCTCCGGCATCCCGATCAGCTCGTCGCCGCCCATCCGGATCGAGCCGCCGAGCCGGTACCGGGCATCCAGCCGGGTGATCGCCCTCGCCGTGACGCTCTTGCCGGACCCGGACTCGCCGACCAGGGCCAGGAACTCGCCTCTCCGCAGGGTGAGATTCATGCCGTCGACCAGCCTGATCTCGCCGACGTCCACGGTCAGGTCCCGGACGTCGAGCACAGGCGCCGCGGTCTCCCGCCGCGAACCGACCGACTCTCGCAGGTCGCTCATCGCCAGACCCTTCCGCAGTGTCGGGCCGCGGCGGACCCGGAACAGGTCGCTCATCGGAGGCCCTTCCGCAATGTCGGGTCGCGGCGGATCTGGAGCATGTCGCCGAGCAGGCCGAACGCGACGACCGAGACGGTGATCAGCAGGCCGGGGAGGATGGCGGCGGGCCAGTTGACGGTCACGTACCGTGCCGCCGTCGACGCCATGGCGCCCCACTCGGCGCTGGGTGGCTGCGCGCCGACGCCGATGAACGACAGCCCCGACATGATCAGCGTGACGCCGCCGATCTGCAGGGTCGCGTTGATCAGCACTTCGTCGAGCGAGTTCGGCAGGACGTGCCGGAGCATCAGCGCGAGCTTCGACGAACCCTGCACCCGGGCCGCCTCCACATAGCCTGCGGTCAGCGTTCGCAGAATGGTTCCGCGGGCCAGCCGGGCGGTGGCCGGGAACATCGCCACGATCAGCGCGATGATCGCCCCGGTCAGCCCGGAGCCCAGCGCCGTGGCGACGGCCAGCGCCAGCATCAGACCGGGCAGCGAGAGCAGGATGTCGCAGGCGCGCATCAGCACCTCGTCCACCCAGCGCCCGCCGAGCGCCGCGACGCTCGCCACCAGGATCCCGATCACGGTGCTCACGGCGACCACGACCAGCGCGGACAGCAGCGTGGGCCGCGCGCCGACGAGCAGCCGGCTCAGCACGTCGCGCCCTTCCTCGTCGGTGCCGAGCCAGTAGTCCGAGCTGGGCCCGAGCAACCGCAGAGCCGGATCCGAGCGGTAGGGATCGTGCGGCGCCACCAGCGGCCCGAAGACCGCCATCAGCACCAGCACCGCGATGATCGCGACGACGACGGTGTCCAGCCACGGTCGGCTCATGAACCGATGTATCCGGTGAGTCGGCAGAGCGATGGCGGTCATGCCGCCGCCAGCTGGGCGCGGCGGACTCGCGGGTCGAGGCCGAGCTGGACGACGTCGACGGCGAAGTTCACCAGGACCGTGATGAGTCCGATGAAGAGGACGGCGCCGAAGACGGCCTGGGTGTCCTTCTGGGTGACGGCGGTGGTCAGGTACGACCCGATCCCCTGCCGCCCGAAGACCGACTCGACCAGGACCACGCCCGCGAACGTCCATCCGACCTGCAGGCCGGCCAGGCTCACCGACGGGATCGCCGCGTTCCGCAGCACGTGGCCGGTCACGATGCCGCGCATCGGGACTCCCTTCGATCGGGCCACCGACACGTAGTCGCTCTCCAGGGCGGAGAGCATCGACGCGCGGAGGGTCCGGAACAGGCCCGCGGCAGCGGGCAGGGCCAGCACGAGCGCCGGCAGGATCAGGTGCAGCAGCGCGTCGCCGAACGCCGCCGGGTCGCTGTTGAGCAGGGCGTCGACGGTGACGAACCCGGTGCGGACCGGCACCACCACGTCGGTGGAGATCTGCCCGGCGACCGGCAGCCAGCGCAGCTCGGTGCCGATCACCCACTGGAGCAGGAACGCCAGCCAGAAGACCGGGACCCCGCCGGCCGCCACCGCGGCGACCCGCAGGAACGTGTCCCGGCGCTGGCGGGCAGCGGTCACCAGGGCGAGCAGCACCGCCCCGGCGATGCTGAGCACCGTCGCGACGACGACGAGCTCGACCGTGGACGGCATCAGGTTGCGCAGGTCGGTGACGACCGGCTGCAGGGTGACCGCGGACTGGCCGAAGTCGCCGTGCAGCAGCCGGCCGAGGAACTTCACGTACTGCACCGGGAGCGGCTCGTCGAGGCCGAGCCGTTCGCGGAACAGCTCGATCTGCTCGGGGCTCGCGTTGCGGCCGGCCGCCATCGTCGCCTGATCGCCGGGGAGCAGCTTCATCAGGAGGAAGACCGCGGTGGCCAGGCCCCAGAGCGTGACCGCCGTGGTGCCGGCCCGGGAGAGCAGGAATCTCCCCATGTCAGCCCGCGGTCCGGATGTCGAGCAGGTTGACCATGTCGTGCGAATCCGAGTCGCCGAGTCCGGTGAAGCCGGTGCGGACCACCAGGGTGTCGGTCGGGTTGGAGACGTTGATCGAGACCTGAGCCGCGGCGATCTTCGTCTGAGCCTGCTCGTAGAGGGCACAGCGCGCGGTCTCGTCGGTGGTGGCGAGCGCCTTCGTGATCAGGGCGTCCACCTCGGCGTCGGCGTAGTTGCCGTAGTTCGAGCCGCGGCCGATCATCTTCGAGTCGTAGGTGCGGGCCAGGATCGTGCCGGCGTCCGGGTAGAGCGGGAAGTCCGACATGTAGAAGAAGTCGGGGGTGGTCTCCGGCTTGGCGAGCTGCGCGATGTACGCCGGGTAGGTGATCTGCTTGAGGTCCAGCTTCACGCCGATGTCGGCGAGGTTCGACTTCAGCAGCGTCGCGGCCTGGATGTGCGCCGGGTTCCAGGTCTGGTACTCGGCGACCAGCGACAGGCCGCTCACCCCGGCCTCGGCGAGCAGCTTCTTCGCCTCGTCGAGGTTCTGCGCCGACGCCGGCAGTCGCGGCCGGCAGCCGAGCGCGGCGGGCAGCGGACCGGTGGCGACCTTGGAGCTGCCGCCCTCGACGTTCGTGACGAAGCCCTGGTAGTCGAAGGCGAGCGCGACGGCCCGCCGGACCCGGACGTCGGCGAGCTTCGGGCTCTTGGTGTTGATGAAGAAGTAGTTCTGCGCGGCCGACTGCCGTTCGACGACCCGGAACCCGGGGTTGCCCGCGAACGTGGCGGCGTCGTCGCGGCTCTGGATGGCCGCGTCGTACTGCCCGGCGAGCAGGCCGTTGCGGGCGGTCGAGCCGTCGGTCACGTTCGCCAGCACGATCTGCGCGGGCCGGCCGTCCTGCTTCGCCCAGTACTCCGGACGCTGCTGCAGGCGGATCTCGGTACCCTGCCGGATCGAGGTGAGCGTGTACGCGCCGCTGCCGGCCGCGTTGGCGGCGAGCCAGGACTGGGCGTTGTCGGTGCCCTCGTGCTGCTTCACCAGGTCCGCGTCGAGGATGAAGATCTTGCTGAGAGCGCCGGGGAAGATGGCGTTCGGGCGTACCAGATCGATCTTGATCTCGGTGTCGCTGATCGCCGTGGCGGACCGGTAGTCGTTGATCAGGGACGCGACGCCGGTGCCGACCCTCTTGGTGCGTTCCAGCGTGTAGACCACGTCGGCGGCGGTCAGTTTCGAGCCGTCGGCGAACGTGACGTCGTCACGCAGGGTGAAGGTGACCGAGGTGGCGTCCGGCGCGAGCGTCCACTTCGTCGCGACCCGGGGCTGCAGCTTCCCGTCGCGGGTGTACTCGACGAGCGTGTCGTAGAGGGCGTTGTCCGGCACCGAGTTCTGGGTCTGGTCGGCGAGCACCGGGTCGAGCGTGCCGACCGCGAATCCGAAGACGATCGAGCCGGCGTCGCTGCCGTTCGTCGTGGTGGTTCCGGCGGTGGTGCAGCCCGCCGCGGCGGTCAGGATCGCGGTGATTCCGAGGGTGGTCAGGGCAAGGCGCTTGGAGCGAAACGACATGGTCGACTCCTTGAAGAGGCCAGGGGGACTGCGGCGCGCTTGGGATACCATCCTGCGAACCAACGAGGAGTTCCTCAAGAAATTAGAAGTAACGTTCTTGTAAACACGCCAGCTCAAAACCGACATACGAGTCAGGCCTAGGAAGGCGACATGAGTGCGTGGTATACCAACGCGCATGACAGTGGAGGATGGACGCCCGCTTCCCGAGCAGATCTATGCGGCCGTGCGCGAGCGGATCATCGCCGGGGAGCTGCCACCCGGCGGCCGGCTCGTCGAGCGTGACCTCGCGGCCGAGCTCGGCGTCTCCCGCATCCCGTTGCGCGCCGCTCTGCCGCTGCTGGAGGCGGACGGGTTCATCACGACGACCCCGCGGCGGGGTGCGGTCATCGTGCACCTCACGCTGGATGACATCGAAGAGCTTTTCGACGTACGGGAGAAGCTCGAGCCCATGGCCGCCGACCTCGCCGCGCGACGCCTGCACGCCTCCGGAATCCCGCTCGGCCGGATCGAGGAGATCATCGGTTGCAGCGAGACGGCCCTCACCACGGGTGACGAACAGGGCGCGGCGACCGCGAACGTGGCGTTCCACCGCGAGCTGATCGCGCTACCCGGTCACCGCCTGCTCGGCCACCTCATGCAACCGCTGATGGGCCGGCTCGAATGGCTGTTCCGGCTCACCGCCGACCGGGACATCTCCGCGCAGTGCGCCGAGCACCGGGGCATCCTCGCGGCGATCCGGTCCGGGAACGGCGAGGTGGCGGCCGCGCTGGCGTTCGCGCACGTCGCGTCGGGCCGGGAGCCGTCCCTCGGCAAACTCCGCAACCGGCTGCCTCGGGGGATCAGCCCTGCCGCGGGAGCAGGAAGCCGATGACCATCGCGGTCAGGTCCTCCATGATCTCGTCCCAGTTGCCGTCCCCGGGTGCCTCGACGTCACTGCCCAGCCCCAGCCAGCGGGCCAGAACGCTGTAGACGATCACGCAGCTGGACTTGACCGCGCGCTCCGGGTCGGGGTGCCCGATGTCGCCGCGCCGGCACAGCAGCGCCGCGGCGAACGCCCCGGCCATCCGGTCGAACGCGGCCCGGCCCCGGGCGCCGATCACCTCGTCGTTCTGAGCGATCCGCATGAACGGCGCGATCATCGGAGCGTGCGCGCGCAGCACCTCGGTCATGGTCCGGACGGCCCGCTCGACCGCCTCCGGGAACGTCTCGCCCTCGGGCGCCGGCCGCGCGAACGCCGCCTCCTCGTCCTCGGCGATCCTCGCCATCACCCGCGCGTTGGCGATCCGCAGCAACTCGTCCTTGCTGTCCACCCGGCCGTAGATCGCGCCGGTCGAGACGCCGGAGAGCTTGCTGACCTCACTCAGCGTGAACGCGTCCGAACCGCGCTCGACGAGCAGCGCCACCGCGGCGTCGACGGCCGCGTCGAAGGACACCCGGCTGCGTTCCTGCTTGGGCTTGCGCACCGGCGATTGGGCGTTCCGCATCCGAAGAAGTTATCTCACCGCCTGTCGCTGATCCGGCTGACCGCACGGCGCGACCGGGAATACGGTCGAGGCGAACACCCCCCGGTACGCCCGACGCGCTGGGCGCCAAGCACATCGGTGCGATCACCGGACTTTGCGCAGATGCGAAGGAGCATCGCCATGACCGATCGCTTCGATCCCAACATCCCACCCACCGGACCGACCGACCCTGCCATCGAGGGCGAGTTCCTCGGCATCGTCGGCATCACCGACCGGCCCACCCTCGGGAAGTCCAACCTGGTCGTCAACCGGGCCAAGCAGTTCGACATCGATGTGACCTGGCACGTGTTCGGCAACCTCGTACCACTCTGGTTGACGGCACTGTCGGTGCGCACGCAGGACTGGGTCGTCACCGCCTTCGCCGAATCGCAGGGCCCCGGCGACGAGGTCTCCCTCGGCGAGGTACGGGTGCCGGTCCGTGGCCCGTTCTTCTCCCAGGACGAGACGTACTCGGCGAAGATCGAGGTTCCGGCGTTCACCCTTCCCGAGGGCGACCCGGGCAACACCGCTCAAGCCGGCGTCTACAAGATCGTCGTCACCACGTTCCTCGACTCCGACCTCGGACCCGTCGGCTACGACATGATGGGTTACGCCGAAGGGCCGATCATCAAGGTGGAAGACCCCGAGTAGTGAATCGGCCGGCTGGTCCGCCGGGACGACGGCGTCCGGACGAACCGGCCGGCTCTCTGGCTGATCCCAGGTTCGGCGATCAGGCCACGTCGACCGCATCGATGCTGATGCCGCCGAGGGATCCGACATGCCGGGCGCCGAAGTCACCCTGGTCGATCACGGTGAGCCGTGGGCGGCCCTTGCCCACGACGACGCGGCGTCCGCATGCCTCGTCCGTACAGGTGAACAGCACCTCGTTGGCGTTCTCCGCCTCGCAGATCATGGTGTGGAATGCCATCTCAACCTCGATTCAGGCCGGGAGTCAAGAGTTCCCGATCGAACCGGGCTGAACCCCTCCACATGCCGATCGCCACCGAAAATGGCACATCCACCATGGAGTACGCCATGGACCAGACCACCCACCTGCCACCGGCCGTCCGCGCCGCGCTGGTGGCGCTCTCCCAGGGCAGCTGCGACTTCCCGGGCTGCCGCGCCCCGGTGATGGTGTTCCTCGGCAACGAACCCGAGGTCAACGTCGAGCCGGTACGGATCCGCGGCGCCGGCTCCGGGGAACCGGATTCCTTCGACGATCTGCTGCTGCTCTGCGTCCCGCATCGCAAGGCAGTCGGCCGCGACCCCGCCGGCCACCCCGCCGAGCTGCTCCGGAGCTGGAAGCAGAGCCCGCCCGGGCCGCTGTCGGAGCTGCGCGACCTGACCGAGAAGCGCCTGGACGCGCTGCTCACCACGGCGTTCGCCGAGGCCCGGGAGCAGATCGACGAGGCGCTGACCGCGTTCGAGAAGTCCGACCCGGCGGCTGCCCAGCTGCTGCGCGAGCTGATCGACACGCTGCACGACCACCGCAGCCGGTACGGCGCCGACCCGCGTCTGGCCGGCTCCCTCACCGCACTGACCGGTTCCCTCGCCGCACTGGCCGGTTCGCTCACCGCCGTGGACCGGAAGATGGACGGCCTCCTGCGGCAACTCGAGGAGAAGCCGTCGCGCCCGCCGCGGATCAACGTCGGCTGGCGCGCGCCCGCATCCGCCGGATAGGGCGTCCTTCGCGCGGCGTGGTCTTTCTTGCCACGGGACTTTCAACCGTACAGTTGAAAGGTCTAGGGTGGCGGAGAGGCCGCGCCGACGCTGGAAGGATGCCCACGATGTCGCTTTCCGATCAGACGCCCGCCGAACGCCACCGCCAGGTGGCCGGCGAGTTCAGCACACGGGTGCTCGGAGTCAAGGACTGGGACGCGCCGGCGCCCGTCGACGGATGGACCGCCCGTGACGTGGTCCGCCACCTGGTCGAATGGCTCCCCGGGCTGCTCGCCGGCGGGTCCGACGTGCGGCTGCCGGCCGTCCCGGGCGCCGACGACGACCCGGCCGGCGCCTGGCAGCAGCACGCCGCCGCGGTGCAGGCCGTCCTCGACGACCCGGCGACACCGTCGAAGGTGCTGACGAATCCGCACATCGGCGAGGTGCCGCTGGACCGGGCGATCGACCAGTTCTACACCTCGGACGTCTTCATGCACACCTGGGACCTGGCGCGGGCGACCGGCCAGGACGACCGGCTCGACCCCGAGTTCGCCGGTCTCCTGCTCGCCGGCATGGAGCCGATGGACGAGATCCTGCGGTCGTCGGGGCAGTACGGCCCCCGCGTCCCGGTCCCGGACGACGCCGACGCGCAGACGCGGCTGCTCGGTTTCATCGGCCGCGATCCTTCCTGGACGCCCCTCGGTTGAGGTGAGCGGTCCGGGGTACGTGGAGGTCCATGCGGCTGATCGTCAACGGGGCGAAGCACGATGTCGACCTCGATCCCCGGACCACTGTCCTCGACGCCCTGCGCGAGCATCTCGGCCTGACCGGTGCCAAGAAGGGCTGCGATCACGGCCAGTGCGGCGCGTGCACGGTCCTGCTCGACGGCCGGCGGGTCAACAGTTGCCTGCTGCTGGCAATCGCCCACCAGGACACCGAGATCACCACGATCGAGGGCCTGCACGATCACCCCGTTCAGCAGGGTTTCCTCGATCACGACGGGTTCCAGTGCGGGTACTGCACGCCGGGCCAGATCTGCTCGGCGGTCGGCATGCTCGACGAGGTGGCTTCGGGACGGCCCAGTGCGGTGACCCCGCCCACGGGAGGTGACCTCCTCAGCGACGCGGAGATCCGGGAGCGGATGAGCGGCAACCTGTGCCGCTGCGGCGCCTACCCGAACATGGTCACGGCGATCCAGCAGGCGGCGTCCCGATGAAGACCTTCGAGTATCGCGCGGCCACCGGTCTCGCCGACGGGCTGGAGCCGGGCGCGGTGTTCCTCGGCGGCGGCACCAACCTGGTCGACCTGATGAAGCTCGGCGTCGCCACCCCGGACGTGCTCGTCGACGTCAACCGGCTCGCCCCCGAGCTCGGGTTCGGCGCGATCAGCGACCGGCCGGACGGCGGGCTGCGGATCGGCGCCGGCGTGCGCAACAGCGACCTGGCCGCCGACCCGCGCGTCCGCGAGCGGTACCCGGTGCTCTCCAGCGCCCTGCTGGCCGGCGCGTCCGGGCAGCTCCGCAACATGGCGACGACCGGCGGCAATCTGCTCCAGCGCACCCGGTGCCGGTACTTCATGGACGCCTCGAAACCGTGCAACAAGCACACGCCCGGCTCCGGCTGCCCGGCCCGCGACGGCGACCACCGCAACCTGGCGATCCTCGGGGCGTCCGAGTCCTGCGTCGCCACCCACCCGTCCGACATGGCGGTCGCGCTCGTCGCGCTCGACGCCGTCGTGAACACCAGCGGACCGGCCGGCGAGCGCAGCATCCCGGTCGCCGACCTGCACCGGCTCCCCGGTGAGCAGCCGGACCGCGACACCGTCCTGGACCACGGTGAACTGATCACCTCGGTCGACCTGCCGGCCCTGGACGTGGCGGCCAACTCGTTCTACCGCAAGGCCCGGGACCGGGCGTCGTACGCGTTCGCCGTCGGCTCGGTCGCCGCGGCGCTGCGGGTCGAGGACGGCGTGGTCCGGGATGTGCGGCTGGCCTGGGGAGCGGTGGCGCACAAGCCGTGGCGGGCCCGGATCGCCGAGGACCGCCTGCTCGGAGCGCCGGCCGGCCGGGCATCCTTCCTGGCCGCCGCCGACGCCGAACTCGCGCGGGCGGAAGGGCTGCGCGACAACGCGTACAAGATCGGCCTGATGCGCAACCTGACCGCCTGGGTCCTGGAGCACCTGTCATGACGACTGCGAACATCGGCGCGCCACTGGCCCGCCGCGAAGGCCCGCTCAAGGTGACCGGCGCCGCCGCGTACGCCGCCGAGTATCCGCAGGACGACGTCGCCTACGGCTGGGTGGTGACCTCGCCGGTGCCGCACGGACGGTTGAGGTCGGTCATCGCGGACCCGGCCGACACGGTGCTCGCGGTGCTCTGGCACGGCAACGCGCCCCGGATCGCCGAGGCCGGCGACCCGGAGCTGGCGGTGCTGCAGTCGGATCGGATCAGCTATCGCGGGCAGCCGGTGGCGCTCGTCGTCGCCGGCACGCTCGAGGAGGCCCGGCGGGCGGCGCAGACCGTGCAGCTCGACATCGAGGTCCTCCCGCACGACGCGGTGCTGCGGCCGGATCACCCCGATCTCTACACCCCTCAGCAGGTCAACCCGGCATTTCCGGCGACGACCTCGGCCGGCGACGTCGAGGCGGCGCTGTCCGATTCGGAGGTGTCGGTCGACGTCGTCTACGAGACACCGGCGCTGCACAACAACCCGATGGAGCCGCACGCCACGATCGCCCGCTGGGACGGCGACAGCCTGACCGTCCACGACTCCAACCAGCACCCGTCCGGGATCGCGGCGACGCTCGCCGAGGCCTTCTCCGTCGAGCGGGTCCGGGTGATCACCGAGCACGTCGGCGGCGGCTTCGGCTCGAAGGGCACGGCCCGGCCCAACGCGGTCCTCGCCGCGATGGCCGCCAGGGTCGTGGAGCGCCCGGTCAAGATCGCGCTCCCCCGCCAGCAGATGTTCAGCATCGTCGGCCACCGCACCCCGACGATCCAGCGGATCCGCCTCGGCGCCACCACGGACGGCGTTCTGACCGCGATCGATCACCAGGCGACGTCGCAGACCAGCCGGCTGCTCGAGTTCGCCGAGCAGACCGCCGTCTCGACCCGGCACATGTACGCCGCCCCGAACCGCCACACCACCCACCGCCTGCTGCGCCTCGACATGCCGACACCCCGCTGGATGCGCGCGCCCGGCGAAGCCCCCGGCATGTTCGCCCTGGAATGCGCCATGGACGAGCTCGCCGAGAAGCTCGGCATGGACCCGATCGAGCTGCGGATCCGCAACGAGCCGGACGCCGAGCCGGAGAGCGGCACCCCGTTCACCAGCCGGCACTACGTCGACTGCCTGCGCCGCGGCGCGCAGCGCTTCGGCTGGGAGGGCCGCGATCCCCGCCCCCGCCGGCGCCGCGAGGGCGACTGGTGGATCGGCACCGGCGTGGCCGGCGCGACCTATCCGACGATGGCCCAGCCGTCGACGGCCCGGGTGCGCAAGCGGGACGACGGCCGGTTCGAGGTGTCCATCGGCGCGGCCGACATCGGCACCGGTGCCCGGACGATCCTCACCCAGATCGCCGCGGACGCCCTCAGCACCGACGCCTCCGCCATCGACATCCGCATCGGCGACAGCTCGCTGCCGAAGGCCTCGGTGGCCGGCGGCTCCTCGGGCAGCGCCTCCTGGGGCTGGGCGGTCACCGGCGCCTGCCGTGAGCTGCTCGCCTCCGGCGGCGACGAAGCCGTCTTCGACACCACCGACCTGATCCAGCAGCAGGAGACGGACGGCCGGCACGCCTTCGGGGCACACTTCGCCGAGGTACGGGTGGACGCCGTCACCGGCGAGGTCCGCGTGTCCCGGATGCTCGGCATGTTCGCGGCCGGCCGCATCCTGAACCCGCGCACCGCCCGCAGCCAGTTCCTCGGCGGCATGATCATGGGCATGGGCATGGCCCTGCACGAGGAGGGCGTCCTCGACCCCGCCTTCGGCGAATGGGTCAACCACGACCTCGCCGAGTACCACATCCCCGCCCACGCCGACGTCGAGCACCTCGAAGCCGACTGGCTCGACGAACACGACGACCAGATCAACCCGATGGGCAGCAAGGGCATCGGCGAGATCGGCATCGTCGGCTCCCCGGCCGCCATCGTGAACGCCGTCTGGCACGCCACCGGCATCCGGGTCCGCGACCTTCCCGTCCGCCTCGACAAACTCCTCCCTGACCTCCTGGAGTGACTGAAACCGCCGGCTCACACGGCGGCGCCGGGACCCGCGCCGATCGCCTCAAGGAGCGGGTCTCCATCACCGTCGCGGCGCCGGCCGTGGTGCAGCCCTGAGCGAGCACCACGGCCGGTGCCGAGGAGGCAGGCCCGGAACAGCGGTCGTCGCCCGGGAATGGTTGGCACACGGCGCCTGAAACCGATCATTTCGCGAGATCATGACGGAGTGACTGGCCGCACCTTCGGAATCCTCTCCCCCTTCGTCGGTGGTGACTACTACGGCGCGATCATCGCGGGCATCAACGACGCCGCGGTGGCCGGCGGCGACCGCGTCATGGCCGTGCAGACGCTCGACCCCGGATCGCACAGCGCCGACCGCAGCGGCCTGCCCGCATTCCACCGCCCCCTCGCCTGGCGGCACCTCGCCGGCCTGGCCCTGCTCCCCGGAGCGGTCGCCGCGGACTACGCGGAGAAGGCACGGGAAGCCGGCCTCCCGGTGGTCGACGTCGCCCAGGAGGGCGCCGGCGCGGCGGTCCTCGCGGACAACCGGTCAGGCGTCCGGGACGCCGTCGCGCACCTGATCGGCCACGGCCACGAGCGGATCGCCTTCGCCGGATACCTCGCCCATCACGACCTGCGCGAACGTCACGAAGGCTACCGCGAGGCGATGCTCGCCCACGGGTTGACGCCGGTGCTCTACGAGAGCGGGGACAACCACGAGAGCGGCGGTGAGCAGGTCGCCGAGGCGCTGCTCCACCAGGCGCTGCTCCACCAAGCGCCGCTCCACCAGACGCCGCTCCGCGAGGCACCGCTCCGCGAGGCACGGGGCGACGAGGCACGGGGCGGCTCCGGGATGCCGGTCACGGCGATCGTGGTCGGCACCGACCGGAACGCGATCGGGTTGATCAACAGGTTGGCGGCTGCCGGTCTCTCCCTGCCCCGGGACATGGCCGTGGTGGGGTTCGACGACATCGCCGACGCGGCCTACTTGAAGCCGGCGTTGTCGACGGTGCGGCAGCCGCTGGATCAGATCGGGTCCATGGTCTATCAACGCCTCTGCTCGTTCGCATCCGGACAGGTGGACCGGGTCAGCACGGTTTTCGTGCCCCGGGAGTCGTGCGGGTGCCCCGGTCGGGGCCTCCCGGTGTCGGAGCCGCACACCCGGGCGCTGTTCGGCGAGGTGCAATATCTGCAGAGCACGCTGAACATCCAGTACGAGCTGGGGATCGCCCTGCTCGGCGCCGAGGCGGCGGACCCGCGGTCCCTCGAGTGGCTGGGCCTCACTCCAGCGGTGGCGGGGTGTCTGGGACTGTGGGATCCATCCTCCCCGGAAGAACAGGAGCCGGGCCAACGTCCATCGGACAACCTTGCGCTCGTAGGTGACTACCGCGCCTCGGTCGGCGCCCCGGACAGACGCGTGCCGGTGGACGCCTTCCCGCCCCCGGAGCTGTTCGCCGCCGCCGACGGACCGGCCGGCGACATCGTGCTGATCGCGCCCGTCCGCAGCCGCGCCCGCGACTGGGGAATGCTCGCCGCGGTCGGCCGCATCCAGTCGACCACGCCGCCGGGCCGGGAGATGATGAACCACTCCGGGTCGCTGCTGGCGAAGGCCCTGGACTACCAGGTGACCATGGCGGCACTCCGGGAACAGGAGGAGCGTCTGCGTACGGCGGCCCTCCGCGATCATCTGACCGGCCTGCCGAACCGGCTGCTCCTCGAGGATCGGCTCACCCAGGCGGGACTGCGGGCGACCCGCGACCCCGACTACCGTTTCGCCGTGCTGCTGCTCGACCTGAACGGGTTCAAGGCCGTGAACGACACGCTCGGGCACGCGGCCGGCGACCAGCTGCTGATCAAGGTGGCGGGGCGGCTCACCCGGCTGCTCCGGCGTACCGACACGGTGGCCCGGCTCGGCGGCGACGAGTTCGTGGTGCTGATCGGCGGGGTGAACGGCACCGACGGCCACGAGACCGTCCGCAAGGCGATCCAGACCACCCTCGCCGAGCCGTTCACGATCGACGGAAAGGAGGTCACCGTGGGGGTGAGCATCGGCGTGGCCGTCTCCGCCGACGGCGCCACCGACCCGGATCGCCTGCTGCGTGAGGCCGACGCCGCGATGTACCGGGAGAAGAGCAGGCGCTAGTCAGGCGTCAGTACCCTCGCGGGTATGCCCCGCATCCTAGGGTGGGCCGCCGCGGCCGCCCTGATCGCGCTGATCGTGCTGACCTTCGGCCCGCTGCCCGGCTGGATCCTGGACGGCAACCATCCGGAGGCCGGCACGCTGCCCCTGACCCCCCGCCTGGCCGCGGAGAAGGATCTGCGGCTCCTGCTGCTCCAGGCGATCGCCGGTCTGCTGCTGATCGCCGGTGCGTTCGCCACCTGGCGTCAGGTGTCGGTGGCGAGCGGCCAGCTGGCGATCGCCCGCTCGACCCGGGTGACCACGGCGTTCACGTCGGCGCTGGACCAGCTCGGCGCGGACTCGGCGGCGCGGCGGATCGGCGGCGTCTACGCCCTGGACCGGATGATGGAGACCGACCCCGGCGAGATCCCGCGGATCCTGCCGGTGCTCGCCGCCTTCGTCCGCCAGGATCCGGCCGTCCCACTGCGGCCGGTCACCGCCGACGTCGAGGCCGCCGTCCTGATCTGCCTGGCCCGGCGCGGCGACACCCCGCTCAGTTTCGCCGGCGCCAAGCTGCGCGGCCTCGACCTCACCGTCCACGACCTGCGCGGCATCGACCTGACCGACACGGTCTTCTAGAGGTCGGAGGACCGCGCGGCGTGTTCGAAACCCGTCACGGCCGGGCGGACGCCGCCGAGGAACCGCCGGACCCCGTCGATCATCTCCCGGATGTCCGGCCCGAGCCGCTCCACCATCACCATGCCGTCGCCCGACCGCTCCGGCCCGAACAGGCAGCCCGCCTCGTACCGTGCGAGCTGCAGCTCACCGATCGCGGCCAGCGACGCGGCCAGGTTCTTCTCCACCTCGCCGGCCGGCCAGTCCAGGGCCAACCCGGTGACCGCCAGGTTGTAGTGCGCCAGCGCCCGGGTGTACCCGTCGGTGTCGCCGCCGGTCAGGCAGATCTCCAGCCACCGCCGCGCCTCGTCCAGCCGGCCCAGGCTCATCAGCATGTAGCCGATGTTGTTCGCGTTGTCGCCGGTCACCGGGAACCGCAGTGCCAGGTCGAGTTCGGCGCCGACCTCCACGAGACGTCCGGCCGTGTAGGCGTCGAACGCCCGATGCGCGTGCACGTCGCCGAGGGACGCGAGGATCGCCCGGTTCGGACGGGTGGCGAGGCTTCTGAGGAACTCCTCCTCGGACGGCAGATCGTAGGCGATCTGCTCCACGCGGAGCGATCCTCCCAGTGCTCCCGCTCGTACCTCCAGAGTCTTCAGAACGTCGTCGAGAGGACCCTCTTCGATGTCGGTGCGGGGAACCCACAACACGACCTTCGTTCCCTTGTACGCCGCCGTGACCCGATCGAGGACGAGCCTGCCGGATCCGAGCGCGGCGAGCACCCATTCGTAGACGACCGGTGTCCGGGACCGCAGCTCCGGATCACCTCCTGGGAGCAGGCTGCTGATCGTGTCCTCGACCCAGAGCCGCCCGTCCACCGAGGACGGCGCCCAGAACGCCGTGGCCTCGTCGATGGAGCTGGAGATGGCCGACGCCAGGAAGTCGGAGAACTCGCGGGTCTGCACCCGGAACGACACGTTCTTGCTCTTCGCCAGGTAGGAGACGTAGACCTTCTCGAACTCGTCGCCGCAGAACGTGATCGGCCCGTCCTCGTCGGCGGCGAGCAGCCCGGCCGCGCACAGATCCGCGAAGTGCTGCGGCAGCGCCTCCCGCAGCTCGCTGGGACCGAGCTCGTTCAGCTTGACCGCGAACATCATCTCGTCGAGGTTGGCGTGGCCGATGCACGCGGTCAGCAGTCCCATCCCGCGCAGCGTGTCGACACCGAGCTTGCGGACCTTCTCCACGATCGGGCGGGAGCCGGCGTGCGGCGGGGCGGCGATGTCCAGCTCGCGCAGCACGTCGTCGAGCACGTTCGCGGAGAGCGCCATGAACTCCGCCTTGCGCTCCTGGACCATCTTGAACATCAGGTGGCCGAGCAGCTGGATCTCGTACGGCCGGCCGCCGGACAGCTCGTGCACGTCGTGGGTGAGCACGAGACCGTGCGGGATCAGGTCGTCCACCGGCAGGCCCATCAGGTCGAGCGGCCCGCGCAGGCAGCTCTCGGTCTCGCTCTCCTGCCGGAACGGGTCCACATGGATCTTCTTGAACTGCCTGATGATCGGCGAGAACACGTCGTCGAAGAGCGGGAACATGCCCGGCGTGCCGGTGAGCACCAGCTGGTAGCCCGGCGTGTTCATGAAGACGTTGCGCAGCATCTCCAGCGCGACCCGTTCCTTGAGCACGTCACACTCGTCGAAGAGCAGCACGCACGCGGTGCCGCAGGCGCGCCGGAGCGTCTCCAGGTCCTTCATCAGTTTCGGCTCGGAGATCTGCCGGCCGCTCTTCACCGCCCCCGCGTAGTGGGCCGGGAACCGCAGCGGGAAGTCCAGGTTGTCGGCCGCCGGATCCAGCTCGACCATGATCTTGTGGTAGATCCGGTCCTCGTCGGACCCGGGCTGGAAGAGATGACCGGCCGAGATCACGGCGTCGACCACCGCCTCGTAGATCTTCCCGAACAGGTCCGTCGGATCGGCGTCGCCGGTGGTCAGGTTGATCCGGGCGGTCAGCAGCCCGAGCTGCTTCGCCTCGTGGTCGATGATGTTGAGCAGGCTGGTCTTGCCGGCCGCGCGCTCACCGACGAGCGCCAGGTTGACCGGGCGCTCGTGGCGCGCATGCCGCAGGTAGTACCGGATGTCGCTCAGCTCGGAACGGCGTCCGGCGAGACGCTCCGGGCGGGTGATCGGGCTCGCGAACTCGTACGGGTTCGGCAGCTCCGACAACGCGGCTCTCGCGGGCATGGCGTCATTGTGCCCGCCCGGAAGGCGCCGGCGCGCCGTCCTCGCCTACCGCTTTCGGGCGACGATCCCGGACAGGGACGCCTCACGGATCCTAATGGGAGCGGATCGGGAGGGGCGAGACCGTCTTCGTGGTGGCGAACGCGAAGGTGGTCTGCATCGAGGCGAGGCCCGGGATGGTGCGCAGGCGGGTACGAGTGAAGTCCTCGTACGAGGAGAACGACGCGACGGTGACCTTGAGCAGGTAGTCCTGGTCGCCGGCGAGCAGGTACGCCTCGACGATCTCCGGCACCTCGCGGAGACGCTGCTCCACCTGCTCGACGAGATCGTGCTCGTGGGATTGCAGGGTGATCCGGACGAACGCGGTGATCGGCAGGCCCACCGACTCCTGATCGATCACCGCGCGGTAACCGGCGATCACGCCCGCTTCTTCGAGCAGCCTGACCCTTCGCAGACACGGCGACGGGGAGAGGCCCACCCGGTCGGCGAGTTCCTGGTTGCTGAGGCGGCCGTCGCGCTGCAGTTCGAGCAGGATCCGGCGGTCGATGTCGTCGAGGTCGCGCATTAGCAGATTCTGCCAACAAAGCCGCCTCCAGCGCACGAATTAGCAATCGCCTGCGGCGGCCGGACGCATAACGTTCCGGGTGTGACAGGTGTCAAGACCGGCCTCGCGGCGATGGCGGCCACCGTCGTGGTCTGGGCCGGGTTCGCGCTCAGCATCCGCGGCATCGGGGCGTCGTCGCTCACCACCATGGACGCGGCCCTCCTCCGCTTCACTACGCCCGTAGTGCTGTTGTCGCCGTGGATTCCGCGCACACTACGATCGTTGTCCGGTGAGCGTCCGGCGGTGATCGCGGCGCTCTGCGCGGGCGCCGGCCTCCCCTACTTCGCGATCTCCGCGCTCGGCGGCTCGCTCACCACCGCGGCCCTGGTGGGACTCGTGATCCCGGGGGTGGTGCCGGTCTTCGTGGCGCTTCTCTCGTACAAGATCTGGGGTCTGCGGATCAGCAAGGCGCAAGCCGCCGCGCTCGGCGTGATCCTCCTCGGCGTCGCGGCCTCGCTCTCCTGGCGCACCGGGCCCGGCATCGTCGTGCTGCTGATCGCCGGCCTGATCTGGAGCGTCTACACCCTGGCGCTGCGGGCCACCCGGCTCGATCCGGTCGGCGCCGCGCTGGTCCTCTGCGCTCCTTCCGCGCTGATCACCGCATCGCTGATCGGATCCGGACTCGCCCCGTCACACCTCAGCCTCGACCGGGACGCGCTGATCTACCTCGTGGTGCAGGGGATCGGCGTCGGCGTGATCGCGTCGATCGGCTACTCGATCGCGATCAGGCGGCTCGGCCCGCGGCTGGCGGCCTGCCTCGGCGCACTCGCCCCGGTGCTCACGACGATCACGGCGGTGCCGTTGCTCGGCGAGCCGATCACCACGGCGACCCTGGTCAGCCTCGTACTGATCGTGGGCGGCGTGGCGCTCTATCCGCTCTTGAAGACATCGACGAAAGAGAATTCAGATGCTGCTCAGCGCCGATCCGTTGTGGGAGCTCACGGCGGCGTGCGGTCGTGACACGCGGCCCGGGCGGCTCGACCTGATCGTCGGCGTCTACCGCGACGACAGCGGCGCGAGCCCGATCATGCGCGCGGTCCGTGCCGCGGAGTCGCGCTTGGCGCGTTCCTCCACCACCAAGGCGTACGTCGGACCGTCCGGTGATCACCGGTTCCTCGCCTCGATCAGCGAGCTGATCCTGGACGACCCGTCGGTGCGGGCGCGTGCCACGGCGGTGCAGACGGTCGCCGGAACCGGGGCGCTCCGCCTGCTCGCCGAGCTGATCGCCGCGACCGGCCCGGATCGGACCGTGCACCTCGGCGTGCCCGCGTACGTCAACCATCAGGGCGTCCTCCGGGCCGCCGGACTGCGGGTGGACACCCATCCCGTCGCGGACATGCTCGCCGCCGCCTCGGTGGCCCGGCCCGGTGACGTGCTGATGATCCAGGGCTGCTGCCACAACCCGACGGGCTATCAGATGCCGGCCTCGGACTGGGACGCGCTGGCCGAGGTGCTGTACCGCCGTGGCGTCGTCCCCTTCATCGACCAGGCGTATTTCGGCCTCGGCGACGGGCTGGAAGCCGATCTCGACGGGATGCGGCGGCTGCTGCGGGTGGTCCCGGAGGCGTACGTCGCGGTCAGCGGCTCCAAGGCGTGGGGCCTCTACAGCGAGCGGGTCGGCGCCGCCCTGGTGATCGGAACCAGCCCCGCCCGCGACCGTGCCCTCCTCGAAGGCGCGGCCCGGGTCAGCTATTCGCAGCCGCCGGCCCACGGCGCCGCCCTGGTCGCCGAGATCCTCACCGACCCGTCGCTGCGGTCCTGCTGGCGCGACGAACTGGAGTCGATGCGCCTGCGTCTCGGCCGGCTGCGCAGTGGCCTGGCGCTGCGCCTGTCCGACCTGCCGGGCTTCGCCGGCCTGTCCACCCAGCGGGGCATGTTCCTGACTCTTCCCCTGTCGCCCGAGGCGATGGAGAGCCTGCGCGTGGACCACGGCGTCTACGGCCTGCCGACGGGCCGCATCAACCTGGCCGGCCTCCCGTCACCCCGCGTCCCCGAGGTCGCAGCCGCCATCCGCGCGGTGGCCCAGCCATCGGTTCCTGCTCCATAACGTCAAGCGGAGTCGCGGATGACGAGGGTCGGCTGGAAGACGACGGATCGCGGAGAGCGGCCCGGACTCGCGATCTGGGCCAGCAGCAGCGCGGCCATCTCGGCGGCCATCTCCTCCACCGGCTGACGGACCGTGGTGAGCGGCGGCCGGCATTCCAGGGCGGCGCTGGAATCGTCGAAGCCGACCACCGCCACGTCCTCGGGGACCCGGCGGCCGTGGTCCTGGACCGCCCGCAGAGCGCCCTCGGCCATCAGGTCGCTGGCCACGAAGAGGCCGTCGATCCCGGGATCCGCGGCCAGCAGCGCCCGGGCGGCCGCCTCGCCGCCGGCCCGGGTGAAGTCGCCGGTGACCGCGGGGATGTCCGCGAAGCCCCGCGCGGACAGGAATGACCGGAAACCGTCGAGGCGCTCGGAACCCGCCGGGATGTCCAGCGGCCCGTTGATCGTGGCGAGCCGCCGGCACCCCCGTGCGAGCAGGTGACCGGCGGCGAGCGCGGCGCCGGCCCGCTGGTCGACGTCGACGTAGCTGACCGGCAGCGGACCGGACGGCCGGGACGACAGGACGGCCGGGATGCCCAGAGCGTGCACCTGCGCCGGCAGCGGATCGTGCTCGTTGCTGCTGATCAGCAGGACGCCGTCGACGTGGCCCTGCCGCAGGTAGCGGACCACCCGGTGATGATCGGACGCGTCGGTCGGCACGACGACCAGGTGCACGTCGTGCGGGCGGAGCGCTCCGGTGGCGCCGGCGGTGACACGGCCGAAGTACGGGTCGGTGAAGATCCGGTTGAGGAACGAGTGATCGTCGGGACGGTCCGGCTCGCTGATCACCAGGGCGACGGAGTCGGACCGGCGGGTGACGAGGCTGCGCGCGGCGACGTTCGGCACGTACCCGGTCTGGGCGATCGCCCGCTCCACGGCGGAACGGATCGACGGAGCGACGGAGGCCGCGTTGTTTATCACGCGGGAGACGGTGGCGCGGGAGACGCCGGCCGCCGCGGCGACCTGATCCATGGTCGGCTGCCGCGGTCGGGAGATCATGGGGTCTGATTGAACGGGAACGTGACCACCATCGCCACCCCGGGGTCGCGCGCCTCGGCCACCGCCGTGCCGCCGTGCGCCTCCGCCAACTGCCGGACGATCCAGAGTCCCAGGCCGACGCCCTGCTTGCCGCCGACCGCGAACTGACCGAAGAGCCGGGTCCGCAGCTCGTCGGGGATGCCCGGGCCGTGATCACGGACTTCGAGCCGGTCGGCCGGGCCGTCGCGCACGACGCTGATGACGACGGGCGGTGCGCCGTACCGGAGGGCGTTCGTCACGAGATTCAACAGGATCTGCTCGAACCGCTGCTTGTCCACGAAGATCAAGACACCAGGACCAATTTCGGTACGAATGTCAGCGTCGGCTCGGACGTACTGCAGAGCGTCCTTGACCAGGGACTGTGCCGGGTGGGCCGCACGATCGAGCTTGAGATGACCGGAGCTGTCGATGCGGTGCAGGTCCAGCAGGCCGTCGGCGAGCCGGGCGATCCGGGCGGTCTGCCGCAACGCCGCGTCGATCATCCGGCGCTCCACCCCGGAGCAGGAGTCCTGCAGCTCCTCGAGGACGCCTCGAACGGTGCTGAGCGGCGCCCGTACGTCATGAGCCAGCGTGCTGACCATCCCGGCCCGCCACTCCTCGATCCGCGCCAGCCGCGCCCGGTCGTCCCGCAGGTGCCGGGCCTGCGCCTCGATGAGCAGCGCCACCGCCAGCGCGACCGGGATGAGGATCACCGCGCTGCCCACGACCGCCTGCGGCTGACCGGTGAGGATCAGCGGGAGCATGAACGCGACGGTGGCCGGCGCGAGGTAGAGCAGCAGGATCCAGCGCGGGAAGTGCAGGGCCGCCCAGGAGTACACCAGCACCAGGAACGGTCCGGTCCCGGTCGAGACCCCGCCGAACGACCAGGTGGAGAGGCCGAGGACGGCGAACGCGGCGAGACCGAGCAGTGCCGGCGACCACGGGCGCATGCGGTTCCACGGCAGCGTGAACCCGATGATCGCCAGCAGGGCGTCGCACAGGGCGACGGTCACCAGCCGGTCGGCGTGCGACCGATCGTTGACGATGCCCAGCAGGGCCAGCAGTCCGGCGACGGTGAGCAGCACGGCGGCCTGCCGGGCCGCTTCACGCGGTCCGGTTCCGAGGAGCTTCAGTAGACCGCTTTGCACCGGTAAGGATGGTATCGCGGCCCCTCCGGGTAGGGGCCGCGATCATCACGGCCTGCCGTCCACCCCGCATTTGATGATCGGGCGGATGCAGTCGTTCACCCGGCGGGCCATCTCCGCGACCGGCCAGGCGTTGAAGAAGTCGCCGTGCATCGTGTAGCCGGCACCGGACGCCAGCCGCAGCCGGGCCGGATCACCGGTGACCGGGTACCGCATGACCTGCCGCAACTTCGGCACGACCACCGGGTGGGTGGCCGGGCAGGCGTTGTTCACCGGGTACGCCATGTGGCTCTTGTGATCGGCCGAGTCCAGGTTGCGGCCGTCCCAGCAGTGCGGGAAGTCGAGGTACGACTCCAACATCGATCCGGCCGGGCAGTTCACGAAGTCCGGCGACGACCCGACGTGCCCGGCGTGCAGGCAGGACCACCGTGCGATCGTGTTGTCGGCGGGTCCGGTGGCCTTCGCGTTGCCGGCGACGATCCGCAGCCCGAGCGGCAGCGGCTGGGTCTGCGCGATCAGGTCGTCGCGCACGCCCTCACCGAGGTAGTAGAAGATGCCGGTCACCGGTTCGACGGGCGCGTCGTCCCGGTAGAGCGTCGGGATCCAGTACGACGACTTGTCGATCGACGGGTTGCAGTTGCTGTTCGCGTTGAGCAGCGTGTCGACCGTCGAGTGGGCGTTCGTGACGGTGCTGCCGAAGAAGCTGTGCATGTGCGAGGCGCCGGGCAGCCCGGGGAAGATGATCGGGTCGTCCGGCAGCCGGTGGCTGAACGGGCAGTCCGCCAGGAACTCCGCGACACGGACGACGTTCGGCGGGGCGGCCGTCACCCCGTACACCTGAAGCTCCTTGATCGAAATCCCCCACTGCGTCGCCCGGACCGTGCTCTCGACGCGCACGTAGCGGCCGGTCCCGCTGACGGTGAGCGCCTGCCTGCCCCCGGCTCCGGCGGCGGTGGAATAGAGGGTGGTCCAGCTCTGTCCGTCGGCGGAGGCTTTCACCGCATAGGTACGGGCGTACGCCGCTTCCCAGTCGATCACGACCGACGAGATCGCCGCGCTGGAGCCGAGGTCGACCTGGAGCCACTGGGGATCACTGAAGGCGCTCGACCAGCGGGTTCCGGCATCGCCGTCGACGGCGTTCGACGCCGGGAAGGCAGCGGACTCGGTCGAGGACGCGGTCGCCGCCTTGCCCTGGGAGATCAGCGGGTCGGCGGCGCTGGCCTCGCCGGGCAGAGCGATCACGAAGAGGCCGACGATGACGGCCAGAAGACGTCTCATTGGTAGACCCTCACGTAGTCGACGAGCATGCGGGACGGGAAGGGTGTGGTCGCGTCGATCGGGCCGGGGAAGTCGCCGCCGACGGCCAGGTTCAGGATCAGGTAGAACTTGTGGTCGAAGATCCACGGACCACGGGTGTTCTCCACGGTCTCCTTGTTCGCGGTGAAGACCAGGTTGCCGTCGAGGAAGAACCGGATGCCCTTGCTGTCCCACTCGGCGGCCCAGGTGTGGAAGTCCTGGGAGAGGTCGGCGGTCGCGTACTTCTGGCCGTAGCCGCCGGCGCCGTTGTAGGCCGGGGCGTGCAGCGTCGAGTACGCCTCAGCGGTGTTGCGGCCGAGGACCTCCATGATGTCGATCTCGCCGTTGTACGGCCACGGCCGGCCCTGCAGGAAGTCGTCGCCCATCAGCCAGAACGCCGGCCACAGACCGTTGCCCTTCGGCACCTTGACCCGGGCCTCGATCCGCCCGTACTGGACGGAGAACTTGTTGCTCGTGTTCATCCGGTGCGAGGTGTAGTCGCGGCCGTTCGACGCCTCCTTGCGCGCCTCGATCACCAGGGCGCCGGTGCCGTTCATCGACGCGTTCTGGCTGTCCGGCGTGTAGTACTGCACCTCGCCGTTCTGCGGGAACCCGGGGTCGTACGTCCACTTGCTGGTGTCCGGCTTGCTGCCGGCCGCGCCGTTGAACTCGTCGGCGAAGACCAGCCGGGTCGCCGGGAAGACCGGGTCGGCCGGCTTCGCGGGCGGCGCGGTCGGGTTGCCGCCGGTGCCGTAGACGCTGAACTCCCAGAGCGAGTATCCGTAGGCGCTGGATCGGGCGGTGCCGTACATCCGCACGTAGCGGCCGGCGCCGGTCGCGTTGATGACGTCCTTGAGGCCGTCACCGGTGGTCGTCGAGTAGATCGTGGACCAGTTCGCGGCGTCCGCCGACACCTGGATCTGGTACGACCGGGCGTACGCCGGGTCCCACTGCAGCACGACCTGGCTGATCTGTGCGGTGGCGCCGAGGTCCACCTGGATCCAGCCCGGATCGGTCCAGCCGCCGGTCGGGTTGGTGGCCCAGCGGCTGGCCGGGTCGTTGTCGAACGCCTTGTCCGCCGTGCAGGGGTTGCACTGGGGGTCGTTCTGCTCGGTCGAGGCTCGTGCCGGTTTGCCGTAGCTGAGCAGGCCACTCGTCGGGTTCGTCTGCTCGCCGGCGTAGACCTGGAACTCCCAGAAGGAGTAGCCGTAGGCTTCGAGCGCCCGCTGCGACAGATTGATCCGGATATATCGTGCCGTACCGGTGACCGGGATGCTCTGCTGACCACCGGCGCCCGTCGTCGTGGAGTATGCCGTCGTCCACGTGCTGCCGTTGGTGGAGAGCTGGATCTGGAAGGCCTTCGCGTACGCCGCCTCCCAGTTGATCGCGACCCGGCTCACCGCGGTGGACGCACCCAGATCGACCTGGAACCACTGCGTCGCCGCGAACGCGCTGGACCACCGTGTGCCGTTGTCGCCGTCGACGCCGGACGCGGCGGGGGTTCCGGCCCATTCGCTGGACGAGGCGGTGGCCGGCTTGTTCTGCGAGACGAGGACTTCGGCGGCCGCGAGCCTTTGCGCGGCCGTGAGCCCTCCGGCGGCCGTGAGCCCTCCGGCGGCCGTGAGCCCTCCGGCGGCCGTGGACCTTCCGGCTGCCGTGAGCCCTTCCGCGGAGGCGGCTGGGACGGCCAGGAACGCGGTGAGCAGGCCGCCGAGAGCGGCGGCGGATAACAGGCGTCGTTTCATGGCGGGGACTCCTCGGGGGATTCGCTTCCGTGTGAAAGCGCTCTCTTGGACGACACTGTGAACGGGACGTAAAAGGCTGTCAATGCACCGGAAACATCGGGGAAGCGCTTCCTCAGCGCATCGACGCAGCTCAACGCCGGGTGGTACGCCGATGGCGCTCGCAGGTTCCGGAACCTGCGAGCGCCATCGATGTCTTTCTCAGGCCCGGTAGACGCCGAACTCCCACAGCGAGTAGCCGTAGGTGGTCGCCCGGGCCGTGCCGTTCACCCGGACATATCGCCCGGTGCCACTGACGGCGAGCTCATCGAACCCACCGTCGGCACCGGCCACCGTGTGAATTGTCCGGAAATTTACGCCGTCGTCGGACACCTGGATCGTGTAGGCGGTCGCGTACGCGGCCTCCCACGCCAGCCGCACCCGGTTGAACGACTGGACCGAGCCGAGGTCGACCTGCAGCCACGCCGCGTCCACCCACTCGCTGGCCCACCGGGTGCCGTAGTCGCCGTCGACCGCGTACGCCGGCAGCTGCGGCCCGTTGGTGCCGGTCGGCTGGTGACTCGAAGCGGTCACCGGCCTGCCGCGGGACAGATCCGTGCCGGGGACGGCCGGCGGGACGACCCGGAACGAGCGCTGCTCGATGCCGACGTTGCCGTGACCGTCGTAGGCGTAGACGTAGACCTTCCAGACCCCGAGCGCTTCCGGGGCCCGTACCGAGAAGGTTCCTGATCCTGTCTTCTCGAAGGTCAGGTGGCTGAGCCCGCGATTGCCGGTGATGTGTTTGTCGCCGGCCATCAGGTTGTAGCGCAGGAGATCGCCTTGAGGATCGTTAGCGGACACGGTGACCGTGAACGTTCCGCCGGCCGGCACGCTCGTCGGAGTGCTCACCGTCATCGCGCTGATCTCCGGCGGGGTGTTCGGCGCGCTCTGCCCGGTGTAGGCCTGACGGACCGCGTGGTAGCCGAGCCGCCGCCAGCCGCCCGTCGTGGTGTTGAGCCAGACGCCGCCGAAGTCGTTCTCCAGCCCGTAGTGGAAGAGGGTCGCTCCCAGTGCGACGCCGGGGTGGCCGGTGATCGCGTTCCACGCGTAGGTGTATCCGGACTTCTTGGCCGCGTCCGACGGTTCGGCCGGCACCCCGTTGACGTCGTTCGGGACCTCCCACTCCCCCGCCGGTCCGCCCTCGGTGAGGATGTACGGCTTCGTGTGACCGCCGGCGATCCAGTCCCGTTTCACCGTGTCGATCGCGCCGTAGGAGTTCACCGCGAGCAGATCGAGGTCCGGGGCGTGCGGCTTGTAGTAGGTCCACGCGTGCGTGTACGCATCCGTCGAGGTCACCGGGTGGTTCGGGTCGGCGGCGTGGATGGCAACGGCGATCTCGTTCACGAATTTCGCGTACGCCACCCGTCGCGCTTCGACGACGTCAGCGGCGAGACCGTAGTTCTGCATCTCGAGGATGACCTCGTTGCCGACATCCCAGAGCAGAACGCCTTGCCTGCCCTTCAGGTCGTTGACCGCCTTGAGGATGTCCGCTCTTGCCGCGCTCTTGTAGGCCGCGTCGTTCACATAGTCGGCACCGTGGTTCAGCCACAACCCGACGATGACCTTGATCCCGTAGCGAGAAGCCGTGTCGAGCAGGGAAGGCGTCGCCGCATCCGGACCCCAGATGCGGATCGTGTTGACACCCATGTTCGCCAGGTCACGCATGTACCCGTCGGCGGCACCCTGCGGTGGACCATAGGTCATCCCCTTGACCTGCCACGGAGCTCCGTTGACGGTCAGTCGCCAGTTCCCCTGCGTCCCCGTGACCTTGACGACGCTCGGACCGGCGGGAATGGGAGGATCGGACATCTCGGGGGCGGCTTGAGCCGTCAGGCGGGAGACCGACACCGAGTCGACGCTCAGCACTCCACCCGACGTCGTCGCGCTGGTCGGCGTCGTCCGGCCGTTGTTGATCGCGTTCGGCAGCGAGCCGCCGATCGCCAGGTCGAACCGCAGGTAGAAGCCGTGATGCACGGCCGCCTGCCACGCCGCCACGCCGACCTGCGACTCGCGGACCACCCAGGTCTGCCTGCCGTCGAGGTAGAACCGGATCTCCTCGTCGGTCTTCGTCCGGTCGATGACCTGCGCGTACTCGTGGTAGCCGCTCTGGCAGCCGTCGCAGGTCGCGAACCCCGACGACCGCCCGTTGTACTCGGCGCACACCCCGTCGGGCGCCGTCCCGCAGTGCAGCGTCTGCGCGAGCTGCCCGCGCCCGTTCACGTCGGTCATGATGTCGGTCTCGCCGACGCCCGGCCAGTTCGTGAAGTTCCCCCGATAGGCCGCGCCGGTCGCCCGGAATCCCGGCCAGTACCCGAGCCCGTTCGCGACACTGGGCTGCTTCAGCACGGCGGTGAATTTCAGCTGCTCACCGCGTTGCGGCGTGAAGTCGGCCCGCTGCGTCTCGATCCGGCCCGACGTCCACCTGCCGCCGCCGTCGCGGATCGCCGTGATGTTCAGCTTCCCGGCGCCGTCGAGCGCGACGTTCGCCGTCGCATCACTGGCGGTCTCGACCGAGCCGGTCCCCCAGTTCGCGGCGCCGCCCGGGTACTGCGTGCCGGTCCGCATCAGCCAGTTCGCGCTGCTCGGGCTGGTGTTCGCCGGCCCGTCGAAGGTGTCGCTCCAGATGGTGGTGAAGGCATCCTGCGGCGGCGTACTCCCGCCGTCCGTCCCGAACACCTGGAACTCCCAGAGCGAGTAGCCGTAGCCGGTCCCTCGTTGCGTCAGGTTGAGCCGGATGTAACGGCCATTTCCGCTTGCGTTGATCGACTCGGTGCCTCCGGCACCATTGCTCACGGCCTTGACGGTGGTCCAGGCGCTGCCGTCGTTCGAGGTCTGGATGTCGTACGTCTTACCGAACGCTCCCTCCCAGCTCAGCACGACGCGGGTGATCCCGGTGACCGCGCCGAGGTCGATCCTGATCCACTGAGGGTCGGAGAACTGACTCGACCAGCGGGTCCCGGCGTTGCCGTCGACGACGTTGGCGGCCGCCCAGGCGTCGCCCTCCTGTGACGAGGCGACGACGGGCTTGCCCTGAGAGAGCAGCACTTCGGCGGCCCGCGCGGGAGCGACCCCCGCCAGTCCGACGACAGCAGCAACGAGCGCGACCAGTGTCGCCAGCCGTTTACTCATGATCTTTTCTCATGCTCGCACCAATTCGGGGGAAGGGACTCGGAAAGCGCTCTCCAAGTTCGGCGATTGTTTCGCCCACGTTGCCGAACGTCAATAGAAACCATTGACACGCCCGGTTCCGGAACCAGACACTGCCCCGGTGCCACCAAATGACCCCCCATTCCCCACCGCCGGCCGCGCCATCGTCGTCGCAGCTCTCACCGTGGTTCTCACATCAGGCCTCACCGCCTGCTCCGAGCCCGCGCAACCGGCCACCCGGCCCTCCGCATCGCCGTCAGTCGCCGCGTCCTCCGTCGGCGCACCTGCGATACCCGCGCCCTCGGCCGGCGCCGCCTCGATAGCCGCGTCCTCCGCCGGCGCTGCCTCGGCCGCCTTTTCGACGACCGACACGGCCTGGATCGAGATCAGCATCGCGATGGACGAGCAGCTGCTCCCACTGCTCGACCTCGTACCCACCCACAGCGCCGACACCGTCCTGCGGGAGCTGTCCGAGCAGCTCAGGACGCGTACTGATGAGGAACTGACCGCATTGCGCACCCTGCACGACGCCGCCGGCCTGCCCGCCGAGAACCCGCACAAGGGCATGCCGATGCCCGGCATGGTGACGCCCGAACAGGTCACCGAGGCAGCCGCGACGACCGGCGACACCTTCGACACGCTGGCCCGGACTCACCTCTCCGCCCACGCGAAGCAGTGCGCGAACCTGATCGGCTCGTTGCTCAAGACGGACAGCCCGCCTCAGGTCGTCACCCTCGCCGGCGTCATGAGAACCAACGCCGAATTCGTGCTGACGACCCTCGAGAAATAATCTCGGCGAAAAAGCGTTATCGAAGAGGCCCGGAACCGTCGCGCCGGGCCTCTTCACATTCTCACGGCAATTCGTAGTTCTCGTTCAATGCGGCTCCCCGCTCCGGCTTGTACTGATCGAACCCACGCGGATTACACTGCAGTCCACCGTTGATGCAATGACGCACCAGGGCGGCGAGCGTCGCCGGGTCCCAGACGTTGTAGACGTCGTAGTGGAACGAATATCCCCGCCCACTGGAGAACCGGACCGCCGACATGTTGCCGCTGACCGGCCACGCCATCTTGAACTCGATCATCGGCACGGCCACCGGATGGGACACCGGGCAGACCCCGTTGACCGGGTACGACATGTGGCTCTTGTGATCGGGCGAGTCCAGGTGGATGCCGTTCCAGCAACTCGGCGCCTGGTACCGCGCGTTGAGCTGTGTGCCGGCCGGGCACGTCGCCGGGATGTCCCAGTTGAACGAGCTGTTACCGCACTCGAACCCCTCGACCGCACCCGGCGAGTACCGGAACTCGTCCTGCGTGGCCGTCGGACTCCCGACCACGTAGCGCAGCCCCGGCGGGAACGGCCGCACGCTGCGGTAGTCGATCACACCCGACTTGTAGTAGATGACCTGCGGACCGTCGGGCTGCACCGCCTGGTCGCCGTTGAGCAACGTCGGCATCCAGTACCCGGTCTTGTCCCCAGGTGTGATGCACGACGTGCCGCCGGCCTGCAGACTCTGCAGCGTCGAGTTCGCGTTCGTGGTCCGGTTGCCCATGAACGTGTGCGAGTGCGACGCCCCCGGCAGGTTCGGGAAGACGATCGGGTCGTCGTTCAGGTTGGACCTGCTCACCGAGCAGTTGGCCTGGAACTCCCGGTGCGTCACCGGCGGGTTCTGCGCGGGCGGCGTCTCGGTGGACGGCACCACCCCGGTGACCGGCGGATTCGCGTACACATATCCCGGCCCGTCGGTCGGCGGCGGCGTGGCCGTCGACGTCCCGTAGACCTGGAACTCGAACAGCGAGTACCCGTATCCGGTCCCCCGCTGCGTCCCGTACATCCGGACGTACCGCCCCGACCCGCTGACGGCCAGACTCTGTTTCCCGCCGGTCGCGTTCGTCGTGCTGTAGATCGTCGTCCAGGCGTTCCCGTCCGGCGACGTCTGAATCTGGAAGGCCTTCGCATAGGCCGCCTCCCAGTCGAGCACCACCCGGCTGACGGTAGCCGTGGCCCCGAGATCGACCCGCAACCACTGCGGATCGGCCCACTGACTACCCCACCGGGTGTCAGCCCGCCCGTCGAAGGCGGCGATGGCCGGCGACTCCCCGTTCTCCAGGGAGGACGCCAGTGCGGGTCGCCCCTGCGAGAGCAGGGTTTCCGCAGCCTGGGCAGCCTGATTACCCGCGACCGCCAGAGCCGCGGCCAGAAGTGTGACGCCCAGAGGCGCCAGGATCCGTTGTCGCACAGTGTCTCCTTGAAGCTGAGGACGGACAGGAGACTTGGAGAGCGCTTTCCAAGCATCGTTCCGCCCATAGCCACCCGTCAATAATCCGAGGTTCCGGAACCGTCTTCTTCCGCGCGCCGGTCCTCACCACGTCGCTCTCCCCACTCGTGGCGGGGTCCACGGAAAGCGCTCTCCCCGTGCTATAACTTCGGGCATGCAGAGCCACCGGCTGCCCACGCTCGAAGACGTGGCACGCGTGGCGGGTGTCTCGCGCGCGACCGTGTCCCGCGTCATCAACGGCATCCGCAACGTCGACCCGCAACTGCACGAGCAGGTGTGGAGCGCCGTGGACGAGACCGGTTACGTCCCCAACAAGCTCGCCCGCTCGCTGGTGACCCGCCGCTCCGGGACCGTAGCCCTGGTCGTCTCCGACTCCGAGACCCACGACGACGACCCGTTCATGAGCCGCTTCTTCTCCGACCCCTATTTCGGGCGCGTCGTCGGCGGCCTCATGAGCGTCCTCCGCCCGGCCGGCGTCCAGCTGGCTCTCCAGATGGTCGGCACCGACGGTCACAAACGCCTGGTCGGCGACCTCCGCAACGGCCAGGCCGACGGCGCCGTGGTCCTCTCCCTCCCCGCACACGACCCCCTTCCCGGAATGCTCGCCGAAGCCGGCATCCCCGCCGTACTCATAGGCCGCCCCTCCGAACCCGTCCCCATCAGCTACGTCGACCTGGACAACTCAGCCGGCGCCGAACTCGCCGCCGACCGCCTGGCCGCCGGCCGCCCAGCGTCCGGCCACCCAGCGCCCGACCACCCAGCGTCCGGCCGCCCAGCGCCCGACCACCCAGGGACCAGCCGCCCGGCCATGATTTCCGGGCCGCCCGATGTGCCGGCCAGCGTCGATCGCATCTCCGGGTTCCG
This sequence comes from Actinoplanes sp. OR16, assembly GCF_004001265.1. Classification (GTDB taxonomy): domain Bacteria; phylum Actinomycetota; class Actinomycetes; order Mycobacteriales; family Micromonosporaceae; genus Actinoplanes. The sequence continues at coordinate 6,265,346 of NZ_AP019371.1, read as the reverse complement.
CCGGGCCATGGCGCGGCACGGGCACGCCTGGCTGCCATCGGCCAGTGGCAACTTCACGCAGGAGAGCGGGGCGGCCGCCATGCGCACGCTGCTCGACGCCCATCCCGATCTGGACGCGGTCTTCGTCGCGAACGACCTGATGGCCCTCGGCGCACTCCTGGTCCTGCGCGATGCGGGCCGCCGCGTGCCGGAGGACGTGGCAGTGGTCGGCTTCGACGACTCGAGCGCCGCGCTGGCTGCCCGGCCCGCCCTCACCACGGTCCGGCATCCGCTCGAGGACATGGCCGCGGAGGCCGCCCGGCTGCTGCTGGCCCGGATCGACGACCCGTCAGCCCGGGTCAGCTCGGTCATCTTCGAGCCGACGCTGGTCGCGCGTCAGACCGCGTGATGAGGACTGCCGGGCCGATCGCACCGGCCCGGGCTTGAGGTGGATTCCGCTTCGCCTTCTCATGCCGTCCGTTCTACGCGCCCCGGCATGACACCGGCATAAGCGCCGCCGTCACGCCGGTGTTAGGCCCGCCGCGGCACGCTGACGTCATGAACTCAGCGCCTCGCGAACTCCCTCGCCAGCACATACCGGGCCACCTGGTTGCCGAGCTGCACGCCCTGCACGTCTGCCGTGCGGAAGTGCACGCCGCCCCAGATCCGCGCCTCGGTGACCTCAGCGACCGCCTCGGAGAAGCTGTCGAAGCTCCGGACCGTCCCCGAGTCCGAGCTGTAGGCACTGAAGGGGATGTCGTCCCGCCCGAAGAACTGCCGCAGCGCCGTCATGATCGCCGCAGTCGAGCAGGAGTGCCCCGACGTGTGATCGGGGAACGGCGGCGTGATCAGCAACGGCATCCAGGTCGGATCGGCGCTGGTGGCCGGGTTGCCGTCGGTGTCGGCCAGCTGCACCGCGGTGACCGGCCGCCAGAAGTTCCACTGCCTCTTCTGCGTGAAGCAGGCGATCGTGGCGTCGGCCCGTGCGATGTCGGCCATGGCGTACATCCTGGCGGTCTGCAGCGGGCTGAGCCGCTGGGTCTGCGCGATCTGCCGCTTGATCTCCCATTCGGTCTGCCGCCGGTCGTGCCACCAGATCGCCGACTCGGTCTGGTCCTGGGTGCGGGCCGTGCCGGCAGCCCCGCCGAGTGCCTTGATCTCGTTCAGATCGCGGGCATAGGCGGCGCTGGTCAGCGCGGGCGGGCCGGCAGTGCGGAACGTGTCGCCGCCGGGGATGACGAAAGGCCGGATGCCGTCGACCTGGGCGCCGTCCTGGGCGAAGGCAGGCGGGGTGGGCCGCCACTGTCCCGGTTCGGTGCCGATCACCCAGCCGGCCTGCGCGTCGGCCCCGTCGCCGGCCCGCGACCTGATCATGGCGTCGGCCGCGGCCTCGCCGGCGGCGATCCCGTCCCGCTCGGCACGCCCGTTCCGCACGGTGGCGAGCGAGTCGGCGTACTGGGCGTCGAGCGTCGCGGCCTGCCCCGGGAAAAGACTGAGCAGCACACGATAGGCCGCCGTGGCGACAGCGGCGTCGAGCGAGGCGCCGCGGCGGACCTTCGGAGCGATCAGGTACGGCTCGTACGGCGTGCCGGCCACCGCGTTGGCGGCGTCATAGACCGCGCCCTGCACCATCGCGAACGTCCGGCCGTTGACGTACGGCGCCTGGCGTGCGACCTCGTACGCCGCGGTCTCCGAGTGCACGGCCCAGGTGATGACCATGTTCGGTGCGGCGGCCCGTGCGTCAGCGGGTGCGAGAAGCAGCGGCGCGGCGAGCAGGAGAGCGACCGCTCCCCGGATCCTTCGAAGCATGTCGGTGCACCCCCGTGGGTGGGCGGATCGGCCGTACCTCAGCCTTCCGGCGCCCGCCCACCCGGGCAAGACATCGACATACGACTATGTCAGTCGTTTCGTTTCATGACGGGTTCTGGGAGTTTGCCCGCCTTCTGGTGCGTGAGCCTACTTCTGTGCGGATCCGGGCTCGGCCATCTTGCGGTGCATCTCGGCCTTGAGGCGGTCCGGCATCACCTTGGCGCCGACACCCTGTGCCTTCGTCTTCCAGGAGCCGGCCACCACCTTCTCCTTGTCCTTGCGCATCGCCTCGAACCCCTGCTTCGCCACCTGGGCCGGGTCGTCCTTCTTACTGGCGCCGACCTTCGTGTCGTCCATCTCCGCGCGGTGGAAGAAGTTGGTTTCGGTCGGGCCGGGCATCAGGGACGTCACGGTCACGCCGGTGTCGTCGAGTTCGGCTCGGAGCGCCTCGGCGAACGACTGCACGAACGACTTCGAGGCGTTGTAGACGGCCTGATACGTACCGGGCATCTCGGAGGCGATCGACGAGGTGAAGAGCACCTGCCCGCCGCCCCGGGCCACCATGTCGGGCAGCACCCGCTTCGCGAGGTGGACCGTGGAGGTGACGTTCACGTCGATGATGTTCAGCTCGTCCGCGAGGTCGGTCTGGCGGGTGAAGTCACCGCCGATGCCCCGGCCCGCGTTCAGGGCGATCGCGTCCACCTGACGGCCCGACTCCAGGATCGCGGCGTAGACCTGCTCGACGCCCTCGAAGGTCGCCAGATCCGCCCGAACCGCGGTCACCTGGTTCCGCCCGTCCCGCCGGAGGCCGGCGGCCGCCTGCTCGATGGCCTCGTCCTCGGCGACGATCAGCAGGTCATAGTCGTGCTCGGCGAACTGGCGCGCCAACTCGTACCCGATACCGCTGGACGCGCCAGTCACCACTGCGAACTCGTTGATTTCGGTCGTCATGCCGTCAGGGATGCCCCCGCCGGCATCGTTCTAACTGCCACTGAGCGTCTCGATGGCGCCGCTGCCCACCAGGCTGTCGTAGTAGGCGCCGCCCGGGTAGTACGCCGCGGTCGTGGTGCCGTCCACCGCGTCGGCCGTCCAGTTGACCGCGAGGGTCTGCAGGATGGCCACGTTCGCCGCCTTCGACGTGCCGGCGGTCAGGGTGCAGAGGACGTTGGTGCTGCTGCCCTCGGCGTCACAGTGCGAGCCGCTGGTGAGGCGGACTCCGAGGAAGTCGCGGTCCAGGTCACCGGTGAGTTGCACGGTCCCGCTCGCGTTGCTGTTCGCCAGGTAGGGCGGCGACGAGATCGTGCGGATCGGCAGCGAGGTGCCCGCGATGCCGGCGAGGCCGGTCGCCATGTTGCTGCCGAAGATGGACTTGACCGGGTCGAGCAGTTGAACGTAGTCGAGGTTCGCGAAACTGGCGGGGTACGCCGTACGCAAGGTGTTGGCGATGTAGGTGACCGCCTCGCCGCCGGCGGAGTGACCGGCCAGGACGTAGTTCGCCGGGAGGGCGCTGCCGGAACGACCGGCGGACTTGGCTGCCGCGGCGTAACTCTTCGCGAGTGCGCCACCGGTGTTCGTGGCGTTGCCGATCCAGCCGGCGACGCTGTTCAGGAAGACCGTGTTGTTGCCGAGGTTGTTGACCGTACAGCCGTAGATGTCGGCCGACGGCAACGTCGGCGCGAAGACCAGGAAGCCGGCCGCCTGGTACTTGCGAGCCAGGTCGGCGACGTTGTCGTTGGCGCGGGAGAAGCCGTGCTGCAGATAGACGAGGGCCTTCGGCGTCGTGGTCGCGGGGAAATACCAGTCGGCGTCCGGCGTGTAGTTGTAGATCCAGCAAGGAACGGAGATCTCGCCATCCACCTCGACGGCAGCGGCCTGGGCTGCCTGCGGGGTGGCGACGATGGTAGCGGCGGTCAGGGCCAGCGCCGCGACGGCACGGCGCAGGGACAGAGACACGGGACCTCCAGGAGGATTGGTCGTAACGCTCTCCGAAACAGTGTTTCCATTAACAAGTGTCGACTGTGAACTGTCAAGGGGGTGGAATGATGCGGGGATGGATCCCTCACGCACGATCGTGCTCGTGGACGATCTGCGCTCGTTCGCCGACGGGCGGATCGCTCTGGTGGCGAGGACCAGCGCCGCGGGCGTCCAGCTGCTCGATCAGCTGCGGAAGCGGCGGGTGGACGAGCTCTGGCTCGATCACGACCTCGGCGGCGACGACACGATCTGGCCGGTGGTGGAGGTCCTGGAGCGAGCCGCGTTCGAGGAGACCCCGTTCGACGTCGGCGCGATCTACGTGCATTCGGCGAACCCGGTCGGGGCCGGGAAGGTGGCGCAGGTGCTGGGGCGGTGGGGCTACCCGGTACGAGTGGTCTCCGGGTCCGGATCAGGGCTCTCGGCGAGTCAGCAGACCCAGACGTAAAGGGCGCTCTCCGCCGTGACGGCGGTTCGGGCCAGGCCGGCGATGTCGGTCAGGAGGTCGTTCGCCAGTTCCTCGTCGATGTCCTCGTCCTCCTCGGCGCGCAGTGCGATCCACTGCTCGGCCAGGAGTTCCAGGGCCGGGCCGTCGGAGGTGGAGAGCGCCCGGGTCAGCGAGGCCGGGAAGGCCAGGACCACGGGATCGTCGCCTTCACTCACCACGCCGGCGCCGCCGGCCTCCTCGATCTCCATGAGAGATCGGTCGGTGGCGAGGCTCTCCCACTCGGCGAGGGCCGTCCAGACGTCGAAGTTCCCGTAACCGGCGGACGGCAGATCCTCGCCCGGCCCGCCCTCGGCCAGGGCTGCGGCGGAGTCGTCGTCGGCCGCCACGAAGAAGGTGATGATGGAGCTCATCGACGCATTATGGGGCAGACCGGCTCACGCCGTGGTCCCTCCCGCGCGCCGCCGGCCACGCGCACGGCAGGAGGAAGGGGTGATCAGGCGAGGCGGGTGTGGAGCCAGGCCGAGAGGGCTTCGACCACGGGGAGGGTGAGGCCATGGCCGGCCGGGTCCCGGCGGCTGGTCAGGGCGGCGTTCGACTCGTCGTGGAGGTAGTTCCAGGTCCGGTCCAGCAGTTCGCGCGGGATCACGGTGTCGTGGGTGCCCTGGGCCACGAAGACGGGGACGTTCGCGAGGCGGCCTGGGGTCACTCGCACGCCGGCGTCGAAGGGCAGGGTGCCGTAGAGGATCACTGCCCCTGCGTAGCGGGACGGGTCGTCCAGGAGCAGGCCGCCGGCGAAGGCGGCTCCGCCACTGAAGCCGACCAGGAGTACGGGGCGGGTGGCGGGGGCCTCGGCGTCCAGCCACCGGCGGAACCAGGTCATGCCGGTTCGCAGGGATGCGGGTACGGGACGGCCGATGCCCCGGTTGGCGAACCAGGCGTAGCCGGCGCCCTCGGCTATCGGGGCTCGGACCGCGGCGTAGGCGGCGGCGGAAGGGAGGTGGTCGGCGAGGGTGAGGATTTCGCGTTCGTGGGAGCCTCGGCCGTGGAGGAGTACGACCAACGGGGCGGCGGGGTCCGGGGATCCGGCACGGGCGACGACGGGTGTTTCAGCAGCGGCTGCGGTTGGCACGCCGAGAAAAGTAGCCGCCAATAGTTGAAGCGTCAACCTTTTGGACTGCGACGGGGCGGCACGGGCGAACCCTGCGGCACAGGTCGATCTCCACTGTGGAAAAGTTCACTGTGCGTGATGAACGACCTACTCGGGTTCGGCGTATTCACTGTTGCCGGGGTCACACCGGCCTACCGAGGAGGGCATCATGACGGTCCGGGAACTGCAGCGCCAAGAGGCACAACATCACTCGGGGGCGATTCTGCGCAGCCACGGACGGTTCGCTCGGCAGTTCGAGGTGGACGGGCACGTGATCACGCTGGGTGTCGATCCCGGGGTCCGTGGTGGGCTGTACTACCTGCCATCGGCGCCTCGGTGGGATGACGGGACCCCGGTTCCGCGGGAGATCGCGTCCACCCTTCAGCCGATCATCGAGGAGGTGGAGCGGTTCTGGGGGACGTGGCCTGAGTTCCGGGCGATCCTTTAGCCCGGCAGCGGGCCCCGTGGCGAGCAGGGCCTCAGTTCGGGTTGGTGGTGATCGTCGTCTGCTGGTCGCCGGAGGGGCTGCCGTCGGAAGGGTTGTCGTCGGCGGACATGCGTAGCGGGGCGGCCAGGAGCGCTGCGGCTGCCAGTACGGCCAGGGCTGTGCGCCAGGCGCGGAGGGAACGCCACCAGGGCAGGGCCCAGAGGAGGAGCCACAGCGCGAGGAAGAGGACCACGTGTTCGCCGATCAGGCCCAGGGTGCGTTCTTCGCAGCCGTTCGCCGTCGCCACGTCGTGACAGATCGCCGGGGCCTGGGTGCCGGTCAGCGTGATCACGGCGAGGATCAGGGTCAGCGGCGGGACGATCACGAGGGTGGCGATAGGGGTGACGATCCAGCCGGTCAGGTCCCGCTCACGGGTCTTGCGCGGAGGCGCGTCGATGGGCATGGACGGCGATCGTAGCGGAATCAGGCCGGATGACGGTGACTGCGATCGGACGGTCCCCGGACCAGGTCGATCGCGGAGCGCCGGAGCGCTGACACGGATTCGCGGCACGCCGGAGCGCGGACACGGACACGGAGTCACGACACCCCGGAAGCCGGGAGCACTGTCATCGGGTCAGGTTGTGTTTGCGGTGGGTCACCTTGGCTACCAGGGAGGCGGGCAGGAGGCGGCGCAGGGCGAAGACGGCCGGGGCGTTGCTGCCTACCGCGTAGAGCTGCTTCGGGCGGGGCGCTTCGATCGCCTTGAGCACTGTGGCGGCCACCTGTTCGGCGGTGATGCCTCGGCTCTCGTTGTGGTCGAGCGCGGTGAGCATCTTGTCGAATTCGGCCCGGTGCGGCGAGTCGGGTGCGATGTACTTGGTGCGGCGCTCGCTGATGCCGGTGTTGATCGAGCCGGGTTCGACGGTGGTGAACCAGACGTCGTACGGCGAATACTCGTGGCGGGCGCCGTTACTGAAACCCTTGATCGCCGCCTTCGAGGCGACGTAGGACGACCGGTAGGCGAGCGGGAACGACGCCAGCATCGAGCCGACCATGACGACCCGGCCGTGACGGCGTTCGCGCATGCCGGGCAGGGCCAGCTGGGCGAGCTGGACCGGGCCGAGGACGTTGACCTGGAAGAGGCGGCGCAGCGCGTCGGCCGGCAACTCCTCGAGCGGGCCCGACTGGCTCTCCCCCGCGTTGTTCACCAGCACGTCGGTGCCGGCCAGCAGGTCCGAAAGGGACGCGATCGAGGTGTCGTCGGTGAGGTCGAGCGCCACATAGTCGACACCCGGGGCCTTCTGTTCCGGCTTCAGCGCGTCCGGGTTGCGGCTCGTGCCGACGACCCGGTAGCCACGGCTGCTCAGGGCGGCGGCAGTGGCGAGGCCGATGCCCGACGATGCTCCGGTGACCACGGCGGTGCGATTCACCGGCACACCATAACGTCAGTCGTGCCGGCGCACGAGGATCGCCAGCAGGACCGGGGCGGTTCCCGCGATCAGGGCGGCCAGGCCCATGATCGGGTCGCCGGAGCTGAAGGCGATCCAGGTGTTCACCGCGGCGATCACCACGATCACGGCCAGCGCCAGCCAGAGCAACACGGCCATGACGCGGCGGGCGGTGGCAGGGACCTGGGATGTCTCCACTGTCATCAGCTGCTCCTCTTCATCCGGCCATCCCGTCATATGAGTCAGCGGCTCGTGACGCCGAAGTGTCACTACCCGTTCACCATATGATCGAATCAGCAGTATGGATCTCGGAATCGCTGGGCGTAAGGCCTTGATCGTCGGCGGCAGCGGATTGATCGGGCGGGCCGTCGCGGCTTCGCTGCTGCGCGAAGGGGCCACGGTCGTGCTGGCGGGTCGTGACCAGGGAAGACTGGATGCCGCAGCTGCCGACCTTGGAGCGTCCTCGACGGTGGCGCTGGATAATCGACTCCAGGATTCCGTCACCGCGGCCGCCGAAGAAATCGGAAAAGCCGGGAATGTCGACATCCTGGTGAACGCGGCCGCCCCTCCCGCCCACACCCTCGATCCCGCGCTCGATCAGGATCCCGAGCAGATTCTCGCCGCCGTGGACGCCAAGACCATCGGGTACCTGCGGACCATGCACGCGCTCCTGCCCGGGATGCGGGACCGCGGATTCGGGCGGGTCGTGAACATCAGCGGGCAGAACGCGTTCACCACGCGGACCGTCGTGGGGACGGTCCGGAACAGCGCGGTGATCACGGCTTCGAAGGCGCTGGCGGACGCGTACGCCGGGTCGGGAGTGACGATCAATGTGGTCAACCCGGCCATCGTGACGGCCACCCCGAGGGACACCGTCGAGCCGGCGGCCGGCGGGGATTCGACGCCGGAGCAGGTGGCGGCTCTCGTGACCTATCTGGTGTCGTCACACGCCGCGGCGATCACCGGGGAGTCGATCGCCGTGGGGCACCGGGTATGGGGAGTTCAGTGAACGATGTCCGGGGCGGTGGCGGCCAGAACCGCCCGGACTGAGGCCAGCAGGTCGTCGTCGGCACCGAGACCGGCCAGGACGCCGATCAGGTAGGCGCCCACCAGGTCGTAGTCGGCTGCGGTGACGGCGAGGCGGGCGTGGGCCGTTCGCAGGTCGCGGCCGGCGTAGGCCGAGGGGCCGCCGAGGACCTGGGTCAGCAGCGCCGTCATGTGCTGTTTGAGGTGGCCGATGTCGACGCCGGCGAAGTACGGGGAGAGACGGTCGTCGGACAGGATCACGCGGTAGAGGGCGTCGACCGCCGCGGGAACGGTCCGCGCATACAGGGTTTCCACGCCGACAAGATAGACAGTGGACGATGCCTTCCGCTGCCTGATCGCGGACTGAGAGAAAAAGGGCGCAACCACTCACGCAGGCCGCCCGGCGCGGGAGCGAAGCGAACCCGCGCCGGGCCCTCGGCGTGAGCAGCGGTCTGCACCACCCACCCCGCTGCGAGATCTAGGCTCTCATGACCGTGGCGATCGGGATGCCGGCGGCGCGGATGGCCGGGATGAAGCCGCCGAGGATGCCGGCGATCAGGCCCGCGATGATGCCTGCCACGCCCGCGTCCCAGGGGAACTGGACGTTGGCGAGCAGTGGTTCGGAGTCGCCCATCACCATCGACACCACCTTGAGGCCCGCCACTCCCGCGCCGATCGCCGCCGCCGCCGTGAGCAGGCCGGTCAGCATCGTCTCGGCCAGGACGATCCCGGCGAGCAGGGCGCGGGGCGTGCCGACCGCGCGGCGCAGGGCGAACTCCTCGACGCGTTCGCCGACGGTCGCCAGGCCCACGTTGAGGATGCCCGCCACGCCGATCAGCAGGACCAGGCCGGCCATCGAGAGGAAGATCAGCCGCATCAGCATGAGCTGCTTCTCCATCTGCTTGCGGTTCTCGACGACGTTGACGTAGGCCTCGACGCCGGCGCCCTTCAAGCGGGTGGTGAGCACCTGCTCGACCGGGCTGCCGCCGACGGTCATGACCGTGATGCCGTAGCCGTAGTTCGGATCGACGAGACTGCCGGCGGGCAGCCAGTTGGTCAGCTCGTCCTGGCGGACGTAGGCGCGCGGCTGGTAGTCGCCGTCGTGGACGACACCGGCGATCTGCGGCGTGATGTTGGCCTTCGCGCCGCGGACGCGCATCTCGGCGGGCACCCGGTGATCGCGGAAACCCTTCGCGGCCTCCTCGTTGATCACGATCTTCGGGGCCATCGCCGGGACCGTGCCCGACGTCAGCCAGTCGCCGGAGACCGGGCGCAGCGGGCGGAACGAGAGCAGGTCGCCCTTCACCGCGGTGAGCAGGATCTCGATGGCCTCGCCGGTGGGCGGCCCGGGCACGCAGTTGCCGGCGTCGTCGCAGACCTCGGTGCCGCCCCAGCTGCCGGCCTGGTCGAACGGCGACGCCCCCGGGTTGATCGGGCTGACGCCGGGCTCACCGATGATCGCCTGCACGTTCATCAGGCTGACCGCGTCGTCGCGGCCGTTCAGCGTGCCGGAGACGATATCCGGGGACTTCTCGTGCGGCATCACGTCGATCACCACGGTGCCGTCGTAGCCGGACTGCAGCTCGACGTCGGACATCAGCGCGCGCTCGGCGATGCTCGCGCCGGCCTGCACGGTGACGACGGCGAGCACACCGAGGAACAGGCTGATCATGGAGAGCAGGGTGCGCAGCTTTCGGGCCCGGATGCCCTGGAGGCCGATGATCAGGGAGGAGCGGAACCGCCCCGACAGCCGCATCACGTCAGTACCCCGTCGACCAGGCTGAGCGTGCGGCCCATCCGCGCCGCGTGGTCGCGGTCGTGGGTGACCAGGATCAGCGCGCAGCCCCGGTGGGTGGCCGCCGACAGCGCGTCGATGACGGCCGCGCCGGTCTCGGTGTCCAGGGCGCCGGTCGGCTCGTCGGCCAGCAGCACCCGCGGGTCGCGGACCAGGGCCCTGGCGATCGCCACCCGCTGCTGCTCGCCACCGGACATCTTGGTCGGGCGGTTCTTCGCGAGATGCGCGATGCCTACCTGATCAAGAGCTTCCATCACCCGGGTACGGCGTTGCCGGCGGGGCAGCCAGCCCTGGCCGTTGACCAGCGCCATCGCCACGTTCTGCGCGGCGGTCAGGTGCTTGAGCAGGAAGAAGCGCTGGAAGACGAAACCGAAGTGCGAGCTGCGCAGCTTCGCCGCCTTGCGTTCCGGCAGGCGGCTGATGTCCTCGCCGGCCAGCAGATAGCTACCGGAGTCGGGCCGGTCGAAGAGTCCGAGAATGCTCAGCAGGGTGCTCTTGCCGGAGCCGGAACGGCCGACGATGGCGGCGCTCTCCCCCGCGTGCACGGTGAGGCTCACGCCGTCCAGGATCGTGCGCGGTTGCTCCTGGCCCTTCAGCACACGGGTGATGCCGTCCAGGTGGATCAGAGGCTGGTTCATCCGCCCTGCCCCGGCTGCGCATCGGCGGTCGGCAGGTTCGGGCCCGGGATCGCGATCGTCTCGTCGCCGGTCAGGCCCTTCTTGATCTCGATGACCTTGCCGTCGGTCAGGCCCAGGGTCACGTCGACGGTCTTGCGGTTCTGGTTGTCGTCGACGACATCGACCTTGCCCTTGCCCTGCGTGCCGGCGACCGCCTCGACCGGCAGGACCATGACGTCCGAGGCCTTGCCGGTGACGACCTCGAGGGTCACGTCGGCGCCGTTGATCAGGGTGACGGTGGTCGGCGGGGTGCAGACCAGCTGCAGGCCGGTGGCTTCCGAGCCCGGTGCTGCCGGAGCCTCCTCGACCGGTTGAACGGGCGCGACCGGCGCACCGGAGGCACCGGTGGTGGGCGCGGTCGTCGGCGGGGGCTCGGGAATCGTGCCGGCCGGGAGGGCCGCGATGGTGCCCTTCGGCTTGCACTTGAACGGGCCGGGACCGTTCTTGATCTGACCGGTCACGCTCGAGACGGCGCCCGAGATCCGGTACGCCTGAGCGCTGTCGATGTCGGCCACGATGCCGTACCCGGAGTGCCGGGCCGACACGATCGGCATGCCCTTCGCGACCGTCGACCGGTCCTCCATCAACCGGCCCGCCATGATCGAGCCCTTCGGGATGGTGACCTCGCGCGGCTGGCCGTTCTTCCAGACCGTCGCGACCCAGCGGGCCTCCTCGGCCGGCTTCGTCGAGGGCGTGCGCTGGACGTACCGCACCTCGCCGCCGATCGGCGCGACCACGCCGAAGACCGGGTCGATGGCGACCTTCCCGGCGAGGCTGATCTTGTTGACGAGGTCCTGCCGCTCGGCTTTCACCGTGGTCAGAACAGTGCCGCGCTCCGCGAGGCCGGGCGTCTGGGCCGGTTCCTCGTCGGAGGTGCAGCCGGCCAGCAGCATCGCGGCCGCCACTGTCACCGCCCCCGCACGTTGTCTTCTCACGGGCCCTCTTCCGCCGGGCCGGGACTTCACCCCCGGCAATGATGATCTCTGATGCGCTGCGCGCTGCGGGCACGGTACAGGGCCTTGGCAAACCTCGGCTCAAGCGGCGCAAACCTCAACTCAGCGTCACCGTCGCCGATCAGAGCGCTCATGAACCAGTGGCGGCAGCGCGCTATCCGGGTCGCCGCCGCCTACGGCTTCATCCCGCCGTTGCTCTGCGGCGCGTACACGGTCGCGACGTGGCACGACGGCGAGCACCGCCGTCTCATGCTCGCCGTCGCCCTGATCATGCTCGCCTTCGCGACCGGTGGCTGGCTGGCCGCCACCCGGCTCACCGCGTCCCGGCTCTGGCGTCTGCCACTGCTCGCCAGCGTCACCGCCAACCTGGCCGGGGACACGGTGCTCGGCCTCCTCGACGGCGGGGTGGCCGGGCCGCTGGGCACGCTGGTGCCGGCGACCTCGGTGTTCCTGGCGATCGTGCTCCAGCCGCCGGTGTTCGTCGTGTTCTGGGCGGCGAGCGCGGTCGCCTACGGCTCACTGGTGATCTACGGGGATCCGGCGCCGCCCGGATACGCGATGGTCCACACCCTGGCCTTCGGCGCTGCGGCGCTGCTCTGCCTGCGGCACTCGGCGGTGCTGTCGTCGCTGCGGCGGCGGCTGGCGTACACGTCGCGGACCGATCCGCTGACCGGGTGCCTGAACCGGCGCGGGTTCGACGAGAAGCTGGCCGCGGCGGTCGCCGAGGGGAAGCCCTTCACGCTCGTTCTGCTGGACCTCGATCACTTCAAGAGCGTCAACGACACGTACGGGCACCAGGCCGGGGATGACCTGCTGGCGTGGGCGGGGGCTTCGGTGCGGGCCGCCGGGGTGGCCGGGCGGCTCGGAGGTGACGAGTTCGCGCTGCTGCTGCCCTCCACGAGCGGCATCGCCGGGCTGCGTGCGCGACTGGATCAGGCCACGCCGTCCAGCCTCGGCTACGCGACATTTCCGGCAGTCGCGGCGGAGGACCTCTTCGCCGTTGCGGATGCGAGCCTCTATCGCGACAAATCAGGCAAGACGAAGATCGCCGCCAGCGCGGAACAGGTGGCGTTCGCGCGTACCCAGGCCACGAAGAACGGCCCGGCGGCAACCGTCGAGACGCGGGAACGACGCCGGCACTCGATCGCCGACCCCGGCTGGATGGCGATGGCACAGACCGCCGTCGCCCTCGTCTACGTCATGTTCTTCCGGACCGGCCACCACCACTGCGCCGCCATGATCGCCATCTGCGTCTGGGGCTTCGCCGCCGGACTCGCCGTCGTGGCCGCCGCGGACTGGCTCAGCCGCACGCGGATGGCCCGGCCGCTGATGCTCGCCTACGCGGCCAGCTCGTTCCTGAGCTGCGCCGCCATCGCCGCGCTCGACGGCGGCGTGGACAGCCCGCTCGGTGTCGGCATGCTGCTCTCCATCCCGTTGCTGATGCTCGGCATGCGCCCGGTCGTCGCGGCGCCGGTTGCGGTCGCCGCCGGGGGCCTGTACGTGCTGGTGGCGATCCTGGCCGGCGACCCCGGCTTCTGGTACGTCACGATCAACCTGCTCGGCACGGCCGCCACCGCCGTCGCCTGCGCGGTGCAGGGCCGGGCCGCCGCCGATCAGCGCCGCAAGCTGACCCGGGCGGCGAGCGTCGACGCGCTCACCGGAGTGCTGAACCGGCGCGGTTTCGCCGAGGATTTCACCGCCTCCCCCGGCGCCGGCCTGCTCGTCATCGACCTCGACGGCTTCAAGCAGCTCAACGACGCGCACGGCCATGCGGCCGGGGACGATCTCCTGCGCTGGGTGGCCCGGACGCTTCTCTCCTCGGTACGCCCGGAGCACCGTGTCGGCCGCCTCGGCGGCGACGAGTTCGTCGCGCTGGTGGACGGTGACGCGCACGCGATCGCCGCAACGGTCCGGGACGCGCTCGCCGAGCGGACCGGCGCGAGCATCGGCGTGGCGGTGGCCGGCCCGGACGGCGACGACTTCGACGCGCTGTACGTGGTCGCCGACGCCCGCCTCTACGAGCAGAAGAAGGCTCAGGCGGTGGCTCGGACCGCGGTGGCCTGATCGGGGATCCGCGGGTGGCGGAGTCCGGGGTGGCCCTCCGGCAGGTTGCGGCGGATCACCCACCAGCTCACCGCGAGACACGCCGCCACCAGCGGCCAGCTCAGCAGGACCCGGGCGATGCCGAGCTCGGCCACCCGGCCGGCCTCGTAGAGCGGCACGAAGACGGCGACGCGGACGACGTATTGACCGACCCACACCCAGCTGCCCCGCGAATACGCCTTGACCAGGGCCGGGTCGCGCCGCCAGCGGGTGCGCTGCTTGAGCACGGTGCCCACGACGATGCCGAGCAGCGGCCAGCGCACCACGATGCTGACGATCCAGAGCAGCGCGGAGGCGGCGTTGCTGAGCAGCTGGAGCAGGAAGAAGTTCTCCGCCCGGCCGGTGCCGAGCGCGATCAGCCCGGCCACACAGACGCCGAGCAGGCCGATCACCACGGCGCGGGGCTTGTCACCACGCCGCATCCGCCACACCGACAGCGCCAGGGCGAACGCCACCGCGGCCCCGACACCCGCCCAGATCGACGAGTCGCCGATCAGATAGCCGGCGACGAACCCGATCGGCGGCAGCGACGCGTCGACCGCCGCCCGACGCCCGTTGAGCAACTCCGCCAGCGATTCCGGCTGCGCCATTTCCACCTGTTCCTTCCAGTTAGGTGAGCCTAACTCACCAGAGGCGCGGTGGCGCGGCTCGGGGGCCTGCGGACCGCCGGCGCCAGGACCGCCACCGTGGCGGTGAGCGCCGCCACCAGCCACAGCGCGCCGCCCAGGCCGATCAGCCCGGCGAGGGCGCCGATCAGCGGCGGACCCGCGATGAATCCCAGATATCCGCAGGTGGAGACGGCGGCGACAGCGGTGGCCGGCGCGTCGCTGCGCTGGGCCGCGGCGGTGAAGATCACCGGGACGAGGGTGGCCAGCCCGGCGCCGAGCACCGCGAAACCGGCGATCGCGGACCAGGTGGTTCCGATCAGCAGTGCCGCGGCGAGAGCCACCGAGGCGGTCGCGGCGGCGATCCTGACCGTACGCACGGAACCGGCCGTGGCGACGACCCGATCCCCGACGAGACGCCCGGCCGTCATCGTGATGCTGAAGGCCACGAAACCCGCACCGGCCAGCCCCGGGCCCGCCCCGAGCGCCGTCAGGTGGACGGCGCTCCAGTCGGCGGCGGCGCCCTCGGCGAGGAGGCCGGCGAACGCGAGGCCGCCGAGCGTCCACGGCTTTCTATTAACACCTTTTGTCGGTTTTGCTCCGACGGGTTCCGGGATCGGCGTCCGCCGGATCGCCACGGCCACCGCCAGGCCCAGGAGGCCGGCCACGATCAGGTGGGCTCGCACGGGCACGCCCGCACCTGCGGCGAGCGATCCGGCCACGGCCCCGGCCAGGCCGCCCGCGCTGAGTGCCGCGTGCATGCCGGAGAGGATCGGGCGGCCGTACGACCGCTGCACCCCCAATCCGGCGGCGTTCATCGCGACGTCGAGCGCGCCCATCGCCGCGCCCCAGACGAGCAGCGCGGCGAAGAGCCACGGCAGCGCCGGCGCGAGCCCGATCAGCGGCAGGCTCAGCGAGAACGCCGTCAGCGCGCCGCCGGTGACCCGGCCGGCACCGAACCGCCGTACGAGCAGGCCGGTCATCAGCATCGAGCCGACCGATCCGAGCGCCGGGGCGAACAGCGCCAGCCCGAGCCGCGCGTCGTCGAGTCCCAGCGCCTCCTGGACCGCCGGGATACGCGGGGCCCAGGTCCCGAAGAGGACGCCGTTGGCAGCGAACGTGGCAGTGACCGCGATCCGCGCGTTCATTCCGCCTCCTGGTTTACCGGTCAACCACCGGAAGTTTACCGGTAAACTGCGACGATGGTGACTCTCCGGGATGTGGCCCAGGCGCTGGGGATCTCGCACACGACCGTGTCGAACGCGTACAACCGGCCCGGCAAGCTCAGCGACCAGCTGCGGCAGCGGATCCTCGACACCGCGGCCGGCATGGGATATCAGGGTCCCGATCCGCTCGCCGCCGGGCTGGTGCGCGGGCAGTCCGGGGCGCTGGGCGTGCTCTTCGACGAAGATCTGGCCTACGCCCTGACCGACCCCGCCGCGCTTCTCTTCCTGCGGGGCGTCGCCGGCCGGTCCGCCGCGCAGGGGCTGACCCTGCTTCCCGGCCCGCACCTGGCGGACACCGTCCGGACCGCCATCGTGGACGGTTTCATCGTCTACTCCGTCACCGCCGACCATCCCGGCTTCCTCGCCGCCCGCAGACGCAACCTCCCCCTGGTGGTCGTCGACGAGCCGGTCCCGGCCGGCGACGACTGGCCGTACCTCGGCGTCGACGACCGCGGCGGCGCCGAACAGGCAGCCCGTCACCTGCTCGACCTGGGCCACCGGCGGATCGCCGTCCTCGTCGACCGGCTCACCCCCGGCGACCACCGCGGACCGGTCAGCAGCGACCGCCTGAGAGCGACCACCTATCAGGTGGCGCGGGAACGGCTGGCCGGATACCTGGCGCCGCTCGGCACACCACCGGCCATCTGGGAGTGCGGCGGGGGCACCCCGGAACACGCCGTACCGGCCGCCCGCGCCCTGCTGGCCGCCGCCCCCGCGAAACGGGTCACCGCGATCCTCGCCATGACCGACGAACTCGCCCGCGGCGTGCTGATGGCGGCCGCGGCGGTGGGCGTGGCCGTTCCGGACGACCTGTCCGTCATCGGGTTCGACGACGTGCCCGAGGCGAACCGCACCGATCCCCCGCTGACCACCGTCCACCAGCCACTCGCCGACAAGGGGCGGCTCGCCGTCGAGGTGCTGACCGGAAGCCACCCGGCGCCGCCACAGCGCCTGCCCACCAGGCTGATCACCCGAGCGACCACCGCTCCGCCACCGGATTGACAACCGGGGTTCGTACCATGGGAGGTCCCCCGCATCCCGAGGAGCCGGCGATAACCACCGACGAGGCCTTGCTGCTGCTCAAGCCCGACTGCCTGCGCCTGGGACTGACCGGCGAGGCCGAGCGGGTGATCGCCCGGGCCGGCCTGGGGATCAGCCGGCGGGAGACGCGGACCCTGACTCCGGCCGACGTGCGGTTCCTCTGGGCGGAGTACTCCGACGACGGTCACGTGCTGGCCCGCGCCCTCCTGGACCGCTACCTGACGTCGGGCCCGTCCGAGGTGATGGCGGTGACCGGGGACGACGCGTTCGAGAGGGCCCGGGCGGTCAAGCGCACGCTGCGCGGCCGGCATGCCGTCGGGATGTTCGCCAACGTCGTGCACGCCGCGGAGAGCCGGGCCGAGCTCGCGCGGCAGACGGCCTACCTGTTCGACGGGGTCAGCACGGCGGCGGCGGTGAAGCAGCGGCCGCGGGGCGCCGACCTCCGGTCCGTGTTCGATGTGCCGGCGCTGGTCGAGGAACTGTGGCCGGTCCTGCAAGCGGATCTGCGACCGCCGTGTCCCGATGTGTCGGGCGACTTCCTGCTCGTCCTCGGCGGCGACCGCGACCACACCCTCGACTCCACGGTCACCGCTCTCTGGCGCGCCTTCCCCGGCATCGAACCCGCCCGGGCGGTCCTGCTGGCCCTCTACGCGGACCGGACCGGCGGCTACCCCGTCGCCACGGGAAGCCGCCGGTCCATGAACCGTGCCGAACGATCGCTGCGGACGAGCGGCATCCGGCACTGCTGGGTGGTCAGTGCCGCACCGGCACCGCCGCCCGCCCGTGGGGAGCCCCCGGCGCCGTCGCCCGTGCCGGCACCGGACGCAGTGGCATCGGCGCCACCACTGTCGCGGTCAGATCAGGCTGGGACTTCGCTGGCTCTCCGGCGACCGGCTCGGTAGAACCGACCGGCCACGGCAGGAACCGCGCCCTCTTGCGCGCCGCCACGTCCTCGACCCAGCCGAAGAACAGCACGGCGTTCACCAGCAGGGCGAGCGCGACCACGACGTACCCGATCTCGAAGAGACCGCCGAGCCGCCACACCTCCAGCGCGTCCCCGACCGGGAAGCAGAGGGCGATCGCCACGTTGTTCCACAGGTAGATCGTCACCGCGCGGGCGTTGATCAGCGTGACCCAGCCGTCCAGGAAGCGCCGCTTCGTGAGCCACTCCATGCTGGGCGACCAGCGCAGCAGGAACAGCACGAATCCGGCGTTGTAGACGGCGTAGGCGACCGGGATCTCCTTGATCCCGCCGGCGTCCGGGTGCTGCCAGCTCCACGCCAGACCGGCGGTGACCAGGACCGCGGCGAGCACTGTCACGAGCAGACCCGGGATCCGCTTGAGGGATCCGTCGCGGTGGGCGAAGCCCAGCATCCAGCAGGAGGCGTACATCAGGATGTTCGTCGCCACCTCCTGGTAGTTCTCGTTCGCCGGCCAGATCGGGTGGACGCTGAGGACCAGCAGAACGACGACCGGCGCCACGATCGCGACGAGCCGCATCCGGCGGTAGAGCCACAGCAGGATCGGCGAGAGCGTCACCAGCCACAGGTAGGTCACCAGGTACCAGAGCACCTCGGTGGCCTGCATGCCGAAACCGCTGGTCGGCGGGTCGACGAACGGCACGATCCAGGCGATCAGGTGCCACAGCGGCGGGCGCTCCTCCCAGCCGACCAGGAACATCGCCGGCACCAGGACGACCGCCAGCAGCCAGTAGGCCGGCAGCAGACGCCGCAGCCGGCCGCGGATCACCGTCATGACCGAAGGTGATCGTTGCAGCGAGTTCGCCATCAGCGAGCCCGCGAGCGCGAACATCACGCCCATCGAGGGGAAGACCAGCTCGAGCAGGGCGTAGGGGAACATGTGGAAGACCGACACCCGCACGATGGCCAGCACCCGCAGCAGATCGAAGTAGCGGTCCCGACGGGCCGGTCTGGTTTCGGCCATGACGCCTCCAAGAACACACACGGAGGCGTCCGCCGACCGGCTCCCCCGGCGGCCCGATCGAACCGCTGCATCAAGCTATGACCGCATGTTTTGCCTACGCTGTGTGATCCCTGTCCAAAGACCCATTCCTGGTACGCCTACCGTCCCGCTCTCGGCCGCAGCACCGCCAAACCATCCCCGCTGAGCAGCGAAGACCGCACCATCCGGCCGCACGCGGTGAGCAGCAGAACCCCGATCGGCCCGCGCAGCTCGGGTCCGTCGCCGTGCGCCCAATCGACGTCGGTGGCTACCAGTCGTAGTCCTCGGAGCGCCTTCGACGCCGGCAGCGGTGGCGGCATCCGCATGGTCAGGCACCGTTGCGTGGCGACCGTCGCGGCCTCGACCGGCATCGGGAACGACCTGCTCAGCGGAATCGCGATGTCCTGCCCGTGGACCAGCAGGTCGGTGAGCGTCTCGATCGGCGTGACCCCGGGATTGCGCTTGCGCCGGTGCGCCGTCTCCCGGATGTCCGCCCTGATCCTTTCCGGACTCCAGTCGCGCGCCCGCCGCTTCGCCATCTCCCGGATCATGCCGTCCATGTCGCGCTGCCGGTCCTTCAGCAGCAGTCCCAGATCACGGAAGCCGAGCTGCTGCAGGGTCAGATGCGCCGCCACGTCCCGCACGGTCCAGCCGGCACAGAGCGAGGGGGTGTCCCACTCGCCGGGGCTCAGGTCGTCGAGCAGGCCGGCGACCGCGATCCGCAGCGCGATGATCTCGTCCCAGGCGTTCATGTACCCACCCGTTCTCCCACGATGGCGGCGACCAGGGCTTTCAGCTGCTCGCTGGGGTCGAAGGCCGGGTCCGGGATCGCCAGCTCGTGCAGCACCACGCCGGTCCAGTGGTTCATCAGGATCGGCGCGTGCCGTTCCGGGTCGTCCGAGCCGGCCAGCCGCAGCCAGACGTGGAACCACTCGTTGACCTGCGCACCGGTGGCCAGCAGTCTCGCCCGCAGCGCCGGCTGCGTCCCGGACTCGACGAGGATCGCGTACCGCGCCAGCGTCAGCGTCCGGTGCGTCGTCGTGGCCTCATGAGCGAAAAGCGTCATGGCAAGCGCCAGCTCATCCGCCGTCCGCGGCGCACTGCGCACCGCGATCTCTTCCCAGTTCCGCCGTTCCCGCTCCGAGAACCGCTCCACGACAGCGTCAAGCAACGCCTCCCGTGTCCGAAAGTGATTCGAACACGACCCGTGCGCCACCCCCGCCGCCGTGTCCACCCTGCGGTGAGTCAGCCCATGCATCCCGGATGTTCCGAGTACCTCGATGGCGGCATCGAGCAGCTGGTCCCTTCTGCTCCCCATAATCGGAAACTACCATCGTAGTGATGGAAACTACAAACGTAGTGCGCTTCGCGATCCGCGCCGACATGGCCTTCGACGGCGAGCGTTCCCTCCCCGGCGGCACCTGGTCCTGGTCGAAGCCCACACCCACCTCTGCGCCGACAGCTCCCTCACCGCTCTGGACCGGATGCCGTCCCTCTCCCGCGCCGAGCTGTCCACGACCATCGCCGACAGCCTCCGCACCGAGTTGGCCGCCGGCGTCACCACCGTCCGCGACCTGGGCGACCACGACTACGCCGTCGTCGACCACCGGAACGACGCGGTGGCCGGCCGTGACAACCCCGCCGTGAACGCCCGGAGCCCCGCGATCGTGGCCTCCGGGCCGCCGATCACCACGCCGGACGGGCACTGCGCGTCGATGGGTGGCGGGGTGCACGGCGTGGAGGCGGTCCGGCGGGCCGTCCGGGAACGGGCCGACCGCGGCGCCGACGTGGTGAAGGTGATGGCGACCGGCGGGATGATGACGGCCGGTACCGACGTACGGGCCTGCCAGTTCACCCACGACGAGATGCGGGCGATCGTCGACGAGGCGCATCGGCTGGGGCTGCCGGTGACAGCGCACGCGCACGCCACAGCCGGGATCGAACAGTGCGTCGACGCGGGGGTGGACGGGATCGAGCACGCCGGCTTCTTCGGCGCGGACGGGATCGACACGCCGCCGGCGCTCGTACGGCGGATCGCGGCGGCCGGCATCGTCGTCTGCCCCACGGTGGGCGCCGACGTCCGGCCGGGCACCGTGCTCCCGGACCGCCTGATCAAGGCCGGTTTCACTCCTGAGGGCCGGCGCGCGCAGGTGGGTGCGCTCTATCGGGCCGGCGTCACCCTGATCAGCGGCGTCGATGCGGGCATCCACCCGGCCAAACCTCACGGCTACCTGCCCCGCAGCATCGCCGAACTGGCGGCCTGCGGAGTCCCCGCCGCCGCCCTGGCCTCGGCCACCTCCCTGGCAGCGAAGGCCTGCGGGGTCTCGTCCCGAACCGGCTGCCTGAAAGCCGGCCTGGACGCCGACCTGCTACTGGTCCACGGCGATCCACTCCACGACCTGACCGCACTCCAGAACGTCCACACCGTCTTCCGTGCCGGCCACCGCCTCTGACCGAACCGTCAGCGATGCGGGGCGAGAAACCGGACGGGAAAGGGGAACGGGTGTGGCGCAAATGGGCGAAGGCCGCCCCGGGAAAGGGCGGCCTTCGTGCCTTGTGGCATTCGCAGGGGACTACTCCCTAGCGGCCCTTCTTCCAGTTTCCGGGGCCGTCGTGGAAGTCCGGGCCGTCGTGGAAACCGCCCGGACCGTGGCCACCGGGACCGTGGCCACCGGGACCGTGCGGGCCGTGACCGCCGGGGCCGCCGCCCCAGCCGTAGAAGACCTTGAGGGCCCAGCCGCCGCGGAAGCCGCCGGCCGGGAAGCACCGGTAGCTCTCCCAGCGGTCCTGCCAGATGCCGGCACGGCCGACCTTGTGGCAGGTCCGCGGGCTGCGGTAGTAGTCGTAGATCCGCTCACGGCGCGGGTGGGCGTCCTGCTTGGCCGCACTGCGAGCAGTGTCCGCGGACGGGCCGGCCGGCGAAGCCGTGGAGGCGGCTGCCGGGCCGGCGGCCATCGTCACTCCCGCGGCCACCGCCACGCCCGTCATGACGAACGTGCGCGTCAACTTGTTCATGGATCACCTTTCCACAAGAAAGGGCTTTTTCGGACAAGAAGCACGCTATCGCCATTCTTGGTCGTTTTCAGCTGACACACAGTCACGAACGGGTGATCTTGAGGGGAGGTGTCGCGCGGTGTGAAGGGACGCCGAGAGCAGCGCGGGCGTCGTACCGGAAAGGAAAAGGCCCGGACGCGGAAAGCGCGCCCGGGCCGGAGAGGGTGAGTCAGACGGCGATCTTCGCCCGGGCCGCGGGGCGGAGGTAGACCGCCCAGGTGACCAGGACGCAGAGGGCGTAGAAGGCGATGAAGGCGATGTACGCGGCGTCGGCGTCCTTGTAGGTCAGGAAGGACTGGCGGAAGGCGAGGTTGACCAGGACGCCGCCGACCGCGCCGATCGCCCCGGCGATGCCGATGACCGCGCCCGAGATGCGGCGGGCCTGCGTGTCGTCGCCGGCGTACTTCTGGCGGAAGATCGCCGGGATCATCTTGTACGTCGAGCCGTTGCCGAGCCCGCTCAGCACGAACAGGACGATGAAGCCGCAGATGTAGAGCGGCAGGGATCGCTGCTGCGCCGCCACCAGGACGATCGAGGCGCCGATCGCCATCGCGATGAAGTTCACGAACGTCACCCGGGCGCCACCGAGACGGTCCGCGAGAGCGCCGCCGAGCGGGCGGATCAGCGAGCCGAGCAGCGGGCCGAGGAAGGTCAGGTACGCCGCCTTGATCGGGGTGTTGAACTGCTCGGCGAACTGCACCTGCAGCACCTGGCCGAAAGCGAACCCGAAGCCGATGAACGAACCGAACGTCCCGATGTAGAGCAGCGACATGATCCAGGTGTGGCCCTCACGAGCGGCGTCCCGCATGCCCCGCTTCTCGTTGCGGGCCTGGCTGAGGTTGTCCATCCAGAGCGCCGAGGCGACCGCCGCGATCACGATGAACGGGATGTAGATGCCGGCCACGATGCCCGGGCTGCCCGAGCCGAAGACCGCGAGCACGAAGAGGCCGACCAGCTGCACGACCGCGACGCCGAGGTTGCCGCCGCCCGCGTTGATGCCGAGCGCCCAGCCCTTGAGCCGGTCCGGGTAGAAGGCGTTGATGTTCGCCATCGAGGAGGCGAAGTTGCCACCGCCGACACCGGCGAGCGCGGCCAGGATCAGCAGGGTCGAGAACTCGACGCCGGGCTTGATCATGAACGCGGCCGCGATCGACGGGATGAGCAGCAGCGACGCGCTGATGATCGTCCAGTTGCGGCCGCCGAACCTCGCCACGGCGAACGTGTACGGGATGCGCAGTGCCGCTCCGAACAGCGCCGGAACCGCGGTGAGCAGGAACTTCTGCGCCGGGTCGATACCGTAGGCGGGACCGAGGAACAGCACCAGCACGGACCACATGGTCCACACCGAGAAGCCGATGTGCTCCGAGAAGATCGAGATGATCAGGTTGCGCTTGGCGATGGCGGCGCCGCCGTTGTCCCAGAACTCACGGTCCTCGGGACGCCAGTCGTCGATCCAATGGCCGGAGAGACTCTTCGCGGCGGGACGTTCGAGAACAGCAGTCATTTCTACTCTCCCAGTACGATCTGATCGCCGTCGACCCGCACCGGGTAGACGTTGATCGGGGGCTGGCCGGACTGGGAACACCCGGTGGCGAGGTCCCATGCGAACAGGTGCAGAGGGCAGACGACGACCTTGTTGTCGATCTGGCCGTCGGCGAGCGGGCCGCCCTGGTGGGGGCAGACCGCGTCGACCGCCCGGAGGGAGCCGTCGCGGAGGTGGAAGACCGCGATCATCTGCCCGTCGACGGCGTAGGAGCGTCCCTCGCCGGGCGGGATGTCGGTCAGCGGGCCGAGCTTCTGGGAAGTCTGCAAGATCATGAGCGCACCGGAACCTGGGGAAGAACGGTCAGGGGAAGGGAAGTGCGGAACTGGCCGGGCGTGACCGGCTCGGCCCGCTCCTTCCAGGGGTCCTTGTAGGCCTGCACGGCCTCCTCGACCGCGGCGTCCAGCGCCTCGGCGATGCCCTCGGAGTCGTCGACGACGATCTCCCGGATGGTGTCGATGCCGATCCGCGGGACGAAGGCGTACGTCCGCTCCAGCCAGTTGGCGTTCTCGCGGTAGTACTGCAGGAAGCGGCCGGTCAGCCGGATGACCTCTTCGGCCGAGCCCACCGTGGTGAGCAGGTCGCCCTTGCGGATGTGGGCGCCGGCGGCGCCGCCGACGTAGATCTCCCACTTGCCGCCGTCGATCGCGACGACACCGAGATCCTTGACGTACGCCTCGGCGCAGTTGCGAGGACATCCCGTCACCGCGAGCTTCATCTTGCCCGGACCCTCGAGGCCCTGGTAGCGCTCTTCGAGGGCGATGCCCAGCGCCGTGGAGTCGCCGACGCCGAACCGGCAGAAGTCCGAGCCGACACACGTCTTCACCGTGCGGAAGCTCTTCGCGTACGCGTACCCGGACGGCATGTCCAGGTCCGCCCACATCGCCGGCAGTTGCTCCTTCGGAACCCCGAGCAGGTCGATGCGCTGGCCACCGGTCAGCTTCACCATCGGCACGTCGTACTTCTCGGCCACCTCGGCGATCTTCCGCAGCTGGGCCGGCGTGGTGACGCCGCCCTTCATCTGCGGGACCACCGAGAACGTGCCGTCGCGCTGGATGTTGGCGTGCACCCGGTCGTTGATGAAGCGGGCGTCGCGCTCGTCGACGTAATCCGCTCCCCACATCATCTTGAGGAGACTCGCGAGGCCCATCTTGCTCTTGGCGTCCTCCTCTCCCCCGAGTTTGGCGAAGACTGAGGAGACACTCTTCAGTTCGTACTTCCGAACCGCCGCCATCAGCTCCTGCTTGGGCATCGGAACACCGGGCACGTACCACGAGGCCGCCGGGTCCTCCTCGACCTCGCCACCGGCGGCCCACTCGACGATCCGCTGGACCAGGGGCTTGCAGGTGCCGCAGCCCTTGCCCGCCCGGGTGGCGTCCATCACGCCGCTGACCGTCTTGCAGCCCTGGTTCACCACGCCGCAGATCGCGCCCTTACTGACACCGTTGCAGTTGCAGACCTGCGCGTCGTCGGGCATCTCGGCGGGCGACACCTCGCCGGCCGGGCCGCCGATGTCGAAGAGCAGCTCGGCGCGCTCCTCCGGCAGGGCCATCCCCCGGTCGAAGGCCTGGATCAGCGACGCCGCCTTGCTGTTGTCGCCGACCAGCACCGCGCCGACCAGCACGTCGTCGCGGATGATCAGCTGCTTGTAGACGCCCTTCTTCGGCTCGTTGTAGACGATCACCTCGTCGGTGTCGTGCTCCGGGGCGATCAGGCCCATCGAGGCGACGTCGATGCCGGCGACCTTCAGCTTGGTGTGCAGCTTCGAGCCGGTGTAGGCGACGTCGGTGTGCCCGGTGATGTGGTCGGCGAGCACCTTCGCCTGGTCCCACAGCGGCGCGACCAGGCCGTAGAGGCTGCCGCGGTGCTGGGCGCACTCGCCGACCGAGTAGATGTCGCGCTCGCCCTCGACCCGCATCTGGTCGTCGACCACGATGCCGCGCTCCACCGGCAGGTCGCTGTCCGCGGCGACCTGGGTGTTCGGCCGGATGCCGGCGGCGATCACCACCACGTCGCAGTCGATGACCCGGCCGTCGGCGAGCTTGACCCCGGTGACCCGGTCCTTGCCGAGGATCTCGCTGGTCATCGCGTTGGTGATCACCTCGATGCCGAGCTTGCCCTCGACGCTGGCCTGCAGCATCTGGCCGGCCTTCGGGTCGAGCTGCCGCTCCATCAGGTGACCCATGGCGTGCAGCAGCGTCACGTGGCTCAGGTGGTTCTGCAGGCCGCGTGCCGCCTCCAGGCCGAGCAGGCCGCCACCGATCACGACCGCGCGCTCGTGGTCCCGGGCGTACCGGATCATCGAGCGGGTGTCGTCGAGCGTGCGGAACGCGAAGACGCCCTGGTGGTAGCCGCGCTTCGGGTTGTGCACGTTCTTCATCGGCGGCGTCCACGAGTAGCTGCCGGTCGCGATGATCAGCTTGTCGTAGGGGGTCCGGCTGCCGTCCGAGCCGTGAACGATCTTGGCGACCTTGTCGATCTTCTCGATCTTGACGCCGGCGTTCAGCGTGATCCCGTTCTCCTGGTACCAACCCAGGTCGTTCAGGAAGATGCCGTCCTCGGTCTCCACCCCGGCGAGCAGGTTGGAGAGCATGATCCGGTTGTAGTTGCCGTACGGCTCGTCTCCGAACATCGTCACGGTGAAGTCGCCGTTACGAGCGAGGATCTCCTCGACCGTACGCGCTCCCGCCATGCCGTTGCCGATGACAACAAGGCGCTGGGTCATCGAGTCGTGGTCCCTTCCGGTGTGTCGGCGAGCGCGATGGTCACCGCGCACACCTTGAAAGCGGGCATCTTGGAGTGGGGGTCGAGTGCCGGATTGGTCAGCGCGTTGGCGCCCGGCCAGTGGAACGGCGCGAAGACCGTGTCCGGGCGGATGCCGTCGCTGAGCCGGGCGCGCAACGTCGCGACGCCCCGGCGGCTGCGGAGTTCGACCAGATCGCCGTCGGCGATGCCGTGCCGGCGAGCCAGGTCGGGGTGGATCTCGGCGCGGGGTTCGGGCAGCGCCACGGTGAGCGCCTTCACCCGCCGGGTCTGGTTGCCGCTCTGGTACTGCTGCATGTTGCGGCCGGTCGTCAGCACGTACGGGAAGGTCCCGTCCGGCAGCTCGGCGGCGTCGCGGTGTTCGACCCGGATGAACCGGGCCCGGCCGTCCGGCCGCGGGAACGACTCGGCGAAGAGCCGGGGCGTGCCGGGGTGGTCCTCGCTCGGGCAGGGCCAGAAGACGCCCTGCTCGTCGTCGATCCGTTCCCAGGTGATGCCGTGGTAGTCGGCGATCCCGCCCCGGCTGGCCCTCCGCAGTTCGTCGAAGACCGTGCGCGGGTCAGCGGAGAAGTGCTCGCCGCGGCCGAGGATCTCGGCGAGGTCGGCGATGACCCGCAGGTCCGTGCGAACCAGCGGCGGCGGCGGGAGCGCCATCCTGCGGCGGATCACCCGGCCCTCCAGGTTGGTCATCGTCCCCTCCTCCTCGGCCCACTGCGCCGTGGGCAGGACGACGTCGGCGAGCTCCGCCGTCTCGGAGAGGAAGATGTCCGATACGACCAGAAGGTCGAGGGACTTCAATCGATCGATCACGTGCGTGCTGTGCGGGGCGCTCACCGCGATGTTGCTGGCCAGGACCCAGAGGACACGGACGCCGCCGTCGGTGCCGAGCCGGTCGATCATCTCGTAGGCGGAGACGCCGGGCTGCGGCAGCTCGTCCGGGTCGATCCCCCACACCCGGGCGATGTGCTCGCGGGCCGCCGGGTCGTCCAGCCGCCGGTAACCGGGCAGCTGATCGGCCTTCTGGCCGTGCTCGCGGCCGCCCTGCCCGTTGCCCTGCCCGGTGATCGTGCCGTAGCCCGAGTAGGGCTTGCCGACGAGTCCGAGCGCGAGCGCCAGATTGAGCCAGGCCTGCGCGGTGTCCGTGCCGTTGCTGTGCTGCTCGGCACCGCGGGCCGTGAGGATCATGGACGGTTGTTCGGTGGCGAGCAGGCGGACCGTCTCGCGCAGCCGGCGCTCGGGGACGCCGGTCATCCGTTCGACCCGTTCCGGCCAGTACGCGTTGGTGGCCGCCTTGACCGCCGCGAAGCCCTCGGTCCGGTCCTTCACGAAGTCCTCGTCGATCCACCCCTCACGGATGGCGATGTGCAGCATCCCGTTCGCCAGCGCCAGGTCGGTGCCGGGCAGCGGCTGCAGGTGCAGGTGGGCCCCGTTGGCGGTGTTCGTCCGGCGCGGGTCCACCACGATGTGTTTCGCGCCGGCCGCCCGCCCGGCGTCCAGGTACTGCATGGACGGCGGCATCGCGTCGGCCGGGTTCGCGCCGACCAGCAGCACGGTCCGGGCCTCGGCCACGTCGGCGAGCGGGAACGGCAGTCCCCGGTCGATCCCCAGCGACCGGTTCGCCGCCGTCGCCGCTGACGACATGCAGAACCGGCCGTTGTAGTCGATCGCCGAGGACCGCAGCGCGACACGGACGAACTTGCCGAGCGCGTACGCCTTCTCGTTGGTCAGGCCACCGCCGCCGAACGCGCCGACGCTGTCCCGTCCGAATCGATCCTGGCTCTCCCGGATCTTCGCTGCGATCAACCCGTAGGCCTCTTCCCAGGAAGCCTCCCGGAGGGGACTGTCCCGGTTGCCGGGCTCCTTGCGGACCAGCGGCGTCAGCAGCCGGTCCGCGTGGTCCAGCAGGTCTGCCGCGGTGAATCCCTTGGCGCACAGCCCGCCCCGGTTGGTGGGGAACTCGGCCGGCTCCAGCCGAACCCCGGGAATCCTGGGGGTCAGCGTCATCCCGCACTGCAATGCGCAGTAGGGGCAATGCGTCTGGGTCGCCGTCACAGGAAGTAGCTTCGCGGCGCTCCGTTAACCGCTCAGACGCATTGCGGTGACGCTGTTGTCAGGAAATCCCTACATCGCCCCGACCGGCGTTGTGAGACGCGCGGCATCGAAGCGTCGCAATACGAGGTCGGCCACGGCGTCGTCGTGACAGAGCGGCGGCGTCACGGAATCGGCCCCCGCGTTCAGCAGCGAGCGGTAGAACAGTCCCTCGGCCAGCAGGTAGGCGGCGATCGCGATCTTCCGCTTCCCGTTCCGCCGCAGCCGCGCGACCACGTCCTTGACCTGCGGCCCGGCGCCCGAGGTGTAACCGATCTCGGCATCGGGGCGCAGCTGCCCGGCGACGCCTTCGACATCGGCCCGCCACAGCGGATCGGACGAGCCGGCCGCCGCGAGCACCACCGCGTCGGCGTCCGCCGGAAGGTTGCGGATCATGCTGTCCAGCAGGACCGGGTCCGGTCCGAGAGGGCCGGTCACCGGGAAGTCGGTTCCGGTCACGGCTTCGGCGATGTCCACCCGGACGTGGTAGCCGCAGGAGAGCAGGAGCGGCACCACCACGGCGTTCTCCACTGCCGGCACGACGCCGGCGACCTTGGGCTCCTGGACGTCCACGTAACAGAGCCGCACATCCAGGCCGGGCCTCCGGCGCGCGACCGTCCCGGCCAGCTGCTCGATCTGCCGCCGGCCGGCGGGCGAGCGGGTTCCGTGCGCGACAGCGATGAGGGTTTCAGGCATGGGTCTTCTCCCTGCTTTTCGACACGCTTGCAGAAGGCAGGGCCCGGCAAGGCATCAGGCCCTTTTCCCG
This sequence comes from Actinoplanes sp. OR16, assembly GCF_004001265.1. GTDB lineage: Bacteria > Actinomycetota > Actinomycetes > Mycobacteriales > Micromonosporaceae > Actinoplanes. Next base: position 6,236,515 of record NZ_AP019371.1, on the reverse strand, counting down.
TACGACGGCAGCGCTGCTCTCCCGTACGTTCCGTCAGGATCTCGTCCGATCCCGGCCGATCAGGTCGTCAGGCGGCGTCGTCCACCCGCAGGCGGTAACCGCGCTTGATGACCGTCTCGATGTGCTTCCCCGATCCGAGAGCGGCACGCAGACGGGCCACTGCCACGTCCACCGCGTGCCCGTCGTTGCCCCGCGGCAACGCCTCGGCGAGCTGTTCCTTGGACACGACGACGCCCGGCCGGCGGGCCAGTGACGTCAGGATCGCCATGGCCGCCGGGGCCAGGGCGTGGAAGTTGTCGTCGATGAGCACGGCGTGGCCGCGCACTTCCAGGGTGGAGCCGGCCACGCGCAGCCGGACCGCGCGCTTCGGCAGCTCGTCGGTGACCGTCTTGATCAGCGCGCCGAGCCGGTAGCGCTCCGGCATGACGACCGGGATGCCCCGCTCGACCAGGGGCGCGGCGGTCACCGGGCCGACGCACGCTGCCAGGGTGGAGCACTGGAAGGCGGCGCCGACGTCGGCGCCCGCGTCCCCGGCGATCGTCAGGAACGCCTTCACCGCCGGGGCGCTGGTGAACGTCACGGCGTCGATCTGGCCGGCCGCCACCTGCTCGGTGAGCCGGCGTACCGGCGCGGCGTCCGGCGGCATGGCCCAGCGGTAGACCGGCACCTCGACGACGGCGGCGCCGGCCGCCCGCAGCGCGTTCACGAACTCGGTCTGCGGCTCGCCGTGCTCCTGCACCACGATCCGCCGCCCGGCCACCCCGTCGCTGAGCAGGCGTTCCAGCACCTCTTCGGAGGCCTCGGTCTTCGCCGCCCAGTCCTCGGTGAGCCCGGCCGCGCGGATCGCGCCGCACGGTTTCGGGCCCCGGGCGATGATCTTCGCGTTGCGCAGTGACTCCCGCAGCGTCTCGGCGAGACCCCAGCCCTCGGCCGCCTCCAGCCAGCCACGGAACCCGAATCCGGTGGTCGCCACCACCAGGTGCGGTTCCAGCCCGATGCACGCCTCGGTGGCCGCCCGCAGCGCGTCGTCGTCGATCAGCGGAATGATAGTGATCGCGGGTGCGCTCACCACCCGCGCGCCACGCCGCTCCAGCAGCGCCGCCATCTCACTGCGACGTCGTTCCGCTGTCACCGCCACGGTGAAACCGGCCAGTGCGCCCTCGGTCATCCGGTCCCCATCCTGGACTCTCGCCGCCGTTCACGACGGGTGCCGTCTCCATCGTCGTGAACGAGCCTCGCCGCAAGAGTCCTAAGACCTGGTTTCGGGACCGGCAATGTCATGTTTCCGTGATGATAACGGGCGGTCACTTGGCGGCGGGACGCCGTTGTGAGGACTTGATCATGCGCTGGTCACAGCGTGACTCAGCTCTCACCCTCGTCGAAGAGCGAGCCCTCCGCACCCAGAACCCGGCGGATCTCCGTCATCAGGTGGAACGCGGCGATCCGCCCGTCGAGCAGCCCGATCCGGTAGTCGGCGCCGAACTCCGGGTCCTCGGCCACCTGCGGGTCCCGGTGGCCGGCGGCCCCGTCCACCCGGCCGGCGTTGTAGGCGACCAGAGCCTCGTCGATCACAGCAGTCTCCCCAGTACGAATCCGTCGCGCCCATCTCACACGCGAAAGATCCGCCCGCCCAGGGACCGAACGTCCGGTTCCGCACCGCCGGGGTGGGACCGCCCTCATCCATCCGTCGCCCCGCCACCGGCAACCGGCCGGAAACCGTCCCGCACCCGGGCGACGTCGCTCACATCGCCCGTCCCCTATGCGGCCAGCAGGCCGGAGGCTCGCCAGAGGGCCGCGCCCGGGCCGCCGATCAGGTCGAGGTCCTTGAGATAGGTGACGACGCGCTCGCCGGCCCAGCGCATGGTCTCGCGGTGGTACGGGTTCGCCCAGGCGGCGCGGCAGCCCTCCTCGGGGGAGATGCCCACGGACAGGTAGACGCGCGGGTCGACGAGGCGGCGGCCGGTCAGGAAGGCGGCTCGGCCGATCACCAGCTTGTCGAAGACGATCCGGCCCCGGCCCGCCCGGCGGATCTGCCGGGCCAGCTCCTCGCGGGCGTACCGGACGTGCCGGGCCTCCTCGACGACGTGGATGCGGGAGACCATCCGGACCAGGGGCTGCACGTTCTCGTCGGCCATCGCCTCGCGCTGCAGGGTGTCCAGGATCTCCTCGGCGATCAGGATGGCGGCGAACATCCGCGGGCCGCTGCCGGTGGCGGCGATCCACTTGCCGAGCCAGTGGTTGAAGCCGACCGGCTGGTAGATCGGGGTGTCCAGGCGGGCGATCATGCGGCCGAACATGACCGAGTGGCGGCACTCGTCGCCGATCTCGGTGAGCGCGTACTGCGCGTGCGCGGCCGTCGGGTCCTGCTTGAAGTAGTCGCGGATCAGCAGCTGCATGAGGATCGTCTCGAACCAGACGCCGAGGCCGGCGATGCTCGCCACCTCGTGCTTGGTGAGCTCGATGCGCTGCTCCTCGGTGAGCCGGTCCCAGAGCGCGGTGCCGTAGAGGCTGGACCGGTGCGGCGGCACGAAGAACTTGCCGGCGACGAACGGCGCCTCCCAGTCGATCTCCACCTCGGGGTCGTAGGAGTGCTCGGCGGACGAGCGGAGCAGCCGGGTGGCGGTGCGGTCGCGGTCGGTCGTCATGAAAGGCCTCCGGAGGGCTTGACGTTACCGGCGGTAACAGTTACTTCTTGTACTATGAACTCGGCCACACCACCCGTCAATCCCCCATCGAAACGCGGCGATGGCCGCCGGGGCCGCTGGGACCACCACCGCGAGCAGCGCCGGGCCGAGCTCACCGCCGCGGCCATCGAGGCGATCCGGCTGCACGGGCCGGACATCGGCATGGAGGCGATCGCCGCGCACGCCGGCGTCAGCAAGCCGGTGCTCTACCGGTACTTCGCCGACAAGTCGGAGCTGTGGCTCGCGGTCGGCCAGGAGGCCGGCGGGATCATCCTGGAGGCGATGGTCCCCGCCGTCGCGAACGTCCGCGAGGAACGCGCGGTCGTCGCCGCCGTCATCGACGTCTACCTCGCGCAGATCGAGGCCGACCTGAACCTCTACCGGTTCGTCGTGCACCAGCCGGACATCGCACGGCACCGGGACGTGGTCGCCGATGTGGTGGACACCGTCGCCAGCGGGCTCGCCCGGATCTTCGGCGACCGGCTGCGCGCTCGCGGGCTGGACTCCGGCGCCGCGCTGCCCTGGGCGTACGGCGTGGTGGGTTATGTCCAATCGGTCGGCGACTGGTGGCTCCGGCAGCAGCAGCCGATCAGCCGCGAGGCGCTCAGCGAATACCTGACGACGTTCCTCTGGGGTGGCATCTCGGGGATCTCGCGGGCGGCCGACATCCCCGGCGGGCTGGGCGCCTTCACGATTCCCACGGAGGACTCATGAGCACTGACGAGGAGGAGTACCGCGGTCCGGCCTCGCTGCGCCTCGCGGACGCAGAGATCGCGGTCGCGGTCCGATTGTCGGCGCGGTTCGAGCCGATCGAGGGGCGGTTCCGGTGGGCCGGGCGGACCGGCCCGGACGACGATCTCCTGCGTCGCGTGAGCGGGGGGCTGCGCACGGCGGTCCTCGTCGTGGATTCCCGGGAGACGCCGGTCAAGCTGAGCGAGCCGGATCCTTGGGGCGGAGTGCGCCTTTCCGGTACGGGGACCCCGCCGTGGTTCGGAGTCCACTCCGACATCGGGGGCGATCGCGGTTTCGGGGGCGATCGTGCCTGACCACTTCGATGTCCTGATCGTCGGGGCCGGTCTCTCCGGGATCGGGGCGGCGTGGCGGTTGCAGCGTCAGCGGCCCGGCGACAGCTATGCGATCCTGGAGGCTCGGGACGCGATCGGCGGGACCTGGGACCTGTTCCGCTATCCCGGGGTGCGATCCGACTCGGACATGTTCACGCTGAGCTATCCGTTCCGCCCGTGGCGGGAGCCGGAGGCGCTGGCGTCCGGCGCGGCGATCCGGCGCTACATCGTGGAGACGGCCGCCGAGGCCGGGATAACCGGAAACATCCGATACAACCAGCGGGTCGTGCGTGCCGACTGGTCGACCCCGGACGCGCGGTGGACGGTCCGCACCGCCGACGGGAGCGTGCTGACCTGCGATTTCCTCTACAGCTGCTCCGGCTATTACAGCTACACGACGGCCCACCGACCCGATTTCCCGGGTATTTCCGACTTCACCGGCACGCTGGTCCACCCGCAGTTCTGGCCCGACGATCTCTCCTACACCGGCAAGCGCGTCGTCGTGATCGGCAGCGGGGCCACCGCCGTCACGCTGGTGCCGGCCATGGCCGCCGAGGCGGCGCACGTGACGATGCTGCAGCGCTCCCCCACGTACGTGACCCCGCTTCCGGACCGCGACGTGATCGCCGACCTGGCCCGCAAGGTGCTGCCGCCGACGGCCGCGAACCGGGTCGCTCGCGCCAAGAACATCCTGGTCACGCAGGCGTTCTACCAGCTCGCGCGGCGGCGGCCGACGCTGGTGCGCAAGGCCCTGCGCGGCATGGCGCTGCGCTACCTCGGCAACCCCGGGTACGTCGACGAGCACTTCAAGCCACGCTACGACCCCTGGGACCAGCGGCTCTGCGTGATCCCCGGCGGCGACCTGTTCCAGGTGATCGCGAACGGCCGTGCGTCGGTGGTGACCGACCACATCGACACGTTCGTCAGCGAGGGGATCCGCCTGAAGTCCGGCACCGTCCTCGAAGCCGACGTCGTGGTCTCGGCGACCGGCCTGTCGCTGCTGCCGGTCGGCGGCCTGGCCCTCGCCGTCGACGGCGATCCGATCGACGTCGGGCGGCACGTCGCCTATCGCGGGCTGATGCTGAGCGGCGTGCCGAACTTCGCGTACTGCATCGGTTACACCAACGCCTCCTGGACGCTGCGGGCCGACCTGTCGCACCGGTACGTGCTGAAACTGCTCGACCACCTGGACCGGCACGGGTACGCCGCCGCCACGCCCACCGGCCGGGTCCGCAGCGGGCGGCCGCTCATCGACCTCTCCTCGGGCTACGTGCGGCGCGCCCTCGACGAGTTTCCCCGGCAGGGCGACCGGGATCCGTGGATCGTCCGGCAGAACTACCTGCGGGACCTGCTCACCACCCCGCGCGCCGACGTCACCCGCGACATGACCTTCACCCGTGCGTCCGTCTCCGACAAGGTGGCCTCATGAAACCCTATCGATTCGCCGGCCGGACAGCAGTGCTCACCGGCGCGGCCAGCGGCATCGGCGAGCACCTCGCCTACGGTCTCGGCCACCGCGGCAGCAACCTCGTCCTGGTCGACGTGGACGCGCCCCGGCTCACCGCGGTCGCTGATCGGATCCGGTCAGCCCATCCGGGCGTCACGGTGCAGACCATCGTCGCCGACCTCTCCGACAGGTCCACCGTGGAATCGCTCGCCACGCAGATCCGCGGGTCCGCCGGCGATATCGGCCTGCTGCTGAACAACGCCGGGATAGCGCTCGGCGGCCGTTTCGACCAGGTCTCCGTCGAGCAGTTCGAAACCGTCATGAACGTGAACTTCCGCGCGCCGATGCTGCTCACCCACGCCTTGCTCCCGGCCCTGCGCGACGGTTCGCATCTGGTCAACGTCTCGTCGCTGTTCGGCCTGATCGCGCCGCCCGGGCAGTCCGCCTACGCGGCGAGCAAATTCGCGCTGCGCGGACTCAGCGAATCGCTGCGCGCCGAACTGGCCGAGAACGGCATCGGGGTCACCACCGTGCACCCCGGCGGTATCCGCACCCGGATCGCGGAGAGCGCGCTCGTCGGCGTCGACGTCCCCGAATCGGAGATCGAGCCGAATCGGAAACTGTTCGCCGCGCTGCTCAGCTATCCGCCGGACAAGGCCGCCGAGCAGATCCTGCACGCCGTCGCCGCCCGCAAGGCCCGCCTGCTGATCTCCACCAGCGCGAAGGTGCCCGACCTGCTGGCCCGGCTGCTTCCCGTCGGCCACGCGCGGATCGTGCGGGCGCTCACCGCGGCGGCTGCCACCCCCCGGCGGGATGCGATCAAGAAATGAGGTTCATCGACGTACGGGGAACCCGCATCCGCGTCCACGAGTCCGGTCCGGCCGAGGCGCCGCCCGTGGTGATGCTGCACGGAATCGGGCGCAGCCTCGAGGATTGGTCGGAGCAGCATCCCCGTTTCGACGGCGAATACCGGGTGATCAGCCTGGACATGCCCGGATTCGGGTTGTCGCAACGCTCCCCCGCGACCACCACCCTCGGCGTGCTGGCCGACGGCGTCCTGCGTTCACTGGACGCGCTGGGCGAGACGCGGCCCGTACATCTGATGGGCAATTCCCTGGGCGGCGCGGTGGCGATGACGATGCTGGCCGGCACGCCCGATCGGGTCTCCACCCTGACCCTGGTGAACAGCGCCGGCTTCGGCAAGGAGGTGACCGTCGCGCTACGCCTGCTCGCCGTTCCGGGAATCGGCCGGCGGCTGCTCCGGCGCATCGACGCCCGCACCGCACCCCGCGTGGAACGCCAGCTGTTCGCCGACCGTGCCCTGGTCACCCCGGAACGCGTCGAGATGGCGATCAGAATCGCCCGTCAGCCCGACTTCGCTCCCGTCTACCTGGAGATCGCCAAGGCCCTGGGCGGCTTCCGTGGCGTCGCCGCGCCCTGGCGCACCGACCTCCTCCGCCGCGTCGCCGCCCACCCCCGACCGACCATGATCCTCTGGGGCGACCGCGACGGGATCCTCCCCTGCGCCCACCTGGCGGCGGCCCGGGCGGCGTTCCCGCACGCCCGCTCCCACCTGTTCGCTGACACCGGGCACATGCCCCAGATCGAACGCCCCGACGAGTTCGCCCGGCTGGTGAGGCCCGTCCTGTCCGAAGTGACCGTCTGACTTCCGGGCGCCGAGGGCTGCGGCTCGCCTCGGCCCGGGCGGCGGCGGAGGGGACGCCGTCCGGGCCGCTTCGCGGCGTCTCCGTCAGTCGGCCGTGCGCTGTACCGTGATCTGATCGCGGGCGGTGGCGGCGGCGGCGTCTCCTTCGGGGGCCACCACGACGGCGAGTGGCACGGTCTCCTCGCCGTCATCGATGGCCACCGGGCCGCAGACGAAGTGGCTCTCACCCTGGCAGGTGCTCGTTTCCTGATCGGAACCGGTCAGGAGGTAGACCTGGTGCCCATCGGGGACCTCTGCCTCGCCGCTCACGGTGACGGTTTCCTCGACGGTCTCGCCGTCCTGAGGGCTCTCGATGCTCACCGAGGCGGGGGCGAGGACCGACAGCGGTCTGGCGTCGGACGGCGTGATACCGGATTCATCCGACTTCCGGCCCGCCGCCCGTGCCGAGGCACGCACCGAGGCGGACGGTGCTCCGCTCACGTGCGTGCGGCGCTTCGTCCGGGGCGTTCCGGAGGTTCGGGCCGCCGACGGGGTGACCGTTTCTGAACGCGCCACCCCGGAGGTGGGCTCGCCGACGGGCTGCAGCGGCGCCACCGCGGCCGGGCCCGCGCTCGCTGACATGTGGGCGGCGGGCAGGGTGGGTACCGCCCCGGCGAACGTGGGGTCGCCGGGGCCGGAACCGAGCACCGCCCAGGCGCCGGAGGTGACCACGAGCAGTCCGGTGGCGGCGAACACCATGCTGGCGATCTTCCGGTTGCGCAGCCGCCGCGCCTTCTGAGCCGCCTCGGCCGGTTCCGGGCCACGCCAGGCCGGCCGCTCCCGCCGCGGCATGACCATCGTCGCGTCGAGCGGGCGCGGGTCGTGCGCGGAAGCGCCGCCGGCCAGGCCGGCGACGTCGTTCGGGCGAGGGTCGTGGGGCGGGCGGCCCGCGTACGACGAAGGCTCTTGACGTGGGAACACCTGGGTGGCGTCGTTCGGGTGGGTGTGCGGGTCGTCGGGTGCCCCCGGCGTGACAGCCATCGAGTGCCTTCCGCGTGTATCAGGGCCACGGGCGAGGTACCCGCAAGCCGTTCCGGCCGTCGACCGTAAAGGTGTGTTATACGGCGACTTTTGCACCGATAACCGCTTTGCACCAGTGTTGGATGCGGGCGGACCCGCCTCGAATACCCGTCAAAAGCACCAAGTCGGACACAGTGTGGGTCGTGCCCCGCGCGCCTCAGGCCGGTGTGACGATCCGTCCGTTACGGCGTTCCGCCGTGTGCCAGCCCCGGACCGACGCCGCGTCCCTCTGCCCCGGCCCCACGTAGTCGGCGGATGGGCGGATGATTTTGCCGAGCGACTTCTGCTCCAGGACGTGCGCGCTCCACCCGGCCGTCCGGGCGCAGGTGAACATCGCGGTGAACAGGTCGGCCGGCACCTCGGCGAAGTCCAGGATCACCGCGGCCCAGAACTCGACGTTCGTCTCCAGGACCCGGTCGGGCTTGCGCTCGCGCAGTTCGGCGAGCGCGGCCGTCTCCAGGTCGCGGGCCACCTCGTACCGGGGCGCGCCCAGCTCCCGCGCCGCCTCCCGCAGGATGCGCGCACGCGGGTCCTCCGCTCGGTAGATCGCGTGACCGAAACCCATCAGGCGCTGCCCGCTGTCCAGGACCCGCCGCACGTACGTCCGCGCGTCGACCCCGCCCTCGACCGCCTCGATCATGCCGAGCGCGCGGGCCGGCGCGCCCCCGTGCAGGGGCCCGGACAGGGCGGCCACCGCGGCGGAGAGACAGGCCGGCGCGTCGGCCCCGGTGCTGGCGACGACCCGGGCGGTGAACGTCGACGCGTTCATGCCGTGCTCGGCCGCACAGATCCAGTACCGATCAATCGCGGTCACGTGCCGCGGATCCGGCTCGCCCCGCCAGCGGATCATGAACTGCTCGGTGGCCGTCCGCCCGGCGTCCACGAGGTGTTGCGGCACGGTGGTCCCGTCGCCACGGGCGGCTTGGGAGACGTACGACAGGAGCATCGCCGACGTCCGCGCGAGGTCGTCCCGCGCCTCACCGGCCGCGATGTCGATCAGCGGCCGGGCGCCGAGACGCGGCGCCAGCATCGCGGCGGCGGCCTGGACGTCGACCCGCACGTCACCGGTCCGCACGGGCAGCACATCCGGTTGTGCCGCAGGCAGTCCGCGCTCGACGTCACCGTCGACGAGCAGCCCCCACACGTCGCCGTACGAGACGTGGCCCGCGAGCGACCGGATGTCCACACCGCGGTACCGCAGCGATCCACCATCACGGTCCGGTTCAGCGATCTCGGTGTCGAACGCGACGACACCGGCAAGCCCTGGATTGACAGTCAACATGACTTCAATCTGAAATCAACACGACTTGATGTCAATGTTGATTCGGTCAACATGAGAGGATCCGCACAAGTCGTCGAAACACGAGATATCCACAGGCTGAAGAGTTGACATGGCGGCGTCGGGACGGACGAGGGACTCTGCGCACATGAATGACCTGCACCAGCTGTTGACCACTGATGAAGTCGCTGAGCGGCTCGGGGTCAAGACGGCGACCGTGTATGCGTATGTCAGTCGTGGGCAGCTTCGCAGCCTTCGCAATGCTGACGGGAAGGGCAGTCTGTTCGCGAAGCACGATGTCGACGAGTTCATCGCCAAGCGGCGGCGGACCACGACCCCGGAGATTCAGACCGGTATCACGCTGATCAAGAGGGGTGAGCTTTACTTCCGGGGGCGGGACGCCACCGTGCTCGCGCGGACGAGGCGGTTCGAGGCCGTGACGTCGCTGCTCTGGACCGGCGATCTCGACGACATCGAGTTCCCGGTTGATCAGCAGTTGATCCGGCTCGCCGGCCAGGTGACGGATCCGCTGCCGCCGACGGCACGGCTGACCGATCGGCTGCGGGTGACGGTCGCCGCGGTGGCCGCCGCCGACCCGTTGCGCTTCGACACGACACCGGCGGCGGTGGTCGCCACCGGCCGGCACCTGCTGTCGACGATGGTGCACGCCCTGCCGCTGCGTGCGGCCGTGCCGACGGAAAAAGCCGGATCGGCGCGTGCGGCCGTGCCGGCGGAAGAAGCCGGGTCGGCGCGTGCGGCCGTGCCGGCGGGGAAGGCCGGGGAGATGTCGCTGGCCGAGTCGCTCTGGTATCGGCTGAGTGCCGAGTCACCGACCGAGGAGTCGATCCGGGCACTCAACGCGGCGCTGGTGCTGCTCGCCGATCACGACATGGCGGCGTCCACATTGGCCGCGCGGATCGCCGCTTCGACACGGGCCCATCCGTACGCGGTGGTCAGCGCCGGGCTGGCAGCGCTCGACGGGCCGCTGCACGGTGCGGCGAGCTCGCTCACCCATCCGCTGCTCGCCGCCGCGGTGACCGGGCGGGATCCGGTGGCGGTCATCTCCGAGCGGCTGCGGGCGGCCGGGACGAGCGGCACCATCCCCGGTTTCGGGCATCACCTCTACCCCGAGGGGGACCCGCGTGCAACGACGCTGCTATCCCTGATCGACGGGCCGGCGAAGGACGTCACGGAACAACTCGCGGCGGTCATGCGTACCAGGTCGGGCATTCATCCCAACATCGATCTGGCGCTCGCGGCACTCACCTTGCGGCACGCGATGCCGGCGGACGCGGGTGAGGCGATCTTCGCGGTGGCGCGGACCGCCGGGTGGCTGGCGCATGCTCTGGAGGAGTACACGGACAGGCCGTCGCGATACCGTCCGAGTGGTCGATACGCGGGCGAATCACCCACGTGAGCTGCGGCGGCGGCCGAGGTCGGTACCGTCGGAACAGTGGACGCGCCGAGGGTCGGCTGGGCAGTCGCCGGCCTCTTCGTGGCCGCGATCCTGGTGTACGAATGCATCAAACACGGCATACCCGCAGTGATCGCCGCGGTGATCTTCCTGGCGGTGCCGTGGGTGCCGTGGTGGCCGTTGCGCCTGCCGTGGGTGCCGCTCGCCGCGGTCGTCGTCTACACGTTCGAGCCGTTCCACTGGCCGCCGTTCTACACCGCCGGCCTGGCGTGGCTGACCGGGATCGCCGCCGTCCGCGTGGTGCACGGCGCTCGCGTGATGCGCCCTACAAGATCGTAGGCTGGCGGGCATGAACCCTGAAGAACTGCCGCTGCTCGAGGCGCTGCACTCCACGCCGGCCCGCCGCTACCTCTCCACCGAGCCGATCGCCGACGACGTGATCCGCGCGATCCTGGACGCGGCGATCCGCGGGCCGTCCGCCGGCAACGGGCAGTTCTGGACGTGGATCGTGGTCCGCGACCCGGAGACGAAGCGGCAGATCGCCGAGTGGTACCGGGAAGGCTGGGAGCGGCACTACGGCTCGCGGCGGGAGCAGATCCTGAACGCGCCGGCCGGCGGCCCGATGAGCAAGCCCAGTTTCCTCGCCGCCGACCACCTGGCGAACCACCTCGAAGAGGCCCCGGTCTGGATCTTCCCGGTGCTGCTGGGCGCCGCGAAGTCGACGAACCCGCGGCTGGGCTCGTCGATCTACGGCGCGGTGCAGCACCTGATCCTGGCGGCCCGCGCCTACGGTCTCGGCGCCACCTTGACGACTCTGCACATCGGACACGAAGAGGATGTACGAGGGCTGCTCGGTCTCCCCGACGACGCCCTGACGATGGCGCTGATCCCGCTCGGATACCCGGCGAAGGGCCGCTGGTCGGAGCCGAAGCGGCGGCCGCTCGAGGAAGTCGTCCACTTCGAACGGTTCCAGCAGTAGTGCTGCTCCCTGCCACTCCGGCCCGCCCGCCGGACTTCGCCGACGACTTCCGTTCCGCTTCGCTCCGTGCGGACCGCTGGGTGGATCACTACCTGCCGCACTGGACGACTCCCGATCGCTCGCGCGCCCGCTACGACCTCGATGACGACGGTCTGCGCCTGCGCATCGACGCCGACCAGCTCGACTGGCGGCCGGAGGACGCTCCACTCCGGGTTTCCAACATCCAGAGCGGGAACCATCCCGGTACGCATCGGCATCGGCCGGACGGCCTCACCGTCCGGACCCCGTCGGTCACCTCGTTGCTGTGGGCGCCGTCATCCGGCCGGGTCGACGTCACGGTCAGCGCCAGCGTGGACGAGAACTGCATGCTGGCGGTCTGGCTGGTCGGCACGGAACACCTGTCACCCCGCGACTCCGGCGAGATCTGCCTGTTCGAGATCGACGCCTCGGCGGTGGGGCCGTCATCCACGGTGGCCCGGTCCGGGGTCAAGGCCCACCACGACGACCGGCTGGTCACCGACATGGCCTCGGTGACGGTTCCGGTGGACGCTTCCCGCCCGCACACCTGGACCGCCGTGTGGGGTCCGGGCTCCACGACGATCGGCTGCGAAGGTGTGGTGGTGCGCTCCCTTCCGCAGGCGCCGTCCTATCCGCTGTTCCTGCTCATCGACATCTTCGAGGTGGCCGCCCCGTCGCCGGCGGGCTACCCGAAGTCCGCCCGGGTCCACTCGGTGCGGGGCTGGAGCGGCCCTCTGTAGCACCACCGCCACCCAGGCCCGCCGAGCTACGGCCGCCGGTCCCGCAAGCAGGGCGATCTTGGAACGCGGGGACGTGCGTGGGCTACGGCTGGGCGGTGACGACGGTGGGGTGGAGGCCGGCGGCTGAGGGCGCTGCTGTCGGGGCGGAGGCCGGCGGCTGAGGGCGCTGCTGTCGGGGCGGAGGCCGGCGGCTGAGGGCGCTGCTGTCGGGGCGGTGTCCGGCTGCCGGCTGCCGGCGGCCACGGGAGGGTGAGGGCACGCCGGGGCCGGCGGCGAAGTGCGCCGGCGGAAGGTGGCCGCAGGTGTGGTGCGCCACGGGGCGGCGGGCGATGAGGGTGGGTGCGGGCGCTGTCCCCGTACAGGAGAAGGAAGAAGAAGCGCAACCGGAGCGCAACGCCCTCGCCCCGCGAAGTGACGCGGACGCGACCGATCTAGGCGGCGTGACTCAGCAGCCGCTTCTCGACCCGCCCGCCGGACGCACGATTCTGGACGAGGCCGATGACCTGCTGGCCCGAGGGCGGGCCGGTGATGTCGTCGACCTGCTCGCCGCGCATGTGGGGCGCGCACCGCAAGACGTGCCCGCCTGGCATCGGATGGCGCGGGCCCGGCTGGAGCTCGGTGACGCCCGGGGCGCCATGCACGCGGCGTGGGCGGCCTGGCAGCAGGATCCGGACGGGGCGGAGTCGCTGTTCTGGATCAGTGAGGCGTGTACCGCGTCGGGGGATCACGCGGAGGCGATCGAGACCGCGGCGAACGCGTGCCGGCAGGATCCGGGGAATCCGCGGTACGGCAACCGGCTCGGGGAGGCGCAGCTCGCGGACGGGCGGGTCGGTGACGCCGTGGCCGGGCTACAGATCGCCGTGGAGATGGCCGGTTACGACGCCGATCTGCAGGTGACGTACGCGCTGGCGCTGTTCGCCGCCGGCCGGCCGCTCACCGCGCGGGAAGCCGCCGGTCGGGCACTGGCGATCGACCCGGGGCACGAGAAGGCGCGCAAGGCGATCGCCCGGTTCGAGACGGCGATGCGCGGAGTGACCGACGCGCCGTCACTGGCGGTGGCGGCCGACGAGTTCGCGGAGTCCCTCCGGACGAACAAGGTCCACAACGGCGCGAAGGTCCGGGACGCCTTCGCCTACACCATGCGGGTGTCGTTCGTCTGGTTCTTCTCGGCGTTCCTCGGCGTCGGCGCCCTGGACATCATGGGTCTCGTGACGGTGCCGGACGGCATCTACGTGACGCTGCTGTGCGCCGCGGGAATGTTCGCCCTGGTGGCGAGGCTGGCGCGACCCCGGCTCTAGTCGCGCAGGATGCGCAGGATGCGGGACAGGGCGGCACGGTCGGAGGGGTCGAGCACCGCGAACAGCCGCTCCCCCTCCGCGGCCCGCGCCTGCTGGATCGCGGCCGCCGTCTCCGCGCCGGCGGCGGTCAGCGCCACCAGCGTGGCGCGCCGGTCGGCCGGGTCGGGGCGGCGGTCGGCGAGGTCGCGCCGCTGCAGGTCGTCGACGACCTCGGTGGCCGAGCGCGGCGCGATCCGCAGGTGGTCGGCGAGGGCGCTGAGCCGCATCTCGCCGTGCCGGGCGAGCACGCCGACGGCCCGGGACTGGGACGGCGTGATGTTCCACGGCTCCAGGGCCACCCGGGTGCTGTGCCGCAGCCGGCGGGCGACGGCCCAGAACGCCTCGAAGAGAGGTTCGGTCTCCACGGGAACAACCTAGCAGCGATTGCGGTTGCACCCTCATGTTGAGGTAACCTCAGCAAAAAGGAGAACGAAGGAGACCGGACTTGGCAGAACGCCCAGGCCGGGGGCCGGCACGGACCGTGACCCCCGCGGAGAAGGAGCAGGCACGCTCCGTCTCACTGCGCCGCATCGGCGCACTGTTCATCGGACATCGGCGGCAGTTGTCCGTCGTCGTCGCGGTCATCGTGATCTCGTCAGTGATCTCGATGGCGTCACCGTTCCTGCTCCGCGAGGTCATCGACGTCGCGCTGCCGGAGAGTGACCTCACCCTGCTGGTCTGGCTCGTCGCCGGCATGGTCGCCGTGGCCGCGGCGACGTCCGGGCTCAGCGTCGTCCAGACCTGGATCTCGACGTCGGTCGGACAGCGCGTCATGCACCGGCTGCGGACCGAGGTCTTCACCCATCTGCAGCGGCAGTCGGTCGGGTTCTTCACGCGCACCCGCACCGGCGAGGTGCAGTCCCGCATCACCAACGACATCGGCGGCATGCAGCAGGTGGTCACCTCCACCGCCGGCTCGATCGCCTCGAACGTCACCACCGTCGTCGCCACACTCGTCGCGATGGCCGCCCTCTCCTGGCAGCTGACCCTGGTCTCGCTGGTGGCGCTGCCGCCGGCGATCTACTGGACCAGGCGCGTCGCGCGGATGCGGCAGGCCATCACCGCCCAGCGGCAGCGCGAGCTCGCCGAACTCAACGTCATCATCGACGAGGGCCTGTCGATCAGCGGCATCCAGCTGAGCAAGACGATGGGCGCCGGCGCCGCTCAGATCGAGCGATTCACCGGCTCGTCGACGAAGCTCATCGATCTCGAACTGCGGTCCGAGCTGGCCGGGCGCTGGCGGATGGCATCAATGAACATCATCTTCGCCGCCATCCCGGCCGTCATTTACCTCGCCGCCGGCCTGCCGTTCAGCACCATGAGCATCGGCACGCTGGTCGCCTTCACCGGTCTGCAGGCAGGCCTGTTCCGGCCACTGATGAGCCTGCTCGACGTCGGCGTGACCCTCACTTCCTCGCTCGCCCTGTTCCAGCGGATCTTCGAATACCTGGATCTGCCCGTCGAGGTTCAAGATCCCCTTCATCCTGTACGCGTGGAGCACCCGCGCGGCCACCTTCGCTTCGAAGACGTCACCTTCGCTTATGACGGCAGCGAGACCGCGGCCCTCGCCGGGGTGAGCTTCGACGTCCCGGCCGGATCGTCGCTGGCGCTCGTCGGCGAGACCGGTTCCGGGAAGAGCACCATCGCGTCGCTGATCGCCCGCCTCTACGATCCGACATCGGGCCGGGTGACGATCGACGGCGTGGACGTTTCGGCGATGTCGCTCACGCAGCTGGCCGAGATCGTCGGAGTGGTGAGTCAGGAGACGTACCTGCTGCACACCACGATCCGGGAGAACCTGCGCTACGCGAAGCCGGACGCCACCGATGAGGAGATCGTCGCGGCGGCGAAGGCGGCGCAGATCCACGACCTGATCGCGGCGCTGCCGGACGGGTACGACACCATGGTCGGCTCCCGCGGCCACCGGTTCTCCGGCGGCGAGAAGCAGCGGATGGCGATCGCCCGCACCCTGCTCCGCGACCCGCGCATCCTGGTGCTCGACGAGGCGACCAGCGCCCTGGACACCGAGACCGAGCGGGCGGTGCAGCAGGCCTTCGACACCCTGTCGGCGGGACGCACGACGGTGACGATCGCGCACCGCCTGTCGACGGTGCGCGACGCCGACCAGATCGCGGTGATCGACCACGGCCGGATCCTGGAGTCGGGGACGCACGATTCGCTGCTCGGCGAGGGTGGCCGCTATGCGACCCTCGCCCGCTGAGACCGTCTAACGTTTGCGGAGCTCGTCACGGTACTCGACGAGCGCGTCCGTCATGCCGTGCAGGAACTTCTCCACGGCCAGTAGTTCCTCGACGCTGAACTGTTCCATGACCGCGTCGGTGTGCGGGCGCAGCGGTGCGAAGAACGCCATGGCGAGGGACATGCCGGCGTCGCCGTAGCGCAGGTGGACGACCCTGCGATCGGTGCTTTCCCGCGTACGCCGCAGGTGTCCGCCCTTCTCCAGCCGATCGATCAGCGCCGTGGTGGCGCCCGACGACAGCCCGATCGCCTCGCCGAGTCTTCCCGGGGTGAGCGGGCTGCCGTGCCGTTCGGCGTGCATGACGGCGAGCAGTGCGTGCATGTCCGTGGCATGCAGGTGGTTGCGGTTGGCGAACGCGTGCCCGATGTGTTGCGCCTCGCTGCTGTACGTGTTCAGCAGGTCGACCAGCGCCCTGCGTAACCGCTGGCGTTCGGCGGTCTCAGTTACCTCCACAGGGGTAAGTGTTGCAGATCCGCCCGCAGTCGTGAACAATCTCGATTGTAAAGATTCTCAGTCTTGGAGGTTTCATGAGAAGGGCATGGGCAACGCTGTTGCTGGCCCTCGTCATCGGCGGGGCGGTTCTCGCTTTCGCCGGGTCGACGACCACGGACAACGACCCCACCTCGTCGCTGCCCGCCTCGGCTGAGTCGACCAAGGTCGCGCAGCTGCAGAAGGAGCTGCCGTCCGGGCGGACCAACCCGGCCCTGATCGTGATCGCGAAGGGCGGTGAGGCGCTCACCGAGGCCGACCTCGCCGGATTCGCGCAGTTCGGCCAGGCGATCCCGTCGGAGGACCGCAAGGCCGCGATCATCACGGTTCCGCTGGCCGCCAGCGGCAACGCCGACGAGGTCAGCACCGAGGTACAGGAACTGCGGGACAAGCTCGCCACCGGGCTCCCCGAGGGCGTGACCGCCCAGGTGACCGGCGGCGCCGGATTCAGCGCCGACCTGTCGAACAGCTTCAGCGGCGCCAACACCCGCCTGCTGATCGTCACCGTCGTCGTCGTGACGATCCTGCTGCTGGTGACGTACCGCAGCCCGATCCTCTGGATCGTGCCGCTGTTCGTGGTCGGTTTCGCCGACCAGCTCGCGGCGAAGGCCATCGCGCTCTTCTCGCAGCACACCGACCTGGCGATCAACGGTTCCACCACGGGCATCGTCACGGTGCTGGTGTTCGGCGCCGGCACCAACTACGCGCTGCTGCTGATCTCCCGGTACCGCGAGGAGCTGCACAAGCACGAGGACCGCTTCGAGGCGATGCGCGTCGCGCTGCGGGGTGCCGGCCCGGCCATCCTGGCCAGCTCCGGCACCGTCTTCCTGGCCCTGCTCACCCTGCTGCTGGCCAGCCTCAAGAGCAACGCCGCGCTCGGTGTCACCGCCGCCGTCGGCGTCGCGATCGCTGCGGCGTTCGCCCTGCTCGTGCTCCCGGCCGCCCTGGTGATCTGCGGGCGCAAGCTGTTCTGGCCGTTCATCCCGAAGGTCGGCCAGGCCGGCGCCGAGGACGAGCGTGGCCTGTGGGGCAAGGTCGGCCGCATGGTCGTCCGCCGCCCGGTCGCCGTCACCGCGTTCGCCGTCGTCGTGCTCGGCATCCTGTCGCTCGGCGCGCTCGGCACGAAGGTGGGCCTGTCGCAGACCGAGCAGTTCCGGGTCGAGGCCGAGTCGGTGCAGGGCCTGGAGACCCTCAGCAAATACTTCCCGGCCGGTGCGGCCGGCCCGGCGACGATCCTGACCTCGCCGGACAAGGCCTCCTCGGTCGAGAAGATCGTCTCTGAGACTCCCGGCGTGGTGCAGGCCCGGGTCGCCGAGCAGAACACCGAGCTGGTCAGCATCAGCGCGGTGCTGCAGGCCGCCCCGGACACCGCCGAGGCCTTCCAGACCATCCGTGACCTGCGCGAGAACCTCGACGGCGAAGCCCTCGTCGGCGGAACCGTGGCGACCGCGCTGGACACCCGTGACGCCGCCCGCCACGACCTGAAGACCATCGTCCCGGTGATCCTGGGCGTGGTGTTCCTGGTGCTGGTCCTGCTGCTGCGGGCGCTCGTCGCGCCGGTGCTGCTGATGGCCACCGTCGTGGTCAGCTTCCTGGCCTCGCTGGGCGCCGGCTCCTGGCTGTTCCGGCACGTCTTCGACTACCCGGCCCTGGACAACTCGGTGCCGCTGTTCGCCTTCCTGTTCCTGGTGGCGCTCGGTGTCGACTACAACATCTTCCTGGTCACCCGGGCCCGGGAGGAGACGCCGGCCCGCGGCACCCGGGACGGCATGGTCCACGCCCTCGCCGTCACCGGCGCCGTGATCACCAGCGCGGGCATCCTGCTCGCGGCGGTCTTCGCGGTCCTCGGCGTGCTCCCGGTGGTGACGCTCACCCAGATCGGCATCATCGTCGGCATCGGCGTCCTGCTGGACACCCTGCTGGTGCGGACCGTCCTGGTCCCGGCCCTGGCCACCCTGACCGGCGACAGGTTCTGGTGGCCCAGCAAGCCGCAGAACTCGTCGTCGGCCCTGGACCCCGCCGCCAAGAAGGAACGGGACTGGGATGCGGTGAATCGCAGCAAACTGACCGAGCCGGCGGACAAGTAGGTTCGCTCAGAACGGCCCGGAAGCGCTCCCGCTTCCGGGCCGTGTCTGCTCGCGGTGCTTTTCCTCGTACGTCAGGAAGCTGGTGAACTCTGCAGTGGGACTCCGGCGAACGGGATCGCTGCGGCGGCGGTGTCGCGGTCGCCCGCTGGATGACGCCAGAGGCCTCGGCGGCGGAGTTCGGGCAGGACGCCCTCGCCGAACCAGTAGGCCTCTTCGAGGTGCGGGTAGCCGGACAGGATGAACTCGCCGATGCCGAGGGCGGCGTACTCCTCGATCCGGTCGGCGACCTCGGTGTGGCTGCCGACCAGGGCGGTGCCGGCGCCGCCGCGGACCAGGCCGACGCCCGCCCACAGGTTCGGGGAGACGACCAGGCCGTCGCGGTTGCCGCCGTGCAGTTCGAGCATCCGGCGCTGGCCCTCCGACTCGCTGCGGTTCAGGCCGGCCTGCACCCGCTCGATGTCGTCCTCGGACACGTTGCGCAGCAGGCGCGCCGCCTCGGCCCACGCTTCGTCGGCGGTGTCGCGCGTGATCACGTGCAGCCGGATGCCGAAGCGCATGTCCGGTTTCAGGGTACGGATCCAGGCCAGCTTCTCGGCGACCTTGGCAGGTGGTTCTCCCCAGGTCAGATAGACGTCGGCGTGGTCAGCGGCGACCGGACCGGCCGCTTTCGAGGAGCCGCCGAAATAGATCGCCGGCCGGACGTCCGGGATCTTGGAAAGGTGCGCATCCTCCACTTTGAGGTGGGTGCCGTCGTGGGTGACCGTCTCGCCCGCGAGCAGGCGGTTGATGATGCTCAGGAACTCGCCGGTCCGGGCGTACCGCGCGTCCTTGTCCAGGAAGTCGCCGAACTGGCGCTGCTCGTGCGACTCTCCCCCGGTCACCACGTTGAGCAGCAGCCGGCCACCGGACAGCCGCTGGAACGTCGAGGCCATCTGCGCCGCGAGCGTCGGCGAGATCAGCCCGGGGCGGAACGCGACGAGGAACTTGAGCCGCTCGGTGACCTCGGTGAGCATCGCGGTGGTCAGCCACGCGTCCTCGCACCAGGCGCCGGTCGGGGTGAGCGCGCCGACGAAGCCGAGCTGCTCGGCGCTGCGCGCGATCTGCCCGAGGTAGCCGATGGTCAGCGGGCGGACGCCACCCGCCGCACCGACCGGAACGCCGTGCCCGCCGCCGACGATGTCGCGGCTGTCGCCGTTTGTCGGAAGAAACCAGTGGAAGTCCATGGGTGTCAGGCTACCCACATGTCCTATCCAATCGATAGGATCCCTAGACATGAACGAGCTTGAATACGACGAGCGCCGATTGCAGGACTTCGTGGCCGGGCGGGCGCGCGGCTTCTCCCGGCGTGACCTTCTCCTGCTCAGCGCGGCGGCCGGTGTGGGCGCTCTTGTTCCCGGAGCCGAGGCACGCGCCGCCTCCCCCATCGTCAAGCCGCTTCCCCCCGAGCTGCTCCGCCCCCTGGGCACCAACGCCGAGACCCGGTGGTCCTCGCTCAAGGACGTCGGCTACTACGTGCCGATCGACCGCTTCTTCGTCCGCAACCACACGTCGACGCCGGTGATCGACGCCGCGACCTGGAACCTGTCGGTCTTCGGTTCCGGGCTGCGCGGCGGTCCGGTCTCCTTCACGCTCGACGAGCTCAAGCGGCTGCCGGACGTGACCATCCCGGCCGCCGTCGAGTGCGCCGGCAACGGACGCGGCTACTTCACCTCGCAGCAGGGGCAGACGGTCTCCGGCACCGCCTGGACGCTCGGCGCCGTCGGTGTGGCCCGCTGGCGCGGCGTGAGGCTGTCGACGGTGCTGCGCCGGGCCGGGTTGAGCCGGCACGCCGTCGACGTGCAGCCGGTCGGCCTGGACCCCACCTTCGTCTCCGGCGGCGTCGACCTCGGCCCGGTGCGGCGCCCGTTCCCTGTGGAGAAGGCCCTCGACGACGTCATCCTCGCCTACGAGATGAACGGGCAGGATCTTCCGGCAGACCACGGATTCCCGGTACGCGTGATCGTCCCGGGCTGGGTCGGGATCGCTTCGATCAAGTGGCTGGGCAGCATCGAGGTGTCGGCTACGCCGCTGTTCTCGCCGTGGAGCACCCAGTTCTACCGCCTGTTCGGCTCGGAGTACCCGGTCGACGGCGTGCCGATCAACGAGCAGGTCGTGAAGAGCGCGTTCGAACTCGACGCGGGCGCCGTCTTCGAGGCCGGCCGGCGCACCGTGCTCACCGGCCGCTCCTGGTCGGCGCACGGCCCGATCCGTAAGGTCGAGGTCAGCACCGACGGCGGCGCGACGTGGAAGCGGGCCCGCTTCTACGGTGCCACGCCCGGTCACGTCTGGCAGCGCTGGGAACTGGACTGGAAGCCGGCCGCGGGCGCGCACGAGTTGCGGGCCCGGGCCACCGACGTACACGGCAACACCCAGCCCGACGTCACGGTCCACAACACTCTGGGCTACCTGTTCGACGCGGTCGTGAAGGTGCCGGTCAGCGCCGCCTGACGATTTCTCGCTGCCCGCCGGTGCTGTCCGGAAACACCCCGAGTGACCGCCGGCGGGCTGCGTTATCGTGGCTGCCTACCCAGGGAGCTCTCATGCGGTCGAGGAAGCCCACGTCCAGTGATGTGGCCACGGCCGCGGGTGTCTCCCGATCGGCGGTGTCGTTCGCGTTCAACAACCCGCAGCGGATCTCCGCGGCCACCCGGCAGCGGATCCTCGACACCGCCGAGCAGCTCGGATACACCCCCAACACGCTGGGGCGGATGCTGCAGGCGGGCACCACGAACTCGATCGGCGTGCTGTTGCCGCAGCGGCTCGCGCAGGTGCTGGAGAACCCCTACTACTCGCGCTTCCTGATGGGCGCCGGGCAGGTCTGCGACCGCGAGGGTTACACGCTGCTCCTGACGCCGCCGCTCCAGGATTCCGTGCTCAAGGCCATCCCCTACGCGGCAGTGGACGGGTTCATCGTCTGCGGCCTCGAGGTCGACCGCGGCGAGGTGGCCGAATTGGATCGGCGCGGGATCCCGTTCGTGCTGATCGACAGCGACCGGCACGAAGGCGCGCCGAGCGTCGAGGTGGACGACCGGGGAGGGGCCGCGGAGGTGGCCCGCTACCTGCTCGAACTCGGCCACCGGCAGCTGGCCGTGCTCTCCATCGAGCCGGGGCCGGACGCGGCGGTGCGCGGCTATCGTGGTCCGCTGGCCCGCCGCCTGGCCGGCATCGGTGACGCGCTGGCCGAGGTCGGCCTCGGCCTGGCCGATGTGCGGATGGCGGAGGTGCCGGTGACCCGGCACGACGGCCACCGCGCCACGAGCCGGCTGATGGCGCTCCCGAACCCGCCGACCGCCGTGATCGCCCTCTCCGACGTGCTCGCGTACGGGGCCGTGGATGCTTTGCAAGAACTTGCGGTGGAGGTGCCCGCCGACGTGTCCGTGACGGGCTTCGACGACCTCGCCGAGTCGGCCTGGTTCCGTCCCCGGCTCACCACCGTGCGGCAGCCGATCGTGACCAAGGGGCGGATGGCCGCCGACTTCCTGATCTCGGCGATTCGCGGTGAGGATCAGCATCCGCACCAGACGCTCGGCACCTCGCTGATCATCCGGGATTCCACCGCAAAACCGGCATAAGACTTCGCTGCAAGAACTTGCTGCAAGAAATCAACCGTCGGGCTATGTAACACGTGTTAGTAACCTGCTAGCGTTCGTCGTCATGACTGATCAACTGATCGCACCGCCCGCCGTGGAGGCGCCGCCCGCATCCTGGTGGCGCAACGCGGTCATCTACCAGATCTACCCCCGCAGCTTCGCCGACTCGAACGGCGACGGTATCGGCGATCTGCCCGGCATCCTGAGCCGCCTGCCGTACCTGCGGGATCTGGGCGTCGACGCGGTCTGGCTCTCCCCCTTCTACGCCTCCCCCCAGGCGGACGCCGGCTACGACGTGTCCGACTACCGCACCGTCGACCCGATCTTCGGCACCGTCGCGGACGCCGAGAAGCTGATCGCCGGCGCCCACGAGCACGGCATGCGGATCATCGTCGACCTGGTCCCGAACCACTCCTCGGACCAGCACGAGTGGTTCAAGCGCGCGCTCAGCGAGGGACCGGGCTCGCCGTTCCGGGACCGCTACCACTTCCGCCCCGGCAAGGGTGAGAACGGCGAGCTGCCCCCGAACGACTGGCCGTCGATCTTCGGCGGTCCCGCGTGGACGCGCGTCGAGGACGGCGAGTGGTACCTCCACCTGTTCGCCGCCGAGCAGCCGGACTTCAACTGGGAGCACCCGGCGGTCCGCGACGAGTTCAAGACCATCCTGCGGTTCTGGCTGGACCTGGGCGTCGACGGCTTCCGGATCGACGTGGCGCACGGCATGGTCAAGGAGGACGGCCTGCCGGACGTCGGCGGCGACGCCGAATGGCACCTGCTGGGCGTCGGCGAGAGCCCCTGCTTCGACCGCGACGGCGTGCACGAGATCTACCGCGAGTGGCGCAGGATCCTCGACGAGTACCCGGGTGAGCGCATCGCCGTGGCCGAGGCCTGGGCACCCACCCTGGCCCGGGTCGCCGACTACGTCCGTGACGACGAGCTGCACCAGGCGTTCAACTTCAGCTACCTCGGCACCAGGTGGGACGCCGAGCAGCAGCGCCGGATGATCGACGACTCGCTGGCCGCGATGCGGGTGGTCGGCGCCCCGACGACCTGGACGCTCTCCAACCACGACGTCGTCCGGCACACCAACCGGCTGCTGCAGACCGGTGACGGCGAGGTCGCAGGCCGCCGCCCCACCGAGGTGGACCCGGTCGCCGGCCTGCAGCGGGCCCGCGCCGCCACCGCGCTGATGCTGGCGCTGCCCGGCTCGGCCTACCTCTACCAGGGCGAGGAGCTCGGCCTGCCCGAGGTCGTCGACCTTCCCCCGGAGGTGCGGCAGGATCCGGCGTTCCACCGGGCGGCCGGCCAGGACGGTTACCGTGACGGATGCCGGGTGCCGATCCCGTGGAGCGGCACCGAGGCCCCGTACGGCTTCGGTCCCGACGGTGGCGGCAGCTGGCTGCCGCAGCCCGCGTCGTGGGCGCGGCTGAGCGTCGAGGCGCAGGAGGGCGTGCCCGGCTCGACGCTGGAGCTGTACCGCGCCGCGCTCGGCGTCCGCCGCGGCAACCCGGCGCTCGCGCCCACCGACAACCTGCGCTGGGTGCCGGCCCCGGAGGGCGTCCTGGCGTTCGAGCGCGAGGTCGCCGGCCACCCGGTGTTCCGCTGCACGGTCAACATGACCGGCGCGCCGGTCGCCGTGGGCCGCCCCGGCGAACTGCTGCTGACCAGCGGCGCGCTGGACGGCACCGCCGACAACGTGGTGCTGCCGCCGGACACCACCGTGTGGTGGTCGATCCCGTGATGGACCTCCCGGCCACCCCAGGACGGTGGGGGTGGGCGGGTCGTTGAGACGGGCGTGACGCGGACGGGGGACGCGTCACGCCCGCTCCCTTTCGGATGGCGTCCCTCCACTCCCTGGCCTGCCGCGCGACCTCGCCGAGCTCTAGACATCTGACCCTCCCCCGGTCGGCCGACCATGCCCCACTGTCCTCATCGGACCCGCGTATGCTCTGCGTCACCACACGTCAGGAGCCCCCCGATGACCGACAACGACGCCAAGCTCGACACGACCGTCCCGCACTCCGCCCGGGTCTGGAACTACTGGCTGGGCGGCAAGGACAACTACCAGGTGGACCGCGCGGTCGGCGACGACTTCGCGAATCTGTACCCGGACATCGCGGTGGTCGCCCGCCAGTCGCGGGCCTTCCTCAAGCGGGCCGTCACGCACCTGGCCACCGACGCCGGCATCCGGCAGTTCCTCGACATCGGCACCGGCATGCCGACGGCGGAGAACACCCACCAGGTCGCCCAGGCCGCCGCGCCCGACTCCAAGATCGTCTACGTGGACAACGACCCGCTGGTGCTGGTGCACGCGCGGGCGCTGCTCACCGGCACCGCCGAGGGCCGCACCGAGTACGTCGACGCCAACCTGCACGAGCCGCTGCAGATCCTCGAAGCGGC
Source organism: Actinoplanes sp. OR16 (assembly GCF_004001265.1). Classification (GTDB taxonomy): domain Bacteria; phylum Actinomycetota; class Actinomycetes; order Mycobacteriales; family Micromonosporaceae; genus Actinoplanes. The sequence continues at coordinate 6,211,963 of NZ_AP019371.1, read as the reverse complement.
GCGCGGCACCCTCGACCTGACCCAGCCGGTCGGCCTGATCCTGATGAACATCCTCGGTCACGTGCCCGACCTCGACGACGCCGTGAAGATCGTCCGGACGCTGCTGGCCGAACTGGCGCCGGGCAGCTACCTGGTGACCGCCGACGGCACCAACGTGATCGACGGCCCGGCGTTCGAGGAGGCGATCGGCGTGTGGAACGCGAACGCGCCGCTCAGCTACCACCTGCGCCACCCCGACCAGCTCCGCCGCTACCTGGAGGGCCTGGACGTGCTCGAGCCCGGCCTGGTCCCGTGCGCCGAGTGGCGTCCGGCGGCGGGTGCCACCGGCGACGAGATCCGGCCGGTCGACGAGTACGGCGCGGTCGGCCGCAAGCCGTAGGGCCTGGGCAGAGGCCCTACAGGTCACGCTCCCCGGGGAACTCCTCAGCGCTCTCGTCCGCGTTGCGCTCCTCACTGGTGGCCGCCACGGACGGTTCCCCGGGGGCGGGCCGCTCTTCGTCGATGTCGGCGGAGCCCGGCCCGTCCTGCGTGGTGAACTCGGCGAATGCTTCAGGGTTGACGTCGCTCATGATCACCCGTTTACCCGTGGCGCGGGGTTCCTACCGTCGTAGGCATGCAGTGGTTTCTCTGGGCCGCTGGAATCGCGGCCGTCACCGTCGTCCTGTTCCTGCTCATCCTCCGGCACCTGCGAGGTCCGGCCCGCCCGCGGACCCGCGAGGAACGGCTCGCCGCGGCCCGCGCGGCCGGCAAGGGCCTGCGCCACGGCGCCGTCCGTCAACCGTCCCGGGCCGACCGCGACCCGAACGCCGACACCCGCTGGTCGCTGTTCGCGGGCGGTGACGCCACGCCCGGCACCGGTGGCGGCGACTTCAGCAGCGGAGGTGGCGGCGGCTCCGACAGCGGAGGCGGCGGCAGCTACTGATCAGGGATCATCTCAGCCTGACCCCGATGGGACCGATCACTACGGCATCCGGTCCCGCCGTCCCTGAAGGTTGCCGCATGTCCGTTCTCACCCGGCCTGCCGTTCTGCTCGCCACGGCGACGGTCGCCGCCGGACTGCTCGTCGCGCCCGGCGCCGCGTTCGCCGCCGATACGACGACGACGCTGACCTCGGCCCAGATGGCTGCCGAGCTCTCGGCGGTGGCCGCGGCGTCGGCGGCGGCCGGCGTACAGGGATGGAAGACCGCATCGGATTATCGGTTCACCTTCCCGGGAAGCCCGGCGGTTGTCGACGGCGTCGGCTCGACCACGGCCGATCTGGCGCACGGGCGCTACGACGATCGGTTCAGCACGGCCGGCTCCGGGTCGGCGGACTCCTTCGCGGTGGACGGCGAGGGACTCTGGGAACCGGTGCCGGACGGCGCCGAGGCGCAGGCGCTGCGGATGATGGGCCGGCCCGCCGTGAAGTACGTGTTCACCGCGGACGAGGCCTTGGACCTGGACGCCTACCTCGACGAGAACGCGCCGAGCCCGGTCGCCATGACCAGCGGCATCGACGGCGGCGGCAGCAAGGTCACCCACGAGGACGGCAGCGCCGACCTGACCACCGCCGACACCCAGGGCGCCGATGTGGTCCTGCACGTCGGCGCCACCGGTGTGCTGACCGGCGCGCACCTCGCGATGGCCGGCAACGCGGACCAGGGCGCGGTCACCGTGGACATGATCTTCTCGTACGGGGCACAGACCGTCACCCTGCCCACCGCCGCCGCGACGGTCGACCCCGCCACCCTGGCGAAGGGCGTCGCCTACCTGACGATGCCGGCGACCGTGCGCACGATCGCCGGCGCCGCCGCCACCGACACCCGGAAGGCCGCCAGGAACAAGAAGGTGGAGGTCGCGACCCTGCGCGCGATCGCCCGCACCGCCGCGACCCGCTCCTCCCCGGTGAAGGTGACCGTCACGAACGTCACCGGCGGCGTGAAGGTCAGCGCGACGAACCCGTGGACTCACCGGTCCGTCGCGTACACCGTCACCGCCTCCGGCAGGAAGGTCGTGGTGAAGAAGGGCTAGACCGTCGACCGGTCGCGGATCGCGTGGCCCACCTCGGCGCGCAGCGCCGCGAACTCCGGCGAGCCGCGCAGCTCGCCGGCGGCGACACCGGTACGGGGCAGATCGATCCGCAGGTCGAGGGCGATCTGGCCGGGCCGGGGCGTGAGGACCACGACCCGGCTGCCGAGGAAGACCGCCTCGTCCACGCTGTGCGTCACGAAGATGGACGTACGCCCGGTCTCCGCGCTGACCCGCCTCAGGTCCTCCTGAAGCCGCTCGCGGGTGAGCGCGTCGAGGGCCGCGAACGGCTCGTCGAGCAGCAGCAGGGGGTTCTCGACCGCCAGGGCACGGGCGATCGCGACCCGCTGCTGCTGGCCACCGGAGATCTGCCAGGTGCGGCGTTTCGCCACGTCATGCAGGCCCACCTGGGCGAGCAGCTCGTCGATCCGGGAAGCGGTCGGCGTGATGCCCGCGTACTTCAGCGCCAGTCCGACGTTCCCGCCCACGGTCTTCCAGGGGAACAGCCGCGGCTGCTGGAAGACCAGCCCGGCCCCGCGGCCCGGTTCCGGCACCGATCCGGCGATGCGGACCCTGCCGTGCGTCGGCTGCTCGAAGCCCTCGATCAGCCGCAGCAGCGTGCTCTTGCCGCATCCGGAGGCGCCGACCAGGACGAGGAACTCCCCCGCCGGCACGGTCAGGTCGATCGGCCCCACCGCGGTGACGTCACCGTAGTCGTGCCGGACACCCTCGATGAGGACCGCGGGATCATCCGAGGACACCGGGCAGCCCCTTCACGTAGATGGCCTTCTGCACGTCGGCGAGGGACGGCACGGCGTCGATCTTCTGCTGGCCCTTGAGGAACTCGGCGGCGCTGACCAGGTTGTCGGCGAGCTTGCCGGGGCTGCCCTCGGTGCCCAGCCACTCCGGCGACGACAGGTCGGCCGGCTTCAGGAACACGCCCTGCGACAGCTGGGCCTTGGCCTCCTCCGGGCTCAGGTTCAGCTCGGCGCCGACGGCCTTCCCGGCGGCGTCGGGGTCGGCGGCGATGATGTCCAGGGCCTGCGCCTCCACCTTGCGCCACGCGTCGACCGCCTCCGGGTGGGCTGACGCGAACGCCGTCGAGACCACGCCGAGGTCGAGCGTCGGCTTGCCGCCGGCCGCCAGCTCCCGGCTGGTGATCAGGACCTTGCCGGTCTTCTTCAGCTCGTCGAGCGAGGGCAGCCAGCTGTACGCCGCGTCCAGGTCACCACGCGTCCAGGCCGCCTGGATGTCCTGCGGCTCCAGGTCCACGATGGTCAGCTCGGACTCCTTGACGCCGGCGGCGTCGAGCGCGGCGAGCAGGCTGTAGTGCGCGGTCGACGCGAACGGCGTCGCCACCTTCTTGCCGCGCAGCGATGCCACGTCGGTGACGCCGCTGCCGTTGCGGGCGACGAGCGCCTCGTTGTCGCCGGCCACGTCCAGGACGAAGGCGACCTGGTACGGAATGTTCAGCGGCGCCGACAGCCCCCGTGCGACCGGGCTGGAGCCGATCGCCGCGATGTCCACGCTCTTCGCCACGAACGCGGTGTTGATGCTCGCGCCGGAGTCGAACTTCGTCCAGGTGATCTTGTAGTCGGGCAGCGCCTTCTCCAGCAGCCCCTGGTTCTTGACGATCAGGTCGCCGCTGGGGAACGCCTGGTAGGCGAGCCGGATGGATTTCTCCTCGGGCGAGGCGCCACCGCTGGCGGCACCGTCGCCGCAGGCCGCCAGGCCGGCGCCGAGCGCGAGGACGGACAGGACAGAAATGATCTTGCGCATGGGGAATTCCCTATCTATGAACGGCCGCGCCACGGGATGAGCCGGTTCTCGGCCACCCGCAACCCGGCATCGATGAGCAGGCCGGAGAGGCCGATGGCGAACAGACCGAGGACGACCACGTCGGTCTGCGAGTAGCGCTGCGCGTCGCGGATCATGCCGCCGATGCCCGGGACGCCGTTGATCGTCTCGGCGGCGACCACCGACGAGTACGCGACACCGACCGCGAGCCGGATGCCGGTGAAGATCTCCGGCAGCGCGCTGGGCAGCACCACGTCCCGCGTGGTCTGCCACTTCTTGGCGCCGAGCGCCCGGGCCGCCTCGACGAGCCCGGTGGGAGCGCCGTGCACGGCCGAGGCGGTGGCGACCGCGACGGGCGGCAGCGCGGCGATCGAGAGCAGCCACAGCTTCGGGGTCTCGTCGATGCCGAACCAGATGATGAACAGGCTGAAGTAGGCGAGCGGCGGCAGCGCCCGGACGAACGTGACCACCGGCTCGGTGACCACCCGCAGCCAGGAGATCGTGCCCATCAGCAGGCCGAGGATCAGGCCGCCGGCGATGCCGATCGCCGAGCCGATCACGATGCGCCGCAGGCTCACGCCGAGGTGCTCGATCAGCAGGTGACCGCTGTAGCCGCGGACGCCGTCGTGCACCGACGAGGTGACGACGAGCTGGTGCCAGACCGCCGCGGGCGACGGGATGAAGGTCGGGTTTCGCATGATCCGCGCGGTGATCTCCCAGAGCAGGTAGAGCGCGAACAACGCGAGGAGGCGCAGGGCTATGCGGCGGCGCAGGCCGCCACCGGGCGCCAGGGCACCGGGCGCGGCGGGTGCGCCGGTCCTGGCGGGCGGCGCGGGTGCGACGGAGGTGGTCACTGAAGCTCCTGGCAGAGGGAGGCGGGAATACCTGCTATTCCTATCGTGTTGATGGAATATCTGCAAGGGTCGTAACGATGCGTTTAAACATATATAGCTGATAGGACTTGTGGGTAAGGTCGACTGGTGCCTACCTTCTTCGGCATGAGCGTCCTGTCCCCACCGCGATCTGAGAACGCGGATCCGCCGTCCACTCTGGTCGTGGTGCCCGCCCGTCATCCGTGGCGCTGGGCCGGCACGGCGCTCGTCCTGGTGCTGCTCGCCCAATTCGTGCACGGCCTGGCCACCAACCCGGGCTGGGACTGGAGCACCTTCGCCGGCTACTTCCTGGAGAAGTCGGTGATGGAGGCGCTGCTGGTCACCCTCCAGCTGACCGTCGCCGGCGCGATCCTCGGCTTCCTCGGCGGCATCCCCCTGGCGGCGATGCGGCTGTCCAAGAACCCGGTGCTCTCCACGGTCAGCTGGGCCTACATCTGGGTGTTCCGCAGCGTGCCGCTGCTGGTGCAGCTGCTGTTCTGGGCGAACCTCGGCTACCTCTACGACCGGCTGCAGGTCGGCATCCCGTTCGGTCCCGGCTGGTCGTTCGCCACCGCCGACCTGGTCAGCCCGTTCGGCGCCGCGCTGCTCGGCCTGGCCCTGCACGAGGCCGCGTTCGCCGGTGAGATCATCCGCGCCGGCCTGCTCTCGGTCGACCAGGGACAGCACGAGGCGGCCGCCGCGCTGGGCATCCCCAAGCACCGTCAGTTCTTCAGGATCGTGGTGCCGCAGGCGATGCGGGCGATCCTGCCGAACGCCGCGAACCTGCTGGTCAACCTTCTGAAGAGCACATCCATCGTGTACGTGCTGGCGATCGGCGAGCTCTTCTATCAGGTTCAGGTGATCTACGGACGGAGTGGCCGGGTCGTCCCGCTGCTGATGGTCGCCACGGTCTGGTACGTCATCCTCACCGCCGCCCTGTCGATCCTGCAGTTCTACACCGAGCGCTACTTCGCCCGCGGCGCCGTCCGCACGCTGCCGCCCACCCCGTTGCAGCGCCTCCGATCGGCGGTCCGCAGATGAGCACCACTCCCGTCGTCGAGGTGACCGGCGTCCACAAGTCGTTCGGCGCGCTGCACGTGCTGCGCGGCGTCGACCTGACCGCCCGGGCCGGCACCGTCACGGTCATCCTCGGTCCGTCCGGCTCCGGCAAGTCCACCCTGCTGCGCTCGATCAACCATCTGGAGAAGGTCGACAGCGGCCTGGTCCGGGTCGGCGGCGAGCTGATCGGTTACCGGCAGTCCGGCAGCAGGCTGCACGAGCTCAGCGAACGCCAGATCCTCAAGCAGCGGGCCGGCATCGGCTTCGTCTTCCAGAACTTCAACCTCTTCCCGCACCTGACGGCGATCGAGAACATCGCCGAGGCGCCCATCTCGGCCCTGCACAGACCCAAGGCGCAGGTGTACGAGAAGTCGCGCGAGCTGCTGACCCGGGTCGGGCTGTCGGACAAGGCCGACGCCTACCCGCGGCAGCTCTCCGGCGGGCAGCAGCAACGCGTCGCCATCGCCCGTGCCCTCGCCCTGGACCCGCAGCTGATCCTCTTCGACGAGCCGACCTCCGCGCTCGACCCCGAACTGGTCGGCGAGGTGCTCGACGTGCTGCGCGACCTGGCGGCCACCGGCACCACGATGATCGTGGTGACGCATGAGATCGGCTTCGCCCGGGAGGCGGCCGACAACGTGATCTTCATGGACGAGGGCCAGATCGTCGAGCAGGGCCCGCCCGCGCAGGTGCTCGACAACCCCCAGCACGACCGGACCCGGGCGTTCCTGTCCAAGGTCCTCATCTAAGGAATCGGAGCACAACCTTCATGCGTACGAAATGGGTCTTGGCCCTTGCCGCCGTCACCCTGAGCCTGACCGCCTGCGCCGCGCCGGAGGAGGAGGCCGCCGCCGTGCCCGCCGCCGCTGACGCCTCGGGCGCCGCCGTCGTCACGTTCAACGACAGCCCGGAGCAGAACCGGATCCTGCCGCCCAAGGACGACGCCGCCGCGGCGCTGCTGCCACCGGACGTGGCCGCCGCCGGCAAGCTGGTCATCGGCGTCGGCGCGGCCGGCTCCGGCTTCCCGCCGCTCGCGTTCGCCGCCACCGACAACAAGACGCTGATCGGCAACGAGCCGGACATCGCCGCCGCGATCGCCAGCACCCTCGGCCTGGAGCCGGTCCTGGAGAACACCTCCTGGGAGAACCTGTTCATCGGCCTCGACTCGGGCAAGTACCAGCTCGGCGCCTCGAACATCACGGTCACCGAGGAGCGCAAGCTCAAGTACGACTTCGTCAGTTACCGCAAGGACGACCTGGGCTGGCTCGCGAAGAAGGGCTCCGGCCTGACCGTGACCAAGCCCGCCGACATCGCCGGCAAGAAGGTCGCCGTCGGCTCCGGCACCAACCAGGAGAAGATCCTGGTGGAGTGGGCCGACGAGGTGAAGAAGGCCGGTCTCGCCCCGGTCGAGATCAAGTACTACCAGACCAACCAGGCCACCTACCTGGCGCTCGGCTCCGGACAGATCGACCTGTACCTCGGCCCGAACCCGTCGGCCGCCTACCACGTCGCCACCACCGGGGACAGCGAGATCGTCGGCACCTACTCCGGCGCCGGCGCCACCCTGCAGGGTCTCATCGCGCTGACCACCAAGAAGGACAACGGCCTGGTCAAGGCGTACGCCGCAGCCCTCGACAAGCTGATCGCCTCCGGTGACTACACCAAGATCCTCGAGCGGTGGAACCTCACCGACGAGGCGGTCACCAAGGCCGAGGTGAACCCGCCGGGCCTGCCCATCGAGGGCAAGTGACCAGCTCTCTGGCCTCCTCGGCGATCCTGGACAATCCGGCCTGGTCGGCACTCACCGGAGTGCACGAGCGGTTCGGCGAGTTCCACGGCAGGGCGGCGCGGTACCAGCCGGATGTCGCGCCGTTCCACGCCCTCGCCGATCCCACCGACCCGGAAGCCTGGCAGGACCTGACCGCGCTGGTGGCGCCCGGCGCGGCGGTGACGATCGCCGGGGCGGGCGGGGTGGCGTACCCGGGCTGGGAAGTCGCCGGAAGCATCCCCGGCGTGCAGTTCGTCGACGTGGCGCTGCGGGCCGAGCCGCTTCCCGAGGCCGTCCCGCTGGGCACGGCGGACGTGCCGGAGATCCTCGATCTGATCGAGCGGACCCGGCCGGGGCCGTACCTGCGGCGGACCGTGGAGCTCGGCACCTACCTGGGGCTGCGCTCCGACTCCGGCGCCTTGATCGCGATGGCCGGGGAGCGGCTGCACCCGGCCGGGTGGACCGAGATCAGCGCGGTCTGCACCGACCCGGCCCACCGCGGCAAGGGCCTGGCCACCCGGCTGATCCGAGCCGTCGCGGCCGGGATCCGGGACCGCGGCGAGACACCGTTCCTGCACACCGGGGCGGCCAACGTGAACGCGATCCGGCTCTACGAGTCGATCGGGTTCGAGCTCCGCAAGAAGACCGACTTCACCGCGTACCGACGCCTGTAGGCAACGCCGGCCCCGCCCCGCGAGGCCGGCGTTTCGCCGTGGCGCATTCGATGGCGAGAACCTCCGACCGGGCCCGGCCCGCTGACCGGCCACCCTCACCCACCGTCACGAACCTCGGCGGCGAGGTGTCGTTGCAGGACGTCGTGACGGAACTGGTGGACCGAGCCGACCTGCCGCAGGACGCCGCGGCGGTGCGCGTCGTCGAGGAAGCGCATCAGCCGCCAGGGGAGCCGGCCGGTCAGGGCGAGCGCCGTGCGGGCCAGCAGGAACTGCGGCCACGGTGAGGCGATACTCGCGCAGGCGACCCCGAGCAGGATCACGGCGAAGAAGATGCACCGATACGTGGTGACCAGCGACGCCGCGTACAGGGCCGCCGCCACGGTGAGAGCGATCCCCAGCACGGCGGTCCGGCCGGCGGTGAGACCGGCGCGAGGGCTCGTCACGGCCATCTCCTGCTGTCCTCGTTTGAAGAGCCGCACCAGCCCGATCACCGCCCCGGTGATTCCTCCGAGGAACAGGCTGATCGGAGCCGCGGCCAGCAGTGCGCCCCCACCCATGACAGCGCCGAACATCAGCGTGACCGTACCTACGAGGATGGCGGCGCCGAGGGCCCAGCCGACGGCCGGCCAGAGGCGCGGGCGGACACCGTGCAGCGGTGTGGTCGCCGATACCCACGCCATGCCCCCGGCCGCGAGATTGAAGGCCACCGAGAGCAGCGCCGCCTGGAGCGAGAGCAGTTCGGTGATACCGGCCAGCACACAGGCGGCACCGATCATGGAACCGGTGGGGATCGGGAAGTGGGTCTCCGAATCGGTGTAGGTGAGCGCGGTGAAGAACCCGGCACACAGGGCCAGGCCGGTGAAGACGATCGTTCCGTCGTCGAAGCCCAGACCGGTCGACAGGTGCGTCAGTCCTACGGTGCCGATCAGCACGATCGTACTGAGCAGGTAGGCCTGTGCGAAGCGGGAGGCGATCCGCCCGCGCCGGGGCAGTGGCCGGACAGCGCCGAGGCCGGCGACGAACGCGGCGGGCAGGATGAGTGCTCCGGCGCCTGCCGCCACGGACGGGAAGATCGCGGCGATACCCAGGGCGACGATGACGATCGGGACGCTCAGATACGCGACACCCGGCGTTCCAGGCTCCCGCCGCCCGTGCAGATATCCGCCGGCCAGTCCTGCTGCGGCGAGCAGCGGCACCAGATTGCTCCCGTAGTACCAGCTCGGCAGGGAGACCAGCCAGGCCGTCAGGATCGCCCCGAGCCCGAAGGCCACCGCGCTGAGCACGTTCCACCGTGGAACCGCCCGCCGCAGCTCCCACCACCGGATCTCCGCCCGGCCAGTGGCCGTCAGGTGGCCGGCCAGGAACGCGAGCCACCGCCGCGTCCGAGGCGTGGCGTTTCCGTACAGGGCGGGCAGATAGCTCGCGATCAGCCGCCGCTCGATGTCGTGAGCATCGGTGAACTCGGTCAGATCGGCCGGCCGGGCATCGACGCGGCCATAAGACGCGCGGGCCAGATAGGCCATCAGCGGTGTCGAGAGCGCCGCCGCGAGCGCCCCGTCCGGCTGCCGTGTCACCTGGTCGAGGACCGGACCCCAGCGCGTGGCGCCGTCGATCTGGCCGGCTTCCAGGAACGGTCGCAAATCGTCCGGGGAGAGAGGACGCAGCTCCACCACCGCGGCACGGCCCAGCGGGGTCCCGGCGGCGCGCACGATGCGCTGGAAGTCACGGCTGCGGCAGGCCACCACGACCGCGCCGTGCCGGCTGTATTCGCGGTTCAACGCCTTGAAGACGCGCTTGCGGGTCTGTTGCGGCAGCTCGTCGAGGCCGTCGAGCAGCGGCAGGACACTCCCGGCGGCGACCAGATCAGCGATCGCCGACCGTCCGAGAACGTGGCCGTACTCGTCGGTGATCCGCGCGATCAGCCACTGCTCCAGGTCTCGCGCGTCGCCCCAGGCGGCCAGGTTGAGCAGGACCGGGACCCGATCGCCGGGCCGGCGGCCGTCCAGCAGCTGCAGCGTGAGCTCCAGCAGCGCTGTCGTCTTGCCGGCTCCGGGTCCGCCGAGGATCACCAGCTGGCCCAGTGGCAACGCCGTGAACGTCTCACTGATCCCGGTCACGTCGTGGTGAAGCCGCAGCCCGATCGGGCGCCCGCCCACAGCTCCGGCGAGAACCTCGGCGGGCGCCGCGCCGACTCGCCGTGCCGTCGATCGCCAGCGCACCGGGATCGGGCCCGGGCGATCCAGCAGCCGCAGGTGTGCCTCGGCGGACCACTGGCGCGACACGAGCGCAGCGAGCCGGTCAGCCGTCGGGCCGGCCCCGCTCTCCCCCGCCGGCCGGCCGATCACCGCGATGCCCAGCCCCAGCGAACCGACCACCAGACCACCGACGCCGGCGAGCTTGTCGGCGGAGTCGAGTACGTCATCGCCCGCGCTGAGCAGCCAGACGGCGAGAGATGCGAGGACGATCAGCAGCCCGGCGCTCCCGGCTGCCAGTCTCACCCAGTGGTTGCGCGGCACCCGATGATTCTTCCGTTCCGCCGGCGAGCCGGTCCAGGGCGAATTTCCCCCGGATGATTGACCGGGCCGGATCCCGGCCGTGGGCGGCGGAGTACCGGGCAAGGATCAGGGCGTGGAGTTGCGCCAGCTGAGCTATGTCGAGGCGGTGGCCCGGTACGGCGGGTTCACCCGTGCCGCCGAGCGCCTGCACGTGGCCCAGTCGGCGGTGTCCGCGCAGATCCGGGCCCTGGAGGCCGAGCTGGGGCTGGCGCTGTTCGCCCGCACGACCCGGCGGGTGGCGCTGACTCCGGCGGGAGAGCTGTTCGTCGCGCGGGCCCGGCGGGTGCTGGCCGAGCTGGACGGGGCGCGGACCGAGCTCCATGAGATCACTGCCGTGGTCAACGGCAGAGTGGGGATCGGGGCGACAGCGGCGCTGGGGTCGTACGACATGGCTCAGGCCCTGGCCCGCTTCCGTGACCGGTTCCCGGGGATCGCGCTGCGCCTGCGCAGCGGCACCGCGACCAGCCTGCTCGGCGCCCTCGACGAGGGTGAGCTGGATCTGGTGGTGGGCCCGATCTACGCCGATCTGCCGCCGCGGTTCGACGCGCTGCCGCTGACCGACGAGCATCTGCTGCTGGCCGTCCCGATCGGTCACGCGCTGGCCCGGACCGGGCGGCTGACGCTGGGCGAGGCGCGCGACGAGCCGTTCGTGTCGACGCCGGTCGGCACCGGTCTGCGCTGGATCCTGGAGGACTCCTGCCGGTCCGCCGGTTTCACGCCGAGGGTCGAGTTCGAGACGGCCACCTACGCCGGCATCCGGGACCTGGTCTCGGCCGGGCTCGGCGTGGGCCTGCTGGCGAAATCGGCGGCGGAGGCGGCCTGGGGTCCGGCGATCGCGATCCGCAATCTGCATCCGACGCCCGTGCACCCGCCGATCGGGGTGATGCACTCCCGGGACCGGCCGCTGTCCCCGGCCGCGCAGTCCTGCCGTCACCATCTGGTCGAGCTGGCCGGCCACCAGCCCGATCCGTCCCATCGCGAGGACCCGACGGAGGAACCGTTGTGAAACCGCCGTCCCGTCAGCACGGATCTTGAGCGACTCTCCCCGAACGGAGGCCGACGATCACCCAAGATCCGCGATGCGGGGCCGCGACGGTCAGGGGTCAGCCGCGCCACTCCTTGGCGAGCAGCTCATAGGAGCGGACGCGGTCGGCGTGGTCGTGGGCGATCGTCGTGATCAGCAGCTCGTCGGCGCCGGTGACGCGCTGGAGGGTGCGCAACTTCTCGGCGACGGTCTGCGGGGAGCCGACGAACTGGGTGTCGACGCGGTCCTTGACGAGGGCGCGGGCCTCGTCGGTCCAGGTGAAGGCGGCCGCTTCCTCGATGCTGGGGAACGGCACCGCGCCGAGGCCGGTCCGGATGCTGTGCACCCACAGGGCGAAGGGGGCGGCCAGGCGCTGCGCCGTCTCGTCGTCCTCCGCGACCAGCACGTCGGCCGAGACCATCAGGCGCGGCGCGCTGAGCGTCGCGGAGGGGACGAAGCTTTCCCGGTACGCCTCGGCGGCCTCCAGCACCTTCGCCGGCGCGACGTGGTAGTTCGCGGCGAAGGGCAGGCCGCGGGCGCCGGCGGTACGGGCGCTCTCGCCACCGCTCGATCCGAGCAGCCAGACCTCCAGGTCGGCGCCGGCGCCGGGGACGGCCACGACCTCGTTGCCCTCGCCGTCGCCGACCGGGCCGGCGAGCAGGCCGCCGATCTGGTCGAGGATCTCGGTGAGGCCGAGCGGTTCGGCGCCGGGCTGGCTGAGCAGGCTGGAGGCGAGGGCGGTGCGCTTCGAGGCGAAGATCGGCGCCCAGGAGAACGGCTTCGGGATGAGAAGGCCGTCGACGACGCGTTCCTCAGCCTGCGCCGGATGCTCCTCTCTCGCGGACGCTTGAATCTCCTTCTTGGCCTGGCCGGAGCGGCCGATGCCCAGGTCGAAACGGCCCGGATAGAGGGCGTCGAGCAGGCCGAACTGCTCCACGATCGTCAGCGCGGTCTGGTGGCCGGTCTGCACCGCGCCGGACCCGAGCCGGATGTGGTCGGTGACCGCGGCGATCTGGCCGAGCAGCAGGGCCGGCTGCGAGCTGGCGACACCGGGCGTGAAGTGATGCTCGGCCACCCAGTAGCGGTGGTAGCCGAACTGCTCGGCCTGCTTGGCGAGGTCGAGGGTGCGGCGCAGCGCGGCGCCGACGCTGGGGTCGCCGGAGACGAGCGGCGACAGGTCGAGGATGGAGAGGGGAACGGACATGGTGGCTTACCGCCCTTTCAGCTGGCGTAACACGGGGGCGATGTCGCTGGCGAACAACTCGAGGCTGGCCCGGTTCTGTTTCTCGGTGAGGCCTTCGGTGTCGGCGCTCAGATGAGTGACGTCGTGGCCGAACCGCTCGTGGTAGCGGTGGACCTTGTCGATGATCTGCTGAGGGCTGCCGACGAGGATGGAGCTGCGTTCGACGGCGTCCTCGAGGGTCGGGAAGACCGGTTCCACGCCGACGGCCCGGAACGCCGCCAATCTCGCCTCATAAATCGGCTTATATGTGGAAATAGCCTCTTGAGTCGTCTGAGCGGCGAAAAATCCGGCGCTGCCCGCGCCGATCCGAATCGCCGCCGGATCATGACCGTAGAAGGCCCACCGCTCCCGGTAATAGTCGATCAATTCGGCGTACGGCTCGATGGGGTTCGTGACGTTCGCGGAGAACAAGGGATCCCCGTAGGAGGCCGCCAGATCGACCGACGCCTTACTGGTGGCGCTGCCGTGCCACACCGTGATCGGCTGCTGCACCGGCCGCGGCCAGGTCTCCGCATCGGTCAGCGACGGGCGGTACTCGCCCGACCAGGTGACCTTCTCGGATCGCCACAACTGCCGGAACAGGTCGTAGCTCTCCCGCAGCCGGTCCCACTGATCCTCGGTGGTGACATGGAACAGCTGGGCCTGGGCAGCGCCGTTCCCCTTCCCGATGATCAGTTCGAGGCGGCCGTCGGCGAGATTGTCGAGGGTGCTGTAGTCCTCGAAGGCCCGCACCGGATCGAGCAGGCTGAGCGTGGTGACGCCGGTCCAGAGCCGGATACGGGAGGTGCGGGCGGCGATGTGGCTGAGCACCACGGGCGGCGCCGACGACAGGAACGGCCGCTCGTGCCGCTCCCCCACCGCGAACCCGTCGAAGCCGAGTTCCTCGCCGAGCACCGCGGTGTCGACGACCTCGCGCAGCCGCTGCTGCTGGGTCTTCGACCGGTCGATATAGGTGATCAGGCTGAGCAGGAGGAACCTCATGAGAGGCCCAGGTTCTGCCGCAGCGTGGCGCCTTCGGAATACTCGGTCCGGAAGACGCCGCGTTCCTGGAGCAGCGGGACCACCTGGTCCACGAAGTCGTCGAGGCCGGTCGGGGTGAGGTGCGAGACGAGGATGAAGCCGTCGCAGGCGTCGGTCTGGACGTATTCGTTCAACGCCGAGGCGACCCGGTCCGGGGTGCCGATGAAGTTCTGCCGGCCGGTCACCTCGATGATCAGGTCCCGGATCGAGAGGTTCTTCGCCTCGGCCTTCGCCCGCCACTCCGCCGCGGTCGCGAGCCGGTCCGGGTACATGCCGGCGCGGCCCTTGATGATCGTGTCGTCCTCGTCCAGGATCGGATCGAAGGACGGCAGCGGCCCGTCGGCGTCATATCCGGAGAGATCGGTATTCCACAACTGCTCGAGCAGCAGGATCGCGGTCTGGGGACTCACCTGCTGACGGCGGATGTAGTGCGCTTTCTCCTGCGCGTCGGCATCGCTGTCGCCCAGAACGTAGGAGACACCCGGAATGATCTTCAGGTCGTTCTCGGAACGCCCGAACCGAGCCAGCCGATCCTTCACGTCGCGATAGAAGACCCGCGCGTCGTCGAGCTGGTGATGCCGCGAGAAGATCGCATCGGAGTGCTGGGCCGCGAGCTCACGACCGCCATCGGAGTCGCCGGCCTGGAGGATGACCGGGTGACCCTGCGGGCTGCGCGGAACACCGAAGCGCCCGGAGATGTCGAATTGCGATGACGTGAAGGAGAAATCGCCACCGTCGGAATCCCACAGCGTCCGAGCCGCCTGAATGAATTCGGCGGCCCGGACATAACGGTCGGCATATTCCAGGAACCCGCCGCGCCGGAAGTTCTCCCCGAAGAACGCCCCGGGAGACGTGACCACGTTCCACGCGGCCCGGCCCCCGGAGAGGTGGTCGAGCGTCGCCAGCTGCCGGGCCAGCTCGTACGGCTCGTGGTAGGTGGCGTTCAGCGTCCCGGCGAGGCCGAGGTGCGTGGTGACCGCCGCGAGGGCGGTGAGGACCGTCAGCGTGTCCGGCCGCCCGACCACGTCCAGGTCGTGGATGAGACCGCGCTGCTCGCGCAGCCGCAACCCCTCGGCCAGGAAGAAGAAGTCGAACTTCCCGCGCTCCGCGGTCTTCGCCAGGTATGCGAACGAGTCGAACTCGATCTGGCTGCCCGCGCGGGGATCGCTCCAGACGGTCGTGTTGTTCACGCCCGGGAAGTGGGCGGCGAGGATGATCTGCTTAGGCACTGACGGCCCCCTGAGCGGCGTAGCGGTTGATCGCGACCGGCAGTCCGAGCCGGGATCGCAGGGTGGTGGCGGAGGAGGGCTGGAACAGGCCGCGCTCGCGGAGCAGCGGGACCAGCTGCCCGGTGATGACTCCAAGATCCACGGACAGGGAACCGGGACGCAGCCGCACACCGTCGATGCCCGAGGACGACCACCGTTCCAGCAGCTCGACGAGCTGGACGGGGGTTCCGGTGAACACCGCGGCGTCTGACGGCGCCGGCCGGGCGTCCGGGGACAGGTGCACGACGAGGTCGGCGAAGACCTTCAGCTTCGGGTCCAGCTTTGACTTGATCTTGACAGCGTCCGACTCGTCGGACGGCGTGATGAAGATCAGGTCGGCCGAGCGACCGGCGAACTCCCAGGCCAGCGGCGCGTGGGCGAGCGCCGCCACGACCGGCTGGCCCTGCGGCGGCCGGGGGACGATCGACGGGCCCTTCACCGAGAAGTACGCGCCGTCGAACGCGATGTAGTGCAGCTTCTCCCGGTCGATGTACCGGCCGGTCGGCACGTCCTTGATGATCGCGTCGTCCTCCCAGCTGTCCCAGAGGCGGCGGACGACCTCGACGGCGTCGCGCGCTTCCGCGAACAGCTCCTCGACGCCGAGCGGCTCCCGGCGCCCCAGCAACGAGGAGCCGCCCGGGGAGACCCGCACCTGCCATCCGGCCCGGCCCCTGCTCGCGTAGTCCAGCGACGCGATCGCGGTGGACAGGTGGAACGGCTCGGTGTGCGTGGTGGTGGCGACCGGGATCAACCCGACGTGCCGGGTCACCGGCGCGATGCGGGCGGCGGTCAGCACCGCGTCCGGGCCGGTCTTCTCGAAGCCGTCGTCGAGCGTGATGAAATCGATCCGGGCGTCGTCCGCCTGCCGAGCCCAGGACACCCAGTCCCCGGCGTCGAACGACGGCGAGTCGAGGGCCACGGCCAACTGCAGACTCATGCTGGTACCTCCAGTTTCGGCACGGCGGCGAGCAACGTGCGCGTGTAGTTGTGGCCGGCGTGTTCGAAAACGGACTGGACCGGGCCCTGCTCCACGACCTTGCCGTCCTGCATCACGAGCACCCGGTCGGCCAGGTCCCGGATCACGCCGAGGTCGTGGGAGATGAAGAGCAGCGCCGTCCCGTCGGCGTTGCGGATCTCGGCGAGCAGGTCGAGCACCTGCGCCTGCACCGAGACGTCGAGCGCGCTGACCGGCTCGTCGCAGATGATCAGACTCGGTCGCGGGGCGACGGCCCGGGCGATCGCGACCCGCTGCCGCTGGCCGCCGGAGAGCTGCCGGGGGTAACGGTCGAGCAGATCCGGGTCGAGACCGACTCTGGTCAGCACCGGTGCGACCGGCTCGCCACGGCCGAGCGCCTCGCCGACGATGCGGCGGACCGTCCAGCGGGGATCGAAAGCGGACAGCGGATCCTGGGCGATGAACTGCAGGCGGCGTCGCAGCGGCCGCCGGGCGCGTTCCGGCACGCCACTGAACTCGGCGCCCTCGAACCGCACGTGCCCACTCGTCGGCTCGGTCAGCCCGAACAGCAGCTGCGCCACCGTGGTCTTGCCCGACCCGGACTCCCCCACCAGGCCGACCACCTCACCGCGCCGGATGGTCAGGTCGACGCCGCGGACCACGGTGCGGTCGCCGTACACCTTGCGCAGCGCCGCCGCCTCGACCACCACCGGGCCCGGCTCCGTCGCGCTCACCCTTCTGCGGCCACGGGCGGCTGAGATCAACTTCTTGGTGTACGGGTGACCCGCCGCGGTCAGCAACCGCCCCGTCGAACCCGACTCGACCAGCCGCCCGTCCTTCATGACGAGCACCCGGTCGGCGAGCCGGCTCACGACGGCGAGGTCGTGACTGATCAGCAGAAGCGCTTCCCCCGACGACCGGCGTTCGGCGAGCAGGTTCAGGATCTGGGCCTGCACGGTGGTGTCCAGGGCGGTGGTCGGCTCGTCGGCGATCAGCAGCCGTGGCCCGCCGGCGATGGCCGAGGCGATCAGGGCACGCTGGCGCAGACCACCGGAGAGCTGGTGCGGATGCTGGTGGGCCCGCCGTTCCGGCTCGGGCACGTGCACGTCGGTCAGCAGCCGCTGGACCCGCTGCCACCGGTCCCGGCGGTCGCCGATGCCGTGGACGCGCAGCACCTCGCCGATCTCCGCGCCGACCGTTCGCAGCGGGTCGAGCGAGACGAGCGCGTCCTGCAGGATCAGCCCGGCGAAACGGCCGCGCAGCCGGCGCCACTCGCGGGAGCCGTACCCCCGGGCGTCCTGTCCGTCGATCTCCAGTTTGGCGGCGGTGACGGTGGCCTGCGGACCGGCCAGTCCGACCAGGCTGCGGGCGGTCACGCTCTTGCCGGAGCCGCTCTCCCCGACGATCGCCACGCATTCACTCGCGGCGATGCTCAGGTCAACGCCGCGGACCGCTTCGACGACCCGGCCGGGCAGCGTGAACGAGACCCGCAGGTCCTCCACCGTGATCATGCGGCACGTCCCTCGAACCGGCGCTGCAGGTGCCGTCCGGCCACGGTGAGCGAGATGATCGTGCCGGTCACCACCAGGCCCGGCAGGATCGACGCCCACCAGGCGATGTGCAGGTAACCGCGGCCTTCGGAGAGCATCGCGCCCCATTCCGGTGAGGGTGGTTGCGGCCCGAGGCCGAGGAAGCTGAGCCCGGCCGCGATCAGCACCGCCTCGCCGAGCCCGATCACGGCGATCACCGGGAGCGGGCCGAGGACGTTCGGCAGCACGTGCCGCACGACCAGGCGGGGACGGGAGGCGCCGAAGGCCACGGCGTGGGTGACGTACGGGGCCCGGCGCACCACGAACGTCTGCGCCCGCACGACCCGGGCGTAGTGCGGGGTGAGCGCCACCCCGATCGCGACGACGAGGCTGGCCGTGCCGGCGCCGGCGATCGCGATGAACAGCAGCGCGAGCAGGACCAGCGGGAACGCGGACAGCGCGTCGAAGGTGCGGCTGAACGCCTCGTCCGCGTACCGGTGCCCGAGCCCGGCGAACAGGCCGAGCAGGATCCCGGCGCCGACAGCGATCAGGGTGGCGGCCACCCCGATCGCCAGGGAGTGCCGGGCGCCGTGCACGACCCGGTCGAAGACGTCGCGGCCGAGCTGGTCGGTGCCGAACCAGTGGTCCGCCGACGGCGCCTGCAGCACGTGCAGCGGGTCGGCGGCGAGCGGGTCGCCGCCGAGCGCGTCCGGCACGGCGACGGCGAGCAGGATCAGCGCGAGGAAGGTTCCCGCGGCGATGATGCCGGGGCGTGGTCTCCTGAATCGGAGTCGTCCGGTGACCGGCCGGGTCAGCGCGATGGTCATTCGCTCAGCTCCTTCGCAGGCGCGGGTCGATGGCCAGGTTGGCGAGGTCGGCGACCGTGTTGACGACGACGAAGACGGCCGCCGCGAACACCACCACGGCGATCACCACGGGCATGTCGCCGGTGGTCACGGCCTGCAGGGTGACCTGACCCAGGCCGGGCCGGCCGAACACCTGCTCGATGATCACCGAGCCGCCGATCAGCACGCCGAAGCTCCAGCCGGCCAGGGCGACGGCCGGCAGCAGGGCGTGCCGCAGTGCGTGCCGGGCCAGCACGGCCCGGTCCTTAAGGCCGCGGGCCCGGGCGGTGACCGCGAACGGCTCGTCCAGGGCCCGGTCCAGGCCGTCGCGCAGCACCTGGGCGAGCAGCCCGGCGATCGGCAGCCCCAGGGTGATCGCCGGCAGCACCAGGGCGGCGACGCTGCGATCCCCGGAGACCGGGAACAGCCCGAACCGGAACGAGAAGACGCTGAGCAGCACGATCCCGATGAGGAACGGCGGGGTCGAGACCATGACCAGCTCGGCGGTGGAACTGACTCGCCGGGCCCACGGCCGCCGGACGGTGACGGCGAGGACCACGGCGAGCAGCGCGGCGAAGATCGCTGCCGCGAGGGCGAGTTTCAGTGTCGGCCGGATCTGCACGCCGATCACGTCGGCGACCGGCCGCTGCAGCAGGTAGGAGCGGCCCAGGTCGCCGTGGGCGGCCCGCCACAGATAGTCGAGGTACTGCACGATCGCCGGCCGGTCCAGGTTCCACTCGGCGATCACCTGCGCGCGGATCTGCGGGCTGTCCGCGCCGTCGCCGATGATGCTGTCGACCATGTCACCGGGGGCGGCGAGCAGCGCCAGGTACGCCGCCGTGGCCGTCGCCCAGAGGACGACGATCCCGGCCGCGACCCGGCGCAGCACCGCCCTCATCGCCGGAGCCACACGTTGTAGGCACCGGCCGGCACCCCGGCGGTCGGCTCGAAGCCCAGCCCGCCGACCGCCGACGAGGTCGCCAGCTGATCGGCCGGGGCGTAGAGCGGGAGGGCGAGGGCCTGGTCGGTGACGACCAGCTTCTGCACCTGCTGGTACGCCGCGGTCCGCTTCGCGGTGTCGGTGGCGCCCTGCCCCTGTTCGAGCAGCTCGTCCAGCGCCGGGTCCTTCACGCCGGTCCGGTTGATCGCGCCGGCCGAGTGCAGCAGCAGGTTGAGCGCGGCGCCGGCGTCGGTGTCGGCGCGGGAGTTGTCGAACACCTCGTACTGGTTGTCGGCGATCGCCTTGGCCTGGGTGCCCTGGTCGACCAGCGCGACGTTCAGGTCGATGCCGGCGCTCTGCTTCACCGCGGCCTGCACGGCCTGGGCCAGCACGTCGCGGCGGTCCCGGACGTACGGCGCCGACTGCACCAGCCGTACGGTCAGGCGCTTGCCGTCCTTGGTCCGGTAGCCGTCGGCGTCCCGGGTCGTCCAGCCGGCCTGGTCGAGCAGCTGGTTCGCCTTCGCGGCGTCGCCGCCGAACGTGCCCTCCAGGGTCTTGTCGTAGAACGTGCTGGTGGGCCCGACGACACTCCACGCCCGGGTGGCGGTGCCGCGGTAGACGCCGGTGAGCACCGCGTCGACGTCGACGGCCTCGCGGAACGCCTGGCGTACCTTCGGGTCGTCGAACGGCGCGTGCGAGACGTTGAAGTAGTACGCGTACGCCGACCCCGAGTTGAGCCCGCGCTGCAGCGACAGGTCAGGGTTCGCGGTGATCAGCGTCTCGTCGGTGGCCGGCACGCCCTCGATCGCCTGCACCTGGCCGGAGGTCAGCGCGCCGACCCGGACCGACGACTCCTTGAGGAACCGGTAGGTGACCTCGTCGAGGTACGCCGGACCGCTGTGCCCGGCGTTCGACGGCGCCCAGTCGTACGCCGGGTTCTTGACGAAGTGCACCTCCTGGCCCTGCGTGTAGCGGTCCAGCACGAACGGGCCGGTGCCGGCCAGCTCCGGGCCGCCGGCCTTGAGGTTCTTCGCCTCCTTCAGCGACTTCGGCGAGACCTGCGCGCCCTGCGGCGAGGAGACGAAGTCGAGGATGAGCACGTCCGGCTGCTTGAGCCGGAACGCGACGGTGGCGTCGTCGACGACCTCGACGCCGTCCAGGTTGCGCAGCTGCACGGCGGCGACGGCGGGCGCGTAGCCGGGCGCCAGGATCTGGTCGACGTTGGCCTTCACGGCGGCGGCGTCGAACTTCGTGCCGTCGCTGAACGTCACGTCGGTACGCAGCTTGAACGTGTAGGTCTTCCCGTCCGGGGACACCTCGTAGGAGGCCGCCAGCCAGGGCAGATAACCACCCTGCGCGTCGTGGGTGAGCAGGGCCTCGAACGTGTTCCAGACCAGCGGGCGGGCCTTGGCCTGGCTGTACTGGTGCGGGTTGAAGGTGATCGGCTCGGTCTCCACGGCCCAGGTCAGGGAGCCTCCGGAGACGGGCTGACCGGCATCGTCGCCGGAGCTTGCTGCGTTGCTGGAACAGGCGCCCAGGAGGGCGAGAACGGTGACGGCGGCGGCGAGACGGATACGGCGCATGTGAGCGACCTCCTCTACCACCATTCCTATAGCTTCTATAGGAGATGCACAAGCTTTAGTGATGTTTAGCCGTGGATTAGGTCGCGGTGATGAACCATCTCGGCGGGCGGTCCGTTCCCCATGTCGTGCAGCAGACAGAAACCGCCGATCCGCAGACCGACGAGTCCTCGGACACGCCGCCCTCGCCGCCTTCCGCCCCGGAAGATCCCCAAGAGCCTGGCCGGGTACGCAGGATCGTCACGCACCAGCGGTTCCAGATCGCTTTGACGGTGCTGGCCTGCGTCGTCGTCTTCCTGGCGCTCGTCTACCCGAACGTGCTCAAGCGGCTCACCATCGGCGGCTTCGCCCGCATCCCGATCGAGGCGGCCATCGGGATCGGCCTGCTCCTCATCCTGCCGGGCAAGCCCCGCCGCATCCTCGCCGCGGCCGGCGGCGCCGTACTCGGCTGGCTGATCATCGAGAAGTCCCTGGACATGGGCTGGTTCGAGATCCTCAACCGGCCGTTCGACCCGGTCCTCGACTGGATCCTCTTCGACGACACCTACGGATTCATCCGGGAAACCTACGGTCAGGCCTCCGCCTGGGCCGCCGCCGTGGGAGGTGTCCTGCTGGCCGTCGCGGTGATCGCCCTGAGCGTCTGGGCGGTGCTGCGGGTGACGTCGCTGATCGGTCGCCACCGCAAGGTTTCGGCGTACACCGCAGGCGGGATCGCCGCCGCCTGGCTCGCCGCCTTCCTGGTCGGTGTCCAGGTCGTGCCGAAGGTGCCGATCGCGGCCCGCAGCAGCGTCACCTACGCCTACGATCGCGCCCGGCAGGCGAAGGCGGGCATCGCGAACAGCGCCGAGTTCAGCAAGGAGATCGCGAACGATCCCTTCCAGAACACCCCCGGCGACCAGCTGCTCACCGGCCTCGCCGGCAAAGACGTCATCGTCACGTTCGTGGAGAGCTACGGCCGCAACGCCGTCGAAGCCCCGGAACTCGCCCCCGGCGTCGACGCCGTCCTCGACTCCGGCACCGCCCAGCTCACCCGGGCCGGTTTCGCGGCCCGCAGCGGCTGGCTCACCTCACCCACCTTCGGCGGCAACAGCTGGCTGGCGCACTCCACCCTGCTGTCCGGCCTCTGGATCAACAACCAGAGCCGGTACCGCACCCTGACCGCCAGCGACCGGCTCACCCTCACCAGCGCGTTCAAGCGCGCCCAGTGGGACACCGTCAGCGTCATGCCCGGCGCCACCCGGGCCTGGCCGGAAGGCAAGTTCTACGGGTACAACCGGGTCTGGGACAGCCGCAACCTCGGCTATCAGGGTCCGAAGTTCAGCTGGGCGCCGATGCCCGACCAGTACACGCTGAAGAAGTTCAACGAGGTGGAGTACGGCAAGGCCGGGCGGCAGCCGCTCATGGTCGAGATGCCGCTGGTCTCCAGTCACACACCCTGGGCGCCGATCCCGGCGATGTTGGACTGGGACGCCGTCGGCGATGGTTCGGTCTACAAGGACATCGTCGCGAACGCTCCGAAGAAGGCCGACATCTGGGGCAGTTCGACGAAGGTCCGGGCCGAGTACGGGAAGTCGATCCAGTACACGCTGACCGCGCTGATCGAGTGGGTGCAGAAGTACGGCAACGACGACCTGGTCCTCGTCTTCCTCGGCGACCACCAGCCGTCCAAGGTGGTCTCCGGCGAGAACGCCAGCCACGACGTACCGATCACCATCGTCGCCAAGGACCCCGCCGTCCTCACCAAGATCTCCTCCTGGGGCTGGACGGACGGCCTCAAACCGGCCACGAACGCCCCGGTCTGGCCGATGAACGCCTTCCGCGACCGCTTCCTGACCGCCTACGGCCCGGCAGGCCACTGAACCCGGTGTGCGGCGCCGGCCCCCCGGTCACCGCCGGCGCCGCACACCGCCCCCTCCCCTCTTTCAAGCACCCGTCCCCGCCGCACTCCACGCCGGCCCACCCTTCGCCGGCCCGCCACTGATCCGCTCATTCATCTCCCGCAGCACTTCTTCACGGCGCACCCTGCACTTCCGCGCTCCTCGACTCTCGCCGCGCACTCCAGCCCTCGCCGCCCTTCTCGCTCCTTGCCGCGCATTTCGGCCCGCGCTCCTCGCATCCGCGCTCCTTGCTCCCAGCTCCTGCGCGTCAACTCGTACCGCACCCGCTCATTCCGTTCCCGGCCCCGCTGGCGCTCTGCAATTTCCGGATGCACAAGGCACAACCCGCAGGCATCCTAGGAGGCTAGGTCGAGTCCTGCTCCTGACGGCGCCCTCGACCGCACAAGGCTGTAGCCCGGCGACAGCAGGCAGCAGCGCCACAGCACGGCAGCACGGCAGGCGCAGGGCGGCAGCGCCACAGCACGCGGAACGACAGAGAGGCAGCAGTGGCGGCAGCGCCACAGCACGGCGGGATGGCAGGGAGGCAGCGCAACAGCGCGGCAACGACGGCGGTGACGGCGGTGACGGCAGTGACGGCAGTGACAGCAGGGACGACAGGGATCTTCTGTCATCAGCAGCGCGCCAAGCGGCACCCCGCAGCGAGGGCCGGCTGTGAGTCATCGCCGGCGTGCGGACCTCAACACAGCAATGGGTCACAGCCACCGAGTCCGGCTGTGACCCATTGCTGTCTACATCGGCCCGGAACGGCAATGAGTCACAGCCGCTCGCAGGGAACGGATCTCCGGCAGCCAAGTCGTGAATGGCCGGTGCCGGCGCCCTCGGATGTTGGGCGATTGTGGACTGCCCGGTGTGGGAGATCACCCAAGATCCACGAAGCGGGAGACAGGGGAGACAGGGGAGAGAAATGAGGGGCAAGGGAGACAGGCGAGGGACAGAGGAGAAATGCCCACGCGGGCAGCCACCCGACAGCCCCGCCTCCCCGCGGATCTTGGGCGATCCTCCACCCTGGACGGTCGAAGATCGCTCAAGATCCGCGCGGGGAGAAAGAGCTGCCGAGGCGACACGCGGGAGCGGGGACGGCAGGTGCGGCGACGGGGAACTCACCGTCCGGCTCCTGGACCGGGCGGTCCAGAACGGGCGGTCCGTCATCGAGCCTGGGGGAACACCTGTTCCACCATGGCCAGCAGAGACGTCGTCAAGAGGACGTGAACCTGCTCGCGACTCAGCACGCCCCTCTGCAGCCACTCCCGCCCCGTGAACACCGCCAGCCCCACGTAGGAGCGGGCCATGCCGCGCAGGGCCTCGGAAGGGGACTCCCCCAGGCCTACGGCGTCGAGCACTCCTACCGCTGCCACATCGATGGCCTCGGCTATCACTGAGTCAACTTCGGCATCACCCGCCATGCCGCCGGCGTTGACGGCGGCCAGCCAGGAGGTGCTGTGGCGGGAGACGACGTCGAGGAACCAGCTGACGATGGTGTCGACACGGCTTTCGAGAGGATCGTCCCGGCGGATCTGCTCCAGGGCCACGGCGGGCACTGTCAGCATCAATCGCACGACTTCAAGGTATAAATCCTTTTTCGTCCCGAAATAGTGGTTCACCAAACCCCGCGCCACACCCGCCGCACGCGCCACATCCGTCGTGGAAACCTCCGAATACGGACGCTGCCCGAACAACCGGACAGCGACCGTCAGGATCTCGCCCCGGCGGCTGTCCGGTTCCATCCGCCGGCGGCGGGTCGCCTCCATGCTCACGCCGCGACCCTACGTCACATCAATCCATCGTGATCCGAGATCGCCCCCACATCGATCCGTCGATCGCAAGGACAGCTCGATCCTCCAAGATCCATCAAAGACCGATCGCCGGACCCGATGAATGGCGGAAATTCATATCCCACTTATTGACACATCGCCAATAGCGATCGACAGTGGTTCGATGTCGACGCCTGGACTGGACGGCTACACCGAGCCGTGGCGCAAGCCGGAACACGATGACCTTGCCGAGCTGGCCCGCACGTTCTTCCTGAAGGAGGTCGTGCCGCACGCCGGCCGCCTGGAGAAACAGGGCCACCCCGACCGCGAGCACTACCGGCGGGCCGGCGAGCTGGGGCTTCTCGGCCTGTCGGTGCCGGAGGAGTACGGCGGCGGTGGCGGCGATTTCACCCACGAAGCCGTGCTGTTGCACGAACAGACGCTGACCGGCGAGGGTAGCCTCGGCTTGGCGGTGCACAGCGGCATCGTCACGGGATACATCGCCCATTACGGGACGGATGAGCAGAAGCAGCGCTGGCTGCCCGGCCTGGTGAGCGGCGAGCTGATCGGCGCGATCGGGATGACCGAGCCGGACGGCGGTTCGGACGTGCAGGCGATACGGACCCGTGCGGTCCGCGACGGCGACGACTACCTGGTGAGCGGGTCGAAGACCTTCATCACCAATGGGTATCTGGCGGACTTATTGGTCCTCGCCGTGAAGACCGATCAGTCCGCGAAGGCCCATGGCATCTCGCTGCTGGTCTGCGAGCTGAACGACGGCACCCCCGGCTTCAAGCGCGGGCGCAACATCGAGAAGATCGGCCTGCACGCCAACGACACGGCAGAGCTGTTCTTCGATGAGATGCGCGTGCCGGCGAGCAACGTCCTCGGCGGCGCGGAAGGGCTGGGCTTCATCCAGCTGATGCAGCAACTCCCCCAGGAACGCCTGGTCATCGGCGTGGGCGCGGTCGCCGCGATGCAGCGCGCCGTCGAGCTCGCCACGGCGTACGCCAAGGAGCGCCACGCGTTCGGCAAACCACTGATCGGGCATCAGAACACGCGGATGGTCCTCGCCGAGTGCGCGACGCGTACCAGGGCATCTCGGATCTTCCTCGATGACTGCATCCAGCGGCATGCGCGTGGTGAGCTGGACGTGGCGACCGCGGCGATGGCGAAGCTCTACCTCACCGAGGGTCAGTGCGAGGTCGTCGACCGCTGCCTGCAGATCTTCGGCGGCTACGGATACACCACCGAGTACCCGATCTCGCGGATGTACGCGGACGCCCGGGTCCAGAAGATCTACGGCGGCACGAACGAGATCATGAAGGAGCTGATCGCGCGTGTCCTCTGACCGGAAGGGCCCACTGAGCGGCATACGTGTCGTCGAGCTCGCCGGCCTCGCCCCCGGGCCGTTCGGCTGCATGGTCCTCGCCGACCTCGGTGCCGAGGTGGTGCTCGTCGACCGCCCGGGCGGCACCGGACTGAACGGTCCGCTGCAGCGCAACCGCAGGATCGTCACGCTCGACCTCAAGAGCGAGGAGGGCCGCGCGGACCTGTTGCGCCTGGCGGAGAAGGCCGACGTCCTGATCGAGGGTTACCGCCCCGGGGTCGCCGAGCGCCTCGGTTTCGGCCCGGAGGAGCTTTTCAAGATCAACCCCCGTCTGGTGTACGGGCGGATGACCGGTTTCGGGCAGCACGGCCCCCTCGCCGGTGCGGCCGGTCACGACATCGACTACCTGGCGATCGCCGGCGCCCTGGAACCGCTGGGCCGGCCCGGTCAGCCGCCGCACGCCCCGATCAACCTGCTCGCCGACTTCGCCGGGGGCGGCATGCTGCTCGCCGTCGGCGTGCTCTCCGCCCTGCTGGAACGGGAGCGATCAGGTGAGGGCCAGGTCGTCGACGCCGCGATGGTCGACGGGTCAGCGCTGCTCATGACGTTCCTGCACGGCATGATGGCGGGCGGCATGTGGCGGGGCGGCCGCGGCGAGAACCTGCTCGACGGCGGCGCGCCGTTCTACGACACCTACCCGGCGTCGGACGGCGGCTACCTGGCGGTCGGCGCTCTCGAACCGCAGTTCTACGCGGCGCTGCTCACCGGTCTGGAACTCGACGGTGACGATCTTCCGGACCAGATGGACCGCAAGCGGTGGCCGGAGCTGCGGCAGATCTTCACGGAACGGTTCGCGAGCCGCAGCCGGGACGAGTGGGCGGAGGTGTTCGCGAAGGTGGACGCGTGCGTCGCCCCGGTCCTCAGCCCGGCCGAAGCGCCGGATCATCCGCACAACCAGGCTCGCCACACGTTCGTGGAGGTGGACGGTCTGCGGCAACCGGCGCCGGCACCGCGCTTCGGCCGTACCCCGGCGAGCGCGCCCAGCGCTCCCGAGACGACGAGCGTGACCGACGTCCTGGCCGCCTGGGTCTGATCAGGCGGCGAGCTTGCGCTTGTCGCGGTACATCGCGGCGTCCGCCTCGGCGGTGAGCGCGTCGAGGGTGGCGTCGGAACCGGCCGCGCGAACGGCCAGACCGGCGCTCACCCCGACCGTCACCTCCCGGCCGTCACCGACGGCGATCGGCCGGGAGATCGCCTCCCGGATCCGGTCGATCATCCGCGCGGCCCGGGCGGTGTCCGCGTCCGGCAGCAGCACCAGGAACTCGTCGCCGCCCAGCCGGCCGGCCAGATCGCCCGGATCCAGGACCGCCCGGAGCCGGACGCCCACCTCGTGCAGCAGCAGGTCGCCGGCCGCATGCCCGTGCACGTCGTTGACCTGCTTGAACCCGTTGAGGTCGAGCAGCAGCACGGCGAGCGGCGAATGACGGTGCTCGTCGGCGTAACCGGCCAGCTGCGACCGGTTCGGCAGACCGGTGAGCGAGTCGTGGTTGGCCTGGTGGTGCAGCGCGCGGCGGGTCTCCTGCAGCGTGGTGAGCTGCTTGGCGAAGGCCGACGACTGGGTGCCGGTGATCACCGCGATCATCAGATTGATGCCGACGAGGAACGCGACGTCGTGTGAGGCCGGCACCCCGATCAGGAACGCGGCCGAGGTGAGCGCGAAGACCAGCAGGGCGCCGGCGAGCCGCTGCCGCAGCGCGGCGATCGCGACCGTGAGACTGAGCAGCGGCCAGGTGGCCTGCGGGTACTCCCGGGTGGAGATGATCACGAAGCCGGTGATGGTGGCGGTGTCGAGGGCGACCTGCAGGGCGCTGAACCGGGAGTACCACCGCGAATCCGGCCGCCGGCGGCCGAAATAGCCGAGGACGTTCGACATCGTCATCGCCCCCACGCCGAACCAGCACGCCAGGGTCATGCCCAGGCTGAGGTCCGGCGGGGAGTAGCCCGGCAGGCCGATGCCGTAGAGCGCGGTGCTGGCGATGCCGATGCTGCGCGACACCAGGCCGGCGGTCTCGATGGTACGGCGGCGCGACAGCAGGGAGTCGTCGATCACCGTACGCATAAGCCCTTCATCGGCAGAAGCATCGCCGGTATGAGAAAAGGCCGGTCGCCATCGGCGACCGGCCTTTCGGAACTTCTCAGAACTTGAAGGCGCCGACCAGGTTGCGCAGCTCCTCGGCGGTCCGGGAGACCTCCTCGCTGGCCTCGCGGGTCTGGTTCACTCCGCTGACCGTCATCGCGCTCGCGGACGAGACGTCGCTGATGTTGGCGGCGATCCGGCCGGAGCCGGCGGCGACCTCGGCGATGCTGCGGGACATCTCGCCGGTCGTGGCGGTCTGCTCCTCCACCGCCGAGGCGATGGTGGTCTGGAAGTCGTTGATCTGGGCGATGACCTCGGAGATGCGGTTGATGACCTCGACCGCGCCGCCGGTGTCCTGCTGGATGGCGGTGACCCGGGCGCCGATGTCCTCGGTCGCCCGGGCGGTCTCCTGAGCCAGGTCCTTGACCTCGCTCGCGACGACGGCGAAGCCCTTGCCGGCGTCGCCGGCGCGCGCGGCCTCGATGGTGGCGTTGAGCGCGAGCAGGTTGGTCTGCTCGGCGATCGAGGTGATCAGCTTGATGACGTTGCCGATCTCGGCGGAGGACTCGCCGAGCTTGCGGATCGTCTCGGTGGCGCTGGCGGCCTCGGAGACCGCGATCGAGGCGACCTGAGCGGCGTCGGCGGCGTTGCGGGAGATCTCCCGGATGGACAGGCCCATCTCCTCCGAGCCGGCCGCGACGGTCTGCACGTTGCGGGAGATCTCGTCGGCCTCGATCGTGGCCGAGCTGCTCTGCCGGTCGGTGTTGTCGACCGCGGTGGCGATCTCGCCGGAGACGGCGGCGAGCTCGGTGGACGCGGCGGCCAGCTTGTCGGCGTCGCCCGCGATGGTCTCCATCGAGGCGCGCACCTTGTCGAGCGAACGGTCCAGGCCGGCGGCCATGGTGCCGAGCTCGTCGCGGCTGGTGATGCCGCTGCGGACGGTCAGGTCGCCGCGGTCCAGGGCGTCGATCACGACGCCGAGCTTGCGGATCGGGCCGAGGATCGAGCGGACCATCGGGATGGCCAGACCGATCAGCAGGGCCAGGGCCGCGAGCGCGACGATGATCGCGGTGTTGCGTACCGACGTCTTGGTGCTCTCCATCTCCGCCTTGCCGGCGATGATGGCCGCCTCGACCTTCTCGGTGAGGACGTCGAGCTGGTCGTCGGTCTTGTTGTTCTCCTCCGCGATCCGGTCCGTCTCGTCGATCACCGACGACGGATCGGCGACACCGGCCGTCACGAACTCGGTGATGAACGTGTTGAAGGCGTCGAAGTCGGTCCGGTAGCCGTTGAACTCCGCGACGATGTCCGCCGGCAGGCCCGACGAGACCACCGCGTCCGCGGCCTCGACCGACGACTGCACGTCGTCGGTCGCGTCACCGCTGACGTCGTGCCCGAGGGCCGCGCGGTACGCGTCGACCTTGAGCTCGCTCTGCCGGTTGTTCAGGTGGTTGAGCGCGGCGAGGCCGGCTTCCAGGCTCCGGATCTCCTCGGCCTGGTCCGCGAGCGAGTCCTGCCCGGTCAAGGTGATCGTTGCCATCGCGGTCAGGGCGATGGCGCCCGTGGCGACGATGGCACCCAGTCTCTTGGCTGTGCCGATGTTCTGTAAGCCGCGCATCTGCCCTCCATCCGTGGTCCGACGCACGTTCCATCGGCCGCACCCGGATGCATCTGAGGGCTGAAGTTTCAGCAGAATGGAAGTCCGGAAGTAGACAATCCACTTCCGGACCAGGTGGGCCCTTCGCTTGAGCTTATGTCAGCGATGGATCTTGTTGCGCCAATCCGAGGGAACGGACTCGGCCGGGCCGGGAACGGTCTGGTCGGCGGGGCGGCTGTGCGGCGGGGCCAGCTCGGGCCCGCTGCCGGCCTCCTCCTTCTCGTAGTCCCAGAACCAGTCCTCACCCGGCTCGAAGGACTGGACGATCGGGTGCCCGGTGCTGCGGAAGTGCGCGGTGGCGTGCTGCGACGGCGAGGTGTCGCAGCAGCCGATGTGTCCACACTCGGCACATCGGCGCAGGTGGAACCACCATCCGCTGGTCTCGAGGCACTCGACGCAGCCGGTGCCTGAAGGAGGGACGTCGGGTCGAATCGGTGCTGTCACGACGAAAACCTATCGCAGCTCGTCGTACGCTTCCTGCGCAGCGCGCATGGTGTTGATCTCACCTTCGACCAGCTCGATCAGCTCGACGAACTTCGCGGCGACCCGCTCGCCCAGCTCGGTCAGGCTGTACTCCACCCGTGGCGGGATCGTGGTCTGCACCTCGCGGCGGACCAGGCCGTCACGCTCCAGCGCCTGCAGCGTCTGGGCCAGCATCTTCTCGCTCACGCCGTCGACCTTGCGGCGCAGCGCGTTGAACCGGAACGACCCGTCGTGCAGCGCGGCCAGCGCGAGCCCGCCCCAGCGGCCGGTGACGTCGCCGAGCACGTCACGGGAGAGGCAGTCGCGGGCGAAGACGCTGGGGATCAGGTCGTCATCCGGGTCGGTCATGGGTGTGACGATACCTTCTCCCGGTTGGCACTTTCAAAAAGTTAGTGCATGCTTTCGACGCAGCGCTTCCTTTCTTCTCGCTTCTGGGAGATTCACATGACCACCATCGCCGTCACCGGTGCCACCGGGCACCTCGGCCGCCTCGTCGTCGACGCGCTCATCGCGCGGGGCGCTGCTCCGGGCGACATCGTCGCGGCGGTCCGCGACACCGCCAAGGCCGCCGACCTCGCGGCCCTCGGCGTCCAGGTCCGGCACGCCGACTACGACACGCCCTCGACACTCGCCGCCGCTCTCGCCGGGGTCGACCGGCTGCTGCTGATCTCCGGCAACGCGGTGGGTCAGCGGGTTCCGCAGCACACGGCGGTGATCGAGGCCGCCGTGTCGTCCGGTGTCGGATTCATCGCTTACACCAGCATCCTGCGGGCGGACAGCAGCCCGATCGGCCTCGCCCCGGAGCACCTCGCCACCGAGCAGGTGATCGCGGCGTCCGGCATCCCGTTCGCCCTGCTGCGCAACGGCTGGTACACCGAGAACTACGCAGGCAGCGTCGCCGGCGCCCTGCACACCGGCACGATCGCGGGCAGCGCGGGCAACGGGAGGATCGCCGCCGCCACCCGGGCCGACTACGCCGAGGCCGCCGCCGCGGTGCTGCTCGCAGGCTCCCCCGGCGTCTACGAGCTGGGCGGCACGCCGTTCACGATGACCGAGTTCGCGGCCGAGGTGGCGAAGCAGTCGGGCCGGCCGGTCGTCTACACCGACCTGCCGGTCGCCGAGTACCAGGCGGTGCTGGCGGGGGCCGGCCTTCCGGAGGCGTACGCCGGCCTGCTCGCCGACACCGACTTCCAGATCACCGAAGGCCACCTCGACACGGACAGCGACGACCTCGTCCGGCTGATCGGCCGCCCGTCGACGCCGCTGTCCGAGGCCGTGGCGGCGCTGCTCAAGGCCTGACCGGCTCGGTGACGTCGGCGAAGGTGCCGTTCAACACGGAGACCGCGGCGTCGGCCGGCACGCGCAGGCCCAGGCCTCGCTGTCCGGCGCCGAGGCTGATGGTCCGGCCCCGGGTCCGCTCGTCGGCGATCACCGGCCACGGCTTCGCCGAGCCGAACGGGGTGATGGTGCCTCGTTCGTAGCCGGTGGCCTCCTTGGCCGTGGCGGCGTCGGGCATGGAGAGGCGGTTCACCCCGAGCAGGGCCCGGAGTTTCGGCCAGGAGATGGAACGGTCGCCGGGGACGAGGACGAACAGGTACTCGCCCTCGGCCCGGCGTACCACGAGGGTCTTGACCAGGTCGCGGACCTCGACTCCCTGTGCCTCGGCGGCCTCCTCGACGCTGGCGACGGGACCGTGGGTGATCACGTCGAAGGAGATGCCGGAGGCGGTCGCTGCGTCTATCGCGGGGGTCGTCACAAGATCAGAGTAAACAAGATCAGAGTAAACGGGGTCAGGGTAATAGGCTTCGAAGACATCGACGAGAGGGGACTTCGATGGCCGACAAACCTCGGCTGCAGCCCGGACCGGATCATCCGATCACCATCAGGCCCAGCACCGAGCGGGTCGTCGTCACGGTCGCCGGCAAGGTGGTCGCCGACAGCCGTAACGCGCTGACCTTGCAGGAGGCGAACTATCCGCCGGCGTACTACGTGCCGCTGACCGATGTCGACCGGTCGCTGCTGGAGCGGACCGAGACGACGACCTACTGCCCCTACAAGGGTGAGGCCGGCTACTACTCGATCCCGGCCGGTGGGGAGAAGTCGGTGGACGCGATCTGGGAGTACACGGCGCCGTACGACGCGGTGGCGCCGATCGTCAACCACGTGGCGTTCTATCCGAACCGGGTGGATTCGATCGAGACAACGCCGCTCTGACGGCAGCCATCTGGTAACGGTCCGCCTCATAGGGTGTGTATAGCGAAACGCGATCAATCGACGTACCGAACCGGTCCTGCAATCCGGCGGCCACGGCGGCGGCGTCTCCGGACACCGCGAACGCGTCCAGCACGTCGTCGGTGATCTCGGCGGCCATCTCGGTCCACTGCTGCCGCCGGGAGAGCACGTTGAGCCGGTCGGCGAGATCGCCCCAGCCGTGCAGTTCGAGGACCGGCCGGTACGACGGCGTCGACGCGTAGAACGCGATCTGGCCGCGCACCGCCTGGTCGGCGCGGGCCCGCTGAGCCGGGTCCGCGCCGAGCACGACCATGGCGCTCATCTGCAGCGTGAAGCCGTCCAGGCCGCCGCCGCGGGCCTCGCGCAGGCACGGCAGGATCCGCTCCGTCAGGTAGGCGGCGCTGGTCAGCGGGTGCACCAGCAGACCGTCGGCGGCCCGGCCGGCGGCGGCGATCATCCGTTCCCCGACGGCGGCGACCTCGATCGGCGGGTTCCCGAACGGGTTGGGGCCCGGGTTGAAGAAGTCGGTCATCAGCGTGTGCTTGTAGAACTCGCCGCGGAACATCAGCCGGTCACCGGTCTGCCAGGCCCGCCAGATCGCCCGGATCGCCCCGACGAACTCCTCCATCCGCTTGGCGGGCTGCCCCCACGGCATCGCGAACCGCCGCTCGATGTGCGGCTTGACCTGGGAGCCGAGGCCGAGCCGGAACCGGCCCTCGCTGATCAGCTGGAGGTCGTTGGCGAGCACCGCCACGTTCATCGGGTTGCGCGCGAACGCGACGGCGATGGCCGACTGCAGGCTGATCTGCGAGGTCGCGCGGGCGACCAGGGCGAGCGTGGTGAAGACGTCGTGCTTGGTCTCCGCCGCGAGGAAACCGTCGTATCCGACCTGCTCCGCCGACACCGCGGCGGTCTCCGCCTCGGAGGGCGAGGCCGCGACCGGCGCGGCGAAGTCAACAAGCATCGTTAATGCATACCAAGAAAGCCAGGTCAGGCGGTGACCGCCGCGCGAATCGCCTCGGCGGTCACCTCCGTCGTGACCGCTCGCAGCAGATCCAGGTCGGCCTCCACCTCGCCGGTCGCCAGGGCCACCGCCGCGTCGCCGTCGTAGCGCGAGTGGGCCGGGTGGAGGGCGCGGGCGAAGCCGTCGTGGGCGCTCTGCGACAGCAGGAAGCAGTCGTTCTTGGTGAGCGTCGCGTCGGTCAGGACGACGGCCAGGGTGGTGTTCGAGCGTCCGAACGGAGCCGCCACCGATCCACGATCGACAGAGGGCACCGGCCTGCCGTCGGCGGCGAGGACATCACCCCAGGCATTGACCACCGCCACGACGGCCAGCGAACAGTCCCCGGACCGGCCGTGGGCGATCCCGAGTCCGCCCGGCGCCAGGCCGCCCCGCCATTTGCCGGAGGTCGCGCCGGCGCCGGCTCCCGACGTACCCCCGAGGAAGAGGTCTCCCCGCAGCGCCGCGAGGGCGGCATCGCGCCCGGCCGACGCATCCGGTGGCGTGGCGCCGACGGACGGGTCGAAGATCGACATGCCGACGACGATCGGTACCGGGCCGAACGGTGTGGGAAATCCCCGGCCGCGGGAGCGCAGGACCTCCATGACGCCGCCGGCCGCCGACAGGCCGAAAGCGGAGCCGCCGGAGAGGACCACGGCGTCGACGCGGTCGACCGTCCGGGTGGGGTCGAGGACCTCGAACTCCCTGGTGGCGGGGGCGCCGCCGCGGACCTCCCCGGAACCGACCGTGCCGGGCGGCGGAATGATGACGGTGACGCCGGTGCCGTCGCCGGTCCAGTTGCCGGCGTGGGCCGAGAGGAGTTGAGGTTCCACGAATACGGACCCTACGCAACGTTCCGTCCGGAATTTCCGGGGTATGAGGCCGTCGCGATCCCATTTCGAAGATCCGAAGGAAGAGAGCGATGCCAGAACCTACACTTCCCAGCCCGGCGTCCCTCGACCCTGCCGAGTCCACGCCGCTGCAGGCGTCGCTCGCGCCGGAGCGTGGTCTGCAGACCGGGGAGGCCCTGACCACCGCGCAGGGTCTGCGGTTGTCCGACACCGATCACTCGCTGAAGGCCGGGACGCGCGGCCCGGCGCTGATGGAGGACTTCCACCTCCGCGAGAAGATCACCCACTTCGACCACGAGCGCATCCCGGAGCGGGTGGTCCACGCTCGGGGCTCGGGCGCCTACGGCGTGTTCACCGCCTACGGCAACGCCGCGTCCATCACCAAGGCCGGGTTCCTGGCCGAGAAGAACAAGCAGACCGAGGTCTTCGTACGATTCTCGACCGTCCTCGGCTCGCGGGGCTCCGCCGACACCGTCCGTGACGTGCGCGGATTCGCCACCAAGTTCTACACCGACGAGGGCAACTTCGACCTGGTCGGCAACAACATGCCGGTCTTCTTCATCCAGGACGGCATCAAGTTCCCGGACCTCATCCACGCCGCCAAGTGGCACCCGGACCGGGAGATCCCGCAGGCGCAGACCGCGCACGACACGTTCTGGGACTTCGTCTCGCTGCACACCGAGGCCACCCACCACGTCCTGTGGGCGATGTCGGACCGGGCCATCCCGCGCTCGTACCGGACCATGGAAGGGTTCGGCGTGCACACGTTCCGCCTGGTCAACGCGGCCGGCGAGACGGCACTCGTGAAGTTCCACTGGAAGCCGGTCGCGGGCGTGCACTCGCTGGCGTGGGAGGAGGCGCAGATCGCCGCCGGCGTCGACCCGGACTTCCACCGCCGCGACCTCACCGACTCGATCGACGCCGGCCTGTTCTTCGAGTACGAACTCGGTGTGCAGGTCATGCCGGACACCGGTGACGAGACCTTCCAGGGCATCGACCTGCTCGACCCCACGAAGATGGTGCCGGAGGAACTGGCGCCGGTGCAGCCGATCGGCAAGCTCGTGCTGAACCGCAACACCGACAACTTCCACGCCGAGACCGAGCAGATCGCCTTCCACATGGGCAACCTGGTCCCCGGCATCGAGGTCACGAACGACCCGCTGCTGCAGGCGCGGCTCTTCTCCTACCTGGACACCCAGCTGAGCCGGCTCGGCGGGCCGAACTTCACCCAGCTGCCGATCAACCGGTCGCACGCCCCGGTGAACGACAACCTGCGCGACGGCATGCACCAGAGCGTGGTGCACCGGGGTATCGCCCCGTACCTGCCGAACAGCCTGGGCGGCGATGAGGCGCCGGAGGCTGACAAGTCCGGATATGTCCACCTGCCTCGGCCCGTCCAAGGTGTGAAAATTCGGGAAAATCCGGCGAGCTTCGCGGACCACTACTCCCAGGCGGCGCTCTTCTACCACAGCCTCACGCCGCTCGAGCAGGAGCACATGGTCGAGGCGTTCACGTTCGAGCTGGGCAAATGCTACGAGACCCCGATCCGGGAGCGGATGCTGACGGTCCTCGCGAAGGTCGACGCCGGCCTGACCGCGAAGGTCGCCGCCGGTCTCGGCCTGCCCGCGCCGCAGGGTGAGCCGCCGGCCGAGGTCACCCCGTCCCCGGCGCTCGCGCAGATCACCGACAAGCTCTGGCCGATCGCCGGCCGGATCGTCGGTGTGATCGCCGGTCCGGGCGCCGATCTGTCCGGCATCGACGCGCTGCGCAAGGCCCTCAAGCCGCAGGGCGTGGTGGTCCGGGTGATCGCCCCGATCGGCGGTGTCCTGGACGGCAAGGAGATCGTCGAGCGGACGTTCCAGACCGCCCGGTCCGTGGAGTTCGACGCGGTCGTCGTCGCGGACGGCGCCGGCAAGCTCGTCGATCTGCAGGTGACGGTTCTGCTGCAGGAGGCGTTCCGGCACGCGAAGGCGATCGGCTCGTGGGGCGACGGCGAGCAGCTGCTGCTCACGGCCGGCATCGACCCGGCTGCCCCGGGTGTGCTGCGCAGTGCCGACGCGGGCAAGGCGTACGCCGAGCAGCTGGCGGCGGCGCTCGCCAAGCACCGCGCGTGGGAGCGGGTGCCGCTGCTGAAGCCGTCGGCTTCGTCGCAGGGTTCCTGATCACGTCGTGACACCGGCCCGGCGGGGACCTCAGGGGATTCTCCTGAGCACCCGCCGGGCCGCCGGGATCGCCGTGCCGAGCAGCACGATCAGCAACGCGCCGGCGGTCACCACCAGGGGAATCACGCCGGGCCGTCCGGGGAAGGGCAGCGGCGGCGGTCGCAGCCCGGCGAGCGGCAGCGCCCAGCCGGTCAGTGCCCACCCTCCGAGCGCGACCACCAGGCCGCAGGCCACGGCGAGGATCACCAGCCAGGGGTACGCCCAGAGCACCGCACCCCGGACCTCCCTCCGGCTCAGGCCCTGCCGCCGCAGGGCCGTCAGATCCTCGGCCCGCCGCCCGCGATCGACAGCGGTGGTGAGCACGAGAACGCCGGCCGCCAGTCCCGCGACCAGCACGGCGACCAGGATGAAATAGCCGATCGCGACGGCCGGGCCCTGCCGGTCGAGGCGCCGGGTGAGCTGCTCGGACCGGACGTCCGCCACCACCGTCACGCCCTCGGCGGCGAGCCGCTCGGCGATGTCGTCCGGAGCAGCCGGCGACAGCCACACCTGGGCGCCGGTCGCGGGCGCGCCGTCGGCGGCGAGGCGGTCGGCGTACTCCAGATCGACCAGTACCGCCGGGGCGCCGGCCGCCGGCAGCGCGGGCACCCGGGCCGCGACGGCGATCGGGACGTCGCGGTAGTCCAGGCCGGTCACGGCGCCGGGGACTCCCCCGCCCGCGACCGCCGCGGGCAGCGGGTACGGCGTGCTCACCGGCTGCACGACGACCCCCTCGGGGAGACCGTCCAGGCCGGTCAGCTCGATGGCCAGCGCCCCGCCCGCCGCGGACAGCACCCCGCCCCGCGACGACCGCCAGCGCCCCGGATCGCCGTCCAGTCCGTGCACGGTGACCACGCCGGTCACACCGAGCACCGCCGAGCCGCCGGCCAGCTTGAAGGCGTCCAGCCGGCAGCCGGCCGCACACTGCGGCAGCCGCTGGCGGTAGGTGTGCCGGCCGTCCCGCAGCACCCCCATCGGCGTGACGACGTCCGGTTCGCCGTTCAGCGGGGTCAGCACGACGTCCAGGCTGACCGCCTTGCCGTCCAGGAAGTCGCTCGCCGTCAGGTCCAGGGCGATCGTCGTCCCGCGCAGGATCAGTGGCTCCGGCGCCTCCGGGCGCAGGGCCCGCTGCGTCGCCGCGGCGTCGAAACCCCGGGGCCAGGCCGCGACCGTGGACAGCCGGGTCGTGTCGACGGCCAGGGCCGGGCGCTCGCCCCGCGGCGTGGTGATCCGGACGACGGCCATCGCCGCGTCACCGCCCGGATCGGCGGCGCGGACCGCCCTCAGCAGTCGGCTGCGGCCGATCGGCGCCACGTCGAGCACCCGGTCGGCGCCGGTGCCGAGTCCGGCCTGGAGCGCCCGGCCGCGGGCGGCCACGTCGGCGGCGCTCACCGCGTAGACGCAGACGGCCACCGCGGCGACGAGCACGGCGAAGACCGCCGCCGAGCGCGGGCGGCGGGAGAGCTGGAAACCGGCGAGCCCGGCGCCGAGGCGGCCCCGCGCGACGGCTCGGCGCCCGTAGCGCGCCACCAGTGGTTCGAGCGCCCGGGCCAGCAGCAGCGCCAGGGCGATCATGGCGAGCGCCGGGGCTGCCGCTCCGGCGCCGGTCAGCTCGCGGCCGGTGATCAGCTGCGTGACGGCGGCCGCCGCCACCGCCACGATCAGCACGTCCGTGACGATCCCGGCGGTCCGGCCGGCCCGGGGCGCGCGACGCAGCAGGTCGGCCACCGGGCGCATCAGCGGGCCGCGCTGGGCCAGGATCACGGTGAGCGCGGCGGCCAGCAGGGCGACCGGGGCGTAGGTCAGCGACGCCGGGTCGGCGCCGGCGCCGGCGCCCGGATAACGGACCGCCACGACGGCGGAGACCAGCAGCTGACCGGCGAGGCAGCCGGCGAGCGCGCCGGCCAGCACCGCCACGAGACTCTCCCCGGTCGCCAGCCACCAGCGGTGCCACCAGCGGGCGCCGCGCAATGCGATCACGGCGGCCTCCGGGCGGCGGGCCTCGGCGCCGTAGCCGACCGCCAGGAAGAGGGTGAGGCAGGCGAGCAGGATCAGCGCCACGGCCGGCACCGGCACCATCTCCCGGACGGCGGCCCGGCCGCTGTCGATGCGGGCCGTCAGCGCCGGCATCCCGGTCGTCAGGGTGAGCCCGGCGCCCAGGTCGGCGACGGACCGCTGCAGCTCGCCGAGGGCGGTCCGCACCGCGGGCAGGCGGTCCACGTCCAGAGCGCCCGGACCGGCCGAGCCGTCGATGGTGACCAGGACGTTCTTCCGGTCCATCGTGCTCATCGAGGCGAGGCCCACGAACGCCGGCTCGCCGGCCCGGTCGCCGGGCTCGGCGGCGAAGTAGCCCTGCCGTCCCCAGTAGGAGGCGCCCGGATCCGGCACCCGGTAGACGCCGGCCACGAAGAACCGTTTCGGGGCACCGCCCGCGACGTACATCTGGAATTCCGGGTCGGAGGAGAACACCGCGTAGCTCAGGTCGATCGCGTCGCCCGCGGCCAGACCGAGCCGCCGCGCGG
Source organism: Actinoplanes sp. OR16 (assembly GCF_004001265.1). Taxonomy (GTDB): domain Bacteria; phylum Actinomycetota; class Actinomycetes; order Mycobacteriales; family Micromonosporaceae; genus Actinoplanes. The sequence goes on along the minus strand of NZ_AP019371.1, from coordinate 6,172,765 downwards.
TCTGCTCGCCGAGCACCACGTCGCCCGCCCCGATCAGGCACCGGCCGCTGATCACGGTGAGGTGGGCGCAGGCGTCCTGCCGGTAGACCAGGCGAGTGCGGTACCTGTCGTCGTCCTCGATGCCGATCGTGGCGTACTCGGCGGCGTAGACGTAGTCGAATCCGGGCAGGCCGACGAGCGCGGCCCCGGTCGACGGCAGGTTGATCTGGGCGCCCTCGGCGCCGGGATCGGCGACCTGCCCGGCGTTCTCGGTGAAACCGATGGTCACGGTACGTTCGGCCGGATCAGCGGCGGCGACCTCACCCGCCGCGACGACCCGGTCGGCGGCCCGGACGTAGGCGGGGGCGGCCACGGCCGGCGCCACGGCCAGCGCGGCCAGCACCGCGAGGACCAGTGCCTGCCCGCGCCGGGCCCAGACCATCCCGAGGACGAGGGCGATCATCGGATCCTCCCCGTCGTCGCCATCAGGAGGGTGGGTGTCAGGAGCAGCAGCGCGGCCAGGCCGGCGGTGAGGAGCGGGAAGGCACCCAGGACCTCCGGTACGGCGAGCAGCCGCCAGCCGTCGGCGAACAGCGAATCCGGGGGTCCCGCCGCCTCCCGGGCCAGCGTCGCCGCCAGCAGTCCGCCACCGGCGCCGGAGATCACGATCGCCGCGACGCCGGTGCGGCGGGTGGCGGCGGCCGTCGCGGCGGGGAGTCCTTGGGTGCGCAGCGCGGCCAGCATGGCCCGGCGCGGCGCCCGGTCCACGGTCGCCGCCACCGCGTTCACGGCCGCCGCCACGAGCACCGCCACGATCGCGGCGAACAGGGCGAACGGTCCCGCGGCGGCCACCCCGCGCGCCGGGAGACGGCTCGCCCTCGCCGCCACCGCGTCGTCGGCCAGCAGGGTCAGGCTCGCCCGCAGACCGTCCACGACGGACTCCGGTGCGTCCGGGGCGAGCCAAACCTGGGTCACCCCGCCGGGTGGTGTGTCACCGGCCAGCCTCGTCAGCGCGGACAGGTCGGCCAGCACACCCGCCGTGCCGAGCACCGGCAGCACCCGCGGGGTGGCGGTGACGCGCACCGGGATCGCCGCGGTGCCGGCCGGCTCCAGCCGGGCGTCCTCGAACCGCCAGGTCGCCGGGGCCGGTCCGGCCAGCGTGACGGCCAGCGGCAGGGCGGTGTCCGCGGCGTAGAGGACGTCCCTGGCCGAGCCGCCACCCTCCCCCGCGCTCGCCGTGAGCGAGAGGCTGCCGGAGCCGCCGCGCAGTTCCAGGCCCACGCTGCCGGTCGAGGTGCGCCACCGCGCCGGATCGGCGAACTCCGCCCGGCTGATCAGCGTCGTGCCGGCCTCGTCGCCGCGGAGTTCGTGGAGGGTCACGGTTCCGCGGTCGGGGCTGCCGTCGGGGCCGGGAAGGGCGGGCAGTTCCCAGCGGACCAGGCGGCAGCCGTCGTCGCAGCCCTGGAGCGCGGCGGTGACGGTGTGCTCGCCGGGCGGGACACGGCCGAACGGGACGCGGACCGCGGCGCCGGTCGCCCGGTTCTGCGCCACCAGGTCCAGGGCCGCGGGGATCGCCCGGCCGTTGGTCAGACTGATCGTCAACTGACGGCCTCCGACCAGTAGTTCCGGGGCGGGAGCGGGCTGCCGGACCGGCTTCGGGCCGTACTCCGGGCGCCAGGCCGCCACCGCCGCGGCACGGCTCGCGTCGACGGCCAGCAGGGGCGGGTTCCCGGCCCGGTCGAGCACGGCGGCCGCGGCGTACCGGCCGGCCGGGTCGGCCTCCTCGACGGCGTGGGTCAGCGCGGTCCACGTGGTGGCGCGGACGGTGAGGACCCGGGCGGCGCCCAACTCGGCCTCGGCCCGGTCACGACGGGCCTCCCGGGACGCGGCGGTCGCGCCGAGCGCCACCGCGAGCAGCGCCACGGCCGCCGCGGTCAGGGCGAACAGCCGGTCGGCGGCCGGCCGCCGGGACATCCGGACCAGGGTGAGGCCCCATCCCAGCCGCCCGGACCGCAGCGCGGCGCCACCACCCCGGTCGGCGGCCCGGGCGAACAGCCGGGCGAGCACCACGGCGACCGCCACGGCGGCGGCAGCCGGGGCGAGGGCGCCCACGCCGGCGTCCGGGCTGGCCGAGCGGGCCTGGTACACCGCCGCCACCGCGACCGTGACGAGCAGGACGTCGACGATCCCGGCGATCCAGCCGCGCCGGGCCGGCACGACCCGGCGCAGCAGGACCACGACCGGCGCCCGGGCCATCATCAGGTCGGCCGTGAGCAGGGTCAGCATCGCGACGAGGACCACGCCGGCCGTCGCCGCGGCGGAGACGCCGACGAGCGGGACGGCCGGCGTGAAATTCCCGATCTCCCCGACCAGGGACAGCGCGACGATCGGGCCGGCGAGCGCGCCGAGCAGACCGCCGCCGAGCAGGGGTGGAAGGTGCTGGCCGGCGAGCAGCAGACGCAGACGGCGGCCGGTGAGGCCGCGGAGCCGGAGCAGGCCGGCGTCGGTGCGGCGGTCGTCGGCGGTGAACCGGCCGGCCAGGCCGATCGCGAACCAGGACAGCAGCAGCGCCGGCACCGCCGCGAGCAGGACCCCGCGGACCAGGCGGTCCCGCTCGCCGGCCAGGATCGCGCGGAGCGGACCGGTCGGGTCGGTCACCGGGAAGACACCGGCAGCGGCGACGGCCGCGCCGAGGTCGTATCCGCCGTCACCGCGCAGCACCGGCAGCGGGACCTCGGCGGCGTACGCCAGCGTCGGCGTCCCCAGCCCCGCGGAGGCTGTCGCCGGGACCGTGAAGATCGGGTCGAGGCCGCTCTCCGACCGGAACAGCGGGTCCGCCCAGTAGCCGGCGGACGGGTCGGTCGGCTGATGAACACCGGTCACGGTGATCGGGACGGGAGGCGCCTCGGGATTCGCCCGGACGACGACGCGGCCGCCCGGCCCCACGCCCAGCCGCCGTGCCGTCTCCGCGGAGAGCGAACCCTCGCCGGCCCGTTCCGGGCATCGTCCGGTGAGCCGGACCTGACCGCAGAAGCCGTCCCTCGCGACGACCGCGACCTGATCCCGCCCGCCGCCCGGGATGTCGACGGTGGTCCGCAGGGCGAGGCCGAGGATCGGCGTGGCGCCCGGCATCGTGAGCACGCCGGCGACGGCCCGACCGAAACCGCTCAGGACGGCCTGCGGGTCGCCGGCCGACATGTCGGCCGCCTGGTGGATCGTGATGATGCGGTCGCCTTCGGGCGCCGAGGCGAGGGCCAGCTGCGAGGCGCGGGCCTCGGCGGCCGCGGCGTACCAGGGTGCGGCCGCCGCGACGGTGGCCGGCAGCGCGGTCAGGATCAGCAGGGCGACGGCCTGAGCCGCCCGGAGCCGCACCGCGCCGGCGACGATCCTGAACATGCGCCTGCTCCCCCGCGTCGACGTCTGACTGACAGCGTCACGCGTGGCCGGCGATCGGGCCCACCCCGCCCCGGAAGACCGTTATCCCTCCGATATCTCGGTCCGCCCGTTTCCGAGCGTGCCTGCGCTACGGCCGGCCGGGGTTGGCCGTAGCGCAGGGACGCTCACAGGTACTGGGGCTACGGCCGGGCGCTCTCCGCGGCGCTGCCGTCGATGGTGGGTGCGGCGTCCGGCTCCGCGGTCAGTGAGGAGCGGCCGGGCGCGGGCGTGATGGCGATGCGGCGGGGCTTCGCGGCTTCGGCCACCGGGATCGTCAGGGTCAGCACGCCGTCCTGCCAGGTGGCGGTTATCCGGTCCAGGTCGAGGCCGTCGCCCAGGGTGAGGCGTCGCTCGAACGTGCCGGTCAGCCGCTCGCGCCGGACCCACTGGACGTCCGCGTCGGTCCGGGCTGTGCGCTCGGCACGGATGGTCAGCACCCGGCCGTCGACGTCCACCTGGACCGAGCCGGGGTCGATGCCCGCGAGGTCGCAGTGCAGCACGAAGTGGTCACCGGACCGGTAGAGATCCATCGGCATGGCCGTGCCGGACCCGCCCGGGACGGGGCTGGTGAGCATCTGGCCGGCGAGCCGGTCGAACTCACGGAAAGGATCGAAAGTCAGCACCACGGATCCACCTCCTCGAGACTGCCACCGGACTGTCCGGTGGCTCGTGGCGCTCGGCCGTCAATCGTCGCCGAGTGCGGGACCAGATCCCTCTGACCTGGCCCGACAAGACATTTTTTAGCACTGCTCCCGGGCGAGTGCCAACCTTTTCCGGGAAGATTTTCAGAGCGCCGTACGGAAGCCCATGTTGCCCGTCGAGGAGTCCGGCGTGTTCGACGAGCGGGCCGCGTTGCGGTAGCGGTTGCAGTACGAGTCGTGGCACAGGTACGACCCGCCGCGGATCACCTTGGCCGTCCCGTCCGCCGGGCCGCGCGGGTCGTCGGCGGGCGACACCGCGTAGTAGCCGGGCGAGAACCAGTCGGCGACCCACTCCCAGACGTTGCCGACCGGCTGCCACAGGCCGTACGCGTTGGGCGCGAAGCTGCGGACCGGCGCGGTGGTGACGAACCCGTCGGCGGCGGTGTTGTCGTACGGGAAACGCCCTTGCCAGATGTTGAGGGCATGACCCGATCCGGGCAGCTCGTCACCCCACGGGTAGCGCAGCGAGTCGAGTCCGCCGCGGGCCGCGCACTCCCACTCCGCCTCCGACGGCAGGCGGCGACCGGCCCAGGTGCAGTACGCCTGAGCGTCGTTCCAGCTCACGTGCGTGACCGGGTGATCGTCGCCGGCGGTGTCCGACGGCCCGCCCGGATGCTGCCAGTCCGCGCCGGACACCCCGAGCCACCACGGGGTGCCCTGCATCTCCCCCACGACCTGATCGGGATCGGTCAGGGCCAGGTGGAACACCGCGGACCAGCCGAACTGCTCGGCGTCGGTGCGGTAGCCGGTCGCGGCGATGAAGGCCCGGAAGTCGGCGACCGTCACGGACGTGGCGTCGATGGTGAACGCGGAGACCCGTACGGCGTGAACGGGCTGCTCACCGTCGGCGGAGGCGCCGTCGGAGTGCGCGTCGCCCATCGCGAACGTCTGGGCGGGCACGGCGATCTGCTCGATCCGATGCGCCCCGGAACCGATGGTCAGCGGCGCCGGGACGGCGGCGGACGGGCGGCCGGAGGACGGCGTGCAACAATCCATGACCGCTAGGATAGGTAGGATTGATCGCCGAGACCGCTGAGGGTCGGGTCGTGAGCGACGACGCCGGCCTGGTAATCGACGTCATCCATGCTCGGGGCACGCTCCTGATGAGCGCGGGCTAGACCAGGATCAGCGAGCGGGACCAGGGGGCCGCGGTCCAGGAAGCCGCCTGGGAGGACTCGGGGCGGTCGGTGAAGCGGCGCAGGAGGATCCCCTCACGCAGACCCCACGGGCAGATGCGGGCCGTGTCCTCGCCGAACGCGCCCAGCAGCTCGTGGGCGATCACGGCGCCGGCCAGGATCTGGTGGGCGCGGTGCGCGGAGACGCCGGGAAGACGTTCGCGTTTCGCGCTGGGCAGGCGGGACAGGCGTTCCACCCACTTGCGCAGAGGCTTGCGCTGGACGTGACGCGGGCGGTGCGGACCGTGCCGCATCGGCGCGGCGCCGGTGAGGCGGGCCAGCTGGTAGAACGTGCGGGACGCGGCGACCACGGTCCGCGGCGTGGGCCAGTACGCCGGCATGACGCCGTCGCGGATCTCCCCGCGGACGTGACGTCGCAACCGGCGGACGGCGGCGCTGGAGGGCGGGTCTCCGTCGTACAGGAACTCTCTGGTCATCCTCCCCGCGCCCAGCGGAAGCGACAACGCGAGCTCGGGCATGTCCCGGACGCCGGACGCGACCTCCAGGGTGCCGCCGCCGATGTCGAGGAGCAGCATCCGCCCCGCCGCCGGACCCAGCCAGCCGCGCGCCGCGAGGAACGTCAGCTCCGCCTCCTCGACGCCGGAGAGCGCGCCGAGCCGGATGCCGGAGCGGTCCTCGATCTCGTCGAGCACGCGGTCGCGGTTCGCGCAGTCACGGATGGCCGCCGTACCGAAAGCGAAGATCTCCTCGACGCCGGCGCGGCGCGCGTGACCCACCGCTTCGGCGACGGCGTCGGCGACCCGGACGCGGCCTTTCGACTCGATCGCGCCGTCCGGGTCGATGCACGTGGCGACGCGTGTCCGGACCTTCCAGGAACGTGCCGGGAAGGGTTTCTTGGCCTCGATACGGCTGCCGGACTCGCTGACCACCAGGTTGACCGCTTGCGAGCCGACGTCGAGCACACCTATCCGCATCGGCGCCGCCTACCCAAAATCAGCCCGCTCTCACCTCGGCAACATGCGTGGCGCCTCACACGGCCGTGCCGGCGAGGCGCCCGTCGAGTCTATCCACCGAGGCGGCGCACCCCGTCATTCCTGAGGCGGCGGCCACACCGAACCCCGGTCACGCGAACTGCGGGATCACTTCCTCGGCGAAGCGGAGGAGCGGCTCGTGGTCGTAGGCGACCCGCGGGAAGTACGCGATCACGTAGTCGGCGCCGGCCTCGCGGATCTGCTCGACCTTGCGGGTCATGTCGGCCGTGGTGTCGCCCGGCTGCAGATTGAGGCTGGTGGACTTCGCGATGCGGTCGTAGTCGCGGTCCAGCCTGTCGCAGTGCTCCCGGAGGATCGCCAGCTTCTGCTTGATGATCTCCGGGTCGCCGTTGCCGAGGTTGCTGCCGTCGGCGTACTGGGCGACCAGCTTCAGCGTCACCTTCTCGCCGCCACCGCCCAGCCAGAACGACGGGTGCGGCTTGCGGACACCCTTCGGCTCGTTGATCGGCTTGTCGATGCTGTAGTGCTTGCCCTGGAAGACCGGCTCGTCCTCGGTCCACATCCTGTGCACGATCTGCACCGCCTCACGGAAGGCGGCCATCCGCGCGGGCACCTCGGACCACTCGTAGCCGTACGCCTTCCATTCGTGCTCGTACCACCCGGCGCCGAGCCCGGCGTAGAGGCGGCCACGGCTGGCGACGTCGACGGTCGAGGCCATCTTCGCGTAGAGCGACGGGTGGCGGTAACCGTTGCAGCCGACCATCTGCCCGATGTTGACGCGCGTCGTGTCGCGGGCCAGGGTCGCGGTCACCGTCCAGGCCTCGAACGTCGTGTTCATGGTGGGCTCGGGAAACGTGTGGAAGTGGTCGTACACCCAGATCGAGTCCCACGGGCCGGCGTCGGCCAGCTTCGCCACCTGGGTCATCGCCTCGTACTGCTCGACCGGGTCGGCGATCTCATCGAGATCGTTCTTCCATCCCTGCGGTACGAAAACCCCGAAACGCATGCTCATGAGATCAACCTACCCAGTGTTGTGAGCGGTGGCACAGGGGGCGCGGAGACCCCCGGGGTGGAGCACCGCGAGGGCAGGTGGAGCGCGCGGACCCGGCATGGCATGATTTCGGTGCCGGTACCGGAAGTTGCAGCCGAGGCAGCCCGGCCGTAAGGAGCGCTCTCATGGCCCTGTCCAGGCAACGTGTCACCATCGCGGCCATCGCGGAGGCGGCGGGTGTCTCGGTTCCCACGGTGTCCCGCGTGCTCAACGGGCGCTCCGATGTGTCGCCGCAGACCCGTGAGCTGATCGAGCGGCTTCTCCGTGAGCACGACTACCGACCCCGCAACTCTCGGCATTCGGGACGGGCCCGCCTGGTCGACCTGGTCTTCAACGATCTGGACAGCCCGTGGGCGCTGGAGTTGATCCGCGGTGTGGAGGACGTGAGCCACGCGGCCGGCGTCGGCACCGTCGTGTCGCAGGTGCACCGGCGGACCACCGCGGCCCGGCAGTGGCTGCAGAACCTGCGGGCCCGCGCCTCCGACGGCGTCATCTTCGTGACCTCGGACGTCGCCGAGCCGATCCACGCCGAGCTGCACCGGCTCAAGGTGCCGGTGGTCATCATCGACCCGGCCGGCGGGGCCGCGGCGGACGTGCCGACGATCGGCGCGACGAACTGGTCCGGCGGGCGGACCGCCACCGATCATCTGCTGTCGCTGGGTCACCGGCGGATCGGGTTCATCGCCGGCCCGAAGAACCTGCTGTGCAGCCGGGCGCGGCTGGACGGATACCGCGCGGCCCTCGAGGCGGCCGGGCTGCAGGCCGAGGAGGCGCTGATCGAGGCCGGCGACTTCCGGCACGAGTCGGGATTCGCCGCCGCCAGCAAGCTGCTGGACTCGGAGAACCCGCCGACCGCGATCTTCGCGTCCAGCGACCTGATGGCGCTCGGCGCGTGCGAGGCCGCGCGGCGGCGGGGGCTGCGGGTGCCGGATCAGCTCAGCGTCGTCGGGTTCGACGATCTGCCGGAGTCGCAGTGGGCTTCTCCCCCGCTCACCACGGTCCGCCAGCCGCTCGCCGAGATGGGGGCGCTCGCCGCGCGGACCGTCCTGCGGTTGTCGCGCGGCGAGACCATCGAGACCCCGCGGGTGGAGCTGGTCACCAAGCTGATGGTGCGGGAGAGCACCGCACTATTTGCTGAAGCCGGCCGTTAGACCGCTGAGCAGCTGACGGCGCCCGATGATGTAGAGCGTCAGGATCGGCAGCGTGGTCAGCACGACCGAGGCGAGCACGGCCGGGATGTTCACGCTGTACTGACCCTGGAAGCTCCAGAGCGCGAGCGGCAGGGTCCGCTGCTCGGGGCTCTGGGTCAGGATCAGCGGCAGGATGAAGCCGTTCCACACGGTCAGTCCCTGGTAGATGGTGACGGTCACCAGGGCCGGGCGGGTCAGCGGGAACGCGAGCCGCCAGAGCGTGCCCCACTCGGTCGCGCCGTCCATCCGCATCGATTCGAAGAGCTCTTTCGGTACGTCGCGGACGAAGTTGCCGAGGACGAGCACGGAGAGCGGGATCGCGAACGCCAGGGACGGCAGGATGATCGCGCCGAGCGTGTCGTACATCTGCAGCTTGATGATGATCAGGTAGATCGGGATGATCACTGCCTGGAGCGGGATCGCCAGGCCCATCAGGAACAGGCCGTTCACGCCGCGCAGGAACCGGCTCGCCGCGCTGCCCCGGACGATCGCGTACGCCGCCATGAACGAGACCAGCACGGCCGGGCCGACCGACCCGACGGTGACGATGACGCTGTTCACGAAGTACCGGACGAAGTCGTTCTCCAGGACGAACCGGTAGTTCTCCAGGGTCGGGCTCGTCGGCGGCAGGAGGGGGTTCGTGGCGTAGTAGTCGGACTGCACCTTGAAGCTGGTGATGACGATCCAGTAGATCGGCAGCAGGACGACGATGAGCCAGAGCCAGCCGGCGAGGCCGCCGAGGAAGTTGTGATGCCTCAGCCTCGACCCGCGTTTCTTGCCGGGGGACGGGCGCTCAGCCCGCGAGACATCCCTCTTATCCATCAACGTCGTCATCCTCAGACTCCCTCAAGCTGGCTCGACGACGCGTCACGGCCACCCAGCCGGCGCAGACCGAGCGCCAGCGCCAGGCCGACGAGCACCAGGATCACCGCGATCGCGCTGGCCGGGCCCATCAGGTCGGCCTTGAAGCCACGCTGGTACATGTCGACCGCGAGCGCCCGTGTCGCGTCGCCGGGACCGCCGGCGGTGAGCACCCAGATCAGGTCGAAGAACGTCAGCGAGCCGACCACCATCAGCGTCGACGACGTGATGATCGTGTACTTGAGCTGCGGCAGGGTGATGCTGAAGAACTGGCGTACGCGGCCGGCGCCGTCGATCTGGGCCGCTTCGTACATCGAGGCCGGGATCTGCCGCACGCCGCCCTGGTAGATCAGCGTGTGGAACGGGATGAACTGCCAGGACACCACGAAGACCACGACGCCGAGCGCCAGCGTGCTGTCGCCGAGCCAGTCCTGCTGCAGGAACGGCCAGCCCAGGCCGGCGCCGAGGCCGAAGTTCGGGTCGAGCAGCGCCTTGTACGTGATGGAGATGGCGGCCTGGCTCAGCAGCAGCGGGACGAAGAAGAGCACCGCGAGGACCGAGCGGTACCGCTTCTGCGCCGCGATGAAGACGCCGAGCAGCAGCGAGATCGGGGTCTGGAACAGCCAGGAGAGCGCCATGATCAGGAAGGTGACCCAGAGCGCGTGCGGCAGCCCCGGGTCGCTGAGCACGGAACGCCAGCTGTCCAGGCCGGTGAACGGGATGTCCTGGCTCAGCCGGTTCCACGACGTGAAGCTCAGCAGCAGCACGCCGATCAGCGGCACCACGCCGAACCCCACGAACGCCACGAGCGCCGGCCAGGCCATCCAGGTGACGGAACCGCTCCGCCCGCCGCTGGTGGCGGAAGGCGGAGCGGTCTGCACTACGGGCGGAGCGATCGTCATTTGCCGATGACCTGATTCATGCTGTCGGCGAACTGCTGGGGGGAGATCTGCATCTGGAACAGCTTGGCGATGTTGTCGAGCAGCGTCTCGGCGGCCGTCGGGCTCAGCGCCTGGTCCCACGACTGGCCGAAGTACTTCGCGTTGCTGGACACCTGGTAGATGAAGTTCAGGAAGTCCTTGTCCGGCGAGGAGGCGAGCTTGGCGTCGCCACCCTTGACGATGGGCACGCCGCCGGTCTCGATCCAGCCCTGCTGCTCGGTGTCGTCGAGGAGGCTCTTGAAGAAGTTCTTCGCGGTCTCCTTCTGCGCGTCACTGGCCTTCGAGTAGATCGAGAGGAACTGGCCGGCGTTGCCGACGGTGTTCGACGGGTCGCCGGTGCCGCCCTCGACGGTCGGGAAGCTCGTGTAGCCGAGCTTGCCGTCCTTGATGAAGCTGCCGCCCTCGGCCGAGATGATGCCGTAGGACCACGAACCGTGCAGCATCATGGCGGCCTTGCCGCGGTAGAGCAGCGCCTGGTCGGCGTTCGAGTCGGCGGTGATCGACGAGAAGCCCTTGACGAAGCCGTTCGCCTTGATCAGGTTCTGGATCTCGGTGAGGCCCCGGAGCGAGGCGGGGTTGTTCCACGCGTTCGCCTGGCCGTCGAAGACCGCCTGGAAGACCTCGGGGCCGCCGATGCGGTCGAAGAGGAACTCCAGCCACATCATGTTGGTCCAGCGGGACTGGCCGCCGAGCGAGAACGGCGCGATGTTCGCGGCGTTGATCTTCGGAACGATGTCCATGACCTCGCCCCAGGTGGTCGGGGGCGTGAGCTTGAGGTTGTCGAAGACCTCTTTGTTGTAGAACATGACGATCGGCTGCACGGTCTCGCACGGCATCGCGTAGATCTTGCCGTTGATCGTGGCCGGCCCGAACGAGGCCGGGAAGAGCCGGTCCTTGACCGCCGCGTTCTGCGCGAACCAGTCGGTCAGGTCGTCGACCTGGTCGTTGTCGACATAGCTCTTGAGGCCGCCGCCACCCCAGCCCCAGATGATGCTCGGCGCCTGGCCCGCGCCGAGCGCGGTCTTGAGCTTGTCCTTGTAGGCGTCGTTCTGGAACGTGGTGACCTTGATCTGGCCACCGGAGTTCGCCTTGTTGAACCGGTCGACCGCGCCCTGGCGGATCGGCTCACCGGGCGGGCCGCTGAGGAACCAGTAACTGGCCTCGCCGGAGGCGGTGTCGCCACCCGAGGTCTCGGAAGGACCGGAACTGCCACACGCGGCGAGGGCGGCACCCGCGGCGGCTCCGGCGGACAGGGTCAGAAAACTCCTGCGTTTCACGCTGGTCTCCGTATTCGAAGAAGCCGCGTCGGGGCACGGCTGGCGATATGGCGATGGCAGGAATCCGAAGCCTCCTGAACCAAACCGGTTAAGTTTCGGAAGTTTCGAACGCCCGCCGCAATTTAACGCGAGGTTTCGTTAACGTAGGGTTTCGCCGTCACAAGTGTCAAGGCCCTTGCGGTAACAGTGCTCACAGCGCGAGAGTTGACAATGTCCGCCCGCGCCCTGAGCCCCCGGCATGCGCGATTGGCCGCCGAACGGCGGGCACCGAAAGTTTCGGAGGAATTCCTTGACAACAGATCAGCCCTGGCGTGATCCCGGCCTGCCCACGAGCGAGCGCGTCGAAGCGCTTCTGGCCGCGATGACCCTGGAAGAGAAGGTGGCGCAGCTCGGCAGCCGCTGGCTCGGCAAGGACAAGGGTGCCACCGGCGCCGCCGGGCCGGAACCGGAAGACAGTCACAACGTGGCACCGATGGAGGACGAATTCGCCGCCGGTTCCGCCCTCGAGGACGCGAGCCGGCACGGCCTCGGCCATCTCACCCGGATCTACGGCAGTTATCCGGTCAGCGTCGCCGAGGGCGCCGACGAGGTGGTCCGGCAGCAGCGCATCGTGATGGCCTCGAACCGGCTCGGCATCCCGGCGATCGTCCACGAGGAGTGCCTCACCGGTTTCACCGCGCACGGCGCCACCGTCTATCCGTCGGCGACCGCGTGGGGCGCCACCTTCGACCCCGAGCTGATCGAGCGGATGGCCGCGGCGATCGGGCGGGACATGGCCGCGCTCGGCGTGCACCAGGGGCTCTCGCCGGTGCTCGACGTGGTCCGTGACTACCGCTGGGGACGGGTCGAGGAGGCGATCGGCGAGGACCCGTACCTGGTGTCGCTGGTCGGCGCCGCCTACGTACGCGGCCTGCAGAGCGCCGGCGTGATCGCCACGCTCAAGCACTTCGCCGGATACTCCGCCTCCCGCGGCGCCCGCAACCACGGCCCGGTGCCGATGGGCCGCCGTGAGCTGCTCGACGTGATCCTGCCGCCGTTCGAGACCGCCATCGCCGAGGCGGGCGCCGGCTCGGTGATGAACTCCTACTCCGACATCGACGGCGTTCCGGCCGGCGCCGACGAGTGGCTGCTCACCGAGGTGCTGCGGGACGAGTGGGGCTTCACCGGCACCGTCGTCTCCGACTACTGGGCGGTGCCGTTCCTGGCCGGCAACCACCGGATCGCCGCCGACTCCGGCCACGCCGGTGTGCTCGCGCTGACCGCCGGCATCGACGTCGAGCTGCCGGACACCATCGGCTACGGCGAGGAGCTGGTCGCCCGGGTCCGCCGCGGCGAGGTGCCCGAGGAGTACGCCGACCGCGCCGCTCGCCGGCTGCTCACCCAGAAGATCGAGCTCGGGCTGCTCGATCCCGGGTGGACGCCCGAGACGAGTGTGGCCGGGTCGGCGGAGACCGATCTCGACTCCGCCGCCAACCGGGAGATCGCCCGGGAACTGGCCGAGCGGTCGATCGTGCTTCTCGACGCCGGCACCGCGCTCCCCCTGCGCGACCCGGCCCGGATCGCGGTGGTCGGTCCCTGCGCCGACGACGCCCGGACCTTCCTCGGCTGCTACGCCTTCCCCAACCACGTGCTGCCCCGCTATCCGGGCGTGGACGCGGGCATCGCGCTCCCCAGCGCTCTGGAGGCGCTGCGGGCCGAGTTCCAGGGCACATCGATCTCGTACGCCGAAGGCTGCACCATCAGCGGCCCCGACCGATCCGGCTTCGCCGCCGCCGTGGCAGCGGCCGAGACGGCCGACGTGACAGTGGTGTTCGTCGGCGACCTGGCCGGGCTGTTCGGCAACGGCACCTCCGGTGAGGGCTGCGACGCCGAGGACCTGCGCCTGCCGGGGGTGCAGGCCGGCCTCGTCGAAGCGCTTCTCGCCACCGGCAAGCCGGTCGTCGTCGTGGTGGTCTCCGGCCGGCCGTACGCGCTCGGCGGGTTCGCCGGCCGGGCCGCCGGGCTGGTGCAGGCGTTCATGCCGGGCGAGGAGGGCGGCGCCGCGATCGCCGGCGTGCTCTCCGGCCGGGTGCAGCCCGGCGGCAAGCTGCCGGTGCAGATCCCCCGGCACCCGGGCGGCCAGCCGGGCACCTATCTGCAGCCGCGGCTCGGCGCCGACCACATCGGCGTCAGCAACCTGGACCCGACGCCGCTGTTCGCGTTCGGCCACGGGCGGTCCTACACCCGCTTCACCGTGGACGCGCTGCGGATCAGCGACGAGAGGGTGCCGGTGGACGGGGAGTTCACGGTCACCGTACGGGTCGCGAACACCGGCGACCGGGCCGGCGCCGAAGTCGTCCAGCTCTACCTGTCGGACCCGATCGCCGAGGTCACCCGTCCGGTGAGACAGCTCGCCGGGTTCCAGCGGGTGCCGCTCGACGCCGGCGCGGCGGCCGACGTGGTGTTCACCGTGCACACCGACCGCACCGCGTTCACCGGCCGCCGGATGCGCCGCATCGTCGAGCCCGGTGAGCTGCGCGTTCTCGTCGGCTCGTCGGCCGCGGATCTGCCCTGCGAGGGTTCCGTGCAGCTGGTCGGCGAGGTCCGCGAGGCCCCGGCGGGCCGTCGCCTGGTCACGCCGGTGGAGGTACGGCCCGCCGATTCGTGACCGCCGGTTGCGGACCCGGCCCGGCCCTGAACACTAGGCTCACACTGTGCCCCGAAGCATCAACGACGACGAGCGGCTGCGCCGTCTCGAGGCGGTCACCGATGCGACGCTGTCCCGGCTCGACGTCTCGGATCTGCTCGACGAGCTGCTGGATCGGGTGCGCGACCTCCTCGACGTGGACACCGCCGCGATCCTGCTGCTCGACGTGCACGCGCAGCAGCTCGTCGCGACCGCGGCGAAGGGCCTCGAGGAGGAGGTCCGCAAGGGCTTCCGGATCGCGGTGGGCCGGGGTTTCGCCGGCCGGATCGCCGCCGGCCGCGAGCCGGTGCGGATCACCGAGGTCACCGAGGACGACGTGGTCAACCCGATCCTGCTGGAGAAGGGGATCCGGTCGCTGCTCGGTGTGCCGATCATCGCCGAGCGCGAGCTGATCGGGGTGCTGCACATCGGCACGCTGAGCCGGCGGGTGTTCGGCGACGACGACGTGGCGCTGCTGGAGCTGGTCGCCGACCGGGCGGCGGTGGCCGGGCGGATCCGCTCGGCGAAACTGGATCAGCAGGCCGCGCTCGCCCTGCAGCGCAGCCTGCTGCCGACCCGGCTGCCCGAGGTGCGCGGCATCGAGCTGGACGCGCGGTACGTTCCCGGGCACGCGGCCGGGGTCGGCGGCGACTGGTACGACGTCTTCACGCTGCCGTCCGGCTGGGTCGGCGTGGTGATCGGCGACGTGTCCGGGCACGGGCTCGCCTCGGCCGTGGTGATGGGCCGGATCCGCAGTGCGCTGCGGGCGTACGCGCTGATCTGCAACGACCCGGCGGAGGCTCTCACCCTGCTCGACCGCAAGGTCCGGCACTTCGAGGCGGGCAGCCTCACCACCGCGCTCTACGTCATGGTCAGCCCGGACCGCAGCGGCGTGCTGATCTCCTCGGCCGGTCACCTGCGCCCGGTGCTGGCCGAGCCGGGCCGGCCGGCGGCGCTCGCCGAGGTGGCGGTCGACCCGCCCCTCGGGGTGGGTCGCTACGGGCGTCCCCGGCGGAGCACCGCGCTGGCCCTCCCGCCCGGCGCGGTGCTGTTCTGTTACACCGACGGCCTGGTCGAGCGCCGCGACCAGGTGATCGACATCGGCCTCGACCATCTGGTCGCTTCGGTTCGGGCGGCCCCGGCGGACGTCGTCTGCGCTACCGTCATGGCGGATGCCGGTGTGGAGCAGCCGAGCGACGACGTCGCCGTCCTCGCCCTCCGCCGCAAGCAGTGAGGCGGCCGTGTTTCCGGTACGGAAAAATTTCTGAACCCTCTTGTTCGCCACGGATTTCGCGGAAAAGATGGGGCCGCACGTACTGATACCACATCTGGAGGCCGGATGAGCGCCAAGACGGTTCTGCACAACTTCGTCGCCGGCGAGGCCGTCGCGCCCGTCGAGGGGCGGTATGAGGATCTGATCGACCCGTCGACCGGTGAGGTGTTCGCGTCAGCGCCCGTCTCCGGTCCCGAGGACGTCGATCGGGCCATGCAGGCCGCCGCCACCGCGTTCGCCGAGTGGCGCACCACCACCCCCGGCGACCGGCAGAAGGCCCTGCTCAAGTTCGCCGACGCGGTCGAGGCCCGGGCCGGCGAGCTGGTGGCGCTGGAGTCGCAGAACACCGGCAAGCCGCTCGGCCTGACCGCCAGCGAGGAGCTGCCGCCCGCGGTCGACCAGATCCGCTTCTTCGCCGGCGCCGCCCGCCTGCTCGAAGGCCGGTCCGCCGGGCAGTACATGAACGGCTTCGAGAGCTACGTGCGGCGCGAGCCGATCGGCGTCTGCGCGCAGGTCACGCCCTGGAACTACCCGCTCATGATGGCCGTCTGGAAGATCGCCCCGGCGCTCGCCGCCGGCAACGCGGTCGTGCTGAAGCCGTCCGACACCACCCCGGTCACCACGGTGCGGCTCGCCGAGATCGCCGCCGAGTTCTTCCCGGCCGGCCTCTTCAACGTCGTCCTCGGCGACCGGGACACCGGCCGCGCGCTGGTCGAGCACCGGACCCCGCAGATGGTGTCGATCACCGGCTCGGTCCGGGCCGGCATGGAGGTGGCCGGCGCCGCCGCGGCCGACCTCAAGCGCACCCATCTGGAGCTGGGCGGCAAGGCCCCGGTCGTCGTCTTCGCCGACGCCGACGTGGCGGCCGCCGCCGCGTCGATCGCCGAGGCCGGTTACTTCAACGCCGGCCAGGACTGCACCGCCGCGACCCGCGTGCTGGTCCACGAGGCCGCCTACGACGATTTCGTGGCGGCGCTCGCCGAGCAGGCCAAGGGCATCAAGACCGGGCAGCCGGACGACGAGGACGTGCTCTACGGCCCGGTCAACAACGCCGGCCAGCTGGCCCGGGTGTCCGGGTTCATCGACCGCCTGCCGGACCACGCGGTGCTGCAGGCCGGTGGCGCGCGGGTCGGCGAGCGCGGCTACTTCTGGTCGCCCACCGTCGTCTCCGGGCTCCGGCAGACCGACGAGATCATCCAGAACGAGGTGTTCGGCCCGGTCATCACCGTGCAGAAGTTCGGTTCCGAGGCGGAGGCCCTGGAGTTCGCGAACGGCGTCCCGTACGCCCTGGCCTCCAGCGTCTGGACGAAGGACCACGGCACCGCCATGCGGATGACGCAGAACCTCGACTTCGGCTGCGTCTGGGTCAACTGCCACATCCCGCTGGTCGCCGAGATGCCGCACGGAGGCTTCAAGCACTCCGGGCACGGCAAGGACCTGTCGGTCTACGGCCTGGAGGACTACACCCGGATCAAGCACGTCATGCACAACGTGGGGGCCTGAGCCTTGTCCACCTCTGCCGATCTTCACAAGCGCCGGGTCGCGGCGGTCGCGCGCGGCGTCGGTTCCACCATCTCCTCGTACGTCGACCGCGCCGCGGGCGGCACGCTCACCGACGTCGACGGGCGGGAGTGGATCGACTTCGCCTCGGGCATCGCCGTGACGAACGTCGGCAACGCCGCGCCGCGGGTCGTCGAGGCGGTCCGTGAGCAGGTCGAGCGGTTCACGCACACCTGCTTCATGGTCGCGCCGTACGAGTCCTACGTCGCGGTCTGCGAGCAGCTGATCGCGCTGACCCCCGGCACGTTCGAGAAGCGGGCGGCGCTGTTCAACTCCGGCGCCGAGGCGGTGGAGAACGCCGTGAAGATCGCACGGCACGCCACCGGGCGGCAGGCGGTCGTGGTGTTCGACCACGCGTACCACGGCCGGACCAACCTGACCATGGCGCTGACCGCGAAGAACATGCCGTACAAGCACCGGTTCGGGCCGTTCGCGCCGGAGGTCTACCGGGCGCCGATGTCGTATCCGCTGCGCGACGGCGGCCTGTCCGGCGCCGAGGCCGCCCGCAGGGCGATCGACGTGATCGAGAAGCAGGTCGGCGCGGACAACGTGGCGGCCGTGCTGATCGAGCCGATCCAGGGCGAGGGCGGGTTCGTCGTGCCGGCCGCGGGATTCCTGCCGGCGATCGCCGAGTGGTCGAAGCACAACGGCGCGGTCTTCATCGCCGACGAGATCCAGACCGGGTTCGCCCGGACCGGCGCCTGGTTCGCCTGCGAGCACGAGGGCGTCGAGCCGGACCTGATCACCACGGCCAAGGGCATGGGCGGAGGGCTGCCGATCGCCGGCGTGACCGGCCGGGCCGAGCTGATGGACGCGGTGCACGCCGGCGGGCTGGGCGGCACCTACGGCGGGAACCCGGTGGCCTGCGCCGCGGCGCTCGCGGCCATCGAGACGATGCGCGAACTGGACCTCGCCGCTTCCGCTCGCCACATCGAATCGGTGCTGGCACCTGCCCTTCGTACCCTCGCTGCCTCTGATCCTGGAATCGCCGAGGTCCGCGGACGTGGTGCGATGCTCGCGATCGAGTTGGTGCAGCCGGGTGGCATCGAGCCCGATCCGGTGCGCACGGCAGCGGTCTCGAAGGCGTGTCACGAGGCCGGGCTGCTCACGCTGACCTGCGGAACCCATGGCAACGTGCTGCGGTTCCTGCCGCCGCTGGTGATCTCCGATGAGGACCTTCGGCGAGGCATCGAGATCCTGTCGTCCTCGCTGGGTTGATCTCGTCCTCCCGGTCGGGTTGATCTTGGACGGCGCTCACGGGCGCCGTCCCCTCCCCCGAAAGGCTCCGTGTCTTTGCTCTCGCCAATCCTCACAGGGAAGAATCGCGGCGTGACCGAATCGGCCCTGGACGAGATCAACAAGCAGATCATCGAGCACCTGCAACGGGACGGCCGGATGTCGTACGCGACGCTGGCCAAAACGATCGGGTTGTCCGAGGCGGCGGTGCGCCAGCGGGTGCAGCGCCTGCTCGACAACGACCTCATGCAGATCGTCGCGGTGACCGACCCCCTCACCCTCGGATTCGCCCGGCAGGCCATGGTCGGCCTGCGGGTCAGCGGTGACCTGCGGGCCATCGCCGACGAGATCGCCACCATCCCCGAGGTGGACTACGTGGTGATCTGCGCCGGACGCTACGACCTGCTCGTCGAGCTGGTCTGCACCGACGACTCGCACCTGCTGGACCTGCTCAACGAGAAGATCCGCACGGTCGAGGGCGTCACCTCGGCCGACACCTTCATGTACTTGAAACTCGCCAAACAGACCTACGCCTGGGGAACTCGTTGACTGCTCCTTCGTTCTGGCTCGACTCCCTCGGCCCGCTCGACCGCCGCCCGCCCCTGCCCGGTGACCGCGACGCCGACGTGGCGATCGCGGGTGGTGGCTACACCGGCCTGTGGACCGCCTATTACCTCGCCAAGGCCGCTCCTTCTCTGAGAATCGTGATCGTGGAAGCCGAGCACTGCGGGTTCGGCGCGTCCGGCCGCAACGGCGGCTGGGCGTCCGGCGAGTTCCCGGTCTCCGCGGCCAAGCTGGCCCGGCGCTACGGCCACGAGCAGGCTGCCGCCATGCACGCGGCGCTCGCGGCGACCGTCGACGAGGTGGGCCGGGCCGCCTCTGCCGAAGGCATCGACTGCGACTACGCCAAGGGCGGCGTGATCTCCCTGGTCCGCAGCCCGGCACAGCTGCGGCGGGCCCAGCGCTCCCCCGCGTTCCTGGACGCCGGCAAGACCCGGGCCATCTGCGACGCGAACGACGTGCTCGGCGGCATCTACAGCGAGGACTGCGCGGCACTGCACCCGGCCAAGCTGGTCCGCGGTCTCGCCGACGTGGTCGAGCGGCTCGGCGTCACCATCCACGAAGGCACCCGGGTTCAGCAGATCACGCGCGGCGCGCTCGTCACCGACCACGGCACGGTCCGCGCGGGCACGGTGGTCCGCGCTCTGGAGGGCTACACGGCCGGGCTGTCCGGTCACCGCCGCGCCCTCGCCCCGGTCTACTCCCTGATGATCGCCACCGAGCCGCTGCCCGCCTCCTTCTGGGATCGCGTGGGCCTGGCCCGCCGCGAGACCTTCACCGACGAGCGCCGCCTGGTGATCTATGGCCAGCGCACCGCCGACGACCGGCTGGCCTTCGGTGGGCGAGGCGCGCCCTACCACTTCGGTTCCAAGATCCAGCCTTCGTACGATCGGGTGCCGGCGGTCTTCGACGCGTTACGCCGGACAGTGACCGAACTCTTCGGCATCGACCCGCCGATCGCGTACCGCTGGGGCGGCCCCCTCGCCATCCCCCGCGACTGGATGCCCAGCGTCGGCCTCCACGACGGCCTGGCCTGGGCCGGCGGCTACGTCGGCGACGGCGTGGCAGCCTCCAACCTGGCCGGCCGAACCCTGGCCGACCTGATCCGCGGCGTCACCAGCGACCTGACCACCCTCCCCTGGGTCAACCACCGCTCCCGGCGCTGGGAGCCGGAACCCGCCCGCTGGCTGGGCATCAACGCGGGCCTGAAGGCGACCGCCCTGCTGGACGCCTGGGATCGGCGGACGGCGGCCTAACACGGCCGCCCCGAGAACCCCAGCCCATCCACACTGGCGACTTGTCCACAGCCCCCCACCCAAAGATCACCATCCCCGACCACACTGACCAGCGGGGGCTCCCCCAAGGGAAGGGCGGGCTTTGTTTCGGCGGGCTTGTTTCGGCGGGTGGCGCGATCATGAGGTGGACCGGGCCGTCGCACGTTCGAAGCTCTGGCGGGTGTGCAGGCGCTGTCCAGCGCGGAGGGGGATGGTGTCGGCCGAATCACGAGCGACGGCCGGACAGACGGTACGCGCGCCCCGAGGTAGCGAAACCGGCTGCCTTCGCTGCGGCTCTCCGTCAGTTCGAGCCGTTTACGCGCTGAGTTACCGACATTCGCCGACCTTGGAAACTCACGGGGCCTATAGGCACCACGACAATCCAACATCCGCGAAAAACGGCCGGTCATCGCGTAACTGACCGCAATGCACTGCGACAGTCAGAGGAGCGCCACGGCTCGGTGCCACACTCCCGCACCGATGACAAGCAGCCGGCCAGAGCCGACTCGTCGACCGCACAGCGCCGCCCCATCTGTCACGAGCAGAGCGGCCCCGACGTGGCGGGGCTTGTTGCGGTCACTGCGGCATCCCGTGGATTCGAGCAATCACGACAATCCGACAATATCAAGAATGGCCAGTCATCGCGCAACGACCCGAAATGCGCTGCGGCCGGCGAAAACAACGCTACGACCCGGCACCACGCTCCCACACGGATTCATGCAGCCGGCAGCGACTCGTCGAACCACTCGACGCAGCGCATCTCTCACCCACATCCGCGAATGGGGAGACCCACGGGGCCCCTGGGCACCACGACGATCCAAGATCTGCGGAAAGAACGGCCAGTCATCGCGCGACTAACCGAAATGCGCGACGGATTACAAAGACGCGACAATCGCTGTGGTGTCATTGCCCGGCGCTGCATTCCCTCGACGAGTACAGCGCCAGGAACCAGCCTGGGAGCTAGGCCTAGGACTCGGCCACACCCAGGGGGAGGCGTACGCGGACCACGGTTCCCGAGGGGCGGTTCTCCTCCAAGCGGATCGTGCCGCCGTGCTGCAGGATTATCGCGCGGGCCAGGCTCAGCCCGAGGCCGCTGCCCGAGGTGCCCTGATGGCGGACGTTGCTGCCGCGGAAGAAGCGGTCGAAGACGCGGGCCCGTTCGTCAGCGGGGGTGCCGATGCCCTGGTCGGCGATGCACAGCTCGGCCATGGTGCCTTCGGCTCGCAGGGTGACGTGGACCGGGGCGCCGGGCGGGCTGTAGCGGATGGCGTTGGAGAGCAGGTCGTCGACGACCTGGCGCAGGCGTTCCGCGTCGGCGGGCAGGAGGAGGCCGGCCGGGAGCTGGGTGACCAGGGTGAGGCGGTCGGCGCCGCGGCGGGCCGCGGTCACCGACTCGGCCACCAGGGAGGCGAAGTCGATCTCGCGGAGGTCGAGGACGAGGTGGCCGGAGTCGAGGCCGGCCAGGTCGAGCAGGGTGTCGGCGATGCGCTGCAGCGCGGCCGCGTTGCGGGCGATCACCTTGGCCATCTGCCGGCAGTCGGCGTCGAGGCCGGCGGCTTCCTCGGCGAGGATCGTGGCGTTCGCGGTGATCGAGGTGAGCGGGGTGCGCAGTTCGTGGCCGACCAGATCGACGAAGTCCGCCTGGGCGCGGGCCAGCTGGCGGCCCAGTTCCTCGGCGCGGCGGCGGGAGACGAAGACGCCGATCTGCGCGGCGACGCCGTCGAGGAGGACGGTGAGCAGGTCCGGCTCGTACTCCTGGGTGCCGGCGTAGCAGGTGAGCACGCCGAACAGGGTGCCGCCGTCGCGGACCGGCACGGCCAGGGCGGTACGCACACCGCGCCGCAGGCAGATCTCCACCCGTTCCCGCTCGTGTTCGGTGCGCAGGTCCCGGCTGAGCGCGATGTCGGGCACCCAGATGGCCCGCCCGGTCTTCCAGGCCCGGCCGGTGATGCCCTCACCGGGGACCGGGGTGTGGCCGAAGAACCCGTCCGGGTCGAAACCGGACGAGTCCCAGTGCCCGACGGCTTCGAGCGAGCCGGTGGCGTCGTCGATGAGGAACAGTTCGGCGGCCGGCCAGCCGAGGGTGCCGGTGACCGCGCGCAGCACCTCGGGGGCGGCCTCCCGCGCGTCGGTGGCCTTCTTCAGCACGTATTCGACGGCTATGTGGCAGGCCCGGAACCGCTCGGCCCGGCGCAGCGCGGTCACCTCGTGGGCGACGGAGACGGCGCCGAGCAGCCGGCCGCCGGAGTCGACGATCGGGCGGGCGGTGGTGCCGAAGACCCGGCTGCGGTGGCCGGGCAGTTTCGCGTGCACGTCCTCGGACGGGATGTGCTCGCCGTGCCGCAGCGCCCGGATCAGCGGGGTCTGCTCCCACGGCATCGGCCGCTCGTCGGGGCCGGTCAGCACGGTGGCGGTCCGGTCCTGGTAGTCGTCGGGCAGCGGGCCGTCCGGTGGGAGGCCGCGGACCTCGCGCATGGCCTTGTTCACGAAGACGACGGTGCCGGCCGCGTCGCAGGCGATGACCCCGGCGTCCAGGCTCTGCAGCAGCGCGCCGAGGAACGCGCCGTCGTCGAGGGCGGCCACCTCGACGCCGGCCGTGACGACGAGGGTGTCGGCGATCGTCACGAGGGTGTCGGCGTCGGCGCCGCTCCAGTGCCGCGGCCGGCCGTCGAGGACGGTGAGCGAGCCGATCGGCCGGTCGTCGCCGTTGCGGATCGGCACGGTGAGGAAGGTGCGCACGCCGTACTCCCGGACCAGCGGGTGCTCGCTGAGGCCGGGGTCGCGTTCGGCGGTCATGTCGGCGGAGAGCACGACGCTGTCGGCGCTGACGGCGTACTTGCAGACGGAGTGGCTCATCGGCACCCGCCGGGAGCTGCGGAACGGCTCGGGCACGCCGTGCATGCCGAGGATGTGCTCCTCGTCGTCGCCGACCAGGGTGACGGCGGCCATCGGGGCGCTCAGCATGCGGGCCGCGAGGGTGGCGACGTCGTCGGGGTGGCCGATCCGGCCGGGAAGGGTCCGCATGGCCTGCTCCACGGCCTCCAGCCGCACCGGGTTGCCGAGCACCGCCTCGTCCAGCATCACCATGATCAGCCCGCTTTCTCGGACCACACCCCGCGGTCACGGGCTCCCCAGCGGAATACCCGTACCAAATTACACCGAAACCGGCATTTCGGCCGGACAGCGTGAATCGCTGCTGTCGTGATCGTGCGGGCCGATCTCCAGCAGCTCCTGGACCGTCGCGAGCAGCTGGTCGTTCGGGCACGGCTTGAGCAGGATGGCGCAGCACTGCGCGGAGCCGGCCCGCGGATCACCCGGTCGCAGATGACCACTGAGGATCACGATCGGTGTGCGGGCGACCTCCGGGTCCGCGCGGACCGCCGCGATCAGCTCCCAGCCGTCCATCCGCGGCATGCCGAGGTCGGTGACGATCACGTCCGGCCTGTTCTCCGCGAGCAGCTCCAGCGCGGCGACCCCGTCCGCGGCACGCAGCACCGTCATCCCGGCACGTTTGAACACCCTGGTCAGCACCAGTGCGATGTCCTCGTCGTCCTCGGCGATCAGCATAACGGGCATATCAGCTCCATCAAACGGTCTCGTTCTCAGGATGCCCCCGCGCGATGCCCCCGGGGCCGCTATACCGGATTTTCCGGCCCGTCCGGGCGCGGGGCGGCGGTACCACGAGAGTGGTGATCATGTGCCACGATCGGGCGATGCTCTCGATCGCCCGCCGTGCCGCGACAGCGCTGATCCTCGCGTCCACCCTGCTCGCCGGCTGTTCGGACGATCCACCCGACTACGAGATCAAGGGCGACGTCTGCGATCTGATCACGGAGAACGCGGTGCAGGCCCGGGTCTCCGAGCCGCCCGAGGTGCAGTCCGACCCGGCGAACGGCCAGTGCGAGCTCGCCTACGCCAGCGGGAGCATCACGCTGCTGCTCTTCGCCGAGGTGTTCCCGGATCCAGCGGCCGCCACGGTCAAATTCGATCAATTCAAGAGCGCCGACGGTACGGTCGAAGCGCTCGACGACCTGGGCGAGGCCGCTTATCTACGCCGCTGGCACGACGACAGCAAACCGTGGTCGCCCCAGGATCTGAGCGTGTTCAAGTTCGTGGTCCGCGACGGTTCTCTCGTCCTGTCGTACCACTACTCGGGGTTCGTCACCGATCCGGCCGGCTGGCCGGCCACGGAGCAGGAGATGCAGGCCCTGCTCCGGGCCGACGTTCAGAGCGTCATGGAGAAGCTCGCGGTCTGACCGGCGGTGGTCAGAGCAGCTTCTGCGCCTCCACCAGCACACCGCGGATGATCTGCTCGATCTCGGCGAACTGGGTCTCGGTCGCGGTCAGCGGCGGGGCCAGCTGGATGACCGGGTCGCCCCGGTCGTCGGCGCGGCAGTAGAGGCCGGCGTCGAACAGCGCCTGGGAGAGGAAGCCGCGCAGCAGCCGCTCCGACTCGTCGGCGTCGAACGTCTCCTTCGTGGCCTTGTCCTTCACCAGCTCGATGCCGAAGAAGTAGCCGTCGCCGCGGACGTCGCCGACGATCGGCAGGTCGAGCAGCTTCTCCAGGTGCGACCGGAACAGCGGGCTGTTCGCGGTGACGTGCTGGTTGAGGCCCTCGCGCTCCATGATGTCGATGTTCGCGAGCGCCACCGCGGCGCCGACCGGGTGGCCGCCGTAGGTGATGCCGTGCGCGAACCAGTTGGCGCCGGTGAGGAACGGCTCGGCCAGCCGGTCCGAGGCGATCATGGCGCCCAGCGGCACGTAGCCGGAGGTCAGGCCCTTCGCCACGGTGATGATGTCGGGCTGGTAGCCGTACTTGTCGGCGCCGAAGAACTCGCCGAGCCGGCCGAACGCGCAGATCACCTCGTCGGAGACGAGCAGCACATCGTACCGGTCGCAGATCTCCCGGACCCGCTGGAAGTACCCGGGCGGCGGCGGGAAGCAGCCGCCGGCGTTCTGCACCGGCTCGAGGTAGACGGCGGCGACGGTGTCCGGGCCCTCGAACTCGATCGCCTCGGCGATGCGGTCGGCGGCCCAGACGCCGAACTGCTCCGGCGTCATGTTCTCGTCGGGGCGGCGGTAGTAGTTGGTGTTCGGCACCCGCACGGTGCTCGGCACCAGCGGCTCGAAGTCCTGCTTGAAGGGCGGGATGCCGGTGATCGACAGGGCGCCCATCGAGCTGCCGTGGTAGGCGATCGCCCGGGAGATGACCTTGGTCTTCAGCGGCTTGCCGACCCGCTTGTAGTAGGACCGGGCCAGCTTCCAGGCGGACTCGACGGCCTCGGACCCGCCGGTGGTGAAGAAGACCCGGTTCAGGTCGCCGGGGGTCAGGTCGGCGAGCCGGCCGGCCAGCTCGATCGCCTTCGGGTGCGCGTACGACCAGATCGGGAAGTAGGCGAGCTCGGCGGCCTGCTTGGCGGCGGCGTCGGCGAGCTCCTGCCGGCCGTGCCCGGTCTGGACCACGAAGAGGGCGGACAGGCCGTCGAGGTAGCGCTTGCCGCTGGCGTCCCAGACATAGCAGCCGTCACCCCGGGTGATCACCGGTACGGGCGCGTTCTGGTACGCGGACAGCCGGGTGAAGTGCATCCACAAGTGGTCACGGGCGGTCGCGGAGAGGGCGTCCACATCAGCTGGTCTGTCGGTCACGTTGGTTCTCCTGCACGCCGCTGGTTCTACTGTTGCCAGTGATCCTGCCTACGGATTCCGTCGTGCACAAGCCCTCATGCCACTATTTCCGCGCTGTTTCGGGGGCGGGGCGGCTCAGACCGTACCAAAGGAAGAAGCGCCACCCGGCCGAAGCCGGATGGCGCCCCACCAGGAGAAGGAAGGATCAGGCCGCGTTCTTCTTCGGTCGTGACTTGAGATTCGTCAGCACCGCGATCAGGACGCCGGCCGCGAAGATCAGCGTGCCCATCACGTTGACCTGAGGCGGCAGGCCGACGCGGGTGGCGCCCCAGATCCACAGCGGGAAGGTGATGCTGGTGCCCGCGGTGAAGTTGGTGACCACGAAGTCGTCGACGGAGAGCGCGAACGCGAGCATGAAGCCGGAGAAGACGGCCGGCAGGATGATCGGGAACGTCACCTTCCAGAACGTCGTCCACGCGTTGGCGCCCAGGTCGGCGGCGGCCTCCTCGATCGAGCGGTCCAGGGTGAGCACCCGGGCCCGCACCACGGTGGCGACGAACGAGATCGAGAACATCACGTGGGCGATCGTGATGGTGATCGGGCCCAGGCCGATGCCGAGCGAGACGAAGAGCGTCAGCAGCGACGCGCCCATCACCAGCTCCGGCGACGACATGGTGGCGAACATGATCAGGTTCATGCCGCCGGAGCCGCGGAACTTGTAGCGGCCCAGCGCGTAGCCGATGCCGGTGCCCAGCGCCGTCGAGATGATCGAGGCGGCGACCGCGATGACCAGCGAGAGGATCAGCGCCGAGGTGAGGTCGTCGAGCGCGAACAGCTCGCGGTACCACTTCAGCGTGAAGCCCTGCCAGGTCTGGTTGTACCGGCCGGACGGGTCGTTGAACCCGAACAGGATCATCACGAAGATCGGCAGGACCAGCCAGAGGACGATCAGCCAGGTGTAGACGTGCATGAGCTGCACGCCGCCGAACCTCCTGCGCACCTTGACCGTCCTGGTCGGCGGTGCTTCCAGGGTCGCCGTCATCGGGCCGCCACCTTCATGACGTCCTCGGTGCCGAGCGCCCTCGCGTAGGCGAAGACGCCGATCAGCAGCACCGTCATCAGGGTGAAGGACAGCGCCGAGGCGGTCGGATAGTTGGAACTCGACAGGTACTGGCTCTGGATGACCTGGCCGATCATCGTGGTCGACGAGCTGCCCAGCACCTCGGAGTTCACGTAGTCGGAGCTGACCGGGATGAAAGTCATCAGCACGCCGGCGAAGACACCGGGCACCGCGAGCGGCAGGATCACCTTGCGGAACGCGGTGATCGGCGAGGCGTACAGGTCCCGCGCCGCCTCGACCACGCGGGGGTCGATGCGCTCCAGGGCCACGTAGATCGGCAGCACCATGAAGGGCAGGAAGTTGTACACCAGGCCGCCGATCACCGCGGCCGGCGTGCCGAGGATGTGGAAGTTCTCCGGGAGGAGACCCGCCTCCTTCAGCGGATGCAGCAGGAAGCCGTCGTCGGTGAGGATCAGCCGCCACGAGATGGTGCGCAGCACGAACGACACGAAGAACGGCAACAGCAGCAGGAAGAGATAGGTCGCCTTCCGCTTGCCACCGTAGAAGGCGATCCAGTACGCGGCCGGGAACGCCAGCACGATCAGGATGATCGTGGCGATGACGCCGTACACCAGCGAGCGGATCAACTGGGTCTGGTAATCAGAGATCGCCTCGACGTAGGTCTGCCAGTGACCCGTGAAGACGTACCCGTTGACGATGTCGCCCTCCTGCAGCGACAACGACAGCATGGTCGCCATCGGCACCGCGAAGAACATCAGGAGCCACAACCCGCCGGGCAGCACGAGCAGGTAGGGCGCGAGTGTACGTTTGACCCGGCCCATAGGTCAGCCCAGCACGATCGGGTCGAAGATCTTGGTGAAGTCCTGCTGCTCCTCGGCCGTGTTGAAGTCGACGTAATAGTGCAGCTTGTCGTACTCGGACTGGGACGGGAACACCAGCGGGCTGGTGGCGACCTCGGTCAGGTACGCCTTGTCCTCGCCGGTCAGCTCGGCCGCGCGCTTCTTCATGTCGTCCTGCGCGGCCGGCACCGGGCACACGTAGTTGATGTACTCGGCGAGCGTGGACGCGTTCTCCACCTCGTAGAAGAAGTCCATCAGCGTGATCGCGTCGACCGGGTTGGCCGCGGTGATCGGGATCGTCATGTTGTCGGTCCAGATCGTGCCGCCCTCTTCCGGGACCACGAACTTGAAGTTCGTGCCGTCCGAGACGTTCTTCTGGAAGATGTCGCCGGACCAGGCCTGGGTGATCCAGACCTCGCCCTTGCCGAGCGCGTCGACGTAGCTCTGGTCGTAGTACTGGCGGACGATGCCGGCGTCCTTCTGCTCGCGCAGCTTGGCGGCGGCCTTCTTCCACTCCGCCTCACCCGACTCGGACGGCTTGATGCCGGCCGCGAGCAGGCCGAAGTTGCCGAGCTCCTGCAGGTCGCGGAACATGCCGACCTTGCCCTTGAACGCCGGGTCCCAGAGGTCGGCGAGCTTGGTGATCGGGCGGCCGGTCTTCGACTCGTCGTAGGCGATGCCGGTGATGCCGGACGCCCACGGGATGCTGAAGACGTTGCCCATGTCGTAGGACGACTGCGCGTACGACTTGGCGGCGTTCGCCACGTAGTTCGGCAGCTTGGAGTGGTCGAGCGGGGCCAGGAAGCCGGCGTCCCGGAACTGGCCGAACTGGATCGAGTTCGTGATCACCATGAGGTCGTAGCCGATCGACTGCCCGGCGGACAGCTGCGGCTGGACCTTGGCGAACCACGGTCCCATCTCGTTGATGGGCTCGTCGTATTTCACCTTGATGCCGGTCTTCTCGGTGAACTTCTTGAGTTCCGGCTTCTTCGGGTCCATGTAGAGCGGCCAGTTCGCGAAGTCGACCGAGCCGTTCTTGACCTTGCCGTTCCAGAACTTGGCGACGGCGTCGGGAGCGACGCTTGCCTGCGGCTTGCCCTGACCTTCGACGCCGCAGGCAGCGAGGAAGGCGCCCATCGCCGACATCCCGCCGAGGCGTAGCGCGTCGCGGCGGCCGAACCGCCGCGACGTCATGCCCCGGAGGACGGAGGGGTCCGGCTTATTGGTGGGGTACAACTTCAGACTCCGATCGGGTACGAGTGCTGCGGGGCCCACGTGAGGAAGACGCGCTCGCCGCGCGAGGCGACGTCCTCGGCATCGTGTGCGTTCTGATCGAACACCACGAAGTCTGAACCAGCGGTCGTCGCCACT
This sequence comes from Actinoplanes sp. OR16, assembly GCF_004001265.1. Lineage (GTDB taxonomy): Bacteria > Actinomycetota > Actinomycetes > Mycobacteriales > Micromonosporaceae > Actinoplanes. Next base: position 6,143,717 of record NZ_AP019371.1, on the reverse strand, counting down.
GTGTAGTTGGTCGATGTGCCGTGATACACAACCTCCGACACGGTGCCCGAGACGACGCTGAGCCCCGGCGCGTGCGGCGCCGTCCGGTGCAGGTCGATCTTCTCGGGCCGGACCGACACCTCGACGGCGCGACCGGGCTGGAACGTGGCCGGGACGGGCAGCAGGACCCGCTCCCCCGATCCCAGGTCGATCACCCCGAGGCCGTTCTCCACCCAGCCGACCGTGCCGTCGAGCAGGTTGGAGGTGCCGATGAAGCCCGCCACGAACCGGGACGCCGGGCGTTCGTAGATGGCGCGCGGCGAGCCCAGCTGCTCGATGAGGCCGCCGTTCATGACCGCGATGCGGTCCGACATCGTCAGCGCCTCGCCCTGGTCGTGGGTGACGTAGACGAAGGTGATGCCGACCTCGCGCTGGATGCGCTTGAGCTCGACCTGCATCTGCTGGCGCAGCTTCAGGTCCAGGGCGCCGAGCGGCTCGTCGAGCAGCAGGGCCCGTGGGTGGTTCACCAGTGCCCGGGCCAGCGCCACGCGCTGCTGCTGGCCGCCGGACATCTCCTTGGGCTGGCGCTTCTCCATGCCGGTCAGCGAGACGATCTCGAGGATCTCACCGACCCGGCGGCGTGTCTCCGCCTTCGACACCTTCTTGCGCTCCAGCCCGAACGACACGTTCTGCAGCACGTTCAGGTGCGGGAAGAGCGCGTACGACTGGAAGACCATGTTGACGTCACGCTTGTTCGGCGCGACACCGGTGACGTCCTGGCCGTCGAGGAACACCTTGCCGGCCGTGGGCTCCTCGAAGCCCGCGATCATCCGCATGGTGGTGGTCTTGCCGCAGCCGGACGGCCCGAGCAGCGAGAAGAACTCCCCCTGTCCGATCGCCAGATCCAGGCTCTTGACGGCCGGCACCGCCTCACCGTGCGACAGGTAGTCCTTGCGCACGCCGGCGAACTCGATCGCCGGGTGCCCGGTGCGCTGCCCGTTTCCGATGGGCGCGCTCGTGGCGGGGTGCGGGGGAGAAGTGGTCATCTATCACCTCAAGCGGGGCGGTTGTCTGCGGGTCTTGAAGCCGGATCAGCCGTTGAAGCTCATGACGTGCTTGATCCGGGTGTACTCCTCGAAGCCGTACATGGAAAGGTCCTTGCCGTAACCGGAGTGACCGTAGCCGCCGTGCGGCATCTCGGAGACGAACGGCAGGTGCGTGTTGATCCACACCGCGCCGAAGTCGAGCCGACGGGAGACCCGCATCGCCCGGCCGTGATTCTGGGTCCAGACACTGGCGCTGAGACCGAACCGGACGTCGTTGGCCCAGCGGACCGCCTGCTCCTCGTCAGCGAAGTTCTGCACCGTGATGACCGGTCCGAAGATCTCGTCCTGGATCATCTCATCCCGCTGTCGCAGTCCGGTCACGACGGTCGGCTCCAGGAAGTACCCGCGGTCACCGATGCGGTTGCCACCGGCCGCCACCTCGGCGTGATCCGGGGTACGGGCCAGGAAGCCGGTGACCCGCTCCAGCTGGCTCGCGTTGTTGACCGGGCCGAAGAAGGCGTCGGTGTCCGACGGCGCGCCCACCTTGGTCGCCTTCGCCGCGGCGGCCAGGGCAGCGGTGAAGTCGGCGGCGATCCGCTCGTGCACGAGTACCCGCGTCGCGGCGGTGCAGTCCTGCCCGGCGTTGAAATATCCGGCGCCGGCGATCGCGGCCGCGGTGGCCTCGATGTCGACGTCGTCGAAGACCACGACCGGCGCCTTGCCGCCCAGCTCCAGGTGGACCCGCTTCAGGTCGGGCGCGGCCGCCGCGGCGACCTCCATCCCGGCCCGGGTCGACCCGGTGATCGAGACGAGCTGCGGCACCGGGTGCGACACCAGCGAGCGGCCGGTGTCCCGGTCGCCGCAGACCACGTTGAGCACGCCCGGCGGCAGGAACTCGGCGGCGATCTCGGCGAGCAGCAGCGTGGACACCGGAGTGGTGTCGGACGGTTTGAGCACGACCGCGTTGCCGGCCGCGACGGCCGGCGCGAACTTCCACACCGCCATCACCATCGGGTAGTTCCACGGCGCGATCTGCCCGACCACGCCGATCGGCTCCCGGCGGATGAAGGAGGTGTGGTCGCGCAGGTACTCCCCCGCCGACTTGCCCTCCAGGACGCGCGCGGCGCCGGCGAAGAACCGGAGCTCGTCGAGCATCGGCGCCAGCTCCTCCTGGCGCGTCGCCTCGACCGGCTTGCCGGTGTTGCGGCACTCGGCCGCGACGATCTCCTCGCCGCGCGCCTCCAGGGCGTCGGCGATGCGCAGCAGGGCCCGCTGCCGCTCGGCCGGAGTGCTGTCCCGCCAGACCTCGAAACCCTCGGCGGCCGAGGCCACCGCCTTGTCCACATCCTGCGCCGAGGAGACCGGCGCCTGGGCGTAGGCCTCCCCGGTGCTGGGGTCGATGACCGGTGTGGTGATCCCGTCGGCCGTGTCGGTCCACGACCCGGCGACGAAGTTGCGCAGCACGGTACTCACGAAAGAAAAGAGCCTTCCGGTTCATGGTGTGCCGGGAATCTCACCGGGACTGGCGAGACCATTCCACACCGGCGCATTGAGGGGCAAGGGAATCCGAAGTAATTTCCAAGCCTGAAACGGAATCAGAACTTCGGAGGCGGTTCAGACGACGTAATCCGGGGTTCAGGCGGTGGTGTAGCCGTCCGCGACGGTGAGTGCCTCGTCCAGGATCGCGAGGCCCTCGCGCAGTTCGTCCACGGAGATCGTGCACGGGGGCACGACGTGGATCCGGTTGAAGTGGACGAAGGGCCAGAGGCCGCGTTCCTTGCAGGCGGCGGCGACCGCGTTCATCGGAGCGGCGTCCTTGCCGGAGGCGTTGAACGGGACGAGAGGCGTCTTGTCCTCATTCCTGATCAGCTCCACCGCCCAGAAGACGCCGAGGCCGCGCACGTCGCCGACGCTCGGGTGCTTCTCCTTGATGGCCGCCAGCGCCGGGCCGATCACGTCCTCGCCCAGCATCCGGGCGTGCTCGATGATCCCCTCCTCCTTGAAGATCTGCATGCTCGCCACCGCCGACGCCGCGGCGAGGGGATGCCCGGAGTAGGTGAGACCACCCGGGAACGGCCGCTCCCGGAACGTCTCGGCGATCGCGTCCGAGATGACCACGCCGCCGAGCGGCAGGTACCCGGAGTTGACGCCCTTCGCGAACGTGATCAGGTCGGGCGTGACGCCCCACTTGTCGATCGCGAACCACTCGCCGCAGCGGCCGAAGCCGGCCATCACCTCGTCGGCGATGAAGACGATGCCGAACTCGTCGCAGAGCGCGCGGACGCCGGCCAGGTAGCCGGGCGGCGGCACCAGGATGCCGTTGGTGCCGACCACCGTCTCGATCAGGATCGCGGCGATGGTGGCCGGGCCCTCGAAGACGATCGTGTCGCGCAGGTGCTGGAGGGCGCGCTCGGACTCCTGGATCTCATCGGAGGCGTAGAACGGCGACCGGTACGGGTACGGGCCCCAGAAGTGCACGACGCCGATCGCGACCGGCTCGTTCGGCCAGCGGCGCGGGTCGCCGGTCGCGGTGATCGCGGTGGCGGTCGAGCCGTGGTAGCTGCGGTAGGTGGAGAGCACCTTGTGCCGGCCGGTGTGCAGGCGGGCCATCCGGATGGCGTTCTCGTTAGCCTCGGCGCCGCCGTTGGTGAAGAAGACCTTGTTCAGGCCCTCCGGGGCGACCTCGGCGATCATCCGGGCCGCCTCGCCGCGCTTGTCGTTGGCGAACGCCGGCTGGATCGTGCAGAGCCTGGCGGCCTGCTCCTGGATCGCCGCGATCAGCCGCGGGTGCTGGTGCCCGATGTTGATGTTGACGAGCTGGGACGAGAAGTCCAGATATCTCCGGTCATCGTAGTCCCAGAAATAGCTGCCGAGCGCACCTTTGATCGGCAGCGGGTCGATCAATCCCTGAGCCGACCAGGAGTGGAAGACATGGGCGCGGTCGTCCGCGCGGACCTGCGAGTCACTCACGTGATGATCCTTATCGAGTCTGCGGGAAACCGAGGTCGATCGACGAAGTCCCCGGATCGGGCCAGCGCGACGTGACGACCTTGCTGCGGGTGAAGAAGTGGATGCCGTCCGGGCCGTACATGTGGGTGTCGCCGAACAGCGACGCCTTCCAGCCGCCGAACGAGTAGTAGGCGACCGGGACCGGGATCGGCACGTTCACGCCGACCATTCCGGCGTTCACGTCGAACTGGAACTGCCGGGCCGCGCCGCCGTCCCGCGTGAAGATCGCGGTGCCGTTGCCGTACTCGTTGTCGTTGACGAGCTGGACCGCCTCGGCGTAGGTGCCCACCCGGACGACGCTCAGCACCGGGCCGAAGATCTCGTCGGTGTAGACGGTCATCGACGGGGTCACGTTGTCGAGCAGCGTGGCGCCCAGGAAGAAGCCGCCTTCCGGGAGCTCCTGGGAACGGCCGTCGGCGACCACGGTGGCGCCTTCGGTCGCGCCGGCCTCGATGTAACCCGCGACCTTGTCACGGTGCTGCGCGCTGATCAGCGGTCCCATCTCGGAGCCGGGGTCCGTACCGTCGCCGATCTTGATCTTGGGAAGGCGCGCCGCGATCGCGTCGACCAGCGGGTCCGCGATGTCCCCGACCGCCACCACGACCGAGATCGCCATGCACCGCTCGCCGGCGGCGCCGTACCCCGCGCTGATCGCCGCGTCGGCGGCCGCGTCGAGCTCGGCGTCCGGCAGCACGATCATGTGGTTCTTCGCGCCGCCGAGGGCCTGCACGCGCTTGCCGTGCGACGTGCCGGTCTCGTAGATGTACTTCGCGATCGGCGTCGAGCCGACGAAGCTGACCGCGGCGATGTCCGGGTTCACCAGGATGGCGTCGACCGCCTCCTTGTCGCCGTGCACGACATTGAAGACGCCGTCCGGCAGGCCGGCCTCCTTCCACAGCCGCGCCAGGAAGAGCGACGCCGACGGGTCCTTCTCGCTCGGCTTGAGCACGAACGCGTTGCCGGCGGCGATCGCGGTGGCGCACATCCAGAGCGGCACCATCGCCGGGAAGTTGAACGGGGTGATGCCGGCGACCACGCCGAGCGGCTGCTTGATCGAGTAGACGTCGACGCCGGTGGCGGCCTGCTCGGAGAAGCTGCCCTTCATCAGGTTCGGGATGCCGGTGGCGAACTCGACGTTCTCCAGGCCGCGGGCGATCTCGCCGGCCGCGTCGGAGAGCACCTTGCCGTGCTCGCGCGTCACGATCTCCGCGAGTTCGCCGACGCCGGCGGCGAGCAGCTCGCGGAACTTGAACAGGACCGCGCTGCGCTTGGACAGCGAGGCGGAGCGCCACTCCTGGGCGGCCTCCTTCGCGACCGCGACGACGGCGTCCACCTCCGCGGCGCTAGCGAGATCCACTGTGGCGATCTGCTCGCCGGTGGCGGGGTTGAAGACCGGGCCGACCCGGCCCGAGGTGCCGGCGACCGAGGCTCCGGAGATCCAGTGCGCAATGTGACTCATGGGCCAGAGATTATGTGACGACCCTGGACCGAACAATCCTTGAAATGTACTGTCACAAAAATGCTCGACGCGGTCATGGAACGGCTCAGCGACCCCAGCGCCCGCGGCCTCGCCGAGGCGGTGAGCCGCGCGGTCGGCGACGGCGCGCTCGCCCCCGGCGCGAGACTGCCACCGGTCCGGACCGTCGCGACCGAGCTGCACCTCTCCCCCAGCACGGTCAACGCAGCGTGGCAGCTCCTGCGCCGTGCCGGAACCATCCGGACGGACGGCCGCCGGGGCACCGTGGTGGCGACGGCCGGTACCGGCGGGCCGGGCCGGTACCGCGCGGCTCTGCGGCGTACCCCGGGATTCGGCCTCGATCTGTCGACGGGCGTGCCGGATCCCGCGCTGCTCCCGCCCATCCCGGCGCTGCACGGGCTCTCCCCCGCGCCGTCGTCGTACCTCGACGAGCCCGTGCTGCCCGCGCTGGGAGCGCTCCTGCGAGAGCGGTGGCCCTATCCGCCGGACCGTCTCGCGATCTTCGACGGCGCCATGGACGCCGTCGATCAGGTGGCGTCCGCGCTGCTCCGCCTCGGTGATCTCGCGGTGGTCGAGAACCCCTGCTTCCCGCCGCTGCTCGACCTGCTCGAAGTCCTCGGCGTCCGGGTCATCGGCGTCGGCACCGACGCCTCCGGCATGCTCCCGGACCAGCTCGCCGCGGCTCTGGCCCGCCGACCGGCCGCCGTCTTCCTGCAGCCCCGCGCCCTCAACCCCACCGGCGCGTCGTGGTCACCGTCGCGGGCCCGCGCCCTCGCCGAGGTCCTCGCGCAACACCCGCAGGTGTACGTCGTGGAGGACGATTCCGCGGGTGACCTCGCTTCCGGGCCGCTCTGCTCCCTCGGCGAACACCTGCCGCGCCAGGTGGTGCACGTCCGCAGCTTCTCCAAATCCCACGGCCCGGACCTGCGCCTGGCGGCGGTGAGCGGCCCGGCGACCGTCCTCGACCCGATCCTGGAGCGCCGGCTGCTCGGCCAGGGCTGGACCAGCCGCCTCCTCCAGCACCTGCTGCTGGGCCTGCTCACCGACCCGGCCCCGATCGCCGCCGTCCGCGCGGCCCGCGACGAGTACGCCCGCCGCCGCCGCCTCGTCACCTCCGGCCTGGCCGCGGCCGGCATCGTCCTGCCACCGGGCGAGGGCCTGAACATCTGGCTGCCGGTCGAGGACGAGCAGGCGGCGCTGCTCAGCCTCGCCAGCGCCGGCATCGGGGCGGCGGCGGGCACCGCCTTCGCCGTCGGACCGGCCGGACAGCCACACCTCCGGGTGACAGTCGGTCTCGTCGCCACCGACCACGCCGACGTGTCTTCGCAGCTCGCGAGGGCTGCGCGCGCGGCAGCGCCGTCGATCCCCCGTTGACCCATGCTACTAGGCGTGCGACGGTGAACGGCATGACCGCATGCGACACTCTGCCCATGAGCGAGGGAACGCTGCCGATCCGAACCGAGCCGTGGACCGAGGAGAACTTCTTCGCGCTCGGGGAGACCCCCAACAAGATCGAACTCGTCGACGGGAGCCTCTGGGTGAGCCCCTCACCTAACGGACCGCACCAGGACATCAGCTTGCAACTCGGCATCGCGCTCAAACCCGCCGCACGAACGCTCGGGCTCCGGGTGCGGCTGGACCTGGACGTCCGTCTGCAACCGGGCACGATCCTCCGGCCCGACCTCATCGTCGTCAAAGGGCCCCGGGTGGTGAGCACGACCGACGTCGCCGATGTACTGCTGGTCAGTGAGGTGATCTCCCCCGGCAACGCGACCGCTGACCGCCTCCTCAAGCGGCAGCTCTACGCCGCCGCGGGGATCAAGTGGTACCTGCTCGTCGAACCGGACATGCCCGACTACGAGTCGCTCACACTCCGGCTGCTCCGCCTGAAGGGGGACGCCTATGTCGAGCACGCGGTGGCGGCGAGCGGGACCACCCTGACCCTGGATGATCCCCTCGCCGTCACGATCGACGTCGACGACCTGCTGGACCTCTGAGTCACTTCGCCGGGACGAAGCTGTCGAAGACCAGCTGGAGGTCCTTGCGGGCGGTGTCCCACTCGGAGTCCTTGGTCTCCCAGTAGAAGCCGTAGGCCTTGTCGTCGGCGACCACGGTTCCCCGGTTGTTGACGTGGACCCGGGTGCCGCCGCGGTTGAAGGTGAACTCCCAGTCGGCGGCCTTGCGGAAATACTTCACCGACTCGATCTTGATTTCGTCGTACTTCGGGAAGTCGCCGCGTGAGACGCGGTACTCCGACTGGCTCTGCCAGTCCTTGACCGGGTTCGACTTCGGCTGGTCGGTCTGGTCGATGCCGAGCACCCGGCCGTCGCCACGGAAGTAGACCATCGTGCCGCGCTGCGACTTCGACCAGCCCTCCGGCACGTAGACCGAGAAACCCGTCTTGTCCTTGTAGTCCTTCCAGCCGGCCGGGATCGCCGGGCGCCCGCCCGCCGCGCTGCTGCTGCTCGCCGCCGGGGACGACGGCGCGGCCGACGACGGCACGCTGCTGGGGCTCGGTGCGGCCGTCGTGGTGGCGGCCGGAGGCTGGGCCGCCGGGGTGCCGGCGGCGGTCGTGGTCGGGGCCGGCTCCTGCTGGGCCGCGTTCTCGCCGTCCGGGCGGGTCAGCGCGAACGCCACCGTACCGGCGATCACGAGCAGGACGGCGGCGAGCACGGCCAGCAGGCGCGGATTGCGCCGGCGGGCCTCACCCGCGACATCGAGCATGGTGCGCTGGGCGGGGATGTGCGGCGCCGTCGCCTGTCGCTCTTCTCGCGGATGTACGGGCAGAGCACCCGTCTCGTCGGCCGCGGCGCGCATCAGCTGTTCCGCGTCCTCGATGCCGAGCCGCCGCCGCGGGTCCTTCCGGAGCAGCCCCTCCAGCACCGGCGCGAGCGGCCCGGCGTGCGCGGCCGGCTCCGGCTCCTCCGTCGCGAGCGCGGTGAGCGTCGCCATCGTCGACGATCGCTCGTACGGGGAATGGCCTTCGACAGCGGCGTAGAGAGTCGCGCCCAGCGACCACAGGTCCGCTTCCGGGCCGCTCTTGCCGTCCCGCGCGCGCTCCGGGGCCATGAAGTGCGGCGAACCCACCACCACGTCCGACCGGCTGATCACCGAGTCGTCGTCCATCGCGGCGATGCCGAAGTCGGTGAGCAGCACCCGGCCGTCGTCGGCGAGCAGCACGTTCGCCGGCTTCACGTCACGGTGCTCGACGCCGTTGCGGTGCGCGGCCCGCAGCGCGCCGAGCAGTTCCAGGCCGATCCGCGCCACCCTGGCCGGGTCGAGCGGGCCGTCGTCGGCGATCACCTGCTTCAGCGAGCGGGACGGGACGTACTCCATGACGATCCAGGTGCGGCCGTCCAGCTGGAGGACGTCGTACACCTGAACCACGGCGGGATGACTGAGCCGGGCCGCGGCGCGGGCCTCCCGCAGCGTGCGCCGGGCAGCGGCGCCACCCTCCTCACCCGGTGGCTGATCGATCTCCTTGATCGCCACATCGCGCTGCAGGGTCTCGTCGCGGGCCAGGCGCACAGCACCCATGCCGCCGCGGCCCAGCAGCTCGCCCAGCCGGTACCGCTCGGCAAGGATCGTCGGCGCATCGGGCATAGGTTTCGTCATACCCCTTCCGCGCGCGTCCCCAACGTGGGCCGGGGCAGGCACGCGTGTCGTGAACCGGGCCCATCCCGGCGGACCCTATTCTCCGGACGCCCGTCCAGCGTTTGACGGGCGGGCCTACGGTGGCCGTCGTGCCACTCAACGATCATGAGGTCGCCATCGCTGCGGCCACGGCGGGTGCGGCAGTCGTCCGGGGTCGTTACGGCACCGACATGGACCGGGTCGCCAAGTCCGGCGGCGACTTCGCCACCGAGGCCGACATCGCCGCTGAGCAGGCGATCCTTGCGGTTCTGCGGGACCACCGGCCGGCCGACGCGGTCACCGGCGAGGAGTCCGGCAGCTCTGGCCCGGACACGTCCGGGCGCCGCTGGCTGGTCGACCCCCTGTGCGGAACCCTCAACTACGCCGTCCGCAACCCCCTCGTCGCCGTCAACGTCGCGCTCTCCCCCACCGGCGTGGCGGCATCCGCGGACCCCTTCAGCGGCGAGATCTTCTGGACCGACGGGATCTCCGCTCTCGTACGGGCGGACGGCCGCGACCGGCGACTCCGCCCGTCCCCGGACTCCGCGCTGGTCGACGTGAACCTGGACCCGCCGTTCCCCCGCCACCCGGCGCTGCTGCTGTCCGCGCCCGGCTTCACCGGGCGCTTCCGGCCGCGGGTGCTGTCGACGACGCTCGCGCTGCTGTGGGTCGCCGCCGGGCGCCGCGCGGCGTACGTGACCTATGGACCCGTGTCGGAGAACGTCCACTTCGCGGCGGGGATCGCGGTGTGCGAGGCGGCGGGGTGCGTCGTCACCGGCGTACAAGGGCAGCCCTTGCACTCTGGTCCTGAGGGCCTGCTGGTGGCCGCGGACCGATCGACGCATGAGGCGCTGGTTTCGCTGGTCCGCGCCGCCTGGTAGTCCCGCATCTCCGCCCGGTACTCCCGGCCACGCCGCCTGTCGGCGTCCTAGGAACCTAGCTTGAAACGCTCGGCCGGGTGGGGGCGATTAGTCGGGATTCGCAGGGGTACGTGAACTGCCTGAAGACGTGCAGGACGGAGGGGACGATGACCCACATTGACGCACGAAGCGAGCAGGCCTCCACGGCTGAACTCGTCAGCCGGCTCAGCGAACAGGTGAGCACGCTGGTCCGCGACGAGCTGGCGCTCGCCCGGATCGAGATGATGGAGAAGGGCAAGAAGGCCGGGAAGGGCGCGGGCCTCCTCGGCGGCGCCGGGGTGATCGCCGCTTATGGGCTGGGCGCCCTGTTCGTCACCGCCGGCGCAGCCCTGGCCCTGGTCATGCCGGTGTGGGCGGCCGCTCTCATCGTGACCGTGGTGCTCTTCGCGGCCGCCGGGATCGCGGCGCTCATCGGCAAGAAGGAAGTGCAGGAGGCGGTGCCGCCCACGCCCCAGGCAGCGATGGCCAGCGGACGCCGGGACGTCGACACGCTGATGACGGCGGCTCGCCAGGGGAGGCAGTCATGACGGCTACCGGTGACTCCTCGTCCGGTTCCTCTTCGAGCTCCTCTTCCGGCTCCTCTCCCGGCTCCTCTTCCGGTGGAAACGGCGGGGCACGGGGTGGCGGGCAGCGCGGGGTGAGCGTCAACGCCACGGCCCGGTCCGCGCAGGGGCGTACCGGCAAACAGCACGGCTCCAAGCCCGGCGGACCCAAGCCCGCGCCGCCACCCAACCAGAACCGGACCGGACCCGGACCCGCCAAGCCGGCCCGCGGGGAGGCGCCGCCGGCTGCCGGACGGAAACCGAGCCCGGGACCGGCCGCGACCGGCAAACCTTCGAGTGGGATGGCCGCGCCCACGAGCGTGGCCCCGGACGGCGGGAAGCATGCTCCGGAGACCGTCGGGGAGGCGCTGGTGGCTTCGCTGCGGGCGGAGGAGGCTCGGGCCTCTGCTCGACCTGACGCCAAGGCCGGGGCTACCCCTGCCGAGCCGGCCAAGCCCGGGGCTGCCCCTGCCGAGCCGGCCAAGGCGGGGACCACCCCCGCCGAGCCGGCCAAGGCGGGGACCACCGGGTCGGTGCCGTTGCCCGAGTCCCCGGACTCCGGGACACCGGGTGGTGGCGCTGATGATTCCGGAGGGGATGAGAGCGGGGGCTCCGGGCGTACCGGGGAGTTGAAGGCCGAGATCGCACGGACCCGGACCGAAATGGGGCAGACCGCCGCGGCGCTGGCCGCGAAAGCGGACGTCGCGGGAAGGGTGCGGCAGGCGAGCGCGGAGACCGGCACGCACGTGGCCGAGGCCGCCGCGGAGACCGTGGAGCAGGCGCGGGCGGCCGTCGAGGCGATGCCGCGGCGCGTGGCCGAGGTGCCCCGGCTGGTGGCCGACGTGCCGAGGCGGGTGGCCGAGGAGCCGCGGCGGTACGCGATGCTCGGCGCCGCTGTGGCCGCCGCCGCCATCGGGGTGGTGCTGATCCGGAAGGCTCGCTGACGGCAGATCTTGGAGGATGGGCCCCGGCCGGACTGATTCCGGCCGGGGCCCATCGTCGTGCCGGATCGTTGGTGGTGAGCCGGACCCCGGCCGGCGCGGCCTCGAGACAGCGGTGAACCACGGCCGGGCGCCCGACGCGGTGCGGATTTGGGACGGTGCTGGGACCGGGCTGTGATGGTTCGGATGCTGTGATCGGGTGGGGTGGGCGGATCGCCGCCCGCGAGCGTGACCACGACCGCTCCGGAGCCCTCGCTTTGAAACGTCTCACCATGCCCGCAAGCAACGGGACCGCGCTCTCACCACGACCGCGTCAAGCACATAGGTCCTCAACTCTTGACCCAGCGCTAACAGGATCGTAACGTGAGTCACACCCCCGCTAGAACGTTTCAAGTTTGTCTTTATCTGGAGGCGTCATGCGTCCTCGGTTCACTGCCGCCGTCGCTCTGACCGCGACGGCCGCACTGGCTCTCACCGGGTGCACCAAGAAGAACGACACCGATACCGGCACCGGCGCTGCGGCGAGCGGCGACAAGACATACAAGGTCGCCTTCGTCCCGAAGCTCCAGGGTGTCCCCTACTTCGAGGCGATGAACGCCGGCGGCAAGGAGGCCGCCGCGGCGCTCGGCAACGTCGAGTGGCTCTACCAGGGTCCGACCCAGGCGGACGCGGCCGCGCAGGCCGACATCGTCCGCTCCTACATCCAGCAGAAGGTCGACGCCCTGATCGTGGCGCCGAACGACCCGGACAGCATGGCCCCGCTCCTGCAGCAGGCGAAGGACGCCGGCATCCACGTGGCGACCGCCGACACCGACGCGCCGAGCAGCGTCCGCGAGGTCTTCGTGAACCAGGCGACGGCCGAGGGCATCGGCCAGGGCCTGACCGACTCGCTGCTCACCGCGATGGGCGGCAAGGGCAAGTACGCGATCGTCTCCTGCGGCCAGACCGCCGAGAACCTGAACTCCTGGATCGAGGTGCAGAAGGCGTACACCAAGGAGAAGTACCCCGAGGCCGAGATCGTGGACATCGTCTACGCCGGTGAGGACCAGGCCAAGGCCACGCAGATGGCGACCGACCTGATGAACGCCCACCCGGACCTGACCGGTCTGGTCGGCGAGTGCACCTCGTCGGCGCCCGGTGTGGCGCAGGCCGTCAAGGACGCCGGCAAGATCGGCAAGGTCTTCACGGTCGGTCTCGGCACGCCGCAGGCGATGAAGCCGTACCTGACCGACAAGTCGTCGACCGCCGCGATCCTCTGGGACGTGGAGAACCTGGGCTACCTGACCGCCTGGGCCGGCGCGCAGCTCGCGCAGGGCAAGCCGTTCGCGGCGACCAACAACGTGTCCAGCGACCTGTCCGCGGTGGCCTACACCGAGGCCGACAAGATGCTGCTGCTCGGCCCGGCGCTCGCTATCACCGACCAGAACGTCGACCAGTTCAACTACTGATGACCGACACCATCACGAAGCCCCGGCTGCGCCTGACCGCTGTCTCCAAGCGGTTCGGCGCGGTTCGGGCCATTCAGCACGCCGACCTCACCGTCCAGGTGGGCCAGGTGCACGCCCTGGTCGGCGAGAACGGCGCCGGCAAGTCCACGATGATCAAGATCGTCGCCGGGGCGGAGACCTCCGACACCGGCGAGATCGAGTGGGACGGCAGCCCGGTGAAGATCGGTTCCACGACGGACGCGATCGCTCTCGGGATCGCGACCGTCTACCAGGAGCCGCAGCTCTTCCCGGAGCTGACGGTCGCCGAGAACATCTTCCTCGGCAAGGAGCTCAAGAAGCGCGGACGAGTCGACTGGGCGGCGCAGAACGCCAAGGTCGTCGAGCTCCTCGAGCTGCTCGGCCTCCCGGCGAAGTACGCGACCGCCACCGTCGGCGACCTCTCCATCGCCGAGCAGCAGCAGGTCTCGATCGCGAAGGCGCTCTCCGGCGACGCGAAGGTGCTGATCCTCGACGAGCCGTCGGCGATCCTGACCGACGCCGAGATCGAGGTGCTCTTCGACGTGGTGCGGCGCCTGACCGCCTCGGGCGTGAGCGTCATCTACATCTCGCACCGGCTGGACGAGCTCTTCCGCATCGCCGACGAGGTGACGGTCATGCGCGACGGCCGGACGATCGGGACCTATCAGATCAAGGATTTGAGCGTACGGGAGATAGCCCACCTGATGGTGGGTGAAGAGCTTTCGGACGCCCGGCCCCATCGGGAGGTTCCGGACGGGCCGGCCGTGCTGGAGCTCAAGGGACTGACCCGGGAGGGGAAGTTCTCCGACGTCGACGTCAGCGTCAAGGCCGGCGAGATCGTGGCCCTCTACGGGCTGGTCGGCAGTGGCGTCTCGGAGATCGCGGCCTGCTGTTACGGCATGGACCGGGCCACCGGAGGCGAGCTGCGCATCGATGCGAGCCCGGCGAATCCGAGGAGTCCGGAAGACGCCCAGAAGCTGGGCATCGCCCTGCTCCCCGCCAACCGCAAGGTCGAGGGCATGTTCGGCTTCCAGTCGATCGCCTTCAACATCTCGGCCGGTCACCTCAAGCTGCTGTCCAAGCTCGGGATGTTCGTCGACCGGGCGCGGGAGAAGGCCGTCGCGCTCGACATGATCAAGCGGCTGGCCGTCCGTACCCCTCATGAGCGGCAGCCGATCAGCGCGATGTCCGGCGGCAACGCCCAGAAGGTCGTCCTGGCCCGGCAGCTGGTGGAGCGCCCGAAGGTGCTGATCCTCGCCGAGCCGACCCAGGGCGTCGACGTGGGCGCCAAGGAGGAGATCCACCGCCTGATCACCGAGCTGGCCGAGGAGGGCACCGCGGTGCTCGTGGTGACGTCGGACCTGCCGGAGGCGCTGCGCATCGCGGACCGCATCCAGGTGGTGCGGGGCGGCACGACGACGGAGGAGTTCGGACCGGACGCCAAGCAGGTCGACCTGCTGGCGGCGGCCGCGGGAGGCAGTGAATGAGCTTGTTGAAAGAGCGCGCCAGGACCAAGGTCCTGCCGAGCCCGGTCACCGGCCAGGAGATCGTCCTGGTCGGCGTGATCGCCGTGCTCTGGGCCGCGCTCGCGGTCAGCACCCCGGCGTTCCTGACGGCCGGCTCGATCCAGCCGCTGCTCGTGGCGACCGCCCCGGTGGCCCTGGTCGGCGTGGGAATGACCATCGTGATCATCACGGGTGGCATCGACGTCTCGGTCGGCGCCGCCATCATGGTCTGCTCGGTCATCACCGCCAAGGTGCTGGTGAACGCGGACGTGAACCTCGGCGCCGCGGTGCTGATCTCGGTCCTCTCTGGCGCGGCGCTGGGCCTGGTCAACGGCGTGCTGATCGCCTACGGCCGGGTGCACGCCATCATCATCACGTTCGGCACGGCGAACCTCTTCATGTGGCTGGGCCTGCAGATCTTCGGCTCGGGCACGGTGAACGGCATCCCGGCCACGCTGGCGTTCTTCGGGCGCGGCCAGGAGGGGCGCACGCTCGGCGTGCCGCACGCGTTCCTGGTCACCATCCTGATCACCGCGGCGGCCTGGTGGTGGCTGCGGCACACCGCCGGTGGACGGCACTTCTTCGCGATCGGCGGTGACACGCAGGCGGCCCGCCTGGCCGGTGTCCGGGTGCAGCGGCGGGTGCTGCTCGCCTACGTGATCACCGGCGTTCTGGTCGGTCTCGCGTCCTGCTTCGTGATCGCGCAGGGCACGTCCACGCTGGACCAGTCGGTCGGCTCCGGCAAGGAGCTCGCCGTGATCGCGGCCGTCGTCATCGGCGGGACCTCGATCATGGGTGGCCGCGGCTCGGTGCTCGGCACCCTGCTCGGCGCGCTGCTGGTCCAGACCGTGTCGTCCGGCGTGACCCAGCTCGGCTGGCGCTCGCAGCTGTCCGACCTGTTCGTCGGCATCTTCATCATCGTGGCGGTCGGCGCCGACCTGCTGCGGGCACGTGCGAGGAGGTCGCGATGACAGCGGACACGCTCGAGAAGCCCACGCGGAAGCGTGAGAGAACGGATCTGACGCGACTCTTCCTGACGCAGCGGATCCCCCTGCTCGCCGTCCTGATCGTCATCGTCGTCGTCACGTTCTTCATCAACGACGCCGGCGGCTACCTGACCGCCCCCTACGACTTCGACTACATGTCAGCGTCGCTGATCAGCGCGGTCCCGCTGGCCATGCTCGGCCTGGCGGAGATGCTGGTCATCCTCTCCGGACGCGGCGGCATCGACCTGAGCGTCGGCGCCATCGTGAGCCTGGCCGGCATGATCTTCGGGTTCGCGTACGGCGAGTGGGGCTGGCCCCTCTGGCTGGCGATCATCGCGACCGCCGGCTTCGGGGCGCTGCTCGGCGCCGTGAACGGCTTCCTGGTCTCCTACATCGGATTCCCGGCGCTGATCGCGACGCTCGCGACGTTCTACGCGTACAAGTCGATCGCCATCGTGATCAACAACCAGCAGCCGATCAGCACCGAGCCGATCCAGCAGCTCTTCTCGCTGAGCAAGTCGGTCGAGCTGCCGATCATCGGGCAGTACATCCCGGACGTGCCGCTGGGCATCTTCACCTTCCTGCTGCCCACGGTGGTCGCGGTCTGGCTGCTGCTGGCGCGGACGGCGTACGGCCGCCGGCTCTACGCGATCGGCACCAACGACGTGGCCGCCCGCTGGGCCGGTCTCCCGGTCCGGGACACGCGGTTCAAGGCGTACGTCTACGCGGGCCTGATCTCCGGCCTGGTCGCCGTGGTGACCGTTGCCCAGTTCGCCTCGGCCCGCCCCGACGCGGGCGTCTCCGGCAACGGCATGGCCCTGCCCGCGATCACCATCGCCGTCCTCGGCGGTGTGGCGATCACCGGCGGCATCGGCCGGGTCGCCGGCGTGGTGCTCGCCACCCTGCTCATCGTCTGGCTCAACGCCGGCATCCTGCTCGCCTTCGTCGGCAACGAGGGCTCGCAGTACCAGCTCCTCGCCCTCGGCGCGGTCCTCGTCTTCGCGGCGCTGCTGAACGGGCTCACCAACCGCAAGTACGGAGGCGCCCAATGAATCTCGACGGACTCGACGGCTTCAGCATCGAGGTTCCCAGCTGGGCCTATGGCAATTCGGGCACCCGGTTCAAGGTCTTCACGACCAAGGGGGTGCCGCGGGACCCGTACGAGAAGATCTCGGACGCCGCACAGGTCAACAAGCTCACCGGGCTCGCGTCCCGGGTGTCGCTGCACATCCCGTGGGACCTGGTCGACGACTGGTCGGCCTTGAAGCGGCACGCGGAGGAGAACGGCGTCCGGATCGGCGCGATCAACTCCAACCTCTTCCAGGAGGACGACTACCGGCTCGGGTCGCTCTGCCACCCGGACGCCGCGGTCCGCCGCAAGGCCGTCGACCACCACCTGCAGTGCATCGACGTGATGCGGCAGACCGGCTCGGCCGACCTGAAGATCTGGCTGCCGGACGGCCTGAACTACCCCGGTCAGGACTCGCTGCGCGGCCGGCAGGAGCGGCTCGCCGAGTCGTTGAGGACGATCTACGACGCGCTCGACCCGAACCACCGGATCCTGCTCGAGTACAAGCTGTTCGAGCCGGCGTTCTACAGCATGGACATCCCGGACTGGGGCACCTCGCTGCTGCACTGCCTGGCCCTCGGCGAGCAGGCCACGGTCGTGCTCGACACCGGTCACCACGCGCCGAGCACCAACATCGAGTTCATCGTGATGCAGCTGCTGCGGCAGAACCGGCTGGGCGCGTTCGACTTCAACTCGCGCTTCTACGCCGACGACGACCTGATCGTGGGCGCGGCCGACCCGTTCCAGCTGTTCCGGATCCTGTCCGAGATCGTGGCGGTCGGCGGGCACCGGCCGGAGTCCGGGGTCAACTTCATGCTGGACCAGTGCCACAACATCGAGGACAAGATCACCGGCCAGATCCGCTCGGTCCTCAACGTCGAGCAGGCGCTGGCCAAGGCTCTGCTCATCGATCAGGAGGCGCTCGCGGCGGCCCAGCGCGCCGGTGACGTGCTCGGTGCGAACGCGATCCTGATGGACGCCTACGAGACCGATGTCCGCGCGGCCCTCGCGGACCGGCGCGAGGCGCGGGGCCTTCCGCGCGATCCGGTGGCGGCCTACCTCGCCTCGGGGTACGGGGAGAAGACCGCGAGCGAGCGCATCGGTGGCACGCAAGCGGGATGGGGCGCCTAAAACCCGGCGCGCATCGGGTGGCGCGGCGCACCATGGGTCCCATGGGAATCGTCGCGCCACCGAGCCACGACGAGCGGGTGACAGCGGTCCGGGCCCGCCTGAACGACATCACCGACGGCGATCCCGGCCCCGGCGAGCGCGCCCTGCTGGCCCGTCTGCTGCGCTCGTTCGCGGCGAAGGCGCCGGCGGCCGCCGACGAACTGATCGACGTGCTGGACGGCGACACCGGCGTCCTCCGGGAACGGGCGCACGCGCTCAAGGGCTCGTCGGCGAACATCGGCGCGACCGCCCTGGCGGCGATCTGCGCGGCCGTCGAAACCGATGCCCGCGCCGGGAACCGGCCGGACCCGGCGACCGCCGCACACCTCCGGGACGAGATCGCCGGGATGGTGCGGGCGGTCACCGAGGTGGCCGACGCCTACGAGCGGTGACCCCGGACCAGGTACTTGTGGTAGTCGGGGACGGCCGCGAGGACCGGCTCGACGATGTCCACGACACGGGCGAAGTTGGCCAGCCGCTCCAGCATCACCTCGGTCGCCACGGTCCCCCGGCCGATCAGGACCAGGCCGTTGACCGCCACGACGTCCTCGGCCAGGCGCATGCCGACCTCGAGCTCCATGATCCGGACGGACTTCACGATCTCCTGGTGCGCCCGCACGCCCTTGACCTTGCGCAGGGCGGCGAGCACGTGCGGCGCGCCGTCCCCGCGCTCCTCGAGGGCGCCGATCGCCGTCGCGTCGTTCGACGACCGGGACTCGATGATCTCGAAGTCGATGGCGGTGCGGACCACGTTGATGCCGGCCTCGACCAGCGCTGACCGCCCGGCCTCCGGCGCCGGCTCGCCGGCCAGGCCCTGCACGATCGCGACGACGTCGTGCAGCATCGGGATGTCGCGCAGCAGCCGGACGGCCGCCCGCGGCATCCCGTTGACCATGGCCTGCTCGTCCGGGCCGAGCGGCTGTCCCCGGTCCAGCTTCTTGAGCACCGCGGGCGGCACCGTCACGGCGCCGAGCTGCGACGCCATCGCCGCCACCTCGATCTCCCAGAGCGCCTCCAGCTGCAGTTGCCGGCAGAGCTCGGCGACCAGCGTGCGGATCCGGCCGGCCCGGGCGAACGCCACCGGGCTGGCCAGTTCCAGGCAGCCGAAGAGCGCCTGCACGCTGGCCCGCAGGGTGGTGTCGAGCAGTTCCCGGTCGTGCATGGCCTCGCCGTGCCGGGCCACCGCGTCGCCCACGATGCTGCGCAGCTCGTCGGTGCCGGCCGGCTTCGGCAGGTAGCGGTACACGCCGCCCGAGTTGATCGCCGCGATCGCGGTGTCGATGTCGCCGTGCCCGGTGTGCAGCACCCGGGTGGTGTCCGGGTACTCCACCGAGATCCGGCGCATCAGCTCGATGCCGTCCATGTTCGGCATCCGCATGTCGCTGACCACGGCCGCGACCGGGCCGTGCTCGGCCAGCACCTGCAGCGCCTCGACCCCGTCGGAGGCGGTCAGCAGCTTGTGGTCACGGCCCAGTTGCAGAGCGAGCGTCTGCAGCACGGTCTCCTCGTCGTCGACGAGAAGCACGACGGGCTTGCCCTCGTCGGCGGTGGCCGACCGGAACAGCTCGGTCCCCATCTGGTCCCTCACTCTTGGTGACATTGTCGTTACGTGAGGACTATCGCCCCGCACCGGCGGCGCATGAGCGATTTTCCCCGTCCGTTCTCCTCACCCGTGGCGCCGGCGGACCGAAATAACCACCACGTCCCGGCGGAGTCCCGCCACCGAGACCCCGAGGAAACGGATGACTAACGTGAGCGCTGCTGGGGAAGCAACACGTCTCGCTGCGGTACACAGCTACCGCCTGCTCGACGCCCCGCGCCCGACGGTGCTCGACGAGCTGACCCGTCTGGCCAGCTCGGTCTTCGAGACCTCGATGTCCACGGTCACGCTCGTCGACCGGGACCGGCAGTGGTTCGCCGGCAACACCGGCATGCCGGACAGCGGCGGGCCGCTCGCGACGTCCTTCTGCGGCCGGGTCGTCGACCGCCGCCTCGCCCTGGTCGTCCAGGACGCCCTGGACCACCCGGTCTACCGGACCTGGGGCACCGTCACCGGTACGCCGAACATCCGGTTCTACGCCGGTGTCCCGCTCATCGACGAGGACGGCCACATGCTCGGGACCATGTGCGTGCTCGACGACCGGCCGGGCTCGGCCGGCGACCGCCAGCTGGACATGCTCACCACGATGGCCGGGCAGGCGGCCGGACACCTCGCGGCCGTCCGCAGCCGGATGCTGCTCGCCGAGATCGGCGACGAGCTGTCCCGGGCGATCAGCCGCGAGGAGGATTTCGTCGCGACCGTCTCGCACGAGCTGCGCACGCCGGTCACCACGATCCAGGGCTACCTGGAGCTGCTCGTCGAGAACGAGGAGCTCGCGCCGTACCGCCGGCTGATCGACCCGATCCAGCGCAACGGCGAGCGCCTGGTCCGCATGGTGGATCACCTGCTGGCGGGCACCCGCCCGGCGGCCGCGCCGCTCCCCCTGCTGCGCGGCGGCACCGACCTGACGGCCGTCGCGGAGGCGGGCGCGGCCGCGTGCCGGGCGCAGGCGGCGCAGCGCGACGTGCGCATCGAGATCGAGGAGCCCGCCGAGACGGTACGGGTGACCGGCGACCTCACCCGTCTGAGCCAGGCCGCCGAACAGCTGATCCGCAACGCGGTCCTGTTCAGCGTCACCGGCACGGTCGTCACGGTGCGGGTGCTCACCGACGGGCTGGAGATCGCCGACGCCGGCTCCGGCATCCCCGCCGACGAACTGCCGTACGTGACCGAGCGCTTCTACCGCGGCCGGCACGCCCGGGAGCAGGCGGTGCCCGGCGTCGGCCTCGGTCTCGCCATCGTCGACCGGATCATGCGGGCGCACGACGGCTCGTTCACCGTCACGTCGCCCGGCGTGGACCGGGGGACTACGGTCCGGATGGTTCTGCCCGTCGAATCCTCATTGGGGCGGTAGCGCCTCAGTCCTGCCCCGTTCCTGCCGAATCTTCAGTTCGAGGGCGGTTCGAGGCGGGGGTAGGGGCTAATGGCGATCTTGCGACGTCTTCGGCTGGCCGGGCGGCTCGGCGCCGCCTTCGCGGTGGTGCTGGTGCTGCTCGGCATCGCCGTCGGCATCGGCGCGGTGGGCCTGACCCGGCAGCAGGACGCCACCGAGGAGCTGCACACCCTGCAGGGGCTGATGCGGCAGGTCGACGAACAGAAGTTCCTGAACGCCGACATCTCCGGGTGGCAGCTCGCTGTGGCCTGGGACGCGTACCGGATCGGCTACAAGAAGGCCGTCGAGGACACGAGCCAGAACCGGGCCGGCTTCCTGGCCGACAAGGAGGTCCTGGAGGAGCTCCTGGCCGACACGAACACCGCCGCCATGACCGCGGAGGAGAAGGCCCACTTCGACTCGATCAACGACCAGTGGGACAAGTACTTCGCGGCCGACAGCCAGATGATCGCGCTCTACGCGGCCGGCCAGCTCGAACAGGGCAACGCGATCATCCTGGGCACCGGATACGACGTCTACTACCAGATCGTCCAGGACACCGACGCGCTCGTCGGCTCCGTCAGCAACAGGGCGGCCACCGCCGCGAGCGATGCCCGATCGGAGGCCTCCTCCCTCCGTACCATCATGATCATCGTCTTCGTCCTCGCCGTCGCCGCGGCGCTGATCTTCTCGGTCGCGGTGACCCGCAGCGTGGTGGTCCCGGTGACCGGCCTGGTCAAGGCGTTGCGCGGGATGGCGGCCGGCGACCTCACGGTGCGCGTCGACTCCGCCGGCAACGACGAGATGGCCGAGATGGGCGCCGCGGTCGACGAGGCGGTGGCCGGCGTGCGCGCCACGGTCGTCGAGATCCTCGAGAACGGCGGCCGGCTGACCGCGGCCTCGGAGACGATGCGCCAGGTCAGCATGCAGATCGACACGGCCATCGCGGACGCCGACCAGCAGGCCGGGCTGGCCGCCTCCAGCGCGGCCGGCGTGTCCGGCAACGTCAACACGGTCGCGGCCGGGTCCACCGAGATGGGCTCGGCGATCGGCGAGATCTCCCGCAACGCCGCCGACGCCGCCCAGGTCGCCTCGGACGCGGTCGGCGCGGCCCGGTCCACCAGCGAGACCATCAACCGGCTCGGCGAGTCGTCGGCGCAGATCGGCGACGTCATCAAGACGATCACCGCGATCGCCGAGCAGACCAACCTCCTCGCCCTGAACGCGACGATCGAGGCGGCCCGGGCGGGCGAGGCCGGAAAGGGCTTCGCCGTGGTGGCGAGCGAGGTCAAGGACCTGGCGCAGGAGACCGCGCGGGCCACCGAGGACATCGCCAAGCGGGTCGAGGCCATCCAGACCGGCACCGGGCAGGCGGTCACCGCGATCGACGAGATCAGCCGGATCATCTCGCAGATCAGCGACTACCAGACCACCATCGCGTCGGCGGTCGAGGAGCAGAGCGCCACCACCGCCGAGATGAACCGCGGCGTCGGCGAGGCCGCGGCCGGCGTCACCGACATCGCGAACAACATCGCGAGCGTCGCGCACAGCACCGCGACCAGCCGGGAGGCGGTCAGCCTGGCCGCCCGCACCGCCGAGGACGTTCAGTCGCTGGCCGACCGGCTCCGCGACGCCGCCGGCCGGTTCAGGGTCTGACCCCGGGTCAGCATCGGCAGCACGCCGGTCACGTCCAGCGACCGGCGGACGATGCCGCGCGGCCGGGACACCCGCAGGTCGACGCCGCGCTCGGCGGCCAGGCCGTGGGCGTTCAGGAACATGTCGATGCCGGACGAGTCGCAGAACGTCAGGCCGGCCACGTCGAGGATCAGCTTCGACGGCCCGTCGTCCAGCGCCCGGGCCACCTGGTCCTCGACCAGGTCGGTGGTGGCCAGGTCGAGCTCGCCGCGCAGGTGCAGGCGGATCACCGTGCCGTCGTCGATCCGGACGATCCTCACGGCTACCACTCCCCCGCGCCGGGGCACGGGTGCAGTTCGACGAGCACGCGCTTCCCACCCTTGTAGTTCTGCACCGACCAGCCGGCCGCGAGGGCCTCGATCAATGCGATGCCCCGGCCGCCGACCCCGTCCGGGTCCCGGCGGCGCGGCACCACCGACGAGCCGTCGGCGACCGAGACGATCACCCGTCGCTCGTGCGCCTCGAGTTGCAGTGCGACACAGCCGCCGCCGTGCCGGACCGCGTTGGTCACCAGTTCACTCACCACGACGGCCGCGCCGTCGACCCAGTCCGGATCGCGGAAGCCCCAGCCGGCCAGGACCGCCACGACCGCCCGCCGGGCCGCGCCGGGCGCGCCGCGATCCAGCGGGACGTCCACATGTGCGGTCAACGCGCTCATACACAAAACCCCAGAGTCGCCGATGTGCGGCCGGACAGTACCCCGGGGACTTCCCCTGCGAAACCTCACCCGTGCGGATGGTCCCCCAGCAGCTTCGTGGCCAGGACCGCGGCCTGCGTGCGGCGCTCCAGGCCCAGCTTGGCGAGCAGACTGGACACGTAGTTCTTCACCGTCTTCTCGGCCAGGAACATCCGCGCCGCGATCTCCCGGTTGGTCAGGCCCTCCGCCACGTGCTCGAGGATCCGCCGCTCCTGATCGGTGAGCGAGGCCAGCTCGCGCGGCTGCTCGACGCCGTTGCGGATGCGTTCCAGGACCCGCTGGGTGACCTGCGGGTCCAGCAGGGACTGCCCGGCGGCGACCCGGCGGATCGCGTCGACCAGGTCGGTGCCGCGGATCTGCTTCAGCACGTAACCGGACGCACCGGCCATGATCGCGGCGAACAGCGCCTCGTCGTCCTCGTACGACGTCAGGATCAGTCCCTTGATCGACGAGTCGACGGCCCGGACGTCCCGGCACACGTCGATGCCGTTGCCGTCGGGCAGCCGGGCGTCGAGGACCGCCACGTCGGGGCGGAGCGCCGGAATGCGCGCGGCCGCCTCCCGGGCGGAGCCGGACTCGCCGATCACCTCGATGTCGCCGCCCGTCTGGAGCAGGTCGACGAGGCCACGGCGGACGACTTCGTGGTCGTCGAGGAGGAAGACTCGGATCATGTCCCCATTTTCGCCCCCGGGTGGCCCGTGCACCTAGGGCCAATGGTCCCGGGGGTAGCCTCGGGCCTGTGTCCGACCCCTCGACGCCCTCGCTCGGCCTGAGCCCCCTTTCCCGGGTCCGCCTCGACGCGCTGCTGCAGGAGATGCAGAACCGGGTCGGCGACATCGTGACCAGCCGGGAGCGGCTGCGCGCCCTGCTCGACGCGGTGGTCGGCATCGGCACCGATCTCGATCTGCGCAGCACCCTGCAGCGCATCGTCGAGGCGGCCTGCGCGCTCGCGGACGCGCGCTACGGCGCCCTCGGCGTGCTGGCGCCCGATTCCGATCACCTCTCCGACTTCGTCACCCACGGCATTCCCCCCGAGGCGCACGCGAAGATCGGCGACCTGCCGCACGGCCGCGGCGTCCTCGGTCTCCTGATCACCGATCCGCAGCCGGTCCGGCTGCCGGACATCACCAAGCACCCCGATTCGTACGGGTTCCCGCCGAACCATCCGCCGATGCACAGCTTCCTCGGCGTCCCGGTCCGGACCCGCGAACGGATCTTCGGCAACCTCTACCTCGCCGAGAAGCGGAGCGCCGCCGAGTTCAGCGAGGACGACGAGGAGATCGTGGTGGCCCTCGCCGCCGCGGCCAGCGTCGCGATCGACAACGCCCGGCTCTACGAGCTCGCCCAGCGGCGGCAGCGGTGGCTGGAGGCGGCGTCCGAGATCACCGGCGTGCTGCTGGGGACGGTCCGGCGTACCGAGGCGCTGCGGCTGATCGCCCGCCGTGCCCGGGAGGTGGCCGACGCCGAGCTGGTGCTGGTCCTGCTGCACGACGAGGAGAACGCCCGGTTCACCATCGAGGTGGCCGAGGGCGCCGACCCGGAGTGCGCGACCCTGGCCGGGCAGGTCGTGGCCGGCGACTTCGCCAGCTTCCCGGACGGTTTCCTGGACGACCTGCGCGAGGTGGCCGAGTGGCCCCGCCCGGTGCCGGCCGGACCGGCCCTGGCCGCGCCGCTGGCCGGCCGGGACATGCCCCAGGGCGTGCTCATCGTCAGCAAGACCGACCCCGAGGACGCCGTCCTGCTCTCCACGTTCGCCGGTCAGGCCGCCCTCGCGCTGGAACGCGCCCGCGCCCAGGAGGAGCGGGAGCTGCTCGCCGTCCTGGAGGACCGGGAGCGGATCGCGCGCGATCTGCACGACGTGGTGATCCAGCGGCTGTTCGCGACCGGCATGCAGTTGCAGGCCGCCGCCGGGCCGTCGGTCCGGCCGGACATCGCCAAGCGGATCAACGCGGCCGTCGACGACCTGGACGCCACCATCCGCGACATCCGCCGGTCGATCTTCGAGCTGCGGGCCCCGATCGGCGCGACGTTCCGCAACGAGCTGCGGGACACCGTGGACGACGCCGCCGCCACGCTCGGTTTCCGGCCCGCCCTGGAGACGTCCGGGCCGGTGGAGAGTGCCGTACCGGACGACGTGGTGCCGGAGCTCACGGCCGTGCTGCGGGAGGCGTTGTCGAACGTCGCCCGGCACGCGCGGGCTTCCGACGTACGAGTCTCGGTGCGGGTGACCGACGGCGAGCTGATCCTGCAGGTCGAGGACGACGGCGTCGGCATGGACCCGGAACTGGCCCGCGGCGGCCTGGTCAACATGGGCGAGCGCGCGCACGACCTGGGCGGCTCGTTCGAGGCGGGACCCCGGCCCGGCGGTGGCGGGACCCTGGTCACCTGGCGTGTGCCTCTTTAGGACCTTCGCCCCTTACCGGAGGAAGTCCCGGCGGGCCACCGTAGGAGGATGACCCGCTACGACCAGTCGGACCTGCGGCGCGCAGCCGCCGCGGCGATCTACGCACCCTCGATGCACAACACGCAGCCCTGGGCGTTCCGTCTGCGCGACGGCGCCATCGAAGTGCTCGCCGATGCGGGCCGGCAGCTGGAGGTCGCCGACCGGAGCGGCTGGGCGCTGCGCCTGGCGTGCGGGGCGGCCACCCTCAACGCACGGCTCGCGCTGGCCTGGGCGGGCACCCCGGCGGAGGTGCGGCTGCTGCCGCCGGACGCCCCCGAGGTGATCGCCCGCCTCACCCCGGGCCGGCTCCGGCCGCCCACCTACCCGGAGCGCGACCGCTATGCGGCGATCGAGCACCGGCACAGCAACCGCGACCCGTTCTGGCCGGACCCGGTCCCGGCCGACGCCCGGATCCGGATGATCGAGGCGGCCCAGGCCGAGAACGCCTGGCTGGACCTGCTGGTCGGGATGACCGCGCTGACCGGCTTCTCGGAGATCGCGCACAGCGCCGACCGGGTGCTGCGCCGCGACGAGCGGTACCAGGCCGAGCTGATCACCTGGACCGACACCGAGGACGCGCCGGACGGCATGCCGGTGGCGGTCGGCGCCCCGGTCGGCGAGCCGCAGGACCTGGTGCCGCAGCGCGCCTTCGCGACGCGCCGGCGCGGTCCGGGCCGCGACTACGAGCCGGAGCCGCTGATCGGCATCCTCGGTACCCCGGGCGACCGCCGGCTGGATCAGGTGGTGGCCGGTCAGGCCCTGCAGAACGTGCTGCTGACGGTCACCGACGCCGGTCTGGCCGCGTCGCTGATCTCACAGCCGATCGAGGTGACGCCGGCCCGCGACCAGCTGCGGCGCTCGCTCGGCCGGACCGGGTTCCCGCAGATGGCGATCCGGGTGGGGTACGGGCGGCCCGGCCACCCGTCGCCGCGGCGTGACGTAGCTGACGTGATCATGAAGTAAAGCTTTGTTGCCAGGGATATGCAACAGCAGGATTCTCCCAATATGCTGCCCGCATGGACACACAGGCGATGCACATCGCCAACGGGATCATCAACGGTCCCGTCTCGGCGGCCTTCCTGGTCATAGCGATCGCCGGCCTCGCGGTCTGCGTCACCAAGGCCAAGACCGACCTCGACGACCGGCTCGCCCCGATGGCCGGCCTCGTCGCGGCCTTCATCTTCGCCGTGCAGATGCTGAACTTCCAGGTGCTCCCGGGTGTCTCCGGTCACCTGCTCGGCGGCACCCTCGCGGTGATCCTGGTCGGCCCGTGGGTGGGCGCCCTCTGCGTCGCCACCGTGCTGATCGTGCAGTGCCTGCTCTTCGCCGACGGTGGGCTCACCGCGATCGGGCTCAACGTCACGAACATGGCCCTGATCGGTACGGCCGCCGCTTACGTCCTGGTGGCCGCCCTGCTGAGGGTCCTGCCGCGCACGGTCGGCGGGCTCGGCGCCACCGCGTTCATCGCCTCGATCGTCGGCGTCGTCGTCGCCTCGATGGGCTTCGTCCTGGAGTACGCGCTCGGCGGCACCACCGAGCTGTCCCTGGGTGGCATCGCCGCCACCATGGCCGGCGTCCATGTGCTGATCGGCATCGGCGAGGGCCTGATCGCCGCGACCACCGTGATGACGGTGGCCCGGGTGCGGCCCGACCTGGTCTACGCCCTGCGGCACTTCCGCGCCGCGTCTCCCCAGGTGGTGAAGGCATGAGCAAGAAGATCTTCCTGATCAGCGGCCTCCTGGTCGCCCTCCTGCTCGCCGGCGTCGTCTCCAGCTTCGCCTCCGGCAGCCCGGACGGCCTCGACTACGCCGCCCGCGAGGGCTGCACGTTCGACGCCGAGGGCGAGATCACCGGCGGCACCTGCATGGCCCAGCAGGAGGGCGAGCACCAGCTCGGGGACAGCCCGCTCGCCGACTACGGCATCAAGGGCATCGACAACTCCTTCCTGTCGACCGGCCTCTCCGGTGTCCTCGGCGTCCTGATCACCTTCGGTATCGGCGGCGGGCTGTTCTGGGTCCTCCGGCGCCGGCCCACGAAGGCGTGAACGCCACCCTGCACCTCGACCGGGACAGCGTGGTGCACCGCCTCTCCCCCGAGGTCAAGATCGCTGCGGTGGTCCTGTTCACCGTCGTCGTCGTGGTCACGCCGCGCACCGAGTTCGCCGCCTTCGGCGGGTACGCCCTGCTGATCGCCGTCGTCGCCGTGCTGGCCCGGGTGCCGGCACTCTGGCTCGCCAAACGCGCCACCATCGAGCTGCCGTTCGTGCTGCTCGCGATCGCGCTGCCGCTGGCCGGGCACGGCGAGCGGATCGACTGGCACGGCCTGTCGCTCTCCGTCGACGGCCTCTACGGCGCGTGGAACATCTTCGCGAAGGGCACCCTCGGCGTCCTCGCGTCGCTGCTGCTCGCCGCCACCACCACGACCCGTGACCTGGTCCTCGGCCTCGACCGGCTGCGCTGCCCGCAGGTCTTCACCCAGATCATGACGTTCATGCTGCGGTACATCGACGTGCTCGCCGACGACGCCCGCCGGATGCGCATCGCCCGGCTCTCCCGCGGCTACGACCCGCGCTTCCTCTGGCAGGTCAAGGCGTTCGCGGTGGGCATCGGGTCGCTGTTCCTGCGCTCCTACGAACGCGGCGAGCGGGTCTACCTGGCGATGCTGTCCCGCGGCTACGCCGGCCGGCTGCCGCAGATCACCGGCGGTCCCGCCCCGGCCCGCGAGTGGGCCTTCTCGGCCGCGCTGCCGGTGGCGGCCGCGGGTCTCGCGATCGTCCTATCATGATCAACGTGGAAGCTCTGCGCATCACGGGACTGCACTACGCGTACCCCGACGGACGCCAGGCGCTCCGCGGCGTCGATCTGACCCTGGCGCAGGGTGAGCGGGTAGCCCTGCTCGGCCCGAACGGCGCCGGCAAGACCACCCTGGTGCTGCACCTCAACGGCATCCTGCACGGCGGCCCGGGACGCGTCGAGATCTCCGGCCTGCCGGTCACTCCCGGCGACCGGGCGGCGATCGCCGAGATCCGCCGCCGGGTCGGCATCGTCTTCCAGGACCCGGACGACCAGCTGTTCATGCCCACGGTCGCCGAGGACGTCGCCTTCGGCCCGGCCAATCTGGGCGTCCGCGGCGCCGAACTCGACCGGCGCGTCGACGAGGCCCTCGCGGCGGTGGGGATGTCCGAGCACCGCGACAAGGTGCCGCACCACCTGTCGTTCGGCCAGCGGCGGCGGGTGGCGGTCGCGACGGTCCTCGCCATGAAGCCGGAGATCCTGGTGCTGGACGAGCCGTCCTCCAACCTGGATCCGGCCAGCCGCCGCGAGCTCGCCGAGATCCTGGAGGCGTTGCCGGTGACGGTCCTGATGGTCACCCACGATCTTCCGTACGCCCTGCAGCTCTGCCCCCGCGCGGTCATCCTCGACAACGGCGCTCTCGTGGCCGACGGCCCGACCGGTGACCTGCTCGCCGATCGTGACCTGATGGCGTCCCACCGCCTCGAGCTGCCGTTCGGTTTCGACCCGGCGTACCGGCGATAGAAACGGCGATGCCCCAGCCGCAGGGGGATCGGCTGGGGCATCGCTGGTCTTGCTTCAGGACCTTCAGTAACCGAAGTCCTGGGTGTAGTACGGCGTGCCGTTCGCGGAGAACACCGCGCCGACGCCGACGGTGGTCGACTTGCAGTTGAGGATGTTGGTGCGGTGGCCGGGGCTCTTCATCCAGCCGTCGACGACCTGCTTGGCGGTGCGGTAGCCCCAGGCGATGTTCTCCGCGGACGGCGTGGTGTAGCCGGCGGCCTTGCTGCGGGCGACGAAGTTCGAGTTGCCACGCCCGGTGTGCGAGAACGCGCCGGTCTGCGCCATCCACGCACTGTGCCCACGAGCAGCGGTCGTCAGCTTGGCGTCGGTCTTGAGCGCGGCACAGCCACGGCTGGTGCGCTCGACGTTGATGAGCCGGTTGATCTCGGTCTGCAGAACGGTCTCACCGGCCGTGGCGGCACCGGTCTTGGCCGTGGCGCTGGTGACGGTCTTCACCGGCGCGGCCTGAGCGGATCCGGCGGTCATCGTGGCGAGGCCGAGAGCGGCCGGGGCGATGAGAGCGGCGGCCAGGGCGAAGCGGCGAAGAACGTTGCGCAAGAGGTCCCTTTCGACGATGTCCCGTGCCTACACCGTTCCATTCGACCCACCCCGCGCCTGCCGGATCACCATGCCGGTGCGTGATCGTCGCGAACCGGTTGCCAACCCCGGCTGTGACTCATCGCTGTGCCGAAGCCCGCCGGACAGCGATGGGTCACAGCCGACCACCCCGAGCTGTGACCCATGGCTGTGTCGAGGCCCGCCGGACAGCAATGAGTCACAGCCGACTACCGCAGCTGTGATCCACGGCCGTACCGAAGCCGACCGCACAGCCATCAGTCACAGCCAAACAACCCAGCTGTGATCCACGGCTGCCACAAGCCCCGCCGCACAGCAATGAGTCACAGCCGACCACCCCGAGCTGTGACCCATGGCTGTGCCGAGGCCCACCGGACAGCCATGAGCCACAGCCAACCAGCGCTAGCTGTGATCCACGGCCGTGTCGAAGCCGACCGCACAGCCACCAGTCACAGCCAACCAACCCAGCTGTGATCCATGGCTGCCTCAAGCCCCGCCAGACAGCCATCAATCACAGCCGCTCCAAGACCTGGCGGCGCGGGAGAGTGACAAATCGGGCGCCACGGCTCTCGCGTGCAGCCGGCGACGAGAACGGCCGGCCTCGGGGAAGGCCGGCCGTCCGAGGAAGCGGAGTTGGGGTCAGGCCGCCTGCTGCAGAGGAGCCGCCTGAACGCCGCCGACCAGGGCCTGCCACGTGGTCCGGCCGACGACACCGTCGACCAGGATCGCGGCGTCCTGCTGGAAGGAGCGGACCGCCCGCTCGGTCTCCGGGCCGTAGACCCCGTCCTCGCTGGTCGGGAACTCGTGCTGCACGCCCCGGACCGCGCTGCCCTGTGCGCCGGGCCGCACCTCGACGATCAGCGCCTCCCACGTCCGGGGGCAGACCACGCCGTTGTCGGGAAGGTTCTTGGCCCATTGGAAGGCCCGGACCGCGTCACCGGTCTGCGCGCCGAAGACGCCGTCGACGGTCACGGTCTGGCCGTGGGCGAGCAACAGGAACTGCAGGGTGGTCACCGAGTGGTCCTTCGCGCCCTGCCGGGTCGTCGGCCAGGGGTTGAGCGTGGCGGCCATAGAGGGGTCCCCTTCCTCATCATCGAGCGACGGGTGTTCGCACTCCCCACACTTTCGCTTAACCCGGCCGTCGAATAAAAGGGTGAGACATCTCTCTGCAAAAGATTCTTAGGAGCGAGACGCGTGAATGTGAAAATTCCGCCCCGGAAGCGCGCAGAGTCGCGCACTTCCGGGGCGGAAATCAACAGATCAGCTCTCCGCCCAGTCCCCCAGTGACCAATCCCGCACCTCGGGCATGTCCTCCAGGTGCTCGACGATGTACTCCTCGTGGCGCTCCAGCTGCGATTCGCACCAGGCCTTCAGCTCGGTGGCCCCGGTCGGCAGCCGGCGCGCATTGTTGATCGCGTCCATCACGAGGTGATAGCGCGACGCCCGGTTGCGGACCGTCATGTCGAACGGCGTGGTCGTGGTGCCCTGCTCGATGAAGCCGCGCACCCGGAACCGGTCGGCGTCCGGCCGGCCGTGCACCAGCTGGTGAATGGCGCCCGGGTATCCGTGGAACGAGAAGACCACGTCGACGTGATCGGTGAACAGCTCCCGGAACCGGGTCTCGCTCATACCGTGGGGGTGGTCCTTCGGCCGCGGCAGCGTCATCAGGTCGACGACGTTGACGACGCGCACCTTGAGCCGGGGCAGCTTCTCCTTGAGGATCTGCGCGGCCGCCACGGTCTCCATGGTCACCACGTCGCCGGCGCAGGCCAGGACGATGTCCGGGTCGGATTCGCCGTCGTCGGTGCCGGCCCACTCCCAGACACCGGCGCCCTGGCGGCAGTGCTCGATCGCCGAGTCCATGTCCAGCCACTGCAGCTGCGGCTGCTTGTCGATGACGATCAGGTTGATGTACGACCGCGACCGGAAGCAGTGGTCGGCGACCGAGAGCAGCGTGTTCGCGTCCGGCGGCAGGTAGACCCGGGCCACGTCACCGCGCTGGGTCAGCACGTTCTGGATCAGGCCGGGGCCCTGGTGCGAGAAGCCGTTGTGGTCGTTGCGCCAGGCCGTCGACGTGAGCAGGATGTTCAGGCTCGGCACCTTCGCCCGCCACGGCAGATGGGACGCCTCCTGCAGCCACTTGCCGTGCTGAATCGTCTGGGATGCGCTGACCATGGCGAACGCCTCGTAGGTGGCGAACATGCCGTGCCGGCCGGTGAGGTTGTAGCCCTCCAGCCAGCCGTGGCAGTTGTGCTCGGAGAGCACCTCCATGACCCGGCCGTTCCTGCTGATCTTCACGTCGTCCTCGGTGACGGACTCCATGAAGCCACGGTCGGAGACCTCGAAGATCGCGCCGAGCCGGTTGCTGTTCGTCTCGTCCGGGCAGAACAGCCGGAACCGGTCGTCGTTGCGCGTGTAGATGTCGCGCATCATCTCGCCGAGCTTGCGGGTCGACTCGGCACGGCCCTGCGCCGGGCGCTTCACCTCGACGGCGTAGTCACGGAAGTCGGGCAGGTCCAGGTCGCGGGTGAGCACGCCGCCGTTCGCGTGCGGGCTGGCGCTCATCCGCAGGTCACCGTCGGGCGCCTGGTCCTTGATCAGCTGCACCGGCGCGCCGTTCGCGTCGAAGAGCTCCTCCGGCCGGTACGACTTGAGCCACTTCTCCAGCTCGCGCAGGTGGTCCGGGTTGTCGCGGACGCCGGAGAGCGGGACCTGGTGCGACCGCCAGGTGCCGGTCACCGTGACGCCGTCGATCTTCTCCGGGCCGGTCCAGCCCTTCGGCGACCGCAGGATGATCAGCGGCCAGTGCGGGCGCTTGCCGTCCCAGTCGCCGCCGCGAGCCGCGTCCTGGATCGTCTTGATCTTGCTCCAGGCGAGAGCGAGCGCCTCGGCGAACCGCAGGTGCATGCCGGGCAGGTCGTCGCCGCCGACCTCGATGATCTCGTAGCCGTGGCCCTCCAGCAGCTTGCGCACCTCGGCCGGGTCCTTGCGCGCCAGTACGGTCGGACCAGCGATCTTCGCGCCGTTCAGATGAAGGATCGGCAGCACCGCGCCGTCGTGGGCCGGGTTGATGAACGAGATGCCCTTCCACGAGCCCTCGAGGGGCCCGGTCTCCGCCTCGCCGTCACCGACCACCGCGACGGTGAGCAGGTCGGGGTTGTCCATCACCGAGCCGAACGCGTGCACCAGCACGTAGCCGAGCTCGCCGCCCTCGTGGATGGAGCCGGGCGTGGTCACCGACACGTGCGACGGGATGCCGCCCGGGCTGGAGAACTGGCGGAACAGGCGCAGCACGCCGGCCTCGTCCTGGCTCACCTTCGGGTAGATCTCCGAGTAGGTGCCCTCCAGGTAACCGGCGGCGACCAGCGCGGGACCGCCGTGGCCGGGCCCGGCCAGATAGATCGCCTGCTGGCCGGTCTTCTTGATCAGCCGGGAGACGTGCGCGTAGATGAACGAGAGGCCGGGGCTGGTCCCCCAGTGGCCGAGCAGGCGGGGTTTGATGTGCTCGGTGGCGAGCGGCTCCCTCAGCAGCGGATTGCCCTGCAGGTAGATCTGGCCGATGGTCAGATAGTTGTTCGCCCGCCACCAGGCGTCGAGGCCCGCGACCTCGTTCTCGTCGGGCTCCGCCAGCCTGCGCACGAGCTCGTCGTGTTTCTCCGAAACGGCGGTCACGGTCATTCCTCTCGATTGGAGTCGTTCTCAACGTATCGATGGAAGATCCACAGAGCATGGGTCTTTGGTCCCGGTCCTGAAGGGCACGTTACCCACGGTTCCGGACGTGACGCGTGAGCCGGAACATGAAGGCCGCGTAAAGTCAGGCGGTGCCCAACCGCCTCTTCTCCCTCGGCAGCTGGGCCGAAGCCCGCCGCGTAGCCGACATCCTGCGCGCCGAGACCGTCGGCGGCCTGCTGCTTCTCGGCGCGACCGTGCTGGCCCTGATCTGGGCGAACTCCCCATGGAAAGACTTCTACCAGGACCTGGCGGCCTTCCAGCTCATCCCGGACGAATGGCCTCTCCACCTGTCCCTGTCGGCCTGGGCCGCCGACGGACTGCTCGCGATCTTCTTCTTCGTGGCCGGTCTGGAGCTGAAACGCGAGTTCGTCGCCGGTGACCTGAGGGATCCGCGGAGGGCCGCGCTGCCCGTCCTGGCCGCGGTCGGCGGCATGATCGTGCCCGCTGTGATCTACCTCGCGGTGATCCGCGCGGGCGGCGGCGGCGGGGCGATCGGCTGGGCGGTGCCGACCGCCACCGACATCGCGTTCGCGCTCGCCGTGCTCGGCGTGATCAGCACCCACCTGCCGGCGGCGCTGCGCACCTTCCTGCTCACTCTCGCCGTCGTCGACGATCTGCTCGCCATCCTGATCATCGCGACCGTCTACACGGCGAGCGTGCACCCGATCCCGCTGGTCCTGGCGTTCCTGGTGGTCGCGGTGTTCGGCGTGCTCGTCCAGCGCGGGATCACCCGCTGGTGGCTGCTCCTGCCGCTCGCCCTGGTCGCGTGGACGCTCGTGCACGAGTCCGGCGTGCACGCCACGGTGGCCGGCGTGCTGCTCGCGTTCACCGTGCCGGTCCTCCCGCGTAACGGCGACGACCACGGGCTCGCGGAACGCCTCGAGCACCGCTGGCGGCCGATCTCGGCGGGCTTCGCGGTGCCGGTCTTCGCGTTCTTCGCGGCCGGCGTCACCCTCGGCGGTGGGGAAGGGCTGGGCGCGGCGGTCACCCTCGCGGCGGTGCTCGGCCTGGTCGCCGGCAAGCCGATCGGGATCCTCGGCGCCACCTGGCTGGTCCAGCGGTTCACCAAGGCCCGTCTCGCCGAGGGCCTGAGCTGGTGGGACGTGCTCGGGCTCGGCCTGCTGGGCGGGATCGGCTTCACCGTCTCGTTGCTGGTGAGCGAGCTGGCGTACGGCCCGGGCACCGTCTTCGACGAGCAAGCCAAGATCGGCGTGCTGGCCGGGTCGCTGCTGGCCGCCGTGCTCGCCGCGGTGCTGCTGCGCCTGCGCAACCGGCACTTCCGGCGGCTCCACGAGGAGGAGACGCGCGACGACGACGCCGACGGCATCCCGGACGCCTACCAGCGCTGACCGGTCCAGGGGGCCACCGCCGAGCACTGTGGATGGTTAAGCTCCCGCTGTGACAGCTGTCGATACCGTGCTCGTCGTCGGCGCCGGCGTCTCCGGCGCGGCCACCGCCATCCGGCTCGCCGAGGGCGGCGTGACCGTCGACCTCATCGACCTGCGCCCGTCGCCGCCCGCGATCGGGTCGGGGATCACGCTGCAGGGCAACGCGCTGCGCGTCCTGCGCGAGCTGGGCGTCTGGGAGCGCTTACGCCAGCACGGGTACGGGTTCGACACGCTCGGCATCCGCGCCCCCGACCCGGACGGGACCGTGCTGGCCGAGGTCACCGACATCCGCACCGGCGGGCCCGACCTGCCCGCCACGTTCGGCACCTACCGCCCGGTGCTGGCGCGGATCCTGCTCGACCGGGCCGCGGCGGCCGGCGCCCGGATCCGTTACGGCACCGAGCTGGTCTCGCTGGAACAGGACGGCACGTCGGTCGCGGTGACGTTCGCGGACGGCGCCACCGGGCGGTACGACCTGGTGGTCGGCGCCGACGGCCTCCACTCGCGCACCCGGGCCGCAGCCGGCATGGCGGTGACCACCCGGGACCTCGGCATGGAGATCTGGCGGGTGGTCGCGCCGCGGCCGGCGTCGGTGACCCGCACCGACCTGTTCCTCGGCGGGCCGCTCTACATCGCCGGGTACTGCCCGACCGGCGACCGGACGCTCTACGCCTACCTCGTCGAGCCGCCGCGCGGCCGCGGCGACCTCACCCTCGGCGAGCAGTTGTCGGTGGTCCGCGAGCTGACCGCCGACTACCACGGGCCGTGGGACGAGATCCGGGCCGCGCTCCCGGACGCCGGGCCGGTCAACTTCACCACGTTCCGGACACACCTGCTCGACCCGCCGTGGAACCGCGGCCGCGTCGTCGTGATCGGCGACGCGGCGCACGCGTTCCCGCCCACCCTCGCCCAGGGCGCCGCACAGTCCCTGGAGGACGCGTCGGTCCTGACCGAGCTGCTGCTCGCCCACGACACGCTGACCGCCGACCTGTGGGCCGAGTTCACCGAGCGCCGGTACGACCGGGTCAGCACCGTGCTGGCCGCGTCGCTGCAGCAGTGCCAGTGGCTGCTCGACGGCGTACGCGGCGACGTCCCCGGCCTGCACAACCGGGTGGCCGAGCTGGTCACCCGGCCCGCGTGATGGTCAGCCCAGTGGATTGCCGCGATCGCGGAGAGAGCTGAGCGGCCCTTCGTACATCCGCTCCTTGATGGTGGAGAGGGTGGGTCCCGCCTTGCTCGCGCCCGCCGCGGCGATCTCCACCGCCCTGGCCCGGACCTCGTCCTCACCCACCGCGCTGTCCACGATCCCGGCGGCCTGCGCCTCCGCGCCACCGTAGCGACGGCCCGTCGTCATCGCCTCGTGCGCGGTCTGCGGCGTCAGCCGCGCCTGGATCAGCGCCGACATGCCCCGGGTGAACGGGATCTCGATGTCCACCTCGGGCAGGCACCAGAAGCCGCGGTCCGCGCGCATCACCCGGAAGTCGTGCGCCAGCGACAGCATCGCGCCGGCCGCGAACGTGTGACCCTGGAGCGCCGCGACGGTGATCAGCGGCAGGGAGAGGTAGCGGGCGAAGAGACCGTGCACGTCGGCGGCGTAATCCTGGAAGCGGTCCGGGTTCGCGCCCAGCCACTCCAGGTCGAGCCCGTTCGAGAAGAACTTGCCGGTGGCGGCCGTGACCAGCGCCTTCGCGCCGTCCGCCTTCTCCACCTCGTCGAGCGCCCCGTTCACCGCGTCGATCCAGTCCGGGTGAAAACGGTTCTCGGTGTCCCCGATGTCGAGGACGAAGACGTCATCGTGCCGTACGAGCGTGGTCATGGTCGGTCCCTCCCTAGATGTTACCCGGAGGTAACTTAGCAGAGCGCCAGCACAATGAAGTGATGCCGAGGACCCTCAGCTACACCGACGCGGCCCGCCTGCTCGGCGGTCAGGACAGCAAGGTCGTCGCCGCCATCGAGAAGCTCGCCGGCGGGGCGCTGCTGATCGCCGCGCCCGGCGTGACCGAGCTGCTGGCGTGGTTCGACGCCAAGGCCGAGTTCGTCCGGCTCAGTCATGAACTGGTCCGGGGCCTGTACGGGCGGCGGATGTCCCGCTACGGCCGCACCGAACGACTGGACGCGGCCCGCAACGTGATCGTCCTGGTCGCGTTCTTCGAGTCGCTGCCCCGCGAGTTGAGCGAGCTGCACCGCGACCGGCTGGACCAGGTGGCCTTCGCCCGGCTGGCCCGCGGCGAGAGGCACGCGGCCGTCGATCGCCGGGCCGGATATCTCGTGGAACTCCTGCAGTCGGCCGGCTCACCACGCCCCGCGCCACAGCAGTCGCCCGAGGCCATCACCCGGCGCCTGCGGGACGACTACACGATGCTCGCCCGCGCCATGGCCGAGCTGCTCGACGACCTCGCTCTCGCCACCGATCTCGGCGAACCCGATCTGCGGCGGGTCTACGACGGCCTGGAGGCTCTGCCCGAGCGGGCGGTCATCCGGTACCAGGAACTATTCCGGCAACTGGTCGCCGACTTCCCGGAGATGGCCTGCTGGGCGAGTCAGCAGGAGCACCGGGCGACCCGGGCCGCCCTCGCCGGCCTGGGAGAACAGCTCCGGGACATCTCCACCGGCCGCGCCCCGGACGATCGGCGGGAGTCGCTGGCCCGGGCCTACGGCGCCGCCCTGCGGGAGCGGGTCGCCGACGCGCCGGACGGCATCGAGGCGCCCCGGCTCGGCGACGCCTATCTGGCGCCCCGGTTCCGGGTCGCGGACGTGCCGTCGGCCGCCCGGATCAGCGACGAGTCGTGGTGGGCGGAGCTCGGCGTGCGGGACGACCTGGAGGCGTTCCTGATCGGGCACCTCACCGGCCCGCAGGCGGTCCGTGCGCCGCTGCTGATCCTCGGCCAGCCGGGCGCCGGCAAATCGGTGCTGACCAAGGTCCTCGCCGCCCGGCTGCCGGCCGCCGACTTCCTGCCGGTCCGGGTGGTGCTGCGGGAGACCCCGTCCACCGACGAGTTGCAGGATCAGATCGAGCACGCGATCCGCCGATCCACCGGCGAGCGTGTCGACTGGCCGGCCCTCGCCCGGAGCGCCGGTGACGCCATGCCGATGCTCCTGCTGGACGGCTTCGACGAGCTGTTGCAGGCCGCCGGCGTGAGCCAGACCGACTATCTGCTGAAGGTGGCCCGTTTCCAGCGCCGGGAGGCGGATCAGGGCCGGCCGGTCGCCGTGATCGTGACGAGCCGGACCGCTGTCGCCGACCGGGCGAGCGCACCGGAGGAGACGGTGGCGCTGCGCCTGGAGCCCTTCGACGACGAACGGATCATCACCTGGCTCGGCGTCTGGAACCACACGAACAGCCGCCGTCTCGCCGAGCGCGGGCTGGCGCCGCTGTCGCCGGACGCGGTCCTGGCCCACCGCGCGCGCCCCGCTCCGGGCCGCCGAACTGACGCTCGGCAGATTCTTCTTCATCCATCGGGCGCGCGCCGAGCGGGACCAGGACTCCCTCCAGACGTACGAATTCCTGCACGCGACGTTCGGCGAATACCTGGTCGCCCGCTTCACCTGGCAGATCCTGCGCGACATGGCAGCCCGCGACCGCGCCACCGTCATGTCGCTGACCGCCCCGCCCTCCGACGACGACCTGCTCCGGGCGCTGTTGTCCGTCCATCCGCTCTGTTCCCGGGGCCCGATCATCGGTTTCCTGGCCGACCTCGCCTCGCTCGCCGAGCCGGACGAGCGCGCGCCCCTGCGAGCCCTGCTGATCGGCCTCTTCCGCAGGGTCGACCACACCCCGCCGGGCCCGAGGTTCGCGGAGTACCGCCCGTCCTCCCCCGGCGAGCCGGCACGCTACGCGGCCTACGGCGCGAACCTCCTGCTGCTGATCCTCTGCGTTTCCGCCACGGTCCGCGCGAGCGAGCTCTTCGAGGGCGAGCCCGAGGTCACCGAGCCATGGCACGATCAAGCCTTGCTGTGGCGTTCGCAGCTCACCAACGAGGGCTGGAGCAGCCTCGTCGACACCGTCACCCTCGACCGGCTCTGGCACGGGACGCGGCGCGACATCCGCCTCGGCATCGGCGGCAGCGAGGACGTCCCGGTCGTCGACCTGTACTGGACGCTCGACATCCCACCGGAGAGCACACGCCGGCTGGCGGACGTCCCGATCAACCACCACCTGCATCCCGACATGCTCCGCAAGAAGGCGTGGTTTCAGTGCAGCATCCAGGACGACCTGGTGCAGCACGCGCTGGAACCGCTGTCGCAGGCCATCGGTCACTCCGTCAGCACGCTGCTGCCCTCTGCGGACGGTGAGCTGCTGGCCGCGGCGCACGTGCTGCTCCGGCTCTGGGTCGAGCCGACGCCGCAGGCCTATCGGCGAGCAGCGAAGGCCCTCCAGCAAGCGCCTCTCGCCGACGGCCACCGCCTCTTCGCCCTGCTCCTGCGTCACCGGCTCCGCGGTGACGCAGGAGTGGATGCGACGACGGCCGCCCACGTTATCGAGGTCCTGCGCGAACTCGGGTACGCGGACGACATGTGAGACGGCCGGGCTGCTACTCGATGGTGAGAGTGCAGCTGTCCTCGTCCGCCGCCAGGGCGGTCACCGCCGGACCCCGCTGGACGTTCCAGGGAAGGGGTGCGCCGGACCGGGTGATCGTCAGGGTGGCGTCGTCCCGGTCGATCGTGAACAGGGTGGTCTCCCCCGCCAGACCGGGAACCCGGGTCTCCGTACGACCGATCGGCGGGTCGAAGAGGCGGAGCGTGACGCCGTCGCGGTAGTCGTAGTCGGGTTTGTCGGTGCGGGCGCCGACCGGGATGACCGCGCCCGGGCGGACCAGCAGGGGGACGCTGTCGAAACCGTGGGTCTCGCGCACCCAGCCCGGGCCCTCGACGACCTCACCGGTCAGGTAGTGCGTCCAGCGCCCGGCCGGAACGTAGTAGGTCACGTCCCCGGCCTCGGTGAACACCGGCGCGACCAGCAGGTCCGGGCCGAGCAGGTACTGCCGGTCGAGGTAGGCGGCGGCCGGGTCGTCCGGGAAGCCGATCACCATCGGGCGCATCACCGGCAGACCGGTCTCGTGAGCCTCCCGGGCGGCGCCGAAGAGGTACGGCATCAGGCGGTACTTCAGGTGCGTGAAGCCGCGCAGCACATCCGACGCCTCCTCGTCGAAGTTCCACGGCACCCGGTACGACGTGCTCCCGTGCAACCGGCTGTGCGACGACAGCAGGCCGAAGGCGATCCACCGCTTGAAGACCGCCGGGTCCGGCATGCCCTCGAAGCCGCCGATGTCGTGGCTCCAGAAGCCGAAGCCGGACGACATCAGCGAGAGTCCGCCGCGCAGGCTCTCCGCCATCGACTCGTAGGTGCTGGAGTTGTCGCCACCCCAGTGCACCGGGAACTGCTGGCCGCCGACGGTCGCCGAGCGGGCGAAGAGTACCGCTTCGCCCTCCCCGCGCGACTCCTTCAAAACGTCGAAGACCACCTGGTTGTAGATCTGCGTGTAGTAGTTGTGCATCCGCTCGGGGTCGGAGCCGTCGTGCCAGACGACATCGGTCGGGATCCGCTCCCCGAAGTCGGACTTGAAGGCGTCGACGCCCATGTCGACCAGGGCGCGCAGTTTCTCCGCGTACCAGGTGCGGGCGGACGGATTCGTGAAGTCGACCAGACCCATCCCGGCCTGCCACAGGTCCCACTGGAAGACATCGCCGTTGGCGCGCTTGACCAGGTAGCCCTTCTCCCGGCCCTCGGCGAAGAGCGCCGACCGCTGCGCGATGTACGGATTGATCCACAGGCAGACCTTGAGTCCCCGGCCGGCCAGCCGCTTCAGCATGCCCGGCGGGTCCGGGAAGGTCCGGGTGTCCCACTCGAAGTCGCACCAGGAGAACTCGCGCATCCAGAACGTGTCGAAGTGGAAGACGCTGAGCGGCAGGTCGCGCTCGGCCATCCCGTCGATGAACTTGTTCACCGTGTCCTCGTCGTAGGACGTGGTGAACGACGTGGTCAGCCAGAGGCCGAACGACCAGGCCGGCGGCAGTGCGGGACGGCCGGTCAGCGCGGTGTACTTGCGGATCACGTCGGCCGGCGTCGGACCGTGGATGACCAGGTAGGACAGGCTCTGCCCGGCGACGCTGAACTGGGTGCGGGACACCATCTCGGAGGCCACCTCGAAGGAGACCTTGCCGGGGTTGTCGACGAGGACGCCGTACCCGCCGGTGGTGAAGTAGAACGGGACGTTCTTGTACGCCTGCTCGCTGCTGGTCCCGCCGTCCTCGTTCCAGACGTCGATGGTCTGACCGTTCTTGACCAGCGGGCCGAAGCGCTCGCCGAGGCCGTAGACGGTCTCACCCACTCCGAGATCCAGCTGCTCGTGCACGAAGTGCTGGCCGTCGAGAGTGTCGACCACCCCCATGCCCTTCCAGCCACTGCCGGTGATCCGCTTCCCGTCGACGAGGAAGTCGAGTCCCCAGTTCTCGCCGTCGGAGAACCGGGCGGTCAGAGCGCCGGACGTCAGTGAGACGCCGTCCACTCCCAGATCTACCGGAGACTCGGAGAGTAGAAAATTCGGATGTTTCGGTTTCGAGCCCTGGAAGTGGTCGATCGTGATCCGGATGACGTCCGGCGCGGGCGCGGTGGCGGTCACGGTGATGAGCGGGGCGTTCAGCGTGTCACCCCGGCCCCGGACCGGCTTCACCGCGGCATAGACGGTGAGCGAGTCCGGCGTGACCGAGCTGTCCAGCATGTGCGCGGGGTGCAGCACGGTCAGCCCGTCCCGCTTGCGCCAATAGCCGTCGGTGAACTTCATGAAGATCCTTTACTTGATGGCACCGGCGGCGATGCCGCGCGTGAGAGTCCGCTGGAAGAGGAGGAAGAAGAGCATCGCGGGGAGGATGCCGATCAGTGCGGAGGCGCTGGTCGTCGTGGCGTCCATCATGCGGTCGCCCTGGAGCACGCCGAGCGCCACCGGGACGGTCTGGTTGTCGTTCGAGATCAGGAAGATCAGCGGCAGGAAGAACTCGTTCCACGTCCAGATGAAGAAGAACGTGAAGAGCACCGCGAGGGTGGGCCGGCTGACCGGCACGACGACCCGCCACAGCGTCCGCCACTTGCCGGCGCCGTCGATCGAGGCGGCTTCCAGCAGTTCGCGCGGGAACTCCGAGTAGACCGAGGTGAGCAGATAGGTCCCGAACGCGCTCTGGATCACCGTGAAGATGATGATGATCGAGATGAGGTTGTCGTAGAGGCCGATCTCCTTCCCGATGTAGTACAGCGGGTAGACCAGCACCTCCTGCGGCAGCAGGTTCGCGACCAGGAAGAACACCAGGAACCAGACGCGCCCCTTCACCCGGCCGATGCCGAGCGCGTAGGCGTTCAGGATGCTCAGCAGCACACCGAGGACCGCCACGGTCAGGCTCGTGATGAAGCTGTTCCAGAGCTTCTGACCGAAATTGACACGGTTCCAGAAGTCGACGATGCCGTCCCAGTAGAGGTGCGTCGGGATCGACAGCGGCCCGCTCCCGGCATAGTCCGCCGGGCTCTTCACCGCGTTGATCGCGACCACCAGCAGCGGCCCGACCATCAGCAGGAGCAGGACCACGAGGGCGGCGAGCACCCCGAACTTGACAGGGTTGCGGTGTCTGGCAGCCTTCGGCGACGGCATTTCCTCGGTACGGGTGTCAGCCGGCGTGGCAACGGCGGTCACTTCGACTCCTCCGCCCTGTGCTGGAGCCGCAGGAAGACGAACGCGAGCACGATGATCAGCACGGTCAGCACCGTGGAGATCGCCGACCCGTACCCCACCTGGGCTTTCTCGAAGAAGTTCTTGTAGGCGAAGTACGACGGCACCAGAGTGGAGTTGCTCGGTCCGCCACGGGTCAGGACGAACACCTGACCGAAGATCTTGAGCGCCGCGATCGTCGTCGTGATCATGACGACGTAGAACTCCGGGCGGATCATGTAGACCGTGATCTTGCGGAACCGCTGCCACCAGCTCGCGCCGTCCAGGTCGGCCGCCTCGTAGAGCTCCGGATCGACCCGGGACAGGCCGGACATGAACATGACGATCGGGTAGCCGAGCTGGAACCAGATCATCACCGCCATCACGCTGTACAGCGCGTAGTCCGGGTCGCCCAGCCAGTTCCGGGTCAGCCCGCCCAGGCCGATCGACTCGAAGATCCGGTTGAGCGCGCCGTAGTCCGGGTGCAGGATCCAGCCCCAGACGATGCCGGTCACCGCGACCGGCAGCACCTGCGGCAGGTAGTAGCCGGAGCGCAGCGCGCCGGCCCACCGGTCACCGAAGTTCTTCGCCACGTAGTCGAAGAGCACCGCCGCCAGGAACAGCCCGACCAGCGTCGGGATCACCGCCATGGCGAGGATGAGCAGCCCGATGTGCCCGAACGACTGCCAGAACAGCGTGTCCTGGAACAGCCGGGTGTAGTTGTCGAAGCCGACCCAGCGCGGGCTGCCCACGCCGGTCCACTTGGTGAAGCTG
The DNA here is from genome assembly GCF_004001265.1 of Actinoplanes sp. OR16. Classification (GTDB taxonomy): domain Bacteria; phylum Actinomycetota; class Actinomycetes; order Mycobacteriales; family Micromonosporaceae; genus Actinoplanes. The sequence goes on along the minus strand of NZ_AP019371.1, from coordinate 6,100,428 downwards.
ACGTAGACGGTCATGACGAGCGGCACGACGATCACCGCCAGCGAGGCGATCACGCCCGGGATCAGGTAGAGCGCGTACCCGCGGCTCGCTGTCTTGGTCTTGGAGGCCATGGCCGATTCCTTCCGTTCCTCGGCGAGGCGGGCGGCGATCACCCGCCGCCCGCTCGTGACTCACTTGCCGAGGTCGGCCAGGTTCTCGTTGTACGGCTTGGCGATCTCGTCGAGGAACGCGTCGGGCGTCTTCGACCCGTTGATCAGGCCCTGTACGCCGGCGACGAGCACGTCGTAGTAACCGGGCGCCGGCCAGTCCGGGTAGAACGCCAGGCCGTCGCTGCCCGAGATCTTGTTGAAGTTCTCGATCAGTTCCTTGTTCTTCGGGTCGGTGATCTGCGAGACGTCGGCGGCCACCGGCACACCGCCGGAGTTACCGAGCAGCGCCTGTACCTCGGGAGACATGGTGATGTCGATGAAGTCGTACGCCAGAGCCTTGGCCTTGCTCTTCTCCGGCACGACCCAGAGGTTGCCGCTCGAACCCGGGTGCAGGTTGTTGCCCGGGAAGAGGAAGGTGCCCCAGTCGAAGTTCTTGATCTCCTCGCCGAAGCGGCCGTACCACCAGCTGCCCGAGATCAGGATCGGGAACTTGCCCTGCGTGAACGAGACGCCCATGTCCTCGGCCTTGATGCCGGCCGAGTCCTTGGAGATGTAGCCCTTGCCCACCCAGTCGGCGAACGTCTGCGCGCCGTAGCTGAGCTGCGGGCCCTTGAAGTCCACCTTGTTCTTGTAGAGCTGGTAGTCGTCGACGAACGCGCGGTCGGACTTGGCGAGCGCCAGCTCGTAGAAGATCTGCTGAGCCGGGTACTCGGCGCCGCCCACGGCCAGCGGCGTCACCTTGTTCTGGACGAAGGTGTCCATCGCCTTGGTGAAGTCGTCGAGCGTGGTCGGTACGGCGATCTTGTACTTGTCGAACAGGTCCTTGTTGTAATAGACCATGACGTACTCGCCGTAGTTGGGCACGCCGTAGAAGTTGCCGCTGCCCATGATGCCGTCTTCGTCGTACTTGGCAGTGGTCTGCAGACTCGGGCTCAGCTTGGAGTCCCACCCGCGCGAGGTCGCCTGCTCGGTGAGGTCGGTGAGCAGGCCCTGCTTGGAGAGCAGGCCGGCGGTCGCGTTGCCCTTGTTGTACTCCATCAGGTCGGGCGCGCTGTCCGAGTTGAGGATCATCTGGGCGTTCTGCTGGATCTGCTCGAAGCCCTTCTCCTCGAACTTCACCTCGACGCCGGGGTGGCTCGCCTTGAACAGCTCGATCGCCTTGTTCCAGGCGATGCCCATGGCGCTGGTCGGGCCCTCGTAGTGCCAGAGGGTGAGGGTCTTCGCGTCGGCGCCCTCTTCGGCGTCGTCGCCGCCACCACCGCAAGCGCCGAGGACAAGGGATGTCGCCAGTAGGACCGCGGCGACGGCTCGTGATGTGAACACGGGTCCTCCCAGGGGGACTGGGTTTCGGGGTTGATTTCAAGCCGGCGGCTCATCGTCGAAGCGCTTCGACGACTTCCTGTCGAAACGCTTCGACGATGGCCTTGCGGGAGACGCTAGGGAACGAGCGCCGTTCATGTCAACGGTGTGACGGGGAGATTTCCTGGCAGCTGTTCCGCTCCACCAGGCGGGGCGCCAGCAGGCGGGTGTACTCCACCTGGCGGTGGTCCAGCAGCCGCATCGCGGTCTCCACGGCGAGCGTGCCGACGTCGTGCGCCGGGATGTCGATCGAGGTGAGATCGACAGGCATGCTCATCGCGACGTCCCGCGGGCAGATCGCGACGACGGAGATGTCGTCCGGGACCCGCCGGCCGCTCGCCTGCAGCAGGTCGAGCAGCGGGCGCAGGGCCTCCTCGTTGTGCACCACGAGAGCGGTCAGGCCGTCGAGCTGCGCGTCGATGTCGGCCATGCAGTCCCGCACGCCGGCGGCGCCCGGCTCGCAGGGGTGGGTGACCGTCCGCAGGTCCAGCTCGGCCGACGCCTCCAGGAAGCCGCTGAGGAACCGGTCCGCGTACGTCGTCTGCCGCCGGTAGACCGCCGGCGACGGACCGACCAGGCCGATCCGCCGATGGCCGTGCCCATGCAGGTGCTCGAGGGCGAGCTTGGCCGCGGCGCCGAAGTCGAGGTCGACGCAGGCGATCCCGGTGTGGTCGGCGGGCAGGCCGATCAGCACCGACGGCTGCTTGAGCCGGCGCAGGGCCGGGATGCGGACGTCGTCGCGCTCCAGGTCCATCACTATCAGGGCGTCCACCATGGTGCTGTGCGCGACGCGCTCCAGGCCGGCCGTGCCCTCGTCCTTGGTCAGCAGCAGGACGTCGTGGTTGTGCGAGCGGGCCGCGGTCACCACCGCCGTCGCGAACTGCATGATGACCGGCACGTTGACGTCCACCCTCAGTGGCGCGACCAGCGCGATCACGTTGGTCTTGCTGCTGGCCAGGGCCCGTGCCCCGGCGTGCGGATGGAAGCCGAGCTCGGCGATCGCGGCCTGCACCCGGGCCCGGGTCTCGGCGGAGATCGGACGGCGGCCACTCAGAACGTACGACACCGTGCTGGGCGAGACCCCCGCCGCCCGGGCGACGTCGTTGATCGTCGGCACTGCGCCTCCCCAAGTCGCCCGGTCTCTCACCAGGACCGCTCCCCTCGTCGAATCCTACTGACCTCGTCGATCACGTCATCCGGCCGGACGAGCCACGTGTGGACGCCGGGTCGCGGAGTCCACACGCGGCAGGACGGTCAGCGCAGGCTGAAGGTGGCCAGCCGCAGGCCGGGGCCGGCGACCAGGTAGACGTCGTGACGGCCGGTCACCGCGGTCAGGGAAGTAGTGGCCGTCGCGTACACATAGGGGTCGCCGGTGTCGCCGACGGTCGCCGTACCGATCAATCGCCCTTCGGGTGAACCCAGCCTGACCTGCACGGACCCGGCGCCGGACGCACGCACCTCGAACTTCTTGCCGCCGCGCAGCGCCGCGTCCCGGAAGCCGATCCAGCCGCCGGCGGACGTGGCGCCGACGACCGTGCCGCTCTCCTTCGTCTCGTCGAGAAGTCGCACGCCCTCGTACACGTCGAAGGTCTCCGCCCGCGTCTCTCCCGTGAGGTCTCTTGCTCCGATGGTCTCGCCACGGACGGCGAGGACGGCCCGCTGCCGGATGTCGCTCGACGACGACCCGAGGAGGATGTCGTGCACCGCGTTCTCGACGACCCAGCGCTGCCGGGTCACGTCCCAGTGCCGGAGATCCTCGGCGGTCAGGGTGAAGGTGACCGTTGCCGACTGCCCGGCGGCGAGGTGCACCTTCCGGAAATCGCGCAGCTGCTTCTCCGGCGTCACGTCGCGCGACGTGCGCTGGTGGGTGTAAAGCTGGACGACCTCGTCACCGGCCCGCCGCCCGGTGTTGGTGACCGTCACGCTGACCGTCCTGTTCTTCACGGCCGGCTTGCCGTAACGGAACGAGGTGTAGGACAGGCCGTGGCCGAACGAGTAGAGCGGCTTCGCGTCGCTGTACAGGTAGGTCTGGCCGGTCTTGATGATGTCGTACTCGTTGAGGTCGGCCGGCAGCTGCTGCTCCGAGCGCGGCCACGTCTGGGTCAGCTTGCCCGACGGGTTCACGCTGCCGTAGAGCACGTCGGCGATCGCGTGGCCGGTCTCGGCGCCGGCGTGCGTGGTCCAGAGGATGCCCGGCACGTGCTTCTGCGCCCAGGTGATCGACTGCGGATAACTGCTCTGCAGCACGACGACGGTGGCCGGGTTCGCCTTCCTGACGGCCCTGATCAGGGCTTCCTGGCGGGTGCCGAGGCCGAGCGACGTACGGTCGTGGACCTCGCGGCCCGCCACGAAGGGGTCGGTGCCGACGACCACGACGGCGTTCTTCGCCTTCTTCGCGGTCGCGGCGGCCTGCGCGACCCCGTCCTCCAGCAGTTCCTTGGAGAAACGGGCGGCGCCGTCGGCGGTCGCGGCGCCGAGGGCGAGGTTGCCGTCCGGGCCGACCGTGACGTAGGTGTCGGCGCCGAACCAGGACTCCTGCGTCTCGTAACCGGCGTAGTGCAGCACGACCGTGCCATCGGCTTGCTCCTCGACCTTGAACTGCTGCTGGACGAACCAGCCGGTCGGGTCGTTCTCCACGGTGACGAAGGGCCCCCAGCCGTACCCGAGGAGTTTCCCGTTCGCGACGCTGCGCAGGGTGGAGACGCCGTCGCCCCAGTCCACGCTGTCGAACTCGGAGGCGGTGCTCCGCTCGCCCAGGCCGGCCGGGCCGCCGGTGGCGTTCAGGTAACGGCCGGTGGTGACCTCCTTGAGCGCGATCCGGTCGGCGCCGAAGCTGGTGGTGACCGCTCCGGCCCTCTCCTCGATGCCGTCGAGGGCGGTCACCCGGTACGGCAGCTGTCCGCCGTACCAATCGCTGTAGAGCTTGTCGGCGAGAGGACCGACCACCGCGACGTCACCGCCCGGCTTGAGCGGCAGCAGGCCGTCGTCGTTCTTGAGCAGCACCGCCGCCTCGCCCGCGGTCTCCCGGGCCAGCGCACGGTGCTCCGGGCTGTCGATCACGTCGGCGGTGATCCCGGCGTACGGGCCGCCGTCCGGGTCGAACTCTCCGAGCCGGAACCGGATGCTCAGCGCGTTGCCGGCCGACTCGTCGATCTCCGCCTCGGTGAGGAGTCCCTGATCGAGGGCCTCCTTGATGGCGGTGACGGTCGGGACCGCGTTCGTGTCGTTGACCGTGAAGCTGTCCAGGCCCGCCGTGAGGACCGCGGCGTTCGCCTCGGCCTGCGTGGCGAAATAGGCCTGCGAGCCGGTCAGGTTCGTCGGCGCCCAGGCGTCGCTCACGTTGAAGAGCCGCCGGTCCGACCAGTCACGGACTTCTTTTCTCAGGGCGGGATCGACGGTCGCGGGCCGCCCGTTGATCAGGTTGTAGGAGGCCATCACCCCGGTGGCGGCGTCGTTCTCCAGCGCGATCCGGAACGGCTCCCGGTCGTACTCGTTGAGGACGCGCTGCGGCACGTTCGACGAGGTCACGTCCCGTTTCGTCTCGTTGTTGTATGCCGCGTAATGCTTCAGCGTCGGCGCCGTCCTGAGGTGGTCCGGGTCGTCGCCCTGCAGCCCCTCGCCGTAGGCGGTGGCGATCTCGCCGCTCAGCAGCGGATCCTCCGAGTAACCCTCCTCGTTGCGGCCCCAGCGCGGGTCGCGCAGCAGGTTGACCACCGGCGCCCAGGTGTTGAGGCCCCAGACGACCGGGTCCTGCGCGTGGAAGCCGCGCAGCTCCTCGCCGACAGCCGTGCCGACGCGGCGCAGCAGCTCCGGGTCCCAGGTGCTGGCGAGGCCGACGGCCTGCGGGAAGACCGTGGCGGTGGCGTCGATCTTCGCGCCGTTCTGGGCGTGATCGTTCGACCAGGCGACGCCGTGCAGCGCCTCGGTGCCGGACTTGACGACGCCGAGGCCGAGGCGCGGGATCGCCGGTTGGTACTGGTGCAGCAGGGAGATCTTCTCGTCCAGGGTGAGCCGGCCGAGCAGGTCGTCGATGCGGGCTTCGAGGGGCAGGCTCGGGTCGCGGAAGGGGTGATCCGGGGCGGCGGCGTGGGCGGGGCCGGGTGCCAGAGGGAGTGCCAGAAGGGCGGCGGCTAACAGGGCGAGGCCGCGTTTTCGCATGGTGGTCTCCATCGCTGGGTTCTCTTCACTCGGAGGGGAGGGCACGGCGAAACGGCGCTTCGTACCCGGTGTCGAAGCGCTTCGACGATGCCGCGTGTGTTAGGGGCGGTGGGTTCTTCAGCGGTGGGGTCACCATAGATCTCGGCTGATATGGAAGGCAACGCTTTCCGGAAATACCCCGGTAACAGAGCCGGCCGGGTGCGGCAGAATGGACCGGTGCGACTGATCGTCATCGGTGGTGACGCGGCCGGGATGTCGGCGGCCGCGCAAGCCCGCAAACGGCGCAAGGCAGACGACCTGGAGATCCTGGCGTTCGAGCGGGGCGACTTCACGTCGTACTCGGCGTGCGGGATCCCGTACTGGATCGGCGGTCACGTCGACGGCCCGGAGGCGCTGATCGCCCGGGATCCGGCGACCTTCCGCGAGCACGGGATCGACGTGCGCACCGGTCATGAGGTGATCGGCATCGACCTGTCCGCCCGGACGGTGACGTTCCGGTCCGTCTCCGCCGCGCGAGAGTTCACCGAGGGCTTCGACGAGCTGGTCTACGCGGCCGGCGCGGTGCCGGTGCGCCCACCGTGGGCTTCCGGCGACATCGGCGGCGTCTTCGGCGTGCAGACGCTCGGCGACGGCGCGGCCGTCGACGCGTGGATCTCGGCGGTCGACGCCAAGACCGCGGTGGTGATCGGCGCGGGCTACATCGGCGTCGAGATGGCCGAGGCCCTGATGATGCGTGGGTTGACCGTGACACTCGTCGAGCGCGCGCCACAGCCGATGGCGACCGTCGACCCGGACATGGGCGCGCTCGTGGGCAAGTCCATCGAGAAGCTCGGCATCACCTTGCGCACCGGGGTGACGGTCACGGCCCTGGAGAGTTCCGCTCCCTCCTCCCCTTCCTCCTCCCCTTCCTCCTCCCCGCGCGATCGTGTACGCGCGGTGCTCACCGACTCCGGGCCGATCCCCGCGGACATCGTCGTCCTCGGTCTCGGGGTCAAGCCGAACACAGGGCTGGCATCCGATGCGGGCATCCCGCTCGGGGTGACCGGCGGGCTCGCCACCGATCTGCGCCAGCGGGTGACCGGGCCGGACGGCGTCGTCGAAGGCGTCTGGGCCGCGGGCGACTGCACGCAGGTGCTCAACCGGGTGAGCGGCCGGCAGATGCACGTCCCGCTCGGCACGCACGCGAACAAGCAGGGCCGGGTGGCGGGCATCAACCTCGGCGGCGGGTACGCGACCTTCCCCGGCATCATCGGCACCGGCATCACCAAGATCTGCGACCTGGAGGTGGCCCGCACCGGGCTGTCGTCGAAGGAGGCGGAGGCCGCCGGCTACCGCTTCGTCACCGCGCAGGTCGAGTCGACGAACCGGGCCGGCTACATGCCCGGCGCCGTGCCGATGACGGTGAAACTCATCGCCGAGAAGGACACCGGCCTGCTGCTCGGCGCCCAGATCGTCGGCAGGACCGAGGCCGCCAAGCGCATCGACGCCTTCGCGGTCGCCATCTGGAACCGGATGACCGTCACCGAGATGACCGCCCTCGACCTGGGTTACGCCCCGCCGTTCGCCCCGGTCTGGGACCCGGTCCTGATCGCCGCGCGCAAGGCCGACGAACTGATCTGACCGCCGCCCACCAAGGCGGCAGCCCGCCCGCACGGCCACCAGCGCACACAGACCACGCTCGCGCCCGCTGCCCGCCCCCATAACGACCGCCAGCGCACACAACCAGACCAGCGCGTGCGCCCACCGCCCCCTCACCAAGGCCGGCATCCTCCCGAACAGCCACCAGCACACACAGACCACGGTCGCGCCCGCTGCCCGCCCCCATAACGACTGCCAGCGCACACGACAGACCTGCGCGTGCGCTCACCGCCGCCAACCGGCCGCCAACGCACACAACCAGACCAGCACGTGCGCTCACCGCCGCCAACCGGCCGCCAACGCACACAACCAGACCAGCACGTGCGCTCACCGCCGCCAACCGGCCGCCAGCGCACACAAACAGACCAGCACGTGCGCTCACCGCCGCCGGCCGGCCGCCAGCGCACACAAACAGACCAGCACGTGCGCTCACCGCCGCCGGCCGGCCGCCAGCGCACACAAACAGACCGGCGCGTGCGCTCACCGCCGCCATAACGGCTGCCAGCGCACGCGACCGGATCTTTGTGTGCGTCGGCGGCCCCTGGTCGGGCTGCGCTGCTGCTCGTCTTCGTCGCGTGCGGGTCGGGAGTCGGCGAGCGGGGTCGGATCGGCGTGGCTCAGGACGGTGACTTCAGGCCGGACAGGACGACTGCCAGATAGCGGCGGGTGAGCGCCGCCCTCTCATCCGGCGTGGCGTGGACGGTGGCGGCGAAGACCACCCCGCACATCAGGCGGATGACGTCCGCCTCGGTCAGGCCGCTGTCGACGACCCCGGCCACGCGCGCTCGGTCCAGCAGCTGACCGGAGAGGGTGTTCAGCCGGCCGACCAGTGACGCCGTCTCCGGCAGGGCATGCGTCGACGCCGCGAAGACCGGCTGCACCGACGCGTCCGCCAGCTGCGCGTCGATCCCCGCCGATAGGAAGGTCACGAACCCCGTCCAGGGATCGTCCTCGGCCAGGGATTGCGACGCGACGGTCACGAGACGTTCGAACGCGGGGCGGGCGAGCGTCTCCAGCAGTGCTTCCGGTGTCGGGAAGTGCCGGTAGACGGTGGCGACGCCGATCGACGCGGCGCGGGCCACGTCGTTCAGGCGCAGCGGGGTGCCCTCGTCGACGAAGCGCCGGCCGACGCCGACGATGTGCTGCCAGTTGCGGGCCGCGTCCTTGCGCAGCGGTGCGGTCGTCACGTGCGAAGCATAACCGGATGACAGATCCGGTTCGTGCTACGTTGAAGTGGATAGCCCATCCACTTAAGGAGCGCGGTGGACACCATCGACGTCGCCGGACGACCCCGTACCTACACGCTGATCACTCCGGAGGGCGGCGACTACGAACGCCTGCTGCTGGTCTTCCACGGATCCACGCAGACGGCGGCGGTCTTCCGGAAGTTCACCGGCAACGCGTTCGACAGACTGGGCCGCACCGCCGTCGCCTACCTGGACGGCCATCGCGGCAACTGGAACGACGCCCGCAGGCACAGCTCCACCCGTACCAGGAAAGAGGGAATCGACGACGTGGCCTTCGCCGAGGCCGTCGTGAAGCGGATCGGCGACGGGCGGGAGACCTATGCGGCCGGGTATTCGAACGGTGGCGGCATGGTGATCCGGCTGCTGCACGAGCGGCCCGACCTGATCGCTGGCGGCGCGATCATCGCGGCCGGGCAGCCCGCGCCGGACAACTTCCTGCTGCCCGCGACGTTGCCGGTGGCGCCGAAGCCGGTCCTGATGTTCCACGGGACGAAGGATCGGATCGTGCCGTACCGGGGCGGACCGATGGCGGCCTGGGCGCGTTTCGCCTTCAAGTCCGGCGGGGCGCTGCTGTCCGCGCCCGACACGGCCGCCTACTTCGCCGCCCGCAACGGGATCACCGCCGAGCCGGTGACCACCGACCTGCCGGGCAAGCTCAGCCGGACCGATTTCGTTCAGGACGGGCATGCACCGGTGACATTGTGGACCATCCACGGCGGCGGGCACACGATCCCGGGCCCGGTCCGCTCCCCCGCCCTCATGGGCCGGACCTCGACGGATCTGCACGCCGCCTCCGCGATCGCCGACTTCTTCACCCTGAACGACTGACCTGAACGACTGACCAGAGACGTTCAGCGCGTGTGCAGATGAACCAGGACCACCGGGGCCTCCTGGCCCGACCAGCACGCGGTGAGCACGCCGGCGTCGTCCGGGTCGACGGCGATGAGCGGGACGCGGTTGACGGTCAGCGTCACGTCGCCGGCCTCCACCACGGTCGGGTCCCCGTCCCGGTGGGCGGTGACCGCGTCGACCGGCGGGACGGTGGCGCCGCTGCCGGTCAGCTTCAGCTCGGGCTCCCGGGACTCGCCGTCCCCGAACTCCTCGGCCGCCTCGTGGCCCGCGGACCGGATCACCTCGGCCAGCTGCGCGAGGTAGACGGGGTCGCCGGTGGCGTCGTACACCCAGCGCTTGCCGAGGACCGAGTGATCGGTCGTGCCGACCAGGTACGCCTCGGCGCCGTCGAGCGGCGCGTCCCGGTAGGTGAGCGGCACGTGCAGGACGGGTCCGTCCCCGGCCCGTACCAGCATCGTCTCGATCCCGACCCGGCCGGCCGGGTCGTCGAACCGGGCCGCCGCCACCTTGGCGACCGCACCGGAGCCGTCGCCGTCGAACCAGGGACGCGAGGGCAGCCAGGCCGCGAGGAGTTCCAGCTTCGTCGGGGTGATCGTTGCCTTGTGGAGAAGAGCCATGATCGGCAGCCTAGTGGCGAGGGCGGGCCGGCGTCGCTGCACACCGGCCCGCCACTGATCGATCAGGCTCCAAGGCCACCGACCTGGGTGTTCACCCAGGCTCGGATGGACGGCAGGTCGCCGTAGATGGACGGGGCGGTCGCGCAGGTCGAGCTGTTGTTGCCGGCCCGGCTGGTCACGCCGATCAGGTTCCAGCGGCCGCTGATCTGGCGCACCTGCGGGCCACCGGAGTCGCCGTAGCAGGCGCCGGCGTTGCCGTTCGTGTTGTTGGTGCAGATCTCGTACGCGGCGTCGATGCCGGAGCAGCGGCTGTCCGCGACGATCGACGTGTTCAGCTCGTTGGCGACGACCGGGGTGGAGCCGCAGCCGCGTTGCGGGCAGGTCTGACCCCACCCGATGATCCGGGTGGCGGTGCCGACCGCCCCGGACGCCGTCGGAATGGGCGCGGGGGCGTACGAGACCGAGGATCCGAGCTGGAGCAGCTTGACGTCGATCCGCGGGTGGTTGACGGCCCGGGTCACCGCGACGACGGTGCCGCCGCTGCTGCGGTTGACGCTGCCGACCCGCACCGTCGACGGGGTCGGGCAGTGCTTGGCGGTGACCGCCCAGTTCGCCTTGATGAGCGAGCCGGTGCAGCCGGAGACGTAGACCATGAACGAGTAGTTCTCGCTCGCCGGCTGGCCGCCGACGACCAGCGGGCCGACGGCCGGATCCGAGGAGGCGGATGCCGCGGTGGCCGGTCCGAAGAGGCCGGCCACGACAACGGCGACAGCGAGGAGCATCCGGGGAACGGAGCGCATGCGTTCGTCCTTTCTGCCGATCAGGGGAATGGGAAGACCCTAGACAGAAAGTGATGCTCATCGATACATACCAGCCGATGCCCTACCAGCACAGGATGGGCTGACAAATCCTGATAAAGGCGAAAAGTCCGGCGCGCCAGCGCCGGACTTTTCGTAAACTACAGCCCCATATCCTTAGCGATGATCATCTTCATCACCTCGGACGTCCCACCGTAGATCCGGTTGACCCGGTTGTCCGCGTAGAGGCGCGCGATCGGGTACTCGTTGATGAACCCGTAGCCGCCGTGCAGCTGCAGGCACCTGTCGATCACCCGGTGCGCCACCTCGGTGCAGAACAGCTTCGCCGACGCCGCCTCGGCAGCGGTCAGCTCACCGGCGTCGAGTGCCTCCAGGGCGCGGTCGGCCACGGCCTGGGCCGCGTCCACCTCGGCCTGGCAGGCGGCCAGCTCGAACTTCGTGTTCTGGAACGAGGCGACCGCCTGGCCGAAGACCTTGCGCTCCTGCACGTACTGCTTGGCGAACCGGACGGCGGCCGCGGCCTGCGCGTACGCGCCGTAGGCGATGGACAGCCGTTCCTTCGGCAGGTTCTTGCCCAGGTACGAGAAGCCCTTGTTCTCCTCGCCGAGCAGATCCCCGACCGGCACCTTGACGTCGACGAACGCCAGCTCGGCCGTGTCCGACGTACGCAGGCCCAGCTTGTCGAGCTTGCGGCCGACCGAGTAGCCGGGCGACTTGGTGTCGACGACCAGCAGCGAGATGCCGTACCGGCGGTCGTCCGGCTTGGCGGGCGAGGTGCGGGCGCAGACGATCACCTTGTCGGCGTTCACGCCACCGGTGATGAAGGTCTTCGCGCCGTTGAGCACGTAGTGCGTGCCGTCCTCACTCAGCCGCGCTGTGGTGCTCATGCCGGCCAGGTCGCTGCCGGTGCCGGGCTCGGTCATGGCGATCGCGTACATGGCGTCGCCCGAGACGAAGTCCGGCAGCCAGCGCTGCTTCTGTTCCTCGGTTCCCAGATCCATGAGGTACGGCAGACAGAGCGCCACGTGCGCGCCCGACGCACCGAACGAGACACCGGCCCTGGTGGTCTCCTCGGTCTGGATCGCCGCGAACTTGAACGAGTCGATGCCGGCGCCGCCGTACTCCTCGGGCACCTCGATGCCGAAGAGGCCCAGCTCGGCCAGCTTCTTGTAGAGCTCGCGGGGCACCTCGCCGGCCACGAACCAGTCGTCGTAGTAGGGAACCACCTCGGCCTCGATGAAGGTCCGCAGGGTCTGGCGGAACGCTTCGTGATCCTCGGTGAAGACGGTGCGACGCATTGTTCTTTCCAATCGCGGGAGGCTAGAGACGGCGTCCGCCGTCGACGTAGATGGTCTGGCCGGTGATGAAGGACGCCGCGTCGCTGGCCAGGAAGGCGACCACGTTCGCGATGTCGGACGGCTGCCCCACCCGGCGCAGTGGGGTGATCTCGGCGGCCTTGGCCTGCATGTCGGCGGAGGAGACGCCGACCCGGGCCGCTGTCGCGTCGGTCATCTCGGTGACGATGAAGCCGGGCGCCACCGCGTTCACGTTGATGCCGAACGGCCCGAGCTCCATCGCGAGCGTACGGGTCAGACCTTGGATCCCGGCCTTCGCGGCGGAGTAGTTCGCCTGCCCCCGATTGCCGAGGGCGGAGACGCTCGACGTGTTGACGATCTTGCCGCTGCGGCGCGGGACCATGTGACGCTGGGCGGCCCGGCTGCAGAGGAACGCGCCGCGCAGGTGCACGTTCATGACGATGTCCCAGTCCGACGAGGACATCTTGTGCAGCAGGTTGTCCCGCAGCACGCCGGCGTTGTTCACCAGGATGTCGATGCCGCCGAGCTCGGCCGCGACCTTGTCGAAGACCGCGTCGACCTGGGCTTCGTCGGACACGTCGCAGGAGAACCCGACAGCGGTGCCGCCGGCGTCACGGATCTGGTCGAGCAGCTCACTGGACTCCCCGAGATCCAGCACGGCGACCGCCGCACCGTCGGACGCGAGCTTCAGGGCGGTCGCGGCGCCGATACCCCGCGCGGCGCCGGTGACGATGGCAACCCTCATTGGTAACCCCTTGTCAGAACGCGTTGATCCCGGTCAACGCACGGCCGATGAGCAGTTTCTGGATCTGGCTGGTGCCTTCGTAGAGCGTGGTCACGCGGGCGTCGCGCATGGCCTTCCCGACCGGGAACTCGTCGACATACCCGTATCCGCCGAACACCTGGATCGCCTGGTTGGAGGCCTTCACCGCGGACTCGGTGGCGAACAGCTTCGCCATCGACGCCTCGGTGCCGAACGGGCGGCCGCGGTCGACCAGGTCGGCGGCCCGCCAGACGAGCAGCCGGGCCGCGTCGGTCTCCACCGCCATGTCGGCGAGCATCTCCTGCACGAGCTGGTAGGAGGCGATCGGCTTGCCGAACTGGGTGCGCTCCTGGGCGTAGGCGACCGCCGCCTCCAGGCAGCCGCGGGCCAGGCCCACGGATCCGGACGCGACGGCGATCCGGCCCTTGTCCAGCGCCGACATCGCAATCTTGAAACCGGCGCCCTCCCGGCCGAGGCGGTTCGCGTCGGACACCCGTACGCCATCGAACGTGATCTCGGCGGTCGCCTGGCCCCGCAGGCCGAGCTTCCCCTTGATCTCCCGGCGGGTCAGGCCCGGCGTGTCGGCCGGCACCAGGAAGGCGGTGATCCCCTTCGGCCCGGGGCCACCGGTGCGGGCGAACGCCAGCACCACTCCGGCCCAGGTGCCGTTGGTGATGAAGATCTTCTCGCCGGTGAGCAGCCAGTCGTCGCCGTCGCGCACCGCCCGGGTGGTCAGCGAGCCCGCGTCGGAGCCGGTCCCCGGCTCGGTGAGACCGAAACAGCCCAGCGTCTCGCCGGAGCACATGCCGGGCAGCCACTGCCGCTTCTGCGCATCCGTCCCGTGCGCCTGGATGCTCTTCGCGACCAGGCCGAGCGAGACGGACACGATGCCGCGGACGGAGGTGTCGCCGCGTCCGAGCTCCTCCATCATCAGGACGTAGGAGAGGAAGTCGCCGCCCGAGCCGCCGAACTCCTCGGCGATCCCGAGACCGAGGAAGCCCAGTTCGGCCAGCTTGCCGACGATCTTCAGGTCGACCTGCTCGGCGCGGTCCCATTCGGTCACGTGCGGGACGACCTCGCGATCCACCCAGTCCCGGGCGAGGTCGCGGAACTGTTCCTGCTCCTGGGTCAGACCGAGGTCCACAGAAACTCCTAAAACTAACGCTGTCAGGTTTCGCTTCGGATGCTAACTTAACAGCGTTAGATAAAACAACGGCAGGAGCGGAACATGCCACGGCCGACCACCCCGCTGCTGAGTCAGGCAGGCATCCGGTCCGCCACTCTGGAGATCATCGATCGGGATGGTCTCGACGGGTTCAGCATGCGCAAGCTGGCCGCGGCGCTCGGGGTGAGCGCGCCGGCGCTCTACTTCCACTACCCCACCAAGGAACAGCTGCTCGACGACGTGGCCGGCGAGATCATGGAGAAGGTGGACGTCAGCGCCTTCCGGGACGGCTGGCGCGAGGGGCTGCTCGGCTGGGCGCGCTCCTACCGGGCAGCGCTCGCCGAGCACCCGAACATCGTGCCGTTCCTGGCACAGGGCCCCGGGCAGCGCGACGCGTCGCTGCGCCGGGCCGACGCGATCCACGGCGGCCTGGTCGCCGCCGGCTGGCCCGCCCGGGAGGCCACGATGATCGGCGCCTCGACGAAGTACCTGGTGGTGGGCGCCGCGATGGGCTCGTTCTCGCGCGGCTTCGTCGACGACGTGCAGGTCTACCTGGACCGCTACCCGGCGCTCGGCGACGCGCACCGGCTGCGCGAGCACGCCGACGCGGTCGACCGGGACAGCTTCGAGTTCGCCCTCACGGTCTTCGTGGACGGCCTCCAGGCGCGCCTGGAGTCCGGCCGGCGAGACTAGACGGCCGGCTTCCAGCCCAGGGCCGGGCCGAGGGCGCCGGCCATGTCGGTGAGGATCTGGACGTAGTCGTCGTGCTCGAAGGTGAACGGCAGGGCGAACGCCACCTCGTCGATCTCCTGGAACGCGGCGTGCGCCGCCAGCCGCTCCGCGATCTCGGCGGATGATCCGACGATGTCGGGCGCGAACATCATCCGGGCCGGTCCCTGCGGGCTTGCCGTACGCGGCAGCCGCTTCTCCGCGTACGCCGCGTACTTCGCCTTCTGCTCGGCCGACGCGCTGTCCGTGGGGATGACGACGAGACCCTGCGAGACCCGGCCCGACGGGTTGGCCTCGCGGAACGCGCGCACGTGCGACAGCTGGATCTGCGCGAAGTCCTCCGACTCCTCGGCCTTCACCACGCTGCTGGTCAGGAAGTTCATCCCGTGCTCACCGGCCCACCGCGCCGATCGCAGGGAGCCGCCGCCGTACCAGAGGCGGGCGGCGAGGCCCGGCGCGTGCGGCTGGACCCGCTGGGAGAACTGCTCGAACCCGACCGGCCCCTGGAAGTCGGTGACGGCCTCACCCCGGACCGCCGCGAGGAAGCGCTCGACCCGTGTGTAGCCGAAGTCCTCGACCGAGGCGGAGTCCGGGTAGAGCGCGTCCTTGACGGTGTCCCACTGCATCGGCGGGCCCACACTGATCCCCGGGTTGAGCCGGCCGCCGGAGAGCAGGTCGACGGTGGCCAGGTCCTCGGCGAGGCGCAGCGGGTTCTCCCAGCCGAGCGGCGTCACGGCGGTGCCGAGCTCGATCCGGCTGGTCCGCTGGGTCGCGGCGGCGAGCACCGCCACCGGCGAGGAGATGCCGAACTGCAGGTGGCGGTGGCGCAGCCAGGCACTGTCGAACCCGAGCCGCTCCCCCAGTTCGATGATCTCCAGGGTGGACTCGTGACCCTTGCGGGGGTCCGCCTCGTCGAACAGGCCGATCGTGAGGAATCCCAGCTTGCGCAGCATGCCTGCACCCTATCTCCGGCATTCCCCGCCAGGTGAGTAGGAGTTGCCAAGACCACTTGCGGGTGATCGTCAACGGTTCGAGGACTTCACGCCGGGGCGACGCCTAACCTCGCACACGTGATCAAAGAAGCGGCGCTCGCGGCCCTGATGGTGCTGACGGGCACTCCGGCACACGCCGAGCCCAAGTACGGCCCCTACCAGGTCGACGAGTACGCCGTCCCGGCCGTGAAGTCCGGCGTCGGCACCTGGGTGAAGACCTGGTGGTCGTCGCTCTCGGACGTCTGCGACGTGCGCGTGACGGTGAAGGCGCCGGACGTGACCATCACCTATCCGGAGAACACCGGCACCTACACCTCGTTCCGGCGGACCGCCGACCTGGCCCGCGACGACAACGACTACACCGCGTTCCGGGTGGTCACGACGACCACCACGACCCGGTGGATCGAGCTGGCGACCGAGGTGGAGTACACGAAACTGCCGGAGAACACGCTGAAGCCGGGCAGCACCGCCTCCGTGCCGTGCACCGGCAAGCGCAGCCATCGGGAGACCACCACCAGGCTGCTGGTCCTGGAGTAGACCGGGGCACCGTACCCTGGTCGGATGCCGAGCGCCCCGAGCCGAACCCGTGCGTACCTGTTGATCTCGACGGCGGTCGTGCTGCTCCTGGGGCTCGGCGCGGCCGTGGCGCTGGCGCGTGGCGGCGACGAGACGGCGGGCATGTGGGTGAGCGCGTCCAGCGCTCCGCCCTCCATCGCACCGAGCCGGGAGGAGACGCCGCCACCGGCCGCGAAACCGCCCGCCGACCTTCCGGTGATCACCTACGCCGAGGGACCGGAGGGCCTGCCCGAGGATCCCGGGGCGAACACCCTCGACGTGCCCACCGAGGCGCTGCGGCCGGGGAAGAAGATCGCCCTCTACGACGAGCCGGGCGGCACGCCGCGCGCCTTCCTCCCGCCGAAGATCAGCGGCCTGCCGACCGTCGCGCCGATCGTGGCCCGCGACGACGGCTGGGTGGCGGTGCTCGCGCCGTCGTCGAACCGGCGGATCGGCTGGGTGCCCGCGCAGGGCTGGTCGCCCGAGCCACTCACCGACCACATCGTCGTCGACCTCAGCGAGCACCGGCTCACCTGGCTGCGCGACGGCGAGGAGCAGAAGTCCTGGACGGTGTCGGTCGGCTCGGAGGCGACACCGACCCCGCTCGGCCGCACCTTCGTGATGGGCACGACGACCACGAACGGCGCGATCTACGAGAACCTCGACGCGCTGGTGCTCGGGACCGTCCCGGAGAAGAAGGAGAATCTCGCGGCGTCGCTGCGGGGCGCGCACACCGCGATCCACGCCTGGTCCCGGAAGAGCGCCTTCGGCCGCAGCGTCTCGAACGGCTGTGTCCGGATGCCGGCCGCCGCCCAGCGCGCGCTGCTCGGTGAGATCGCGCCCGGGACGCCGGTCCTGGTCATGGCGTGACGGTCAGAAGCGGGTGCTTCCGGCGTACACGTGAAAGGAGCGCAGGCGGCCCGCTGACCGCAACCCCCCACCGGCCAGGCACTGAGGTCCGCGGCGCGTCGCGGCCCGGTGCGTGACGAGAGCGGACCCCGAGCGGATCTGCTGGCCACGCGGCGCGGGAAGGCCCTTGAGCAGCTCCTTGCGCGCCTCGTCGAGCAGGTCGGGAAGCGGCATGCCGAGCGCCCGGCAGATCGCCGCGAGCACCTCCGACGACGCCTCCTTGGTGCCGTGCTCGACCTCGGAGAGGTACGGCAGGGACACCCCCGCCTCGTCGGCGACCTCCCGCAGCGTCCGGCCCTGAGCCTGCCGAACCCGCCGCAGAACCGCCCCGATCACCCGGCGCAACAGTGCCATGGCCCGTCCTCTCCCCGCGGATGTCGTGAGTGCCATCATGGCGCACCGGTGCTACGGTTGCATGCAGCAGATCCCGGCGCGGGCCCAGCCCCCGGAGATCGGCACCTTCCGAAATCGCGTTTCCGACACGCGAGAACTCTCTGGAGTATCCATGACCCAAACTGTCACCAAAGCGGACTTTTACCGCTTAGCACCCCTGCATCCCACCGAGCGTCTCCGGCTCGAAACCACCCCTGACCGGCTCACCACCCGCGTGATCGACCTGGTCATGCCGGTCGGCAAAGGTCAGCGGGCGCTCATCGTCGCCCCGCCCAAGGCCGGCAAGACGACGGTCCTGCGGCACATCGCCGAGGGTGTCGCGGCCAACCATCCCGAGTGCCACCTGATGGTCCTGCTCGTCGGCGAGCGTCCCGAGGAGGTCACCGACATCCGCCGCACGGTCGACGGCGAGGTGGTGGCCGCGACCTTCGACCACAACCCGCGCGAGCAGACCGCCATCGCCGAGAAGGCCGTCGAGCGGGCCCGGCGGCGCGTCGAGCAGGGGCAGGACGTCGTCCTGCTGATCGACTCGATCACCCGGCTCGGCCGGGCGTACAACCTGGCCGCCACCGGAAAGGGCCGCACCCTCTCCGGCGGCATGGACGCCGCCGCGCTGCATCCGCCGAAGCACCTGCTCGGCGCGGCCCGCAACATCGAGAACGGCGGCTCGCTCACGATCATCGCGACAGCGCTCGTCGAGAACGGATCGGCGATGGACAGCCTGATCCACGAGGAGTACAAGAGCACCGGCAACGCCGACCTCAAACTCGACCGCTCGCTCGCCGAGGCCCGGATCTTCCCGGCCATCGACATCGCCGCCAGCGGCACCCGGCACGACGAGGCGCTGCTGCCATCCGAGGAGCTCGCCGTCGTCGCGCAGGTCCGCCGCGCGCTCACCGGGCATCCTCCGCGCGAGGCCATGGACCAGCTGCTGAAGCAGCTGCGGACCACCCCGGGCAACGCGGCCTTCCTGCGCCGGGTCAAGGCGACCATTCCGTACGGGTGACCGATCCGCTCCCGGCCATCTCCCCGATAGGCTTACGGGATGGCGGTTGAGGCCGTGGTGCGCGAACTGCTCGCCGTGATCCCGGTGGGCTGCACCTTCCTGCTGCCGGTGTCCGACTCCCCGCAGTCCGGTCCCGCCGACTTCCGGGTCGCCGCGACCAGCGGCCAGGTGAGCGACCTGCACGGCCGTGGCACCCAGCGGATCGACCAGCTCCTCAGCGTGCTCTATCCGTCCATGGTGGGCGGCCCACTCTGGAAGCTCTACTGCGAAGTGCTGCGCACCGGCGAGCCCGGCCGGCTCGACGAGTTCCGCTACGAGGAACGCCAGCCCGGCGTCGCCGCCGAATCCCGGTTCGAGGTCAGCGTGCACCGCGTGCTGGGCGGCCTGCTGGTCTGGTGGCAGCGCGTCGACGAGCACCAGCGCCGCCTCGAGCACACCGAGTCGCTCGGCAGCCTGGGCTGGTCCGAATTCGACCTGGCGAGCGGCCGCAGCGACTGGTCCCCCGGCATGTTCCGGATCTTCGAGCGGGACGCCTCCGAGGGGCCGCTGTCCCGCGCGCAGCAGGCGCAGGCGATGCTCCCCGAGGACCGCGGGCTCGCCGAGACGGCCTGGCAGACCCTGGACAGCGGCGGCACCTCCGACGTGACGGTCCGGTTCCGGGTCGGCTCCGGCGCGGTCAAGCACCTGCGGATCCTCTCCGACGTGGCCCGCGACGCCGCCGGCAGCCCGGTGAAGATCTACGCGGTGGTCCAAGACGTCACCGCCCGCGTCGACACCCGCACCGAGATCGAGCGGCTCAGCGACCAGCTGCGTACCCGGGAGATGACCGCCCTGGCCGAGCACCGCCTGGCCGGCCAGCTCCAGCGCATGATCCAGCCGGTGCCGCCCGAGCCGTTCGCCCTGGACGGCCTGGAGGCGATGGTCAGTTACCTGCCGGCCGAGAGCACCGTGCAGGTGGGCGGCGACTGGTACCACGCGCAGACCCTGCCCGACGGCCTCGTGGCGCTCGCGATCGGCGACGTCGCCGGCCACGGCCTGGAGGCGGCGAACGGGATGGCCCATCTGCGGTTCGCCCTGGTCGCGTGGCTGTCCATCGGCATCCGCGAGCCCGGCGTGCTGCTGCAGCACATGAACCGGCTCTGCACCCAGCTCGGCATCACCGGCACGGCGCTGGTCGCCGTCTACGACCCTCGCACCCGGACGCTGCCGTGGGCCCGGGCCGGCCACCTGGCGCCGCTGCTCGCCCGCGACGGCGCGAGCAGCGAGCTGGCGCGGCCACCCGGCCTGCTGCTCGGCGCCGAGCCGGAGGAGGACTTCCCGGTCGCGAACGCCCGCCTGGAACCCGGCGATCTGGTGCTCTTCTACACCGACGGCCTGGTGGAGCGCCGGACGGCGGACCGGACGGCCGAGGTGCGCGACCACCTGTCGTCGGTGTCGGCGACGCCGGGCGCCGACCAGCTCACCCGGGTCCACCGGCTGCTGCACGCGCCCAGCCCGGACGACGACACCTGCACGCTGACGATCCGGGTGACCGCCTAGTCCTCAGAGGTCGAGGCAGATCCGGACCAGGGTGCCGCCCGGGATCGCCGCCGTGTAGACCGCGTCGCAGACCCGCTCGACGATCGCCAGCCCACGCCCGCGCACCGCCTCCGCCGCCGGCATGGCCCGGCCGAACGGGCGCTCGGCACCGCGGTCGACCACGTCGCAGACCAGCCGGCCGTCCTCGGCCCAGATCCGGATGTGCCCGCCACCGGTCGTGTGCTGCAGCGTGTTGGTGGTCAGCTCGCTCACCGCGAGGGTGAGCAGGTCGATGCGGCCCTCGGTCATCCCGAGCGCGACGGCCCGCTCGGTGACGAACGCCCGGACGGCACGCAGGTCGTCGGGCACCGCGTACGACATCCCGTCGCCGCCGTCGGACATGCTCGCCTCGAACACGATCGGCTCAGACATGGCGGCGCTCTTCGGCGGGCGCGCGGAGCAGGTCGCCGACCCCGGTCAGATCGAGGACCGCCGCGACCGGCCCCCCGGCGCCGACGATGTAGACCCGCGCGCCGGTGTGCTTGGCGGCGTGATGTGCGGTGATCAGGCTGTGCACCCCGCTGGAGTCGAGGAAGGTCAGGAGGGCCATGTCCACGAAGACGGCCTTGGCACGGCTCAGCGCGTCGAGCAGCACCGAGGTCAGGTGCTCACGGGCGGAGAGGTCGCACTCGCCGCTGAGCGTCACCGTGACCCGGCCGGGTTCGGCGGAGGTACGTGCCTCGAATTTCGCCATCGGCCGCCACACCCTTCCGACGCGGTAACAGCATGACCGGCTCATCATGTCACCCGGCATCCCGGAACGCCCCCACCCATCAGGGGACAGCGTCGATGAGCGCGGCGAGCGCGCGGGCGATCGCGTCGAGTCCGGCTCCCGGTTCGCCACCGGGCTCGCGCATGTACTGGTCACGGCGGATCTCGATCATCAGGGCCGCGACGGCCGGTTCCCGTCCCCAGTAGTCGAGCGGGACGTAGCAGCCAGCGAAGGGACTGTTCAGCGCGGAGTCCGGGAAGGCCGTCCGGGCGGCGCCGAGCAGCCGGCCCGGGGTGTGGACCGGGTCGGTGCCGAGGCAGATCGGCGGGCGGGGCCCGTCGCGATGCAACTCGTACGGCAGAACCTCGGTGGCATAGGAGTGCACGTCGACGACGACCGCCCGCCCGGTGACGGCCAGCCGGTCGCGCACCAGCGCGGTCATCGCGGCGGCGTACGGATGGAAGTACTCGTCGAGCAGCGCCGCCGTGAGCGACGGGTCATCGGCGCGCAACCGGCGGCCGGCGTAGCCGTGGGTGTAGACCGGGCCCATCCCGGAAGCGAGCATCTCCTCGTCCTCACCGGGGAACCGCTCGGGGTCGACGACCAGCCGGGACAACCGGTTGACCAGGGTGAACGGCCGGCGGGCGGCCATCGCGGCGGCCCGGGACGCGATCAGGTCGGTGTGCGCGTCGGTGAGGTGGTCGAGCTCCTCGGCGATCTGGAGAGGACCGATCAGGAGGCCTGACTCGACGATCTCCCGCGAAGCGTGCGGAACGTGCAGGATCACCGGGGACAGCGGGTCGCCGGGCGTCACCTCGTACATCGCTGGAAGCCTAGCGCGCGGGGGCCCGCGGGCCCCCGCGCGGAGGGATCAGCTCTCGGCCAGGGCCGAGCAGATCGTGTCGATCATCAGGTAGGTGACGACGTAGGGGTCGACGTTGGCGTTCGGGCGGCGGTCCTCGATGTAGCCCTTGCCGTCCTTCTCGACCTGCCACGGGATGCGCACCGACGCGCCGCGGTCCGAGACGCCGTAGCTGTACTCGGTCCACGGGGCGGTCTCGTGCAGGCCGGTGAGGCGCTGGTCGATGCCCGCGCCGTAACCGTCGACGTGCTCCTGGCGCTTCTTGCCCAGCGCCTCGGCGGCCGCGATGATCGCGTCGTAGCCCTCGCGCATCGCCTTCGTGGAGAAGTTGGTGTGCGCGCCGGCGCCGTTCCAGTCGCCCTTGACCGGCTTCGGGTCGAGGGTCGCGGACACGCCGTAGTCCTCGGCGATGCGGTAGAGCAGCCAGCGGGCGACCCAGAGCTCGTCGGCGACCTGCGGCGCGGCGACCGGGCCGATCTGGAACTCCCACTGACCCGGCATGACCTCGGCGTTGATGCCGGAGAGGTTCAGGCCGGCCTCGAGGCAGGCGTCCATGTGCTTCTCGACGATCTCGCGGCCGAAGACCTCGTCGGCGCCGACGCCGCAGTAGTAGCCACCCTGCGGGGCCGGGAAGCCGCCGCCGACCGGGAAGCCGAGCGGGCGGCCGTCCTGGAAGAAGGTGTACTCCTGCTCGATGCCGAAGATCGGCTCCTGGTCGGCGTACTTCGCGGCGACCTCACGCGCGGCGGCGCGGGTGTTGGTCGGGTGCGGGGTGCCGTCGATCAGCTCGACCTCGCACAGCACCAGGATGTTGTTGCCACCCCGGATCGGGTCCGGACAGGTGAAGACCGGGCGCAGCACGCAGTCCGACTTGTCACCGGGCGCCTGGTTGGTGCTGGAGCCGTCGAAGCCCCAGATGGGAGGCTCGGCGCCGTCGGCCAGGATCTTGGTCTTGGAACGCAGCTTCGCGGTCGGCTGAGTTCCGTCGACCCACAGGTATTCGGCCTTGACAGCCATCTCTCGTCTCCCTGAAAAGTAAACAAACCCTTGCGGCGCGAGGATGCTAGCCAGCGAAGATCAAATCCTTGTTTCCGATCCCGCACCTCGGACACGTGATCCCGGTAACCTTTCAGCCCCCGAATGTTCCGGCCGATGAAGCATTCGTGACGCAGCCGTTGGGCCGTTCGCCGGGTGGGCTCGAACTCGGCTATCTCGCCCTGCACGCCGGCCGGCTGGTACAGACCGCCGTCGAGGAGGCCGCCCTGGAGGCCGGGATGCCGGCGATGGACCTGCTCGCGCTCTACATGCTCGGCGAGCACGACGGGCTGACCGGTGGCGCGCTGGCCCGGCTCCTGCACGTGCAGCAGTCCTCGATCACGCCGCTCGCCGACCGCCTGGAAGGGGCCGGGCTGATCTCGCGTGCCCCCGATTCCGGTGACCGCCGCAAGGTCTGGCTGTGCCCGACCGCTTCCGGGCGTGAAGTGCTGGAACGGACCATCGCGGTGGCCCGTGGCGCGGTCCGGGAGTCGTTCGGGCCGCTGAGCCGCGGATCGGCGGCCGCGCTGGCCGCCCTCCTGGGCGAGGTGGTCGAGCCGTGGCTGGCCGAGGTCACCAGGTCCGGGCTGCCGTCAGCAGCGCCCGCCGGGCCGACGCCACGTGCGGGGCGTCCTTCACGGCCGCCCGGGTAGCGAGGTAGAGGGTGTTGATCGGCGGATCGTCGGTGGGATGGAGATCTCGGAGTGAGCCGTTCTTGAGGTCGTCCGCTATCAGATAGCGGGGCAGAACGGTCACACCGATACCCGCCAGGGCCGCGGCTCGCAGCGCCCGCAGGTCGGGGACCACGAGGACGGCACGTTTCGGAGGCGGGCTCCCCAGCACGTGCCGCCACCAGCGCCGGATGATCGGCATGTCCTCGGCGTACGACAAGAGCGGCTTATCCGAAACATCGGAGGTGCCGACCAGGACGAACTCCTCGTCGCAGAGCGGCTCGGCGTGCAACCCCGCCCGTCGTGGGCGAACAGCGCTGACGACCAGGTCGAGCTGCCCGGCCGACAGGTCGGCGAGCAGGTCGTCGGCGAGCCCCAGCCGGACCCGCACGCTCACTCCGCCGCCGATCGTCCCGGCCAGCGCGGGCAACACCCGCTCGGTCATCAGCTCGGCCGGCCCGCCGAGCAGCAGGGTCCGGTCCGGCTCACTGCCGAGCGAGCCGGCCACCCCGGCGAGGGCGTCGAGCGGCCCGTCCAGCCGCCGGGCCAGATCGTCGGCGGCGGGCGTGGGGGTGACACCGCGAGCGCCCCGGACGAAGAGTGCCTGTCCGAGCTGCGTCTCCAGGGTGCGCAGCTGCGCCGTCACGGTCGGCTGGGAGAGCCCGAGCACCTCGGCGGCGCGGGTCAGCGTCCCGGCCCGGTGGACGGCCAGGAAGGTGTGCAGCAGATCGAGCGAGACGCGGGACGACATATCAGTAATCCTATGGCTTGCTAGCCGGAAACCTCTTGGTCACTGATGGCTCGGCTGCGCCAGGATCTGGTCATGACTTCGACGCGCAAGATCCTCATCGCTCTGACCAGCCACGGCGACCTGGCCGGCATCCGCCCGACCGGTTACTACCTGCCCGAGGCCGCGCACCCGTGGCACGTCTTCTCCGAGGCCGGTTACACCGTCGACTTCGTCAGCGTGGCCGGCGGCGAGCCCCCGGTCGACGGCGCCGACCTGACCGACCCGATCCAGAAGGCGTTCACCGAGGACCCCGAGGTCCAGGCGAAGCTGAGGTCCACTCCCCGGTTCGCCGATGTGGATCAGTCCGACTACGACGCCGTTTTGTTCGCCGGCGGACACGGCGCGGTCTTCGATTTCCCGAAGGACGCCGACCTCGCCGCCTTCGCCCGGACCCTGTACGAGCGCGGCGGCGTGGTCGCGGCCGTCTGCCACGGCCCGGCCGCGCTGGCCGGCATCACCCTCTCCGACGGCTCGCCGATCGTGGCCGGTAGGAACATCGCCGCGTTCACCGACTCCGAGGAGGCGGCAGTCGGCCTGACCGAGGCCGTTCCGTTCCTTCTGCAGAGCACACTGGAGGCGCAGGGCGGCAAGCACACCGGCGCCGCCGACTGGCAGCCGCACGTCGTCACGGATGGAAACCTCGTCACCGGACAGAACCCCGCGTCCTCCACCGGAGTCGCGGAAGCGGTCCTGACGGCTCTTGCCGCGTAGGCGTCCAGACACGACGATCGTGGGTTAAGAACGCCGAGGAGGTGGGCCCGATGCCCGACCAGCGGATCGTGGTGGGTTACGACGGCTCTCCCGACGCCCGCAAGGCGGCGCGCTGGGCCCTGGACGAGGCACAGCGCGTCGATGCGCCGGTCGAGCTGCTCTATGCCTACGAATGGCCCACCTATGTCCCGGCGGCGGCGATGATGCCCGCTGCCGCGGTCTACCCGGACGCGGAGACCGACGACGCGGTCGGCGACATGCTGGGCCGGGCCATCGCGACCGCCGCGGACACCCATCCCGGGGTGCGGGTCCGCGCCCGGGTCGAGCACGGCACCGCCGCGGTGGCGCTCACCCAGCGCGGCGCCGACGCCGGCCTGCTCGTGGTCGGCGGGCCGCGGCACTCCGGGGTCCGGGCCCTGCTCGGCTCGACCGCCGCGTCGGTGAGCACCCACGCCCGCTGCCCGGTCGTCGTGGTCCGCGGCGAGCCACGGGCCACCGACCCGGTGCTGGCCGGCGTCGACGACTCCCCCACCGCCGCGACGGTGCTCGGCTTCGCGTTCGAGCAGGCGGCGGTGCGGGGTGTCCCGGTGCGCGCGGTGCACGGCTGGCCGGTGCCGGACGGCGGCCGTGACCTGCTCTGCGAGCGCAACCTGGACGCGGTGGCCGCCGAGCGCCGCCGTCTCCAGGAGATCGTCGACTGCTGGCGGCGGCGTTTCCCGTCGGTGCCGGTCACGACCGAGGTCCTGGTCGGGCCGCCCGGCGAGGTGCTCGCCGAGGCCGCCGCGGGCGCGCAGCTCGTGGTGGCCGGGGCCCGGGTGCGCCGGGCCTTGCGGATGGCGCTGCGCCCGTCGGTCGGCCGTCACCTGCTGCACCGCGCCCGGTGCAGCATCGCCCTGGTCCAGGGAGCCAACCCTGCCGGATAGCCGGACAAAAGCCTCTAAGGTGAATCTCATGCGGGGTTTACTGGAGCGGCTCCTCGGCGACCGGAGTCTGCTGATCAAGAGCACCGTGGCGGCCTTCTGCGTGGCGCTCGTGGCGCTGGGCGTCACCATCGTGGCGCTCACCCGGATGGCCGAGCTCCGCGACGACCTGCAGAGGATGAAGAGCCAGCACGTCGACAGCATGGAGCAGATCGCCGACATGCGCGGCGGCCTCACCGAATACTTCCGCAGCGCCCTCAAGTACAGCGCCGGCGAGTCCGGGAACAACGCGCAGCTGAAGCAGGCCGGCCTCGACCAGGCCGCGGACGCGTCCACGAAGATCGACGAGGCGGTCGCCGTCTATGAGCAGATCGCGACCAGGTCCGGCGCCGGCGACCGGCTGGAGAAGCTCCAGGCGTTCTCCGAGGCCGTGATCTACCACCGCGGGCTCAGCACCGTGATCATCTTCGGTCAGGCGCCGCCTGCCGGTTTCGAGATGCCGGCCGCCGACCAGATCCTCGCGGCGTTCAACACCTCGGACGCCACGATCACCGACACGATGGACGCGCTGCAGACCGCCGAGGAGGCCGACGCGGACGCGATGGCCGTGCACGGGACGGAGTCGTACAACCGGGCCCGCCTCATCACGATCCTCGGCCTGGTGATCGGCATCGTCATCGCGGCGTTCATCGGCTACGGCGTGATGCAGCTGATCAAGCGGCAGCTCGCGACGGTCTCCCGGGCGCTCAGCGCGGTCGCCGACGGCGATCTGACGGTTCCGGCCGAGGTGCGGTCCCGGGACGAGCTGGGCCAGATGGCCGAGGCCACGAACCGGGCACGCGACGGCCTGATCACCAGCGTCCGCAAGCTCACGCACGGCGCCGACGTGCTCGGCGACGTCACCCAGCGGCTCAGCATGATCACCAATCGGCTGGACGCCGAGGCGCGGGAGGCCGCCGAGCAGGCGAACCTGGTCGCGGGCACGGCCGGCGAAGTGTCGGCGAGCGTGCAGTCGGTCGCGGCCGGCAGCGACGAGATGGGCGCGTCGATCCGGGAGATCTCGCAGAACGCCAACAGCGCCGCGCAGGTGGCCTCGGGCGCGGTCGGCGTCGCGCAGACCACCAACGACACGGTGGCGAAGCTGGGCACCTCGTCCGAGGAGATCGGCAACGTGGTCAAGGTGATCACGCAGATCGCCGAGCAGACGAACCTGCTGGCCCTGAACGCGACGATCGAGGCAGCCCGCGCCGGTGAGTCCGGCAAGGGGTTCGCCGTGGTGGCGACCGAGGTGAAGGATCTCGCCCAGGAGACCGCGAAGGCGACCGAGGACATCTCTCAGCGCGTTCAGGCGATCCAGGCGGACACGGCCAGCGCCGTCGTCGCCATCCAGGAGATCTCCCGGATCATCTCCGAGATCAACGACTACCAGGTGACGATCGCGTCGGCGGTCGAGGAGCAGACCGCCACGACGAACGAGATGAGCCGCAGCATCGGCGAGGCCGCGAACGGCAGCTCCAACATCGCGGGCAGCATCAACGCGGTGGCGAGCGCCGCGCACGCCACGACCTCGGCGCTGGGCGAGGCCGAGGCGTCGGTCAGCGAACTGACCACCGTGGCCGGCGAACTACGCGAGGTCGTGGCGGCATTCCGCGTCTAGCCCGATCCGGCGATCGCGGAACGGCCCCGATGACGATCGTGGAGCGCCGGGGTCAGCACTCCGCCTTGCCGAGGCGCCAGTAGCCCATGAAGGCCACCGCACGCCGGTCGACGCCACAGCCGCTGACCAGGTGACGGCGCAGCGTCTTGATCACTCCGGCCTCGCCGGCGAGCCAGGCGTAGAAGCCGTCGATCGTGGTCTCGGTCCCGTCCGGGACCTCCCAGAGGATGTCGTGATCGACGTCGATGTCCTCGAGATCGACCCCGACCGGCTTGGTGCAGTCGCCGAGCAGACGCTGGGCGGCCGCCTCGATCTCCGGGATCAACCCCGTTCCGTGTACGCCTCCGTCCCGCGACAACCAGGTCACACGGAAGCCGGCAGGCGCGCTGATCTCCAGGCGGTCGGCGGCCTCCGGGACTTCGAGGACGGCCTCGCCGATCGCGTCGGCCGGCAGCTTGGCCAGGATCGAGGCGATCGCCGGGACGGCGGTCTCGTCGCCGCCGAGCAGGATGCGCCGGGTGGCGACCGGCGGGTGGAAGTCGATGCCGCCCGCGCTGCCCGCGAAGTCCGCGTTCGGACCCATGAGCAGCGCCTTCGTCCCGGGACGGGCACTGACCGCCCATCGCGACGCCGGGCCGCTCACACCGTGCAGCACCATGTCGACGTCGACCTCGCGCAGGTGCCGGCGCACGCCGCGGACCGTGTAGGTGCGGATCGGGTTGCGGCGCTCCTCGGGCAGGTCGCGCCACTGGGTGTACCAGTCCAGGCCCTCCGGCATGTGGTCGAAGCCGGAGCCCTCCAGCGGCGGGATGAGCTTGATCCGCTGGTCGTAGCCGTTGTCGGCGAACCGGTCCAGGTCGTCACCGGTGAAGGTCACCCGGACGAAGTTCGGGCTGAGCCGGTCGACCCGGAGCACCTCGACCGGGAAGAACCGGAACGGGGGCGCCTCGGTCGTAGGCACGGCGGTCTGGGTCACGGTCGCCTCCCCAGGCATCGCGATAAGGTAACCCTAACCTAACCGGTCACTCCGGCCGTGTCACCACCGCCCCCTGCTCCCGTACTGCAACGCGGTCATTCCTGCAGGTCATGAACGTCCGACCGATCAGAGGTGTCCCAGCGTTCGAAGGAGCCGAGAATGCCCCAGTCCCCCACCACCACGATCACGTTCAGCGACGCGCACGCGAACGGCCTCTGGCGGGTTGAGGATTGGGCGGCGGCTCTGGAGCCCCCCACCGTCCTGGTCGTCGAGGACGACGAGGAGTGCCGTGAGCTGATCGCCGAGGAGCTGCGGGCCGCCGGGTACCGCGCCCTGGTCACCGACAACGGCCTCACCGCGATGTCCCTCGCGGCCGGCGAGCACCCGTCGCTGATCGTCCTGGACGTGACGACCCGCAAGCTCAACGGGCTGGGTTTCGTCTACGAGCTGCACTCGTCCCCGGAGACCGCCCAGATCCCGGTGATCATCTGCGGCAACGGCGAGCCGTCCGACATGGAGCTCGGTCGCGTGGTCGGCGCCGAGGAGTACCTGGTCAAGCCGTTCACGCCGGCCGAGCTGCTGGAGCGGGTGACGCACCTGATCCCGATCCTGCACTGAGGACCTTCGTCAGCGCCGGGATCATCACCGCCGCGGCGACGAGGTGCAGCACGATGAGGACGGTGACGGTCCCGGCGCTCGCTCCGGAGATCAGCGGCGGGACCAGCGAGATCATGGTCAGCGCCACCGACGTCACCAGGAACCGCCGGGCGGGGTGAGCGCTCCACCGCAGGAACGCGGCGGCCATCACCACGCCGACGACCGAGAAGAGGCCGGTCACCACGGCGAACCCGGACAACGGGATCGCCTCGCCACCGCCGCCGGGGATCACGAATCCGACCCCGGCGGCCTCGGCGACAGCGGCGGCGAAGGTGGTCAGCGCCACCGCCGCAGCAGTGCCGGCGATGCCGGTGAGGACGAGCCTGCGGAAACCACCGGTCATCGCGATCACTCCCCACTCCCGGCCGGCAGCCGGTCCGGGAGGCCGAGACTCGGGAACCGGTCGCTGTGGAAGATGAAGATCTCGGTGATCGCGCCGCCGCTGATGCGCAGGACGTCGATCGTGAGCGGCAGGTAGGCGCCCTCGCTCTCCCGCCAGTGGTAGCACGCGACCGCCGGCTGCCGGTTCACCGTGGTGGGGACGGCCCGCAGCCCGGTCATCTCGGCGAAGCCCTGGTCCAGCCAATCGCCGATCACCACGTCGCGGCCGGCGTACAGACCGGGGGTCGGAGGCATCGCATAGCGGACGTCCTCGCGCAGCATCGCGGTGAGGGCCGGGATGTCCGTGTCCAGACTCGCGTCGGTGAACCGGCGGACCAGGTCACGCGTAGCGGCATCGCCCTCCGCGCCGGTCCAGTCCTGGCGCTCGGCGGGCAGATGCTCACGCATGCCCGCCCGGGCCCGCTGCAGCGCGCTGTTCACCGAGTTGACCGAGTCGCCGAGCAGCTCCGCGACGTCCTTCGCCGGCCAGCCGAGCAGGTCCCGCAGGATCAGCACGGCCCGCGGGCGCGGCGCGAGATGCTGGACCGCGACCACGTACGCCAGCTCGATCGTCTCCCGCGCCACGGCGAGCGCCTCCGGCTCGTCCGCGCCGGCCGCCGGCAGCTCGTCGAGCAGCGCGTCCGGGTAGGGCTGCAACCACGGCACCTCGCCACCGGTCGCGGGCTGCGGGCGGCGTTTGGCGAGCAGGTCGAGGCAGGCGTTCGTGGCGATCCGGTAGAGCCAGGCCCGGAACGTCGACCGCCCCTCGAACGTCTCCCGCCGCCGCCAGGCCCGCAGGAACGTCTCCTGCACGGTGTCCTCGGCGTCCTCGAACGAGCCGAGCATCCGGTAGCAGTGCACGTGCAGCTCCCGCCGGTACCGCTCGGCCTCGCTCCAGCTCACTCCCGGTTCGGCCAGTGTCGTGTCCGCACCCATCACGTCATCCTCCCTCGTGAAGTCGTCACGCCTATATGACGAGTGCGGACCCGAAAATTCATCATTGGGGCTTGATGGTCAGCAATCCCGTCACGGTTCCCTGGAAATAGCTGCGGTCAATCGCGGTCCCGGCCGTCTGCAGCGGGTTGACCAGACCGAACCCGAGCAGCGCCTTGTCGCTGACGGCGCCGGTGCCGGAGTCGATGGCCGCGAAGTAGAACGGGTCGGCGTCACCGAGAATCCCGTCCTGGATCGCCGTGTAGATCTTGCCGTCGGTCACCGAAAGGCGCGGCAGGGCGGCGCTGCGGGTGCTGATCTGCCACGTCACCGCACACCCGGTCCCGGCGGCGTCGACGTCGATCCGGGCCACCCCGCCGTCGAAGCCGGCGTTCGCGGGCACGCTCGTCCCGGCGTCGTCCGGCAGAGCGGGGTAGTCGTATCCGTACGTGTTGGTGATGAAGACGCTGCGCCCCACCGCGACCGGCGCGTTCTCGGTGCCGCTCGCCGCGCGGCCGGTGAAGAGGGGCTGGACGCAGACCGGGGTGCCGGGCCCGTCGGTCCGCAGCACCACGAGGTTCATGTGCGGGTCGGCGTTGTCGGTGATCGCCACGTAGTCATAACCGGTCACCGGGCCGAAGAAGACCGGTGTCGCGCCGCTGCCCCAGGAGAGCTGACCGGGCTTGCGGGCCGGACCGCGGTCGTACGCGTACCGCCAGAGGAGGCTCTTCCGCGCGGTGTCGAAGACGTAGACCGCCCGGTCGCTCGTGACGGCGAACCGGCCCGGCACGGTGGAGATGCTGTTCGCCACCTTCTCCCCGGCCGGCAGCTGATGGCTCCAGACGGCGCCGGTCGCGGTGTCCACGGCGCCGACCAGGCCGGCCGCGGTGACGAACCAGACCTTTCCGTCGTACGCCGGAACCACCCCGACGACCGCGTCCCCGGAAGCGATGACCGCGGCCAGCGGGGTCCTCTCGACGACGGTGAGGGCGCCACCGGCGTGCGAGATCCTCAGCAGATCGCGGTTGCCGTCGACGATGACGACCCGATCCTGGTTGTCGACGTACGCGTAGACCCCGCCGAGCAGCGTGCCCTTCGCGATCGGCAGCTTGGCGAGGGAGTCGCCGTCGCTGGAATCGAGCAGGTGCAGGGCGGGCGCCTGGCCGATGTACTCGGTGCAGAGGCCGAGCAGCTGCCCGTCGGCGCCGTGCAGCAGGGTCGGGCAGGCGGAGAGCAGCGTCGAGCGGGTGACCTTGACCGCGCTGCCGGCCGGGCCGCGGCCGGTGAACGTCTTGGCGGAGGCGCTATCGCCGTGCGTCGAGGCGCCGCCGGCCGGTGCGGTGTACGGGTTCTGCGGTGCGGCCGGGCCGGACGCGGCAGCGGCTGCCGAGGCCGGTGTCGCCGCCGCGCCCAGGACCAGCGTGAACGCGGCAGCCACGGCGGCCGACCGGATCATCATATTCATGCCCGTGACCCTATAGGAATAGTAGGCTTTCACTCACTCATGCGGATCCGCCGGAAACTGTTGGGAACCCGACAGCGCCGGAGTCGGGTCGGTGCCATGTTCACAGACATCCGATGGTTGCCGCCTGAGGAGGACCCAGTGACCGAATCCGTCCGCGCGGAGCTACGACGATCGGGCGGTTACGCCGGCCGATCCCTGCACGTCGTCATGGACTCCGCCACCCTGCCCGAACCCGACGCCCGCCGACTCTCCAACCTCGTCCGTGCCCTCGACCTCACCCGCCTGGGCGCCAAGATCCTGGCCCCCTGCCGTGCGGACCTGCTGCGTTACGACCTGACCCTGCAATGCGGAGGCCGGCACTGGCGCGGCACCGTGGCCGAGCCGACGGTGCCGGCCGAACTCCGTCCCCTGCTCCGTTTCCTGACTCAGCAGGCGATGATCACGTTCCCTGAGGCGCGCTGACGTATTCCGAAAGGTGCTCGCCGGTCAGTGTGGAGCGGTCCGCGATCAGGTCGGCCGGGGTTCCCTCGAAGACGACCTTGCCACCGTCGTGGCCCGCTCCCGGGCCCAGGTCGATGATCCAGTCGGCATGGGCCATGACCGCCTGGTGATGCTCGATGACGATCACCGACTTGCCCGCGTCGACGAGCCGGTCCAGCAGCGCGAGCAGGTTGTCGACGTCGGCGAGGTGCAGGCCGGTGGTCGGCTCGTCGAGCACGTAGATCCCGCCCTTGTCGGCCATGTGCGTCGCCAGCTTGAGCCGCTGCCGCTCGCCACCGGAGAGCGTCGTGAGCGGCTGGCCCACACTCAGATAGCCGAGTCCCACGTCGACGAGCCGCTTCAGGATCGCGTGCGCGGCCGGGATCCGCCCCTCGCCCGCCCCGAAGAACTCCTCGGCCTCGGCAACCGACATGCCGAGCACCTCGCTGATGTTCCGGCCGCCGAACCGGTACTCCAGGACGGCCGCCTGGAACCGCTTGCCCTCGCACTCCTCGCAGGGCGTCGCCACGCCGGCCATCATCGCCAGATCCGTGTAGATCACGCCGTTGCCGTTGCACGCCGGGCAGGCGCCCTCCGAGTTCGCGCTGAACAGCGCCGGCTTCACGCCGTTCGCCTTGGCGAAGGCTTTGCGGATCGGTTCGAGCATTCCCGTGTACGTCGCGGGATTGCTGCGACGTGAACCCCTGATCGGCACCTGATCCACCGAGACCACTCCGGCGCTCGCCGGCACCGATCCGTGGATGAGCGAGCTCTTGCCCGACCCGGCCACCCCGGTCACCACCACCAGGACACCCAGCGGCACGTCGACGTCCACGTCCCGCAGGTTGTGCCGGGTGGCGCCGCGGATCTCCAGCTTGCCGGAGGGCGTGCGGACCTGCTCCTTGAGCCGGGCCCGGTCGTCCAGGTGCCGGCCGGTCAGGGTGTCGCTCTTGCGCAGTTCCTCGACGGTGCCCTCGAAGCAGATCGTGCCGCCCGCGGTCCCGGCGCCCGGCCCGAGGTCGACGACCCGGTCGCCGATCGCGATCGCCTCCGGCTTGTGCTCGACCACGAGAACCGTGTTGCCCTTGTCGCGCAGCCGTAGCAGCAGCTCGTTCATCCGCTGGATGTCGTGCGGGTGCAGACCGATCGTCGGCTCGTCGAAGACGTAGGTGACGTCGGTCAGAGCGGAGCCGAGATGCCTGATCATCTTCGTACGCTGCGCCTCCCCGCCGGACAGCGTGCCGGACGGCCGGTCGAGCGACAGATAGCCGAGCCCGATCTCGACGAAGGAGTCCAGGGTGTGCCGCAGTTTGCCGAGCAGCGGCGCCACGCCCGGCGCGTCCAGCCCGGTCACCCACGCGGCGAGGTCGCTGATCTGCATCCGGCAGGCGTCGGCGATGCTGATCCCCTTGATCTTCGAGGACCGGGCCAGCTCGGACAGCCGGGTGCCGTCGCAGTCGGGGCAGGTGGTGAACGTGATCGCCCGTTCGACGAAGGCACGGATGTGCGGCTGCATCGCGTCCACGTCCTTGGACAGGAACGACTTCTGGATCTGCGGGATCAGGCCGACGTAGGTGAGGTTGATGCCCTCGACCTTGATCTTCGTGGGCTCCTTGTAGAGGAGGGCGTCGAGCTCCTTCTTCGTCCAGTCCTTGATCGGCCTGTCGCAGTCGAACCAGCCGCAGCCACGGAAGATCCGGCCATACCAGCCGTCCAGGCTGTACCCGGGGATGGTCAGGGCACCCTCGTTGATCGACTTGGTGTCGTCGTAGAGCGCGGTCAGGTCGAAGTCGGTCACCGATCCGCGGCCCTCACACCGCGAGCACATCCCGCCGACGATGCTGAAGCTGCGCCGTTCCTTCGTGGTCTGCCCGGCCTTCTCGATGGTGACCGCGCCCG
This sequence comes from Actinoplanes sp. OR16, assembly GCF_004001265.1. Taxonomy (GTDB): domain Bacteria; phylum Actinomycetota; class Actinomycetes; order Mycobacteriales; family Micromonosporaceae; genus Actinoplanes. Next base: position 6,066,035 of record NZ_AP019371.1, on the reverse strand, counting down.
CCCCGGAGATCGACGCCACGTTGAAGGAGAAGGCCTGCGGCGAGCCGATGTACGGGTCGCCGAGCCGGCTGAACAGGATCCGCAGCATCGCGTTGGCGTCGGTGGCGGTGCCGACCGTCGAGCGCGGGTCGGAGCCCATCCGCTCCTGGTCCACGATGATCGCGGTGGTCAGCCCGTCCAGCACGTCGACGTCGGGCCGGGCCTGCGTCGGCATGAACCCCTGCACGAACGCGCTGTAGGTCTCGTTGATCATCCGCTGCGACTCGGCCGCGATCGTGCCGAACACCAGCGAGCTCTTGCCCGACCCGGACACGCCGGTGAAGACCGTCAGCCGCCGTTTCGGGATCTCGATCGTCACGTCCTTCAGATTGTTCACCCGGGCGCCCTGCACCCGGATCAGATCGTGGCTGTCCGCGACGTGCGTTTCGGTGCTCATCTGTCCCCCTCGTTCGGCAGCGCCGTCAACGGTAGTGGGTTCGGCTCGTCGATTCCTTCTCGATTCATGCTCAACTCCGCGCCTGTCCTGCCGATCGGACCGGCCCTGGGATCCGTCCCCCTACCGCTTTGGCAGGCCGATGAGCATCAACCGCTATGCCGCCCGTTCCGCCGCGTTCGCCGCGGCCTATCTCGTCGTGGCGTGGGCCGCGGCCGGTCCCCTGTCGATGAGCCCGGTCATGCTGCCGGCCGTGGCGGTCGCCGCCCTCTGGCTGCTCGCCCAGTCCCGCTTCGGCAACCACCGCTTCGACGTCATCATGCTGGCCACCGCCTCCGCCGTGGCCGCGACGCTGAACGGCGCCGGGCTGCTGACCTCGCTCACCTACGCCATGGTGGCCGCCATCCCGGCCGTGCTCTTCGTGATGATGATGAGCCGCCTGCTCCCCGGCTACTGGCTCGGCCACGGCGACCGTTTCCGGCAGCGCAGCGTCGTCCTCACCCGGTTCGCCGCGGCGGCGGCCCTGGCCGCCGTGTCCGGCGTGATCCTGCAGAAGGTCGTCGACCCGGACGCCCTGTCCACGGCGGCGGCGATCTGGATGGCGTTCCGCGACACCGCGCTGGTCATGCTGGTCATCTGGGTGTCCCGCCAGTACCGCCTGGCCAAGGAACCCCGCCGAGGCCCCCTGACCGTCGTGCGCTGACCCTGTCGCCGCCGCGAGGTTCCGTAGTTGAGTATCCTTGACTCAACTATGGAACCTCGCATCGTCTCCTGCCCCTCGTGCGGCAAGCGCAACCGTGTCCCCGTCAACGCCAAGGGCACGCCGTCCTGTGCCGCCTGCAAAGCCTCCCTGCCGTGGATCGTCGACGCCGTCGACGCCACCTATACGACGGTGGCCGTCCAGTCGCCGGTGCCGGTGCTCGTCGACCTGTGGGCGCCGTGGTGCGCACCGTGCCGCCAGCTGAGTCCCGCCCTCGAACAGGTGGCCCGCGATCTGGCCGGCAAGGTCAAGCTCGTGAAGGTCAACGTCGACAACGCGCCGGCGCTGTCCCGCCGCTTCCAGATCAAGGCCGTCCCGACACTCCTGCTGGTCCGCGACGGCACGGTGATCGCCCGCCGGACCGGCGCCGCCCCGGCCCCCGCCCTGCGCAAATGGGCCACCCATGAGCTGGCTCTTTAGGGTCTTCTGAAATTCATCGTCTTGACAGCGCCCCGCGGGTTCGGCATCAAGGTTGTACGGTGCCGACCCAATGCAGGGAGGGACGATGCGGATCAGCGACATACTCCGGGTCAAGGGAGATCAGGTAGTGACCGTGCCGCCGGCGACACCGGTGGCCCGGCTTCTCGAGGTTCTGGCACAGCATCGGATCGGTGCGGTGGTCGTCTCACAGGACGGCAGATCGGTAGAGGGAATCGTCAGCGAACGCGACATCGTCCGAGCCCTCGCGGCCCGAGGCGCGGCAGTGCTGTCCGAACCGGTGAGCGCCATCCAGACCACCCAGGTCCGGACCGTCGCCCCGGATGCCCAACTGGAAGACGTGGAACGCCTCATGACGGAACGCCGCTTCCGTCACGTCCCCGTGGTCACCGGCAACCAGCTGGGTGGCGTGGTGAGCATCGGTGACGTGGTGAAGTTCCGGATAGACGAGCTGGAGACCGAACGCTCCACCTTGGCCGACTACATAACCGGCGACCGCACATGACGAAGAGGGGGAGCACCCACGGGTGCTCCCCCTCTTCCGGCTCCCTGTTGCGGATCACCGATGCTCCGGACCGCCGGTGCTAGGGATCACCGATGCAGTAAGGCCGCGAGCTTGTTCCGTGGCGTGGCCTTGGCGGCAGCGCGCCGCCGCCCGAGGAACACCGCGGCGGCCGCGGCGCCGGCCAGAGCCAGCAGAGCGCCGGCGCTGGACTTCGGATTCCGCTTCACGGCCGACCCCGCCTTGGATCCGGCAGTCGACACCGCCTGGCGCGCGCGGGACCGCGTGTCGCCCTCGTAGGCGTCGGTGACTCCGTACGTCGTGCCCTGTTCCGTCGTGGTCATGTCGAACCTCCAGGTGTCAGCAGCTCCTGACCCCCTATGCCCCACCAGCCTCAAGACTCAACCCTGGAACCGGGTTCATTCACGCCCAAGGGCACATCTGTGGCAAAACGAAAAGGCCCACCCGGTCGCCCGGGTGGGCCTTTCCATGAGTTGAGTCCGGCGGCGTCCTACTCTCCCACACCCTCCCGAGTGCAGTACCATCGGCGCTGGAGGGCTTAGCTACCGGGTTCGGAATGTAACCGGGCGTTTCCCCTCCGCTATGACCACCGAAACAACGGTCAGCAGAGCAACCAACAACCCAGGAATTAAATCCCGGGGTGGTTGTTCGTTTGCTGTGAATCACACAGTGGACGCAAGCAGAAAATTTAGGGTGGTTAAGCCCTCGGCCTATTAGTACCGGTCAACTCAACACGTTACCGTGCTTACATCTCCGGCCTATCAACCCAGTAGTCTCCTGGGAGCCTTACCCACTCAAGGTGGTGGGATACCTCATCTCGAAGCAGGCTTCCCGCTTAGATGCTTTCAGCGGTTATCCCTTCCGAACGTAGCCAACCAGCCGTGCCCTTGGCAGAACAACTGGCACACCAGAGGTTCGTCCGTCCCGGTCCTCTCGTACTAGGGACAGCCCTTCTCAAGTATCCAACGCGCACGGCGGATAGGGACCGAACTGTCTCACGACGTTCTAAACCCAGCTCGCGTACCGCTTTAATGGGCGAACAGCCCAACCCTTGGGACCTGCTACAGCCCCAGGATGCGACGAGCCGACATCGAGGTGCCAAACCATCCCGTCGATATGGACTCTTGGGGAAGATCAGCCTGTTATCCCCGGGGTACCTTTTATCCGTTGAGCGACACCGCTTCCACACGCAAGTGCCGGATCACTAGTCCCGACTTTCGTCCCTGCTCGACCCGTCAGTCTCACAGTCAAGCTCCCTTATGCACTTACACTCAACACCTGATTGCCAACCAGGCTGAGGGAACCTTTGGGCGCCTCCGTTACCCTTTAGGAGGCAACCGCCCCAGTTAAACTACCCACCAGACACTGTCCCTCGACCCGATCAGGGCCGCAAGTTAGATACCCAAACCAACCAGAGTGGTATTTCAACAATGCCTCCACCTGAACTGGCGTCCAAGCTTCACCGGCTCCCACCTATCCTACACAAGCTAATTCGGATACCAATGTCAAGCTATAGTAAAGGTCCCGGGGTCTTTCCGTCCTGCCGCGCGTAACGAGCATCTTTACTCGTACTGCAATTTCGCCGGGCCTGTGGTTGAGACAGTGGGGAAGTCGTTACGCCATTCGTGCAGGTCGGAACTTACCCGACAAGGAATTTCGCTACCTTAGGATGGTTATAGTTACCACCGCCGTTTACTGGCGCTTAAGTTCTCCGCTTCGCCATTGCTGGCTAACAGGTCCCCTTAACGTTCCAGCACCGGGCAGGCGTCAGTCCATATACATCGTCTTACGACTTCGCATGGACCTGTGTTTTTAGTAAACAGTCGCTTCCCCCTGCTCTCTGCGGCCATACCACGCTCCACCCGCAAGGGGCTTCACGCGTCTGGCCCCCCTTCTCCCTAAGTTACGGGGGCAATTTGCCGAGTTCCTTAACCACAGTTCACCCGTCGCCTCGGTATTCTCTACCTGACCACCTGTGTCGGTTTAGGGTACGGGCCGCTCGGAACATCGCTAGAGGCTTTTCTCGGCAGCATAGGATCAATGACTTCACCAGAACGGCTCGGCATCACGTCTCAGCCACATGCACCGCGGATTTGCCTACGGTACGGCCTACACGCTTACCCCGGCACAACCACCGGCCGGGATCATCTACCTTCCTGCGTCACCCCATCACTCAACTACTACCCGCGAGGGTCCCGGACTCCACACCCTTGGCCCGAAAGCCGCCGGCGCTTTGCGCGGTTAGCATCACGAGGTTCGTCGTTGGCGCTCCTTTGCGGGTACGGGAATATCAACCCGTTATCCATCGACTACGCCTCTCGGCCTCGCCTTAGGCCCCGACTCACCCAGGGCGGATTAGCCTGCCCCTGGAACCCTTGGTCATCCGGCGGAAGGGGTTCTCACCCTTCATTCGCTACTCATGCCTGCATTCTCACTCGTGTAGCGTCCACGGCTGGATCACTCCGCCGCTTCACCCGCAACACGACGCTCCCCTACCCATCCACACACCTGCACCAGCCGGTCAAGCCAACTGGCGGAGTTAATGTGTGAATGCCACAGCTTCGGCGGTGTGCTTGAGCCCCGCTACATTGTCGGCGCGGAACCACTTGACCAGTGAGCTATTACGCACTCTTTAAAGGGTGGCTGCTTCTAAGCCAACCTCCTGGTTGTCCATGCGATCCCACATCCTTTTCCACTTAGCACACGCTTAGGGGCCTTAGCTGGCGATCTGGGCTGTTTCCCTCTCGACTACGAAGCTTATCCCCCGCAGTCTCACTGCCGCGCTCTCACTTACCGGCATTCGGAGTTTGGCTGATTTCAGTAAGCTTGTGGGCCCCCTAGACCATCCAGTGCTCTACCTCCGGCAAGAAACACGCGACGCTGCACCTAAATGCATTTCGGGGAGAACCAGCTATCACGGAGTTTGATTGGCCTTTCACCCCTAACCACAGGTCATCCCCCAACTTTTCAACGTTGGTGGGTTCGGTCCTCCACGTAGTCTTACCCACGCTTCAACCTGCCCATGGCTAGATCACTCCGCTTCGGGTCTAGAACATGCGACTAAAAGCGCCCTATTCAGACTCGCTTTCGCTACGGCTACCCCACACGGGTTAACCTCGCCACATGCCACTAACTCGCAGGCTCATTCTTCAAAAGGCACGCCATCACCCCGCTAAAAAGCTAAGGCTCTGACGGATTGTAGGCGAACGGTTTCAGGTACTATTTCACTCCCCTCCCGGGGTACTTTTCACCATTCCCTCACGGTACTTGTCCGCTATCGGTCACCAGGAAGTATTCAGCCTTACCAGGTGGTCCTGGCAGATTCACAGCAGATTCTAGGAGTCCGCTGCTACTCGGGAACACTGCAAAGAGGCTAGAAACTTTCGTTTACGGGACTCTCACCCTCTACGGTCGGCTTTCCCACACCGTTCAACTAGCAGCTAGCTTTGTAACTCTTCGTCATGATGTCAGCCATGACAAGCAGGTCCCACAACCCCCTCTGCGCAACGCCTGACAGCTATCACACGCACAAGGTTTAGGCTAGATCCGCTTTCGCTCGCCACTACTCACGGAATCACGGTTGTTTTCTCTTCCTACGGGTACTGAGATGTTTCACTTCCCCGCGTTCCCCTCACACACCCTATGTATTCAGATGCGGATGACACGACATGACTCGTGCCGGGTTTCCCCATTCGGACACCCTGGGATCACAGCTAGGTTGGCAGCTCCCCCAGGCCTATCGCGGCCTCCCACGTCCTTCATCGGCTCCTGGTGCCAAGGCATCCACCGTTCGCCCTTGACAACTTAACCACAGAAAACAAGATGCTCGCGTCCACTGTGCAATTCTCAACCAACGACCAACCCACAACCCCACCCGCAAA